>NZ_JBIWKU010000013.1:49158-237570 GCF_044765825.1 Streptomyces flaveolus | reverse complement strand
TGTACTCACCCTCTCGGGCTTTCCTCCGGGCGCTTCCCTTCGGTCTTGCGTTTCCGACTCTATCAGACCGTTTTCCGATCCGATTTCCTCGGTGCCTTCCAGGTTCCCGCTTTCGCGTTTCCCTTTCCGGCGTTTCCGACTCTATCAGATCCTTTCGGCCCTGATTCCCTGTCGGCGGGATTTGCCGAGGCTTTCGGGCTTTCGCTCGTCGGCCTTTCGACATTCACTACGTTAGCCGATTTCCCTGTCGGCTCATAATCGAGCCGGTGAGTTCGAATTCGGGCATGCGGACACGCCGAAATCCGCCTCGCGAGAGGATTCGTTGTAGTGGGTTGGCCGCTCCGGCTGCAGGCGATCGCCGTACCCGGTTCAGCGGCTCGGGCCACGTTACGCGCCTCGTAGGGGGCGAGTCAACTTCGGCGGCGCCGTGGCACGTGGGCCCGGTAGGGGCTGACCGTCGGGTCGTCCGCGACCCAGTAACGCCAGGGGTGGACGCCGCCCTCGCCGGCCACGCCGGTGCGCGGGCCGTTGCGTACCTGGTCGCGCGGCACGGGGGCGCCGGTCAGGATGCGCAGCGGGGTTTCCTCGGTGGTGCACGCGTCCGTGCCGTTCAGCGCGCGGTCCACGCCGAGGGCGGTGGCCAGGCGGGCCGGCCCCT
Organism: Streptomyces flaveolus; assembly: GCF_044765825.1. Lineage (NCBI taxonomy): Bacteria > Bacillati > Actinomycetota > Actinomycetes > Kitasatosporales > Streptomycetaceae > Streptomyces > Streptomyces flaveolus. The sequence goes on along the minus strand of NZ_JBIWKU010000013.1, from coordinate 236,912 downwards.
TGGCCAGTTCCTTGTCATTGCGGGCCGAGAGCCGACGGGTGCGGGCCAGCTCGGCGCCCTCGATGATCTCGCCGGCGCGGAGCAGCACGGCGCTCGCCCTGCCCTCGGGACCGCAGACCAGGTTCATGCAGAACCACATGCCGTAGGTGAAGTAGACGTACACGTGTCCGGGGGGACCGAACATCACGTCGTTGCGGGGTGTGCGGCCTCGGTAGGCATGCGAGCCGGGGTCGTTCTCACCGTCGTAGGCCTCGACCTCCGTCAGGCGGAGGGCGATCGGACCGTCCGGGGTGTTCCGCAGGAGGATGCGGCCCAGGAGCTCGGGGGCCACCTCGAGGATGGGGCGGTCGAAGAATTCCCGGGGCAGGGGCGTACGGTCGGGGCTCGCGATCATGCCGTCCGAGCGTAACGCAGGCGGGTGGTTCGCAGGGGTGGTCAGCGGGCGCCCGGCCTTGTCAGGGTGAGGGGCGCGGAACCGGTCGCGGCCGGATCGCGTTTCTACGGACCAAGGGTTCACACACAGCCTGGAGAGGGAGAGACATGGCGTTCAAGAAGCTGCTCGCGAGCCTGGGGGCCGGCGGTGCTTCGGTGGAGACCGTACTGAGTGAGGTCAACGTCGTTCCGGGCGGTGTCGTCCAGGGTGAGGTGCGAATCCAGGGCGGTTCGGTCGACCAGCAGATCGAGGGTCTGTCGGTCGGTCTGCAGGCCAAGGTCGAGGTGGAGAGCGGCGACCAGGAGTACAAGCAGGACATCGAGTTCACGAAGGTGCGGCTCGGCGGTGCCTTCGAGCTCAAGGCGAACGCGGTGCACGTGGTGCCGTTCGGGCTGGAGATCCCGTGGGAAACGCCGGTCACGATGATCGACGGGCAGGCGCTGCGCGGGATGAACATCGGGGTCACGACCGAGCTGGAGATCGCTCGTGCCGTGGACTCCGGTGACCTGGACGCGATCAACGTGCACCCGCTGCCGGCGCAGAAGGCGATCCTGGACGCGTTCATCCAGCTGGGCTTCCGCTTCAAGAGCGCGGACATGGAGCGCGGTCACATCCGGGGTACGCGGCAGAAGCTGCCCTTCTACCAGGAGATCGAGTTCTTCCCGCCGCAGCAGTACCGGGGGCTGAACCAGGTCGAGCTGAGCTTCGTGGCCGACGCGCAGGCGATGGACGTCGTGCTGGAGATGGACAAGAAGCCGGGCCTGTTCAGCGAGGGCAGCGACACGTTCCGGTCGTTCAAGGTGGGGCTGAACGACTACCAGGGGACCGACTGGACGGCGTACCTCAACCAGTGGCTGTCCGAGGTCGGCAGCAAGCGGAACTGGTTCTAGTGGTTCTAGGCTCGGTCATCTCTGCACCAAACGATCAGGAGGTACCGAGGTGACCGAGCTCAAGCGGCGTCCGCTCCCCCATGACTTCCACCCGCCCGTGCCGTCGTTCACGGTCACGAGCGACGACGTCCAGGAGGGGGCGACGCTCAAGGAGGGTCAGGTCCACGCGGCCGGCAACACTTCTCCGCACCTGCGGTGGGAGGGCTTCCCCGCCGAGACCAAGAGCTTCGCCGTGACGTGCTACGACCCGGACGCCCCGACGGGCAGCGGTTTCTGGCACTGGGTGGTGTTCGACATCCCGGCCTCGGTGACCGAGCTGCCGGTGGGTGCGGGCAGCGGCACGTTCGAGGGGCTGCCGAAGAGCGCCGTACAGGCGCGCAACGACTACGGCAGCAAGGACTTCGGCGGTGCCGCGCCGCCGGCCGGCGACGGCCCGCACCGTTATGTCTTCACGGTGTACGCCGTGGACGAGGAGAAGCTCGGCCCGGACGCCGATGCGACGCCCGCCGTCGTGGGCTTCAACCTGCGGTTCCACACGATCGCGCGTGCCCAGCTCGTCGGTGAGTACGAGGTGCCCGCCGACAGCTGAGCAACCGAGCGTTCATGGAACGTTTGCCCGCCTCTGGTCTTGGAAGTGATCAGGGGCGGGCATTTTTGTTGCCGGGGGCCTTGGAGGGGATGCGGGGACGGCCCTCGTGGTGAGCGGCGGATATTGCGTTGTCCATCCCGGCGTGCCCGGCCAGAGTTGATCCCAGCCCGCCAGGGGGTGGGCCGGTGCACACGGGAGGTGGGCTGGTATGCGGGACACGCTGGTGCTGAACGCGAGCTTCGAGCCGCTGTCGACGGTGACGCTGAATCGAGCCGTCGTTCTGGTGCTCCAGGACAAGGCCGTCGTCGAGCAGGCCCACCCCGAACTGCGGATGCGCGGAGCCGCGCTGGACATACCGGCGCCCCGGGTGATCAGGCTGTGCCAATACGTGCGGGTGCCCTTCCGAAGACGTGCGCCGTGGTCGAGGCGGGGCGTGCTGGTCCGGGACCGGCACCGGTGCGCGTACTGCGGCCGGCGGGCGACGACCGTGGACCACGTGGTGCCGAGGTCGCACGGCGGGCAGGACACGTGGCTGAACACGGTGGCGTCCTGCGCGGAGGACAATCACCGCAAGGCGAACCGGACGCCGGAGCAGGCGGGCATGCCGCTGCTGAGGACGCCGTTCGAGCCGACGCCGGCCGACGCGATGTTGCTGGCGCTGGCCCGGGACGACCTCGAGGCGCTGCCGGAATGGCTGGTGCTGGACGCGGCGTGACGGCCCCGCCGTAGCGGCTTTTGGTGCCCGGCCGCGGACTGTGTGCGGCAGGTCGCGCCCACGCGGCGGAGCGGCATATCGACACAGCCCCGCGCCCCGTACGGGGCGCGGGTGTTGCCCGCTGTTCAGAAGGCGCCGTCAGTCGATGCTCGGCTTTTCGCGGCGTTCCTGGGCCGGGACCGAGGCGCCTGTGTTGCTGCCGCCGTTGCCCGAACCGCCGCCCAGGCCGCCGAAGTTGCCCATGGCGCCGGACAGGCCCTTGAGGGCGTCGCCGATCTCGCTGGGGACGATCCAGAGCTTGTTGGCGTCGCCCTCGGCGATCTTCGGGAGCATCTGGAGGTACTGGTAGGAGAGCAGCTTCTGGTCCGGGTCGCCGGCGTGGATCGCCTCGAAGACCGTGCGGACGGCCTGGGCCTCGCCCTCGGCACGCAGGGCGGCGGCCTTGGCCTCGCCTTCGGCGCGCAGGATCTGGGACTGCTTCTCGCCCTCGGCGCGCAGGATCTCGGACTGCCGGACACCTTCGGCCTGGAGGATCGCGGCGCGCTTGTCCCGGTCGGCGCGCATCTGCTTCTCCATCGAGTCCTGGATGGAGGTGGGCGGTTCGATGGCCTTGAGCTCCACGCGGTTGACGCGGATGCCCCACTTGCCGGTGGCCTCGTCGAGGACGCCGCGCAGGGCCGCGTTGATCTCCTCACGGGAGGTCAGGGTCCGCTCGAGGTCCATGCCACCGATGATGTTGCGCAGGGTGGTGACGGTGAGCTGTTCGATCGCCTGGATGTAGCTGGCCACTTCGTACGTCGCGGCGCGGGCGTCGGTCACCTGGTAGTAGATGACGGTGTCGATGTTGACGACCAGGTTGTCCTGGGTGATCACCGGCTGCGGCGGGAAGGGGACGACCTGTTCGCGCAGGTCGATGCGGTTGCGGATGGTGTCGATGAACGGGACGACGATGTTCAGTCCCGCGTTCAGCGTCCGCGTGTAGCGGCCGAAGCGCTCGACGATGGCGGCACTGGCCTGTGGGATGACCTGGATGGTCTTGATCAGGGCGATGAAGACCAACACCACCAGGATGATCAGTACGATGATGACCGGTTGCATCGTGGCTCCGCGTACCCTTCTCCGCCTGAAGATCTTGCTGGTCGAGTCTGACAGACCGTCGCATGCCACGGGGCACGTTCGGGCCACTTGCGTCGGGCCGGTCACATGATGATCGCGGTGGCCCCCTCGATGTCCACGACGTCCACTTCCTGGCCGGCTTCGTAGGCGCGGCCGGTGTCGAGTGCGCGTGCCGACCAGACCTCGCCGGCGAGTTTGATCCGGCCGCCGTTGCCGTCGACCCGCTCCAGCACGACGGCCTGTCTGCCCTTCAGGGCGTCGACGCCGGTGGCGAGTTGGGGCCGTTGGGAGCGGTGCCGGGCGGCGATGGGCCGTACGACGGCGATGAGGGCGACCGAGACGATGACGAAGACGAGTACCTGGACGACGACGTCGGCCCCGATGCCGGAGGCGACGGCGGCCGCGACCGCGCCGACGGCGAGCATCCCGAACTCCGGCATCGCGGTCACGACGAGCGGAATTCCGAGCGCTGCCGCGGCGACGAGCCACCACACCCATGCGTCGATGTCGTTCACGTGGTCATGGTAGGTCCGTGACACGTGCCGGGGACAGGGCGCACAAGGGGCGGTCAGGACAGGGGGAGCCCCTGTGCGGTCCAACGGTCGCCGACCTGCTCCACGACGAGCGGGAGGCCGAAGCAGAGGGACAGGTTGCGGGAGGTGAGTTCGAGTTCCAGGGGGCCCGCGGCCAGGACCTTGCCCTGGCGGATCATCAGGACGTGGGTGAAGCCCGGCGCGATCTCCTCGACATGGTGGGTGACCATGATCATCGAGGGGGCGATGGGGTCGCGGGCGAGGCGGCCGAGGCGGCGGACGAGGTCCTCGCGGCCGCCGAGGTCGAGGCCGGCGGCCGGCTCGTCCAGGAGCAGCAGCTCGGGGTCGGTCATCAGGGCGCGGGCGATCAGCGTGCGCTTGCGCTCGCCCTCGGAGAGGGTGCCGAACCGGCGGTCCAGGTACTCCGTCATGCCGAGGCGGTCGAGGAAGGCGCGGGCGCGCAGCTCGTCGACGTCCTCGTACTCCTCCTGCCAGCCGGCGGTCATGCCATAGGCGGCGGTCAGCACGGTCTGCAGGACGGTCTGGCGCCTGGGCAGCTTGTCGGCCATGGCGATGCCGGCCATGCCGATGCGCGGGCGGAGCTCGAAGACGTCGGTGCCGGGCTTGCCGAGGGTCTCGCCGAGGATGGTGGCGGTGCCCTGGCTGGGGTAGAGGTAGCTGGACGCGACGTTGAGGAGGGTGGTCTTGCCGGCGCCGTTGGGGCCGAGGATGACCCAGCGCTCGCCCTCCTTGACCGACCAGGAGACCTGGTCCACCAGAGCCCGGCCCTCGCGGACCACGGATACGTCCTGAAGCTCCAGAACATCGCTCATGAGCGCAGTGTCTCCCCTTGCAGTGTGGCCGGTCTCGGCTGTCGCGTACGCCTGTGGCTGGGGCCGCCGCGCCGGTGGGCGCAGGCCCTCCAGGAAATCTACGCCACCGGTCGGCTTCGCTGTTCCATCGGTCCGGTCCTTAGGGTGGGGGCATGCTCTCGGAACCACGCGCAGGGCGCCTTGCCGCCTGGGGAAATGCCCTTATTGCCGGACTCGTCTCGCCGGATGACGCCGCGGTCGCGATCGTCGGCGAGGACGCGGTGCATCGGGTGGAGGGGTTGCCCGGTGAGGCGGGGCCGGTCGGTCTCACGCTGGCGCTCGGGCGGTTGCGGGCGCTCGGGGCGACCGGGCTGCGGGTCGCGCTGCCCGCGCCGGGGCATCCGCTGGGGCTGAGCGGTCCGCCGGAGTTCAACGCGCGGGCGCTGGAGGCCGAGGAGGCGGTGGTCTGTCACGGGGCGGCGCTGGGGCTGGTGCCGGAGGTGTCCGAGGCCGGGCCGTCGGGTGATGTGCACGTCGAGGTCGTCTGGCACTGCCTGCCGGTGCGGGAGGCTCCGCCGGCGGACGTGCCGTCGCTCGGGGAGGCGGAGCGGGAGCTGGCGGAGGCGCTGCGGGACGCGACGGAGGTGTTGACGCGGCTGGACGTCGCCGGGTCGGGGCCGGTGGCGGAGGCGGCGGTCGCGGCGTACCGGGCGCGGGCGGAGCGGGGGCGGGAGGTGCTGGCGCCGGGGTATCCGCCGCGGGCGGTGCGGGTGCTGGAGTTGGCGCAGCGGGTGGGGGCGTTGGTGGCGCTGGCGTACGAGAACGGGCACGGGGGTGCGGTGAGCGCGTCGGAGATGGCGGCGCGGGGTGAGGCGCTGCGGCCGGTGGAGCGGACGGCTCGGCGGGCGCAGGTCGCGGCGTACAACTCCGTTGTGGAGGAGCGGGAGCGGTGACGTCCCTGGGTGGGGGTGCCCGGCGTTGGTGTGGTGCGGGCTTGGGGTGCGCGGCCCGGCGCTGACGGGGTGCCTCCCCCAGAGGGGGCCCCAGCGCCCACCCATGCCGCCCCAGCGGCACGACTGCCCGCAGGCTAGGTGAGCTGGGTGGGGCGCGGCACGACTGTCCGCAGGCTGGCTGGGTGGGGTGGGCGGGGTGCAGCACGAGTGCCCGCTGGGTCAGCCGTGGGTACGCGGGCGGCCTCCCGGGTGGGGACGGGAGGCCGGGGCGCTGTGGGGGCGTGGGTCAGTGGTTGAGGCCCAGGTTGCCGAAGGCCGGGTTCAGGAGGCCGATGACGTTGACGCTGTTGCCGACCGCGTTCACCGGGATGTGGATCGGGGCCTGGACGACGTTGCCCGAGATGACACCCGGGGAGCCGATGGCCTCACCGTGGGCGTGGGAGCCGTCGGTGGCGGAGGCCATGCCCGCACCCGCGGCGATCAGCCCGCCGGCCACCATCGTCACAGCCGCTGCCTTCTTCAGGTTCTTCACTTGCTAAACCCTCCCTAGCGATTGCCGCGGCACTCGCCGCAGCACGCACTGGAGAACGGCCGGGCGCGGAGAAGGATGCGCCATGTGGGGGACATTCCCACGACGGTATGAATCTCGCACCGGAGTGGAACCCTCCGGGTTGCCGCGGCGTACCGGTCCGACAGTCAGCCGGTCACACCGTGGCGTACGGCCCACAGCGCGGCCTGCGTGCGGTCCGCGAGGTCGAGTTTCATCAGGATGTTCGAGACGTGGGTCTTCACGGTCTTCTCGGAGAGGACCAGCGCCCGGGCGATCTCCCGGTTGGACCGGCCGTCCGCTATCAGGCCCAGCACCTCGCGCTCCCGCTCCGTGAGCGATCCCCCTCGGCCCTGACCGGAGCCGCTCTCCTCCTGGGACAGGAGGGCGCCCGCGATCTCGGGCTGCAGCAGGATGTGCCCGGCGTGGACGGAGCGGATGGCGCCGGCCAGCGCGTCGGGGTCGACGTCCTTGTACACGTAGCCCGCCGCGCCCGCCCGCAGGGCCGGGACGACCGTGCGCTGCTCGGTGAAGCTGGTGACGACCAGTACGCGCGCGGGGTTGTCCAGCTCGCGGAGCCGGCGCAGCGCGTCGACGCCGTCCATGCCCGGCATCTTGACGTCCATGAGGATCACGTCGGGTTTCAGCTCCTCGGCGCGTGCGACGCCCTCGGCGCCGTCGGCGGCCTCGCCGACGACCTCGATGTCGTCCTGCACCTCCAGGAACGTGCGCAGCCCCCGGCGGACCACCTGGTGGTCGTCGACGAGCAGCACCTTGATCGCATCAGCCACCGGGAACCTCCATCTCGATCGTGGTGCCCTTGCCGGGCGCCGACTCCACGGTCAGCGTGCCGCCGGCACCGTTCGCCCGGTCCCGCATCGAGACCAGGCCCAGGTGGCGTCCCGCGCGGCGCACCGTGCGCGGGTCGAAGCCGCTGCCGTCGTCGGTGACCCGCAGCACGGCTCCGGGGCCGCGCCGGGTCAGCGTCACGTCGACGTGTTCCGCTCCGGAGTGGCGCAGCGCGTTGTGCAGCGCCTCCTGGGCGACGCGCAGCACGGCCTCCTCCTGGGCGGCGTGCAGGGCCTTCACGCCGTGGCCGGTGAAGGTCACGCGCGCGGTGTGGGCGCGGTCGAGGACCTGGATCTGGGTGCGGAGGGTGGCGACGAGTCCGTCCTCGTCCAGGGCGGCGGGGCGCAGTTCCACGACGGCGGCGCGCAGCTCGTCGGCGGCCTCGGCGGCGAGCTGCGCGACCTGCTGGAGCTCGCCCTTGGCGCGCGCGGGGTCGCGGTCGACCAGGGTGGCGGCGGCCTGGGCGGTCAGGCGCAGCGAGAACAGTTTCTGGCTGACGGCGTCGTGCAGCTCGTGGGCGAGGCGGGAGCGTTCCTCGGCGATGGTCAGCTCGCGGCTGCGCTCGTACAGGCGGGCGTTGGTGAGGGCGATCGCGGCGTGCTGGGCGAGGATGCCGAGCAGTTCCTCGTCCTCCTCGGTGAAGCCGCAGCCGCCCTGGGACTTCTCGCACGGGGGGTGTGGGGGGTGTCCCCCCTCAGGGCGCAGCTTGTTCGCCAGGAAGAGCGCGCCGATGACCTCGTCGCCGTCGCGGATCGGCAGCCCCAGGAAGTCGGCCAGGTCGGGGTGGGCGGACGGCCAGCCCTCGAAGCGGGGGTCCTTGCGGACGTCGGCGAGGCGCTCGGGCCGGGCGTCGTGCAGCATCGCGGCGAGGATGCCGTGCTGGCGGGGCAGGGGGCCGATGGCCTTCCACTGCTCGTCGCTGACGCCGTCGACCACGAACTGGGCGAAGCCGCCGTGGTCGTCGGGGACGCCGAGGGCCGCGTACTGGGCGTCGAGCAGCTCGCGGGCGGAGGCGACGATCGTCTTGAGGACGTCGCGCACCTCGAGGTGCCTGCTCATGGCCAGCAGCGCGGAACTCACCGCGGCGAGGCCGGACCGGGGGCCGTGACTCATGTCCTCACGGTACCGGCGGGCCCCGACGGCGCGGATCGGACCTGTGACGGCCGCCGCCTGGGGCGCTGGACCTAGGGCGGCGGGTGTAGGACCGGGGTCCCGTCCGGGGGCCCTAGGGCAAAGGGCCCCGCGGGGTTGCGGCCCGTGCCCGAGGCGGTGGGCGCGGCCCGGTTCCTAGGTTGAGGCCACGCCGATCAGGAGGCGCCGACGACGAGGAGACGGGTCATGCCGGTAGCGATCATCACAGGGGCGTCGAAGGGACTGGGCAGGGCGCTCGCCGAGGCCCTGGCGGAGCGGGGCTGGAATCTGGTGCTCGACGCCAGGACGCCGGAGGTGCTCGAGGGGACGGCGGCGGCGCTGGCGTCCTACGGCACGCGGGTGAGGGCGCTGCCCGGGGACGTGACGGACGCCGGGCACCGGGCGGAGCTGGTGGCGGCGGCGTGGCGGCTGGGCGGGGTGGACCTGCTGGTCAGCAACGCGAGTGCGCTGGGCGCGGAGCCGCTGGTGCGGCTGGCGGAGCTGCCGTTGGACGGGCTGCGCCGGGCGCTGGAGGTGAACACGGTGGCCGCGCTGGGTCTGGTGCAGGAGGCGCTGCCGCTGCTGCGGTCGGCCGCGTCGGGTGCGGTGATCACGGTCAGCTCGGACGCCGCCGCCGAGGCGTACGAGACGTGGGGCGGTTACGGGGCGTCCAAGGCGGCCCTGGACCAGGTGGCGGCGGTGCTGGCCGCCGAGGAGCCGGGGCTTCGGGTGTGGGCGGTCGATCCCGGGGACATGGCGACGGACCTGTACGCGGCGGCCGTACCGGACGACGACGATCCGCGCCCCGATCCGGCGGATGTCGTCCCGGCGCTGCTGCGGCTGCTGGACGAGCGGCCGGCGAGCGGGCGCTACGCGGCCCCGGCGCTGCTGGAGGGACGGCGGTGACACTGGCTCTGAAGGTGCCCGAGGAGCTGTCGGCGCGGCTGCCGGCCGAGCAGCGGGGGCCCGGGCTGGACCGGGACAACGTGCGGCTGCTGGTCTCACGGGGCACGGAGGTGTCGCACCACTCCTTCGCGGAGCTGCCGCGGCTGCTGCGGTCCGGGGACCTGCTGATCGTGAACACGTCGCCCACGCTGGCCGCGGCCGTCGACGGACGGGTGGGGGACGCGCGCGTGGTGGTGCACTTCTCCACGCGCGGGGACGACGGCCGGTGGGCGGTGGAGCTGCGGGAGCCGGACGGGCGGGGCACCACGCGCGCGCGTGCGGGAGTACAAGGTGAGGCGCCGGCCCGGGAGGGAGGCCGGCTCGCGGGAACGGAGGTGCGGCTGCCCGGCGGCGGGCGGCTGACGCTGGAGGAGCCGCTGAGTGCCCGAGGGGAGCGGCTGTGGTGGGCGCGGGTGACCGGGGCGGAGGTTCCGGCGGTGCTGCGGGAGCACGGGCGGCCCATCCGCTACTCCTATACGGAGCGGGACCAGCCGTTGTCCGTGTACCAGACGGTGTTCGCGCTGCCGTCCGCCGACGGGACGGGCAGTGCGGAGATGCCGAGCGCGGCGCGTCCCTTCACGGCGCGGCTGGTGGCGGAGCTGGTGAGCCGGGGGGTGCAGTTCGCGCCGGTGACGCTGCACACGGGGGTGGCGTCGGCGGAGGCGCACGAGCCGCCGTATCCGGAGCGGTTCCGCGTTCCGCAGGCCTCCGCCCGGCTGATCAACGCCGCGCGGGCGGGGGGCCGGCGGGTCGTGGCCGTGGGGACGACGGCCGTGCGGGCGGTGGAGTCGGCGGCCGGCGCCGACGGGGTCGTACGGGCCCGGGAGGGGTGGACCGGTCTGGTCGTCACTCCGGAGCGTGGGGTGCGGGTGGTGCACGGGCTGCTGACGGGGCTGCACGAGCCCGAGGCGTCGCATCTGCTGATGCTGGAGGCGGTGGCGGGACGTGCGGCGATCGACCGCGGGTACGAGGAGGCGGTGCGCGGGCGCTACCTCTGGCACGAGTTCGGGGACGTCCATCTCCTCCTGCCGTAGGAGGTCCCGGGAACGTCCCTCACACAATGCGTTGCTCAAGCAACCCTCAGTGAGATGACCGTGCCCTCGGTGTGAGCCCTCGCATAGGGTGCACGTCACGTACGAACGGGAGTAGGAGAACGACTCGTCCGTTTTGAGCGGGGCAGACGGTCCTGTCTGCCCCGTTTTGCCGGACCCTGATCCACTACCCGGCTTCGTACGTCACACCTTTGCCTCTCGATTTTGCGGCCGCTAAGAATTGCTCTCGTCGCTCAGCGCGGCGGGTTTCGCCCCGCAGCGTTTGTGCCCCGGATGCACCCCTGTCCCCACCGGACGAGAGCGACCTCCGCGCTACTCGAAGAGGTCTATCCCGCCATGCCCAAGAACATCCTCACCCGTGGTTATCGCCGCTCCCTGGACCGCGCCCAGAGCCTGAACCGCGCCCAGAAGACCGCGTTCGCCGGTGTCGGCGCGCTCGGCGTCACCGCCGTCGCCCTGGCCGCTTTCCCGGCCGGCGCGCAGACGACGACCACGAGCGAGGCCGCTCCGGCGGCCAAGGTGGCGTACAGCAGCCAGCACCAGCAGCAGATCAAGGACGTGCACGCCGGCGTCGCCGACCAGCTCGCCGGTGCGAGCCAGAAGGTCGCCGCCATCGAGGCGCAGAAGGAGGCGGCAGCGAAGCAGGCCGCCGCACAGCAGAAGGCGGCCGCCGAGAAGAAGGCCGCTGTGAAGAAGGCCGCCGCCCAGCGTGAGGCGAAGAAGACCGCGAGCCGGTCCGCCGACCGCGTCGAGGTCAGGCAGGTCTCCGCGAAGTCCTACCCGGACAACCTCGACGGCTGGATCCGCGAGGCCAGGTCCATCATGGCCAAGCACGACATCCCGGGCACCTACAGCGGCATCCACCGCAACATCATCCGGGAGTCCTCCGGCAACCCGAAGGCCATCAACGACTGGGACATCAACGCCATCAACGGCATCCCGTCGAAGGGCCTGCTCCAGGTCATCCCGCCGACGTTCAAGGCCTACCACGTCCCCGGTACGTCCTGGGACATCTACGACCCGGTAGCCAACATCGCCGCCGCCTGCAACTACGCCGCGGACAAGTACGGCTCCATGGACAACGTCAACAGCGCGTACTGAGGTCGGCGCGGACCTCTTCACGCCGACGCTCCGCCGAACGCCGAAGGGCGGCACCCTCCTGACGGGGTGCCGCCCTTCGGGGCGTGAGGCCGGACCTACTTGCGCATGACCTCGGGCTCGTGGCGGCGCAGGAAGCGGGCCACGAAGAAGCCGCAGATCACGCCGAGGACGATCAGCGCGGCCATGTCCAAGCCCCAGGCGCCGACGGAGTGCTCCCACAGCGGGTCCGTCCCGGTGCCCTCCTCGGGCGGGCTGATCCGGTTGAAGTCCAGCGTGGCACCGGCGGCGGCGACCGCCCAGCGGGACGGCATCAGGTACGAGAACTGGTTGACGCCGACCGCGCCGTTCAGGGCGAAGAGGCAGCCGGTGAAGACGACCTGGATGATCGCGAACATGACCAGCAGCGGCATGGTCTTCTCCGCGGTCTTCACCAGCGACGAGATGATCAGTCCGAACATCATCGAGGTGAAGCCCAGCGCCATGATCGGCAGGGAGAGCTCGATCATCGTGGCGCTGCCGAGGATCAGGCCCTCCTGCGGGATCTCCCGGCCGGCGAAGCCGATCACGCCGACCAGCAGGCCCTGGAAGACGGTGATCATGCCGAGCACGAACACCTTCGACATCAGGTAGGCGGACCGCGACAGGCCGGTCGCGCGCTCCCGCTCGTAGATGACCCGTTCCTTGATCAGCTCACGGACGGAGTTCGCGGCGCCGGCGAAGCAGGCGCCGACCGCGAGGATCAGCAGGACCGTGGTGGCGGTGCCGTTCGGGATGATCCGGCCGGTCTTCGGGTTGGCCGGGTTGGGCAGCAGGCCCTTGTCCGCGTCGATGAGCAGGCTCACCGCGCCGAGCACGGCCGGCAGGATCACCATCAGGGCGAGGAAGCCCTTGTCGGAGGCGATCACCGAGACGTAGCGGCGCACCAGGGTGACGAACTGCGACATCCAGCCCTGCGGCTTCGGCGGCCTCATCGCCTGCATCGGCGGGACCTGTACGGCCTGCGGCGCGACGGCGTCGAGGTCCGCGGCGTACATCTGGTAGTGCTGCGAGCCCTTCCAGCGGCCCGCCCAGTCGTAGTCGCGGTAGTTCTCGAAGGCGGAGAAGACGTCGGCCCAGGTGTCGTAGCCGAAGAAGTTCAGAGCCTCCTCGGGCGGGCCGAAGTAGGCGACCGAGCCGCCCGGCGCCATCACCAGCAGCTTGTCGCAGATCGCCAGCTCGGCCACCGAGTGGGTGACGACGAGGACGGTACGGCCGTCGTCGGCGAGGCCGCGCAGCAGCTGCATGACGTCGCGGTCCATGCCCGGGTCGAGGCCCGAGGTCGGCTCGTCCAGGAAGATCAGCGAGGGCTTGGTCAGCAGCTCCAGGGCGACGGACACGCGCTTGCGCTGGCCGCCGGACAGGGAGGTGACCTTCTTGTCCTTGTGGATGTCGAGCTTGAGCTCGCGCAGCACCTCGTCGATGCGGGCGTCGCGCTCCGCGCCGGTGGTGTCGGCCGGGAAGCGCAGCTTGGCCGCGTACTTCAGGGCCTTCTTGACGGTCAGCTCCTTGTGCAGGATGTCGTCCTGCGGGACCAGACCGATGCGCTGGCGCAGCTCGGCGAACTGCTTGTACAGGTTCCGGTTGTCGTAGAGGACCTCGCCCTGGTCGGCGGGCCGGTAGCCGGTGAGCGCCTTGAGCAGGGTCGACTTGCCGGAGCCGGACGGGCCGATGACCGCGATCAGCGACTTCTCGGGGACGCCGAAGGAGACGTCCTTGAGGATCTGCTTGCCGCCGTCGACGGTGACGGTCAGGTGCCGGGCGGAGAAGGACACCTCACCGGTGTCGACGAACTCCTCGAGCCGGTCCCCGACGATACGGAACGTCGAGTGGCCGACGCCCACGATGTCGGTCGGGCCGAGCAGCTGGGAGCCGCCCTTGGTGATCGGCTGGCCGTTGACGTACGTGCCGTTGTGCGAGCCGAGGTCGCGGATCTCCATGCGGCCGTCGGGCGTCGCGTGGAACTCGGCGTGGTTGCGGGAGACCTGCAGGTCGGAGACGACCAGGTCGTTCTCCAGGGCACGGCCGATGCGCATGACGCGGCTGAGCGAGAACTGGTGGAACGTGGTCGGGCTGCGGTCCCCGTAGACCGGTGGCGCCCCCGCCGCGCCGCCGGGTCCCTGCTGCTGGGGGAAGTGCGCCGCGGCCTGCTGCGGCTGCGGTGCGGACTGCTGCGGCACGGCCTGCGGCTGCTGCCAGCCGGCCTGCTGCCCGTGCTGCTGCGGCGGCTCCTGCACCGGTGCCTGCGGCGCCCAGCCCGCGTTCGCGCCCTGCGCGGCGTACGGCTGCTGCTGTGGGTGGGCCTGCGGCGTGCCGGCGGCGGACTGCCCGGCGGTCAGGCTCAGGCGCGGTCCGTCGGTCGCGTTGCCCAGGTTCACGACCGTGCCGGCGCCGAGCTCCATGTGCTGGATCCGCTGCCCGTGCACGAACGTGCCGTTGGTGCTGCCGTGATCCTCCACGACCCAACTGCGGCCGTTGAAGCTGATCGTGGCGTGGCGCCAGGAGACCCTGGCGTCGTCGAAGACGAGCTCCCCCTGCGGATCGCGCCCGAGCGCGTATGACCGGGACGGATCGAGCGTCCAGGTCCGTCCATTAGATTCCAGTACGAGTTCCGGCACTCCATGCCCCACTGAGTTGTCCCCCGAATTGCCCCCGTCGCGGGGAGTCTAGGGATGTCGAACATCGGGGGGAACTATTCCAGGCCCGGCCCCCTGACCGAAAGTCGGGCCTTGTGAAAACCGCGCAGGGGCCCACCGGCCGTTTCCGTTGACGGGGTTGAAACCTGCCCGGAGAGTGGTAATCCACGCGAGGGGGGACATGCGCGGCAACCCCGCCGCGCAGCGGATCGGGGGGTCTGCCATGAGCGCGTCCACGAGCGTCGGGAACGAGGGGTACGGCACGAGGGTGCCGTGGGCGGACGTGGTGCTGTCCGCGATCGCCTCCGTGAGCTGGGCGTTGATCGGCATGGCGGGAACGGCGGCACTGGGTCTGCGTCTGCTGGACGCCGACGCGACGGGCTCTCTGGGTCCGATGACGGCGGCGGCGGTGGCACTCGGCGCGGGTGGGTCGGTCACGCCGTCCGGCGATGTGTCCGCGTTCGGACTGAAAGGTGCCGAGGCGCACACGGCCATCGAGATCACGCCACTGGGCGTGGGTCTCGTCGGTGCGCTGCTGCTGTCGTTCTTCTTCCTGCGCTCCTTGCGGGCGGCGGGAGTTGTGGTCTCGCCCGCCGAACTCCTCGCCCGCGCGGGCGCGGTGACGGTCCTGTTCGTGGCGATGCTGGGCGGGCTCGCCTGGGCGGGGCACGACGTCGTGACGATCGACGGCGGCTCGCTCGGGCTCGACGACCTGCCCGGTGGCGGGAGCGGGGGCGTGGAGATCCCGGGGCTCGGTGATCTCGGGGACCTCGGCGGGTTGCTGCCCGACCGGATCGGTGACCTGGTCGGCGCCGAGGCCGCGGTCGGCTTCCGCGTCGAGACGGTGCCGACGCTGCTGGGGGGACTGGTCCGGTGCGTCGGGGTCCTGCTGATCGCGCTGCTGGCCTCGCGCCGCACGCCGCTGCCGCGCGGGTGCCAGGCCGTGCACCGGGTGGTGCGGCCGGCCGTGTCCGCCCTGGTCACGGTGGCGCTGACGGCGGTGGCGGCCGGGTACGCGGCGGCGGCGTACGCGGCGATCGGCGACGCTCATCCCCGGCGGATCGCGGGGGCGGCGCTGCTGGGCGCGCCGAACGGCGTCTGGCTCGGCGTGCCGATCGGCCTGTTCGTGCCGTGGGACGGGCGGGCGACGGGCGCGCTGACCCGGTTCCTGCCGGACCCGCTGGACGAGCTGCTGAGCGCCGGTGCCGACGAGCCGGTGACGCTGGGGCGGCTGGCGGAGCTGGACGGGCGGGTCTGGCTGCTGGGCGTGGCGGCGGCAACGCTGATGCTGCTGGCGGGGGTGCTGACGGCGGTCCGGACGCCGGTGGCACGCGGCCCGGGTTTCGTCGGGCGGTGTGCGCTGCGGCTGGGAGTCGCCACCGCGTTGTCGCTGCCGCTGCTGGCCCTGCTGACGGAGGTGTCCGTGGACGCCTCGCTGTCGGTGCTCGGCATCGACGCGTTCGGGGCCGGCATCGACCTGCGGGGCCATCTCGGCGCGGCGCTGCTCCTGGGCGCGGCGTGGGGCGCGGGCGCCGGGGCCGCGGGGGCGCTGCTCGCGAGGGCGAGCGGAGCGGCGGGCCGGTGGGCGACGCCTGCGGCACGGGGTGCCGCGTCGGCCGGGGCGGGGGTCGGAGGGACGGGGTTCGGAGGGGCGCCGGGGCCGTCCGGGCCGAGCGGTGCCCCGTACGGGCTTGGGGGTTCCCCGTACCGGCCGGAAGGCGCCCCGTACCGGCCGCCCGACGCGGACACCAACCCCTATCTGCGTACGCCGGACGCAGCGCGCGGACCCGAGGACGCCCGGCCCCCGGGTGCGGGAGCGGCTCCGCCGGGTGAACGGGCGTCCGAGGGCGGCGACCTGTACGGCGCCGAGACCGTGGTCGGCCCCCTGGACCCGCCTCCGCGTCCGCCCGGGCGGCCCGGGAACCGGCCGCCGTCCCGGTGGGGCGAAGGCCCGCCGCCCCCGCCGCCTCCGCCCCCGGCACCGCCACGGGGGCCGAGGGGCGGGCAGTGAGCCCGCCGCCCACGCAGGGCATGGGCGCACGGGTGCGCCGCAGTCCCGCGCTGTGGCAAGCGGCGGCCCCGGCCGGTCCCGCCGAGCCTGCCGGCGGCTGGACGGGGCGGAGGGACAGGGGGCGGAGAAGGCGCAGCGCCCGGGCGGGGCGGCGCGCCGGACGACCGCCGGGACGCAGCGCCCGGCCGGGGCGGCCCGCCGGACGACCGACCGCCGGGCGCAGCGCCCGGACCGGCAGCCGCGGCCTGCTTCGTACCGGTTCTCGTGGCCCGCGGCCGTACCGTCCCGTCATGTCCGCGCAACCCGGGCGTCGCCGAGTGTTCCGTGTCCGCCAGGCGGACCTCGTGGGCGGAAGGCACCGCGTGCCGGATACGGTGATAACACCATGAGCGCTACGCAGACCTCTGACGTTCCCACTCTCCTCGTCAAGATCTTCGGCAAGGACCGGCCGGGCATCACGGCCGGCCTGTTCGACACCCTCGCCGCCTACTCCGTCGACGTGGTCGACATCGAGCAGGTCGTCACCCGTGGCCGGATCGTGCTGTGCGCGCTCGTGACCGAGCCGCCCCGGGCGCTGGAGGGTGATCTACGGGCGACCGTCCACAGCTGGGCGGAGTCGATGAAGATGCAGGCGGAGATCATCTCGGGCATCGGTGACAACCGGCCGCGCGGCCTCGGCCGCTCCCTGGTGACCGTGCTCGGCCACCCGCTCACCGCGGAGGCGACGGCCGCCATAGCGGCCACGATCACCCGGACCGGCAGCAACATCGACCGTATCTTCCGGCTCGCCAAGTACCCCGTGACCGCGGTCGAGTTCGCGGTGTCCGGTGTCGAGACCGAGCCGCTGCGCACCGCCCTGGCGACCGAGGCGGCGGCGCTCGGTGTGGACATCGCGGTCGTCTCGGCCGGACTGCACCGGCGGGCGCAGCGCCTGGTGGTGATGGACGTGGACTCCACGCTGATCCAGGACGAGGTCATCGAGCTGTTCGCGGCGCACGCCGGCTGTGAGGACAAGGTCGCCGAGGTGACGGCGGCCGCGATGCGCGGGGAGCTGGACTTCGAGCAGTCGCTGCACGCGCGCGTGGCGCTGCTGGCGGGGCTGGACGCCTCGGTGGTGGAGAAGGTGCGCGCCGAGGTGCGGCTGACGCCGGGTGCCCGCACCCTGATCCGCACGCTGAAGCGGCTCGGCTACCAGGTGGGGGTCGTCTCCGGCGGCTTCACCCAGGTCACCGACGATCTGAAGGAGCGGCTGGGCCTGGACTTCGCCCAGGCCAACACGCTGGAGATCGTCGACGGCCGGCTCACCGGCCGGGTCACCGGGGAGATCGTGGACCGGGCGGGCAAGGCGCGGCTGCTGCGCCGGTTCGCCGCCGAGGCGGGCGTACCGCTGGCGCAGACCGTGGCGATCGGGGACGGCGCCAACGACCTGGACATGCTGAACGCGGCCGGGCTCGGGGTCGCCTTCAACGCCAAGCCGGTGGTGCGCGAGGCGGCGCACACCGCGGTGAACGTGCCGTTCCTGGACACGGTCCTGTATCTGCTCGGCATCACCCGCGAAGAGGTCGAGGCGGCGGACACCCTGGACGAGGACCTCCCCGACGGCCTGGACCTGCCCTGACCCGCGAGGGCCTCGACCTGCCCCGACTCGCCGCCGGTACGAGGAGGGCCCGGACCGCACGGGTACCCGGGCCCTGCCGCGTCGGGTCGGGTCAGTCGGTCGGCGCCCAGTAGTCGACCAGCGAGGCCACGCCCGGTTCCAGGGTCTTCCAGGAGCCGGTGAAGGACAGGACGGCGAAGGCGGCGGCCGGGAAGCCGCGGCGGCCCATCCGCTCACGGACGTCGTCCTCGGCCGAGCCGGCCAGGATCTCGGTGAGCCCCTCCATGGCCGGGTTGTGGCCGATCACGAGCACGTTCCGCAGGTCGTCGGGAGTCTCGTTGAGCACGGCGATCAGCTCGCCGGGCGAGGCCTCGTAGATCCGCTCCTCGTAGACGGTTTTCGGCCGGTGCGGGAACTCCGCGACGGCGAGCTTCCAGGTCTCGCGGGTCCGCACGGAGGTGGAGCACAGGGCCTGATCGACGGGGATACCGGTGTCGGCGAGCCTGCGTCCGGCCTCTGCGGCCTCCTTTCGGCCTCGATCGGCGAGCGGCCGCTCGTGGTCGGACACCTGTGGCCAGTCGGCTTTCGCATGCCGGAAGAGGATGATCCTGCGAGATTCTGCGACGCTCATGGCATCCAGCTTCGCATGAAACAGGCCACGGGGCGCAGGGAGTTGACATGCGGATTCACCGGGGGAACGCACGACCGGACGTCACCGCCGGCCGGCCGCCTGCCTCGGCCCCGCCGTGCGGCGTCAGCGGGCGCTCAGGTGCTGCACCCGCTCCAGGAGGTGCGCGATCACCGGCTCGCCGCCGGCCGCGTGGGCGTCCGAGGGATTGAGCATCAGCAGGAGCAGCGTGACGAAAGCGAGCGCGGGCAGGGCGAGCGCCCACCAGGGCAGCCGCATCTCGGCGCGGCCCCGGGTCGCCGGGTGGGTCCGGGTGTAGGTAGGGGCCGACATGAGTGCCTCCGCTGGTCTTCGGACGTCCCTGGTCCGTGCTCCGCGATCCGCCTGGCGCGGTCACCTCTCGAAGCTACGGAATCCGAGGGGCCCGGCCCATCCGGAGGCCCACCCACTTGACCCTGACCCCTGCCCCCTAGGGGACGGGGGGTTAACCCCACCCCCGGCCGGTCACGGCGAGGCGATCGTCGCGACGATGCCGATGATCACGAAGATCGCGAGGATGGCGCCGAAGACGAGCAGCAACTTCTTCTGGCTGTTCTGGGGGTTCGGGTCCAGGACTGGCATGCGGCCAGTCTCCCATCCCGGTCCCGCGCCGAGGTCGGCGGGCCGGGATCAGCGGGCCGGAGTCGGCTGGCTGGAGTCGGCTGGCCGGAGTCGGCTGGCCGGGATCAGCGGGCCGCCTCCTCCTCCACGGTGCGGTCGCGCCCCGCGAGGACGCCCACCACCATCTGCGGCACCATCAGGGCGGCCATCAACGCGATCGGCAGGCCCCAGCCGCCGCTGTGCTGGTAGAGCACGCCGACAAGGAGCGGCCCCGGGATGGAGATCAGGTAGCCGGTGCTCTGCGCGAAGGCGGACAGCTGGGCGACGCCCGCGCCCGTCCTGGCCCGCATCCCGACCATGGTCAGGGCGAGCGGGAAGGCGCAGTTGGAGATGCCGAGCAGCAGCGCCCAGACCCAGGCACCGCCGGCCGGGGCCAGGTACAGCCCGGCGTATCCGGCGAGCCCGCACAGGCCCAGGACCACCACGATCGGGCCCTGCTGGGGCAGGCGGGTGGCGACGCGCGGGATGACGAAGGCCAGCGGCACGCCCATCACCATGATGACGGCCAGCAGCAGGCCGGCGGTGCCGGCGGACACCCCGGCGTCCCGGAAGATCTGCGCCGCCCAGCCCATCGTGACGTAGGCGGCGGTGGCCTGGAGGCCGAAGAAGACGGCGAGTGCCCAGGCGGTACGGCTGCGGGTGATCCGCAGGGCGGGCTGCTCGGCCGGTCCGTCCGTGCCCGCGGGGGCGTCGGTGGGGGTCTCCTGGGCGGAGGGCGCCTTCCGGTTCCGTACGAACGGAATCCACGGCAGGACGGCCGCCGCCGCCAGCGCGGCCCACACCGCGAGGCCGGGCTGCCAGTCGCCGCCCAGCGCGTTCGTGACGGGCACGGTCGCCGCGGCGGCGATCGAGGTGCCGAAGGCGAGGGCCATCGAGTACAGGCCGGTCATGGAGCCGACCCGGTCGGGGAAGAAGCGCTTGACGATGACCGGCATCAGGACGTTGCTGACCGCGATGCCCATCAGCGCGAGGGCGCTGGCGGCCAGGAAGCCGGCCGTGCCGCCGGCGTACGGGCGTATCAGGAGGCCCGCGGTGATGGCGACCATGCCCGCGCACACCACCGCGCCGGGCCCGAAGCGTCGGGCGAGGCGGGGGGCGGTGACCCCGAAGACGGCGAAGCAGAGCGGCGGGACCGAGGTGAGCAGCCCGGCCACGCTGCCGCTCATGCCGAGTCCGTCGCGGACCTCTTCCAGGAGCGCGCCCAGGCTGGTGATGGCCGGGCGGAGGTTGAGCGCGGCGAGGACGATGCCCAGCATGAGCAGGCGGGTCGTCCACGTCGTCCACGCGCGCGTGCCGGGCTGTCCGGGCCCCGCGGATGCGTCGGGTCCCCGGGCGTCGCGTGCTGCCGACTCGCCGACGGTCGTGGAGTTCAGCGTCCGGGTTTCCTCACTAGCCATGAGGCCCATCATAGAATCATGGGATGATTGGTTGTCCACCTGCGGCTGTCCGCCGCGGGATCGCGTGCGAAGGTGAGCCATGCCCCTGAGCCATCCCCGTCGTTCGGCACTGTCCGAGCAGGTCATCACGGCGTTGCGGCAGCAGATCGCCTCGGGCGAGTGGCCGGTCGGCTCCCGCATCCCGACGGAGCCCGAGCTCGTCGAACAGCTCGGTGTCGCCCGGAACACGGTCCGTGAGGCGGTCCGTGCCCTGGCCCACAACGGGCTGCTGGACATCCGCCAGGGATCCGGCACCTACGTGGTGGCGACCAGTGAGCTGGCGGGCGTGATGCACCGCCGCTTCGCCGACGCCGACCCCCGGCACATCGCCGAGCTCCGCTCCACGCTGGAGTCGTCGGCGGCCAGGCTCGCGGCCGAGCGGCGCACGGAGAAGGACCTCAAGCAGCTCGACGCGCTCCTGGTGCGCCGGGAGGAGGCGTGGGAGTCGGGCGACACGGAGGCGTTCGTGGCGGCGGACGCGACCTTCCACCTGGCCGTCGTGGCGGCCTCGCACAACGACGTGATGACCGCGATGTACGCGGACCTCGGCGAGGTGATGCGGGACTGGCTGCGCGAGGACGTGGGCAGCGAGCTGACGCCGGAGACGCACATGGACCACACGCGGCTGGTCGACGCCATCCGCGCGTCGGACGCGGCGACGGCCGGCCAGGAGGCGGCGGGCTATCCGTTCCTGTGCCGCCCGGGCCGGGTGGGTACGCCCGCCGGTGACGCCGCCACGCCTGCCGCCGGTGCCGGAGGCCTCAGCTTGCCCGGCGGTGGCTGACCCACGCCGTCTGTACGTCCTTCCAGCACCGTCCGTCCAGCCGTACGGTCTGCGCGGGACCGGCCTCGACCGCCGGTCCGTCGCTGTCGAGGTCCCACCAGCGGGCGCACTCGATGTGCAGGCGCACCTCGTCGGTGTCCGGGTACGGGTTGTGGCAGGAGGCGGTCACGCCGGAGCCGTCGACGCGGATCCGGCACGCGGCACCGAACGGCTCGGCGGGCGCCGTGTCCCGGTCGGGCACGCGCGCGTGGGACATCGCTTCGCACGGCAGGAGCAGCACCCAGGCGAGGGCGACGGTCGCTGAGGCCAGGCGGTGGAGTGGACGCACAAGAGGACCTCCTCGGCCGGGCCGGCGAGGGAAAGCGTGTGGGGGACTCGTCCTCAGCGTGCGCCGCCGGCCGCCCTGCCGCCCCGCCGATTCAGCCGAACGGGTGACAACGCGAAGGGCCCGCGCCCCGGAGGGGACGCGGACCCTTCGAGGGCGCTCGGTCAGGCACCGACGGCGTGCAGTCCGCCGTCGACGTGGACGATCTCGCCCGTGGTCTTCGGGAACCAGTCGCTCAGCAGCGCGACGACACCCTTGCCGGCCGGCTCCGGGTCCTTGAGGTCCCACTCCAGCGGCGCGCGGTTGTCCCACACAGAGGCCAGCTCGGCGAAGCCCGGGATGGACTTGGCGGCCATGGAGCCGATCGGACCGGCCGAGACCAGGTTGCAGCGGATGTTCTGCTTGCCGAGGTCACGGGCCATGTACCGGCTGGTGGCCTCCAGGGCGGCCTTGGCCGGGCCCATCCAGTCGTACTGCGGCCAGGCGTACTGGGCGTCGAAGGTGAGGCCGACGACCGAGCCACCGTTCTGCATCAGCGGCAGGCAGGCCATGGTCAGCGACTTCAGGGAGTACGCCGAGACGTGCATGGCGGTGGCGACCGACTCGAACGGCGTGTTCAGGAAGTTGCCGCCGAGCGCGTCCTGGGGCGCGAAGCCGATGGAGTGCACGACGCCGTCCAGGCCGCCGAGCTCCTCGCCGACGACGTCGGCCAGGCGGCCGAGGTGCTCGTCGTTGGTGACGTCGAGCTCGATGACCTTGGTGGGCTTCGGCAGCTTCTTGGCGATGCGCTCGGTCAGCGTCGGCCGCGGGAACGCGGTCAGGATGATCTCGGCGCCCTGCTCCTGGGCCAGCTTGGCGGTGTGGAAGGCGATGGAGGACTCCATCAGCACACCGGTGATCAGGACGCGCTTGCCCTCGAGAATTCCGCTCATGGTGTTCAGTGACCCATTCCCAGTCCGCCGTCAACGGGGATGACGGCTCCAGTGATGTACGACGCGTCGTCCGAGGCGAGGAACCGCACCGTCGCGGCGATCTCCTCCGGCCGCGCGTACCGGCCGAGCGGCACCTGCGACACGATGCCGGCCCGCTGCTCGTCGGTGAGCACCTTGGTCATGTCGGTGTCGACGAAGCCGGGGGCGACGACGTTGAAGGTGATGTTGCGCGACCCCAGCTCGCGGGCGAGGGACCGGGCGAAGCCGACCAGGCCGGCCTTGGAGGCGGCGTAGTTCGCCTGCCCCGCGGAGCCGAGCAGTCCGACCACCGACGAGATCAGCACGACGCGGCCCTTCTTGGCGCGCAGCATGCCGCGGTTGGCACGCTTGACGACCCGGAAGGTGCCGGTGAGGTTGGTGTCGAGGACGGACGTGAAGTCCTCCTCGGACATGCGCATCAGCAGCTGGTCCTTGGTGACGCCGGCGTTGGCGACCAGGACCTCGACGGTGCCGTGCGCTTCCTCGATCTCCTTGTAGGCCTGCTCCACCTGCTCGCTGTCGGTGATGTCGCACTTGACGGCGAGAAAGCCCTCCGGCGGCTCACCCGAGCGGTACGTGATCGCGACCTTGTCGCCGGCGTCGGCGAAAGCGCGGGCGATGGCGAGGCCGATGCCCCGGTTACCTCCGGTGACGAGAACCGAGCGGCTCAACGGATCACCCTTTCAATTGCGGTCTGGTGTCCGCCCGACACCCGGTCGACAGGCGGCGATGACAGGCGGCTTCCTCGAAAACCTATCGGTCCCCGCCCGCTCCCGGGGACTCGGGCACCCACAGTGGCTTACGGCACTCACTGTCGGGTCCCTACAGAAAGGCGCCGGCTCCGGGCGGAAAGGTGTGGTCCCCGTACCGGCCGACGCGACATGATGCGGCGCAGCCCCGGTACCGCCGCGGACGACCGGTCACCGTCGACAGAAAGAGACGCAGGTGCCTCATAGCATCGACGAAGCCTTCACGGCACTCCCCCTACGCGCCCTCGCCGACGCCGCGCTCGCCCGCGCGCGCTCGCTGGGCGCCGAGCACGCGGACTTCCGGCTGGAGCGGGTGCGCAGCGCCTCCTGGCGGCTGAGGGACGCCAAGCCCGCCGGGTCGTCGGACACCACCGACCTCGGATACGCGGTGCGCGTGGTGCACGGCGGGACGTGGGGTTTCGCGTCCGGTGTGGATCTCACGCTCGACGCCGCCGCCAAGGTCGCCTCGCAGGCGGTGGCGATGGCGAAGCTGTCCGCGCAGGTCATCAAGGCGGCGGGGTCGGACGAGCGGGTGGAGCTGGCCGACGAGCCCGTGCACGCCGAGCGGACGTGGATCTCGTCGTACGAGATCGACCCCTTCACCGTGCCCGGCGAGGAGAAGGCCGCCCTGCTGGCCGACTGGAGCGCGCGGCTGCTGGCGGCCGACGGGGTCGACCACGTCGACGCCTCGCTGCTCACCGTCCACGAGAACAAGTTCTACGCCGACAGCGCGGGGACCGTGACCACGCAGCAGCGTGTGCGGCTGCACCCGGTGCTCACGGCCGTGGCGGTGGACGACTCCAGCGGCGAGTTCGACTCCATGCGCACCCTCGCGCCGCCCGCCGGACGCGGCTGGGAGTACCTGACGGGCACCGGCTGGGACTGGGACGCCGAACTGGCCGAGATCCCCGGGCTGCTGGCCGAGAAGATGCGCGCGCCGAGCGTGGATCCGGGCCTGTACGACCTGGTCGTCGACCCGTCCAACCTGTGGCTGACGATCCACGAGTCCATCGGGCACGCCACCGAGCTGGACCGTGCCCTCGGTTACGAGGCCGCCTACGCCGGCACCTCCTTCGCCACCTTCGACCAGCTCGGCAAGCTGCGCTACGGCTCGGAGCTGATGAACGTCACCGGCGACCGCACCGCCGAGCACGGGCTGGCGACCGTCGGGTACGACGACGAGGGCGTCGAGGCCCAGTCCTGGGACCTGGTGAAGGACGGCACGCTGGTCGGCTACCAGCTCGACCGGCGCATCGCGAAGCTCACCGGGTTCGAGCAGTCCAACGGGTGCGCCTACGCCGACTCCCCCGGCCACGTGCCGGTGCAGCGGATGGCCAACGTGTCGCTGCGGCCGGATCCGGGCGGGCTGTCGACGGAGGACCTGATCGGGGGCGTGGACCGGGGCATTTACGTCGTCGGGGACCGGTCGTGGTCCATCGACATGCAGCGTTACAACTTCCAGTTCACCGGTCAGCGGTTCTTCCGCATCGAGAACGGGCGTCTCGCCGGGCAGCTGCGGGACGTGGCCTACCAGGCGACGACCACCGACTTCTGGGGGTCCATGGCGGCCGTCGGCGGTCCGCAGACGTACGTCCTGGGCGGCGCGTTCAACTGCGGCAAGGCCCAGCCGGGACAGGTCGCGGCCGTCTCCCACGGTTGCCCGTCCGCCCTCTTCAGGGGAGTCAACATTCTGAACACCACGCAGGAGGCGGGGCGATGAGCGCGCGCACGAACAGGCCGCACGAGATCGTCGAGCGGGCGCTGGAGCTGTCCCGGGCGGACGGGTGCGTGGTCATCGCCGACGAGGAGTCCACCGCCAACCTGCGCTGGGCGGGCAACGCGCTCACCACCAACGGCGTCACGCGCGGGCGCACGCTCACCGTCGTCGCGACCGTCGACGGGCAGCAGGGCACGGCGTCCGGGGTGGTGTCGCGCTCGGCGGTGACCGTGGACGAGCTGGAGTCGCTGGTGCGTGCCGCCGAGGCCGCCGCGCGCGGCGCCGGACCCGCCGAGGACGCGCAGCCGCTGGTCACGGGCGTGCCCACCTCGCCCGACTTCACCGACGCGCCCGCCGAGACGTCGTCGGCCGTGTTCGCCGACTTCGCGCCGGCCCTGGGCGAGGCGTTCGCCCGCGCGCGTACGGGCGGCCGGGAGCTGTACGGCTTCGCCCGCCACGAGCTGACGTCGACGTACCTGGGTACGTCCACGGGTCTGCGGCTGCGGCACGACCAGCCCACCGGGACGCTGGAGCTGAACGCCAAGTCCCCGGACCGCACCCGGTCGGCGTGGGCGGGGCGTTCCACGCGGGACTTCAAGGACGTCGACCCGGCGGCGCTCGACGCCGAGCTGGCCGTACGGCTCGGCTGGGCGGAGCGCCGGGTGGAGCTGCCCGCCGGCCGGTACGAGACGCTGCTGCCGCCGACCGCGGTCGCCGACCTGCTGATCTACCAGCTGTGGTCGGCCTCGGGCCGGGACGCCGCCGAGGGCCGCACCGTGTTCTCGACGCCGGGCGGCGGCACGCGCGTCGGCGAGCGGCTCGGCGAGCTGCCGCTGACGCTGCGCAGCGACCCGCACGAGCCGGGTCTGGAGAGCGCGCCGTTCGTGATCGCGCACTCCTCCGGCGGCGACCAGTCGGTGTTCGACAACGGGCTGCCGGTGGCGGCGACGGACTGGATCCGCGCGGGTGAGCTGAACCGGCTGACCACCACCCGGCACAGTGCCGGACTGACCGGGCTGCCGGTCGCCCCGGCGATCGACAACCTCGTCCTGGAGGGCGGCTCCGGCCGCTCCCTGGAGGAGATGGTCGCCGGCACCGGGCGGGGGCTGCTGCTGACCTGCCTGTGGTACATCCGCGAGGTCGACCCGGCGACGCTGCTGCTGACCGGCCTGACCCGGGACGGCGTCTATCTCGTCGAGGACGGCGAGGTCGTCGGCGAGGTGAACAACTTCCGCTTCAACGAGTCGCCGGTCTCGCTGCTGGGCCGGGCCACGGAGGCCGGGCGCACGGAGAAGACGCTGCCCAGGGAGTGGGGCGACTGGTTCACCAGGGCCGCGATGCCCGCGCTGAGGGTGCCGGACTTCAATATGAGCTCCGTCAGCCAGGGCGTATAACCTCGTACCTGATTACGAGCCCACCCGAGGAGACAAGAGAACCGTGACGGACATCGTCGACGAGCTGAAGTGGCGTGGCGTGATCGCCCTGTCCACTGACGAGGACGCTTTGCGCAAGGCGCTCGCGGACGGTCCCGTCACGTTCTATTGCGGCTTCGACCCGACCGCGGCCAGCCTGCACGTCGGCCACCTGGTGCAGGTGCTCACCATGCGCCGGCTCCAGCGGGCGGGCCTGCGCCCGCTGGCCCTGGTCGGCGGCGCCACGGGCCAGATCGGCGACCCCCGCCCCACGGCGGAGCGCACGCTGAACGACCCGGAGACGGTCGCGAACTGGGTGACCCGGCTGCGCGGGCAGATCGAGCCGTTCCTGTCCTTCGAGGGCGACAACGCCGCGGTGATGGTGAACAACCTGGACTGGACGGCCGGCATGTCGGCCATCGAGTTCCTGCGCGACATCGGCAAGCACTTCCGCGTCAACAAGATGCTGACGAAGGACTCGGTCGCGCGGCGGCTGGAGTCGGCCGAGGGCATCAGCTACACGGAGTTCAGCTACCAGCTGCTGCAGGGCCTGGACTTCCTGGAGCTGTACCGGCGGCACGGCTGCACGCTCCAGCAGGGCGGCAGCGACCAGTGGGGCAATCTCACGGCGGGCCTGGACCTGATCCACAGGCTGGAGCCGCACGCCGAGGTGCACGCGCTGGCGACCCCGCTGATGACCAAGGCGGACGGCACCAAGTTCGGCAAGACCGAGGGTGGCGCCGTCTGGCTCGACCCGGAGATGACGACGCCGTACGCGTTCTACCAGTTCTGGCTGAACGCGGACGACCGGGACATCTCGAACTACCTGCGGATCCTGTCCTTCAAGTCCCGTGAGGAGCTGGAGGAGCTGGAGAAGCAGACGCAGGAGCGTCCGCAGGCCCGGGCCGCGCAGCGCGCGCTGGCGGAGGAGCTGACGACGCTGGTGCACGGTGCCGACCAGACGGCCGCGGTGATCGCCGCGTCCAAGGCCCTCTTCGGCCAGGGCGATCTGGCCGGGCTGGACGACCGGACGCTGGCCGCGGCCCTCTCCGAGCTGCCGCACCTGAAGGTCGCCGAGCTGGGCCCGGTCGTGGACCTGTTCGCCGAGGTCGGACTGGTGGCCAGCAAGTCCGCCGCGCGCCGCACGGTCAAGGAGGGCGGCGCCTACGTGAACAACGTCAAGGTCGCCGGCGAGGACGCCGTCCCCGCCGCGGAGGACCTGCTGCACGGGCGCTGGCTGGTGCTGCGCCGCGGCAAGAAGAACCTGGCCGCGGTGGAGGTCACCGGCGCCTGAGCGCGTACGAGGGGCGGTTCGCGGTGCCTCGCGGCGACCGTGGGCCGCCCCTTCGCCGTACGCGTCAGGCGCGTTCCCGCCGCCTGTTGCCCCGCACCGCCATGTAGGCGGCGTCGCCGAGGGCGACGATGATGATCGCGGCCACCAGCTGGAACAGGTGGCGCCACCAGTCGATGCCGCGGGTCGCCTCGACGCCGACCGCGCGGGCGATCGCGTTGCCGGCGATGGCACCGAGCATGCCGAAGATGGTGGTCAGCCACAGGGGGCTGTGCTGCTTTCCCGGAATGATCGCCTTGGCGATCAGACCGAGCACGAATCCGACGATGATCGCCCACAACCAGCCCATGGCTGCCTCCCTCATTCGGCTCCAGGTGAGCATTGCCGCCAGTCTTCGGCCGTACCGCGAACGGCGCACGCCGGGTACGGCCGAACGGGGCATCCGCCTACGCGGCGCGGCGCACGCCGGGCGCGCGGACCGGGGGCGACCCGGTCTCGTGGGAGGCGCGGACGCGGCGTAACGTGGAGTCGTCCGGGACCGGGGTCCCCGAGCGGCCGCGGACGGAAGCGGGGCGGGGAAAGACCGATGCGGGCGGTTGGTGGAACGTGATGCGGAAGCTGGGCGGCGGGCAGAACACAGAGGTCTTTCGGATCACCGGGGCCCGTACGGGCCTCCAGGAGGATGTGCGCGGGCGGCAGCGCCGCTACGTCATCTCGATGTCGGTGCGTACGGTTTCGGTCATCCTCGCGGCATGCCTGTGGAACGTGGAACGGCACGTCGCGATCGTGGCGCTGGTGCTCGGCGCGGTCCTGCCCTACATCGCGGTCGTGATCGCGAACGCGGGACGGGAGAACGCGCCGTCGTTGCCGTCGACGTTCGTGACGGTGCCCTCCCCGCCGATGATCACGGCCCCGCGGGCGGACGACGGCCGGGCGGAATCCGTCCCGGAAGACGCGGCGCCGGGTCCGGCGCCGGGCTCCGCCGGTGGGCCGCACGGCACGTCGTGACCTCCGAGGAGGCGGCGATCGGGTGCCCGGGAGCCGGCCGGGGCGGGCGTCGATTCCGCGCCAGGCTCAAGAAAAGCTCAGATCAATCATGTTGTTCCGGTGCCGGGTGGCGGGTGACCCGTGACATACTTCGTACGCGCTCCGCATCCCCCGTCGGAGCGACGGACCGACGCCGGGCAGCTCCCCCCGTGGCTGCTCGGCGTCGCCTTTTTCCGTGAGTTGTGAGACGAACCTGTGAGTGACGAACCGACCCCGATCTGCTCCGCCAAGGGCTGCCGCAGTGCCGCCGTGTGGGTGCTGGCGTGGAACAACCCGAAGGTGCACACTCCGGAGCGCCGCAAGACGTGGCTCGCCTGCGAGGAGCACCGGGAGCACCTGTCCCAGTTCCTCGGGGTGCGGGGCTTCCTGAAGGACGTCGCCAGGTTCGAGGACTGGCAGGCGACCGAGCGCTCCTGAGTGGTCACTAGCCGCCGATCGCCGACATCGGCCGGTCGGGCTGGACGAACGTCGGGTCGTCGAGGCCCGCGCCCGCCTTCTTGCCCCACATGGCGAGCCGCCAGATGCGGGCGATCTCCTCGTCCGGGGCACCGGAGCGCAGGGCGGCGCGCAGGTCGGTCTCCTCGGTGGCGAACAGGCAGGTGCGCACCTGGCCGTCGGCGGTCAGGCGGGTGCGGTCGCAGGCCGAGCAGAACGGGCGGGTGACGGAGGCGATGACACCGACGCGGTGCGGGCCGCCGTCCACCAGCCAGCGCTCGGCGGGGGCCGAGCCGCGGGCCTCGGAGCCCTCGGCGGTCAGCTCGAAGCGGGTGCGCAGGGAGGTGAGGATGTCACCGGCGGTGACCATGCCCTCGCGCTTCCAGCCGTGCTGGGCGTCCAGGGGCATCTGCTCGATGAAGCGCAGTTCGTAGTCGTGCTCGACGGCCCAGGCCAGCAGGTCGGGTGCCTCGTCGTCGTTGAGGCCCGGCATCAGGACCGAGTTCACCTTCACCGGGGTCAGGCCCGCCTCGCGGGCGGCCTGGAGGCCCTCCAGGACGTCCTTGTGGCGGTCCCGGCGGGTGAGGGTCTTGAAGACGTCCGGGCGCAGGGTGTCCAGGGAGACGTTGACCCGGTCCAGGCCCGCGGCCTTCAGGGCCGTCGCCGTGCGCCTGAGGCCGATGCCGTTGGTGGTGAGGGACATCTGGGGGCGCGGCTCAAGGGCGGCGACCCGCTCGACGATGCCGACCAGGCCGGGGCGCAGCAGCGGCTCCCCGCCGGTGAAGCGCACCTCCTCGATGCCGAGGGAGGTGACCGCGATGTCGATCAGGCGGACGATCTCGTCGTCCGTGAGCAGGTCGGGCTTGGCCAGCCACTGCAGCCCCTCTTCCGGCATGCAGTACGTGCAACGCAGGTTGCAGCGGTCGGTCAGCGAGACCCTGAGGTCGGTGGCCACTCGGCCGTAGGTGTCGATGAGCACGTGGGCCCCCTCCTCGACGCGGATCGGCGGAGCGCTTCTCTCCTCCGACACTGCGAGCCTACGTGACCGCGCCGACAACGACAGCGGCCCGATCCCTACGACGTACGGCGCGGCCCCGTCGTAGGGATCTACGACGGGGCCGTGGCGGGGGTGGGATCAGTGGGCGCCCGTGCCGGTCAGCGACCGGACCTCGAGCTCCGCGTACTTGGCCTTGTCGGGCTCCTCCTTGGACAGGACCGTGCCGAGCCAGCCCATGAGGAAGCCGAACGGGATGGAGATGATGCCCGGGTTCTTCAGCGGGAACCAGGCGAAGTCGACGTCCGGGAACATCGCCTTCGGGTCGCCGGAGACCACCGGCGAGAACAGCACCAGGCCGACGGCGACGATCAGGCCGCCGTAGATCGACCACAGGGCGCCCTGGGTGGTGAACCGCTTCCAGAACAGGCTGTAGAGGATGGTCGGCAGGTTGGCGGAGGCCGCGACCGCGAAGGCCAGGGCGACCAGGCCGGCCACGTTCAGGTCGCGGGCGAGGGCGCCGAGCGCGATGGAGACGATGCCGATGAAGACGGTCGCCCAGCGGGCCGCCCGCATCTCCTCCTTCTCGGTCGCCTGCCCCTTGCGGATGACGTTGGCGTAGATGTCGTGCGCGAAAGAGGAGGACGAGGCGAGGGTGAGGCCGGCGACCACGGCGAGGATGGTCGCGAAGGCCACCGCCGAGATCGTGGCCAGCAGGATCGCACCCCAGGCCGAGTCCACTCCGCCGACGTGCAGCGCGAGCAGGGGCGCGGCCGTGTTGCCGGACGGGTTGGACGCGATGATCTCGTCCTGCCCGATGAGCGCGGCGGCGCCGAAGCCGAGCGCGATGGTCATCAGGTAGAAGGCGCCGATGATGCCGATCGCCCAGTTCACGGACTTACGGGCGGCCTTGGCGTTGGGCACCGTGTAGAAGCGGATCAGGATGTGCGGCAGGCCGGCCGTGCCGAGCACCAGGGCGATGCCGAGGGAGATGAAGTCCAGCTTGGAGGTGCCGGTGGCGCCGTACTGGAGGCCGGGCTCCAGGAAGGCGGAGCCCTTGCCGCTGTTCTCGGCGGCCTTGCCGAGCAGGTCGGAGATGTTGAAGTCGAACTTCAGCAGCACCAGGAAGGTGATCAGGATGGTGCCGCCGATCAGCAGCACGGCCTTGACCATCTGGACCCAGGTGGTGCCCTTCATGCCGCCGATGGTGACGTACACGATCATCAGGACGCCGACGAGGGCGACGATGAGGATCTTGCCCGCGTCGGAGGTGATGCCGAGCAGCAGGGAGACGAGGACGCCCGCGCCGGCCATCTGGGCCAGCAGGTAGAAGATCGACACGACGATCGTGGAGGTGCCGGCGGCGGTGCGCACGGGGCGCTGGCGCATGCGGTACGCGAGGACGTCGCCCATCGTGTAGCGGCCGGAGTTCCTGAGCGGCTCGGCGACCAGCAGCAGGGCGACCAGCCAGGCGACCAGGAAGCCGATGGAGTACAGGAAGCCGTCGTAGCCGAAGAGGGCGATGGCGCCCGCGATGCCGAGGAAGGACGCGGCCGACATGTAGTCGCCGGAGACGGCGAGGCCGTTCTGGAAGGCGCTGAACTGGCGGCCGCCCGCGTAGAAGTCCGCGGCGTCCTTGGTCTGGCGGCCGGCCCAGACGGTGATGAAGAGCGTCGCGACGACGAAGACGGAGAAGAGCGTGATGATCAGCGGCCGGTGCTCGCTGGCCTCGTTGGCGGCGAGCTCGGCGGCGAAGACGGTCTGTGCGGGGCTCATGCGCCGCCCTCCATCCGGGACTTGATGGCCTCGGCCTTGGGGTCGAGCTTCACGGCGGCGTGCCGCGAGTACCACCAGGCGATGAGGAACGTGGTGACGAACTGGGCGAGGCCGAAGACGAACGCGACGTTGATGTTGCCGAACAGCTTGGTGCCCATGAAGCCGCCGGCGTAGTTCGACAGCAGCACGTAGAGCAGGTACCAGGCGACGAAGGCGATCGTCAGCGGGAAGGCGAAGGAGCGGAAGGTGCGGCGCAGTTCGGCGAACTCCGCACTCTGCTGCACCTCGGAGAACTCCTCGGCGGAGGGGAGTCGGTGTTCCTCTGCTTTCGAGGGGGGCGGTGCGTCGGTGGCCACGGAGTCTCCTCGTACGACGGACATGACGGCTTGTACCTCGGTGTTATCGCGGGGGCCTGATCGTGCTGGGGCTCCCTGTCCAACGACACGGCGCCTTGCGGGGCCCGGTTCAACACCTGCGGCACTTTCCCAAGTCACTTCTGGGAAGTCATTGCTGGCCAGCGACTTCGGGAGATAGCTTCGCCCTGCACCACTGCGTCATGTACCTGCCCGGGCACCACCTGTGTCTCGGGCCGGTCTCGTTTCCGGATGATGTGGAGACCCCATGATTCATCTGCGTTCCAGACGGCGGCTCTCTCCCGCCGTACCGGTCGTGCTGTCGCCGACCGCGTCGCCCGGCTTCCCGCCGGGGCCCGCGAGGTCGGGGACGCGCTGCGCGCGGTGAAGTCGTCCCGCTCCGCTCGTCCCGCCCCTTTTCCTCATGAACTGGAGACCTCGCACATGACAGCGCCCCACTCCCGTCACCGCCGCGCCGTCGCGATCCCGGCCGGCATGGCCCTGGCCACGGCCCTCGCCTTCCTGCCCAACATCCAGGCCTCCGCGGCCGAGGCCGCCCCGGCCGCCGCCACCGACGGCGCGTCGCTCAGCTACGTCGTCAACGTCCAGCCCGGGCACGGCCCTTCGGCGCAGGTGAAGCGGGCGATCGCGAAGGCCGGCGGCACCATCGTGACGTCGTACGACCGGATCGGCGTGGTCGTCGTCCACTCGGCCGACCCGGACTTCGCGAAGACCGTGCGCACGGTGCGCGGTGTGCAGTCGGCCGGTGCCACCCGCACCGCGCCGCTGCCCTCGGCGGCGACGACCGACGTCGGCACGCCGAAGGTGCTCACCGCGCAGGAGGCCGCCGCCGCTCAGGCCGCCGCGGGCCAGGACCCGCTGGAGTCCCTCCAGTGGGACCTGCCCGCCATCAAGGCGGACAAGGCGCACGAGAAGTCGCTGGGCAGCAGCAAGGTGACCGTCGCGGTCATCGACACCGGCGTCGACGACACGCACCCGGACATCGCGCCGAACTTCGACCGGCAGGCGTCGGTCAACTGCGTGGCGGGCAAGCCGGACACCACCGACGGCGCCTGGCGGCCGGGCGCGGCGGAGAGCCCGCACGGCACGCACGTGGCCGGGGAGATAGCCGCCGCCAAGAACGGCGTCGGCATGACCGGCGTGGCGCCGGGCGTGAAGGTCGCGGGCATCAAGGTGTCCAACCCGGACGGCTTCTTCTACACCGAGGCCGTGGTCTGCGGCTTCATGTGGGCGGCCGAGCACGGCGTCGACGTGACCAACAACAGCTATTACACCGACCCGTGGTACTTCAACTGCAAGAACGACCCGGACCAGAAGGCGCTCGTCGAGGCCGTCTCGCGGGCCTCGCGGTACGCGGAGAAGAAGGGTGCGGTCAACGTCGCCGCGGCCGGCAACGAGAACTACGACCTCGCGTCCGACGAGATCCTCGACCCGTCCTCCCCCAACGACACCACGCCCGGTGACCGGGTGATCGACCCGTCGGAGTGCTACGACATCCCGACCCAGCTGCCGGGTGTCGTCACGGTCGCGGCGACCGGTGCGAAGGGCCTGAAGTCGTCCTTCTCCAACCACGGTCTGGGCGTCATCGACATCGCCGCGCCCGGCGGCGACTCGACCGCCTACCAGACCCCGGCTCCGCCGGCGACCAGCGGCCTGATCCTGGGCACGCTGCCCGGCGGCAAGTGGGGCTACATGGCCGGTACGTCGATGGCGTCGCCGCACGTCGCCGGTGTCGCCGCGCTGATCAAGTCGACGCACCCGCACGCCTCCCCGGCCATGGTGAAGGCGCTGCTGTACGCGCAGGCCGACGCCACGCCGTGCACCAAGCCGTACGACATCAACGGCGACGGCAAGGTGGACGCGGTCTGCGAGGGGTCGAAGAACCGCAACGGCTTCTACGGCTGGGGCATGGCCGACGCGCTGGACGCGGTGACCCGCTAGCCGAGGTGCCGTACCGGCGTACATATTGATCGAGTCAATACTGCATGGTGCAGTCATGACCGACATCGAGTTCGCCTGGTCCGCCCTGGGCGGTGATCCCGCCCTTCTCCGGCGCGTGACGACCACCGTGCGGGAGGGTGCCCTGGTGGGGCGCCTTCCCGCACGGGAGTCCGCACGGATCTGCGTCGGCGTGTGCGCGCTGGCCGCCGCCGAGCTGGCGGCGCGGCGGGAAGGGCTCGCGCGCGTGCCCGGCGTGCGCGTGGACGACGGGGCCGTCGCCACCGCGTTCACCAGTGAGCGCCGTCTGCGGATCGCCGGACGGGAGCCGGTGTCGTTCGCACCGCTGTCCCGGTTCTGGCGCACTGCCGACGGGTGGCTGCGGACGCACGCGAACTATCCCCATCACCGAAGGCGTCTGCTCGCCGCCCTGGACCTGCCGGACGACCCGGCACTCGTCGCGGCGGCGCTCGGCGAACGGTCCGCCACCGAGGTCGAGGAGGCGGTGTACGCGGCCGGCGGCCTGGCGGTCGCGCTGCGCACGCCGGCCCAGTGGGCGGTGCACGAGCAGGGCGTGGCGGTGGCCCGGCACCCCCTGGTCGCACGCGAGCGCCTGGACTCGGCGCCCGGTCGCGTGTTCACGCCCGCCCCGGCGGGCGTCGCCTCGCCCGCCGCCGGGCTGCGCGTCCTGGACCTGACCCGGGTCATCGCGGGGCCGGTCGCCACCCGCACGCTCGCGCTGCTCGGCGCGGACGTCCTGCGCGTGGACCCGCCCGGACTGCCGGAACTGCCCGACCAGCATGCCGACACGGGCTTCGGGAAGCGGTCGGCGGCGCTGGACCTGACGTCCGGTGGGGCGGCGTTCGAGGAGCTGCTGGCCGGCGCGGACGTCGTCGTCACCGGGTACCGGCCGGGCGCCCTGGACCGGTTCGGGCTCTCCCCCCACGCGCTGGCCGAGCGCCGGCCGGGGCTGGTCGTGGCCCAGCTGTCGGCCTGGGGCACGGACGGGCCGTGGGCCGGGCGGCGCGGCTTCGACAGCCTGGTGCAGGCGGCCACCGGCATCGCCGCCGTCGAGGGGTCCGCGGAACGGCCCGGGGCCCTGCCCGCGCAGGTCCTCGACCACGGCACCGGCCATCTGCTGGCGTCCGCCGTGCTGCGGTCCCTGACCGACCAGTCACGGGAGGGCGGCAGCCGGCTCGTACGGCTGTCCCTCGCGCGGACCGCCGCCTGGCTCCTGGAAGGGGTCCGGCCGGACGGCACGGGAGGGGCGCGGCGCGAGCCCGCCGGGGCGTATCCGGGGCCGGAGCCCTGGCTCGCCGAACGGGCCGGCCCGCTCGGGCGGCTGCGGTACGCCCTGCCGCCGGTGTCCTACGCCGGCGGACCGGCCGACTGGGCCCGCCCGCCGGGACCGTGGGGCGCGGACGCGGCGACGTGGCTGTGACGTCCCCCGGTGCCTTCTCCCGAACTTGCCCAGTTCTGGGCGAGTTGGTGAAGATCTCGAGGTGACCTCGACAAGACCCCCGTCCCGGCCCACCGACGCCGGACGGCACGCGCGGCCCGCCGGTACCGGCCGGGCCGCGGCCGTTCTCGTGCTGGTGGCGCTGGCCGCGCTGATACCCGTGCTCGGCCCGTCCCCCGCCCTGCACGGCACCGGAGAGGCCGAAGCGCCCGGCACCGGCGGCATCGCGCTGCTGCGCACGGTGCTGTTCGCGGCGCTGAGCATCCCGGTCGGCGAACTGTTCGTGAACCGGCTGGCCCGGTACCTGCCCGGCGCTCCCCCGGACCGGCCCCGCAGCTGGTCCCCGCACGCGAACGCCGCCGCGTTCGTCGCCGCGCTGGGACTCGCGTCGGTCGTGGCCACCGGCAACCTGGTGCCGGGCGGCATCGCCGAGATCGATGTCGGCGGCCTCTACGAGTCCCGTGACGGCAAGCTCGCGCTCCTGGAGGTCAACGCGTTCCTCGTGGCGGGCCTGTGCGCCGTCTCGGGCCGGCCGGGCACGCAGGTGTGGCCGCTGGCCGCCGTGGTCGTCGCGGAGGCCCTGCGCGCCCATCCCACCACCGAGTACAGTCCGCTGATCGGCTCCGGACTGACCCTGGTGCACCTGACGTGCGCGTCGCTGTGGGTGGGCGGTCTGCTGTACGCGCTGCGCGTCCTGCGCGGGTGGCGGGGCGCCGCGGCGGGCGCGGCCCTGCTGGGTCTCTACGCGCGCGTGGCGGCCGTTCTGCTCGCCGCCATCACGGCGACGGGGGTGTGCAGTTCGCTGCGCCGGATGCCGGCGGGCACGATCCTCGGCCAGTTGACGGACACCGCGTACGGGAGGGTGCTGCTCGCCAAGGTGATCCTGGTGGCGGCCGTCGCCGCCCTCGCCCTGTGGGCCCGGATCCGGCTGAGCCGCGCCGCCGACCCGCTGTCCGCCAGTACGCCCGCGCGCGGAGAGGTCCTCGCCCTGGGTCTGGTGGTCGCGGTGTCCGGGCTGCTGACGGCGCTTCCGGTGCCGATCCGCTGGTGAGACCGGGCCGGAGGGGCCCTCGGTGCGCGTGGGTTCCGTCACACACGGGGGCCGCCGTCCGAGGCGTCGCAGGCGCCCGGCCGACCCTCCGCGGCCGTCGGGGCGGTCGAGGTCGCGGCAACCCTCGCCCGGCCGCCCGGACTTGACGCGGCAACCGCGCGCGGGGCCCGACGGGGCACCTGCGGGGCGGGACTGTCGGTCGCGGCCCGTATCCTCATGGACCATGCTCGAAGACCGCACGACCGCAGCGTCGTCCGCCACCACGTGGCCGGCCGCGTATCCGCAGGGGTACGCGGTCGTTGACGTGGAGACCACCGGCCTGGCCCGCGACGACCGCATCATCTCGGCGGCCGTCTACCGGCTGGACGCGCGCGGAGAGGTCGAGGACCACTGGTACACACTGGTCAATCCGGAGCGGGACCCGGGCCCGGTGTGGATACACGGACTGACGAGCGAGGCCCTCGAGGGCGCGCCCCTGTTCCGGGACATCGCCCCGGAGTTCGCGGCCCGGCTCGACGGACGGGTGCTCGTCGCGCACAACGCCGTCTTCGACTGGCAGATGATCGCCCGGGAGTACGCGCGCGCCGAGGGTGCGGCCCCGGTGCGGCAACGGCTGTGCACCATCGCGCTCTCCAAGGAGCTGGGGCTGCCGCTGCCCAATCACAAGCTGGAGTCGCTGGCCGCGCACTTCGGCGTCGTGCAGCAGCGGGCGCACCACGCGCTGGACGACGCGCGCGTGCTGGCGGAGGCGTTCCGGCCGAGCCTGCGCGCCGCGGCGGCGGGCGGTCTGCGGCTGCCGCTGCACGAGTGCCGGCCGCTGACGGAGTGGGCGGACCGGCCCGCGCCCCGGATCGGGCAGCAGGCGGGCTACGGCGGGTCCCGGCAGAGCAGTTGGCGCCCCTCCCGCAAAAGGCCCGCATGCCCCTATCCCAACCCAGGCCGGTACGAAGAGGGCAAACGGCTCAAGCAGGGCATGCGGGTCGCCTTCTCGGGTGACACCTCGATCGAGCGGGACCTGCTGGAGGACCGCGCGACCGAGGCCGGGCTGCACGTCGCCGGCAGCCTGTCCCGGCTGACCAGCCTGCTGGTCACCAATGACCCCGACTCGGGCACCTCGAAGGTGGTCAAGGCCCGGCAGTACGGCACGCCGGTGGTGGACGAGGCGGCCTTCGGGCAGCTGCTGCGGGACGTGGAGCCGGCGGACGGCTGAGCCCGCGCGAGCCGTACGGACGGGTGATTGCCGGGCGACTCGCCCGGCACCCGCTCGCCCGTGCCGCGGTGACGGCTCACCCTGTGGCGCATGGCGACATGCGAAGTCTGCGGCAACAACTACGGAATGACCTTCGAGGTCCACGCGCAGGGGGCGGTGCACGTCTTCGACTGCTTCTCCTGCGCGATCCACCGGATGGCCCCCATCTGCGAGCACTGCCGGGTGCAGATCATCGGCCAGGGTGTCGAGGTCGAGGGCCACTGGTACTGCGGCGCCCACTGCGCCCGCGCCGAGGGAAGGGCGGGCATCGTCGACAAGGTCTGAGGCCGGACCGGGGCCACAAGCCCGTACCCGCCGCATCGCACCCCACGACCGAGTTGTACCGTCGTGGGGTGTACCGCTTCCTGTTGTCCCGCCAGTGGGTGATCCTCACGCTGGTGGCCCTGCTGCTCATCCCGACGATGATCCGGCTGGGCTTCTGGCAGATGCACCGCTACGAGGAGCGCACCGCCCGGAACGACCTGGTCGCCGAGGCGCTCGGTGCGAAGCCGGTGCCCGTGGAGTCGCTGACCGCTCCCGGCAAGAGGATCACCACGCACGAGCGGTACCGCACCGTGACCGCGACGGGCCGCTTCGACACGGACCACGAGGTCGTCGTCCGCCGGCGCACCAACGCCCAGGACAAGATCGGCTACCACGTACTGACCCCGTTCGTCCTCGACGACGGCAAGGTCCTGCTCGTCAACCGCGGCTGGATCCCCGCCGACGGCCCCAGCCAGACCGAGTTCCCCGAGGTTCCCGCACCGCCCCGGGGAGAGATCACCGTCACCGGGCGGATGATGCCCGACGAGACGACCGCCGCGAGCGGCATCAAGGACCTCGAGGGCCTGCCGGACCGCCAGATCATGCTCATCAACAGCGAGCAGGAGGCCGCCCGCCTGGACGCCCGGGTGCTCGGCGGGTACATCGTCCTGACGGCGCCCGAGCCGAAGGGCAGCACCCCCGAGGCGATCGGCAAGCCGGGCAACGAGGACGCCGCACTGAACTTCGCGTACGCGATCCAGTGGTGGCTGTTCTCCGCGGCCGTCCCGGTCGGCTGGTGGATCCTGGTCCGTCGCGAGAAGCGCGACCGGGAGAGCGCCGGGGACGTGGAGACCGCGGAGGCGGAACCCGCCCCCGTGTAGCGGCACGCCCGCGGGCGTGCGGCAGCCGGTCCGGGCCCGATTGCGCGGTCACCGGCCGGGCAGACGGAACACCGTGCACCCCCACATCGAGGACTACGCGCTCATCGGCGACCAGCAGACCGCGGCCCTGGTCGGCACGGACGGCTCCGTGGACTGGCTGTGCCTGCCCCGCTTCGACTCCGCCGCCTGCTTCGCCAAGCTGCTCGGCGACGAGGACAACGGCCGCTGGCGCATCGCCCCCGTGGGTGCCGAGCACTGCACCCGGCGTGCCTACCGCCCCGACACCCTCGTGCTGGACACCGAGTGGGAGGGGGACGACGGAGCCGTCCGGGTCACCGACTTCATGCCCCAGCGCGACCGCGCGCCCGACCTGGTGCGCATCGTGGAGGGCCTGCGCGGCGAGGTCACCGTGCACAGCGAGCTGCGGCTGCGCTTCGACTACGGCTCGATCGTGCCGTGGGTGCGCCGGTCCGACGGTCACCGGGTGGCCGTCGCGGGACCGGACTCCGCGTGGCTGCGCAGCGAGCCGGAGGTGCGCATCTGGGGGCAGGACTTCGGGACGCACGCGGAGTTCACGGTCGCCGAGGGCGAGAAGGTCGCGTTCGTCCTCACCTGGCACCCCTCGCACGAGCCGCGCCCGCCGCTGATAGACCCGTACGTGTCGCTGGAGCACAGCGTCGAGGACTGGCGTGCCTGGGCCGCCCACTGCCGCTACGACGGTCCGCACCGGGACGCCGTGGTCCGCTCCCTGATCACGTTGAAGGCACTCACCTACCGGCCGACCGGCGGCATCGTGGCCGCCGCCACCACCTCGCTGCCGGAGGAACCGGGCGGCGTCCGCAACTGGGACTACCGCTTCTGCTGGCTGCGCGACTCCACGCTCACCCTGGGCGCCCTGCTGTCGGCGGGGTATCTGGAGGAGGCCGAGGCCTGGCGCGACTGGCTGCTGCGCGCGGTCGCGGGCAACCCGGCGGACCTGCAGATCATGTACGGCCTGGCGGGCGAGCGGCGGCTGCCCGAGTTCGAACTGCCGTGGCTGTCCGGCTTCGCCGAGTCGGCACCCGTGCGGATCGGCAACGACGCGGTGAACCAGCTTCAGCTGGACGTGTACGGCGAGGTCATGGACTCCCTGTCGCTGGCCCGGCTGGCGGGCATGCACCCGCAGCCGCAGATGTGGGAGCTCCAGTGCGCGCTGATGGACTTCCTGACCACGGCCTGGCGGCAGCCGGACGAGGGGCTGTGGGAGGTGCGCGGCGGGCGCCGGCAGTTCGTGCACTCGAAGGTGATGACCTGGGTGGCCGCCGACCGGGCGGTGCGCACCCTGGAGGACCACCCCGAGCTGGGCGGCGACCTGGACGGCTGGCGCGCGCTGCGCGAGGAGGTGCACCGGGAGGTCTGCGAGAAGGGCTACGACCCGGACCGCAACACGTTCACCCAGTCCTACGGCTCGGCGGAGCTGGACGCCGCGCTGCTCCTCATCCCGCGGGTGGGCTTCCTGCCC
Organism: Streptomyces flaveolus; assembly: GCF_044765825.1. Taxonomy (NCBI): domain Bacteria; kingdom Bacillati; phylum Actinomycetota; class Actinomycetes; order Kitasatosporales; family Streptomycetaceae; genus Streptomyces; species Streptomyces flaveolus. The sequence goes on along the minus strand of NZ_JBIWKU010000013.1, from coordinate 196,024 downwards.
GCGGACGACCCGCGCGTCGTCGGCACGGTCGACGCGATCGGCAAGGAGCTGACCCGGGACGGCCTGGTGCGCCGCTACAGCACCGAGGGCCCGCCCGTGGACGGGCTGCCGGGCGGGGAGGGCACGTTCCTGGTGTGCTCGTTCTGGTACGCGGACGCGCTGCACGCGACCGGCCGGACCGCGGAGGCCCGGGAGCTGTTCGAGCGGCTGGTGGGGCTCGCCAACGACGTGGGGCTGCTGGCCGAGGAGTACGACCCGGTGGCGGGCCACCAGCTCGGGAACTTCCCGCAGGCGTTCAGCCACATCGGCCTGGTGAACACCGCCCTCGCCCTGTTCGGCGACGAGGAGGCAGGATAGGGGCCATGGATCTTGGACTGAAGGACCGGGTGTACGTCGTCACCGGAGCCACCCGTGGCCTGGGCAACGCCGCCGCGCGCGAGCTGGTCGCCGACGGCGCGAAGGTGGTCGTCACGGGGCGGGACGAGAAGAGCGTCGCGGACACCGCGGACGCGCTGGGCGCGGACGCCGTGGGCGTGGCCGCCGACAACGCCGACCCCGGCGCCGCCGAGCGGCTGATCGCCACCGCCCGTGAGCGTTTCGGGCGCTTCGACGGCGTCCTGATCAGTGTGGGCGGGCCGCCGCCCGGCTTCGTCGCCGACAACACCGACGAGCAGTGGCAGGCCGCGTTCGAGTCGGTGTTCCTCGGCGCGGTGCGGCTGGCCCGCACGGCGGCCGCCGAGCTGGAGGACGGCGGCGTCATCGGCTTCGTCCTGTCGGGTTCCGTGCACGAGCCGATCCCGGGCCTGACCATCTCCAACGGCCTGCGGCCGGGGCTGGCGGGTTTCGCCAAGTCCCTCGCCGACGAGCTGGGCCCGCGCGGCATCCGGGTCGTCGGCCTGCTGCCGGGCCGGATCGACACCGACCGGGTGCGCGAGCTGGACGGCCTGTCCGCGGACCCGGAGGCGACCAGGGTGGCGAGCGAGTCCCGTATCCCGCTGCGCCGTTACGGCACCCCGGAGGAGTTCGGCCGCGCGGCGGCGTTCCTGCTGTCGCCCGCGGCGTCGTACGTGACGGGCGTGATGCTGCCGGTCGACGGCGGCAGCCGGCACGGCTTCTAGGGCCGGCCGTCCCCCTCCCCCGCCCTCCGCCCGGAGGACGGGCCCGGCGGTTCGCGGCGCCCGGCCGGCGGAGACGCTCGGCCGGGTCCGACGCGTGACGCGTGTGACCGGTCCGGCGGCGGCGTCGCCGGCCCTCCGGGGGTGCGAGTCGCCACCGGACAGGCGGAGACCCGGCGGCACCGCCGGTGGCCCTCCCGGGAGCGTGCCAAGCGTCACCGGACGGACGGGCGTCCGGCAGGTGGGCCCGGTGCCTGCTCCCGGCGCGGGGTCAGCTGACTCGTTCGGCGCGGTGTTTGACGCCGTGCAGGCGTACCTCCGCCGGGAGGGCCGCGAGGCCGGCCGAGTCGCGGGCGTGGGTGAGGGCGCGCGCGGTGAGGTCGTCCAGCGCGGTGCCGGGGTCCACGTGGGGAGCCAGCAGCATCCGGACGCGGGCCCGCGGGGCGTCGCGCCGTCCGGTGAGCCGGACCTTGGCCCGCTCGACCCCGTCCACCCGGTCCGTCTCCTGAGCGAGGACGCCCTCCAGCGCCCGGCCGCGCAGCGCCGCGCCCTCGCCGTCGCCGGTGTCGACGAGGACCTCGGAGAGCCGGCGGCGGCGCAGTACCGCGACGAGCCACCACAGGGCGAGCAGCAGCAGGACGGCGAGCGCGGCGATGACCACCGGCCACCACCAGCCGGAGTCCCGCCAGCGGGTCCGCTCGGACTGGCTGAGCAGCACGTCGTGCGGCCCCTGGTGCACCCACCAGGAGGGGGGCGACACGTCGAACGACACCGCGAGCACGGCGCCGCCCACGGCGATCAGCACCAGGCCCACGAGCCCCAGCAGCACACGGTCGACGGTCCTGAGCACGGCCCTCACCCCTTCCGTCCCGGCCGCGCCACCCGGACCGACACGGCGGGCGGCCGGGCCAGTCCCAGCCCGCGCACCGTGTCGTCGAGCACGCCGTCCAGATCGGCTCGTACGTCGTCCAGTTCCCTGAAGTGCGCGAGCGCGCGCACCCGGGCCTTCCTGCGGCGCATCTTCACCCGCGCCGACTGCACGCCGGCGACCTCCACGGCACGGTCGCGCAGCACCGCGGAGGCGGCGTCCCGGTGCAGTCCCGCGCGTACGTCAGGATGGGTGCGCCGCATCGGCAGCATCCTGCGCAGGCCGGGCGTGAGGGCCAGTACGAGCAGCCAGAGCCCGAGGGCGGCGGCGACCCCGGCGCCGACCCGCACCCACGTGTCGTCGAGGGGCCGTTCGGCGAGCTGCTGGGCCAGATCCCGGCGCCAGCCGAGGGCGGAGCGGCCGGCGCGGACGGCGACGACGTCGTAGAGGAAGGCGCCCGCGGCGATCAGGAGGAGCAGGGCGACGATGCCCGCGGGGACGCGGCGCGCCGACCAGAAGCGGCCGCGCGGTCCGCGCTCGCCCTCGGCCAGGGGCTGCGGCGGGGGTCCGGTGTCGTCCGTCTTCTCCATGACGGGCAGGCGCTGCGTGCTGCCCTCGGAGCCCTGGGGTTCGCTCATCGCGTCCTCCGCTGTCGCGCGCCGTACTCCGCCGCCAGGTGCAGCCGCTCCACCTGGACGCCGACCTCCGGCACCGCCATACCCGTCAACCCGCGTACCCGCTGGACGACTTGGTGACGCACCTGCCCGCAGCGGGCGCCGATGTCGCAGGGGTAGTCGAGTTCCACGTGGACGCGTACGCGGGCGATGTCGTGATGGACGACGACCGTGGCGTGCGGGCGTTCGGCGTCCGGATGGAGTACTCCGACCGCCTCGCGTGCCGCCTGGGCGGCGATCTTGGCGACCACCCGGTCGGCGATCCGCGTGGCCCCGCGTTCGCCCGCGGGGACCGCCGTCGGGGCGTCGCGGACCTCAGCCGCCCCCTCGTTCACGCCGGTCACCGCCGCCGGTCGTCACGGGCGCGGAACAGGTCGCCAAGGTCCATGTCCCCCTCCAGGAACCGGCCGACGACGAACCCGACGGCGCCCAGGGCCGCCACCAACAAGAAGGCTCCGAATCCGCCGAAGTACCCGGCGAATCCCAACGCCATCCCGGCGATCATGCCGATCACCGCCATGCTCATGGTGCGCTCCCCTCAGTCCGTCGTCCCGTCACCTGATCCGCGGTTCTGCCGGCTCCTCGTCCTCCTCGTCCGGCAGTTTGACGTCACTCACCGCGATGTTGACCTCGACGACCTCGAGGCCGGTCATCCGCTCCACCGCCGCCACCACGTTCTCCCGTACGTCCCGGGCCACATCGCTGATCGACACGCCGTACTCGACGACGATCTCCAGATCGAGCGCGGTCTGCTTCTCGCCGACCTCGGCCTTCACTCCGCGCGTCACCGACTTGGACCCGCCGGGCACCCGGTCCCGCACGGCGCCGAAGGTGCGTGCCATTCCGCTGCCCAGGGCGTGCACACCCGCGACATCGCGTGCCGCCATTCCGGTGATCTTCTCCACGACGCCGTCGGCGATGGTGGTCCGGCCGCGGCTGCCGGGGTCGCCTCCTCCGCGCCGGACGGCCTGCGCTCTCGCGGTCTCCGGCGCGTCCTTCTCCGTCAAGTCGCTCATGTCCGCACATCCCTTCGGTCGTCCTTGTTTCCCACCGTAAGCACGGTGCCGCGATTGCGCGCCGGGGATGCGGCAGGCTGAAGGAATGACAACGCCTGATCGGTGGACGCGGACGGTACGGGAGCAGCTGGGGCTCGGCAGGCTGCTGCCGCTGGGTGGGCCGCTGGACGGCGCGTGGGTCGCCGAACGCGCGGCACGGGAAGCGCTGCTGGCCGCGGTCCGGAACGTGCCGGGCGTGCGGCCCGGACGCCTGCGCATCGCCCTCGCCGCCCCGCAGGAGACGACGGAACCGGTCGTACCGGCGCCGCCGAGCGCGCTGCCGCCCGGTCCGCTGCGGGTGACGGCCGACTTCGCGGCGTCGGCGGCCGAGCCGCTGCCGTCCGCTGCGGCCCGGCTGCGCGCGGCGCTGGCCGAGGCGGCGACGCGCCGGATCGGTCTGACGGTGACGGACGTCGATCTCCGGGCGACGGATCTGCTCGATGCGGCACCGGAGCCGGTTTCGGGTCCCGGACCGGAGCCGGCCGCCGGGCCCTCGGACGGCCCGGCGGCCCGGGCGGGAGCGGACGACACGGACGAGGGCCGGGCGGCGGGCGCCGCGCTCGCGGTCCCGGGCGTGCGAGGCCTGACCGGCACACTGGGCCGTCCGGTGCACATCACGGCGCCGGACGCCGGGCGGGAGGCGGCCCTGCCGCGCCGCCATGTCCGGGTGGAGCTGGCGGTCGACGCGGACCGGCCGGCCGCGGAGGTGGCCCTCCGGGTCAGGGCAGCGGTGACCGAGTCCCTGCCGGACCACCCCACGGTGGCCGTACTGGTGACGGAGATCGGCTGAACACCCGGAGCAGCGAGCCGGGTGCGGCGGGGTGTGCTGCGGACGCCCCGCCCACTCGGTCCGACCGCCGAAGGCTCAGTCTCCGAGGCCGGCCAGGTCGCGCAGCCGGCGGCCCTGGGCGGCGCGCTCCGCGGCGCGCTGTGCCTCGTAGTCCCGGCTCTGGGCGCCCTGGAGCAGCGCCTTGGTCTCGACGACCGCGTCGCGCGGCGCGGACAGGATCGCGGCCACCAGGTCGCGCACGGCGCCGTCGAGCTGGTCGGCGGGCACGGCGAGGTTGGCCAGGCCGGTGGTCACGGCCTCCTCGGCCGTGACGAAGCGCCCGGTCGCGCAGATCTCCAGCGCGCGGGCGTACCCGACCAGGGACACCAGGGGATGCGTGCCCGTCAGGTCCGGCACGAGGCCGAGACTGGTCTCGCGCATGGCGAACTGCACGTCGTCCGCGACGACCCGCAGGTCACAGGCGAGGGCCAGCTGGAAGCCGGCCCCGATGGCGTGTCCCTGTACGGCGGCCACGGAGAGGATGTCGCTGCGCCGCCACCAGGTGAACGCGTCCTGGTACTCGGCGATGGTCTCGTCCAGCTCGGCGTCGCCGCCCCGGGCGAGGTCGATGAACGACGGTTCGCCGTCGAAGCCCTCGGGCGTGAACGCCTGCCGGTCGAGGCCGGCCGAGAAGGACTTGCCCTCGGCCCGCAGCACGACGACCCGGACGGAGCCCGGCAGCAGCCGGCCGGCCTCGGTGAGCGCCCGCCACAGAGCGGGGCTCTGCGCGTTGCGCTTGGCGGGGTTGGTCAGCGTCACCGTGGCGATCGCGTCGTCGACGGTGAGCCGCACGCCGTCCTTGTCGAGTGCGGGAACGGGGTCGTGGGCGGGCGAAGCCATGGGGCGCCTCCGGAAGATGCGGTCGTCGTCCCCGTCGTACGCCGGCTTGCCGCCGTATCACGACAGGGCTAAGTGACTGCACAGTAACCACCCGGACGGTCCGACGACCGACCGGGTGACCACCTTCACTTTCGGAGCCGAGGGGTCGCCCGGAACGTCAGGCCGATGCGGCCTTCTTGCCCCGGGTCGCCCCGCCACGCCCTCGAAGCGTGACGCCCGACTCGCTGAGCATGCGGTGCACAAAGCCATACGAGCGGCCGGTTTCCTCGGCCAACGCCCGGATGCTCGCACCGGCGTCGTACTTCTTCTTCAGGTCTGCCGCGAGCTTGTCGCGCGCGGCGCCGGTCACCCGGCTGCCCTTCTTCAGAGTCTCGGCCACCCGTGCCTCCTCATGGGAAGTGCGCTCTGGTCTCCTCATGATCACCCCTCCCGGGCCTCATGGCCACCCATTCGGCAAGGTCGATGAGTCAAGGTTGTGACGACAGGAGCGCGTCCCCACATACGGAATGGACCGTTCCGAAGATCGTTGTGCCTGCGGCCGAACGGGTTTCCTGACGAAAGCGCAGGTCAGAATGGCGACACGGCCGGGGCCCCCACTGTGGAGGCCCCGGCCGCGACATCGATGTAGGACACACCTCATGATGAGGAGATCTCACACAGATGGTGGATCACGGATCGGCCGAATGATCCATACCCAGTGGATCATTCATTCGATCAAGCGAGGGCGACGAGGTCCGCGTAGTCGGAGCCCCAGAGGTCCTCGACGCCGTCCGGAAGCAGGATGATCCGCTCCGGCTGGAGCGCCTCGACCGCACCCTCGTCGTGGGTGACGAGCACGACGGCGCCCTTGTAGGTGCGCAGCGCGCCGAGGATCTCCTCGCGGCTGGCCGGGTCCAGGTTGTTGGTGGGCTCGTCGAGCAGCAGCACGTTGGCCGAGGAGACGACCAGGGTGGCCAGCGCCAGACGGGTCTTCTCGCCGCCGGAGAGGACACCGGCCGGCTTGTCGACGTCGTCGCCGGAGAACAGGAACGAGCCGAGCGTCTTGCGGACCTCGACCAGGTCCAGGTCGGGGGCGGCGGAGCGCATGTTCTCCAGGACCGTGCGCTCCGGGTCGAGGGTCTCGTGCTCCTGCGCGTAGTAGCCGAGCTTGAGGCCGTGGCCCTCGATGACCCTGCCGGTGTCGGGCTTCTCCGCCCCGCCCAGCAGGCGGAGCAGGGTCGTCTTGCCCGCGCCGTTGAGGCCGAGGATGACGACGCGGGAGCCCTTGTCGATGGCCAGGTCGACGTCGGTGAAGATCTCCAGCGATCCGTACGACTTCGACAGCCCCTCGGCCATGAGCGGGGTCTTGCCGCACGGCGAGGGCTCGGGGAAGCGCAGCTTGGCGACCTTGTCGGACTTCCGCTCGGCCTCCAGGCCGGCCAGCAGCTTGTCCGCGCGGCGGGCCATGTTCTGCGCGGCGACGGTCTTGGTGGCCTTAGCCCGCATCTTGTCGGCCTGCGAATGCAGCGCGGACGCCTTCTTCTCGGCGTTCTGCCGCTCGCGCTTGCGGCGCTTCTCGTCGGCCTCGCGCTGCTGCTGGTAGAGCTTCCAGCCCATGTTGTAGACGTCGATCTGGGAGCGGTTGGCGTCCAGGTAGAACACCTTGTTGACGACCGTCTCGACCAGGTCGACGTCGTGGGAGATCACGATGAAGCCGCCGCGGTAGGTCTTCAGGTAGTCCCGCAGCCAGACGATCGAGTCGGCGTCGAGGTGGTTCGTGGGCTCGTCGAGCAGGAGCGTGTCCGCGTCCGAGAACAGGATCCGGGCCAGCTCGACGCGGCGGCGCTGGCCGCCGGAGAGCGTGTGCAGGGGCTGGCCGAGCACCCGGTCGGGCAGGTTGAGCGCGGCGGCGATGGTGGCGGCCTCGGCCTCGGCGGCGTATCCGCCCTTGGTGAGGAACTCCGTCTCCTGGCGCTCGTACTGCTTGAGCGCCTTCTCGCGGGTGGAGCCCTGGCCGTTCGCGATGCGCTGCTCGTTCTCGCGCATCTTGCGGATCAGGGTGTCCAGGCCGCGGGCGGAGAGGATGCGGTCGCGGGCCAGCACGTCGAGGTCGCCGGTGCGCGGGTCCTGCGGGAGGTAGCCGACCTCGCCGGAGCGGGTGACGGTACCGCCGGCGGGGATGCCCTCGCCGGCGAGGACCTTGGTGAGGGTGGTCTTCCCGGCGCCGTTGCGGCCGACCAGGCCGATGCGGTCGCCCTTGGCGACGCGGAAGGTGGCGCTTTCGATGAGGACGCGGGCACCGGCGCGCAGCTCGATGCCGGAGGCGGAGATCACGGACAGACTCCAGGGCGGGTGGTTGGCGGGATGGGCGGCTGAGGACGTTTCCCGCCGTCTAATGCGCGAGGAGAATGGCCATGGGGCCAGTCTAACGGGGCCGTGCAACCACTTTTCCCGGGCGCCGCTTCCCGCGGCCGCCTGTTCGAGGGCACCCCTGTTCGCAGGCGCGGGTCGGGGGCGCTCTCCGTGGCCGGTGCGAGACCGGGCGACGGGCCGGATTCCGGGACCTTCCGGCGTCCGGTCACCGTCACCGGCTCACCAGGGAGTGATCGGCACGACAGGCATGGACGGCGGCCGCCCGAGCGTCTGTCCGACGCTGCTGTACGCGGACGCCAAGGCGGCGGTCCGCCGGCTCACGCAGGCCTTCGGTTTCACGGAACTGACCGTGTACGAAGGTCGGGGCGGCTCGGTCGCGCACGCCGTTCAGCTGCCTCCCGTGTGCACCTGGAACGCGGCGCGGCGCACGGCCTTGGCCAGGGCCGGGTCGGGGTGGGCGGCGGCGAGGGCGACCAGGACCTGCACGGTGCGCGGGTGCCCGACGGCGCGGACCTCGTCGAGGAGGGCCGGGACGGTGGGCTGCACGGCGGACTCCAGATGCCGGACCAGCAGCGGGGCCTCGCCGTGGTCGGCGACGGCGGCGGCGGTGTCCACCCACAGCCAGGTGGCCTCCCGGCGGGTGAGGACCTCGTGGGCGTCCTCGGGGTCGGCGCCGTCGTGCTCGGCCAGCCACAGCAGGGCGTACGGGCGCAGCGTGGGCTCGTCGAGCACGGCGCGGACGTCGGGCTCGGCGGGGGCGCCGACGACGCGCAGCGCCTCGAAGGCGAGGCCGCGCAGCAGGGCGTCCTCGCCGCGGGCGGCGGCGAGCAGCTCGGTGACGGCGCTGCCGACGGGGCGGGCGGCGAGCCAGGCGCGGTACTCGGCGCGGGCCGCGTTCGGGCGGAGCCGGCCGCAGCCGCGGAGCATGGCCTCGGCCGACTGCTCGATGTTCCCGGCGGGGCTCTGCGCGGCCACGCAGATCTGCTCCAGCTTGACCCAGACCGCCCAGCTGCCCAGCGGGGTGAGGGTGGCGTGGCCGTCGCCGCAGGTGAGGGCGCCGACGGAGGCCAGGGCGTGCAGCGCCCAGTCGAGAAGGGGGGCGAGCGGGGTGCCGTCGGCGTCGTCCGCGGGCTGCTGGGGCTGCGGGGCGTCGGGGGTCCCCGGTTCGAGCCGGGGGCCGTAGGGAACCTCGCAGCGCTCGGTGCGCAGTTCGGTGACGCGCTGCTCCAGCAGGTCCAGGAGCTGTTCGACCGGGACGGGTCCGGCGGACAGCTGGAGGAAGGAGAGCACCTGGGGCATCGCGGAGACGACCTCGGCGACGGCGGCGGGCTCATGGCCGTCGGGCTCCGGGTGGGCGAGCGACCAGGCGTCGAAGAGGGCGACCCAGCCGCGCAGTACGGCGCTGTCGTCGCGGTTCCAGGCGCGCAGGCGCCAGCCGGGGCGGGCGGTGCCGCCGTGGACCTCGACCAGCCCGGCGAGGCGTGCGGTGTCCCAGTGGGCACGGACCTCGGCCACGGTGAGACCCAGCTCGCGGGCCGCGTGTTCGGCGGTCGTGTCGGACAGGGTGGCCTTGCCGTCGGCGGTCGCGCTGCCGCGGCCGGGGCCGAGGGCCGCGTCGGCCCAGCGGGCGATGCGGGCGGCGTCGGCCAGGACGGAGCGTGCCGTTCGGGCCAGTTCCGACCGGGCCGGTGTGCCCTCCGGGGGGCGCGGTGCGGCGCGGTGCGGGCGGCGCTGGTTCATCGCTCTGGGGGCGGCGGCCAGGGGTCGCGGACGGACGAGTCGAAGCCTGGAGTCGCGCGGGATACGGGACGTCACGGGTGCAGTCTTCCGGTTGACGGTCCGAAAACCCAAACGGAATGCCCGGGGCGGCGCCGGGGACGGCCCGCGCGGGGCCTCAGCAGGCGGCCCGGGAGGGAAAACCGGCCATCGGCACGGCCCTGAACGGAACCTGAGCGGCGCGCGGCCCGGCGGGCCTCCGCCGGGGTCATACGAGGGGGGTGAGGAAGCGGCGCAGGGTCTCCAGGTAGGAGTCGGGGTCGGCGTTCCACATGGCGCCGTGCGGGGCGTCCCGGACGGTGTGGAGGGAGACCAGACGGGAGTGGGCGTCGGCGAAGCTGCGGGTGAACCGCCAGGGGGCGACCGTGTCGTCGGGGCCGTGGAAGACGAGGGTCGGCACCGTGAGGGCCTCGCGCACGGCCTGGCCGGCGGCGCCGTCGGCGTGCAGTCCGGCGCGGCCCTGCGCGGCGCGGACCGCGAGCGGCAGCAGCACGCCGGGCGTGCGGCGGGCGGCGGCCAGGGCGCGCAGGGTGGTCTCCCAGCTGAGCACCGGGGAGTCCAGGACGAGCCCCGCGATGCGGTCGCGAGCGGCGGAGTGCGCGGCGGTGCGCAGGGCCATGGTGGCGCCGGTGGACCAGCCGAGCAGGACGATCTGGCGGGCGCCGTGGTCGAGGGCGTAGTGGACGGCGGCGTCCAGGTCGTGCCACTCGGTCTCGCCGAAGTGGTGCAGGCCGTCGGGCGAGGGCGGGGCGCCGGCGTCGCCGCGGTAGGCGAGGGCGAGAACCGGGACGTGCCGGCCGTGCAGGGGGGCCATGAGGTTCAGGGCATGTTCCCGGGTGGTGCCGAGGCCGTGCACGGCGATGACCCAGGTGGGACGGGCGCCGGGCACGAACCAGGCCGGGAGCGGGCCGAGTTCGCCGGGGACGTCGACGTCGGTGTAGTCCAGGCCCAGGGCGGTGCCGGGGGTGCCGACGTACAGGTTGGGGGTGAGCCAGGCCCGGTCGCCGGTGTCGAAGGTGCCGTGGGTGACGCTCTCGAGGCGGCGTACGACGGTGTCGGCGCCGTGCTGGGCGGTGCTGAGGACCGGGCCGACGACCGCGTGGGACGCGTCGCCCGCGAGGCCGTAGCGGCCGGGGCGCAGCGCGGCGAGGTCCCGGGTGAGGGTGATCTGCCCGGCGGCGGTGCCGTGGACGGTGAGGCGGGGTTCGGTGGGCAGGGGCCGACCGGGGGGCGCCTTGAGGGCGGCGTCGCTGGCCAGTCGGCCGGCGGCGACGCTCGCTGCGCCGGCCGCCGCCAGGGCTGCGGTGACTGCGGCGGCCGTTGCTGTGACAGTGCGCATGGGGCCAGTCTCCCGGTGGAGTCCGTGGGCGGCCAGCGGGCGGACGACACGGAGTGACGACGCCCGGCCGGGCCCGGGGCCATGGGCCGGCTCGACTGCCGGTACCCCCGAACCCGCCCCGTAACCCCCGGCTCCGCCTCGTCCGGCGAGGACCGGTCGCCGCCCCGCTCCCTGGTCAGGGCACCGCCGACCCGGTCCGGCGGAACAACCGCCGCGGCGTGCCGAGCAGCGGGCGCCCCCGGGCCCAGCGACGGACGCCACACACCACGCCCCTACCCACGCGCCCGCCCGCCGGCCCGGCAGGACGCCCACCGTCGCATCCCCGCCGAGCAGCGGACACTTCCCTGGCCGAGCGGCGGGCGCCGGCACTTCGGGCCCGGCGCGACGGGCGGCGCACACCCGGCGGCCCGCAGCCGCCGAGCACCCGCATCCGGACCTGGCACCGGCGGAGCGGAAGCCGCTCGTCCGGGCCGCCTCCGCAGCCGCCCGTGCGGTCCCCGGCGTGGGCCGGCCCGCCGGGCGCCTGCCCTCCGGGGCGCACGTCACTCGGCGTGACGACGGACGGCTGCCCGGCAGGGGCCCGTCAGGTCGGCTGGCCGTAGCCGCGCAGGCGTTCCGTCACCTCGTCCAGCTGGGCCGGGGTCAGCAGGGACGGGGTGTGGCCGGGGACCGAGGAGGCGGTCAGCCACAGGCGGCACATCCACTCGAGCTGGGCGGTGCGGTCGTAGGCCTGGTCGAGGGTGGTGCCGTAGGTGATCGTGCCGTGGTTGCGCAGGAGGCAGCCGGTGCGGTCGGTGAGGGCGGCCAGCATGTGGCGGGCGAGTTCGTCGGTGCCGTAGGTCGCGTAGGGGGCGACCCTGACGGGGCCGCCGAGCGCGGCGGCCATGTAGTGGACCAGCGGGAGCTCGGGGACGAGCAGCGAGACCGCCGTCGCGTGCACGGCGTGGGTGTGGACGACGGCGCGGGCGTCGGTGGTGCGGTACACGGCGAGGTGCATGGGCAGCTCGCTGGTGGGGACCAGGGTGCCGAGCACCTGCCGGCCGTCGAGGTCGACGCCGGTCACGTCGCCGGGGGCCAGACGGTCGTAGGGCACACCCGAAGGGGTGATCAGCACCGTGTCGCCGATCCGTACCGAGACGTTGCCGGAGGTGCCGACCACGAGCCCGTCGGACACCGTCCGCCGGGCCGTCGCGACGAGCGCCTCCCAGGCCTCGGACTCCCCTGCGGACACCTGTCCGACCCGCGATTCCGTCACAGTTCACGCCTCCCGTCGGGCGTCCCGCACGCCCTGTGCCGCGCCGCGGTCCGGCGCCCCACGGCGATCCTGCCAGGCACGTCTCCGGAGAGCGTCGGCGCGGGCACGCAGCGCAGGCGTTCGCGGAGGTCACGACCCCGTTTCCGGTCACCATGACGCCCGGTCCAGTTCATCTTCCGTTCACCCTGGTTACCTACGTTCGACGCGCCAATGACCTCGAACGATTGCCTGGGTAAATGGAAAGCTTCTCGCTGATCCTCGCGATTGTGGTGGTAACCGCACTCGCGTTCGATTTCACGAACGGTTTCCACGACACCGCGAACGCGATGGCAACGACCATTTCGACCGGTGCACTCAAACCCAAGGTCGCGGTGGCCATGTCCGCCGTGCTGAACCTTGTGGGCGCCTTCCTCTCGGTGGAGGTCGCCAACACGATCTCCAAAGGTCTCGTCGACGAGACCGGCATCCGTCCCGAGGTCATCTTCGCCGCGTTGGTCGGCGCGATCCTCTGGAACCTGCTGACCTGGCTGGTCGGGCTCCCGTCCAGCTCCTCGCACGCCCTCATGGGCGGCCTGATCGGCGCCGCCGTCGCCTCGGCGGGCATCGGCGCCGTCCACGGCGACGTGCTCGTCACCAAGGTGCTCCTGCCGGCCGTCGCCGCCCCGATCGTCGCGGGCGTCGCGGCGATGCTCGCCTCCCGGCTGACGTACTCGCTCGGCCGCAAGGCCGACGGCAAGGCCGCGGAGAAGGGCTACCGCGTCGGGCAGATCGCCTCGGCCGGCCTGGTCTCGCTCGCCCACGGCACCAACGACGCCCAGAAGACGATGGGCATCATCACCCTCGCCCTGATCGCCGGCGGCGCCCTCGCCCCCGGCGCGAACCCGCCGGTGTGGGTCATCCTGTCCGCGGGCCTGGCCATCGCGCTGGGCACCTACCTCGGCGGCTGGCGCATCATCCGCACCATGGGCAAGGGCCTGACCGACCTCCAGCCGCAGCAGGGCTTCGCCGCCCAGACCAGCGCCGCCACGGTCATCCTGGCCTCCTCCCACCTCGGCTTCTCCCTCTCCACCACGCACTCGGTCTCCGGCTCGGTCATGGGCGCGGGCCTCGGCCGCAAGGGCGGCGTGGTCCGCTGGTCCACGGCCACCCGCATGTTCGTCGCCTGGGGCCTGACCCTGCCGGCCGCGGCCCTGGTCGCCGCGCTCGCCGAGTGGGTCTGCGGCTTCGGTGACTGGGGCACGGCGCTCGTCGCGGTCTTCCTGGTCGCCTCCAGCTTCGCGATCTGGCGGATCTCCCGGCGCGAGGTCGTCGACCACACCAACGTCAACGGCGACGACGCGCCGGAGCCCGAGCCGGCCGGCGTGGTGACCACGGCGATCGCCGCCGTGACCCCGCCCCCGGCGGGCGTGAGCGAGGAGCTCACCGCCACCGTCGCGGCCCCGCCCGCCGGCGCCGACACCAAGACCCCGTCGGCCGTCACCACCGTCTGAGCCCGCGTCCGGGTACGAAGGAAGAGAACCGCCATGACAATCGACTGGGCAGCCCTCGGCTCCGTCTTCGGGGTCAGTCTCGTGGCCACCGTGGCTCTGGTGGCCCTGTTCACCCTCGGCATCGTCGGCCTCTCCCGCCAGGAGCGGGCCACCGCCCAGGGCGGCTCCGCGGTGCTCGCGGTCACCGGCGCCTACGCCTGCTTCGCGGCCTGCGCGGCGGCGGTGGCGTACGGGATCTATCTGATCGTCGCCTGACCGGCAGGGCGCACACCGTGCGCGGGGCGCGGGACGGACTCCACCGTCCCGCGCCCCGCTGCTTTTTCCGTGCCGGCGCACACCACCCGTGTGTGGGCCTTCGCACACTCCCCCGCCGCAGGTCAACAGCAAGTTGACGGGTGTTCGCGGGCCGTGGTGGACTGCCGGAGCCATTACGGCGGCAGGAGAGGAAGCCGGTGCGAGTCCGGCGCGGTCCCGCCACTGTCACCGGGGCAGTACGCACGTACGGCCCCGGGAGCCAGGAACTCTCACCGCCGATTTCGTCGAACCAGGGCGTGGACACCCTGAGTGAGGACATATCGCCATGCGCGGCTGCCGTTCCGGGCTCACCAGAGACGCACTTCCGCTGTCCCTTCCCACGGCCGGCTGAGCCGTGCGCGCCGAACGCGTCTTCGCGTACGGCGCCGCCGCCGGCCTTCTCGGCGACCTCCTCCTCGGCGATCCGCGCCGCGGACACCCGGTCGCCGCGTTCGGCCGTGCCGCCGGTGCCGTGGAACGGGTGCTGTGGCGTGACCACCGCGGCTGGGGCGCGCTGCACACCGCCGTGTGCGCCGGTGGCGCCGTCGTCCTCGGAACCGCCGCCACCCGCGCCGTCCGCCGCTCCCCCGCCGCCTTGGTCGCACTGACCGGCGCCGCCGCCTGGGCCGTCGTGGGCGGGACCTCGCTGGCCCGGGAGGCCCGCGCCGTCGGACGGGCGCTGGAGGCCGGGGACGTCGAGGCGGCCCGGGCCCGGCTGCCGCATCTGTGCGGACGGGACCCGCAGGCGCTGGACGCCGACGGGATCGCCCGGGCCGTCGTGGAGTCCGTCGCCGAGAACACCTCCGACGCGGTCGTGGGCGCCCTGGTGTGGGGCGCCGTGGCGGGAGTGCCGGGGCTGCTCGGCTTCCGGGCCGTGAACACGCTGGACGCCATGGTCGGCCACAAGTCCCCCAGGTACCGCCGCTACGGCTGGGCCTCGGCCCGCCTCGACGACCTCGCGGGCTGGCCGGGCGCCCGCCTGACCGCCGCCTTGACCACCGTGGCCGGCGGCGACCCCCGGGGCGCCGTGCGGGCCTGGCGTGCCGACGCCGCGCGGCACCCGAGCCCCAACGCCGGGCCCGTGGAGGCGTCCTTCGCGGGCGCCCTGGGCGTGCGGCTCGGCGGGACGCTCTCGTACGGCGGCCGGGTCGAACACCGGCCGGTGCTCAACGGGGCGGCGGGACGCGCCGTCCGGGCCGGATCCGGCGACATCGAGCGGGCCGTACGGCTGTCCCGGCGCGTGGGCTGGCTGGCGCTGGGCGTGTGCGCGGGCGCGCGGCTGCTCGTCCGCGGGGTCAGCAGGAAGGGACGTACGTCATGAACGGTGGCCTCCTCGTCGCCGGCACCACCTCCGACGCCGGCAAGAGCGTCGTCACCGCCGGGATCTGCCGCTGGCTGGTGCGCCGGGGCGTCAAGGTCGCGCCCTTCAAGGCGCAGAACATGTCGCTCAACTCCTTCGTCACCCGCGAGGGCGCCGAGATCGGGCGGGCGCAGGCCATGCAGGCGCAGGCGTGCCGCGTCGAGCCGACCGCGCTGATGAACCCGGTGCTGCTCAAGCCGGGCGGCGAGCAGAGCAGCCAGGTCGTGCTGCTCGGCAAGCCGGTCGGGGAGATGAGCGCCCGCGGCTACCACGGCGGGCGGCAGCGGCAGTTGCTCGGCACGGTGCTCGACTGCCTGGCCGAGCTGCGGGGCACGTACGACGCGGTGATCTGCGAGGGGGCGGGCAGTCCGGCCGAGATCAACCTGCGCCGCACGGACATCGTGAACATGGGGATCGCCCGGGGCGCCGGGCTCCCGGTCCTCGTCGTCGGCGACATCGACCGCGGGGGCGTCTTCGCGTCCTTCTTCGGCACGGTGGCGCTGCTGTCGCCCGAGGACCAGGCGCTGGTCGCCGGGTTCCTCGTCAACAAGTTCCGGGGCGACGTGTCACTGCTGGAGCCCGGCATCGACATGCTCCGGGGCCTCACCGGGCGGCGGACGTACGGCGTGCTGCCCTTCCGGCACGGGCTCGGGATCGACGAGGAGGACGGGCTGAGGGTCTCGCTGCGCGGGACGGTGCGGGAGTCCGTGGTCGCGCCGCCGGTCGGCGAGGACGTGCTGCGGGTCGCCGTCTGCGCGGTCCCGCTGATGTCCAACTTCACGGACGTCGACGCGCTGGCCGCCGAACCCGGTGTCGTGGTGCGGTTCGTGGACCGGCCGGAGGAGCTGGCCGACGCCGACCTGGTGATCGTGCCGGGGACGCGCGGGACGGTACGGGCGTTGGAGTGGCTGCGGGAGCGGGGGCTCGCGGAGGCGATCGCGCGCCGGGTCGCCGAGGGCCGGCCCGTGCTCGGCGTCTGCGGTGGCTTCCAGCTCCTCGGCGAGCACATCGAGGACGAGGTCGAGTCCCGCGCCGGGCACGTGGACGGGCTCGGACTGCTGCCCGTGCGGGTGCGGTTCGCCCGCGAGAAGACCCTCACGCGGCCCGTCGGCGAGGCCCTCGGCGAGCGCGTCGAGGGGTACGAGATCCACCACGGGGTCGCCGAGGTGACGGGCGGCGTCCCCTTCCTGGACGGCTGCCGGGTCGGCCAGACCTGGGGCACCCACTGGCACGGCTCGCTGGAGTCGGACGGCTTCCGGCGGGCGTTCCTGCGCGAGGTGGCCGCCGCCGCGGGCCGCCGCTTCGTGCCGGCCCCCGACACCTCGTTCGCCGCGCTGCGCGAGGAGCAGCTCGACCGGCTCGGCGACCTGATCGAACAGCACGCGGACACGGACGCGCTGTGGCGGCTCATCGAGTCCGGCGCGCCACAAGGACTGCCCTTCATTCCACCGGGAGCGCCCGCATGAGCACAGTGTTGTTGTTGTCGACCGCCGACACGGACCTCCTGGCGGCCCGTGCGTCGGACGCCGCCTACCGGATCGGCAACCCGACCCGGGTCGACGTCCGGGAGGACCTGCCGGGGCTGGTCGAGGGCGCCGACATCGCCGTCGTACGCCTGCTCGGCGGCAAGCGCGCCTGGGAGGACGGGCTCGCCGCGCTGAAGGCGTCCGGGATTCCGACCGTGCTGCTCGGCGGCGAGAGCGTGCCGGACGCGGAGCTGATGGCCGAGTCGTCGGTGCCGGCCGGTGTGGTGGCGCAGGCGCTGCGCTATCTGGTCGAGGGCGGCCCGGACAACCTCACGCAGCTCGCCGGGTTCCTGTCGGACACGGTGCTGCTGACCGGCGAGGGCTTCGACGAGCCGCGGAAGATGCCGGAGTACGGCGTCCACGGCTCCCGGTCCTTCGTGGAGGGCCGCCCGACGGTCGGCGTGCTCTTCTACCGTGCCCACCAGCTCAGCGGCAACACCGCGTTCGTGGACACGCTGTGCGACGCGATCGAGGCGCGCGGCGCCAACGCGCTGCCCGTGTACTGCGGTTCGCTGCGCGGCGCGGACCCCGCGCTGTACGAGCTGCTGGGCCGGGCCGACGCCCTGGTCGCCACCGTCCTCGCCGCGGGCGGCACCCACGCCTCGCAGGCGTCGGCGGGCGGCGACGAGGAGGCGTGGGACATCGGCGCGCTGGCCGACCTGAACGTCCCGGTGCTGCAAGGGCTCTGCCTGACCTCGTCCCGGGCCGCCTGGGAGGCGTCCGACGCGGCGCTCTCCCCGATGGACGCGGCGATGCAGGTCGCGATCCCGGAGTTCGACGGCCGCCTGATCACGGTGCCGTTCTCCTTCAAGGAGCAGGGCCCCGACGACGTGCCGGTGTACGTGGCCGACCCCGGGCGGGCCGGGCGGGTCGCCGGGATCGCCGTGCGGCACGCGGCCCTCAAGCACAAGCCGAACGCCGAGAAGAAGCTCGCGCTGGTCTTCACCGCGTATCCGACCAAGCACTCCCGGGTCGGCAACGCGGTGGGGCTCGACACCCCGGCGTCCGCGGTCCGGGTCCTGGACGCGCTGCGGGACGCGGGGTACTCGCTCACCGACTACCCGTCCGGCGGCGACGAGCTGATCCACCGGCTGATCGAGGCCGGCGGTCACGACGTCGAGTGGCTGACGGAGGACCAGCTGGCCGCGGCGCCCGCGCGGGTGCCGCTGGCGGACTACCGGGCCTGGTTCGGGAAGCTGGACCCGGAGCTGCGGGACGCGATGACCGAGGCGTGGGGCGAGCCGCCGGGCTCGCTGTACGTCGACGGGGACGACATCGTGCTGGCCTCCCTACGGTTCGGGAACGTCGTCGTCATGATCCAGCCGCCGCGCGGCTTCGGGGAGAACCCGATCGCGATCTACCACGACCCCGACATGCCGCCGTCCCACCACTACATGGCGGCGTACCGGTGGCTGGAGAACAGTTTCGGCGCCGACGCGATCGTGCACATGGGCAAGCACGGCACGATGGAGTGGCTGCCCGGCAAGGGCCTCGGGCTGAGCGGCGGCTGCGCGCCGGACGCGGTGCTGGGCGATCTGCCGCTGATCTACCCGTTCATCGTCAACGACCCCGGCGAGGGCACCCAGGCCAAGCGGCGCGGGCACGCCACGGTGGTCGACCACCTGGTCCCGCCGATGGCCCGTGCCGACACCTACGGCGACCTGGCCAAGCTGGAGCAGCTGCTCGACGAGTACGCGCTCGTCTCCGACCTGGATCCGGCGAAGGCGCCCACGGTCCGGGCGCAGATCTGGACGCTGGTCAAGGCGGCCGAGCTCCACCACGACCTGCACGTGGACGACCAGCCGGACGACGACGCGTTCGACGAGTTCGTCATGCACATCGACGGCTATCTGTGCGAGATCAAGGACGTGCAGATCCGCGACGGCCTGCACGTCCTGGGCGGCGGTCCGGTCGGCGAGCCGCGCGTCAACCTGGTGCTGGCGGTGCTGCGCGCCTCGCAGGTGTGGGGCGGCCAGGCGAACGCGCTGCCGGGTCTGCGGGCCGCGCTGGCCTCGTACGCCGGGCTGGTCGAGAAGGAGCTGCTGGCCGAGCCGGGCGCCCCGGTGAAGGTGCCGGTGGAGCTGACGGAGCTGGTGGAGGGTCCGGCACGCACCGCGTCCGACGCGATCGACCTGCTGGAGCAGCTGTGCCGGCGGTTCGCGGAGGGGATGGAGTCCCGGGACTGGGACGTCACGGCCGTACCGGGTCTGGTGCGGGAGGTGCTGGGCACCGCACTGCCCGACGCGGTCGCCGTGCTGGAGTTCGCCTGCCGGGAGGTCGTGCCGCGGCTCGCCCGGACGACGGACGAGATCGGGCACATCCTGCGGGCGCTGGACGGCGGTTACGTCCCGGCCGGACCGTCCGGCTCGCCGACCCGCGGACTGGTCAACGTCCTGCCGACCGGCCGGAACTTCTACTCCGTCGACCCGAAGGCGATCCCGTCCCGGCTGAGCTGGGAGGTCGGCCAGTCCCTGGCGGACTCGCTGATCCAGCGCTATCTGAGCGACACCGGCGAGTACCCGAAGTCCGTCGGCCTCACGGTGTGGGGCACGTCCGCGATGCGTACCCAGGGCGACGACATCGCCGAGATCCTGGCCCTGCTGGGCTGCCGTCCGGTGTGGGACGACGCCTCGCGCCGGGTCACCGGCTTCGAGATCGTGCCCCCGGCCGAGCTGGGCCGGCCGCGCGTGGACGTCACGGTGCGCATCTCCGGGTTCTTCCGGGACGCGTTCCCGCACGTCGTCGGGCTGATCGACGACGCGGTGCGGGCGGTGGCGGAGCTGGACGAGCCCGCCTCGCAGAACTACGTGCGCGCCCACGCCGACGCGGACACCGCCGAGCACGGCGACCGGCGCCGGGCCACGGCACGCATCTTCGGCTCCAAGCCGGGCGCGTACGGTGCCGGTCTGCTGCCGCTGATCGACGCCCGCAACTGGCGCTCCGACGCGGACCTCGCCGAGGTGTACGCGGTGTGGGGCGGCTACGCCTACGGCCGCGGCCTCGACGGGCGGGCGGCGCGCGGGGACATGGAGACGGCGTTCCGGCGGATCGCGGTGGCGGCGAAGAACGTCGACACCCGCGAGCACGACCTCGTGGACGCCGACGACTACTTCCAGTACCACGGCGGCATGGTCGCCATGGTCCGGCACCTCACGGGCGCCTCCCCCGAGGCGTACGTCGGTGACTCCGCCACCCCCGACCAGGTGAAGACCCGGACGCTGGGCGAGGAGACCCACCGCGTCTTCCGCGCCCGCGTGGTCAACCCGCGCTGGATGGCGGCGATGCGGCGGCACGGCTACAAGGGCGCCTTCGAGATGGCGGCCACCGTGGACTACCTCTTCGGCTACGACGCCACGGCCGGGGTCGTGGACGACTGGATGTACGAGAAGCTCAGCGCCGAGTACGTGTTCGACGCGGAGAACCAGGACTTCATGAAGAAGTCCAACCCCTGGGCGCTGCGCGGCATCACCGAGCGGCTGCTGGAGGCCGCCGACCGGGGGCTGTGGGCGGAGCCGGACGCGGAGACGCTGGAGCGGCTGCGCGCCACCTATCTGGAACTCGAAGGCGACTTGGAGGGTGACGACAAGTGAGTGTCCCGTTCCCGTTCACGGCCGTCGTCGGCCAGGACGACCTGCGGCTCGCGCTGCTGCTGAACGCCGTGTCCCCGGCGGTCGGCGGCGTGCTGGTGCGCGGCGAGAAGGGCACCGCCAAGTCGACGGCGGTGCGCGCCCTGTCCGCGCTGATGCCGGAGGTGGACGTCGTCTCCGGCTGCCGGTTCTCCTGCGACCCGCACTCCCCCGACCCCGCGTGCCCGGACGGGCCGCACGGGGCGGGGGCCTCCGGGTCCCGGCCGGCGCGGATGGTGGAGCTGCCCGTCGGTGCCTCCGAGGACCGGCTCGTCGGCGCGCTGGACATCGAGCGGGCGCTGTCGGAGGGCGTGAAGGCCTTCGAGCCCGGCCTGCTCGCCGACGCGCACCGCGGGATCCTCTACGTCGACGAGGTCAACCTGCTCCACGACCACCTGGTCGACCTGCTGCTGGACGCCGCCGCGATGGGCGCCTCGTACGTCGAGCGCGAGGGGGTGTCGGTGCGGCACGCCTCGAAGTTCCTGCTCGTCGGCACGATGAACCCCGAAGAGGGCGAGCTGCGGCCGCAGTTGCTCGACCGGTTCGGGCTCACCGTCGAGGTCGCCGCGTCGCGCGAGCCCGACCTGCGGGTGGAGGTCGTGCGGCGCAGGCTGGCGTACGACGACGATCCGGCCGCGTTCGCCGCGCGCTGGGCCGACGAGGAGGCCGCCGTACGGGCCCGGATCGTGGCCGCGCGGACGTTGTTGCCGTCGGTGCGGCTCGGCGACGGGGCGCTGCGGCAGATCGCGGCGACCTGTGCGGCCTTCGAGGTGGACGGCATGCGCGCCGACATCGTGATGGCGCGCACGGCGACCGCGCTGGCCGCGTGGGCCGGGCGGACCGATGTGCTGGCGGAGGACGTACGGCAGGCCGCGCTGCTGGCCCTCCCCCACCGGCGGCGGCGCAATCCCTTCGACGCGCCGGGGCTGGACGAGGACAAGCTCGACGAGACGCTGGAGGAGTTCGGCGGGCAGGACGAGGGCGACGGCGACGACGATCCGGACCCGGGTCCCGGCGGCGGTCCCGGCGGACAGCCGGAGCCCGACGACGCGCCCCAGGGCGACGGTGACACCGCCGCGCGGCCCGAGGCCGGGGAGGGCGGGCAGCCGCAGCCGTCCGGCGGCGCCGGCGAGCAGTCCCCCGTGCGGGCCGCCGAGCCGTTCCGCACGAAGGTGCTGAGCGTGCCCGGGCTGGGCGAGGGTGCCGCCGGGCGCCGGTCGCGGGCGCGGACCGAGCACGGGCGGACGACCGGGGCCCGGCGGCCCCGGGGGGCGCTGACCAAGCTGCACCTCGCGGCCACCGTGCAGGCCGCCGCCCCGCACCAGCGGGCGCGGGGGCGCAGCGGGCCCGGGCTGGTGGTGCGCCGGGACGATCTGCGGCAGGCGACGCGCGAGGGGCGTGAGGGCAATCTCGTGCTGTTCGTCGTGGACGCCTCGGGGTCGATGGCGGCGCGGCAGCGGATGAGCGCGGTGAAGGGTGCCGTGCTGTCGCTGCTGCTGGACGCCTACCAGCGGCGGGACAAGGTGGGGCTGGTCACCTTCCGGGGCTCGGCCGCCGATGTCGCCCTGCCGCCGACCTCGTCGGTGGACGCGGCGGCCGCCCGGCTGGAGTCGCTGCCGACCGGTGGCCGTACGCCGCTCGCGGCCGGGCTGCTGAAGGCGCACGAGGTGCTGCGGGTGGAGCGGCTGCGGGACCCGGCGCGGCGGCCGCTGGTCGTGGTGGTGACGGACGGGCGGGCCACAGCGGCAGGGGCGGCGCGAAGCGCCTCCGGCCGGGGTGGTGGTCGGGCGACGGGTGGGACCGAGCCGGTCGCGCTGGCTTCGCGGGCCGCGCGGCTGTTCGCCGCCGAGGGCACCGCCTCCGTGGTCGTGGACTGCGAGACGGGGCCGGTGCGGCTGGGGCTCGCCGGGCGGCTCGCGGACGAACTGGGCGGTACGGCGGTGACGTTGGACGAGCTGCGGGCGGACTCCATCGCCGGGCTGGTGAAGGACGTACAGGCGAGCAGGAGGGCCGCGTAATGCCGAAGGGGCAGCCGAGTGTCGTGCCGGACGACGGGCTGACGACCCGTCAGCGGCGTAATCGTCCGCTGGTCGTCGTGCACACGGGCGTGGGGAAGGGCAAGTCCACCGCCGCCTTCGGGCTGGCGCTGCGGGCCTGGAACCAGGGGTGGCCGATCGGGGTGTTCCAGTTCGTCAAGTCGGCGAAGTGGAAGGTAGGCGAGGAGAACGCCCTGCGGGTGCTCGGCGCCAGCGGTGAGGGCGGGTCCGTCGACTGGCACAAGATGGGCGAGGGCTGGTCCTGGGTCCAGCGGGACGCTCAGATGGACAACGAGGAGAAAGCCCGGGAGGGCTGGGAGCAGGTCAAGCGGGACCTCGCCGCCGAGACGTACAAGCTGTACGTGCTGGACGAGTTCGCCTACCCGATGCACTGGGGGTGGGTCGACACCGACGAGGTCGTCTCCGTGCTCCGGGACCGGCCGGGGACGCAGCATGTCGTGATCACCGGGCGGAACGCGCCGGAGAAGCTGGTGGAGTTCGCGGACCTCGTCACCGACATGTCCAAGGTGAAGCACCCGATGGACGCCGGGCAGAAGGGGCAGAGGGGCATCGAGTGGTGACCTCCTCCGTCCCTCGGCTGGTCGTCGCCGCGCCCTCCTCGGGCAGTGGCAAGACCACCGTCGCCACCGGGCTGATGGCCGCGCTCACCGCGCGGGGCCTCGCCGTGTCCCCGCACAAGGTCGGGCCCGACTACATCGACCCCGGGTACCACGCGCTGGCCACCGGGCGGGTGGGTCGCAACCTCGACGCCTACCTGTGCGGACCCGAGCTGATCGGGCCGCTGTTCCTGCACGGGGCGCGCGGGTGCGACATCGCCGTGGTCGAGGGTGTGATGGGGCTGTACGACGGGGCGGCGGGCGAGGGCGAACTCGCGTCCACCGCGCACGTCGCCAAGCTGCTGCGGGCGCCGGTGGTGCTGGTCGTGGACGCGTCGTCGCAGTCGCGGTCGGTGGCGGCACTGGTGCACGGGTTCGTGTCCTTCGATCCGGAGGTGCGGATCGGGGGCGTGATCCTCAACAAGGTCGGGTCGGACCGGCACGAGGCGCTGCTGCGGGAGGCGGTGGACTCCGTCGGGGTGCCGGTGCTGGGGGTGCTGCGGCGGGCGCCGCAGGTGGATGTGCCGTCCCGGCATCTGGGGCTGGTGCCGGTCGCCGAGCGAGCTTCGCAGGCGGTGGAGGCCGTTGCCGCGATGGCGGCTCAGGTGGCCGGCGGGTGTGACCTGGAGGCGTTGGTGAGGCTGGCGCGTGCCGTCGGTCCGCTGCCAGGGGGCTCCGCCCCCTGGACCCCCGGTCCTTCGCCCACCCACCACCCGACTCGGTCGGCCGAGAAGCCGGGGCCCCTCGTCGCCGTTGCCGGCGGTGCCGCGTTCACCTTCTCCTACGCCGAGCACTCCGAGCTGCTCGCCGCCGCCGGGGCCGAGGTCGTCGCCTTCGATCCGTTGCGGGACGAGGAGTTGCCCGAGGGGGCCGCCGGGCTGGTCGTCGGTGGGGGCTTTCCCGAGGTGCACGCCGCCGAGCTGTCGGCCAACGAGGGGCTGCGCAAGAGCGTCGCCGAACTCGCGCTCAGCGGTGCTCCCGTCGCCGCCGAGTGTGCCGGGCTGCTGTATCTGTGCCGGGAGTTGGACGGGCTGCCCATGTGCGGGGTGCTCGACGCCTGCGCGCGGATGTCCGAACGGCTCACCCTGGGCTACCGGGACGCCGTGGCCGTGAACGACAGTGCGCTGGCCGTCGCGGGGACGCGGATGCGGGGGCACGAGTTCCACCGGACGGTCGTGGAGCCGGGCGCCGGGGCGGCGCCGGCATGGGGGATGCGGGCGCCCGAGCGGCGCGTCGAGGGATTTGTGGAGCGCGGTGTGCACGCGAGCTATCTGCACACGCACTGGGCGTCCGAGCCCGGTGTCGCCCGTCGGTTCGTGGAGAGGTGCCGGACGTCATGAGCAGCAGGCTGATCGGGGTGGGGGTCGGGCCCGGGGACCCGGAGCTGGTGACCGTCAAGGGCGTGAACGCGCTGCGCGCCGCCGAGGTCGTCGTCGTTCCCGTCATGGCTGCACCCGACGGAAAAGACGGCGGGGAGCGGGGAAGGGCCGAGGCGACCGTGCTGCACTACGTGCCCGCCGAGAAGGTCGTCCGGGTCGTGTTCGCGCTGAACGAGCGCTCCGACCGGGGGCGCCGGGAGGCGGCGTGGGACGCGGCCGGGGAACGGGTGGCCGCGCTGCTGCGGGCCCACGGTTCCGTCGCCTTCGCGACCATCGGCGACCCCAACGTGTACTCGACCTTCACGTATCTCGCGCAGACCGTCGGCGAACTCGTGCCGGGCACCGTCGTGGAGACCGTGCCGGGCATCACCGCCATGCAGGACCTCGCGGCCCGGTCGGGTGCCGTGCTGACGGAGGGCACCGAGCCGCTGACGCTGGTGCCGGTGACCGCCGGGGCCGCGGTGCTCAAGGACGCGCTGAACGGGCCGGGGACCGTCGTCGCCTACAAGTTCGGCCGGCAGGCGGCCGAGGTCGCCGAGGCGCTGCGGGAGACCGGGCGGCTCGACGACGCCGTATGGGGTTCGGCGCTGGGGCTGGCGGAGGAGTCCGTACGGCCGGCCGCCGAGCTGGACGGGGCGCCGCTGCCCTATCTGTCGACGCTCATCGCACCGGCACGGCGCGAGGGCGGGCGGGGCGGCAAGCTGTGAGCCACCCGGATCCCGGGACGTCACTCGGCGATGCCCACCACCAGCCAGATGAAGGCGGCGCCCGCGATCGTGCACAGCAGGGTCGACCGGGCGGGGTGCTCGTGGTGGGCCTCGGGCAGGATCTCGGCGGCGGCGAGATAGAGCAGAACGCCGCCGAAGAGACCGAGATACCCGCCGAGCACACCCTCCGGGATCGTGAAGAAGAGCGTGGACGCCGCGCCGACGACGGGGGCCACGGCGTCCGCGACGAGCATGGCGACGGCCCGGCGGCGGGCGTTCCCGTACAGGCTGGTGAGCGTGTAGGTGTTGAAGCCGTCCGCGAAGTCGTGGGCGACCACGGCCAGCGCGACCGCCGCGCCCATGCCGCCGCCCACCTGGAACGCCGCGCCGATCGCCACGCCGTCCATCGCGCTGTGCCCGACCATCGCGGCGGCGGCCGTCAGGCCCACCTCGGGCGTGCGGTGGCCGTGCTCGTCGGCGCCGTGCGCGGCGCGGCGGGCGGCCAGCAGGCGCTCCACGAGGTGGGCGAGCAGGAATCCGGCGACGAACAGCAGCAGGGCCGCCGGGACGCCGAACACCTCCCGGCCCGCCGCCTCCAGCGCCTCCGGCAGCAGGTCGAGTCCGACCACGCCCAGCATCAGGCCGCCGGCCAGGCCCAGGACCAGGTGGCGCCGGTCGGTCACGCGCTGTGCCGTCCAGCCGCCGGCCAGCGTCATCAGGAACGCGCCGAGCGCGACGAAGACCGCCATGCGCCCTTGGTATCCGATCAGCCCGCGTTCACGCGCGTCCGACAGCAGCAACCGCAGTAAATATGCGCAGGAGAGGACCGATTTCCATGGACCCCATGGCTCCCACCGCCGGTACCGGTGCCGGCAAGGTGACCTTCGTCGGTGCCGGCCCCGGCGCCGCCGATCTGCTGACGTTCCGCGCCGCCCGCGCCATCGCCGAGGCCGACGTCGTGATCTGGGCGGCGAGCCTGGTCCAGGCGGAGGTCCTGCAGCACGCGCGTGAGGACGCGGAGGTCCTGGACTCGGCGACGATGTCGCTGGAGGACGTCGTCGCCGTCTACCAGCGGGCCCGCGAGGAGGGGCTGCGGGTGGCCCGCATCCACTCCGGTGACCCTGCCCTGTGGGGCGGCACGCAGGAGCAGCTCGACCGGTGCGCGCAGATCGGCATCGCGACCGAGGTCGTGCCGGGCGTCTCCGCCTTCTCCGCGGTCGCCGCGCTCGCGCAGCGGGAGCTGACCATCCCGGAGGTCGCGCAGTCCGTCGTCCTCACCCGGCTCGGCGGCGGCAAGACGCCGATGCCGCCCGGGGAGGAGGTCCGCGAGTTCGCGAAGCACGGCACGACCATGGCGGTCTTCCTGTCGGCGGCGCGCAGCGGCCAGCTGGTGCGGGAGCTGCTGGAGGGCGGCTATCCGACCGAGACGCCGGTCGTCGTCGCCTACCAGGCGACCTGGCCGGAGGAGCTGGTCGTGAAGTGCACGATCGGCACGCTGGAGGAGACCGTCAAGGAACACAGGCTCTGGAAGCACACCCTGTTCCTGGTCGGTCCGGCGCTCGACGCGCACGGCACCCGCTCGCACCTGTACCACCCGGGGCACTTCCACGGGTACCGCAAGGCCGACCCCGAGGCCCGCAGGGAGCTGCGCGCGCGGGGTGCGAGCACATGATCACGGTGGTCGGGGCGGGGACCGGTTCCCCGCTGCCCGAGGACGTGGCCGACGGCGCGGAACTGGTCGTCGGCGGGCGGCGCCACCTGGACGCCGTACGGCTGCCGGAGGGCGCCGAGCGGGTCGTCCTCGGGGCGCTGACGCCCGCCCTGGACACGGTCGCGGAGTACGTCGCGAAGGAACGGCCGGTGCTGGTGCTGGCCTCCGGCGACCCGGGGTTCTTCGGGATCGTGCGGGCGCTGGCCGAGCGGTTCGGGCCGAAGCTGCTCGATGTGCGGCCCGGGGTGTCGTCGGTGGCCGCCGCGTTCGCGCGGGCCGGGCTGCCGTGGGACGACGCCGTGGTGGCCAGCGCGCACGGGCGGGACCTGCGGACGGCGGTGAACCTGTGCCGCGCCCACCCGAAGGTGGCCGTGCTGACCGGGCCGGGGGCGGGTCCGGCGGAGCTGGGGGCCGCGCTCGCGGGCGACGGGCGGGTGCTGGTCGTCGCCTCCGCGCTCGGTTCCGGCGAGGAGCGGGTGGAGCGGGTGACGCCCGCCGAGGCCGCCGCCCGGGACTGGGGCGCGGCGGTGAGCGTGGTGCTGAGCCTGGACGAACCGCGGGCGCTGGGCCCGGTGCGCTCGGTGGCCGGGCCGCGGCCGGGTCCGGCCGGATGGGCGCTGGACGAGGCCGCGTTCGCCCACCGCGACTCGATGATCACCAAGTTCGAGGTGCGGGCGCTGGCGCTGGCCCGGCTCGGTCCGCGCCCCGGCGACCTGGTGTGGGACGTCGGCGCGGGCTCGGGGTCCGTGGCCGTGGAGTGCGCGCGGCTCGGCGCGGCCGTCACCGCCGTGGAGAAGACACCGGACGGGGTCGAGCGCGTGCGCGCCAACGCCGCCGCGCACGGGGTCGACGTCCGGGTGGTGCACGGCGCGGCGCCCGCGGTGCTGTCGGGCCTGGACGACCCCGAAGCCGTGTTCGTCGGCGGCGGCGGGCGCGAACTGCCGGCGATCGTCTCGGCCTGCGCGCGGCGCGCCCGGCGGTCCGTGGTCGTCGCGATGGCCGCGCTGGACCGGGTGCCGGCGGCCCGTCAGGCGCTGCTCGACGCGGGGCTGGAGTGCGACGGGGTGCTGCTCCAGTCGTCCCGGCTCGCGCCGCTGCCGGGGGACGTGACGCGGCTGGCGGCGACCAATCCCGTTTTCCTGCTGTGGGGCGCGAGGCCCGGCAGCCGTACCGAAGAAACCGAAGAAGGAGGGGCCCAGTGATCGGCCTCATTTCCGCCACCGCGGCGGGAGCTGCGGCGCGGGACCGGCTGGCCACTGCGTGGCCGGACCGCACGCGCGTGTACGAGGGTCCCGTCGCGGACGCCGTACGGACCGCGTTCGCCGAGTGCGAGCAGCTCGTGTGCTTCCTGGCCACGGGGGCCGTGGTCCGGCTCGTGGCCCCGCTGCTGGACGACAAGCGGACGGACCCGGGCGTGGTGTGCGTCGACGAGGGCGGGCGGTTCGCCGTGTCGCTGGTCGGCGGGCACGGCGGCGGCGCCAACGAACTCGCCCGCGCGGTGGGCGGGATGCTGGGCGCCGAGCCGGTGGTGACGACGGCGACCGACGCCGTGGGCCTGCCGGGCCTGGACACGCTGGGGCTGCCCGTCGAGGGCGATGTCGCCGGGGTCTCGCGGGCCCTGCTGGACGGTGAGCCGGTGGCGCTGCGGGCCGAGGTCGCCTGGCCGCTGCCGCCGCTGCCCCTCGCCGCGGAGGGGGCGTACGCGGTCCGGCTGACGGACCGTCTGGTGGAGCCGGCCGAGCGTGAGGCCGTGCTGCGTCCGCCGTCCCTGGTCGTCGGTGTCGGCGCCTCGAAGGGGGCGCCGGTGGACGAGGTGCTCGCCCTGGTGGAGGCGGCGCTGCGGGACGCCGGGCTGTCGGCGGCGTCGGTCGCCGAGCTGGCCACCGTGGACGCCAAGGCCGAGGAGCCGGGCATCGTCGGGGCGGCCGAGCGGCTGGGCGTGCCGCTGGTGACGTACCCCGCCGGGGAGCTCGCGGGCGTCGAGGTGCCCAACCCCTCGGACGCGCCGCTCGCCGCCGTCGGCACCCCCTCGGTCGCGGAGGCCGCGGCGCTGGTGGGCGGGGGCGAACTCCTCGTGCCCAAGCGGAAGTCGGCGGCGGTGCCCGCCATGGCGACCTGTGCCGTCGTACGGCGGCCGGGGCGCGGGCGGCTCGCGGTGGTCGGGCTCGGGCCGGGCGCCCGGGACCTGCTGACGCCGCGGGCGCTGGCGGAGCTGCGGCGGGCGTCCGTGCTGGTCGGTCTCGACCAGTACGTCGACCAGATCCGCGATCTGCTGCGGCCCGGCACCCGGATCCTGGAGTCGGGGCTCGGGGCGGAGGAGGAACGGGCGCGGACGGCGGTGGCCGAGGCCCGGCGCGGGCGGACGGTGGCGCTGATCGGCAGCGGTGACGCGGGCGTGTACGCCATGGCGTCGCCGGCGCTGGCCGAGGCGTCCGACGACATCGACGTGGTCGGGGTGCCGGGCGTGACGGCGGCGCTGGCCGCCGGGGCGATCCTGGGCGCGCCGCTGGGCCACGACCACGTGTCGATCAGCCTGTCCGACCTGCACACGCCGTGGGAGGTCATCGAGCGGCGGGTGCGCGCGGCGGCCGAGGCGGACCTCGTCGTGACGTTCTACAACCCGCGCAGCCGGGGCCGGGACTGGCAGCTGCCGAAGGCGCTGGCGATCCTCGCCGGGCACCGGGAGCCGACGACGCCGGTCGGTGTCGTGCGCAACGCGTCGCGCGCCGACGAGTCGAGCCGGCTCACCACGCTCGCGGCGCTGGACCCGGCGACGGTCGACATGATGACGGTCGTCACGGTGGGCAACACGGCGACCCGCGAGATCGCCGGGCGCATGGTCACCCCGCGCGGCTACCGCTGGCAGGAGGCCTCCCGGTGAACCGTGTGGTCCACCCCATCGAGGAGGAGTCCTACCGGCGGCTGCGCGCCCGTCTGGACACCTCGCGCTTCGCGCCGCTGACCCGGGCGGTGGTGGAGCGGGTCATCCACTCCGCCGCCGACCTGGAGTACGCGTCGGACCTCGTCATGGACGAGGGCGAGCTGGCGAAGGCACACGCGGCGCTGCACGCCGGGGCGCCCGTCGTCGTGGACGTCGAGATGGTCGGCGCGGGCATCACCCGGAGGGAGACCGTCTGCCGGCTGAAGGACGCCGTCGCCGGGCCGGGACTGACCCGCTCGGCGCACGGCATCCGGCTGGCGTACGAGCAGGTCGGGCCCGGCGCCCTCTGGGTGATCGGCAACGCGCCCACCGCCCTGGAGGAGCTGTTGACCCTGGACGCCTCCCCCGCGCTCGTCATCGGGCTGCCCGTCGGCTTCGTCGGCGCGGTCGAGTCCAAGGCGGCGCTGCGCGAGAGCGGGCTGCCCGCCGTGAGCAACGTGTCCGAGAAGGGCGGGTCGGCGGTCGCGTCCGCCGCGCTCAACGCCCTGCTGTACCACCCCACGTCCCCCGAGGAGACCCTGTGACCACCCCGCCCGCCCTGCTCATCGCCGGCCACGGCACCCGGGACGAGGCCGGAGCCGAGGCGTTCCGTGACTTCGTGCGCGAGCTGGGCCGCCGCCATCCCGAACTGCCCGTCGCGGGCGGCTTCATCGAGCTGTCCCCGCCGCCGCTGGGCGAGGCGGTCGCCGAGCTGGTGGAGCGCGGCGTACGCCGGTTCGCCGCGGTGCCGCTGATGCTGGTGTCCGCCGGGCACGCCAAGGGTGACATCCCGGCGGCGCTGTCCCGCGAGAAGGAGCGCCACCCCGGCATCTCGTACACGTACGGGCGTCCGCTGGGCCCGCACCCGTCGCTGCTGCGGGTGCTGGAGCGGCGGCTGACGGAGGCCGTCGATCCCTCCTGGGACCCCTCCGAGGTGACCGTGCTGCTGGTGGGGCGCGGTTCGACGGACCCGGACGCCAACGCCGAGGTGTTCAAGGCGGCGCGGCTGCTGTGGGAGGGCCGCGGTTACGCGGGTGTGGAGACGGCGTTCGTGTCGCTGGCGCAGCCGGACGTGCCGGGCGGCCTGGACCGGTGCGCGCGGCTGGGCGCCGGGCGGATCGTGGTCCTGCCGTACTTCCTGTTCACCGGCATCCTCCCGGACCGGGTCCGGCACCAGACGGAGCAGTGGGCCGCCGCGCACCCGGAGACCGAGGTGCGGTCGGCGGACGTCATCGGACCCGAGCCGGAGCTGCTCGACCTGGTGTGGGAGCGGTACGAGGAGGCGGTGAAGGGCGATCTGCGGATGAACTGCGACAGTTGCGTGTACCGGATCGCGCTGCCCGGGTTCGAGGACAAGGTGGGGCTGCCGCAGCAGCCGCACTTCCACCCCGACGACGACGGTCATCACCACCACGGGCACCATCACGGGCATGGACACGCACACTCCCATGCACAGTGACCTCGGCGGCCCCGACCTGCGGCACCACGGGGACGCCGAGGTCCGGGACGACGGTTCGGCGCTGGTGGACCTGGCGGTGAACGTCCGCGCGGACACGCCCCCGGCGTGGCTGCGCGAGCACGTGGCCGGCTCGCTCGGCTCCCTCGCGGCCTACCCGGACGGGCGGGCCGCGCGGGCGGCGGTGGCGGCGCGGCACGGGCTGCCGGTGGAGCGGGTGCTGCTGACGGCGGGCGCGGCGGAGGCGTTCGTGCTGCTGGCGCGGGCGCTGAAGGTGCGCCGGCCGGTGGTGGTGCACCCCCAGTTCACGGAGCCGGAGGCGGCGCTGCGGGACGCGGGGCACACGGTCGGCCGGGTGCTGCTGCGGGAGGAGGACGGCTTCCGGCTGGACCCGGCGGCCGTCCCGGAGGACGCCGACCTGGTGGTGATCGGCAATCCGACGAACCCGACGTCGGTGCTGCACCCGGCGGGCACGCTGGTGGAACTCGCGCGTCCCGGCCGGACGTTGGTCGTGGACGAGGCGTTCATGGACGCGGTGCCGGGTGAGCGGGAGGCGCTGGCCGGGCGGACGGACGTGCCCGGGCTGGTCGTCCTGCGCAGCCTCACCAAGACGTGGGGGCTGGCGGGCCTGCGCATCGGGTACGTGCTGGCAGCGCCGGAGACGGTCACCGGCCTGGAGCGCGCCCAGCCCCTGTGGCCCGTGTCCACACCCGCGCTGGCGGCGGCCGAGGCGTGCGTGGCGCCGCGCGCGCTGGCGGAGGCGGCCCACGCCGCCCACCGCATCGCCGCGGACCGGGACCGTCTCGTCGCCGGGCTACGGAGGTTCGCCCCCGCGGGACTCCGGGTCGCCGAGCCCCCCGAGGGCCCCTTCGTCCTGGTCCGCCTCCCGGACGCGGCGAGCGTACGGCAGCGGCTGCGCGCCCTCGGGTACGCCGTCCGGCGCGGGGACACGTTCCCGGGACTGGGCGCGGACTGGCTGCGCCTCGCGGTACGGGACCGAACGACGACGGACGGTTTCCTGACGGCGCTGGACCGCGCCCTGACGCCCTGACTGCCCCCCAACAGCCTGCGTTGCCTGAACGGCCTGGGAGGTACCCCCAGGGCGGCACGGGTGGGCGTTGGGGCCCCCTCCGGGGGAGGCGCCCCGTCAGCGCGGGCAAGCGCCCCCGGACCCGCCCCCGGCCTCCCCGTCGTCAGCCGCGCCTGCGCCGGGCCACGGCCAGCGCTCCGCCGCCCGCCAGGACCAGCGCGGCGGCGCCGGCCGCGAGGTACGGGGTGGTCGAGCTGCCGCCGGTCTCGGCCAGGCCGGCCTCGGCGGGGGCGCCCTGGAGTTTCACGTCCGCGGCCGGTTCGGCGGACGGCTCCTCCGCCTTCGCCGGGGGCTGCGCGGCCTCGGCCGGCGGGGCCGCCGGGGACTCGCAGGTGGCGCTCGCCAGGGTCAGGGTGCCGTCGACCTCCGCCACGCCCAGGTCGAGCGGGTTGACGTGCACGGTGAGGCGGAGCGCGGTGGCGGCTGCCGAGCGCGAGGTGGTCTCCGTCGTCGACAGGTCGAGCCGCACCTCCCCGACGCCGGGCACCTTCACGTCCGTCGTCCCGCCGGTGGTCAGCGTGACCTTCTTGCCGAGGACCGTGACCGCGCCCAGCAGGTTCGAGGAGGCGACGGGCTTCTTCCCCGCCTCGCAGGTCGCCGTGGAGGTGACCTGTCCGACCTCGATGACCGACAGCAGCGGAAGTCCGGGGACGTGGACCCGGGCCCGGGCCAGTTCCGTGTGGCCCTCCGCCTTGTCCGCGGTCGTCGTCGCCCCGGCGTCGGCCACGTCGGCGCGCAGGACGCTGAAGGGTTTGCCGCCCTCGACGCCGTCCAGCCGGGCGGTCAGCGCGGTCTTCCGGGCGCTCTCGGGCGCCTGCACCTCGTTGAGGGTGACCGTGAGCGGGACGTTCACGGTCTTGTCGAGCAGGGACACGTCGAGGTCGGTGCGCAGGACCGTGGCGCTCGCGCGGCCGTGGTCGTCGGTCGCACGGGCGGTGCCCGCGCCGGCCAGGACCGCGGGACCGGCGGCCAGGGCCGTGGCCGCCGTGACGGTGACGAGGCGGCGTGCGGGCATGCGGAAGGTGTTGCCGTTCAAGGTGGTGGGACCCCCAGAAAGACATGCGTGCGGAACACGCATGAGCGACATGCTTGGGACCCGGAAAGGATGTCCCCGCCCGGCTCCAACCGTCAGCGATCCAGGGTCACTTCACCCCTTCGTGGGGTTTCCGCGAGTCTTTTCGAATCCTCCGGCACGCGTGTTCCCCGGTGTCACCCGTGTCGGCTATCCGACGACCCGCCCGTTCAGCACCACCCGGCGCGGAGCGCCGAGCACGCGCACGTCCGCGCGCGGGTCCTGCTCGTACACCACCAGGTCCGCCGGCGCGCCCTCGTCGAGGCCGGGCCTGCCGAGCCAGCGCCGGGCGGCCCAGGTCGCCGCGGCAAGGGCCTCGACGGGCGGGATGCCGGCGGTGACGAGTTCGGCGACCTCCGCCCCCGCCAGGCCGTGGGCCAGGGAACCGCCCGCGTCGGTGCCGACGAAGACCGGGATCCCGGCGTCGTAGGCGTTGCGGACGGTGTCGTAGCGGCGGGCGTGCAGCCGGCGCATATGGTCCGACCAGCGCGGGAACCGGCTCTCGCCGCCCTTGGCGAGCGCGGGGAAGGTGGCGATGTTGACCAGGGTGGGCACGATGGCGACGCCCCGCTCGGCGAAGAGGGGGATCGTGTCGTCCGTCAGACCGGTCGCGTGCTCGACGCAGTCGATGCCGGCCTCGACCAGGTCGCGCAGCGAGTCCTCGGCGAAGCAGTGCGCGGTGACGCGGGCGCCCAGCCGGTGGGCCTCGGCGATGGCGGCCTCGACGGCACCGCGCGGCCAGCACGCGGACAGGTCGCCGAGGTCGCGGTCGATCCAGTCGCCGACCAGCTTCACCCAGCCGTCGCCGCGCCGGGCCTCCTGGGCGACGTAGGCGACGAGGTCCTCGGGCTCGACCTCCCAGGCGTAGTTGCGGATGTAGCGGCGCGTGCGGGCGATGTGCCGGCCCGCACGGATGATCTTCGGAAGGTCCTCGCGGTCGTCGATCCAGCGGGTGTCGGAGGGCGAGCCCGCGTCCCGGATGAGGAGGGTGCCCGCGTCCCGGTCGGTCAGCGCCTGCTTCTCGGCGACGTCCTCGGGTACGGCGCCGTGCTGGTCGAGGCCGACGTGGCAGTGCGCGTCGACCAGGCCGGGCAGCGCCCAGCCCTCGACGGTGCGGACGTCGCCGGCCCCGGCGGGACGGTCGTACGAGATCCGGCCGTCGATGACCCACAGCTCGTCGCGGACGTCCTCGTCCCGCGGGCCGACGAGCACCCGCCCCTTCACGTGCAGCACCGTGCGATCGCTCATGCCCCGCACCTTAGACGGGGCCGCCGGGGCCGTTCGAGTGCCCGGTCACCGGCCGCCGTTCCGCGCGGGCGCGCAGCTCGGTCGCCCATCCGGCCGCGACGGCGCTCGCGACGGCGGTCAGGGCGAGGACGGCGAGGCCGGGGTTGACGTAGCCGGGGATGTCGGCGGAGGCGTAACCGGCGCCGTCGCCGGTCTCGCAGCGGAAGCGGAGGGGCAGGTAGGAGACCGAGTAGTCGACGACCCGCCCGGACAGCTCCGGGGACGCCCCGGTACGGCAGGGCCGCATCGGCGCGGAGCCCGCGCCGCCGTCCTCCGCCTCCATGACAGCGGACAGCACGCACAGCGCGCCCCAGACGTAGAGCAGGGCGGCGGCGCCGCCGGAGACTTGGGCGACGACGCGGAAGGGGGCGCCCGGCCGGCGCGGCGCGCGGACGCCGGGAGGGCCCTGCGCCGGGTACGGGCGGCGGAGGCGGGTGCCGGCGCCCCGGCCGAGGACGACGGCCGTCGACACCGCGACGAGGACGAGCAGCAGGACGATCACGGGGTCGAGTCCATCACC
This sequence comes from Streptomyces flaveolus, assembly GCF_044765825.1. Lineage (NCBI taxonomy): Bacteria > Bacillati > Actinomycetota > Actinomycetes > Kitasatosporales > Streptomycetaceae > Streptomyces > Streptomyces flaveolus. The sequence goes on along the minus strand of NZ_JBIWKU010000013.1, from coordinate 160,830 downwards.
CGGCGATCACCGTGGCTGTGGCGGAAGCCACGATTCCGGGCGTGGGGGTGTCGCAACGGACGGCCTCCCCCGCGAGTGGCGGCAGGAGCCACGGTTACTCTCGACTCCGTACGCGTCGTACACCTGACCGTGAGTGAAGAGAGCACCGCCGTGACCCACCCCTTCCTGGACCTCGCCCCGCTGAGCGCCGCCCGTTTCGCCGCGATCGAGGACCGGGTGGCGCGCCTGCTCGGCACCCGGCAGGACGTCCTGATCACGCAGGGCGAGGCGCTGCTGCCGCTGGAGGGCGCGATCCGCGGGTGCGCCGGGCCGGACACCGTCGCGCTGAACGTCGTCACCGGGCCGTACGGGCAGACGTTCGGCAACTGGCTGCGGGACTGCGGCGCGACGGTGCACGACCTCGCCGTGCCGTTCCACACCGCCGTGACGGCCGACCTGGTCCGCCAGGCCTTCGCCGAGCACCCGGAGATCGACTTCGTGTCCCTGGTGCACGCGGAGGCGGCGACCGGCAACACCAACCCGGTGGCGGAGATCGGCGAGGTGGTGCGGGAGCACGGGGCGCTCTTCTACCTGGACGCGGTGGCCTCGGTGGGCGCCGAGCCGGTGCTGCCGGACGCGTGGGGCGTGGACCTGTGCGTCATCGGCGCGCAGAAGGCGATGGGCGGCCCGGCCGGGGTGTCGGCGGTGTCGGTGAGCGAGCGGGCGTGGGCGCGGATGGCGGCGAACCCCGGGGCACCGCGCCGGTCCTACCTGTCGCTGCTGGACTGGAAGGAGCGCTGGATCGACGGCGGGCGCAAGGCGCTGCTGCACGCGCCGGCGCAGCTGGAGATGCTGGCGCTGGAGGCCTGCGTCGAGCGCATCGAGGCGGAGGGCCTGGACACGGTGATGGCGCGGCACGCGTCGGCGGCGGCGGCCACCCGGGCCGGGGCGCTCGCGCTGGGTGGCGGCCTGGAACCGTATGTGTACGAGGCCCGCGAGGCGGCTCCGGTGGCGACGACCCTGCGGGTCCCCTCGGAGCTGGACGCCTCGGAGCTGGTGGCCCGGGGGCTGGCGTCCGACCCGGCGCTGCCGCTGGCCGCGGGTGGCGGCGCGCTGGCCAAGGAGATGGTCCGCGTCAACCACTACGGGCCGGACGCGACGCGCGGGGCCGTGCAGGGCTGTCTGGCGGCACTGGGTGCCGCGCTGGCCGAGAAGGGCTTCACGACCGATCCGGAGGCGGCCCGTCGGGCCGTCGAGGACGCCTGGGACGGGCCGTCCGCCGCCGGCTTTGCGGGAGCGTGAATTCGAGGTAATTACGGAAGTTCACAGAAAGTGAATTGAGTAATTACCTCGATAGGCTCCCGGTATTCTCCTGCCCGGTTTCCGTGGGCCTAAACCCACTGATTTCTTGAAGCCGGAACATCGGACTCCGAGCACCCCGCGACGGGTTGCATGATTGTGACCCGTTGCACATGCTGCCCGTTTTGTGTGTTATATACCGGTCATTTACCCCCAAAACGCCGCCACTCGCGCGGAAGCACGCGCCCGCGCGATAACACATGAGGCGCCCATACGTAACCCCATCCGGCGATGCATTTTTTAATTCCACTGGGTAAATTCAATTTGCATGACCGCCGCGCAAGCAGACCTGCGAATCGATCGCCCGGAAGTGGCCGACGGAGCCGCCCTGTGGCGGATAGCGAGGGATTCCAAGGTCCTCGACCTGAACTCGTCCTACAGCTATCTGCTCTGGTGCCGTGACTTCGCCGCCACATCGGCCGTTGCCCGCGACGGGCACGGCGTGCCGATTGGCTTTGTCACCGGCTACCTGCGGCCGGACCGGCCGGACACGCTGCTCGTGTGGCAGGTGGCGGTGGACGAGGCTTACCGTGGACGGAAGCTCGCGGCTTCACTGCTCGACGAGCTGGCCGCCCGGACGGTCGCGGAGCACGGGACGGCGACTGTGGAGACCACCATCTCACCCGACAACACCGCGTCCCAGCGGCTGTTCACCTCGTTCGCCGAGCGGCACGGCGCCCGGCTCGAACGCGAGGTGCTCTTCGGGACGGACCACTTCCCCGACGGACCGCACGAGCCCGAAGTGCTGTACCGCATCGGCCCTCTCCCCGCCGCGGCCCGCGACTGACCGACCGGCCCCCGGGCTTCGGCCCGCCGGTCCCGGCCCTCCGGCCCTCACACTTCCCGGCAGAGACCGCACCGGTCCCCGGATCCGTACGACCTTCCTCTCCCACCCTCACCCCACGAGGAGCGATTCGTCGTGACCATCACCCAGCCCGACCTCAGCGTTTTCGAGACCGTCGAGTCCGAGGTGCGCAGCTACTGCCGCGGCTGGCCCACCGTCTTCGACCGTGCGCACGGCAGCCGCATGTACGACGAGGACGGCCACGAGTACCTCGACTTCTTCGCCGGAGCGGGCTCGCTCAACTACGGGCACAACAACCCCGTCCTGAAACGGGCGTTGATCGACTACCTGGAGCGGGACGGCGTCACGCACGGGCTGGACATGTCGACCACGGCCAAGCGCCGCTTCCTGGAGACGTTCCAGAACATCGTCCTGCGGCCGCGCGACCTGCCGTACAAGGTCATGTTCCCGGGCCCGACGGGCACCAACGCCGTGGAGTCCGCGCTCAAGCTGGCGCGGAAGGTGAAGGGGCGCGAGTCGATCGTGTCGTTCACCAACGCCTTCCACGGCATGTCGCTGGGCTCGCTCGCCGTGACCGGCAACGCCTTCAAGCGGGCCGGCGCCGGCATCCCGCTGGTGCACGGCACGCCCATGCCGTTCGACAACTACTTCGACGGCACCGTCGAGGATTTCCTCTGGTTCGAGCGGCTGCTCGAGGACCAGGGCTCCGGCCTCAACAAGCCGGCCGCCGTGATCGTCGAGACCGTGCAGGGCGAGGGCGGCATCAACGTCGCCCGTACCGAGTGGCTGCGCGCCCTGTCCGAGCTGTGCGCACGCCAGGACATGCTGCTCATCGTCGACGACATCCAGATGGGCTGCGGCCGTACCGGCGCCTTCTTCTCCTTCGAGGAGGCGGGCATCACGCCGGACATCGTCACCGTCTCCAAGTCGATCAGCGGCTACGGCCTGCCCATGTCGCTGTGCCTGTTCAAGCCGGAGCTGGACATCTGGGAGCCGGGCGAGCACAACGGCACCTTCCGCGGCAACAACCCGGCCTTCGTCACGGCGACCGCCGCGCTGGAGGCGTACTGGACCGACGGGTCGGCGATGGAGAAGCAGACCCGCACCCGCGGTGAGCAGGTCGAGCAGCACATGATCGCCATCACCGAGGAGAACCTCGCCGACATCAAGGAGTACCGGGGCCGCGGCCTGGTCTGGGGCCTGGAGTTCCACGACAAGGACCGCGCGGGCCGCGTCGCCAAGCGCGCCTTCGAGCTCGGACTGCTCATCGAGACGTCCGGCCCCGAGAGCGAGGTCGTCAAACTCCTGCCGGCGCTCACCATCACGCCCGACGAGCTGGACGAGGGCATGAAGACCCTCGCCCGCGCCGTGCGCGAGACCGCCTGACACCCCACCCCTTCCGGCGCCTTCGGCCCACGCGACCGTGGGCGCCGGGGACCCTGCACACCCTTCACCTAGGAGGCATCGCAACACCGTGATCGTCCGTTCGTTCAAGGAGATCGAAGGCACCGACCGGCACGTGAAGTCCGCGTCCGGCACCTGGGAGAGCAAGCGCATCGTCCTCGCCAAGGAGAAGGTCGGCTTCTCCGTGCACGAGACGATCCTGTACGCGGGTACGGAGACGTCCATGTGGTACGCGAACCACATCGAGGCCGTCGTCTGCACCAAGGGCGACGCCGAGCTCACCGACCGCGAGACGGGGAAGACGTACCACATCACCCCCGGCACGATGTACCTCCTGAACGGCCATGAGCGGCACACGCTCAAGGTCAAGGAGGACTTCCACTGCATCTGTGTCTTCAACCCGCCCGTGACCGGACGGGAGGACCACGACGAGAACGGCGTTTACCCGCTGCTCACCGAGGAGGTGTGAGTCACCGTGACCATCACGACCACGAACATCACCGATCTCTATCCCACCCGCGGTGCCACCGAGGTGGCCACTCCCCGGCAGGACCCGGTGGTCTGGGGCAGCCCCGACACCCCCGGCCCCGTGTCGGCCGGTGACCTCCAGGCGCTGGACCGCGACGGCTTCCTCGCCATCGACCAGCTCATCGGGCCGGACGAGGTCGCCGTCTACCAGCGGGAGCTGGAGCGGCTGACGAGCGACCCGGCCATTCGGGCGGACGAGCGCTCCATCGTGGAGCCGCAGTCCAAGGAGATCCGGTCCGTCTTCGAAGTGCACAAGATCAGCGAGGTCTTCGCGAATCTGGTGCGCGACGAGCGCGTGGTCGGCCGGGCCCGGCAGATCCTCGGCTCGGACGTCTACGTCCACCAGTCGCGGATCAACGTCAAGCCGGGCTTCGGGGCCAGTGGCTTCTACTGGCACTCGGACTTCGAGACCTGGCACGCCGAGGACGGTCTGCCGAACATGCGGACGATCTCGGTCTCGATCGCGCTCACCGAGAACTACGACACCAACGGCGGTCTCATGATCATGCCGGGGTCGCACAAGACGTTCCTCGGGTGCGCGGGGGCCACGCCGAAGGACAACTACAAGAAGTCCCTGCAGATGCAGGACGCGGGGACCCCGTCCGACGAGGCGCTGACGAAGATGGCCTCGGAGTACGGCATCAAGCTGTTCACCGGCAAGGCCGGTTCGGCGACCTGGTTCGACTGCAACTGCATGCACGGCTCGGGCGACAACATCACGCCGTTCCCGCGCAGCAACGTGTTCATCGTGTTCAACAGCGTGGAGAACACGGCGGTCGAGCCGTTCGCGGCACCGATCCGGCGACCGGAGTTCATCGGCGCGCGGGACTTCACGCCGGTACGGTGAATCGGCTCGGCCGGGGGTCCGGGGGTCGCCCCCCGGACAACACAGCATCGGCGCGCGGGACTTCACGCCGGTGAAGTGAGCCGCGTCTGAGATTCGGGCAGGGGCCTCTTCGTGTGGGACGGGAGGCCCCTGCCCGATGCCGTTCCGCCCGGCCGGCTCAGCCCGCCAGCACGTCCAGCAGCCGGTCGACGTCCGCCGCCGTGTTGTAGAGGTGGAACGCGGCCCGCAGGTTGCCCGCCCGGTCCGAGACCTGCACGCCCGCCCGGCTCAACTCGCCCTGCCGGTGGCCGAGTCCGGGCACGGACACGATCGCCGAGCCGGGCGCGGGGACCACCTCGTGACCCAGGGAGCCCAGCCCGTCCCGGAACCGGTCGGCGAGGGCGGTGTCGTGGGCGTGGACGGCGTCCACGCCGAGCTCCTCGATCAGCGCGAGGGAGTGCCGGGCGCCCGTGTAGGAGAAGAGCGCGGGGCTCTCGTCGAAGCGCCGCGCGGAGTGCGCGAGTTCCTCGACGGGGCCGTAGCAGCTGTCCCAGGGGTGCTCCCCCGACGCCCACCCGGCGAACAGCGGCGTCAGTCCGCCGAAGTCCTCCGGGACGACGAGGAACGCGACGCCGCGCGGGCAGAGCACCCACTTGTAGCCGACGGCGGCCACGAAGTCGAAGTCGTCCGCGGCCAGCGGCAGCCACCCGTTCGACTGGGAGGCGTCGACCAGCGTCCGCGCGCCGTGCGCCCGGGCGGCGTCCCGCAGTGCCGCGAGGTCGGCGATCCGCCCGTCGGCGGACTGCACGGAGCTGACCGCGACCAGCGCGGTGTCCGGGCCCACCGACTCGGCGATCCGCTCCAGCGGCACACTGCGCACCTTGAGGTCGCCCCGCATGTGGAGGGGATTCACCAGGGAGCTGAAGTCGGCCTCCGCGGTGAGGACTTCGGCGCCCGCGGGCAGTGAGGCCGCGACGAGCCCGCTGAAGGTGGCGACGGACGCGCCGGTCGCCACCCGGGAGGCGGGGACGCCGAGGAGGCGGGCGACGGCGGACCGGCTCGCCTCGACGTCGGCGAACATGTCGAGGGGCTGCCCGGCCGCCGCCGACTGGGCCGCGTCACGCATCGCGGCGAGGGTACGGGCGGGCAGCAGGCCGGTGCTGGCGGTGTTCAGGTACGTGGTCTTCGGATCGAACTCGGCACGGACGAGGGTCTCGAAGCTCTCCATGGCACCACTGTGCGGCCCCGGGACCTCCCCGTCCATTGCGTATTTCTGCGCGATATCCCCAAGGACTGCTTATGCGATCCCGGTGACCTGGGCGTTTCAGTTCTGGGGCACCGCACAGCCGTCCGGGCCGCACGCCTCCGCGGCCCCGTCCCCGGCGTCGACGAGCTTCAGCGGCGCCCGCTCGCCCCACGCCTGCGTCAGTGCCTGGGCGAAGACCTCGGCGGGCTGGGCGCCGGAGACGCCGTAGGTCCGGTCGAGCACGAAGAACGGCACCCCGGTCGCCCCGAGCTGCGCGGCCTCGCGTTCGTCGGCGCGCACCTCGTCGGCGTAGGCGGTGGGGTCGGCGAGCACCGCCCGGACGGTGTCCGCCTCCAGGCCGGCGCCGACGGCCAGTTCCACGAGCCGTTCGTCGTCGTTGAAGACGGAACGCTCCTCGGCGAAGTTGCCCCGGTAGAGCGCGTCCAGCAGCGCCTCCTGCCGGCCCTCCTCCTTGGCCAGGTGCAGCAGCCGGTGCATGTCGAAGGTGCTGCCGTGGTCACGGCCCCGGGTGCGGTAGTCCAGGCCCTCGGCGGCGGCCTGCGCGCCGAGGTTGTCCTCACCGGCCCGCGCCTGCGCCTCGCTCATGCCGTACTTCGCGGTGAGCATCGTCAGCACGGGCTGGACGTCGTCCTTGGCCCGCCCGGGGTCCAGCTCGAAGGACCGGTGCACCACCTCGACGCCGTCCCGGTGCTCGAAGGCCGCCAGCGCCTTCTCGAAGCGGGCCTTGCCCACGTAGCACCAGGGGCAGGCGATGTCGCTCCAGATCTCGACGCGCATGTGTCGGCTCTTTCTCCAGGTCGTAAGCGTGCGGAGGCCTCCCCTCCGCCGCGTACGTGAACGTTCAAGCGTCGCGTCTCATTCCCCGGGCACGTCGAAGCGCAGGTACAGGTGATGGTCACCCTCGGCGGGCGGGTTGTCCGGGTCCGGGAACCAGCCCTGGCGGGCGTAGAAGGCCTGGGCGCGCCGGTTGCCGACGTGGACGTCGAGGACGGCCGTCCGCCTGCCGTCGGCCTGCCACTGCTCGACGCAGGCCGCGTGCAGGGCGGTGCCGATGCCGGAGCGCCAGTGGTCGGGGTCGACATGGAACTGGTACAGCTTGACCGTGCCGGCCCGGGCGTCCTCCGGGACGCGGAACGAGGCGATGGCGACGATGCCGCCCCGCTCCACGGCGCACAGCACGTGTCCGTCGGTCCGCTCGACGGCGGTGCGCCAGGCGGCGGCCCAGTCGTAGCCGTCGTCGGGGAGCCCGTCCGGGTAGTACGTCGCCCGGGCGCGGACGTGCAGGGCGGCCACGGTCTCCGTCTCGGCGGGCAGGACGGTGCGGATCACCCGGGTTCCGGTCACACGTTCGTCGATCACACTGTGCAGGACGCCGGGCCCGGGCGTCCGGTTGCCTCAGCTGCCGTCGCGCAGGTCCGCCGGCGGGCTCGGCCGGAACTCCAGGTGGTCGAACCTCGCCACGCAGCCCTCGCCCGTCGGCGACTGGGTCATGAAGCCGGCCAGGGCCGCGCCCGTCTCCTTCTCGTCGCCGAGGGTGAACACGCGGACGAAGGTCCAGCGCTCACCGTCGCGGGAGGCGTGGAAGGCGAAGGCCCGCCCGGTGCGGCTGACGCGCAGCCACACCGCATCGCCCTCCACGGTGAAGGAGTTGCAGTCGTCGGAGTGCCCCCGGGTGACCACCGTGCAGACGGTGGCCATGTCCGGGGAGTACTCCAGGCACAGCTTGGCCCAGGCCCGCTCGCCGACGTGGACGTACAGCACTCCGGCGTCGAAGGCGGCCCGGAAGCCGACGGTGACGCGGGCGATCAGCTGGAAGTCCCCCTCGGGAGCACCCAGCAGCCGGGGCGCGTCGGTGGCGGGCTCCAGCACCTCCCCGCCCGGCGGCACGAACCGGTCCTGTCGGGGCCCGGCCACGCCGGTGAGCACGCCGTCCTCATAGGACCAGTTGCCGTCGGGTCCATAGGGACGGAGGGGAAAGGGCAGTTCGGGAAGTTCGACGTCCATCTGCTGATTCTCTCCGGATCAAGGGGATACTCGGGGGCGCGGGGAACTGCGCGACAAGCCACAACGGCGCGGCACCCCGCGTACGAACCGCACTCCCGCGGCGCTACCGCTCAAGAACCCCGTTGAACCGCCGAGGCAGCCCCAGCGGATTGTCGTCCCGCAGCTCCGCCGGCAGCAGCGCCTCGGGCGCCCCCTGATAGGCAACGGGCCGCAGCCACCGCTCGACAGCCGTACCCCCCACCGACGTGGACGTCGACGTCGTCGCCGGGTACGGCCCCCCGTGATGCTGAGCCGCCGCCACCGCGACCCCCGTCGGCCAGCCATTGACCAGCACCCGCCCGGCGAGCGGCGTCAGCTCCGCGAGGATCTCCGCCCCGCGCCCCTGACCCGCCGCCTCCTCGGCAGAGAGCTGCACGGTCGCCGTGAGGTTCCCCGGCAGCCGCGACAGCACGCCCCGGACCTCGGCCTCGTCGTTGTAGCGGGCCACCACGGTGACCGGCCCGAAGCACTCCTCCAGGAGCAGGTCGTGCTCGCCCTCGGCGGCCAGCCGCCCGGCCGGCACGGTCAGGAAGCCGGGGCTGACGGTGTGCTCGCCGCCCGCGCCGGGCGTCACCGGGGACTCCACGTCGGGCAGCGCCGCGCGCTCGGCGACCCCGGCGACGAAGTTGTCCCGCATGCGGTGGTCGAGCAGCACCCCGGCGTCGGTGTCGCTGACGGCGTCCGTGAGGGTCTTGACCAGGCCGTCACCGGCGGCGCCGGACGGCACCAGGACCAGGCCCGGCTTCACGCAGAACTGGCCGACGCCCAGGGTCATCGAGCCGGCGAGCCCGGCGCCGATGGCCTCGGCCCGCTCGGCCGCCGCGGCCTCGGTGACGACGACCGGGTTCAGGGAGCCCAGTTCGCCGTGGAAGGGGATCGGCACGGGCCGGGCCGCCGCCGCGTCGAACAGGGCGCGGCCACCGCGTACGGAACCGGTGAAGCCGGCCGCGGCGACCAGCGGGTGCTTGATCAGCTCGATGCCGGCGTCGAAGCCGTGCACCAGGCCGAGGACGCCCTCGGGGATGTCGTGCCGGGCGGCGGCCCGGCGCAGCACGCTCGCGACCAGCTCGGAGAGCGCCGGGTGGTCGGGGTGCGACTTGACGACGACCGGGCAGCCCGCCGCGAGGGCGCTCGCGGTGTCACCGCCGGGGACGGAGAAGGCGAAGGGGAAGTTGGAGGCCGAGTAGACGGCGACAACGCCGAGCGGCACCTTGTAGCGGCGCAGGTCGGGGATCGGCGGGGTGGCCGTGTCGTCGGGGTGGTTGATGACGACGCCGAGGAACTCGCCCTCGTCGACGATGTCGGCGAAGGCCCGCAGCTGGTAGCAGGTGCGGGCGAGTTCGCCGGTGAGCCGGACCGGGCCGAGCGCGGTCTCGGCGTCGGCCACCTCCACGAGGGTGTTCTCGGCCGCCTTCAGCTCGTCGGCGGCGGTGCGCAGGAAGGCCGCGCGGACGGTGCGGTCGGCGAGGGCCTCGCGCGCCGCGTGGGCGGCACGGACGGTGGTGTCCACCTCCTGGGCCGTGGCCTCCACCGCGACCTGTTCACGCTGCTTCCCGGTACGGGGGTCGACACTCCAGACTGGTGCTGCTGCCACCGCGGGTCCCTCCACGTGCTCTGCGTTCTCTGCATCGGGGTCGTTCGATATACTGAACGCTGTCTCCGATGATGAATACGGTGGACATTATTTCCCGTCGAACGAAGGGGTCAAGGGCGATGTCGGCTGGCGAGACGGGGGGCGGAGCGCAGGTCAAGTCCGCCGTGCGGACGGTTGAACTGCTCGAGTACTTCGCCGGACGCCCCGGCATGCACTCCCTCGCGTCGGTCCAGGAGGCGGTCGGCTACCCCAAGTCGAGCCTGTACATGCTGCTGCGCACACTGGTCGAACTGGGCTGGGTGGAGACGGACGCGACGGGCACGCGGTACGGCATCGGCGTCCGGGCCCTGCTGGTCGGCACGTCGTACATCGACGGCGACGAGGTGGTCGCGGCGGCCCGGCCGACGCTGGACCGGCTCTCCGACGACACCACGGAGACCATCCACCTCGCCCGGCTGGACGGCACCAACGTCGTCTATCTGGCCACCCGTCAGTCCCAGCACTACCTGCGGCCCTTCACCCGGGTCGGCCGCCGGCTGCCCGCACACTCGACGTCGCTGGGCAAGGCGCTGCTGAGCACCTACAGCGACGAGCAGGTCCGCAAGATGCTGCCGGAGACCCTGCCGGCGCTGACCGAACACACCATCACCGACCGGGAGAAGCTCATCGAGGAGCTGCACCAGGTGCGGGAGCAGGGCTTCGCCGTGGACCGCGAGGAGAACACGCTGGGGCTGCGCTGCTTCGGCGTGGCGATCCCCTACCGCACCCCCGCGCGGGACGCGATCAGCTGCTCGGTGCCGGTGGCGCGGCTGACGCCGGCGCACGAGCAGATGGTGAAGGACGCCCTCTTCGACGCACGGGACCGGCTGACCCTGGCGACGCGTAGGCTCTGATCCATGCACATCGCACTGCGCGAGGTCCACGACAGCGATCTGCCCGTCTTCTTCCGGCAGATGAACGATCCGGAGGCCCTGCGCATGGCGGCCTTCACCCCGCCGGATCCCGCCGACTGGGACGCGTTCACGGCGCACTGGAACAAGATCCGGGCGTCGCGCGACGTCGTGCGGACCATCCTGGGCGACGGTGACGTCATCGGCAGCGCCGCGGTGTACGGGGATCCGGGCGAGCGCGAGGTGACGTACTGGGTGGACCGGGCGTACTGGGGCCGGGGCGTGGCCACCGCCGCCCTGCGGGCCCTGCTCGCCGAGGTCGAGGACCGTCCGCTGTACGCGCGGGCGGCGGCGGACAACACCGGGTCGCGGCGCGTGCTGGAGAAATGCGGCTTCGAGACGAGCGCCCGGGCCCGGGGCTTCGCTCCGGCGCGGGGCGAGGTGATCGACGAGGTCGTCCTCCACCTCGCGGTCTGACGTCCTCCACCGCGCGGCGGAGGCGAGCCGCGGCGGCCGGGGCGCGGGCCGCCGGCCTCGCCCTCCGCGACCGGCCGGCACGCGAACCGCACGACTGGGCCGGCCACGCGCCGAGCGGTGAGGCTCCAGGCGGCCACCGGGACCGAGGCCCGCTTCGCGGGAGCGGTTTCATGAACGGATGATGAGAAAACGGGGCGCATGGGAACGATCCGCTCCCGCTCGTTCGTCCTGTGGGCGGGATGAACAAGACGATCAGGCGCGCATCGGTCTTCACGCTGCTCCTGGTGTTCGCTCTGCTGGTGCGGGCGACCTGGGTGCAGTTCTACGACGGTCAGGCGCTCGCGGACGACAAGGACAACCGGCGCAACGCGATCGAGACGTACGCGGAGCCGCTCGGGAACATCATCGTGGCCGGACGCTCGGTCACCGGATCGGCGCCGACGAAGGGCGGCGACCTCACGTACAAACGCGCGTACACGGACGGAGAGCTGTACGCGGCGGTGACGGGCTACGCCTCGCAGGCGTACGCGCCGACACAGCTGGAGGGCATCTACCAGGACCTGCTCAACGGCACGGACCCGCGGCTGAAGACCCTCATGGACACGGTCACCGGCCGGCGGGCCGATCCGGGCAACGTGATCACGACGATCGACCCGGACGTGCAGAAGGCCGGGCTCGAGGCGCTGGGCGACAAGAAGGGCGCCGCCGTCGCGATCGACCCCAAGACGGGCAGGATCCTCGCGGTCGTCTCCACCCCGTCGTACGACCCGTCGTCGCTGACCGACGCCAACACCGCCGGTGAGGCATGGCAGAAGCTCACGAGCGACCCGGACAAGCCGCTGACCAACCGCGCGCTGCGCCAGCCGCTGCCGCCGGGCTCGACGTTCAAGCTCGTCGTGGCGGCGGCCGCGCTGGAGGACGGGCTGTACGGGTCGGTGGACGAGCGGACCGACAGCCCGGACCCGTACACCCTGCCGGACACCACGACGGACCTGTCGAACGAGAACCCGAACGCCCCCTGCGAGAACGCCACGATCCGCACCGCGCTGCAGTACTCGTGCAACAACGTCTTCGCGAAGATGGCCGTGGACCTGGGCCAGGACAAGCTCCGGGCGACGGCCGAGAAGTTCGGCTTCAACGACGAGACGCAGGACGTGCCGGTACGGGCCTACACGAGCACGTACCCGAAGGACATGGACCGGCCGTCGACCGCCCTGACGGGTATCGGCCAGTTCGACGTGACGGCCACCCCCCTCCAGATGGCGATGGTGTCCGCGGCCATCGCCAACGGCGGCAAGCTGGTCTCGCCGCACATGGTGTCGCAGATCACCGGCGGTGACGGCGACGTGCTGGAGGACTACGACGACTCGGCGGAGACGAAGCAGATCGTCAGCTCCTCCACCGCCGAGCAGTTGCAGTCGGCCATGCGGACGGTGGTCGACGAGGGCACCGGGTCGAACGCGCAGATCTCCGGCGCGACCGTGGGCGGCAAGACGGGCACGGCCCAGCACGGCGAGAACAACAGCAAGACGCCGTACGCCTGGTTCACGTCCTACGCCAAGTCCGACTCGTCGGACGGGGAGGTCGCCGTGGCCGTGCTCGTCGAGCAGTCCGACGCGGCCCGCTCCGAGGTCAGCGGCAACGGGCTGGCGGCCCCGGTGGCCAAGGCGATGATGAAGGCGGCGCTCAAGGACTAGCGCGCGGGCCGCGACTCAGGGGCCGGAACTCACCTCCACCTCCGGTTCGGGCTGCCATACGGTGTTCGGCGCACCGTACGGTCGACGCGGCCGACGCTGCTACAGTTCCGGATCCCCGCCCGGCGCACGGCTGTTCGACGCCGGGGAAGCCGCTGCGAGGAGAGTCCGCCCGTGGGCACAGTCGTCGACGACGCCGCCTCCGTGGAGTTCCACGCCTTCTTCGAACGCCACTACGCCGAACTGTCCCGGCTCGCCCATCTGCTGACGGGCGAGCCGGACGCCGCCGACGACCTGGCGGCGGACGCCCTGCTCGCGCTGTGGCACCGCTGGGACCGGGTGCGCGCGGCCGACCATCCGGTGGCGTACGCGCGCGGGGTCGTCGCCAACCTCGCCCGCAGCCGGATCCGCAGCGCGGTGCGCGAGCGCCGGCGCGTCGCCCTGTTCTGGTCGCAGCGCGAGGAGAGGACGGAGAACCCGGACGTCGCGGGCGTGGTCGACGTGCAGGAGGCGTTGCGCGCCCTGCCGTTCCGCAAGCGGGCGTGCGTGGTGCTGCGGCACGCGTTCGACCTCTCCGAGAAGGACACCGCGCTCGCCCTGGGCGTCTCGGTGGGTACGGTGAAGAGCCAGACGTCGAAGGCAATGGCCGAACTGCAGCGGGTGCTCGGCACGCGGGGAGCGCCGCAGCAGGTGCACGCGGCGATCGCACGCACCGGTGAGGCCGCGGGAAGGAAGCGATGACCGGGCGGCGGGACGTGGACGAGGAGCTGCGTGCCCGGCTGCACGAGGCGGCCGGGGCGCACGAGCCCGACCGTGCGCGCATGCTGGCCCGGGTCGAGCGGGGCATGGCGGGCGGGGGCCACGCCGGGCGCCGGGCGGCCCGCCCCCCGGCGCTGGGCTGGGCCCGGGTGGCCGGCGCGACGGCGGCGGTGGCGGGCGTCCTCGCGGCCGGCGGGTACGGTGTCGCGTCCGCGGTCAAGGACGACGCTCCCCCGCAGCGCTCGGTCGCCACCTCGCCGACGTCCTCTCCGTCGCCGGCCGGCCCTACGAGCCCCGCGCCCCGGCCGTCGTCCGTCGCACCGGCACCGAGCGTCTCGGCCGGGACGGGGGAGCCGGACCGGCCGTCGCCCTCCGGGACACCGGCCGGCACCGCGACCGCCACCGCCCCTCCGCCGGCCGCCGGGTCCGAGGACGGCCCGTTGTGGTCGGACGGCTCGGTCGACCCGCACAGCAACGACTACTGGGCGCAGAGCAACATCACCCTGCGGACGAGCAGCCCGCTGACCGCGCTCACCGTCGAGCTGAGGGTGGCGCAGACCGGCGGGGTCGCCTCCACGGGCGCGTGGCGGTCGCTGCCCGAGGACGACTTCACGTTCACGGTCGAGGAGCGGGACGGCTTCCTCGTCCACCGGTGGACGCTCAAGCAGGGCCGTACGGTCCCGGCGGGCGAGTGGATGTTCGCGGGCCAGTACGACCACGAGCGCGGCGGCCGGGACGCGAACGGCGACCGCTACTCCGCGACGGCCGGCGCAGGGGCCGAACAGCTTTCGGTGCAGGGGGGTTTCGCGCCGCACGACGGCGGTTCGTGAGGAAACTCCGCGGACCCGGCAACCCTTTCCCCGTCCGTGGCGACCAGGGAGCGAAAGCTCCCCCTCCCCACGCAAGGACATGGGCATGACTGCAGCACAACAGCGCGTCCGCCACCGCCGGAGGCCCGGCAGGCGCCGGGCGGTGATCGCCTCGGCCGCCGCCCTGGGCCTCACGGGTGCGGCGATCGTCACGACGACGATGCTGACCACCGCCGGCGCCGCGTCGTCCTGGCCCACGGACACCGGCAGCAAGCCCGTCTCGTCGACGATCCCGGTCTCCGGCACCTACGACGGCAAGATGAAGAAGTTCTACGGCACCGGCGACCTCGGCACCTCCGGCCAGGACGAGGACCAGGGACCGATCTTCGAGCTGGCGGACGGCGCCGTTCTCAAGAACGTGATCATCGGCACGCCGGCCGCGGACGGCGTCCACTGCAAGGGGTCGTGCACCCTGCAGAACGTCTGGTGGCTGGACGTCGGCGAGGACGCCGCCAGCTTCAAGGGCACGTCGCCGTCGGCCGTGTACACCGTGTACGGGGGCGGCGCGAAGAACGCCGACGACAAGGTGCTCCAGTTCAACGGCGCGGGCAAGCTCGTCGTCACCAAGTTCCAGGTCGAGAACTTCGGCAAGCTGGTGCGCTCCTGCGGCAACTGCAAGAAGCAGTACCAGCGCACGATCGTCATCAACGACGTGGACATCACCGCGCCCGGCAAGTCGATCGTCGGCGTCAACCAGAACTACGGCGACACGGCGGCGCTGCGCAACATCCGCGTCCACGGCGACAGCAAGAAGAAGATCGAGACCTGCGTCCGCTTCCAGGGGAACAACACCGGCAAGGAGCCCACGGCGCTCTCCCCGGTAGGCCCCTACGGCAAGACGTGCGACTTCACCGCGTCGGACATCAGCTACGAGTAGTCGTCCGAGCCCCCGGTCCGCCGGTCCGCCCCCCGGGCCGGTGCGCGCCGTCCGAGCCCCCACTCGGCCGGCACGGCGAACGCCCCCGCCGGTGACGACCGGCGGGGGCGTTCCCTCGTTCCCCGGGAATGCGGGAGGTCACTCGACGAAGTACGTCGGGTTGGGCAGCTTGTAGGTCCGGTCCGCGTAACCGCCCTGCAGGTCGGAGTACTGGTCGCCGAAGTTGGCGACGATGTCGTACCCGAGGTCCCGCTCGATGTGGCGGCGGGTGCCCGCCTTGTACTGCACGGTGGTGCAGGTCCAGGTGCCCGGGGTGGCGCAGTGGGACAGGTAGGACGGCGGGTTCGCCTTGTCCTTGAGGAACATGTGGCCGGCGTCGAGGTTCACATCGGCGCCCACCTTCTTCAGGTTCTCGACGGCGGCGGCGCGCTGGGACTCGCTCAGGCCGGAGTTGTAGAAGACCTCGACGCCCTTCTCCTGCGCGTAGCGCACGAGTTCGGGGCTGCCGAACACGGCCGGGCGGTCGGCCTTGTTGACGTAGGCGGCCCAGGTGGCGCTGTCGTAGCCGTAGTTGTTCTTCTTCTCGTAGTCGAGGCTGAGCAGCAGCGTGTCGTCGATGTCGAAGACGACCGCCGGCCGGGAGCCCTTGTGGTGCGCCGCCGCGCGGGCCGCCTTGTCGATCTGCTTCCTCGCCGCGGCGTCGACGCTCGCCAGGTCCCTGGCGTACGGGCTGTCCGGGGAGGCCTGGTAGACGCCGTCGTCGTCGGGCGCGGTGCCGTAGTAGGCGTCGATGTCCTTGGTCAGCTGCCCGATGTTGTAGGGCTCGTGGGTGGAGTTGGCCGTCGACTGGCCGGCGGTGGCCGCACCCGTGCCGTAGAGGGCGGCACCGGCGACGGCGCAGGCGGCGGTGACGGCGGCGATGCGCAGTGGTTTATGCATGGGACACGTTTCTACGCGCGTCACCCCCGGGTGCGCGAGAGATGTGGCCGGATCGGTACCCCTTTACCTGGCAAAGATCGTGTCAAGCCAGTCGAGGGCGTCGTCCTGCAGGGGGCGGGTGAAGGCGTGTCCGACGCCGGGCACGACCTCGGTGCGCAGCCGGTCGCCGGCGCCCAACGACTCCCAGACCGCGCGGAGTCGGGCGTGGGCCGCCCGTACGCCCTCGGGCGTGAACAGCGGATCGTGTTCGCCGCTCAGGAACAGCATCGGTTTCGGTGCCGCCAGGCTCGCCACGTCCGGGAGGTCGAGGTGCCGGGCGAGTCCGGGGTGCAGCATGTGGAACGCCGACTGTCCGCGCAGGGTGTTGTTGCCGGGGACCATCATCTCCTTCAGGCCGGTCATCCAGCACACGCTGACGGCGGCGGCGACGTCGTCGCTGAGCGCGGCCGCCTGCCAGGCGCGGTAGCCGCCCAGGGAGAAGCCGAGGGCCGCCACCCGCCGGGCGTCCACCCGGTCGAGGCCGGCCAGGAAGCCGGCCGCCCGGACGTCCTCACGGGCCATCAGCCCGGCGAGGGAGCTGCCGAGGTGGTAGAGGTTGCTGGCGAAGGCTTGCTGCCGCTCGTAGGTGAGCGGGTCGCGGTCGCCCCAGCCGAGGGCGTCCAGGCACAGCACCACGTAGCCGTGCCGGGCCAGTTCGTCGCCGGGGAACCGCCCGTCGAAGTGCCGTTCCGCCCAGTCCCGCGCGGCGGCCAGGCGGGTGTCGTCGTACCAGGGCCGGACCAGTTTCTCCTTGCCGATGTCGAAGCGGGAGCCGTGGTCGTGCAGGAGGAGGACGGCCGGGAAGGGCCCGGCGCCCTGCGGGGTGAGCAGGGCGCCGCGGACCCGGGCGTAGCGGGTGAGGGAGAGGGTGACCGTCTCGCGCGTGTATCCGTCGCCGTCGTGGCGGTCGGCGAACTCGGGGGCGTACGGCGTGCCCTCCTGCCGGTCGACGAGGAGGTGTGCCTCGACCGTGGCGCGGGCCGTCCGCCGCCACCGCGCGAAGTCGCGGACCGGCGAGGTGCCCCAGGCGAGCGGGAAGGTCAGCTCGTCCCTGAGCGCCCGGTGGAAGCCGGGCAGGTCACCGGTGGCCGGCATACGGACGCCAGTCGCCGAGGTACGCCTCCCTGGTGTGCGCCGCGGCCTCGGCGCGGGTCAGCTGCGGGCGGCTGTCCGGGACGGTGATCGCGGCGCCGGGGCCGGTGTTGCGGTACTCGCGGAACCGCTGCTCCTGCCACGGGTACGTGTCCCGCATGGTGGCGTAGGGCGCGAGGGCGTCGATGCCCGCGCCGAGGTGGGTCTCGCGCACCGTGAGCATCGGGCGGGCGGTGGTGTCGGAGCTGGGCACCCAGGGGCGGGCCAGCTTGTAGTAGCCGTCGGGCGCCTCGCTGGTGACGTGGCCCCGGGTCACCAGGTAGCCGCGCGGGTTGGCGCCCGCCGTGGAGGGCGCGAACACGAAGCCGTAGGGGGCGGCGGCGAGGTCGGTGCGGACCAGGGTGCGGAAGTGGCAGTTCTCGTACACGGCGGTCGCCCGGCCGAAGACGAAGTCGACGTCCCCCTCGACGTAGCAGTGGGCGTAGTACTGGCGGGCGAAGTGGTCGAGGGCGCGTGTGTCGGCGTAGAGGGTGTCCTGGTGGCCGAGGAAGCGGCAGTGGTGGAACGCCGTGCGGTCGCCCTGGGCCTTGAGGGCGACGGCCTGGGTGCCGGTCCAGTCGGGGTGGTCGGCGCGCAGCCAGTCGTTGGCGAAGGTGATCCGGTGGGCGGTGAAGCCGTCGGCCTGCACGGTGACGGTGGCCGAGCCGCTGGTGCCGTAGGTGCCGGAGCCGTCGGGCCTGGGGGTGCCGGCCGCGTTGTCGTGGACGACGACGGTGTCACGCGGGTCCTCGGAGGCGCCGATCCAGGTGGCGTCGGTGCGGGTGGCGTCGACGGTGACGGTCTCGCGGTAGGTGCCGGGCGCGAGGACGAGCGTCCAGCCGCTGCCGGCGGCGGCGGTCACGGCGGCCTGGACGGAGGTGAAGTCGCCGCGGCCCTGCGGGTCGACGTACAGGGTCTTCGGGGTGCGGCGGGCGGACGGCGAGCCGTGGCGGCCGAACGGGCGGGAACGGTGGCCGGCGAGGGCCGGGCCGGCGGCGAGACCGACGGCGGTGCCGGCGCCGGCGGTGGCGAGCAGGAAGCGTCTGCGGGACGGGGCGGGACGGGGCATGCGGGTACTCCTTCGGGAGGACGGGGCCGGGGTGGGCCGGGGCGGTGCGGGCGCCCCGGCCCGGTTCGGGGGCGCGTCAGCGCAGGCGGCCGGCGCCCGCGCCGTGGTCGACGACCGCGGGGACGGCCTTCGCCGGGAGGACCTTGGTGCGCAGGGTGGGCGTCCAGCCCGCGCCCGGCTGGAGGGTCTCGCCCGGGATCTCGGCGTTGTGCACGGCGATCAGGTCGACGGTGCGGCCGTTGACCTGGTTGTGCGCGGCGGTGACCGGCGCCTCGCTCCACTTCTTCAGGACCTTCGCGGCGCTGATCCCGGCCGGGAGCGTGAAGGCGTTGTGCTCGGCGACGAGCGCGGACTCCTTGCCGACGCCGAAGCTGTAGGCGTAGTCGTCCGAGGCCACGAAGTGGTTGTTGTAGACGTCGACCTGGCCGAAGCGGACGCGGGGCGCACGCTCGACGAGGTTCCGGAACAGGTTGTGGTGGAAGGTCACCTTGAGGTGGCCGCGGTCGCCGACGGCGGTGGACTCGCTGTCGCTGTTGCCGATCAGGATCGTCTTGTCGTGCTCGGCGAAGATGTTCCAGGAGGCGGTGACGTAGTCGGCGCCCTTGACGATGTCGAGCTGGCCGTCGTGCTGCTGGTAGAGCATGCCGAAGTAGGTCGGGGCCGCGCTGTCGGGGTGCTCGCCGTCGGTGAAGGTGTTGTGGTCCAGCCACACGTGCGTGGACCCGTGGACGACGGCGCTGTCGTACTCGGAGTTCCAGTTGCCCTTGTCGCCGTCCGTGGGATCCCACTGCGGGAAGCAGTCCACGGGGCTCTCGAAGGTGAGGTTGCGGACGATGACGTTGTCCACGCCCTTGATCTGCAGGCTGGCGCCCTTGAGTCCGGCGTTCCTGCCGACGCCGATGATGGTGGTGTCGGCCGGGACGTTCGCCTTGATCGACTGGTCCTGCCGGGCGGCGGAGGCGCGGCGCAGGCCCTCGGGGCTGTCGTCGGGCTCGTCGCTCAGGTCGGTGTCCAGACCCCAGTTCTCGGGCGAGTACTTCTCCAGATAGGCGTCGAAGTCGTAGCCGGGGGCGGCGAAGGCGTCGCAGCCCGCGGAGACGGCGTCGATGGTGCCCTTCACCTTGATGATCCTCGGCGCGTCGCCGCCGGCGGCGAGGGCGGCCTTGAACTCGGCCCAGGTGGTGACCGTGTACACGTGCGCGGCGTCGGCGGCGGCGCCTCCGGTGGTGCCGGTGCCCTGGGAGGCCCAGCCGTCCTTCGCCGGCAGCGTCTGCCGGGCGACGTCATGGGAGTGGTGGTGGCCGGGGCCGGCCTCGGCGGTGGCGGCGGTCAGGCTCAGCACGAGGGCGGTGCAGCCGGCCAGCGCGGCCACTCGCCCTGTGGCATGCGCATGCCATCTCTGTGTGCTCATGGTGCGGCTCTCCATTTCCGGTTCAGGGGTTGTTACGCGGTGCCCGACTGCGGCCAGGTGATCCAGGACGCCGGGACGTCCTCGTCCAGCCGGCGCACGTCCCGGTGCGCCAGCACCCGTGTGCGCAGCAGCTCCCGCGCGACCAGCCGGGCCACCTCGATCGCGCCCGGCGGGTTGAAGTGGGTGTTGTCCTGCTCGGTGGCGGTCCAGTTGAAGTACGTCTTGGTCTCCTCGACGCCGAGCCGCTGCCACAGCGCGAGCGACAGCGCCTGCACGTCGAGCAGCGCCACGCCCTCCTCGGCGGCCAGCGCCCGCATCGCCGCCGGATACTCGCCGTGACTGGGCACCGCGTCGCCGGCCGCGTCGAAACGGCGCCGCTCGACGGGCGTGGCCAGCACGGGCCGCGCCCCGCGGGCCCGGGCGCCGTCGACGTAGAGACGCAGATGGTCCTGGTACGTGGTCCAGGGCTCGGTGTGGCGGGTGGGGTCCTCGTCCTTCTCGTCGTTGTGCGCGAACTGTACGAGGAGCAGATCCCCGGGCCGGATCACACCGAGGATCGCGTCCAGCCGCCCCTCGTCCACGAAGCTCTTGGAACTCCGCCCGTTCACCGCGTGGTTGGCGACGGGAAGGTCCTTGTGGAGGAAGAACGGCAACGCCATGCCCCACCCGGTCTCGGGCGCCGCGTCGGCGTACTTCTGCGCGGCGGTGGAATCACCGGCGATGTAGAGCGTGCGGGACCGCCGCCCACCGGCCCGCGCGGCACCGGCACCGGCGAACGCCAGGGGCAAGGCGGCGACAGCGGCGGCAGTGATGTGTCTTCGGCTGAGAGACACGCTGGTGCACCTTTCGAAGAGGGGGAGGGTACTCACCTCAGGGGCGCGGGGCTGTATCGATGTGCGGCTCCGCCGCGTGGGCGCGACAAGCCAGGGACGGCCCGCAAGGCCCGCAACGCACAGGCCGCCCCACGGCGATGTCCGGCCAGGGCGCTCAGCCCACCTGCTCGTTCCACTCGGCCTGCGCCTCGTTCAACTGCTCCGCCATCGTGTCGAGGAACGACTTCGCACTCATCTTCCCGAGCAGCACCTTCTGGAAGTTCGGCTCGTTGTCCGCCTTGGAGATGGTGTTCCAGTCCGGCAGGTAGTACGGCAACTGGACGATGGTCGTGGACCCGTCGTTCAGCGCCTCCGCGGCCAGCTTCGTCGGCTCGGCCTTGGCGATCCACGCGTCCTTCGCGGCGTCCGTGTTTGACGGCACCTGCCCGGCCGCCTCGTTGAACTTCGAGTTCTGCTCCTTCGAGGTGGCGAACTCGATGAACTTCCAGGCGGCCTCCTTGTTCTTGGAGCTCTTGAAGAGCCCGAGCCCGTCGACCGGGTTGGACACCTGGACCCGCTTGCCGGAGGCGCCGACCGGCTGCGGGATGCCGCGGAACTTGTCGACGCCGAGCGCCTTCACGTGGTCCTGGTAGGAGCCCAGGTTGTGGTTGAGCATGCCGATCGTGCCGGAGTCCCACTGCGCGACCATCTTCGCGAAGTCGTTGTTGACGTCGGCGGCCGGCGTGACCTTCTTGTACAGGGCCGTGTACTTCTCCAGCGCCTCGACGTTCTTCGGGTCGTTGACGGTGGTCTTCTTCTTGTCCGCGTCCCAGAAGGAGGTGATGCCGGACTGCCCGTACATCGCGTCGAGCGCCTGGGCGATGGAGCCGGAGCCGCCGCGGATGGTGTAGCCGAACTCGTTCTTGCCCGCGGCGGTGAGCTTCTCGGCCGCCGTGTAGAAGGCGTCCCACGTCGTGGGCGCCTCCAGGCCCGCCTTGTCGAACAGGTCGGTGCGGTAGTAGAGGACGCCGTTGTTGGCCGAGGTCGGCACCGAGTACAGCCGGCCGTCGCCGCCGCCGGCGGCCCGCAGCGACTCGATCATGTCCTTGTTGACCCTGCCGTTCAGGGACGAGCCGGTGAGCCGGTTGTCCAGCGGCTCCAGCGCGTTCTGGGCGGAGAACCCGGCGAGCATCGCCGCGCCGACGCCGCCGACGTCGGGCAGGCCGCCGCCCTGGATGGCGGTGTCGACCTTGGACTGGTACTCGGTGGCGGCGATGCCGACGTACTCGACGTCGATGTCCGGGTTCGCCTTCTCGAAGTCGGCGATGATCTCCTTCCACACGGCCGTGCGGATGCCGCCGTTGTTGTCCCAGAAGACGATCTTCCCCTTGCCGCTGCCCTCGGCGCCCTTGTCGCCGCCCGCCCCGCTGCCGTCGTCACCGCAGGCGGTGGCGGTCAGCGCGAGCACGGCCCCCAGGGCGACGGCGGCGGACGTCCGGCGCCTGCCTGTGCTTCTGCTGCTGCGCATGCTGATCTTCATTGGTCGGCTCTCTTCTTCTGGATCCAACAGTGCGGTGCTGAACAACGTGGGGGGGTCGGTGGGTGGTGCCGCGGGTGGCTCAGTGGGTGCCGAGCTGCTGCTGCGGTCCCGAGAAGCGCTTCACCAGCGCGGGCACGGCCGCCGCCGGGTCGAGCCGGTAGGCGTAGAAGTCGCGCGGGTCGAAGGCGGTGCCCCACTCGTCGTGGCGGCCCGTCGTGTTGCGCAGGATCGATCCGCGCTGCACCAGCTCGGCGGTGGGGTCGGCCTGGTAGGGGTGCTGGACGTCCTGGTAGTAGCTGTTCTCGATGACCATCTTCGTGGCGCCGCGCGACCAGTTCCCGTACGTCCACACGGGGTCGCCCGGGTCGGCCTGGGCCGTCAGGTAGTTGTTGTACAGGTGGGCGTAGGCGGCGTTGTCGACCGAGGGGTTGCGCTGCTTGGTGTTCGCGAACCAGTTGTGGTCGATGGTGATCTGCGTCCGGACGTTCGTCGTCCAGCCGAGCCCGAACGTCTTGTTGTTGTTCTCGAACCGGTTGTACGACACGGTCACGTACTCGCTGTCCTTGCGGACGTCGAGCTGTCCGTCGCAGATGTTCGAGAAGCGGTTGTGGTCGACCCACACGTGGTGGGCGGTGTCCATCTGGATGCCGTCGAAGTCGGTGTCCTTGCAGTCCCAGTTCCCGGCGACCGCCGAGTCGCGGATCGTCAGATTGCGGATGATCACGTTGTGCGTGCCGGGGTTCAGGTGCAGCTCGCCGTGGACGATCTCGCCGGTGCCGCCGACGCCGATGATCGTCTTGTCCGAGCCGACGGCGATCTGCGCGCCGAAGGGCTCGACGGCGATCGTGCCCGCCACCCGGATGACGTACGGCTCCTTCGCCGCCGCGTACTTCGCCAGCGCGGCCTGGTCGGTGACGGTGACGACCCGGCCGCCCGCGCCGCCGGTGGTGCCGCCGGCGAGGGAGGCGAAGCCGTGGGGCCGGTCGGTCAGGTGCGGGTTGCCCGCCGCCCCTTCTTCCGGCGGAGCGGCGGCGTGCGTCTCCCCGGCCGCCCCGAGGGCGAGGGCGGTGACCAGGCCCAGGACGGCGGCGAGGGTTCTGCCGGTGCCCGGCAAGCGCTTGCTACGGAGGTGCGTCATTGCGGCTCCCAACAGGCGTACGGGTGGGGTGGGTTACTGGGGTCGGATCCGGAACCGGGTGAACTCGGCGGCCCCGGCGTGTCCCTGGCCGGCGGGCGCGAGCGCGAACAGGCCGAGCAGGGCGCCGACCCAGCGCCACGGGGTGGCGGCGAAGGCCTGGCCGGTGGGCCGGTGGCCGTCGCCGAGGTCGTAGGAGAAGCGGCAGCGTGCCCCGGGCGCCGTCTCGATCCGCAGCCGTACCCGTCCCCCGGGTGCGACGCGGGGGTGGTCGGCGTCCCGTTCGGCCTCGGCCACCGACTCGGCGAACCGGTGCACCAGGTGCACGGCCCCGTCCGCGCCCCGCTGGAGCCCGATCCAGCGGTAGGCGTCGCCCAGCACCGCCAGTCCGGCCCGGGCGCCCGGCTCCGCGCTGTCCAGGCGCAGCTCCACCTCGACGGCCGACGGCAGGCCGGGCAGTCGCTGCGTCAGGACGTGCGGCAGCTTGCGCAGGTCGTGCGCGTCGGCCGTGCGGACGCAGGCGAGTCTGAGCCCGTCCCCGGAGTGCTGGGTGGCCCAGCCCTCGCCGGGGTTGGCCGTCCACGACCACTGGCGTCCGTACCGTCCGCCGGGGAAGTCGTCGTCGGTCGCGGGCGCCGCGGGCGGCTGCGGCGGCAGGGCGGGACGCCGGTGGACGGTCACCGGGGCGCCGTCGTCGCCGAGGACCGGCCAGCCGTCCGCGCCCCAGGTCATCGGCTGGAGGTGGACCACCCTGCCGTACGCGCCGCGCTGCTGGAAGTGCAGGAACCAGTCCTCGCCGGCCGCGGTGCGCACCCAGCCGCCCTGGTGGGGGCCGTTGACGTCGGTGTCCTTCTGTTCGAGGACGACCTTCTCCTCGTACGGTCCGAAGAAGCCGCGGGAGCGGAAGGCGCCCTGCCAGCCGGTCTCCACTCCCCCGGCGGGCGCCAGGATCCAGAACCAGCCGTCGTGCCGGTAGAGCTTGGGGCCCTCCAGGGTGAACCAGCCCGGGACGCGGTCGGCGTCGACGATCACCTTGCCCTCGTCGAGGAGCCCGGTGCCGTCGGGGTGCATGCGGTGTCCGGTGAGGCGGTTCTTGATGCCGGAGCGGGAGCGGGCCCAGGCGTGCACGAGGTAGGCGTCGCCGGTCTCCTCGTCCCACAGGGGGCAGGCGTCGATCAGGCCCTTGCCGGGTTTCACCAGGTGCGGCTCGGTCCACGGGCCCCGGATCTCGGGGGCGTTGACCTGGAAGATGCCCTGGTCGGGGTCGCCCCAGAAGATCCAGAAGCGGTCGGCGTGGTGGCGCAGGGACGGGGCCCAGACGCCGCAGTCGTGCCGGGGCGCGGCGAAGGCGTCCGCCGGTTCCAGGCGCTCCAGCGCGTGGCCGACCAGGGTCCAGTTGACCAGGTCCCGGGAGTGCAGCAGCGGCAGGCCGGGGGCGCGGCCGAAGCTGGAGGCGGTCAGGTAGAAGTCGTCGCCGACGCGCACGACGTCCGGGTCGGACCAGTCGGCGTTCAGCACCGGGTTGGTGTACGTGTCCGCGGTCTCGGGGGTCACGGGCTCACCGCCTTGCGTACGAGGGTCGCGGCGCCGTCGGCGTCGAGGCGGCCGTCGGCGACGACGGTGACGACGCGGCGGACGAGGGTGTCGCCGGGGGCGAGCGCGAGCCGCTCGTCGTGGGCCAGGGAGGAGCCGACGCCCGGGTACTCCTCGGTGCGCACGAACCACGGGTCGCGCCGGGTCCGTTCGGTGGCCCCGGCGAACACCAGCGACCAGGTGTCGCCGGTGAGGGCGAGCCAGTCGGCGGGGCTGCCGTGGACCTGCCGCTCGCCCTCGCGGTCGGCGGTGAAGACGTGCGGGGCCGTGCTCTGCTTGCGGGCCCGCCAGAAGAAGCCGCCGTAGGCCGCGCCGGGGCGCCCGTTGGTGGCGGGGCTGCCGATGGTGAGGGGGTCCGGGGTGACGTTGGTGAGGGAGAAGGTGAAGTCCAGCGCCCAGGCGGTGTCCGTGAGTCCGGTGGCCGCGACGGTACGGCGCTCGCGCAGCAGCTCGGTGCCGGCGGCGACCCAGCGCAGCTCCTCGACGAAGCCGTCGGGGTCGCGGAGCTGGAAGGCGGCGTGCCGCTGGGCGCCGTGGTTGTCGAGCTCGGTAGGCCCCTGGTCGCGGACGTAGGTGCGCCCGCCCCAGAAGTTGTGGCCCTCGACGTCGGGAACGGCGACACCGACGCCGAGGTGGTGGAGGTGGTCGGCGGGGTTGAACTCGGTGACGACGGTGCCGGCCAGGGTGGTGACGGGGTGCAGGTAGGGGCGCGGGGAGAGCCGGACGGGCAGCTCGGGCCGGACGACGTACCGGCCGACGGGGCGGCCCGCCACGCGCAGCACCGGGGAGTCGGTGCCGGTCATCGGGTGCTCACCTCTTTCAGCGGGTGCTCCGTGCGCGGCGCCCACGGGGCACCGAGTTCGGAGTACAGGGAGAGGGTGTCGGCGGCGGCGGCCACGAGTCCGTCGACGCCGGGGACCACGCGGCGGTTCTCGCCGGGGAGGCGGTGCCAGGCGCCGTCGGGCAGCGGCTCCGGGTCGGGAGCCCGGCGGATCGCCTCCACGACCTTCATGAACGCGCCGGTCTCGTCCGGCGGGACCAGCAGGCCGGCGCCGGTGGTGAGGTGGCCGACCAGGTTCTCCAGCAGGTCGGTGCGGCCGTGGTCGTACTCCTCGGGTCCGTGGCCTGCACGCTGGAGCAGGACGCGGTCCTGCTTGTACCAGAAGGTGATCCGGCCGCGGCTGCCGTGCACCAGGACGTACGGCTCGTCGGCCCGCTCCGCGCACAGGGTCGCGGCGACGGTGACGCGATGGCCCCGCGCGGTGGTGATCCGCACGCACGAGGTGTCGTCGGCCTCGATGTCGTTGGCGTGGCTCAGCTCGGTCTCGATGCCGGCGACGTCCTCGGCGCGGGCGGTGCCGCCCACCGCGAGGGCGGTGGCGACGGCGTGCGCGAGGGGGTTGGTCAGCGCGCCGTCGATCACGTCGGCGCCGTTCAGCCGCCGCCGGCCCGCCCAGGGAGCCCGGCGGAAGTAGGCCTCGTCGCGCACCCAGGCCCCGGCCCCGCCGACGCCCACCACCTCCCCGACCGCGCCCTCGGCGATCAGCGCGCGGATCGCGGGCACGGCGTGCGAGCCCAGCGACTGGAACCCGACCTGGCAGGCGACGCCGGCCTCGGCGACCCCGTCGGCCATGCGCCGGAACTCGGCGTACGACGGTGCCGGGGGCTTCTCGAGCAGCAGGTGCACGCCCCGGCGGGCGGCGGTCAGCGCGAGGTCGGTGTGGGTGGGGATCGGCGTGCAGATCACGGCGATCCGGGCGCCGGTGGAGTCGAGCAGGGCGCCGAAGTCGGCGGACTGCTCGGGGAGTTCACCGCCGGCCTCCTGCTCGGTCAGCGGGGTGAGCTCGCAGATGCCGGCCAGGCGGACCAGGCCCGCCCGCTCCAGGCGGCGGATGTTGGCGACGTGCCAGCGGCCGTGGCCGCGGGCGCCGGCGAGGACGACGGGAACCCGGCTCATCCCTTCACCGCCCCCGCGCTGAAGCCGGTGATCAGCCACTTCTGGATGAAGGCGAAGACGATCACGACGGGGACGGCGGCGATGATGCCGCCGGCGGCGAGCGCGCCGAGGTCGACGCTGTCCGCGCTCATCAGGGTGTTGAGGCCGACCGGGATGGTCTGCTTGTCCTGGTTGTTGAGGAACATCAGGGCGAACAGGAAGTGGTTCCAGGAGTGCACGAAGGCGAAGGAGCCGACGGCGATCAGGCCCGGCCGCAGCAGCGGCAGCACGACGACCCGGAAGGCCCGGAACCGGCCGCAGCCGTCGACCCAGGCGGCCTCCTCCAGGGAGTAGGGGACGTTCTTGATGAAATTGCTGATGAGGATCATCGACAGCGGCAGCTGGAAGACCGTCTCGGCGATGATGACGCTGACCAGCGAGTTGATCATCTGGAGTTCGGCGAAGATCTCGAACAGCGGGACCAGCAGCAGCGCGCCGGGCACGAACTGGGAGCAGAGCAGGGCGAGCATGAAGCCCCGCTTGACCTTGAAGTCGAACCGGGCGAGGGCGTAGCCGCCGGCCAGGGCGACGAGCGTCGTCATCACCAGGGTGGCGAGGCCGACCAGCACGCTGTTCTGGAAGAAGGTGCCGAAGCTGCGGTCGGTCCACACCTTCTCGAAGTGCTCGAAGGTGACGGGCCAGGGCACCAGCGAGGTCGAGCCGGCCGGGCGCACCGCGAAGAGCAGGATCCAGTAGAACGGGATCAGGGTGAAGACCAGGTAGATCCCGAGCGGCAGGTAGATCTGCCAGCGGGGGACCTCGTCCCAGGCGGGGCGCTTCTTCGCGGGGCGGGGCGGTTCCTGGCCGGCCCGCACGGGCGCGGGGGCGGGCGCGGGGGCCTCCTTGGTGATCACTTGTTCTCGCCTCCGAACTTGCTCAGCCGCAGGTAGACGATCGAGCAGAAGAGCAGGATCACGAACGCGACCGTGGTGAGGGCCGACGCGTAGCCGAAGTCGTGGGCGTCGACGCTGGTGTTGGCGATGTAGAGGGGCAGGGTCGTGGTCTCGCCCGCGGGTCCGCCGCCGGTCAGCGTGTAGAGCAGGTCGACGTTGTTGAACTCCCACACCGCGCGCAGCAGGGTGGACAGGATGATGGCGTCCTTCAGGTGGGGCAGGGTGATGTGCCAGAACTGCTGGAACCGGCTGGCCCCGTCCACCTCGGCGGCCTCGTACAGGTCCTTCGAGACGGACTGGAGGTCGGCGAGGATGAGGATCGCGAAGAAGGGCACGCCGCGCCACAGGTCGGCGACGACCGCCGCGGAGAACACGGTCGAGGTGTCCGACAGCCAGCTGGTGCCGTACGAGCCGATGCCCATGTCGGCGAGGTAACGGGTGACGCCGGTCTGGGAGTTGTAGAGCAGCACCCAGATCGCGGAGGTCAGGACGCCGGAGACGGCCCACGGGGAGAAGACCAGGGCGCGCCCGATCCCCCGGCCCACGAAGGTCTGGTTGACGATGAGCGCCAGCGCCAGGCCGAACAGCAGCTGGAGGCCGACCTCGACGAAGACCCACTTGGCGCTGAAGACGAGGGTGTCCCAGAACTGCGGGTCGTCGGTGAAGATCTTGACGAAGTTGTCGAAGCCCGCGAAGCCGTTCCGCCACGGCTTGGTCGGGTTGTACTCCTGCAGGCTGTAGTAGAAGACGCTGATGACCGGGTAGGCGATGAAGCCCAGCATCAGCAGGGCGGCCGGACCGATCAGCAGGTACGGGAGCCTGCGCGGCGTGGCGGAGGCACGGCGGCGCCGCCGGGGTGGCGCGGGCGGTTTCGCCACGGCTGCGGCTTGGGCCATGACAGTTCTCCGTTCTGGTACGTCGTGCGTGGGTGGTGCGTGTGCGGTGCGCCTGCGGCGCGGCGGCGCGGGAAGCGCTTTCTCCGGGTGCATGGGTGTGCGGTGTCCCGCTGCCGCGGGGTCAGCCGGCGTACGGGTCCCGCACCGTGCCCGGGCGGGCCAGGAACTCGAAGTCGCAGCCGGTGTCGGCCTGGGTGATCTGTTCGTTGTAGAGCGCGCCGTAGCCGCGTTCGTAGCGGGCGGGCGGCGGCGTCCACGCGGCCCTGCGGCGCTCCAGCTCCTCGTCGTCCACATGGAGTTGCAGGGAGCGCGCCTCGACGTCGAGGGTGATCGAGTCGCCGGTGCGCACCAGCGCGAGCGGTCCGCCGACGTACGACTCGGGTGCCACGTGCAGCACGCACGCGCCGTAGCTCGTGCCGCTCATCCGGGCGTCGGAGATCCGCACCATGTCCCGCACACCCTGCTTGAGCAGGTGGTCGGGGATGGGCAGCATGCCGTACTCGGGCATGCCCGGCCCGCCCTTGGGGCCGGCGTTGCGGAGCACCAGCACGCTGTCGGCGGTGATGTTCAGCTCCGGGTCGTTGATGGTGCGCTGCATGGTCCTGTAGTCGTCGAAGACGACGGCGGGACCGGTGTGCTTGAGCAGGTGCGGTTCGGCGGCGATGTGCTTGATGACGGCGCCGTCCGGGCAGAGGTTGCCGCGCAGGACGGCGACCCCGCCCTCGGCCGCGACCGGGTTGTGCCGGGGCCGGATGACGTCGTCGTCGTGGACGAGGGCACCGTCGAGCTGCTCGCGCATCGTGTCGTGCGAGACGGTGGGACGGTCCAGGTGGAGCAGGTCGGGGATGCGGGAGAGGAAGCCGGGCAGGCCCCCGGCGAAGTGGAAGTCCTCCATCAGGTACGTCTGTCCGCCGGGACGGACGTTGGCCAGCACGGGGACGGTGCGGGCGATGCGGTCGAAGTCGTCCAGGGTGAGGGTGACACCCGCGCGGCCCGCCATGGCGATCAGGTGGATCACCGCGTTGGTGGAGCCGCCGAGGCCGAGCACGGTGGTGACGGCGTCCTCGAAGGCGTCCGCGGTGAGGATGTCGCTCAGCTTGCGGTCCTTGTGGACCAGCTCGACGATGCGCAGCCCGGCCGCGGCGGCCATCCGGTCGTGGCCGGAGTCGACGGCCGGGATGCTGGAGGCGCCCGGGACCGTGACGCCGAGGGCCTCGGCGGCGGCGGTCAGCGTGGAGGCGGTGCCCATCGTCATGCAGTGGCCGGGCGAGCGGGCCAGGCCGCTCTCCAGCTCCTGCATCTCGCAGTCACCGATGAGGCCGGCCCGCTTGTCGTCCCAGTACTTCCACATGTCGGTGCCGGAACCGAGGGTCTCGCCGCGCCAGTGCCCGGGGAGCATGGGCCCGGCGGGCACGAACACCGCGGGCAGGTCGGCGCTGGCGGCGCCCATGAGCAGGGCGGGCGTGGACTTGTCGCAGCCGCCCATCAGCACGGCGCCGTCGACCGGGTAGGAGCGCAGCAGCTCCTCGGTCTCCATCGCGAGCAGGTTGCGGTAGAGCATCGGGGTCGGCTTCTGGAAGGTCTCGCTGAGCGTGGAGACCGGGAACTCCAGCGGGAAGCCGCCCGCCTGCCACACGCCCCGCTTCACGGCCTGGGCGCGGTCGCGGAGGTGGACGTGGCAGGGGTTGATGTCGGACCAGGTGTTGAGGATCGCGATGACCGGCTTGCCGAGGTGCTCCTCGGGCAGGTAGCCGAGCTGGCGGGTGCGGGCGCGGTGGCTGAAGGAGCGCAGGCCGTCGGTGCCGTACCACTGGTGGCTGCGGAGCTGTTCGGGGGACTTCCCGGGCGTCATATCGCCCACCCCGCGGCGATCGCGGCCACCTCGGCGCGCTCGCTGTCGGGCAACGGCTTGCTGGGCGGGCGGACCTCGCGGCGGCACAGCCCGAGGGAGGCGAGGGCCTCCTTGACGACGGTGACGTTGTTGGCGGAGCCGTTGGCGGCGCGCAGTTCCTCGAAGCGGCGGATCTGCTCCCAGACCTTCATGGCGGCCGGGTAGTCACCGGATCGAAGCGCTTCGATCATGTTCAGCGAGACGGCCGGGGCGACGTTCACCAGGCCGGAGGTGAATCCGGTGGCGCCCGCGGAGAAGTAGGAGGGTGCGTACGGCTCGGCGAGCCCCGCCACCCACACGAAGCGTTCGAGGCCGGCGTCGCGGGCGAAGGCGGCGAACCGGGCCGCGTCCGGGACGGCGTACTTCACGCCGAGGACGTTGGGGCAGTGGTCGGCGAGTTCGGCGAGGCGGGCCCCGGGGAGCTGGGGGTTGCGCAGGTAGGGCACGACGCCCAGTTCGGGTACGGCCTCGGCGATCGCGCGGTGGTAGTCGACCCAGCCGCCCTGGGAGACGTAGGGGTGGACGGGCTGGTGGACCATCACCATCTGGGCGCCCAGCTCGCGGGCGTGCTGGGCGGAGGCCACCGCGGTCGGCACGTCGTGGCCGACGCCGACCAGGATGGCCGCCCGGCCGCCGGCCTCCTCGACCGTCAGCTCGGTGACGAGGCGGCGCTCGGCCGGGGAGAGGGCGTAGAACTCGCCGGTGTTGCCGTTGGGGGTGAGGGTCGTGATGCCGGCGTCGAGGAGACGACGCAGCAGGGCCCGGTAGCCGGCCGGGTCGACGGAGCCGTCCTCGGCGAACGGGGTCACCGGGATCGCCACCACGTCGGCCAGGGCCGCCCGCTGGGTCTCGAACGTCGTTGTCATGCCTGACCGACCTCTTCCTGGGCCTCGGTTCCCGCGTGCGGGAAGGCCCGCTCGACGAACGACGCGATATGGGCGTGGAGGGCGCTCGCCGCGCCGTCCGCGTCGCCCGCGAGAGCGAGGCGCAGGATTTCCTGGTGCTCGCCGGCCTCCCGTTCCCAGGAGGGATCGGCGGCCCAGGCGACGGCCGAGACGAGGGCCGCCTGGTCGCGCACCTCGTCGAGCATCCGGCCGAGCAGCGGGTTGCCGCACGGTACGTACAGGGCGCGGTGGAACTCGCGGTTGGCGAGCGACCGTTCGGCCGTGTCCGTGGCCTGGTCGGCCCGGGACAGCGCGTCACGGGCGGCGTCCAGGGAGGCGCCGCGGCGCACCGCGCGCTTGAGCGCCTCCGGCTCCAGGAGCAGCCGCACGTCGTAGACCTCGCGCGCCATGTCCGCGTCCACCATCCGCACGGTGACGCCCTTGTACTGGCTCATCACGACCAGTCCGGTGCCGGCCAGGGTCTTGAGCGCCTCGCGCACCGGTGTCTTGGACACCCCGAACTGCGCGGCGAGGTCGGTCTCGACCAGGGCCTGACCGGGCGTCAGGCGTCCGGTGAGGATGCGGCGTTTGATCTCCTCCAGCACGTACTGCGTGCGGGAGGGGATCGGCGTGGGCACAGAGGTCATGCGCGCCTCTCGGATCTCACATATCGCGTCTCATATATGACGTACGGAGTACGACGCGTTGAAGGTAGGAGGGGCGCAGGGCCGCGTCAATGCTTCTGACAAAGAAAGTTCGGGTGGCGCTCAGACGGCGGTGCTGTGGCCCTCGCGCGCGGTGTCGGTCCGGCCGCCGAACGCCGCGGCTGCCCGTGCGGTCGCCGTCACGGGGGTGAGCGTGGGCCCGACGTGCGTGACGAGCAGGCGCCGGGCGCCGGCCTCGCGGGCGGTGTCGCCCGCGTCCTCGGGCGTCAGGTGCACCTGTTCGCCTTCGCGATGCGTGTCGATGTCCGCCTCGCACAGGAAGAGGTCGGCGTCGCGGGCGAGGCCGGTGAGCGCGGCGCACGGTCCGCTGTCCCCCGAGTAGGCGAGGACCCGGCCGGCGCACTCGGCCCGCAGCCCGTACGCCTCACCGTCGTGCCGGACGGCGCGGGCGGTGAGGCGCAGGCCGCCGTGGCGGGCGGTGTGGCCGTCGTGCAGCGGCCCGAAGTCGAGGAACGCGTCGAGGAACGCGGTGTCCGGGCGCCCGAAGAACCCGGCCAGGCGCTCGGCGCAGCCCTGCGGGGCGTACACGGGGACGGGTGCGGGCGGGGTCATGCCCCCGTGGGCGAAGGCGTACAGCGCGGACAGCAGGTCGGCGGTGTGGTCCGCGTGGAGGTGGGAGATCCAGATCGCGCTCAGCCGCGCCGGATCGGTGTGCCGCTGCAACTCGGCGAACGTCCCGGTCCCGGCGTCCACCCACACCTCGGCACCGCCGCCGCGCAGCAGATACCCGGAGCAGGGCCGCCCGGGTGCCGGGTGCGGGGAGGCGGTGCCGAGGACGGTGAGGGAGAACGCCATACGGCGAGCGTAGGCGCCGACGGGGCCCAGCCGTGTGGGCCGGGCTGGCGTGGGGCCGCGCTCCCGCGGGGCGGGCCCGCGGGAGCGCGGCGGGACGCCGGGGCGACGACCGGCCGGGCTCGGCCCCTTCGGGCCCTCGAGGGCGGCGGGCGTCGGCCCCCGGCGGTACGGCGTGTGCCTCCGTCAGGGCCCCGACGGCGGGCGGCGGGGCCATGGCGGGGCCGACGCAGCCGCACGGCGGTGACCGGAGCGTCGGCCCCCGCGGTGCGGGCTCCGGGACGGCGGCCCGGTACTGCCCCGCGTCGCCCCGCGCCACAGGCCTGGGTGCGCCCACCCGATGGTGCGAGGCCCGCCCTCTACGGCCTGACGCTCCGCTCCCCTATCGCGCGGGGCGCGACGGGCGGGTCCAGTTCGGGTCGCGGCCGCTGAGGCCCACCGTGCGGTCCAGCAGTGGGGCGTCGGCCGGGACGGGGACGGGGGGACCGAAAAGGCCGCCTCCGTCGGACTCCTCCGCGGCGGCGGTGAGGAAGCCGTGCGAGACCTGGAGCGCGGCCGGGTCGGGCGCGTACTCCTGGCCGGTGGCGCGGGCCAGGTCCCAGGCGTGGATCACCAGCTCGTCGACCGCCACGGCAGCGGCGACCGCGCCGGGCAGATCGACGCCGCCGGCCCGGGTCATGCCGGTCCAGGCCTCCGGGGCCCGCCAGGCGTCGGCGAGCTCGTCGAGCACCTTGGGCAGCTCCTCGCGCCAGCCGGGACCGATGTCCGGCACGCTCGCGCCGGGGCTGGTGTCGGTGGTGGCGCCCAGGTCCTTGCGCGCGGCGTCGCGGAAGGCGGCGGCCAGGCCGGTCAGATGGCCGAGCATGTTGCGGACGGCCAGGTCGGGGCACGGCGTCGGGTCGCCGAGGCACGCGTCGCTCACGCCCTCCGCGAGGCGCGCCACGATCCGCGTCTGCGGTCCGAGGTCGAGTGTGGGGGTGTCCTGGGTCATCAGCTGCTCCTCGGTGACGCGTGGCCGGCTCTCTCGGAAGGTAGACCGGCCACGGCCGCGGAACTCATCGGTCACCGTCCACCCCGGTACGGCGCGCCCTGCCCCGCCGCACCCCGCCTCTGGACGCACCCGGCCCCTCACCTCCCCGCGAGCGCCGAGCGCACCGCCTCCAGGTCCCCGTCCGACGCCAGACCGGCGTGGTACAGCCGCAGTTCCGTCGCGCCCAGCTCACGCGCGCGTGCCGCGTCCTCGGCGAGGGTGTCCGGGCTGCCGCCCATGCCGGAGACCACGGTGAGGTTGGCGGCCAGGACGGCCCCGGTACGGCCCACCTCGGCGAACGGGGTCAGCAGGCCCGCGCCGCCCGTGCACGGCACGGTCACGCCGTCCGCGACGGACAGGATGTGCGCGGGGTCGACGCCGGCGTTGGCGCCGCAGTGGTACGACACCGGGTCGGCGTGCAGCATCACCTGGAAGCCGTCGGGTGCGGCGGCCCGGACGGCCGCGACCGCCGCCTCCTGGAGGGTGCGCGCGGTGTCGTCCCGCCAGGCGCGCGTGGCGTTCGCCGGTGTCTCGCCGAGCAGCTTCTCCACGCCCGCCCAGCCCCCGTCCGAGGGCGCGGCCCCCCGCCACACCGGCTCCAGCGCGGCCCGTACGGCGGCGGCCAGTCCGTCGGGGTCCAGTCCCCGCGTGCCGTATCCCGCCCGGCAGTCCGGGCAGAAGCAGAGCGACATCAGGTACTGCCCGGCGTCGCCGAGGCCGACCCCGCCGGTCTTGTCGTGGGCGTGCAGGTGCGCCAGCCCGTACCAGCCGAGGGACTCCAGTTCGGTGCCGCGTGCGCCGGGCCGCACCGCCGCCTCGGCGGCCAGATCGGTGAGGTACGCGCGCGTGGCGGGCTGCGCGATGCAGGGCGCCCAGGGGTAGCGGTCGCCGTAGGCGTTGACGACGGAGGTGTGCGGCTGTTCGGCGCCGAGGCGGGAGTTGTGGGCGAGGACGACCCAGGTGTGCACCTCGAGTCCCGCGTCCGCGAGCGCGGCGGCGGCCTCGCCCCAGGCGTCGCCGGGCGCCCAGTCGCCGGCCTCGTACGGGCGGGGCTCGCGGCCCTCCCAGCGGGCGGCGTCCGGCGGGTAGAGGACGGCGGCGTACTCGGCGGTGACGACGCGGTGGCGCGGGTGGCGGGGGGTGAGGGCGCGGGTGGAGTGGTAGGCGGCGGCGAGCGTCACCTGCTCCACGCCGAGGCCCGCGACGAACCCGGCCGCCCCGGGGTCGCCGTTGACGTCCCACGGGTAGACGAACGCCGACGTCCTCACTTGCCGTCCCCCTCGTCGCCGTCCGCGCCCTCGCCGTCGAGCAGCGCGTGTCCCCGCTCGATCAGCTGGGCGAGCTGCTTCACATGGTCCTCGCTCGGCTCGTGCAGCGGCGCCCGCACCTCCCCCACGTCCAGCCCGCGCAGCCGTACGCCCGCCTTGACCAGGGCTACGGCGTATCCGCGGCCCTGGGCGCGCAGTTCGACGAACGGCCGGTAGAAGCCGTCCAGCAGGCGGTGCGCGGTGGCGTCGTCGCCCGCGTGGAGCGCCCGGTGGAAGGCGAGGGCGATCTCGGGGGCGAAGCAGAACACGGCGGACGAGTAGAGGGTGATGCCGAGGGCGCGGTAGGCGAGCTGGGTCTGCTCGGCGGTCGGCAGCCCGTTGAAGTAGAGGAAGTCGCCGCCGGGGACCTCGGTGCGTACGGCGCTGACGATGCGCTGCATCAGGTCGAGGTCGCCGAGCCCGTCCTTGAGACCGATGACACCGTCCGTGCGGGCCAGTTCGGCGACGCTCTCCGGGGTGAACACGGCGTTGTCCCGCTGGTAGACGATCACGGGGAGGGAGGTCGCGGCCGCCACCTCCCGGTAGTGCCGCAGCAGCCCCTCCTGCCCGGCGACGACCAGGTACGGCGGCATGGCGAGCAGTCCGTCGGCCCCCGCCTCCTCGGCGAGCCGGGCGTAGCGCACGGCGAGCGCGGTGCCGTAGCCCGCGCCGGCGACGACGGGCACCCGCCCGGCCGTCTCCTCCACGGCCGCCCGCACGCAGACCTGGAACTCCTCGGGCGTGAGCGCGTGGAACTCCCCGGTGCCGCAGCAGGCGAACACGGCGGCGGCCCCGGCCTCGATGCCGCGGCGCACGTGCGCGCGGTAGACGTCGAGGTCGACCTCGCCGCCGGGGCCGTACGCCGTGACGGGGAAGAACAGCGGCCCGCTGGGGACAGTGAGCCGGGCGGCGAGAGGGGCTGAGGTCACGGGCGGTCCCCATTCCATATGTATGATCTGCGTCTATATTTCTGAACGCCTCCACGCTAAGCCGCCGCCCGGAGGCCGGTCAAGCGCGCCAACTCCCGACACACCAGCGGACTCTTCGCTTCCGCACCGCTCCGCCCGGATACTTGACGGGCCGCGCCTCCCCTCCTTAGCGTGTCCACGCATATGAACGCCGTACGTGCATGCGTATGGCGGCCGCTTCGAGGAGACCCCAGGAGACCCCGAGGATGCCCGCTCCCCGCACCGTTCTGCTCACCGGCGCCGCCGGCGGCCTCGGCACCCTGATGCGGGACCTGCTCCCCGGCTACGGCTACGAGCTGCGCCTGCTCGACCTGCGCCCCGTCGAGGGCGAGCCGGACGCGATCGTCGCCGACCTCGCCGACAAGGACGCCGTGCGCGAGGCGGTCCGGGGCGTCGACGCGATCATCCACCTCGCCGGCATCTCCCTGGAAGCCTCCTTCGAGAAGATCCTCAAGGCGAACATCGAGGGCACGTACAACTTGTACGAGGCCGCCCGCGAGGAGGGCGTCGGACGCGTCGTCTTCGCCTCCTCCAACCACGCCGTCGGCTACACCCCGCGCCCGCAGGGCGACGACCCCCTCATCCCGGTCGACACCCCGCGCCGCCCGGACACCTTCTACGGCCTGTCCAAGTGCTTCGGCGAGGACCTCGCCCAGCTCTACTGGGACAAGCACGGCCTGGAGACCGTCTCGGTCCGCATCGGCTCCTGCTTCCCCGAGCCGACCAGCGTGCGCATGCTCTCGGTGTGGATGAGCCCCGCCGACGGCGCCCGGCTCCTGCACGCGGCCCTCACCGCGGAGCACGTCGGCCACACCGTCGTCCACGGCTCCTCCGCCAACACCCGGCTCTGGTGGGACCTCACCTCCGCGCGGGCACTCGGCTACGAACCGCAGGACGACTCCGAGCCGTACGCCGAGAAGCTCATCGCCGAACAGGGCGACCTCGACCCGGACAACCCGGCGCACGCGCACCTCGGCGGCCACTTCGTGACCGACCCCCCGATCTGGCCGTACTGACCGGAAGACGACCCCACGACGGGCGGGCGGGCACCGAACGGGCCCGCCCGCCCCCGTATGCGGGCGTCCGCGCTGCCCGTTCCCACCCCGTACACCGCTGCCTCCCAGGTCCGGGACGGGCACCCGGCGGCCGAAGCGGGCACAACCGGGCAGCATCGGGCCCGCAACAAGCCTGGTCAGTGCCGCGGAGCCGCTGTAGAACTTCACCCAAGGGCCGCACAGGGCCCGAACGGGCAAGGACGCGGCGACGAGGCGGTGAGGCGGGTGTTCGGCATGAGCACGAGGACGGCGGAGGAACGGCAGCGCGAGATCGTGCGGGTCGCCCGCGCCACCGGCTCGGTCGACGTCACCGCGCTCGCGGCCGAACTGGGCGTCGCCAAGGAGACCGTACGGCGTGACCTGCGCGCCCTGGAGGACCACGGCCTGGTCCGCCGCACCCACGGCGGCGCCTACCCCGTGGAGAGCGCCGGCTTCGAGACCACGCTCGCCTTCCGCGCCACCAGCCACGTCCCCGAGAAGCGCCGGATCGCCTCCGCCGCCGCCGAGCTGCTCGGCGACGCCGAGACGGTCTTCGTCGACGAGGGCTTCACCCCCCAGCTCATCGCCGAGGCCCTCCCCCGGGACCGCCCGCTGACCGTGGTCACCGCGTCCCTGCCGGTGGCGGGCGCCCTCGCCGAGGCCGGCGACACCTCCGTGCTGCTGCTGGGCGGCCGGGTCCGCCCCGGCACGCTCGCCACCGTCGACCACTGGACGACGAAGATGCTCGCCGGGTTCGTCGTCGACCTGGCCTACATCGGCGCCAACGGCATCTCCCGCGAGCACGGCCTGACCACCCCCGACCCCGCCGTCAGCGAGGTCAAGGCGCAGGCCGTCCGCGCCGCCCGCCGCACCGTGTTCGCCGGCACGCACACCAAGTTCGGCGCGGTCAGCTTCTGCCGCTTCGCGGAGATCGGCGCGCTGGAAGCCATCGTCACCAGCACCCTCCTGCCCGCGGCCGAGGCCCACCGCTACTCGCTGCTCGGACCGCAGGTCATCCGCGTCTGAGAACCACCCGCACGTCCCCGCAGGGCACCCCCATGCCCCGCACTGCCCCGTACCTCCCCATATGTTCAGGAGCGATCCATGCGAACCCAGAGCCGACGGAGGCCGCGAGCCCTGCTCGCCACGGCCGCCGCAGGGACGCTGCTCGCCCCGCTGCTCTCCGGCTGCTGGGTCGGGGCGGGCGGGGCCGGGTCGGGCGGCGACGCCATCAACGTCCTGATGGTCAACAACCCTCAGATGACCGTGCTGCAGAAGCTCACCGCCGACCACTTCACGAAGGAGACCGGCATCAAGGTGAACTTCACCGTCCTGCCGGAGAACGACGTCCGCGACAAGATCAGCCAGGACTTCGCCAACCAGGCCGGCCA
Source organism: Streptomyces flaveolus (assembly GCF_044765825.1). NCBI lineage: Bacteria > Bacillati > Actinomycetota > Actinomycetes > Kitasatosporales > Streptomycetaceae > Streptomyces > Streptomyces flaveolus. The sequence continues at coordinate 121,983 of NZ_JBIWKU010000013.1, read as the reverse complement.
GTACGACGTCGCCACCCTCTCCAACTACGAGATACCGATCTACGCCCGCAACGAGTGGCTCCACGAGATGGACCCCTACGTCGCGAAGGACCCGGCGTACGACGAGAAGGACATCCTGGGGCCGATGCGCGAGTCCCTCACCGGCGACGACGGCAAGCTCTACGGGCAGCCCTTCTACGGCGAGTCGTCGTTCCTCATGTACCGCAAGGACCTGTTCGCCGCCAAGGGCCTGACGATGCCCGCCCACCCCACCTGGACCCAGGTGGCGGACCTCGCCGCCGAACTGGACGGGGCCGAGCCCGGCATGAAGGGCATCTGCCTGCGCGGACTGCCCGGCTGGGGCGAACTGATGGCCCCGCTGACGACGGTCGTCAACACCTTCGGCGGCACCTGGTTCGACAAGGACTGGCAGGCCCGGCTCGACTCGCCCGAGTGGGAGAAGGCGACCAAGTTCTATGTCGGCCTGGTCCGCGAGCACGGCGAGTCCGGCGCCGCCCAGTCCGGCTTCGCCGAGTGCCTGAACAACCTGACCCAGGGCAAGGTCGCCATGTGGTACGACGCCACGTCGGCGGCAGGCTCCCTGGAATCGGCCAAGTCCCCGGTCAAGGGAAAGATCGGCTACGCGCCGGCCCCCGTCGAGAAGACCGACTCCTCCGGCTGGCTCTACACCTGGGCCTGGGGCATCCAGAAGGCGTCCCGCAACCCCGACAAGGCCTGGAAGTTCGTCTCCTGGGCCTCGGGCAAGGAGTACGAGCAGCTCGTCGGCGACAAGATCGGCTGGTCCGACGTCCCGGCCGGCAAGCGGGCCTCGACGTACGAGAACCCGGCCTACCGCGCCGAGGCCGCCGCCTTCCAGGAGATGACCCGCGAGGCCATCGAGGGGGCGAAACCGGGCGACCCCGGCGTGCAGCCGCGCCCCGCGCCCGGCATCCAGTTCGTCGGCATCCCCGAGTTCACCGACCTCGGCACCAAGGTCTCCCAGGAGATCAGCGCGGCCGTCGCCGGACGCCAGTCCGTCGAGGAGGCCCTGAAGAAGTCCCAGCAGCTCGCCGAGAAGATCTCCGAGGAGTACGAGGGACGATGACCGCCACGACCTCGGCCCCCGCGGCCGCACCCGACCACGTCCGCACCACCGTCCGCCCGCCGTCCTCCCGGCTGAGGGCCTGGGCCACCCGGGCCCCGCTGCTCCCCGCCCTGATCTTCATGATCGCGGTCACCCAGCTGCCCTTCGTGGCCACCCTGGTGATCTCCCTCTTCGACTGGAACGCCCTCTACCCGGACGCCCGCCACTTCACCGGCCTCGCCAACTACGGCGACGTCCTCACCGACCCCGACCTGCGCACGTCGGTGTGGACGACGATCCTGCTCACCGTGGCGGTGGTCCTCGCCAGCCTGGTCCTCGGACTGGCCCTCGCCCTGCTCCTCGACCGCCGCTTCAAGGGCCGGGGCGTGGTCCGCACCCTGCTGATCGCACCGTTCCTGGTCGTCCCGGTGGCGGCGGCACTGCTGTGGAAGCACGTCCTGTACAACCCCGAGTACGGCCTGCTCAACGGCCTGTTGCACTATGTCGGCGGCCCGCAGCCGGACTGGATCTCGAACACCCCGCTGCTCGCCGTCGAGGCCTCACTGGTGTGGCAGTGGACGCCGTTCATGATGCTGATCCTGCTGGCCGGGCTGCAGAGCCGGGACCAGCAGCAGATCGAGGCCGCCCGGGTGGACGGGGCGAGCGACTGGCAGATCTTCGTCCACCTCACCCTCCCCCACCTGCGCCGCTACCTCGAACTGGGCGCCCTGCTCGGCTCGATCTACATCGTCCAGAACTTCGACGCGGTCTTCACCCTCACATCCGGCGGCCTGGGCACGGCCAACCTGCCCTACACCGTCTACCAGAGCTTCTACCAGGCCCACGAGAACGGGCTCGCCTCGGCCGCGGGCGTCCTGGTCGTCATCGGCTCGATCATCATCGCCACCTTCGCGCTGCGCGTGGTGTCGTCCCTGTTCCGCGAGGAGGTGTCCCGCGCATGAGCGCCACCGCCGTACGCCCCGCCGCCGTACGCACCGAGCCCGCCCGAGCCCGCCGCAGGGGCGGCGCCGGCCTGGGCCTGGTCGCCTGGCTGGCCGGGATCGTCTTCTTCCTGCCCATCGCATGGATGGCCCTGACCTCCTTCCACTCGGAGGAGGACGCGGCCGCCAACCCGCCGTCCTTCGCCGCCTCGCTGACCCTGGACGGCTACCGCGAGTTCTTCGGCGCGGGCGGCGGCGCGAGTCCCTGGCCGGCGCTGATCAACTCGGCGGTGGCCTCGGTCGCCTCGACCCTGTTCGTCCTGGTGCTGGCCCTGCCGGCCGCGTACGCGCTCTCCATCCGCCCGGTGAAGAAGTGGACGGACGTCCTGTTCTTCTTCCTGTCCACCAAGATGCTGCCGGTGGTGGCGGGCCTGCTGCCGATCTACCTGTTCGCCAAGAACACGGACCTGCTGGACAACATCTGGCTGCTGGTCGTCCTCTACACCTCCATGAACCTGCCGATCGCGGTCTGGATGATGCAGTCCTTCCTCGCCGAGGTCCCGGTGGCGATCATCGAGGCTGCCCGGGTGGACGGCGCGAGGCTGCCGACGGTCCTGGCCCGGGTGGTCGCCCCGATCGCCCTCCCCGGCATCGCCGCGACCTCCCTCATCTGCTTCATCTTCAGCTGGAACGAACTGCTCTTCGCCCGGGTGCTGACGGGCGTGGTCGCCGAGACCGCCCCCGTCTTCCTGACCGGCTTCATCACCAGCCAGGGCCTGTTCCTGGCGAAGGTGTGCGCCGCGTCGCTCGTCATCTCCCTGCCGGTGCTCGCCGCGGGGTTCGCCGCCCAGGACAAACTGGTCCAGGGCCTGTCGTTGGGAGCCGTGAAATGAAGGCCGCCGTCATCGAGTCCGTGGGCCGTGCCGTCGTCAGCGAGGTCCCGGACCCGACGCCGGGCCCGCGCGAGGTCGTCGTCGAGGTCGCGGCCTGCGGCCTGTGCGGCACCGACCTGCACATCCTCCAGGGCGAGTTCGCGCCCAAGCTGCCGATCGTGCCGGGCCACGAGTTCGCCGGCGCGGTGGTCGGCGTCGGCACCCAGGTCACCGAGGTGTCGGTCGGCGACCGGGTCGCCGTCGACCCCTCCCTCTACTGCTACGAGTGCCGCTACTGCCGCACCGGCCACAACAACCTCTGCGAACGCTGGGCGGCCATCGGCGTCACGACGGCGGGCGGCGCGGCGCAGTACGCGGTGGCACCGGTGGCGAACTGCGTGAAGCTCCCCGAGCACGTCCGCACCGAGGACGCGGCCCTGATCGAGCCCCTGTCCTGCGCGGTCCGCGGCTACGACGTCCTGCGGTCCCGCCTCGGCGCCCACGTCCTGATCTACGGCTCGGGCACGATGGGCCTGATGATGCTGGAGCTGGCCAAGCGGACCGGCGCGGCGAGCGTGGACGTGGTGGACCTCAACCCGGCCCGCCTGGAGACGGCCCGCGGCCTCGGCGTCTCGGCGTCGGCCGCGACCCCGGACGAGCTGGACCGCCCCCAGGGCTGGGACCTGGTCATCGACGCGACGGGCAACGCGGCGGCGATCCAGGACGGCCTGGACCGGGTCGCCAAGGCGGGCACGTTCCTCCAGTTCGGCGTGGCCGACTACGCGACGCGGGTACAGATCGACCCGTACCGCATCTACAACCAGGAGATCACCATCACCGGCTCGATGGCGGTCCTGCACAGCTACGAGCGCGCGGCGGAACTGTTCGCGAACGGCGTCCTGGACCCGGACGTCTTCATCAGCGACCGCATCCCACTGGACCGCTACCCGCAGGCACTGGAGCAGTTCGCGGCAGGCGTGGGCCGCAAGATCGTGGTGGTGCCGTGAGCCCGGTCGCCGCCAGCCCGTCCGGCGTTTGAGGACGAGGCCGTCCGGGCCGAAGCGGAGGTCCGGGGGCGGCAGCCCTCAGGGACGGGAACGGGAAGGGGCGGCGGGGGCGAAACCCACCGGCGCCCCGCCCCACCTCCCCCGCGCCCCGAATGGCCCCCGGGTAAGGGAACGGTAAAACGGCCTCGCTCGTTCACCCGGCATGACAGCTATGACCCCCGGCTCGAACATCCCCCTCTCCGCCGCCCGCGTGACGGTGGACGTCACCGCCCCCGTGCGGCTGGACGTATCGGGCCTGCTGCTCACCGCCGACGGCAAGGTGCGCTCAGACGACGACTTCATCTTCTACAACCAGCCCACCGGCCAGGGCGTGACGTACCGCTCCGGCGGCGGCACCGCCCCGGACGCGATCACGGTCGACACCGCCGCCGTCCCGCCGGGCATCGAGAAGATCGTCGTCACCGCCAGCCCGGACGCCGCCGGCCAGACCTTCCAGGGCATCGAGCCGACCGCCACCATCCGCAACGCGGACGACAACTCCGTTCTCGCCACCTTCACGCCCCCGCAGCTCGGCAGCGAGACGGCACTCGTGATCGTGGAGGTCTATCTGCGCAACGGCGCCTGGAAGGCCCGCGCGGTCGGCCAGGGCTACGCCAACGGCCTCGCGGGCATCGCCACCGACTTCGGCGTCACGGTGGAGGAGCCGGCGGCCCCCGCCCAGCCGGCCCCGCCGCAGGCGGTCACCCCGCCGCCGGCCCCGCCCGCCGCCGCGCCCACGATGCCCGCCGCTCCCCCGGCGCCGCCGGCCACGCCGCCCGCGCCCGCTCCGGGCACCGGGAAGATCAACCTCGACAAGGGCCGGGTCAGCCTCCAGAAGAACCAGACGGTCTCCCTGATGAAGGGCGGCCGGCCGCTGCTGTCCCAGGTCAAGATGGGCCTCGGCTGGGAGCCCGCCTACCGCGGCAAGGACATCGACCTGGACGCCTCGGTCATCGCCTACGGCCCGCAGCGCAACCACATCGACAGCTGCTACTTCGGCAAGCTCCAGATCGTGAACGGCGCGATCCGCCACTCCGGCGACAACCTCACCGGCGAAGGCGGCGGGGACGACGAGGTGATCACCGTCGACCTCGGCCGGCTCCCCATGGACGTCTCCGGCCTGGTCTTCACGGTCAACTCCTTCTCCGGCCAGAAGTTCACGGAGGTCGCCAAGGCCTACTGCCGCCTCCTGGACGGCACGACCGGCGAGGAACTGGTCCGCTTCGACCTCACCAGCGCCGAGCCGCAGACCGGCGTGATGATGGCGAAGCTGATCCGCCAGTTCTCCGGCGAGTGGGAGATGACCGCCATGGGCAACTTCGTCAAGTCCCGCACGGTCCGGGGCATGGTGAAGCCGGCGGGCCAGGCGCTGTAGGGGGCCGGGCACAGGGCCGCCCCCCCGGACCCCCGGCGCGGCCCTACGCCCGCAGACCGTCCACCACCAGCGACAGATACCGCCGTACGGACGTCCCGTCCTCCGCCCCGGCCATCTCGGACGCCGTCACCACGCCGTGCACCAGCCGCAGCACCTCGACGGGCTCGACGTCGCGTCGCAGCGCGCCCTCGTCCTGCGCCGCCCGGACCAGCCGCGTCGCCGCCCCGCGCACGCAGTCACCGCACGCTGCGCCCACCGCGGCCCCGCCACCGGTGACGGCCGTGCCCAGCAGCGCCTTCAGCCCGCTCACCTGAAGCATCCCGACGGCGAGTTCACCGAGCCACGCCACGAGCGCCTCGCCCGCCGGCCGTCCGGCCGCGATCACGTCGGCACGGGCGGCGATCGCCTCGATCCGCTCCAGGTAGGCGGCCTCCAGCAGCGCCCGACGCGTCGGAAAGTGCCGGTACAGGGTGCCGACACCGACCCCGGCGCGCTTGGCGATGTCGTCCAGCGAGGCGCCCTCACCGCGCTCCGCGAAGGCCTGCGCCGCCACCGCGAGCAACCGCTCACGATTGCGCCGGGCATCCGCCCGCATGGGCCTGACCTGCGCCATCCCACTACTCCCTGCCCGCCGGGGAACCTCCCCGGCAGCCTACCGCGCGGGGTCCGCACGGCCGGCTGAGCGGCCCGGTGAGCGGCCCGCGGCCCGCACCCGTCGTGCGTGGGTGCGGGCCGCGGGGACCGGTGGCGTCAGGCCGCCGCCCAGGGCCAGTCGGCGTCCCGGGCCGCCTCCAGCAGCGGGACCATCCGGAAGGCCGCGTCCGAGAGACCTCCGAAGGTGTGCCGGTTCGCCCGGCCCGACGGGCCGTGGCCCGCCCGGTATCCCGCGAGGTTCCAGGTGTAGACCGGCACGTCCGCCGGGACCTGCTCGGTCGGGTCGCCGTGCCGGCTGTACGCGTACTGCTCGTCGGTGACGATCAGCACCCGGTCGTGCTTCTTGTAGTGCCGCCGGACGGCCTCGGTCGTATCGGTGCCGCCCAGGTCGCCGAAGCGGCCCAGGATCTTCAGCACCGACCCGCCCCTGCGGAAGGGCACGCGGTTGCTGGTCGTCCCGAACTCGACGAGGTCCGCGTCCGCCGCCCGCAGCGCGAGCGCCGTGCCGAAGACCGCGGCCGCGTCGGCCCGGTTGAGCTCCGAGCGGTCGGACATCCGGGAGTAGAACATGGAGCCCGAGCGGTCCACGAGGACCAGTGTCCGGCCGGGCAGCGCGGGCACGTTGGCCAGCGAGTGGCCGAGCGCCTGCTCCAGCGGGTAGGACCAGCGCAGCGACGGCGCGTGCCGGTACGCGGCGAGGTAGCGGAAGGGGAACTGCCGCGAGCGCGCCACCTGCTCCGGGTCGCTGATCCGCGCCGCGACCCGTGCGGCGACCTCGTCGGACACACCGGCCTCGTCGAAGTTGCGCAGGTTGCGGACGAGCGCCATGGCACCCATGGACGGGATCACGGCTTCCCACGCCGCCTTGTCCATCGGGCCCTGGAGCCAGCCGGCCAGCATCTCCCAGGTGATGCCCGCCGCCGCGAGCCGCTCGGCACCGTCGGGTGCGGTGACGACCGCCCGCCGCCGTTCGACGGGCAGCGCCATCAGCTCGCGGTGTGCGACCAGGACGCGGTTCGACGCGGGCGGCACCGCGGTGTCGGGGTTGTGCCGGCGGTCCAGCGCGTACTGGAACAGCTCGCCCTGCCACGGCTTGGCCGGGTCCGGCGCCGCGTGCACCAGGTTGAGGATGTCGCCGAAGCGGTACCCCTTGGACGCGGTGTCGTACTTCAGCAGCGACTTGCCGTGGTAGAGCCGCCGTACGGCGTCGGCGATCCCCCGCTTGACCGGCTTGGGCACGGCGCGGCCGTACGTCGCCGTCCAGTAGGCCAGCAGCTCGCCGGGCTCGTCGGGCCGCTGGAGCACGGAGGCGACGACCTCGCGGTTGGTGGGGCCGCCCGTGGCGCCGGCGTCGAGGCGGGCCTTGACGTACTCGGCGGCGCCGACGATCGAGGCGGTGCGCAGGTTGCCCTCGCCGCGCAGCCAGCCGAGCAGGCCGGCCGTCCAGGACGGGTCGGTGAGGGCGAGTTCGCGCACCAGGCCGGCGAACCGGTCGTCGCGGCCGGCGCCGGACTCGTAGAACGTCTGCTGCGACACGAAGTTGCCGACCGCCAGCAGGAAGAGCTCGGAGCGCGGGTCTCGCTCGCGGCCCCGGCCGCCCTGGTGGGTGGTGAGGACGCGGCCCGTCGACGTCACGCGCGAGGCGGGCTGCGCCTTCGCGGACCTGGTGTTGAATCGCGCCATGATGAATTCCCCCGAATTCGTCCGGAGGGAGGCGTGGCGAAGGGAGGGTGCCCGAGGTCGGAATCGGCGACGGGACTGTCCGGACGCTCTTCCGTTTGAGCTACACCGACCCTGGGTCGGTGACGGGATTCGAACCCGCAGCATTCCGGTCTAAGGAAGTAGCCGCTGCCCGCGCACCGGGCACCCACCATTCGCTGCGCCTCCCGAGATCAAGTCGGCCGCGGCATCGGGTTCTTTTTCGAGAAGAAGTAGCCGCGGCCCGCGCACCGGGAGGTGCGTGAAGTTTTCGGTGTCCAGAGTTCAGGTCGGCGGAACCGACAAGGTGCTCTAACCCCTGAGCTACACCGGCGCGTTGTGCCGGAGACGGGACTCGAACCCGTGACCGCCCCATTATGAGTGGAAGTAGGTCCTGCCTTCGCACCTGGACGTTCATCACTCTAAAAGGGCGGCCACCGGCCGGGCGAGCGAATTAATTGCCGCGCTTCTGCCGCTTCCACGGCCCGGTGATGGCGAGCATGATGCCGGGCGTCTGGATGTTGGCGTACAGGGTCCGGCCGTCGGGCGAGAAGGTGACGCCGGTGAACTCGCTGTACTCGGGCTCCTCTTCGGACCCGATGTTCAGCTCGTTGCGGGCGATGGGGTAGGTACGGCCGCTGTCCGTGGCGCCGAACAGGTGCTGGACGCCTTCGCCGTCCTCGGCGATGACGAGGCCGCCGTAGGGCGAGACGGTGATGTTGTCGGGGCCGTCGAAGGCACCGTCGGCGGAGGGGTCGGGGTTGACGCCGAGGAGGACCTTCAGGGTGAGGGTGCGGCGCTTGGGGTCGTAGAACCAGACCTGGCCGTCGTGCGGCCGGGGGCTCTCGTCACGGGCGAAGGAGGAGACGACGTAGGCGCCGCCGTCGGCCCACCACATGCCCTCCAGCTTGCGGGCGCGGGTGACCTGGCCGTCGGTGAACTGCTTGCGCACGGACGTGGTCTTCGCGTCACGGTCGGGGACGGCGACCCAGTCGACGCCGTAGACGGTGCCGGTCTTCGTGGCGCGGGAGAGGTCGTCGACGAACTTGCCGCCGGAGTCGAAGCACTTGAACGCCTCCAGGACGCCGGCGTCGTCGGCGAGGGTGCGCAGCCGGCCCCGGCCGTGCCGGAAGCCCTCCGGCGGGGTCCAGCGGTAGAACAGGCCGTTGGGGCCGGAGGCGTCCTCGGTGAGGTAGAGGTGGCCGCGCTTGGGGTCGACGACGACGGCCTCGTGGGCGTAGCGGCCCAGCGCCTTCACCGGCTTGGGGTCGCGGTTGGCCCGGCGGTCCTCGGGGTCGACCTCGAAGACGTAGCCGTGGTCCTTGGTCATGCCGTTCTTGCCGGCCTTGTCCTCGGTCTCCTCGCAGGTCAGCCAGGTGCCCCACGGGGTGCTGCCGCCCGCGCAGTTGGTGGCGGTGCCGGCGATGCCGACCCACTCGGCGACGTGGCCGCCGCGGCGGACCTCGACGACCGTGCAGCCGCCGGCGGCCGCCGGGTCGTAGACGAGGCCCTCGGTGAGCGGCACCGGGTGGTCCCACTTGGTGCGGGGGCCGCCGAGTTCGTGGTTGTTGACGAGGAGGGTGGCGCCCCGCGGGCCCTCGAAGGTGGCGGTGCCGTCGTGGTTGGAGGGGGTGTACTCGCCCGTCTCCAGCTTGGTCCGGCCGCTGTACGTGACGATCTCGTACCGGAAGCCGGCGGGCAGGGCGAGGATGCCGTCCGGGTCGGGGACCAGCGGTCCGTAGCCGATCCCGCCGTGGTCGTGGCCGTGGCCGTGCGCCTGGTCCGCGCTCTCGGTGTCGGTGGACGCGAGGGCCTGCGGGGCGGTGGCGAGGGCGCCGACACTGCCCGCCAGCACGACTCCGGCACCGGTGAGTGCGGATCGGCTGGCGAAGTCCCTGCGGGTGAGCGACATGGTGTCTCCTGTGACGATGAGCGTGCCGTGGAGGGTGGCGGACCTCGGTTCGGCGTCACGTTGTCGCCCACGTCTGAACACCAGCTGAACTGAACACGACCACCCCCTGCCCACTTGCATGAATCGCACGGGGGAGGTCGTCACCGCGGGCAGGCGTGCCCCCAAGCGCGGCACGGATGGGCACGGCGGCACCCCGCAAACGCCACGCAGCGCCCCGCGGACACGCGTCACCGCGGGCAATCGTGCCGCCAAGCGCGGCACGGGTGGGCACGGCGGCACCCCGCAAGTGCCGGGCCGCGTCACCCACCCCGCGCCCGCGGCAGCGCCGGGCACCCCGCAGGCGCCGGCCGCGGAACCCACCCGCCGGTCCGCTGGACCAAGGGCTCCAGGACGCCCCGGTCACCTCGCCCGCTCAACCCCCGTGCTGCGACCTCGCCTTGAACGCCGCCTTACGCGCCTCCTTGGCCACCTTCTTGTCGGGGTGCAGCCGCCCCATCGCCTCCAGGACGTCCGCCGTGGCCGGGTGCCCGACCCGCCAGGCGGTGTCGAAGAACCCGCTGTGCTGCATGGCCAGGCCCTGCACGAGGGCCCGCAGCTCCTCGGAGTTGCCCTCGGCGGCGAGCTGCGCCGCCACGGTGTCGATGGTCAGCCAGAAGACCATCTCCTCGGGCGGTGCGGGCACGTCCCGCGCCCCGTGCTCGGTCAGCCAGACCCGGGCCAGCCCCCCGAGTTCCGCGTCGTCGAGGACCTCCCGCAGCGCGGGCTCGGCCTCGGCGCCGACCAGGGACAGCGCCTGCTGGCAGCGCAGCCGGCGCAGGGGCGCGCCGGCGTCCGAGCCGCGGGCCGCGGCCAGCAGTTCGCGCGCCGCGGCGAGCGGCTCGCGGTGGGCCAGCCACAGCTCGGTCTCGGCATGGGCCGACACCGGCGGGAAGGACGCCGTGCCGTCCAGCAGCGCGTCGGCGCCCTTGTCGGCGAGGTCCCCGACGGCGGGTGCCTCGAAGCCGGCCTCCAGCAGCCGGGTGCGCAGCGCGTACAGCCCGAGCGGGGTGAGCCGGACCATGCCGTAGCGGGCGACGTCGGCCTCGTCGACGGGCGCCGCGGGTTCCTCGTCCGCGTCGGCCATCAGGGCCTCGTCCACCGGCTGGTAGGTGACGAGGCCGACGGGCTCCAGCAGCCGGAACTGGTCGTCCAGCCGCATCATCGCGTCGGAAACCTGCTCCAGGACGTCGTTGGTGGGCTCGCCCATGTCGCTGGGCACGATGACGGACGCGGCCAGCGCGGGCAGCGGCACCGGGGTGTCGTCGGGCCCCTCCTCGCCGACAGTGAGGAGGTACAGATTGCCGAGCACGCCGTCGAGGAACTCGGCCTCGGCCTCGGGGTCCCAGCCGAGGGACGTCAGGTCGACCTCGCCCCCCTCGGCCATCGCGTCGACGATGTCGTCGAGGTCGGGCACGCTCGCGTCGGCGAGCACCGTCTCCAGGGCGGTGAGCCACACACCGAGCACGTCCTGCGGGGAGCCGCCGGTGAGCAGGGCGAGGTCCTCGCCCGTCGTGACGGTGCCCTGCTCCTCGTCGGTGATCTCCACCAGCCCGGTGTCCACCGCGATCCGCCACGCCTCGCTCGCGTAGGCCGCGGCGTCGTCCCCGGTCAGCCCGAGCAGTTCGGCCGCGGCCGACAGCTGCTCCTCGACGAGCCCGCCACCGGCGTCGACGCGGGTGTCCGGCCCGGCCCAGCGGGCGAGCCGGGCGGCCCGGGAGAGCACCGGTGTGGACAGCGCGTCGCGGGCCAGCTCCGCTTCGGGTCGCAGCCGTGCGGGCGGCAGGGTGGAGCTGTCTGACATCGGCTGATTCTCCTAGCGTGCCTCGACCGCCGTACGGCCATCCTCACCGCCGTACGGCTCAGCCGCTCAGCCTAGACGGGTTTCCACCGATGCCGCCCGGTTCATCTCCCCGTCGGGTGCCGTACATGGCCGAAACCTTGACAACTGACCTGAGCAGGCAGGAGATTGACGCGCGTAGAAAGCGGGGGGACAAGTGTTCACTCAGGTCCACGTGGACCCTGGGGCCCCTCGCGTTGCACCCTCGTCCCGGCGCTCTGTCTCGTCCCCGGAGGGATCCCGTTGGCCAGCAAGTCCTCCGCGCGCCTCGCCGCGCTCACCGTCGCCGCCGTCTGCTCGGCTGCGTCCACCGTCGTCCTCACCTCGCCGGCGCACGCCGACTCGGTGCGCATCCACGACATCCAGGGCACGACCCGGCTGTCGCCGTACGCCGGCCGGCAGGTCACGGACGTGGCCGGAACCGTCACCGGCGTCCGCGGCTACGGCTCCTCCAGAGGCTTCTGGATGCAGGACTCCCAGCCGGACGCGGATCCGGCCACCAGTGAGGGCGTCTTCGTCTTCACGAGCTCCACCCCGAAGGTCGCCGTCGGTGACGCGGTCACCGTCTCCGGCACGGTCTCGGAGTTCGTCCCGGGCGGCACCTCGTCCGGCAACCAGTCGCTGACCGAGATCACCCGGCCGACGGTCACCGTCGTCTCCAGCGGCAACGCCGTCCCGGCCGCGACGACCGTCTCCGCCCGGTCCGTGCCGCGCGCCTACGCCCCCGAGGGCGACCCGGCCGCGAACGGCTCGGTCAACGCCCTGCCGCTGCGCCCGGCGCAGTACGCCCTGGACTACTACGAGTCCCTGGAGGGGATGAACGTCCGGGTCGCCGACGCCCGCGTGGTCGGCGCCTCCGACCCGTACACCGAGCTGTGGGTCACGGTGAAGCCGTGGGAGAACGCCGGCCGCCGCGGCGGCACGGTCTACGGCTCCTACGACTCCCAGAACACCGGCCGGCTCCAGATCCAGTCCCTGGGCAAGCCGGCCGACTTCCCCGCCGCCACCGTCGGCGACACCCTCGCCGGCACGACCGCCGGCCCGCTGGACTACAACCAGTTCGGCGGCTACACGCTGGTCGCGAGCGAGATCGGCGCCCTGCGGAGCGGGGGCACCGAGCGCGAGTCGACGCGGGCGCAGAGCGACCACGAGCTGGCGGTGGCCACGTACAACGTCGAGAACCTCGACCCGTCCGACGCCACCTTCGCCGCGCACGCCGACGCGATCGTGCAGCACCTGAAGTCGCCCGACATCGTGTCCCTGGAGGAGATCCAGGACAACAACGGCGCCAAGGACGACGGCACGGTGGCCGCCGACGTGACGGTCGGCAAGCTGATCGACGCGATCGTCGCGGCGGGCGGCCCGCGCTACGAGTGGCGGGGCATCGACCCGGTCGACAAGGCGGACGGCGGCGAGCCCGGCGGCAACATCCGCCAGGCGTTCCTGTTCAACCCGGAGCGGGTCTCCTTCACCGACCGCGAGGCCGGCGACGCGACCACCGCGACCGGGGTGACGAAGGTGCGCGGCAAGGCGGTGCTCACGCACTCCCCCGGCCGCGTCGACCCGGCGAACGCGGCCTGGGAGAACAGCCGCAAGCCGCTGGCCGGCGAGTTCGTCTTCCGCGGCCGGACGGTCTTCGTCATCGCCAACCACTTCAACTCCAAGGGCGGCGACCAGGGCCTGACCGCGCAGTACCAGCCGCCGGTGCGCAGCTCGGAGACCCAGCGCCACGCCCAGGCGACGGCGGTGAACACCTTCGTCAAGGAGATCCTCTCCGCCCAGAAGAACGCGGACGTCATCGCCCTCGGCGACATCAACGACTTCGAGTTCTCCGGGACGGCGAAGGTCCTGGAGGACGACGGCGCGCTGTGGTCGGCGGTCAAGTCCCTGCCGCGCAGCGAGCGTTACTCGTACGTCTACCAGGGCAACAGCCAGGTCCTCGACCAGATCCTGGTCAGCCCGTCGATCCGGCGCAGCGGGCACCTGTCCTACGACAGCGTGCACATCAACGCCGAGTTCCACGACCAGATCAGCGATCACGACCCGCAGGTGCTGCGCTTCCGTCCGTAGCGGCAGGGGGCTGCTCGGGCACCAGGCCGAGGGCGTGGTCGTACCGGCTGCCGGTGAAGCCCCGTACGTCCGGATGGGTACGCACCCGGTCCCACTGGTCGGTGGCCGCGCCGATGCCCTCGCCCGGCGCGGCCAGGGCGGCGTCGTAGGCCTGGGTGCTCTCCCACTCGGCGTAGTTCAGCACATGGGTGCCGTCGGTGCTCAGGTGGAAGTGGGCCGAGATCAGGCCGCGGTGACCCGCCGGGTCGTCGGCGAGCGCCTTCAGCACGAGGCCGACCCAGTCACCGCGGCGCTCTGCCGCGTCCGGGACGAAGTCGATCCGGACGGTCACGATCAGGCCGGGGACCCGGGTGTCCCCGGCCTGGCGCTCCCGGCTTCCGTGGCGCCGGTACCGGCCGAGTTCCAGCCGTTCGATGCCCGGCACGGCGGTGTCGATCTCGTCGACGCGCTCCTGCCGGTGCGTCTTGACGAAGGCCTCGTACGCCTGCTCGCTCGCCCACTGCGAGTGGTGCAGGAGTGTGCTGCCGTCGTGGCCGGTGTAGACGTGGTAGCTCAGCAGGCCGCCGGCCGGCCAGGGACGGTTCTGCCAGGTGCGGGCGATGGCGTCGACGGTCTGCCGCTGCCGCTCGGGGGTGCCCACGCGCCAGGTGCTGAAGAAGGGTGCCCGCGCGTCGGGGCGGGCGAGTTCGGGGTGTGCGTCGGTACGGCGGGCCATGCCGGCCTCCACTGATCGGTGGTCGTCGGGTGCACGCACCACCCTCCGACCTCGACCAAGGTCGAGGTCAAGCCCGGCCCGTCGGCATCCAGACAGGAACGACGAGGGGCCCCGTGCAGGGGACCCCTCGTCGCGCCGTCTCCGGAATCAGCAGTGGCCGTGCCGCCGGCGCCACAGCACACCCGCCGCGACCGCCGCACCGGCCGCCGCGCCGGCGACGAGCACCGGACGCGGATGCCGCATCCCGGCCCGGGCCGCACCGCGCACCCGCTCGGGCACCCGCTGCCGGGCCTCGTGCCGGGCGGTGTGACCGGCCCGGTCCGCCTTGTCGTGCACGGTGTGACCCGCACGGCTCGCCCTGTCCTGCACGCTGTGACCGGCCTGCGCGGCGGAACTGCGCAGCTGCACGGTCATGGCGCCGGCCTTGTCCCTGAGGTCGGCGGCCCGGGCCTTGGCGCGGCCCTTCACGTCCGCCTTCCCCGCCAGCTCCTCCACGGTGTCGCCGAGCTGGCTGCGGGTCTGTTCGATCTGCCGTCGCAGCTCGTCGGGCCCTTTGGCCCCTCCGGTCGGCTGCGCGGTGGAGCCGGTCCTTGCGCCGTCTCCGCTCGTCGCGTCGGTCATCGATGCGCCCTTTCCCTGATCTCGTCCACGTCGGCCCTGACACTGCCGAGGGTCTGCTCGGGCGTGGGGGGTGCGGCACGGCGGAGCTGGGCGCGGCCGGTCATGGCCAGGATGCCCGCGATCACGAAGAGCAGCGCCGTCACGATGAGTGCCGCGGCCCAGACGGGCAGCGCCAGCGAGAGTGCGGCGGTGGCCGTGCCGGCCAGGGCGAACAGGCCCACGTAGGCGATGGCGCCCGCGGCACCGAGCATTCCGCCGCCGCGTCCGGCGCGCTTGCCCTTCTCGGCCAGCTCCACCTTGGCAAGGGCCACTTCCTGGCGCACGAGCCGGGAGAGCTGTTCGGTGGCCTGACCGACGAGTTCGCCCACGGAGTGGTGCTCGTCGCGCACAGGCCTGGTGTGCATGGTCCCGGTCACGGTGTTCCGCCTCCTCTCGGTTCGGAGGCATCCGGGTACCCCCGCCCGACGGGCACTACCCCTGCGCTCGACCGGTCAGCATCACTTACCCATACCTCGTAGAAAATTTAAGTAGAGCTACACCATCCGTCGGCCGACACTACCTCCATGACGACTGAGGACCACCCCGCGCCCGCCGCCCCTCCCCGCCCCTTCGGCCGCGCGCTGTGCGCCATGGTCACCCCCTTCACCGAGGCGGGCACGCTCGACCTCGACGGTGCGCAGCGGCTCGCGGACCGGCTGGTGTCGCGGGGCTGCGACGGTCTGGTGCTGTCCGGCACGACGGGCGAGTCGCCGACCACCACGGACGCGGAGAAGACGGCGCTGGTCACGGCGGTGCGGGAGGCGGTCGGGGGCCGGGCGGCGCTGGTCGCCGGGGTGGGCACCGCCGACACCCGGCACACGGTGGAGCTGGCGCGGGCCGCCGAGAAGGCCGGCGCGGACGGCCTGCTGGTGGTCGCGCCGTACTACAGCAGACCCCCGCAGGACGCGCTGGAGGCCCACTTCCGGGAGATCGCGGACGCCTGCGGGCTGCCGGTCATGCTCTACGACATCCCGGGCCGCACCGGCACCCGCATCGAGCCCGACACGATCGTCCGGCTGGCCGGACACCCGCGCGTCGTGGCGGTCAAGGACTGCTCCTACGACCTCCTCGGCACCCAGAAGGTGCTCTCCCGCACGGACCTGGCGTACTACGCGGGCTGCGACGAGCAGATCCTCGCCCTGTACGCGATCGGCGCCGCGGGCTGTGTCAGCACGGTCGCCAACGTCGCACCGGAGCCGTTCCGGGCCGTCCTGGACGCCTTCGACGCGGGCGACACCCGGGAGGCGGCCCGGCTCCAACGGCGGACGATCCCCCTCATCGAGCTGATGATGGCCTCGGACCTGCCCGGCACGGTCACCGCCAAGGCCCTCCTGAACGCGCTGGGCCTGCCCGCGGGCCCGGTCCGCGCACCGCTGCGCCCCGCGGACGCCGCGACGACCGACCGGCTCCTGACGGCATACGCCGATCAGTTCCAGGTGTAGCCGTCGCGGAACAGCAGCGTGTGCTCCAGCACGTTCTCCATCGGGTCGTCGACCTGCCCCACGTGGACGTCGAGGAGCCCCACCCGGGGCCCGTTGTGCGAGCCGGTGGTCGTCTCGTCGGCGTGCGCGGCCCCCGCCGGCCTCCAGCACACCAGCGCCGCGGCACCCGTCCCGGCCGGCCGGCGCGCCACACCCCTCACCCGCTCGTTCGGCGGTTCGTCCGCCGACCCCACCGGAAGGTCACGCGGAGTCATCCGTACGGGGACGTGCCCTCCCGAACAGGCCCTGCGGGGGCCGTCGGAAGGGCACGTCGACAACGCACCGACCAGTGGGGACCGGTCAGTTGTGGCTGTGCAGGACGTCGTTCAGGCCGCCCCACACCGCGTTGTTCGGGCGGGCCTCGACCGCGCCCGTGACCGAGTTGCGGCGGAAGAGGATGTTGGAGGCGCCGGAGAGTTCGCGGGCCTTGACGACCTGGCCGTCGGGCATGGTGACGCGGGTGCCGGCGGTGACGTACAGGCCGGCCTCGACCACGCACTCGTCGCCGAGCGCGATGCCGACGCCCGCCTCGGCGCCGACCAGGCAGCGCTCGCCGATGGAGATGATCACGTTGCCGCCGCCGGAGAGCGTGCCCATGGTGGAGGCGCCGCCGCCGATGTCCGAGCCGTCGCCGACGACGACGCCCGCGGAGATGCGGCCCTCGACCATCGACGTGCCGAGCGTGCCGGCGTTGAAGTTGACGAAGCCCTCGTGCATGACGGTGGTGCCCTCGGAGAGGTGCGCGCCGAGGCGGACGCGGTCGGCGTCGGCGATGCGGACGCCCTTGGGGGCGACGTAGTCCGTCATGCGGGGGAACTTGTCGATCGAGGTCACCTGGAGGTGCAGGCCCTCGGCGCGGGCGTTGAGGCGGACCTTCTCGACGTCGTCGACGGCGACCGGGCCGAGCGAGGTCCAGGCGACGTTGGCGAGGTGGCCGAAGATGCCCTCGAGGTTCTGGCCGTGCGGCTTGACCAGGCGGTGCGAGAGCAGGTGCAGGCGCAGGTAGACGTCGTGGGCGTCGATCGGCTTGTCGTCGAGCGAGGCGATGACCGTGCGGACCGCGACCACCTCGACGCCGCGGCGGGCGTCCGGACCGACCGCAGCGGTCGCGCCGCCGCCGAGCAGCTGGGCGGCCTGCTCGGCGGAGAGCCGCTCGGTGCCGGCCGGGCCGGGCTCGGCGGACAGTTCGGGGGCGGGGAACCAGGTGTCGAGGACGGTGCCGTCGGCGGCGATCGTGGCAAGCCCGGCGGCCACGGCGCCGGTGGTGCGAGGAGCAGTCGTGTCGGTCATGAGGGCAACCTAACCGGCCGGGGGCGTCGGGTGCGAACCGGTCGGCGGGGCATCTCACGTGGCGGGCGCGTGCCTGCGGGGCGTCCTGCGCGGGTGTGGCGGGGGTGCACGGTGCACGTGCGTGGCGAGGTGGCCCTCAGCCGCAGAACACCGCCTCGCCCCCCAGCCGCGGAACGCCGCCTGCCCGTCTGCAGAACACCGCCCGCCCCAGCTGTGGGCAGTCGTGCCTCCCCCAGTGCCTGAACGGCCTGGGAGGTGCCCCCCAGGGGCGGCGCGGGGGGCGCGGCCCCACCCGCGCCGCCGGGCCACGCGAACCCTCCTCGCCCCGCCTCAGCGCCGGGCACCCCGCGACGCCCGGCACACAATCCGCCCCCCCCACCCACGCCGGGCACCCTGCGCCGGCGCCCCGCCCGGGCAACCGCCCCGTTCAGCCCAGCACCCGCCCCAGCACCACCCGCGCATACTCCTCGTCGTACGGCGCGTCCGTCAGCAGCACCTGGAGGCAGATCCCGTCCAGCACGGCCACCAGCGCCCGCGCCGTGACCGGGTCCGTGCGGGCGGGGAGGAGGGTGCCCACGCCCTCCGCCCACTCCGCGGCGACCGGCCGCAACGCCGGGCGGCGCAGCGCGGCCAGGTACAGCTCGTACTCCAGCTCGACCCCCGTACGGTCGCCGGCCAGCCACTCGCCGAGGACGCGGGCCAGTTCGGCGGGCAGGTCGGCGGCGGGGTCCGACAGCGCCGGGTGCGCGGCGACGACCCGGGCGAAGCCCTCGTTGGCCTGGCGCAGGGCGGCGACCAGGAGGTCGTCGAGGGTCGCGAAGTGGTACGTCGTGGAGCCGAGCGGCACGTCCGCCTCCGCGGCGACCGTGCGGTGGCTGAGCCCCGCGATGCCCTTCGCCCCGACGACCCGGATCGCCGCGTCGATGATCCGTTGCCGCCGCTCGGGGTCGTAGCGCCGTGCCATCAGTGCGCCCCGCCCAGGTTCAGCACCACCACGCCGACGATGATCAGCGCGATGCCCGCCGCCTTGGTGAGGGTCATCCCCTCCCCCATGAACGCCATCCCGATCGTGGCGATGGCCGCCGTGCCCACGCCGGACCAGATGGCGTAGGCCGTGCCGACGGAGAGGGTCTTCAGCGTCTGGGCGAGCAGCGCGAAGGAGATCAGATAACCGAGGGCGGTCAGCACCGACGGCACCAATCGGCTGAAGCCCTCGCTGTACTTCATGGCGGTGGTCCCGGCGACCTCGGCGGCGATGGCTCCGGCCAGGAGCAGATATCCCATGTGTACGAGCGTACGTAACGAGGCCGGTCGCAGACAGGAGAACGGCGGCACCCGTTGGGTACCGCCGTTCTCGCAAGCAGGGTGTCTCAGACGTTGAACCCGAGCGCCCTCAGCTGCTCGCGCCCGTCGTCCGTGATCTTGTCCGGGCCCCACGGCGGCATCCAGACCCAGTTGATGCGCAGCTCGTTGACGAGGCCGTCCGTGGCGGACTTGGCCTGGTCCTCGATCACGTCCGTCAGCGGACACGCCGCCGACGTCAGGGTCATGTCGACGGTCGCGATGTTCGCGTCGTCGACGTGGATGCCGTAGATCAGGCCCAGGTTGACGACGTCGATGCCCAGTTCGGGGTCGACGACGTCCATCAGGGCCTCGCGGAGCTCCTCCTCCGAGGCCGGCTTCATCTCCACGGTCTCGCTCATGCCGTCGTCTCCTTCTCGGCGTCGGCGTCCAGGGCCTGGGCCGTCGCGTCCTTCCAGGCCATCCAGCTCAGCAGGGCGCACTTCACCCGGGCCGGGTACTTCGACACCCCGGCGAACGCGACCGCGTCCTCCAGGACGTCCTCCATGGCGTCGTCGGGCTCGATCTTCCCCTTGGACTGCATCAGCTCCAGGAAGGTCTCCTGGATCTTCTGCGCCTGGGCGAGGTCCTTGCCGACCAGCAGGTCGTTCAGTACGGAGGCGGAGGCCTGGCTGATCGAGCAGCCCTGCCCCTCGTACGAGACATCGCTGATCGTCGTGCCGTCGTACTTCACGCGCAGCGTGATCTCGTCACCGCACGTCGGGTTGACGTGGTGCACCTCGGCGTCGCCATCCCTCAGACCACGCCCGTGCGGGTGCTTGTAGTGGTCCAGGATGACTTCCTGGTACATGGAGTCCAGCTTCATGCGATTCGCTCGTCCCGTCAGCCGAAGAAGTTCCGTACGTGCTCCAGGCCGTCGACCAGCGCGTCGATCTCGGCCGGCGTGGAGTACAGATAGAACGACGCTCGCGTGGTCGCAGGAATTCCGTACCGCAGGCAGACCGGCCGCGCGCAGTGGTGGCCGACCCGGACCGCGATGCCCTGCTCGTCGAGGACCTGGCCCACGTCGTGCGGGTGGATGTCGCCCAGGGTGAAGGAGATCGCGGCGCCGCGCTCCTCGGCCGTGGTGGGGCCGATGATGCGCAGGTCGGGGACCTCCGCGAACCGCTTCACCGCGTACTCGGTGAGCGCGTGCTCGTGGGCGAAGATCTTGTCCATGCCGATCGACTGCAGGTAGTCGATCGCCGCGCCCAGACCGACCGCCTGCGCGATCGGGGGCGTGCCCGCCTCGAACTTGTGCGGTGCCGGGGCGTACGTGGAGGAGTGCATCGAGACGGTCTCGATCATCTCGCCGCCGCCGAGGAACGGCGGGAGGTCCTCCAGCAGCTCCTGGCGTCCCCACAGGACACCGATGCCGGTCGGGCCGCACATCTTGTGGCCGGTGAAGGCCACGAAGTCGGCCTGGAGGGCCTGTACGTCCAGCGGCATGTGCGGCGCGGCCTGGGAGGCGTCGACGCACACGAGGGCGCCGACCTCCTGGGCGCGGCGCACGATCGCCTCGACCGGGTTCTGGGTGCCCAGGATGTTGGAGACCAGCACGAAGGAGACGATCTTCGTCTTCTCGGTGATGACCTCGTCGATGTTCGACAGGTCCAGGCGGCCGTCGTCCGTGAGACCGAACCAGCGGAGCTTCGCGCCCGTGCGCTGCGCGAGCAGCTGCCACGGCACGATGTTGGAGTGGTGCTCCATCTCCGTGATGACGATCTCGGTCTCGTGGTCCACGCGGTAGGGCTCGTCGGCCCAGCCGAGCATGTTCGCCACGAGGTTGAGGGACTCCGAGGCGTTCTTGGTGAAGATCACCTCGTCGCGCGACGGTGCGTTGATGAACTCGGCGACCTTGTCACGCGCGCCCTCGTACAGCGCCGTGGCCTCCTCGGCGAGGACGTGCACGCCACGGTGGACGTTGGCGTTGTGCTGCTCGTAGTACTCGTCGAGCACGTCGATGACCTGGCGGGGGGTCTGCGAGGTCGCGGCGTTGTCGAGGTAGACGAGCTTCCTGCCGTCATGGATCACTCGGTCCAGGATCGGGAAGTCCTTGCGGATCGCCTCGGTGTCGAGGAGGCCCGGCAGCTGTGTCACGCGGATGCGCCACCCTTCGTGTATGCCTCGTAGCCCTCTTCCTCCAGCTTGTCGGCGAGCTCGGCGCCGCCGGACTCCACGATGCGGCCGGCCGAGAAGACGTGGACGTAGTCGGGCTTGATGTAGCGCAGGATGCGCGTGTAGTGGGTGATCAGCAGGGTGCCGACCTCGCCGGTCTCGCGGACACGGTTCACGCCCTCGGAGACGACGCGCAGCGCGTCGACGTCCAGACCGGAGTCGGTCTCGTCGAGGATCGCGACCTTCGGCTTGAGCAGCTCAAGCTGGAGGATCTCGTGGCGCTTCTTCTCACCGCCGGAGAAGCCCTCGTTGACGTTGCGCTCGGCGAAGGCGGTGTCCATGTTGAGGCGCTCCATGGCCTCCTTGACCTCCTTCACCCAGGTGCGCAGCTTGGGGGCCTCGCCGCGGACGGCGGTGGCGGAGGTGCGCAGGAAGTTGGAGACCGAGACGCCGGGGACCTCGACCGGGTACTGCATGGCGAGGAAGAGGCCGGCGCGGGCGCGCTCGTCGACGGACATCTCGAGGACGTCCTCGCCGTCGAGGGTGACGGTGCCGCCGGTGATCGTGTACTTGGGGTGACCCGCGAGCGAGTAGGCGAGGGTCGACTTGCCGGAGCCGTTGGGGCCCATGATGGCGTGCGTCTCGCCCTGCTTCACGGTGAGGTCGACGCCCTTGAGGATCTCCTTCGTGGCGTTGTCGGCCTCGACGGTGACGTGCAGGTCTCGGATTTCAAGCGTTGCCATGGGTGCCTCAGGACTCCTGGGTGAGGGAGACGAGCACGTCGTCCCCTTCGATCTTTACGGGGTATACGGGGACGGGGCGCGTCGCCGGAAGACTGTCGGGCTTGCCCGAGCGGAGGTCGAAGCGCGAGCCGTGCAGCCAGCACTCGATGTGGCAGTCGTCGACCTCGCCCTCGGACAGCGAGACGTTCGCGTGCGAGCAGATGTCGTGGATCGCGAAAATCTCGCCCTCGGTCCGCACGACGGAGATCGGCGTGCCGTCGAGTTCCACCCGCTTCGGGGTGTCCTCCTCCAGCTCGTCCGCTCCACAGACGCGTACGAAGGTCATGCGACCGACGCCTCCAGCTCCTCTTCGATCTTGGCGAGGAGGCGCTCCTCGATGTCCGGGACACCGATCTGCTGGACCAGCTCGGCGAAGAAGCCGCGGACCACCAGGCGGCGGGCGTCCATCTCGGGGATGCCGCGCGCCATCAGGTAGAAGAGCTGCTCGTCGTCGAAGCGGCCGGTGGCGGAGGCGTGGCCGGCGCCGACGATCTCGCCGGTCTCGATCTCCAGGTTCGGCACCGAGTCGACCCGCGCGCCGTCCGTGAGGACGAGGTTGCGGTTCATCTCGTAGGTGTCGGTGCCCTCGGCCTTGGCCTCGATGAGCACGTCGCCGATCCACACCGCGTGCGCGTCGTCGCCCTGGAGCGCGCCCTTGTAGACGACGTTCGACTTGCAGTGCGGGACGTTGTGGTCGACGAGGAGGCGGTGCTCCTGGTGCTGGCCCTTGTCGGTGAAGTACAGGCCGAACAGCTCGGCCTCGCCGCCGGGGCCGGCGTACTGCACGCGCGGGTGCAGGCGGACCAGGTCGCCGCCGAAGGTGACGACGACGGACTTGAAGGAGGCGTCGCGGCCGATCAGGGTGTTGTGCTGGCCGACGTGCACGGCCTTGGCGTCCCAGTCCTGGACGGAGACGACGGTCAGCTTGGCGCCGTCGCCGAGCACGAACTCGACGTTGGCGGCGAGCACCGCGTCACCGGTGTGGTCGATGACCACGACGGCCTCGGCGAAGGCCCCGAGCTCGACGACCTGGTGGCCGTAGGCGACCCCGCCCTCGCCGTGCACGGCGATGCGGATCGGCTCGGTGAGCACCGTCTCCTTGGGGACGGTGACCACGCCGGCCTGCTCGAAGGCGGAGTACGCCTGGGCGGCGACGCGGTCCACCGGGGCGCCCGCCCGGCCGATCCGGGCGTCGTCGCGCCCGACGGTCTCGACGGTGACGCCCTCCGGCGCCTCGACGGTGACCTTGACGCCCTCGCCGGTGACGGTGGCGGTGCCGTCGTGCAGGCCGCGCAGCCGCTCCAGCGGGGTGAACCGCCACTCCTCCTCGCGACCGTGGGGGACCGGGAAGTCCGCCACGTCGAAGGACGGGGGCGCGCTCATGCGCGTGGCGACGGTCGAGTCGGCCTCGGCGGCCACCGCGATCGCACCGGCGGTGGTGGAGCCCACCGGGATGTTCTGAGCCTCAGCCATGGCTGTCGTAGTGCTCGCTTTCCGTTACGTAAGGGGCTGGACGGTCAGGACCGGGGGCGGGTCAGCCCACCGCGCCTTCCATCTGCAGCTCGATCAGCCGGTTGAGCTCGAGGGCGTACTCCATCGGCAGCTCCTTGGCGATCGGCTCGACGAAGCCGCGCACGATCATCGCCATCGCCTCGAACTCGGTCAGACCGCGGCTCATCAGGTAGAAGAGCTGGTCCTCGGAGACCTTGGAGACGGTCGCCTCGTGGCCCATGGACACGTCGTCCTCGCGCACGTCCACGTACGGGTACGTGTCCGAGCGGGAGATGGTGTCCACGAGCAGCGCGTCGCACAGCACGTTCGACTTCGATCCGGCCGCGCCCTCGCCGATCTCCACCAGGCCGCGGTAGGAGGTACGGCCGCCGCCGCGCGCCACCGACTTGGAGACGATGTTGGAGGACGTGTTCGGCGCCATGTGGACCATCTTGGAACCGGCGTCCTGGTGCTGGCCCTCACCCGCGAAGGCGATGGACAGCGTCTCGCCCTTGGCGTGCTCGCCCATCAGGTAGACGGCCGGGTACTTCATCGTCACCTTGGAGCCGATGTTGCCGTCGATCCACTCCATGGTCGCGCCCTCGTACGCCACGGCGCGCTTGGTGACCAGGTTGTAGACGTTGTTCGACCAGTTCTGGATGGTCGTGTAGCGGCAGCGGGCGTTCTTCTTGACGATGATCTCGACCACGGCGCTGTGCAGGGAGTCCGACTTGTAGATCGGAGCCGTGCAGCCCTCGACGTAGTGCACGTAGGCACCCTCGTCGACGATGATCAGGGTCCGCTCGAACTGGCCCATGTTCTCCGTGTTGATACGGAAGTAGGCCTGCAGCGGGATCTCGACGTGCACGCCCGGCGGGACGTAGATGAAGGAGCCGCCGGACCAGACGGCGCTGTTCAGCGACGCGAACTTGTTGTCGCCGACGGGGATGACGGTCCCGAAGTACTCCTTGAAGAGCTCCGGGTGCTCCTTCAGGGCCGTGTCCGTGTCCAGGAAGATGACGCCCTGCTCCTCCAGGTCCTCGCGGATCTGGTGGTAGACGACCTCGGACTCGTACTGGGCCGCGACACCGGCGACGAGGCGCTGCTTCTCCGCCTCGGGGATGCCGAGCTTGTCGTACGTGTTCTTGATGTCCTCGGGCAGGTCCTCCCAGGACTCCGCCTGCTTCTCCGTGGAGCGCACGAAGTACTTGATGTTGTCGAAGTCGATGCCCGACAGGTCCGAGCCCCAGTTCGGCATGGGCTTCTTCTCGAAGAGGCGCAGGCCCTTGAGGCGGAGCTTGGTCATCCACTCCGGCTCGTTCTTCTTGGCGGAGATGTCCCGGACGACGTCCTCGTCGATGCCGCGCCTGGCAGAGGCGCCGGCCGTGTCGGAGTCGGCCCAGCCGTACTCGTACTTGCCCAGGCCCTCGAGCTCAGGGTGAGCAGTCTCCGTGGGGAGAGTCATGCGGGGTTCCTCCCGGCCGTGCTTGCGGATGCGTTGTCGGTGGTCTTGGAAGTCTTGGGGACGTACGTGGTGCAGACGCCGTCGCCGTGCGCGATGGTCGCGAGCCGCTGCACATGCGTACCGAGCAGCTCGGCGAAAAATTCCGTCTCCGCCTCGCACAGCTGCGGGAACTGCTCGGCGACGTGGGCGACCGGGCAGTGGTGCTGGCAGAGCTGCTCGCCCTGCTGGGGCCGGGGCGCGCTGCGCGCGGTAGCAGCGTACCCGTCCGCGCTCAGGGCCTTGGCCAGGGCTTGTGTCCGCTGCTCGGGGGCGACGCCCTCGACGGCCTTGCGGTACGCACCGGCCTGGGCGGCGATCCGGGCGCGGGCGAAGGCGGCGATCGCCTGCTCCCCGCCCTCCTGCTCGGCGATCCAGCGCATGGCGTCCGCGGCGAGCTTGTCGTACGACTGGTCGAAGGCGTCGCGGCCGCAGTCGGTGAGCGCGAAGACCTTGGCCGGGCGCCCGCGCGTGCGCGTACCGTAGACCCGCTGTTCACGGGCTTCGACCACGTCGTCGGCGACCAGGGCGTCGAGGTGGCGCCGGACGGCGGCCTGGGTCAGACCCAGACGCCCGGCGAGCTCGGCGACGGTCGACGGCCCGTGGTCCAGGATGGAGCGCGCGACACGGTTGCGGGTGGACCGCTCACCGGTCGCGAGTTCCTCCTGCGGAGCCTCGCCAACGTTTTTCACAACGCCATTGTTGCGTAATTCCTCAGGGGCGGGCAAGCCGGGTCCGGACGGCCGGACGGTGCCCTGCGTCACTTAGGTATACCTAAGGTGACCTGCGGAAACGATCTTTGATCGATCAAAACGGTGGCGTTCGGGGCGCGTTTCGGCCAGACTCGCCCGCATGCCCGCACCCGCTCCGACCGGCCCACTCGTCACCCGCGGCACGATCGCCGCCGGCCTGCGTGAGCTGGGCGTCCGGACCGACGACACCCTCCTCGTGCACTCCTCGCTCCGCTCCCTCGGCTGGGTCTGCGGAGGCCCCGTCGCGGTCGTCCAGGGACTCCTCGACGCGCTCGGCCCGGACGGCACCCTGGTGGTCCCCACCCAGACCGGCGACCTCTCCGACCCGGCCCTGTGGAGCAGTCCGCCGGTACCCGCCCAGTGGTGGGACACCATCCGCACCGCGATGCCCGCCTACGACCCGCTGATCACTCCCTCGCGCGGGGTCGGCGTGATCCCCGAGACCGTGCGCACCTGGCCGGGCGCCCGGCGGAGCGCGCATCCGCAGACGTCCTTCGCCGCGGTCGGCCCGCGCGCCGCCGAGGTGGTCGCGGGGCACGCGACCGACTGCCGGCTGGGCGAGCGCAGCCCCCTGGCGACCCTGGAGCGGCTGGGCGCGCGGATACTCCTGCTGGGGGCGGGCTACGAGGCCTGCACCGGCTTCCACCTCGCCGAGTACCGGATCCCCTCCCCGGTGGTGGAGGTGGGGCGGCCGGGACCGGTGGGCTGGGAGCGGGTGACCGAGGTCTCCATCACCTCGGAGCGGTTCGACGAGCTGGGCCACGACTTCGAGCGGGACCGGCCCGTCGTCCGCGGGCGGGTCGGCGCGGCCGACGTACGGCTGTTCCCGCTGGCCGACGCGGTCGCCTACGCCGAGCGGTGGCTGCCGCTGCACCGTCCCCGTGCGGAGGACATCGCGCACCCCCGCGCCTGAGCCCTCGGCGGCGTACCTAGACTCGTGACCCATGCGAAGCGAGCCCGTGGTCCAGGTCCAGGCCCTGGTGAAGCGGTACGGCACGAAGACCGCGGTGGACGGCCTCGACCTGGTGGCCCGGGCGGGTGTCACCGCCGTACTCGGCCCCAACGGGGCCGGCAAGACGACCACCGTCGAGACCTGTGAGGGGTACCGCAGCCCGGACTCCGGCACGGTGCGCGTGCTGGGCCTCGACCCGGTACGGCAGGGCCCCGAGCTGCGTCCCCGGCTCGGCGTGATGCTCCAGTCCGGCGGCGTCTACTCCGGGGCCCGCGCGGACGAGATGCTGCGCCACGTCGCGAAGCTGCACGCCCACCCCTTGGACGTCGACGCCCTGATCGAGCGGCTCGGGCTGGGCTCCTGCGGCCGGACGACGTACCGCAGGCTCTCCGGAGGCCAGCAGCAGCGGCTCGCCCTCGCGATGGCCGTGGTCGGACGCCCCGAGCTGGTGTTCCTGGACGAGCCCACCGCGGGCCTGGACCCCCAGGCCCGCCGCGCCACCTGGGACCTCGTACGGGACCTGCGCGGCGACGGCGTCTCGGTGATCCTCACCACGCACTACATGGACGAGGCCGAGCAGCTGGCCGACGACGTCGCGATCGTCGACGCCGGCCGGGTCGTCGCCCAGGGCTCCCCCGAGGAGCTGTGCCGCGGCGGCGCCGAGAACACGCTGCGCTTCACCGGCCGGCCCGGACTCGACGTGGCCTCGCTGCTCAAGGCCCTCCCCGCGGACTCCTCGGCCGCCGAGCTGACGCCGGGCTCCTACCGCGTCGTCGGCAAGGTCGACCCGCAACTGCTGGCCACGGTGACCTCCTGGTGCGCCCAGCACGGGGTGATGCCGGACCGCATCTCGGTGGAGCGGCACACGCTGGAGGACGTCTTTCTGGAGCTCACGGGCAAGGAGTTGCGCGCATGATCCGTCCCAGGACAGAGGATGGCCGGGGGTCCGGGGGTCGTCCCCCGGGAAGGCACAGCCTGGAGCTCACGGGCAAGGAACTGCGCGCATGACGACGACCACCGGCACCTACACCCCCCGGCCCGGCGCGGCGCCGCTCGGCCGCATGATCGCGACGCAGGCCGCGCTCGAGACGAAGATGCTGCTGCGCAACGGCGAGCAGCTGCTGCTGACGGTGATCATCCCGACGCTGCTGCTGGTGCTGTTCAGCTCGGTCGACATCGTCGACACCGGCGAGGGCGAGGCCGTGGACTTCCTCGCCCCCGGCATCCTGGCGCTGGCCGTGCTGTCGACGGCGTTCACCGGGCAGGCCATCGCCACCGGCTTCGAGCGCCGCTACGGGGTGCTGAAGCGGCTCGCCGCGTCGCCGCTGCCGCGCTGGGGCCTGATGACCGCGAAGACGGTGTCCGTGCTGGTCACCGAGGTGCTCCAAGTGGTCCTGCTGACCGTGATCGCCTTCGCGCTGGGCTGGTCGCCGCACGGCAACCCGTTCGCCGTGCTGCTGCTCATGGTGGTCGGCACGGCGGCCTTCTCCGGGCTCGGGCTGCTCATGGCCGGCACGCTCAAGGCGGAGGCGACGCTCGCCGCCGCCAACCTGGTCTTCCTGCTGCTGCTGGTGGGCGGCGGGGTGATCGTGCCGCTGGACAAGTTCCCGGACGCGGCCCAGGACGTGCTCGGCCTGCTGCCGGTGTCCGCCCTGTCGGACGGGCTGCGGGACGTGCTGCAGCACGGGGCCGGGATGCCGTGGGGCGACCTCGGGATCCTCTCCGTGTGGGCGGTCGTGGGGCTCGCGGCCGCCGGGAAGTTCTTCCGCTGGGAGTAGGAGGAGACGCGATGGGCGACCCTCGTGAACGCGTGCACAAGCGGCCGCCTACGATGGACGGCGTGCCAAACGTGACCCGCGCCGACGCCGCAGCCGCGGTGCGCAACCCGCTCGCCTTCATCGCCGCGCGCTGGACCCCGGAACCCCGGACGGTCCAGCGGGCGGCCCTCGCGCCCCTGGTGATGTCGGTGATCATCGTCATCACCGGCGGCGCCGTACGGCTCACCGGCTCCGGGCTCGGCTGCCCGACCTGGCCCAAGTGCACCGACAGCTCCCTCACCGCGACCAGCGAGATGGGCCTGCACGGCGCGATCGAGTTCGGCAACCGCATGCTGACGTACGTGCTGTGCGCCGCGGTCGGCTGGGCGATCATCGCCGCGCGGTCGCAGAAGCCGTACCGGCGCAGCCTGACCCTCCTGGGGTGGGCGCAGTTCTGGGTGGTGATGAGCAACGCCGTCCTCGGTGGGATCGTCGTGCTGGTCGGCCTCAACCCGTACACGGTGGCGGCCCACTTCGTGGCGACGACGGCGCTGATCACCCTGGCCACGCTGATGTGGCAGCGGACCCGGGAGGGCGACACGGAGCCGCGCCCCCTGGTCGGCACGTCCGTGCGGCAGCTCGTGTGGGTGATGACCGCGGTCTCCGCGCTGCTGATCCTGGTCGGCACGGTGGTGACCGGCGCCGGTCCGCACGCGGGCGATTCCAGCGACGTCCCGAGGATGCCCGTCGACTGGGAGATGATCTCCAAGGGGCACGCCGTGCTGGCGTGGGTCGTGGTGACGCTGACGTTCGCCCTGTGGTTCGTGCTGAAGGCGGTCGACGCGCCCAAGGGGCCGCTGGCCCGCACCCGCGACCTGTTCCTGATCCTCCTCGCCCAGGGCGTCATCGGCTACGTGCAGTACTTCACCGACCTCCCCGAGGTCCTGGTCGGCCTGCACATGTTCGGCTCGTGCCTGGTGTGGATCGGGACGCTGCGGGTGCTGCTGTCGCTGCGGGAACGCCCCGAGGAGACGGCGGCCGAGCTGCCCGTTCAGGAGTACGAGGCCACCAGCGTGTCGATGGCCGGCCCCAGGTAGTCCCGGGTCAGCTCGCCGCGGCGGGCGATCCACTCCTCGGCCGGCGGCTCGGGGGTCCCGTAGCGCCGGCGCGCGATGTCCTCGACGACCTCGCCGGGCGCGCCGAGGCCGGGCAGTTCCGCCAGGGCCTCTCCCTTGGTGATCAGGCGGCCGTCCCGCAGCGTGACGCTGGCGCGGGCGAAGGTGAGCAGGCCCAGGTCGACCCAGGCGTCCTCCCGCCACAGCTCCGCCTTGCGCAGGACCGGCCGCCAGTAGTCGCGCTCGTTGCGGACGACGTACTCGGCCAGTTCCGCGTCCGGCACCGGCGGCAGCAGGAGGTCCGGCGACGCGCCGTACAGGACGCGTCCGAAGCTGTGCAGCTCCCGCCGGGTGACCGGGGTGACCGTCCGCTTGAACAGCTGGCGGTGGGCCCAGGTCAGGTGCCGCTGCTCGGGGTCGGCGGCGGTGTCGGGGGACAGATAGGTGCAGTGCAGCTGCCCGGCCAGGGGCTGGGCGCGCAGGCGGGCGTGGAGCTGCCCCAGCCGCCAGGCCGTGCGGGCCGTGGCAGGCCGTGGCAGGACGGCGATCAGGTCGAGGTCGCTGCGGCCCTCCTGGTAGTCGCCCCCGCCCAGTGAGCCGTGGGCCCAGACGGCGACGGGGTCGAGGGGCAGCAGCCCGGTGAGGAAGCGGTCGAGCAGCGCGTCGGTCGGCATCGGATCAGTATGTGCGGCTCACTCCAGTGCGTACACCCGGCGCGCGTTGCCCGACGCGATCATGGTCGCCACCCGCTGCGCGTCCGCCTGCGCCCACGCCCCCTCGGCCACCCAGGTGCCGAGCACCCGGCCGAGGGCCTCGCGGAACAGGCGGGCGCCCACGACGTGCAGCTCGGGCAGGCCCTGGGCGCCGCTGGAGAACAGAATCTTGCCGAACGGGGCCAGCTCCAGGATCTCCGCGAGCACGGTCGCGGCGCGGGCGCCGGTGCGCACCAGGGCGGCGCCCGAGTCGGCGTAGACGTGCGGGAAGACGCCGGCGAGGTGGGCGGCGTGGCGGTGGTACGGGTAGCCGTGCAGCAGGACCAGGTCGGTGCCGAGGCCGGCGGTGGCCCGCACGAAGTCGGTCAGCAGCACGGGGTCGGTGCGGTCGATGCGCAGGCCCGGTTCGCCGAGCCCGGCGTGCAGTTGGAGCGGCAGTCCGGAGGCGACGGCGATCCACAGCAGGTGCCGCAGCAGGACGGGGTCGCTCAGCTCACCGCCGACCTCGCGTCCGGCCAGCCAGCGGGCGGCGGCGCCGCGCACCTCGCCGGGGCCCGGCGGCTCCGGGGCGAGCGCCAGCCCGTGCCGCACTCCGGCGACGGAGGTGAAGGCGACGGCGTACGCTGCGGCAGCGTGGACGGACTCGGCGAGGTTGGCGAGGAAGGACTCGACGGTGCCGGAGGTGTCGGCGACCTGCTCGGCCAGCAGCTCCAGGCGCACGATCGCGTGGGCGTCGGCGTCCGCCGCGCTGGCCAGCTCGGCGGGGCCGGTGAGGTCGCCGGGCAGGTCCGCGTCGACCAGGTAGGTGGTGATGCCGCTGCCGCGCAGCAGCCTGCGGTCCGCCTCCAGGACGCCGAGTTCGCGGCGCCGGGCGAGGTAGCGGGCGGGTGTGCAGTGCGGTTCCAGGCCGAGCAGCGGCGGGCACCAGCGGCGTACCGCGAAGCCGGTCTGCGTGTCGAAGAGGGTGGTGCCCGGGGCGGGCGGTCCCTCGGTGCGGGCCAGCTGGGCCTCGAAGGTGCCGAGACCCAGCTCCGTTCTCAGGACGCCGTGGCAGTACTGGTCCACCAGGGACGGCGTTTCGATCATCCGGACTCCCCGCGTCGGGACCGTGTGCCTCACGGCTTCCTACGGTCCTAACGGGTGAACCGGCGTCAGGTGTTGCTCGGCCCGCCGACCTGGATGCCCGCCATGCGCGACCACTCGTACCGGCCGGTCGTGACCTTGGCCGCGAACTCGCCGTCGAAGTCCTCGTGGACGGTGATCCCGGACTTCTCCACGGCCTTCTGGGCGATCTCGTAGGAGGGGGCGACCAGGTCGCCCCAGCCGCCGTCCTCGCCGACGAGGACGACGCGGGCGCCGCGCCGGCCGATGTAGGCCACCTGGCCCTCGGCGCCGCCGTGCGCCTTGGAGAAGGAGTCGATCCGCCGGGCCAGCCGGGTCACCTGGCGCTCGGCCTTCGCATCAACCTGCTGCGTGTCTGCCATGACCAGGATGCTACCGAGCGGTAGATCAAACGGCGACGGGGGGGGGGGGGGGGGGGGGGGGGGGGGCCCCCCCCCCCCCCCCCCCCCCCCCCCGGCGGCCCGTCACGGATACCGAGTGCCATGCTGAACTTCATCGCCCGCCGGATCGCCTCCGGCGTCCTGCTCTTGGTCGTCATCTCCCTGCTCAGTTACGTGCTGCTGTCGATCCCCGGCACCGACGTCGGACGGCAGCTCCTCGGCCAAGGCGCCGACCAGGCCGCCGTCGACGCGAAGAACGCCGCCCTCGGCCTGGACCGGCCGGTGCTGCGGCAGTACGCCGACTGGCTGGTCCACGCCGTACGCGGAGACCTCGGCACCTCGTGGTTCACCAGCGAGGACGTCACACAGGCGGTGCTGGGCCGGCTGCCGGTCACCCTCAGCCTGATGATCGGCGTCACGCTGGTCACCACGGTGGTCTCCTTCCTGCTCGGCGTCCTGGCGGGAGTGCGGCGCGGCGCCGTCGACCGCTTCGTCCAGGTGCTGGGCGTCGTGGGCTACGCGCTGCCCGGATTCCTGGTGACGCTCGTCCTCGTGCTGGTCTTCGCGGTCCGGCTGAACTGGTTCCCGGCCATCGGCTACATCCCGTTCGCCGACTCCCCCAGCGGCTGGCTGTCCACGGTCACGCTGCCGGTGCTGTCCCTGTCGGTCGCCTCTGTGGCCGGCGTCTCCCAGCAGGTGCGCGGCGCGGTGATCGACGTCCTGCGCCAGGACTACGTCCGTACGCTGCGCGCCCGCGGTCTGCCCGCCTCCCGGGTCGTCTTGCGGCACGTCCTGCGCAACGCCTCCGCGCCCGCGCTGTCGGTCCTCGGCATGCAGTTCGTGGGACTGCTCGGCGGCGCTGTCGTCGTGGAGCAGATCTTCGGGCTGCCCGGCATCGGCAGCATGACCGTCACCTACACGACCCGCGGCGACATCCCCGTGATCATGGCACTGGTCATGCTCACCGTCGTCGGGGTCGTCCTGATCAACCTTCTGGTCGACATCCTGATCGGCTGGCTCAACCCCAAGGCGAGGGCCGCATGAGCGAGAACCTTCCGGCCGACGTGCCCGCCCCTGTCCCGAGCCCTCCCGACAGCGCGGCGAGAGCCGCGGGCCCCGGGTCCGCGCCCGGCCGCCGCGTGCTGCGGCGCCTGCTGCGCAACCCCCTCGGCGCGGGGTCCGCCGCCGTGCTCCTGCTGCTCGTCACCGCGGTCCTCCTGGCACCCTGGCTCGCACCGCAGGATCCTTCGGCCGCCGCGCTCGGCCAGGCCTTCGCCGACCCCGGCGGGGCGCACCCGCTGGGCATGGACTCCGCGGGCCGTGACATCCTCTCCCGCATCCTGTACGGCGGGCGCAACACCCTCGGCGGAGCGCTGATCGCCCTCGGCATCGCCCTCGCCGTCGGCGTGCCGGCCGGCCTGTACGCCGGCTACCGCGGCGGCCGGTTCGACGCCGCGGCGAACTGGACGGTCGACCTCGTCATGGCACTGCCCGCGATGGTGGTGCTCCTCGCCTCCCGCGCCATTCTCGGCCCCCGTGCGTGGGCGCTGATGGTCGTGCTGGGCGTGCTCGCCGCACCGAGCTTCTACCGCCTGGTGCGGGGCATCGTCGCGAGCGTGCGCAAGGAGCTGTACATCGACGCCGCGAAGGTCTCCGGCCTGTCCGACGCCCGCATCGTGGCCCGGCACGTCCTGATCGTCGTGCGCGGACCGGTCATCATCCAGGTGGCGCTCGTCGCCGGCGTCGCGATCGGCCTGCAGGCCGGCCTGGAGTTCCTCGGCATCGGCAGCGGGTCGACGGCGACCTGGGGCGCGATGCTCAACGAGGCGTTCCAGAACATCCAGCGCGCGCCCCTGCTGATGCTGTGGCCCGGCCTCGCCCTGGGGCTGACCAACGGCGCCCTCGTCCTGTTCGCCTCGGCCCTGCGCGACGGCTTGGAGGACCGAGCCGGCCGGCCGCCCGCCCGCCCTGGGGCCGCGCGCCCCCGCGCCGCGCCGGTACCCGCCGACGAGGACCGGCACGTCGCCGGGGATACGCCGGACGAGCGGGCCGAACTGCTGTCCGTGCGCGGGCTGACGGTGGCCTACGCGCAGCCGGACGGGACCGAGAAGGAGGTCGTGCACGGCGTCGACCTCGATGTGCGCGCCGGGGAGATCGTGGGCCTCGTCGGCGAGTCCGGTTCCGGCAAGACGCAGACCGCCTTCGCCGTGCTCGGGCTCCTGCCCGACGGCGGACGGATCGGCTGCGGCAGCGTCCTGGTCGGCGGACGGGAGGTGACCGGGCTGCGCGAACGCGACCACCGCGCGCTGCGGGGCCGCACCGTCGCCTACGTCCCGCAGGAGCCAATGAGCAATCTCGACCCCGCGTTCACCATCGGCAGCCAGCTCATGGAGCCCATGCGCCACGCCCTCGGCCTCTCCCGGCGGGAGGCGGCCCGGCGCGCCGTCGAGCTGCTGCGCCTGGTGGAGATCCCGCAGCCGGAACGCACGCTGCGGCTCTACCCGCACCAGATCTCCGGCGGCATGGCCCAACGGGTTCTCATCGCCGGCGCGATGTCCTGCGATCCCGAACTCCTCATCGCCGACGAACCCACCACGGCACTCGACGTACGGGTCCAGGCGGAGGTCCTCGACCTGTTGCGCCGGCTGCAGCGGGACCGCGGACTCGGCGTCCTCCTGGTCACCCACGACCTCGGGGTCGTCGCGGACCTGTGCGACCGCGTCGCCGTGATGAACGGCGGCCGGATCGTGGAGACCGGCACCGTCGAACAGGTCCTGCATTCGCCCGAGGACCCCTATACCCGCACTCTGCTCGATGCCGTCCTCGACGAGGCTCCGGCACGTGGCCCCTGGCAGCCCCGAGAGGCGAGGAGCACCACCGTATGACCGCCGCCGACGTCACCGAGACCGCCGATCCCGCCGTCGCGGCGGACGCCCTGCTCCAGGTGCGGGGCCTGCGGGTGTCCTTTCCCGGCCGCGGCCGGCGCGCCCCGCGGACCGAGGTGCTCAAGGGGGTGTCCCTCGACATCCGGCCGGGCGAGACGCTCGGCCTGGTCGGGGAGTCCGGGTCGGGCAAGACCACCATCGGACGCGCCGTGCTCGGCCTGGTGCCGGTGCGGACCGGCTCGATCAGCTTCGACGGAGAGCCCATCCACGCGGCCGGGCGCGCCCGCCGCCGGGCACTGAGCCGGGAAATCCAGGTCGTCTTCCAGGACCCGTACACCTCCTTGAACCCCTCGCTCACCGTCGGGGACACCCTCGCCGAGCCCCTGGTCGCGCACGGTACGGCTCCGCGGGAGGCCCGGGACCGGGTCCGGGGCCTGCTCGACCGCGTCCACCTGCCCGCGGACGCCGCGCACCGGCTGCCCCGCGAGTTCTCCGGGGGTCAGCGGCAGCGCGTCGCCATCGCCCGGGCGCTGGCCCTGCGGCCCCGGCTCGTCATCTGCGACGAGCCGGTCTCCGCACTCGACCTGACGACGCAGCGGGCCGTGCTCGACCTGCTGCTGGACATCCAGGAAGAGACCGGGACGGCGTATCTCTTCGTGACGCACGACCTGTCCGTGGTGCGCTTCATGAGCCACCGGGTGGCGGTGATCCACCGCGGGGAGATCGTGGAGACGGGTGACGCCGCCGACGTCACCCGGGCTCCCCGGCACGCCTACACCCGGGCACTGATGCTCTCCGCGCCCGTGGCGAACGTCGCCGCACAGCGCCGGCGCAGGGAGGCGGCGGAGAGCCTCGCCGACTGACAGGGGGACAGAGGCCGGGAAATCATTTCGCCCGGACTCGCCCGTCAGGTACGGTCGGGACGTTTCACCGCCGGCAGCCCGTGAGCTTCACGCGTGGCCCTCCCGGCAGTCCCCCGGCCGAAAGCAGGTTCCTCATGGCATGTCGCATCAGTGAGCTCGTACTCGGTTGCCGTGACCCCGAGTTGCTGGCGCGGTTCTGGTGCGAGGTCCTGGACTACGTCGTGCTGGATCGCGAGGACGACGGCACGCTGGAGATCGGACCGCGCGAAGGGTTCGGTGGTCCGCAGCCGACGATCATCCTCAGCTACCGGGAGGAGCCGGAGCCGGGGAAGTCCCGCCTGCACATCGACGTCAACGCCACCGACCGCGATCAGGACGCCGAGCTCGAACGCCTTCTGAAGCTCGGCGCGCGCCCGGCCGACATCGGCCAGACGGGGAAGGAACACTGGCATGTCCTGGCCGACCCCGAGGGCAATGAGTTCTGCCTGCTCAAGGCCCGCCTCGCGCCGCTCCAGCGTGTGACGGACTGAACCGACCGACCACCGGTGGGCGCGACCGGAAGCGCTGCGCCGCGCCCACTGGTGGGGTCGACCCGCCTGGTGCCCTACGCGAAGTGCTGGTTCGCCGAACCGTCGCACTTCTGGATCCGCAGCGGCTCGCTCGGACCTGCCAGGGTGAGGCAGAGCCCCCTCGCTGCCGTCGGCCGGATCGTGGCCCCGTCACGGACGAACTTCTGGTGGGTCCCGCCGTGGCAGTTCCACAGGATCAGGCCCGTGCCGGCCGGGTATGCGGTGTCGGGGACGTCCAGACAGCGGTCCTGGGTCAGTTCGGTGTGGAGGGTGCCCCGCGCCGGGTCGTACCACCATCCCTGGTTGCGGCCACCGTGGCACTGCCAGCCGAGGACACGGGTGCCGTTGGCGCTCTCGGCGGCACCGGCGTCCACGCAGGTGCCGGTGGCCCGGTTCGTCAGCGGCCGGTAGACCGCGTCCCACGCGTACGGGACGAGGACCGGCTTCCCGGAGGAGTCGACGTCCGCGCAACTCGCCTCCTCGGCACCCGAGTCGTACAACTGCGTGAGGCAGGCGGCGAAGGCCGCGTGACCGCGCTGGTTGGGGTGGAAGGACTGGCGGAGCGAGTTCTCGTCCGGCGTGCCCGGCTTGGAGAGGTCGATGTAGGCGCCCCTGGCCCAGGTGTCCTCCATGCACACCTCATGGCCGTGGAAGAGGCGGGAGTTGTCGAGGTAGACCGCACCGGTGTCGGCCGCGGCCTTGCGCATGCCGCGTTCGAAGGCGGGGACCGCGCTGTTGCGGCCCCAGGCGGTGTCGGAGTCGTATCCCAGGCCGCCGCAGGCGAGCTTGCCGGAGAAGTTCGGGTTGTCGCGGAAGTCGGGGCCGATGGGGCTGGGATAGCCCATGACGACGAGCTTGTAGTCGCCGTCGGCGTATCCCGCGTCCCTCATCACGCTCTTCAGGTCGCGCACGGTCTGCTCGACCTTGGGCACGAGGGCGTCGACACGGGCCTGCCATCCGGGGGCGTACTTGGGTTCGCAGGCACCCTGGACGAGCAGGTAGCGCGTGACGCAGTCGGTCATCACGGGGCCGAACTGGAGGTCGTCGTTGGCTCCGGCGACCAGCACCACCATCTTGACGCGGGTGTTGCGCGCCTTGATCGCGAGGCTGTCGCTCTGCACGAGCTCGTCGGCGTACTGCTTCGACCCGCCGATGCGGATGTTCCCGGTGTACGCGCCGGAGCACGACACGTTGAACGTGAGGTCGGCGGGGATGCCGGTGCGGTGGATGGCGGCGTCCGGCGAGCGGTGGCACCAGTTGTCGGGGCCGTTGGTGCCGGGTTCGTAGGTGCCGGTCCCCTCGCCCGAGATCTCGCTGTCGCCCAGCGATATCAGGCTGGTCCTGCGGTCACCGAGAGGTCGCTCCGCCGGGTCTCCGTAGAGCTTGGTGGCCTCGGCCGCGCGGACGGCCTCCAGTTCGGGGGAGAGCGGTACGGAGGAGACGGACTCGGCGGAGCCGGGCCGGGCGGCCTGCGCGGGAGTGGCGGCGGTGATGCTTCCGCATGCCACCGCCAGCGCGGCGGCAGCCGCCGTCAGCCAGTGGTGTCTGTGCCGTATGCCCTTCACTGCACCTCCTGGTGGTGGGGTCACCAAGGGTTTTACTGGCCGGTAGGCGCCGTGGGAACACGCGAAACAAGACAACTGCTCAACTTTTGCGGCCCGCCCCGGCCTGCCACGCCCATCCGCCGTCCTGGGTCCTTCGGGGCTTCGCCGGCACGCACCGCCACGCGAGGACCGCGGCGGTCAGGTAGGCGAGCGCGCCGACGGCCATGCTGGTGCGCAGTCCGGCGCCGTAGTCGGTGGCCGTGGCGAGCAGGCTGCCGCCGAGCGCCACGCCGGCGGCGCTGCCGATCTGGCGGGTGGTGTTGAACAGCGCGGAGGCGGCCCCCGAGTAGGCCGGGGGAGCAGCGCCCATCACCGTGGCGGTCGAGCCGGTGAGGGCGAAGGAGGTACCGAACCCGGCGGCCGCCAGCGGTGCCACCAGCAACGGGTAGGCGGGGTCGGCCCCCGCCGCTGCCCAGCCGGCCAGTCCCAGCGCCGCCAGCAGCATGCCGGAGACCACCAGGGGGCGGTCGCCGGTGCGACGGGTCAGTCGCCCGGACAAGGCGGAGGCGAACATGGTCATCGCCACCGCCGGGAACAGTGCCAGACCGGTGTCGAGGGCACTGAAGCCGCGCTGGTGCTGGAAGCTCAGGCTGGCGGTGAACACCATGCCGTAGAAGCCGAAGTTGAACAGCAGGCCGATGACGGCGCCGCCACTCATCGCACGAGAGCGCAGCAGACTCGGCGGAAGAACGGGAGACCGGGCCAGCCGCTCGCGCACCGCGAACGCCACAGCGGCCAGTACGGCCAGGCCCAGCCCGATGAGGATCGCCGGATCGGACCAGCCCCGCCGTCCGGCCTCGTTGAGCGCTCCGATCAGCAGCGCCACCGCGGCCACGACCGCGCACTGCGCGGGCATGTCCAGGGCCCGCTCTGCGCGCCGGGGCGAGCGCGCGACGTACCGCAATGTCAGCACCGTGCAGGCCGCGCCGATGGGCAGGTTGATGAGGAACACCCAGCGCCAGCCCACCGTGGAGACGAGCAGCCCGCCGAGCAAGGGCCCGGCGGAAGCCGCGATGCCCGCCATGGAACCCCAGAGCCCGAAGGCCCTCGAGCGTGCGGCCCGCGCCGGGTAGGCCTGCTGGAGCAGGGCCAGGGAACCGGGGACGATCAGCGCCGCCCCCAGCCCTTCCACCAGTCGGGCCGCGACCAGGAACGGGGCGTTCGGGGCGAGCGCGCACGCGGCCGAGGACACGGTGAACACCGCCACGCCCGAGCAGAAGACCCGCCGGTTTCCCAGCCGGTCGCCCAGCGCGCCGCCGGTCAGCAGGAACGCGGCGAAGACCAGGGTGTACCCGTCGGTGATCCACTGGACGCCGGTGAGCGAGGCCGACAGCGCCCGGCCGATCACGGGCACGGCGACGTTGATGACCGTCACGTCCAGGATCACCATGAAGTACCCGGCGCACACCGCCAGCAGCGGCGCCCACGACCGCCGCTCGGGCTCGGGGGACGGCACGGACCCGTTGCCACCGGCCGACTCCGCGAACGCCACAGCTCCCACTCCGTCCCGTCCGCGAAGACCCCACACCGAAAACGACCATAAGGGACGTGGGCTACATATCGCCGGAACCGGGCCTGACGACGACGCTGACGTGCGCGCCGGGCCGTGCCTCCACGCGCGCGATCGCCGCGCGGTCCCCCGGCAGCACGGAAGTGGCGGTCCTGGCGGCCCCGGTCAGTTCGAGGCGCCAGCCGCCCGCCCGGGGCGGCACGGAGATCTCGGTGACACCTCCCCCGGCCCGGTACGACAGCCGAAAGGCCCCGCTGTCCGGCTCGTACGCCTCGGCGGTGATCCGGCCGGCGACCGCCGGGGCGTACGGCGCCGCGGTCTGCTCCTTGTTGGTGCGGAAGCGTCCCTCGGCATCGACGGCGCAGTACCCGCCGCCGTAGCACCAGACGTAGCCCGCCCAGCCGGAGCTGTAGCGGTTCAGGGACGACAGGGCGTCGCGGTAGAAGCGCCCCATGTTCGGCAGGGAGTTGTTGAGCGGGCCCCATTCCCCCACCACGACGGGGACGCGGTACTGGCGCGGGTAGACGGTCACCGCGGCCTCGTACGCCTCGATCCAGCCGGCCGACGGGTCGTAGTCGGCGCCCGCCTCCATCGCCGTGTTGTAGAAGTGGGGCGCGTAGACGGCCTTGGGATCGTCGACGCGGCCCAGGCCGGTGGGGACGCCCTCCCCGACGATGGGGGTCGGTTCGAAGAAGACCCAGGAGTCGTCGTCGACGGAGCGGACGGCGTCGGCGAGGCGGTTGTACAGCGGGGTGAGCTGATCCCGCTCGATGCGCCGGGCGGCCGTCGGCAGGTCCTCGCCCTGCGCGATCTCGCCCATGGGCTCGTTGATCAGGTCGTAGCCGAGGACGGCCGGATGGCCACCGAGGCGCCCGGCCAGCACCCGCCACATGTCGGTCTGGGCGCGCCGCAGGTCCGGGTCCTCGTAGAGGTGGGTGAACGCGCGCTGCACGGCCGGTTCGAAGTACTCGGAGAACCAGTCGTCGGGGTGCGGGGTGAACGGCAGACCGTCGGTCCGCGTCGCCCACTCGGGGATGCCGCGGTGTCCGAACGCGGGCCCGAAGACGTCCTGGTGCGCGTCGATCAGCACCTGGATGTGGTGCTTGTGCGCCCAGTCGAGGATGCGTTCGATGCTGCGGAGGTACCGCTCGCTGTAACGGCCTCGCTCGGGTTCGAGGTCGTCCCAGAAGACCAGCAGCCGCGCGAAGTCGAACCCCCGGGACCGCAGGTCCCGGAAGTGACGT
Source organism: Streptomyces flaveolus (assembly GCF_044765825.1). NCBI lineage: Bacteria > Bacillati > Actinomycetota > Actinomycetes > Kitasatosporales > Streptomycetaceae > Streptomyces > Streptomyces flaveolus. Next base: position 81,631 of record NZ_JBIWKU010000013.1, on the reverse strand, counting down.
TCGCCGATCGCGGAGAGGGCGGCCTCGCCGCGGTGGGCCTTGTCCTCGACGTTCCAGCCGCGCAGCGTGAGAGCGCGGCCCCGGTCGTCCGTGAGCCGGGGGATGCCGGGGAGTGGACCGCGGTGGCCCTCGACGGCGGGCTTCGCGTGGGCGGTTGCGGTGGACAGCAGGACGGTGCAGACGAGCGCGGCGAACAGACGGCGGTACATGAGACCTCCGGCACGGTCGGTCGGCAGTGCGGCAGATCACATCAGGAAAGCTGAGGATTGTTCAAGAGTGCGGGGAGTCGACGTTCGGCGCCGTGACCAAGGCCGTCTACCGGGCGCCGTACCCCACGGGCGACGTCCGGCACGCCTCCGACCTCTCCGTCACCGACTCGGGCCGCCTGCTGATCTCTTCGGCGTCGGACGAGGGGGACGACGGGCCGTTCGACTCGGCGGTGAGTGACGCGGGCTCGGTCTCGCTCGACCGCTCGGGACGGGTGCGGCTGACGGTGGCCAGGCACCCCGAGGTACTGCGGAGGTTCAAGGACCACAAGGTCGAAGCCGTGGACTGCGTGTCCGGTTCCGGCATCGCGGTCCTCGGCACGGACGACGAGAACGCCGGCAGCGCGGTGACGACTGCCCGCATCTGCGACTGACCACCCGTTCGGCACGAGGTTCCGGGCACTCGGCCCTGCCGAATTCGCCCCCGCCGTACGCCGCTTCGTGTGATTCCCGGCAGGCGCGGGTTCCCGTAAGGCCGGCTGAGCAGCCTATCGTTACGGGCATGACCTTCCACCTGACGACGGAACCCACCGTCTTTCGCGCAGCGCTCCGGGAGCAGTTCGAGACGTTCCTCGACGAGCATCGGGACGCGCTGCACGACAGCCTGGACGGACTGACGGAGGAGCAGGCGCGCCGGTCGTTGGTGACGTCCAAGACCACCTTGCTGGGCCTCGTCAAGCACGCCACGTTCGTCGAGAAGGTCTGGTTCGACGAGGCGATCACGTGCCGGCCCCGCAGCGAGATCGGGATTCCGGGCACGCCCGACGAGTCGTTCGATCTCCACGACGACGACACGGTCGCCTCGGTCCAGCGTGCCTACCGGGAGACCTGCGCGGCGTCCCGTCGGGCCACGGCGGACCTGACGCTGGACGACATCGTCCGGGGCAACCGCCGAGGCCCGCTGCCGCTGCGCTGGGTCTATCTGCACACCCTGCGGGAATTGGCCCAGCACTGCGGCCACGCGGACATCCTGCGCGAGCAGGTCCTCGACGGCCCGGCACGCACCGTCTGACGGCCGGCCACGGGGCCCTGCCGTGCGCGTCCGCCGCTCGGACGACGGCACCTGTGGCGCGATCATGTTGATCTTGTGCACCTTTGCGGTCGACGGCATGGAACCCGGACAAGGCCGCCCATCTCTCCCCGTGATCTCCGGCGGCTCCGTGATAACACGAAGTGATCACCTCCGAGAGGGGCCTACGATCTCATGGGTATCTTCAGCCGCCGCCCGTCCACCATGGTCGAGCCCACGTCGACTGTCCGCTCCCATGCGCACGTTGCCGAGGGCGAGATCGACGGTGTCGCACTCGACCCGACGCTGCGGTCCCTGACCGGGCGGTGGACCATCGACCGCCCGCACAGCCGCATCGGGTTCTCCGTACGGCACGCCATGGTCACGACGGTGCGCGGGGCTTTCACCGACTACGACAGCACCCTGTACTTCGACGGAGTCCGGCCCTCCGAGTCACGGGCCGACCTCGTCATCCGGGTCGCCAGCGTCGACACGGGCGTGGAACAACGGGACGCGCACCTCGTCGGCGCCGACTTCTTCGACGTACGCCGCTTCCCGGAGATGGTGTTCCGCAGCACCTCCACGACACACGAGGGCGGGGAGAGCTTCCGGATGACGGGAGACCTGACCATCCGTGACGTCACGCGGCCCGTCGACCTCCAACTCGACTACCTCGGCTCCGTCACGGACCCCTTCGGCTTCGAACGAGCCGGCTTCGACGGCACCACCACCATCGACCGCACCGAGTGGGGCCTGGTGTACAACCAGCGCCTGAAGGCGGGCGGCACGATGGTGAGCGAGAAGGTCCGGCTGCAGTTCGACATCTCCGCGATCCGGGCGACGTCATAGCGGCTGGACAGACCGTCGGAGGCACCGCGCCGGTCAGCCCGCGGAGGCGGGCCCCGGCGGCAGGTGGACGGTCATGATCAGGTGGCAGGTCTCGTCCCCTGCGCCGCGGTAGGCGTGGGGGGCGTCGCCGTCGAAGGTGGCGGTCTGTCCGGCGTGGACGGGGTGCTCGGCGCCGTCGACGACGAGGGTCATCCGCCCTGACGTCACACTGACCGTCTCGACGACTCCGGCCTGGTGGGGGTGGCTGGGGTATTCCTCGCCCGGCTGGAGCCGCCAGCGCCAGACCTCGACCGGGGCGGGGCCCGAGGTCGTCAGCATCAGCCGGGCCTCGCTTCCCCGCTCCCCCGCCCACAGCGGCATCACGGCATCGGCGGACACCACGCGGACGCGGCCTTCGGCCGGCCCCTCCATCAGCGCGGACACCGAGACGCCGAGGGTGTCGGCCAGCCGCACCAGGGTCGCGAAGTTCGGATTCCCCTGGGCCTTCTCCAAGCCGACCAGCGCCCCCTTGCTGACCTTCGCACGCCGGCCCAGCTCGTCCAAGGACAGGCCGGCGCGGGTGCGGGCAGCCCTGACGTTGTGCGCAAGCGTGCGCAGAGCTGCCTCTGTCTCGGTCATCCGATCCCCATCCCGCGAGTGGACCACTTCAATGCACCGCCCGGTCGTTCGGTTGACACGGGACGGTCGTTTCACTGTACGGTCTAGTCGTTCCATTGACATAGTAAGGGATGTGCGTCCGTGATCGCTCTGCTGCTGGCCCTGGGCAGCTCCCTCGCCTACGGCTGCGCCGACTTCCTCGGCGGCCTCGGCGCCCGCAAGGCCCACGTCCTGCGCACCGTCGTCGTGGCGGCGCCCGCCTCCCTCGCGGTCGAGCTGCTGCTCTGGCCGGTGCTCGGCGCCACGTTCAGCACCGGCGCACTCACCTGGGGCGCCGCGTCCGGCGTCGCCTCGGCCGCCGCCTTCGCCCTGCTCTACCGGACGCTGGCGATCGGGCCGATGAACGTCCTCTCGCCCATCACCGCACTCGTCTCCGCCATGCTCCCGGTCGGCGTCGGCCTGCTGCAGGGCGAGCATCTCGGCCTCGCCGGTCTCCTGGGCCTGCCCCTGGCGCTGGTCGCCGTGGTGCTGGTCAGCGCCGGGCACGGCGGCGGAGCGGCCCGGCCGTCGCGCACCGCACTGCTGCCGGCGTTCGGCGCGGGCGCGGCGATCGCGCTGCAGCTGGTCTTCCTGCACCAGGCGCCGTCCGACAGCGGCGTCGCCCCGCTGATCGTCGGCCGTGCCGTCTCCTCGGCCGTCACCCTGGCCGCGGCCGGACTGATGTTCCGCAGGCTCGGCACCGAGAAGCCCGCGTACGCGGTGTCGGCCGCCGCCGGCGTGCTGGACTCGGTGGCGAACCTGCTGTTCCTGCTCGCCGCCCGCAGCGGGGACCTGGCCGTGGTCGCCGTCATCACCGCCCTCTACCCCGCCGGTACCGTCCTGCTCGCCCGCGGCGTCCTCGCGGAACGCGTCCACCGCGGCCAGCTCGTCGGCCTGGGCACCGCCGCCGTCGCCGTCAGCCTCCTCGCCCTCACCTGACCCGCTCCGCCACACCACCGCCGCGCAAGGAGTACCGCATGTTCATCCAGCCCTGGGACGCCGGCCTCGACGAAGCCGAATGGCAGACCTGGATCGCCGAAGGACACGACTTCGGCATCCTCGGCGTCAACGGCCTGCCCGGCGAGCCGCCCGTCGCCGTCCCCACGCACTTCACCGGCGGTCCCGGCCACCTCCTGATCCACTTCGCCCGGCCCAACCCGGTCTGGAAGGCGATCGAGAACGACCCGAACGTCCTGTTCACCGTCTTCGGCGACTACGCCTTCGTCCCCGGCCCCTGGCGTGCCAGGCCGGACACCCCGCCCAACGACGGCGTCCCCACCAGCTACTACACCGCCGTGCAGTTCACCTGCCGTGCCACGGTCGTCGACGACCCCGAGGCCAAGGCCGAACTGCTGCGCCGCCAGATGGCCCATTTCCAGCCCGACGGTGATCACGCGCCCCTCGCCGTCGACCGGCCCCCGTACGGCCGGATGCTGTCCGGCATCCGCGGCCTGCGTCTGGAAGTGACCGATGTGCGGGCGAAGTTCAAGTACGACGACCACAAGACCGTCGAACACCGCACCGCCGTCGCCGATCACCTCACCGAACGCGCCCAGGGTCTCGACCTCCCCACCGCGGCCCAGCAGCGCCGCCGCCTGGACCGCATCGGCCCCTGGAAGCCCTGAGCGCTCCGCGAGGAGGGCCGCACTGCGGCCGCCGGTCCGTCGTGGCCGGTCGCGCAGTTCCCCGCGCCCCTTCGGGAAGCGGTCTCTGCGGGACGCTCGAAAAAGACGCCCCGGATTCCCGACAGGCGACCGCCCGCTCGCATACCACCCGCCCCCGTACGAAGGACGGAACAGCCCCTCCCATGACCACCTTCCGCCTCTCCCCCGCCGTCGCCGACGCCTTCCCCGACACCCTCGTCTCCCTGGTCACCGCCAACGGCCTGCACGGCCGCGCACCCTGGCCCGACACCTCTGCCGCCCTGGAGGCACTGGAACAGCAGCTCGCCGACGGCACCTGGCAGCCCGCCGACGAGACCGACCCCCGTATCGAGGCCTGGCACACGGCCTACCGTTCCTTCGGCACCAATCCCCGCCGTGTCCGCCCCAGCGTCGACGCCCTCGGCCGCCGCATGGTCAAGAAGGGCACCCTGCCGCGCATCAACCCGGCGGTCGACTCGTACAACGCCGTCTCCGTCCGCCACGGCCTGCCCGCCGGCGCCTTCGACCTCGGCCACGTCACCGGCGACGTCGAGATCCGCTACGCGGACGGCACCGAGGAGTTCACTCCCCTCGGCGAACCCGACACCGTCGAGAATCCCAGGTCCGCCGAGATCATCTACGCCGATGCCGCCGGCGTCCTCACCCGTCACTGGAACCACCGCGACGCCCACCGCACCCGCGTCACCGAGGACTCCGCTCACGTCGCCTTCGTCCTCGAAACCCTCCATGCCACCCGCGACGGCCACCTCCTCGAGGCGGCAGCCGAGGAACTGCGCGGCCTGCTCGTCCCGCACGCCGCCGAGACCCGGGTCGCCCACCTCACCCGGGAGCGGCCCCAGGCCACGGCCTGACCGCCGGCCGTGCCGCACAGCTCGCCGCCGGCGCCGGTCGCGCGGGCTTGCTCTTCACTCACCGCCCCGCTCACACAGGGCGGCGGCCACGAGGTTCTCCAGGGCCTCGCGAGGCACGTCGCCGCCGGACACCAGCCGGTCGAAGACCAGTCCGTCGACGCAGGACAGCAGCGTGCGCGTGCGGTTCTCGACGTCCCTCACGCCGTGCCGGGCGAGGAACGACCGGACGGCCTCGCGGCCGGCGTTCTCGCGGGGTACGAGGATCTCCCGCAGTTCCGGGTCGCGCACGCTCTCCACGGCGCAGGCGCAGCGGGCGATCGAGCGGCGGCGGCCCTCTCCCGTGAGTCGCTGCCGGACGAGCAGCGCCATGCCGTTCACCAGGTCTTCGGCGGTGCGGAGGGGTGGGAGCTGCTCGGCCGTCGTGTGCAGCTCCGCCTGGTCGAGCTGGACCAGGCGGGTGACGAGTCCGGTGAGCAGCGCGGCCCGGGTGCGGAAGTACGCCGATGTGGTGCCGGGCGGCAGGCCCGCCCGGCGGTCCACCGCACGGTGGGTCAGGCCGCGGATCCCTTCGTCGACGAGGACGTCGAGAGCCGCGTCTGCGAGAAGGGTGCGTCGATCCGTGTCCATGCCCCTTTTCTACACTTGTAGAGCTTCGGCTAGGATCGGCTTTCTACAGGTGTAGAAGAAGTGAGGGCTCGCCATGGGTGACACAGCAGTGATCATCGGAGGGGGCATCGGCGGACTGGCCGCCGCGATCGGTCTGCGCCGCGCCGGATGGAAGGTGACCGTCGTCGAGCGCGCGCCCGTGCTCGACGACGTCGGGGCGGGCATCTCGCTGGCCGCCAACGGCCTTCGGGCACTGGACGAGCTCGGCGTGGGCAAGGCGGTGCGGGAGGCCTCGCGGGGCCAGTACAGCGGCGGCACCCGCACGCCACGTGGTGGCTGGCTGGCCCGGATGGACGGCGCGGCGCTGGAGAAGGCGGTCGGCACGCCCATCATGGGCATCCCCCGCGCCACCCTGCACCGGCTGCTGCGCGAGGCCCTGCCCCCCGAAACGCTGCTGATCGGCTCCGAGGCCGGTTCGGTTCGGCAGATCGATCCCGGGACGGTACGAGTCGGTTGCGGCGACACGGTCCTGGAGGCCGATCTGGTGGTGGCGGCCGACGGCATCGGCAGCAAGGTCCGCGCCCGTCTCTTCCCCTCCCACCCCGGCCCGGTCCACAGCGGCTCGGCGGTGCTGCGCGCCATCACCGAGCATCCGGTCGCCCTGCGCACCGACTTCGAGCTGACCTGGGGGCACGGTGCCGAATTCGGGCACATCGCGTTCCCCGACGGGCGCGCCGAGTGGCACGCGGTCCTCAACGACCTTCCCGCGGGGACACGGTTCGCCGACCCCCTGGCCGAACTGCGCCGACGATTCCACGCCTGGCACGACCCGATACCCGCCCTGCTCGACGCGACCCGAGCCGACGCCGTGCTGCACCACGACGTCAACGAACTGCGCACACCGCTGCCCTCGTACACGGTCGGCCGGATCGCGCTGCTCGGTGACGCGGCACACGCGATGACCCCGAACCTGGGGCAGGGTGCCTGCCAGGCGCTGGAGGACGCGGTCACCCTGGCCGCCGCGCTCACCACGGAGGCCGGCACGGACGCCGCGCTCGCCCGGTACGACGCCGAGCGCCGGCCCCGCAGTCAGGCCGTCGCACGCGCCGCCCGGCAGGCCGGGCGGATGGGCCAGCAGCTCTCCCACCCGTTGTCCGTCGCCCTGCGCAACACCGCGATGCGACTGACGCCCTCCCGTGCCGCCGTGCGCATGATCCTCCGGCACCACGACTGGACTGCCCCGCGGCTGAGCTGATCCCCAGGCGGATACGGGCCTTGGCCGGGGCCGGCACGTGTCCGCCGAGCCGCACGAGCGTGAGGGGTGCGTCCGCGGGCAACAGGCCGGTGCGGAAGACGGCGGTCTTCGAACCGCTTTGCCGGAAACCAGGTTTGTCCCGTGACGGCAGGAGTTACAGTCGGCGGGCAGTGGTTGCCCGCCGACGGGACGGTGGCCCCGTTCGGGAGCCGGGGGTCATGGCCCGTTGGTCACCGTCGTGAATCGTGAGCCGTCGTAGAGGTGGTAGCCCCCATGAGCATCGTCGACCTGGCCGCACTCGGTGACTCCTTCACACGCGATCCGTACCCTGTGTACGCCCGCTTACGGGCCCAGGGCCCCGTGCACCGCATCCGGATGCCGGAGGGGAACGCGGAGGCCTGGCTCGTCGTCGGCCACGAGGCCGGGCGCGCCGCGCTCGCGGACCCGTCGCTGTCGAAGGACTGGAGCAAGGCGTCCCCCTCACTGCCGCTCGGTGCCATCTCCTCCGGTCCGCACATGCTCAGGGCCGACCCACCCGACCACACGCGGCTGCGCAAGCTGGTCGCCCGGGAGTTCACCGCCCGCCGGGTGGAGGAACTCGCCCCGCGCATCCAGAAGACCACCGACGCCCTCCTGGACCGGATGCTCGCAGCGACCGACGGGCGCGCCGACCTCGTCGAGGCCCTGTCCTTCCCGTTGCCCATCTCCGTCATCTGCGAACTCCTCGGAGTTCCGGACCTCGACCGCGATTCCTTCCGCACGTGGTCGAACGACGCCCTCGGCGCCACCGACCCCGAAGCCCGCAGGGCGGCCGCGGCGTCCATGGCGCGGTACCTGGAGGAACTGCTGGCGAGCAAGCGGCAGCGGCCGGGCGACGACCTCATGAGCGCGCTGATCCACGGTCCGGACGACGACGGCGCCGGCGGCGACCGGCTGTCTGCCGACGAACTCCTGGGGATGGCCTGGCTGTTGCTGGTGGCGGGCCACGAGACGACCGTGAACCTCATCTCCAACGGCGTCCTCGCCCTGCTCACCCATCCCGAGCAACTGGCCGCGCTCCGCGCCGACCTCACCCTCATCGACTCCGCCGTCGAGGAGATGCTCCGCTACGACGGTCCCGTGGAGACCCCGACGTACCGGTTCACCACCGAGCCGCTGACGATCGGCGACACGGTCGTTCCCGGGGGCGGAGAGCTCGTTCTCGTAGCCCTGGCCGACGCCGACCGGGACCCGGCGCGCTTCGCCGAGCCCGAACGCTTCGACATCACGCGCGACGCCCGTGGCCATGTGGCGTTCGGCCATGGCATCCACTACTGCCTCGGCGCACCGCTGGCCCGCCTGGAAGCGCGCATTGCCATCCGAACGCTGCTGGAGCGCTGCGAGAACCTGGAGCTGGACATCCACCCGGCTGCCATCGCCTGGCGTCCGGGGCTGATGATCCGTGGCCCGCGGCGTCTGCCGGTGCGGTTCACCTCGTAGGCGCGTCTTCCCGGAATTCCGCTACGGCTTGCGGGCCAGCCCCGCGGCGATGAGTCGCTCCCAGACGGTGAGCTCCCGCTCGCCGTCGCCGCTCCACGGACCGCCATCCTCGTCCGGACGCCAGGCGGATGCCGGGACGACCCCGGGGGCGAGGATCTCCAGGCCGTCCAGCAGGGACTCGATCTCCTCGTCGGTCCGCCACCGGCCTCGGCCGAAGGTGCCCTGGAGTACTTTCTCGGCCTCCGCCGTCTCCGGGTTGTGCCCGGAACGGAAGTGGCTGACGAAGAAGTAGCTCCCGGACGGCACGTGGTCGCGCCAGTAGCGGACGATGTCGCCGGGGCCCTCCTCGTCGTTGACGTGGTGGAGGATGGCGCTGAACATGACGGCGACGGGACGGTCGAAGTCGATCAGCGCCCGGGTGTCCGGGTGGGTGCGTACACCCTCGGGGTCACGCACGTCGACCGGCACGACCCGCGTCCGCTCGTTCTCCTCCAACAGGGCCCGCCCGTGCACCAGCACCTGGGGATCGGTGTCGACGTACACCACATGGGACTCGGGGGCGTGCCGTTGCGCGACCTGGTGCACGTTGTCGGCGGTCGGAAGACCACTGCCGAGGTCGATGAACTGCCGTATCTCGGTGGTCGTCACGATCTCTCGCACCGCCCGCGTCAGGGCCGCACGGTTGGCGAAGGCGATCGCCACCGAACCAGGGAGGTCGCGCTTGAACACGTCTCCGATCTCCCGGTCCACGGCGTAGTTGTCCTTGCCGCCGAGCAGGTAGTCGTACACGCGGGCGATGCTGGGTTCGGTGCTGTTGATAGAGGAACTCTCTCCCGTCATGGCAGCCATCTTCTCGCGCGACGACGACTGCTCACCACCACTTCGGCAACACCCCGGGCGGGCCACGCGTGTATCGCGCATCGGGCCGGGTAGGCGCCTCAACCGGATCATCTGATTCCGCTTTGAGTCCCCACGTCGCGTGAAGCTGGAGGAACACTCATGAACAAGCCGATGCGGCACGTCGTGACCACGGGGATCGCAGCCGTAGGGGTCGGAGGTGCGCTTCTGGCCGGCGCGGGCTCGGCGACGGCGACTCCGCAGCACCGTGGGCACACCGACCGTCCGGCCACGGTGACAGCCGGACACCATCACGCCCGGAGGTCCGCCTCGCACCAGCGCACCGACCCGTGGGTCATGGACCAGCTGCGCATGTTCGATCCCGCGGCCGCCCGGCGGATCGCCGTGTACGACCCCTGGGTGAAGGACCAGCTGGCCCAGTTCGCCGGGCAGGTCGACTGAGCCTCCGCCCGGGCGTTTCGACTGCCGGTGCCCGATGGTGGCGGCGGACCCCACTCCGCCTTCCGTCCGGTGGCGCCCGCCGGCGTCAGGCCCCGTCGAGGGCGGCAGCGACCCGGCTCATGACGCGCTGCCAGTGCTTCCGTCGCCGTTCACGCTCCTCCGGGCTCGCCATGTGCTCCTGGTGGAACCGGAGCATGGTGCGGGCCCCCTCGGCGGCGGGAGCCAGGGCGACTTGGACCGTGGTGGTGCCATGGGTGACGCGAATCTTCTTCCCGGCGTGGTAGCCGCGCACCTCGCCCATCACTCCTTCGGCCGTCCGGTAGGGAGTGCCCCGTTCCGGGGCGAGGACCGTGTCGAGGCCGAGCCAGAGAGCGAGCCCCTCCGCGCCGCTGATGAAGTCCCATACGACAGACGGCGGGTGGGGGAGGGTGCGGGATACCCCGATCTGCCAGCCGGCGTCCTGGGTGAGTCCTGTGGGCATGGCGGTCATCCTTCCTCGGTGTGGCGGGCACGCAGGGCCCTGACCTTGTGACGGTTGCCGCAGTGCTCCATGGAGCACCAGCGGCGGCGCCCCGGCCGTGAGGTGTCGACGTAGACGAGGTGGCAGTCCTCGGCGGCGCAGGTGCGGATGCGGTGCGCGAAGGGGCCGGTGAGGAGTTCGACGGCGTCCCGGGCGACGGTGGCCGCCAGGTGGGTGCCGGTAGAGTCTCCGGCCCACTGCCGCTCGCCGGTCGGGGTGATGGCGGGGGCCAGGGCCGGACGGGCGGCGGCCTCGTTGATGACCTCCAGGTCGCCCGGCGGGTGAGGCTCGTCGCGGGTGTGCGCGATGACCACGCGGAACAGCGCGTCGCGCAGCCTTCGCATGTCGGTCACCTCGTCCGCCGAGATCTCCAGCACGGGTGTCGGGGTCAGCCGCGACCGGTCCGCCCAGGCCGCGAGGTCGGCAGCTTCGTGCAGAACCTCGTACCGGCGGTAGGGGCCGGGGCCTCCGGTGGTCAGCAGTTCCAGGGACAGCGCGCCGGGGTCGAAGCGGTAGGCGACGCCCGTGTGCGAGTACAGCGTCAGCCCCTTGGCCGGGGTCGAATCCATGTAACCAATATAACCGGTTACGCGAAGACGGGGTGGGGTTTCGGTCATCCCCGGCACACATGCGCCGGGGCGGTGGCGCGAAGCGCCTGACCCTCACGTGGCGTGATCCGCTGTCCGGTCGTCATGACGCAGTGACGGACAGCCGGAGTGCAAGAGACTCCGGAGTTCCCCGATCTGCTGCGAATTGATCGACGAGCGGTCGACCGCGTTCCGCGCCGCGATCCGCATGGGGCATGCGCTTCCGCCGGTTCATGACGAGGAGTGCGGCACGGGCGGCGGCGGCTCACCGTGCCGGTGCGCCCGGCCCCTTCACCAGCAACTCCCGCGCCCGGTCGGCGGCCTCACCGAACGGGTCGGGGAAGACGCCCAGCCCGTGCGCGACCAGCGCCCCCTCGTGCAGCAGCATCAGCGCTCGTGCCAGCCGGTCCGCGCCGGACTCGTCGACCTCCCGGGCGAGGCGGGTGAACAGGTCGAGCATCCACCGCTTCTGCCCGGTGATGACCGCGTACGCCGGATGGGCCGGGTCGCCGATCTCCGCATGGGCGTTGATCATGCTGCACCCCCTGGGCCCGTGTTCCGCCGCCCACGCTCGCGACGCCTCGAAGACCGCCAGGATCCGGGCGGCCGGCTCCTGCCCCGCGACCGCGTCCAGACGGCCGCCGAGGAGTTCCCGCCAACGCTCGTCGCGTCCGGCCAGGTACTCCACGACGATCTGCTCCTTCGAGCCGAACCGGTCGTACAGCGTCTTCTTGGTCACCCCGGCCTCGGCGGCGATGAGGTCCACACCCACAGCATGGATGCCGTGCTCGTAGAACAGCCGCTCGGCGGCTTCCACCACGCGGCGCGCCCCGGGCGTCATGCGGACGCGGTGCGGCTTCTCCACGGTCTCCATGCTCTCCATGGTCGCAAGTATACCGATCTGTATAGTGGGCACCCGAGACGAGTAAACCGATCTGTATACCTCGATTCGTCCACGGGATGTGGTCCACGTGAACGCCCTGCTCTCGGCCGCCTTCGTACTGAGCTGGAGTTCCGGTTTCATCGGCGCCAAACTCGGCGCGGGAACCGCGGACGCGGCCACGCTCCTGATGTGGCGTTTCCTGCCGCTCGCGCTGGTCCTCGTCGCCGTCGCGCCCGTCTCACCGGCGGCATGGCGGGGACTGAGGCTCCGGGACGCCGGCCGGCAGATCGCCATCGGCGCCTTGTCGCAGAGCGGATATCTGCTCAGCGTCTACTACGCCATCCAGCTCGGTGTCTCCAGCGGCACCACCGCACTGATCGACGGCGTACAGCCCCTCGTCGCCGGCGCGCTCGCCGGGCCCTTGCTGCGGCAGTACGTCTCGCGCCGGCAGTGGGCGGGCCTGTGGCTGGGGCTCGCCGGAGTCGCCACGGTCACCCTGGCCGACGCGGCGGCGACGGGCGCGGACGTCGCCTGGTGGGCGTACTTCGTCCCCTTCCTCGGCATGCTGTCACTGGTGGCGGCCACCTTCCTGCAGGGCCGCTCACGCGTGCCGGTCGCGCCCCGGGCGGCGCTGACGCTCCACTGCGCGACCAGTGCCGTCCTCTTCTCCGGGCTGGCGGTCGGCACCGGGGCGGCGGTTCCGCCGGCCGACTCCTCGTTCTGGGTGGCGACCGCCTGGCTCGTCGTGCTGCCCACCTTCGGCGGGTACGGGCTGTACTGGCTGATCCTGCGCCGGTCCGGCATCACCGCGGTCAACACCCTCATGTTCCTCATGGCCCCGGTCACGGCCGTGTGGGGCGCCCTGATGTTCGGCGAGCCCTTCGGTGCGCAGACCGCCCTCGGACTGGCCGTCGGCCTCGGGGCCGTGGTGGTCGTCCGCCGCGGAGGTGCCGCGCCCCCGGCACGTCCCGCACGGTCCGCCACGGACCGTGCGGTCGAGCCCTCCGGGGAGAGGCGCTGACCTCCGACGGCGTCGGCGCGGACGACCGCGCGGTCAGCCGCCCTCGGGAGCGTCCACGACGGCACCGTTCTCGTCGATCATGTGGGTGCGCCAGTACACGTCCCACTTGTCGTCGACCTGCCGCGGCACCTTGCCCTCGGGGTAGCGCGTGTAGCCCTCGGGAGGCTGCTCGCCGTCGGAGACGCACGCGGAGCCGGTGCCCCCGACAGACGTGACGGGGTACTCGCCTCCGCTGCAGATGTCCTCCCGGTACTCCAGCGAGCACCCGGTGAGCACCAGGGCCGCCGTGGCACACCCGAGAGCGGCGGCAGCCGTGACGCGGGCAACGCCGCGCCGGGCGCGGTCGGCAGGTCGGCAGTTCCTGCTGGTCTTGCGCACAAGGTCTCCTAGCGTCGGTAGGCAGGTTTCCCACCTTCGCCGACGCCCGGCGGTGGGTCCTGAGTACGCGTACTCAGCGCACGCACTCGCCGGTGCTCACTTGCCGGTACGCCCTACAACCCGGGGCCGTTGTAGGCGCCGCGGTGGGGCTTGGTGGTGGCGGGGACGGGGTTGCCCCAGTAGTCACGGCCGCCGTTGTCCGTCACCACCGCGCCGTTGTCGAGCGCGGGTGAGGAAGCCTTCAGCTTGTAGCCGTCCACGGAGTAGATCGTGTCGCCCCCTGTGCCGGGGTTCACGAACCGGGGGTCGCCGGCGATGCCGTTGTCGGTCGGCCGGGGCACGCCCTGGAAGACGTTCCACTTCCAGGAGATTCCGGTGCCGGTGGGCAGCCGGGAGTCGCTCGTGCCCACCCAGATGTTGTTCTCGAGCACGCTCTCGTCGGGGAGTGTGATGTCGAACTTCTTGTCCGTGCAGTACATGACGTTGTTGTACATGTGCAGCGCGGATCGGCCGCTGCCGCCGCTGCTCATGCGGCAGTCGTTCTCGGAGATGTTGTAACGGATGATCTCCTTCGCGCCGCCGATGGTGCCGCAGCCGTCGCAGTCGAGGAAGAAGCCCCCGATGTTGTCCCGGCTGAAGTTGTACTGGATGGTGCAGTAGCCGGTGTTGCCCCAGTCGCAGTCGAAGGCCTGGCTGTCGGCGACCGACATCTTCGTGATGCCGTAGACGGCGTTCTTCTGGATCGTCGGGTTGTGGTCACCGAGCACCCAGATCCCGGCGAAGTTCCCGCCGGAGAAGGGGTAGACGCCGTTTCCGGTGCCGGAGGCCACGTTGTACTGGATCAGAGGTGCGTCGGCATAGCTTCCGATGATGGCGTCACCGCCGACGTCACGCACGGTGTTGTGCTCGATCAGCACGCCGGACCCCTTGGTGGCCATGGAGCCCACGCGGATCTTCAGCCCGCCGCCGCCGGTGTTGCTCACCTGGTTGTGGTGGACGTGGACGTCGTCGAGGGTCGAGCCCGCGCCGGTCGCCCCGGTGACGATGCCCGCGGACTGGACGTAGTCCTCGGTGGTCGAGCCGCCCTTGTTCGTCTGCCCCGCCACACGGTCGATGATCAGGTTGCCGATGTCGAACCCACGGTGGGACCTGCCGTCGGTCGCGGAGATGCGCACGCCCGTCCGGCGTGCCAGTGACCCCGCCGGGTTCGTCACCTTGAGGTTGCGGATCGTCCAGTGGTCCTGGTCGGTCAGCCTCAGCGCGTCCGCCGCGCCGTCGCCGTCGATGGTGGGCGGGGCGCCGGTGCCGTAGCTGGTCACGGTGATCGGGGCGGCGGCCGTGCCGCTGCCCGCCGGGGCGAGCGTGCCGGTGCAGGTGGTCCCGGCCGCGAAGGCCAGGGTGTCGCCCGGCCCGTACGTCTTCGCGTTCGCCTGGCCGATGCTGTTGAAGGGGCTGCTCTGGCTGCCGGTGCCGGCCTGCGACGCCGAACAGTCGACATAGCTGGTCGTTCCGGCGGCCGACGCCGGTACGGCCGGCAGAGCGATCACGCTTGCGCCGGCGAGTGCCGCGGCGAGGAGTGCGCCGTTCAACGCCTGCCGTCCGCCACCGGTGACTTTGGCCCTCATGGGTGCGCCTCTCTGCTGGAGTCCGCCAGAAACTAGGGCCGCGCGTGGACCGAGTCAATGGTTTTGTATCGTTCGATCAAATGTCGATCGAAATCCTCAGGGGTCGTGTGGAGATCATCGAGGGCGCCAGAACCCGCTCGGACATCGGCTCCCGGACGGGGAGCCGGAGGAGGAGAATTGATCAGATGACCTGTGCGTGATCAGATAAGGTCTCCGGGGAGACACCGGATCCGATCACAAGGAGGAGTGTCGATGGCTGCTTCGGCCGAACGACGGCGCTCTCGCATCCTCGACGTCGTGCGCGAGACCGGTTCCATCCGGATCGTGGAGCTCGCCGAGCGCCTCGGCATCCCGGCAGTCACCGTCCGGCGCGATGTCGCCACGCTCGCCGACGAGGGCAAGGTGGAGCGGACCCACGGCTCGGTGGCCCTCTCCGCCGGCACCTCCGGTGGGCAGGCCGCGGGGCAGGGACGGGTGATCGGCATGCTGGTGCCGACCGTCGGCCAGTACTTCGACGAAGTGATCGCCGGGGCCAGTGCCGCGGCGACCGCGGCGGGGGCCCGGCTGGTCCTGGGCATCGCGCCGTACGGGGCCGGCAGTGACCGCGCCCAGGTGGAGCGGCTGCTGGAGTCGGACGTCGACGGGCTGCTGCTCACGCCGGGCTGGACCCCCGGCGGAGGGCTGGAAGGCGGCGACTGGCTGGGCGAACTGCCCGTCCCCGCCGTCCTGGTGGAACGCCGGGCGGCACCGCTGAGCCCGGCGGCGCAGTGGGACGCGGTCTGCTCCAATCACCGCCACGGGGTGCTGCTGGCGCTGCGCCGCTTCGTCGCGCTCGGACACGACTCGGTACTGCTCGCCGCCCGCGCCGACACCCGTACCGCCTGCGAGGTGCGCGCCGGCTACGCCGAGGCCGTGGCACAGCTCGGACTGCCGACGCTGCCCGTGGTCGACGTGTCCAGCCCCGAGAGTTCCCGTTCGCCGGGGGACGACGCGGACCTGGCCGCCCGGATCGCCGAGGCCGCCCGCTCCGGCGTGCGCGCCGTGCTCGTGCACAACGACCAGGACGCCCTGCAACTGCCGTCGCTGCTGCGCACGCACGGTCTGACGGTGCCGGAGGACGTGGCGATGATCGCGTACGACGACGTGTACGCCTCGCTGTCGGAGCCGCCGCTGACGGCGGTGGCTCCGCCGAAGAGGGCGGTCGGCTCCGGCGCGTTGGATCTGCTGCTGCGGCGGCTCGACGCGGGCGGCGCGCTGCCCGTGCACCAGATCGAGCTGCTGCCCACGCTCAAGCTGCGCAAGTCGTGCGGAGGCCCGGCGTAGTCAGCCCAGGCCG
The DNA here is from genome assembly GCF_044765825.1 of Streptomyces flaveolus. Classification (NCBI taxonomy): domain Bacteria; kingdom Bacillati; phylum Actinomycetota; class Actinomycetes; order Kitasatosporales; family Streptomycetaceae; genus Streptomyces; species Streptomyces flaveolus. Next base: position 65,367 of record NZ_JBIWKU010000013.1, on the reverse strand, counting down.
GCCGGGAACCGGGGCCCGGTTCCCGGCCGGCCGCGTCGGTCCGGAGCGGGCTTGCACCCCGTTCTGATCGAATAATCAATCGGTCACCCCGGCTCGTCCACCGGCCGTCCCGCACCCGTGCCCGCTGAGAACGGAGCTTACAGGTGGGCGAGGCGAGGCCAGCAGCCCCGTCGTCCGCAGGTTCAGGATTGATCAATCAGGTCATTTGATCGAAAGGTATTGACTTCGATCGCAGCGCATCTCAGGATGGCGCTCACCTCAGCGTGACCTCGCAGCGCCTGGCCGGACGCCGGCGCACGTGACCTCTCCAAGGAGCCGCGCCATGCCTTCCTCTTCGCTTTCCCGCCGCAGAACGTACGGGTCGGGCCTCGTCGCCGCCGCGACCGCGCTGTGCCTCGCCACCCTCTCCGCCTGTGGTTCGGGCGACGACACCGACACCTCCGCCGGGAAGGGTCCCGTCACCATCACCTTCTGGGGCTGGGCCAAGGGAACGCAGGAAGTCGTGGACGCCTTCAACGCCTCCCAGCAGGACGTCCGCGTGAACTTCCAGGAGATACCGTCCGGCAACGCGGGCGGCTACGCAAAGATCTCCAACGCCGTGAAGGCGGGCAACGCCCCCGACGTCTTCAACGTGGAGTACCCCCAACTGCCGGACTTCGTCAGCCGCGGCGCGGTCCAGGACATCGGTGAGCACGTCTCCGACGGCCTCAAGTCCAAGTACCTGCCGCAGGCGATGCGGATGACCACCCTGGGCGGCACCACCTGGGCCCTCCCGCTGGACGTGGCGCCGCAGACCTTCTACTACCGCAAGGACGTCTTCGAGAAGGCGAAGATCACGGCCCCGCCGAAGACCTGGGAAGAGTTCCGGGCGGACGCGGAGAAGATCAAGAAGGCCGTTCCCGACGCGCGGATCGCCACGTTCTTCCCCGACGACCCGAGCACCTTCGAGGCCATGGCCTGGCAGGCCGGCGCGCAGTGGTTCAAGGCGGAGACGGAGTCCTGGAAGGTCGGCTTCCAGGACCAGGCCACCAACAAGACCGCCGCCTACTGGCAGAAGATGATCGACGACGACCTGGTGCAGGTCGCCCCGTCCTTCTCCCAGCAGTGGACGGCCTCCCTGCAGAAGAACCAGACCGTCGGCTACCTGGGCGCGAGCTGGGGCGCGGGCGTACTGGGCAGCACGCTGCCCGACCAGAGCGGCAAGTGGGCCGCCGCCCCGATGCCGACGTTCGACGGGGCGCCGGCGAGCGGCATGCTCGGCGGCACCACGTTCGCCGTGTCCAAGGACAGCAAGAAGGCGGAGGCGGCGGTGAAGTTCGCGGAGTGGGCGACCACCACCGAGGACGGCATCACGGCACGCATCTCCACCGGCACGTCCTCCGCCTACCCGGCCGCGCCCGCTCTCGTGCCGATCGCCAGGGGCACCTTCAAGAGCACCCTCTTCGGCGACCAGGACCTGTACGGCATGTTCCAGGACGGCGCGAAGTCCATCCGGGCCGACTGGGCGTGGGGCCCGGTCATGGGCACCACCAACAACTCCCTCAAGGACTCCTTCGCCAAGGTCCACGACGGCAGCGACATCATGACCGCCGTGCGGGGCGCCGAGACGGCCACGAAGAAGGAGCTGGACAACCGCGGGATCAAGGTGACGGGCTGATGGTCGCCCTCGCACCGCGGAAAGCCGGATCCCCCGCCGCCCACCCCGCTCCCCGGCGGCCGTGGCGGCCGGGGGCCCCGGCCCTCCTCCTGCTCCCGTTCTTCGTCCTGTTCACCGCCTGCACGCTGATCCCGATGGGGAACGCCCTCTACCTCAGCCTCTACAGCGAGAAGCGGTCCGGACTCGGCTTCGGGGGCGTGGAACGCGTCTTCAGCGGCCTCGACAACTACACCAGCGCCCTGCACGACCCGGCGTTCCGTGACGGTTTCGTCAACCTCGCCCTCTACTGCCTGTTCTACATCCCGCTGATGGTCGGCCTGTCGCTGCTGCTCGCCCTGTTGCTCGACTCGGCCCTCGCCCGTGCGAAGCGGCTCTTCCAGCTGGCCCTGTTCCTGCCGCACGCCGTGCCCGGCATCATCGCGGCCCTGATCTGGATGTACCTCTACACGCCGGGCGTGAGCCCCGTGATCGGCGCCCTCGACTCGGTCGGCCTCCAGATCGACATCCTGGGCAGTCCCGTACCGGCCGTGGTCAACATCGCCCTGTGGGAATGGACCGGGTACAACCTGATCATCTTCTTCGCGGCGCTCCAGGCGATCCCCCGCGAGGTACTGGAGGCGTCCGTCGTCGACGGTGCCGGCCCGCTGCGCACCGCCCTGAGCATCAAACTTCCGCTGATCCGGCCGTCGTTGGTCATGGTCGGGCTCTTCACGGTGATCGGCTCGCTGCAGCTGTTCACCGAACCGATGATCCTTCACGGCGCGGCCCCCGGCGTCGTCACCACCTGGACACCCAACATGTACGCCTACACCGCGGCCTTCGAGCGCAACGACTACGGCCTGGCCGCCGCCTCCTCCGTGCTGCTCGCGCTGGCGGCCGCCGCCCTCTCCTTCCTGGTCACCCGGCTCTCCGGCCGCCGCTCCACCGAGGCGAAGGGAGCCGAGGCGTGAGCACCGTCGCACCCGTGAGGCCCCGGCAACGACGAGGCCCCACCGCTCCCCCGCCGCTGGACACCAGGCGGCGCCACTGGTCGATGTCGAAAGCCGCCGTGAACGGCGTGCTCGTCCTGGCCACGCTCTACATGCTCCTCCCGCTGCTGTGGCTGCTGACGGCCGCGGCGAAGAACACCGGCGACCTGCTCGGCGGGCGTACCCTCTCGCCCGAGCGCTGGCACCTGGGCCAGAACCTCGCCGATCTGGCGTCCACCGGCGACGGGGTCTACTTCCGCTGGTACCTCAACTCGCTGCTGTACGCCGGAGTCGGCGCCGCGCTGTGCGCCCTCGTCTGTGTGGCCGCCGGCTACGCGTTCCACGTCTACCGATTCCCCGCCAAGGAGAAGCTGTTCGGTCTGGTCCTGCTGGGCGTGCTCGTGCCGACGACGGCGCTCGCGCTGCCGATGTATCTGCTCGCCTCCAAGGTGGGGATCGTCAACAGCTTCTGGGCCGTCTTCCTTCCGTCGCTGGTCAACCCGTTCGGCGTGTATCTCGCCCGGGTGTTCTGCGCCGGATACGTGCCCGGGGAGGTCCTGGAGGCGTCCCGGATGGACGGCGCCGGGGAGCTGCGCACCTTCTGGTCGATCGGGCTGCGGATGGTCATGCCCGGCTTCGTCACGATCTTCCTGTTCCAGTTCACCGCGATCTGGAACAACTTCTTCCTGCCGCTGGTGATGCTCTCGGACACCAAGCTCTTCCCGGTGAGCCTCGGGCTCTACTCGTGGAACACCCAGACGCGCTCGTTCCCCGAGTACTACCCGCTGGTGGTGACCGGCTCGCTGCTCGCGGTCGTCCCCCTGGTCGTCGCCTTCGTCGGGCTGCAGCGGTTCTGGAAGGCGGGTATGACGGCCGGAGCCGTCAAGTAGGGCCCTCCGTCCGCTTCCGTCGTCCGCCCCCTCCACCAGTCACCCGGGAGAATCCCGTGCACAACCCCGCTTCCGTCACCGACGCCGCCCTGGTTCCGGTACCGGTGCCCGGCCGCCGGCCGCGGGCCCTGCTCGCCATGCACACCGATCTGGCGCCCAAGCTGATCGGCGCCCCGACGATGCGCCGGCTGACCGAGCTCTGCGATCTCGACCCGGCGCTGGTCGCCGACGACTTCGGCGCGCCGGCCGCCTCGGCGGCCCTGAGCGAGGCCGAGATCCTCATCAGTTGCTGGGGCTGCCCGCCGCTGACGGAGGAAGTCCTCGCCCGGGCCCCCCGGTTGCGGGCGGTCGTCCACGCCGCGGGGTCCGTCAAGCACCACATCACCGAGGCCTGCTGGCGCCGGGGAATCGCCGTCACCTCGGCGGCCTCGGCCAACGCCGTGCCGGTCGCGGAGTACACCGTCGCCTTCGTCCTCCTGGCGGGCAAGGACCTGCTGCGCATGCGGGACGACTACCGTCGTCGCCGCGCCGACCACGACTGGCAGACGGCCTACGAGAGAGCCGGCAACTACCGCCGGACCGTGGGCGTCGTGGGGGCCTCACGGATCGGCCGGCGCGTCCTGGAACTCCTGCGGGCCCACGATCTGGAACTGCTGCTGCACGACCCGTATCTGCTGCCGGGCGAGGCGGAACGGCTGGGCGCGAGGGCCGTCGGACTCGACGAACTGTGCGTCAGGAGCGACGTGGTGAGCGTGCACGCGCCCGAACTTCCCGCGACGCACCACCTCATGAGCCGCGAGCGGCTGGCGTCGATGCGCACCGGGGCGACACTGATCAACACGTCCCGGGGCTCGCTGGTCGACCAGGCCGCACTGACCGAGGAGCTGGTGTCCGGGCGGCTCGACGCCGTGCTCGACGTCACCGTCCCGGAGGTTCTGCCGCCGGACTCCCCGCTGTACGACCTGCCCAACGTGGTCCTGACCCCGCACGTCGCCGGTTCCCTGGGGACCGAGCTCCACCGCATGGCGGCTGCGGCGGCCGACGAGCTGGAGAGATATGTGAACGGCCGGCCCTTCGCGCACCCGGTGTCCGCCGAGGAATGGGAACGCTCGGCCTGAACCGCCGAAGGTCTCGCGACCGGTGGGCCGGGACGGATCCCGGGGCGGGCCGGTGAACGGCCCCGTGGCCTCGCGGCAGGGGCCGCCCGCCGACGTGGTGAGCGTGCGCGCCGACGGTGCGGTCGCCCGCGGAGGTCACCTGGTCCTCGTCGGTGACGTCGCGAAAGCCTCGACGGCGGCCGTACGAATGGTGTGCGGAGTACGAGGGGAGTGCGCGGTCAGGAGGCGGCCTCGATGGTGATCCGGCCGGCGCCGGCCAGCTGGTCGGGACCGGCGTCGATGTGGCCGAGGACCAGGAGGTCGGCGGAGGCGGAGGGGCCGTCGCGGTGGAAGAGTGCGAGGTTGCCCCACGGCGCGTAGTACGCGAGGTCGCCGGCCTTGGCCGCGGTCGGCTCGGGGGCGCCGTCGGTGTCGAGCCTGCGCGGCGGGTAGCCGATCCGCTCCGTGCCGTGGAAGTCCTTCAGGTCGATCGTGAGCGGGAGCAGGGTGACCAGGTCGCGTGCGGCCGGGCTGTCGTTCAGCGTGGCGTCGACGGGCCGGCCGTCGAGGGCGACACGGAGGTCCATGGAGGTGTTCCTTCCGATACCGGTGTCTCCGGGCGTCCCCCCGGGCACGACGAGGACGGCATCGCCGTGCCGGGTGCGCCGTCGGAGCGGGCTGCCGGGGCGGTGCGGGCGAAGCCCCGGCGGGACGGGCGGATCGTGGGCGGCGTCCTGCGGGTCAGCCGGGCATCGGCTCGGCGTAGTGCCGGAAGCCGTCGCGTCCGGTGTGGAGGGCATACAGGCGCTCGGCCAGCACGGCGGGGCTGGAGTGCTCCGCGTCGGGCCTGATCGCCCCGGGGACGATCAGCTGGGCGACGTGGATGTTCTCGGGCGCGAGTGCCTCGTGGAGCATCGCCGCGTAGGCGCTCTCGGCGGCGAACGCGATCGAGGTGCCGGCCCGCTCGGGGTGCGGGCGTACCGCGCTGCCGCCGTTGACGAACAGCAGGGTGCCGCGTCCCAGGGCCCGCATGCCGGGCAGGACGGCGTCGACGCAGGTGACCGGGCCCTTGACGGAGAAGGCGAGGGGGGCGTCCAGGTCGGACGCACCGGTGTCGAGGACCGGCTTCATGAAGTCGGCGCGCGGCACCGGGCTGAACTGGAGGATCTCGATGGGCCCCAGGTCGTCGGTGGCCGCCCGCAGTGCCGTGGTGAGCGAGGCGGGGTCGAGGACGTCGGCGGGGTAGCCACGGGCGTGGATCCCGTCGTCGTCCAGGGTGGTGGCGAGGCTGTCGAGGCGGCCGGCGTCGCGGGCGACGAGCGCGACGCCGTGGCCGGCCTTTCCGAAGCGGCGGGCGGTGGCGAGGCCCAGACCGGGGCCCGCACCGACCAGTGCGAAGGTGGTCATGGTGAGCGATTCCTCAGCGGTTCGCGGGGCGGGCGACGCCGTGCGTGCCCGGCCCGGGGTGGTGGGGTGTGGCCGGGTCAGGGCTTGAGCAGGGTCTTGATGGCGCGGCGTTCGTCCATCGCCCGGTAGCCCTCGGCGACCTGGTCCAGGGGCAGGGTGAGGTCGAAGACCTTGCCCGGGTCGATGCGCCGCGACAGGACGCGGTCGATCAGGTCGGGCAGGTAGCGGCGTACGGGGGCGGGGCCGCCACGCAGGCCTACGTGGGAGAAGAACAGTTCCTGGCCGTCGACGGCGACCTCGTGGGGGACGCCCACGAAGCCGACGTTGCCGCCGGGCCTGGCCGAGTGCAGGGCCTGCTGCATGGCCTGGGCGGTGCCGACGCACTCCAGCACGCTGTCGGCGCCGATGCCGCCGGTCATGTCCTTGATCCGGGCGACGCCCTCGTCACCGCGCTCGGTGACGATGTCGGTGGCGCCGAACTCGCGGGCGAGTTTCTGCCGGGGCTCGTGCCGCGACATGGCGATGATCCGCTCGGCGCCCATCTCCTTGGCGGCGATCACCGCGCACAGGCCGACCGCGCCGTCACCGACCACGACGGCCGTGGAGCCGGGACGGACCTCGGCGGCCTCCGCGGCCCACCAGCCCGTCCCCATGACGTCGGAGACCGCCAGCAGACCGGGCCAGAACTCCTCGTCCGGCACGTCGTCGGTGGCGACCAGGGTCCCCTGGGCGTTGGGGATGCGTACGCGGTCGGCCTGGCAGGTGCTCATGAACTCACGGTTCAGGCAGCTGGACTGGAAGCCGTTCCGGCAGTTCGCGCAGGTGTTGTCGGAGGTGGCGAACGAACCGACGACGAACTGGCCGGGCCGCACCGCGGTGACCTCGCTGCCGACCTCCTCCACGAAGCCGACGTACTCGTGGCCCATGGGGTGCGCCCCGTCGGTCGGCTCCAGGCCTCGGTAGGGCCACAGGTCCGAGCCGCACACGCAGGTGACGGCCGTGCGGATGATCGCGTCGGTCGGGTGGAGGATCTCGGGGGCGTCGAGGGTCTCGAAGCGGATGTCGCCGGGGGCGTGGATCACTGCTCCGCGCATGGGGGGATTCCTTACGGGACGGGCGCCGGCCGGGTGTCCCGCCGGCGCCGGGTGGGGGGTGCGAGCCGGGGCACGGGCTCCTCGGCGGCCGCCTTCGCGGCCGGAGGACGAGTGCCCCACGTCCTCCAGGTAACCGGCTTCTCGCTCCCGCGACGAGTCACCGTCAAGGGGTGTACCGCCAGTACATCCCTTTGGCCCCGTCAGGGACGTACCGTCGGGGTGTGGACAACCGTGAAGAGGCCCGCGAGTTCCTCACCTCGCGGCGAGCGAAGATCACCCCGGAGCGGGCCGGCCTGCCGTCCGGGAGCCGACGGCGCGTGCCCGGCCTGCGCAGGAGCGAGGTCGCCGCACTCGCGGACATGAGCGTGGAGTACTACGCCAAGCTCGAACGCGGCCATCTCGCCGGCGTCTCCCCGGCCGTCCTCGAGGCCGTGGCCCGCGCGCTCCGGCTGGACGACGCGGAACGCGCCTACCTGCTGCATCTGGCCCAGGCCGCGGACGGCTCCGACGCCCTCACCCGCCCCCGGCGCCGGGCCGGCCGGCAGTGGAAGCCGCACCGCAGCCTGCAGTGGACGCTGGACGCCATCACCGCCGGGCCCGCGTTCGTCCGCAACGGCCGCATGGACCTGCTCGCCGCGAACGCGCTCGCGCGCGCCTTCTACGCCGACGTGTACGCGGCCGCCGGAAACCAGGGAAACCTCGCCCGCTTCAACTTCCTCGACCCCGCGTCGCGCCGCTTGTACCCCGACTGGGACCTCTTCGCCGACATGGCCGTCGCCATCCTGCGCACCGAGGCCGGCCGCAACCCGCACGACAAGGACCTGCACGATCTCATCGGCGAGCTGTCGACCCGCAGCGACGAGTTCCGCACCCGCTGGGGGGCGCACGACGTCCGTCACCACGGCACCGGCACCAAGCGCTTCCACCACCCGGCCGTCGGGGAACTGACTCTCGCCTTCGAGGGCATGGACATGGCGGCCGAGCCCGGCCTCACCCTCACCGTCTACACGGCCGAACCCGGCTCCCCCTCCGAGGAACGGCTGCGTCTCCTCGCCTCCTTGTCCGCCACGCGGGAAGCCGGCACCGCCACCGAACCGTCTCGCTGAAGGCGCCGGCGCTCAGTCCGCCAGGCGCGCCATCCACGCCTCGATCTCGTCGGCGGCGCGGGGCAGGGCCGCCGACAGGTTCTCGTGGCCGTCGTCGGTGACGACCAGGTCGTCCTCGATCCGGACGCCGATGCCCCGCCACTCCTCGGGCACGGTCAGGTCGTCGGCCTGGAAGTACAGGCCCGGTTCGACGGTCAGGCACATGCCCGGTTCCAGCACGCCGTCGACGTAGTCCTCCGTGCGGGCCCGCGCACAGTCGTGGACGTCCAGGCCCAGCATGTGGCCGGTGCCGGCCATGGTGAAGCGGCGCTGCAGGCCCAGCTCGTACGCCCGGTCGACGGGACCCTCGATGAAGCCCCACTCGACGAGCCGCGCCGTCAGGTGGCGCTGGGCCGCCTCGTGGAAGTCGCGGTACGGGGCACCCGGCTTGACCGTCGCCATACCGGCCTCCTGGGCCTCGTACACCGCGTCGTAGATCTCGCGCTGCAGGGGCGTGAAGGTGCCGTTGATCGGCAGCGTGCGGGTGACGTCGGCGGTGTAGAGGGAGTGCGTCTCCACGCCGGCGTCGAGCAGCAGCAGGTCTCCCGGGCGCACCGGGCCGTCGTTGTCGGTCCAGTGCATGATCGTGGCGTGTTCGCCGGCGGCGCAGATCGAGCCGTAGCCCACCGCGTTGCCCTCGAGGCGCGCCCGGCGGAAGAAGGTGCCCTCGATCCAGCGCTCCGACGACGCGATCGCCCGGGACAGCTCCCCTACGACGTCGGTGAAGCCGCGCACGGTGGAGTCCACCGCCTTGCGCAGTTCCCCGAGTTCCCAGGCGTCCTTGACGAGACGGAGGTCGCTGAGCGCGTCCTCCAGTTCGGCGTCGCGCTCGGCGTCGGTGGTGACGGCGGCCTCGAGGGCGGGGTCGATCCCGCGGACGATCCGGGTCCGCGGGCCGGTGGCGGCGGCCAGGTCGGCGACGGCGTCGCGGACGTCGCGGCACGGCAGGCCGAGCACGCGCTCCGATTCGGCGAGTGAGCGGCGCCGGCCCGTCCACAGTTCGGCGTGGGCGCCGGTCCAGAACTCGTCGTCGTCCCTGCTGTCGCGCGGCAGCTGGTAGCAGTAGGCGTCGTGGCCGCCGTCCGCGCGGGGTTCGAGAACGAGCGCGCCGTCCCGGACCTGGTCGCCGGTCATGTGCACGTATCCCGTGTACGGCCGGAAGGGGTAGGTGTCGTCGTTCGAGCGGACCTTGAGGTTGCCCGAGGGGATCACGAGGCGTTCGCCGGGGAACCGTGCGGAGAGCGCGGCGCGGCGGCGGGCCGCGTAGGGGGCCTGCTCGGCGGGCTGGAGGTCGTGTCGTTCCGTGTCCGCCCAGCCCGTCCGCATCAGAGCGGACAGCTCCTCGGAGATCACCGGGTAGAGGCTGTTCTTACGACGGTTCGCCACGTCATGCACCTTCCGTTGGGCTTCCTCGGGGCTCCCAAGGGGCTGCCAAGGGGTCGTACCCCGCCGCCGGTCCGGGGCGGCATCCGGACGGTACCGCCTCGCGACGGCTCTCGGTGCCCGGGCGTGCCAGTGGCACTGATCGGACACAGGCCCGGCCGGAGCAGGGATAATCGCCCCATGGTGAACGGGAAGCTCGGCGATGCCCTGCGGATGCTGGGGCTCGGTGACTCGACGTGCCGGGTCTACCTGGCCCTGCTGGAGCTGGCCCCCGCTCCGCTGGACGCGGTCGGCGCGGCGGCCGGCCTGGGCGGCGCCGACCTCGCCGCGGCGTACGGCGAACTGGCGGACGCCGGTCTGGCCAGTGCCGCGGCCGGGGACGGGGACGTGGTGGCCCCGGTGCCGCCCGCGGCGGGCCTGGAGATCCTGGCCCGGCACCGGGCGGCCGAGCTCGAGGAGTCCCGCATCGCCGTCGGAGGGGCGTTCGAGTCGTTCCGGCGCCGGCGGCTCGCCGCCTACAACGACGATCTCGTCGAGGTCGTCACCGGGGAAGCCATCGGGCCGAGGATGCGCCATGCGTGGGCCAGTGCCCGCGAGCAGATCCGGCAGTTCGAGTCCCCTCCGTACGCGCCGCTGGCCAGTGCGACCGACGACGCCCTGGCGACGCTGGCCCGCGGGGTGAGGCAGCGTGTCGTCTACTCGCGGGAGTCGCTGGAGCACCCCGGCCATCTGAAGGACGTCATCGAACCCTGCATCGAGGCGGGCGAGCAGGCCAGGGTGCTGCCGTCGGTGCCGGTGAAGCTCCTGATCATCGATGAGGCGTACGCGCTGGTGTCGTTGTCCATCAAGGAGGCGGACGTGCACAACACCATGCTGGTGGTGCAGCCCTGCGGCCTGCTGTCCGCGCTGACGGCCCTGTTCGAGCAGGCCTGGCAGAACGCCCTGCCCATCCACGGCCTCACCGCACGCCCCGCCGGGCTCCCGCCCGCCGACCGTCGCCTGCTGCGTCTGCTGGCCGGCGGTGCGACGGACGAGGTCATCGCCCGTGAACTGGGCGTCAGCCGCCGCACGCTGTTCCGCCGCCTCCAGCTCCTCATGACCCGGCTCGGCGCCGCGAACCGCTTCCAGATGGCCCTGCAGGCGCAGCGCTCGGGCTGGCTGTGACCGGGGCCCGGGCAACGCGTGCCCGGGCCGCGACGACCCACCCGGCAGCCGCTCCGACCGCGTACCAGAGCAGGTCCGGTGCGTTGAAGGTGGAACCGAGGACGAGGCGGGCCGCGGTGCTCTGCCGGGAGAGCGCCGCCGGCAGGCCGGTGAGCTGGAGGAACTCGACACCCCAACTCACGGCCAGGGCAACCGCGGCGGCTTTCCACGGTGGCGTCCGTGGCGCCGCGAGGACGACGAGGACGAAGACCAGAAGCGTGTAGAGGGCGTCGCCCGCGTACTTGGCCACCTCTCCCTCCGACACCGCCCTGATCCCGGTTCCCGCGCCGACGATCGCCAAGGCGGCCGGCCCCGCGGCGAGGCGGACACGTAACGGGTCGCCCTCGACGGGGGCGCGGGTGCGGGGGGTCCGGGTCATGCGGTCATTCTGCTGTACGCCCGACGCCCTCTGGCGTACGCGCGTAGACCTCGGGCACCATCGTCATGCACCGCATGCTCAACCATCCCACAGGCAGCATGACGCACTGCATGGAGGTTCTTCGATGAAGTCTCCGAGAGGCACCCGCATCCGGTCGGTCGTCACGGCTCTGGCCCTGGTGGCCGCGCCGGGCGCCGTCGTCGTCGGCAGCGCCGGCGACGCGTTCGCGGTGACCAAGATCAGTCACGCCACCGCGACGTCGATGTTCCGCGAGGTCGGGATCACCTGGTCGTCCTCCGGCAACTGCTCCGACCGCAACAACTCGACCTGTACGTCCTTCGATCAGCTCAACCTGGCCACCGCGCAGGGCGCCCAGACCCTCAAGCGGGCCAGCGGGTGCGCGCTGAACATCACGGGCGGGACCGAGACCGGACACGCCTCCGGCACGTACTCGCACTGGAACGGCTACAAGCTCGACTTCAGCAAGTACACGTGCGTCGGCACCTACATCAAGAACACCTTCACCTACATCGGACTGCGCGGCGACGGCGCTCCGCAGTGGCGATCGGGTTCGGGCAACGTCTACGCCGACGAGGGCAACCACTGGGACGTCACGTACTACAACTGCGGCGGCTGCTGAACCCTTCCGCCGAGGCCGGGACACGCGCCCACCGGCGCGTGTCCCCCACGCCGTTCAGGCGGTGGCCTCGTCGAGGAGCTCCAGCAGGTGCCGGTAGGGGCGGCCGGTGGCGCGGGTCATGCCCATCTCGCAGGTGCGGTTGCAGGAGGCGTACGCGTCGTAGGTGCGCTCGGTGATCTCGGCGGCCTGGGCCGCGGTGGCGGCGGCGGTGATCTCCGGGTGCAGCAGCCCGCGGTCACCCGCGAACGCGCAACAGCCCCAGGAGTCGGGGACGGTGACCTCGTCGCCGACGGCCGCGGCCACGGTGCGCAGGGCGTCGTCGATGCCCAAGTGCACGGTGGAGCAGGTGGGGTGCAGGGCGAGGCTGCCGAGCCGGCGCGGTGCGGGCAGCGCGGGGAGCAGGTGCTCGGCGGTGAAGACGACGCTGTCGACGAAGCGCAGGGAGGCGAAGCGGGCGCGGTCGGACTCCCCCAGGGCGTCGGGGAGTTGCTCCAGGCCGTGGGTGCACGAGGAGGCGTCGCAGACCACGGGCAGCCGGCCCCGGTCGGCGGCCTGCCACAGGGCCTCCAGCGTGCGGGCGGCCATCGTGCGGTGCCCGGCGGTGTAGCCCTTGGACTGCCAGGGGGTGCCGCAGCACAGGTCCCCCAGCCCTTCCGGCACGGTGACGGGGACGCCGGCGCGGTCGCACAGCCGCAGGAAGGCCGCCGCCGAGCCGCCCGCGCCGTCGGGGGCCGCCTCGGGGGCGAAGACGCTGCCGATGCAGGCGGCGAAGAACACCGCCCGCGCGTCGGCGGGGCGCCGGGGCGCGGGCCGGGCCGGGCCGCCGCGGGGGATGTCGCCGGCCCAGGCGGGCACCAGTTCCGCCGCGCCGAGCCGGCGGACGGCGTCCGTGGCGGCGCGGACGGCGGACGCGGGCGCGGCGTGGGCGGTGTTCAGCGCCAGCCGCACGCCCTTCACGGCACTCCCCCACCGCCGGGCGACGGCGTTCCCGGTGCGCCGGGACAGGGCGCCGTGGCGTTCGGCGCGCAGGCGTTTCATGACGGCTCCGGTGTCGATGACGACCGGGCAGGCGGTGACGCAGAGGCTGTCGGCGGCGCAGCTGTCGACGGCGGCGTAGGCGTAGTCGGCTTCCAGGGCGCGCCTGCGCTCCTCGTCCCCGCCGGCGGCGGCCAGCGCGATCTCCCGCTGCAGGACGATGCGCTGCCGGGGCGTGGTGGTGGCGTCCGCCGTGGGGCAGACGGGTTCGCAGTATCCGCACTCGACGCACGCGTCGACGGCCGGGTCGACTTCCGGGACGCTCTTGAGGTTGCGCAGGTGGGCGGTGGGGTCGTCCTCGAGGAGTACACCGGGGCCGAGCACCCCGTGCGGGTCGCACAGCCGCTTCAGTTCCCGCATGACGTCGTACAGTTCGTCGCCGTACTGGCGGCGGACGAAGGGCGCCATGGCCCGTCCGGTGCCGTGCTCGGCCTTCAGGGTGCCGCCGGCGTCGAGTACGAGGTCGACCATGGCGTCGGTGAAGCGGGCGTAGCGCTCGGTCTCCGCGGGGGTGTCGAAGGCCTGGGTGAGCATGAAGTGGAGGTTGCCGTCGCGGGCGTGGCCGAAGATCACCGCGTCCTGGTAGCCGTGCCGGTCGAAGAGGCCGGTCAGTCCCTCGCAGGTGCGGGTCAGCCGTTCCATGGGCACCGCGATGTCCTCCAGCAGCGCGGTGGTCCCGGGTCGGCGTGCTCCGGCGACGGCGGTGTAGAGGCCCTTGCGCAGGTGCCAGAGCCGGGCCCGGACGCCGGCGTCGCGGACGAGGGTGGTGGGGCCGACGGCGGGCAGGCGGTCCAGCACCGGCTGCGCGGCCGCGGTCCGCTCGTCCAGCAGTGCGGCGCTGTCCTCGGCGAACTCCACCAGCAGCGCCGCGTGCCGTTCCACGCGCAGCCCGCGCAGGGCCTCGACCGGGTCCGGGGACCGCTGTGCCACGCGCAGGGAGGCGGCGTCGAGGAGTTCGGCGGTGCGGGCGCCGGCGGCCAGCAGCGCGGGCAGTGCGTCGGTGGCCTCGGCGAGGCCGGGCAGCACCAGCAGGCCGGTCGCGGTGTGCGGCAGCAGGGGCACGGTGCGGAAGACGGCCTCCCCGACGAAGCCGAGGGTGCCTTCGCTGCCGATCATCAGGTGGGCGAGGATGTCGGCCGGCGCGGTGTGGTCCAGGAACGCGTTGAGGCCGTAGCCCATGGTGTTCTTCAGGGCGAAGAGCCGCTCGACGGTGGCGCGGGAGGCCGGCGAGTCCCGTACGCGGTCACGCAGTCGCAGCAGCCCCGCGTGCAGGTCGGGTTCGCGGGCGCGCAGGGCCTGGTCCGCGTCGGGGGCCGCGGTGTCGACGACGGTGCCGGAGGGCAGGACGAACTGCAGGGACTCCATGGTCCGGTAGGCGTTGTCCCGGGTGCCGCAGTTCATGCCGCTGGAGTTGTTGGCGACCAGACCGCCGATGGTGCAGGCCGACTCGCTCGCCGGGTCCGGGCCGAGCCGGCGTCCGTACCGGATGAGCCGCGCGTTGGCCTGACGTACCGTCAGGCCGGGTTGCAGCCGGATGCGCAGGCCGTCGTCGAGGACTTCGGCGGAGCGCCAGTGGGTGCGGACGTCCACGAGGACGCCGTCGCCGCCCGCCTGTCCCGACAGGCTGGTTCCTCCCGAGCGCAGGGTCACGGGCAGGCCCGCGGCGCGTGCCCCGGCCATCAGCGCGCCCACCTCGGCGGCGGTCGCGGCGCGCACGACGGCCTGCGGGGTGAACAGGTAGGGCGACGCGTCGTGGGCGGCCGCGACGCGGCGGGGCACGTCGACGCTCACCCGGGCCGGGTCGCCGACGCAGCCGGCCAGCAGTTCGGCCAGGTCACGGGGGTGCCCGGCGGCTTGAGATGGGGCGGCGTTGGTGGGCATGGCTCCTCGGTACGGCTGGTCAGCGGACGGGGCGGGCCGGATCGGTGATCCGCAGCAGGCGTGGCGGGTGGGCCGCGGGTTCGGGCAGGCGCAGCGGGGACCGCCCGGGGGTGATGCTGCCCAGGAGGGTGGCCCGGCGGGCTCCGGTGGCCGAAGGGAGGGTGCCGGGCAGGCCGTGGACGGTGAGGAAGCCGAGGATCGCGAAGGCCAGGGCCTCCTTGGCGTCGGAGGGCATCCCCAGGGCGTCGCTGGGGCGCAGTGGCACGCCGGGCAGTTCGTCGCCGAGCATGCGCATCAGGACGGGGTTGCGGATGCCGCCGCCGGAGACGGCGAGTTCGGTGACGCCGTGGGCGCGGCAGGCGTCGGCGACGGTGACGGCGGTGAGCCTGGTCAGGGTGGCGAGGACGTCGTCGGCCTCGGGTGTGGGCGCCTTCTCCAGTGCCCGCCGCAGGTAGGGCAGGTGGAAGTGCTCCTTGCCGGTGCTCTTCGGGGCGGGCCTGAGGTAGTACGGGTCGTCGAGCAGGGCGCGCAGCAGTGCGGGACTGGTGCGGCCCGCGGCTGCCCGGCGGCCGTCCTCGTCGTAGGCGGCGGCGCCGTCCGTGAAGTGCCGTACGGCCGCGTCCAGCAGGGCGTTCGCGGGTCCGGTGTCGAAGGCGAGCGGCTCGGCGCCGGGCGCGACGACGGTGACGTTGGCGATGCCGCCGAGGTTGAGGGCCGCCGGTGTGCCGGGCAGCGCGCGCAGCAGCATGGTGTCGGTCATGCCGACCAGCGGGGCGCCCTGGCCGCCCGCGGCGACGTCCCTGCTGCGCAGGTCGGAGACGACCGGGAGTCCGGTGGCCTCGGCGATCCAGGCCGGCCGGCCGAGTTGGAGCGTGCCGCGGACGGTGCCGTCCTCGACCCAGTGGTGCATGGTCTGGCCGTGCGAGACGACCAGGTCGGCGGCGCCGTCGCACAGTTCGCCGAGGGCGCGCCCGGCGGCTTCGGCGAAGGCCTGTCCCACGCCCGTGTCCAGGGCGCAGACGGCCTGGGTGGTCGTGGTGGCCGGCGGCAGGGTGGCGGAGATCAGGTCCCGCAGCCCGGCCGGGTAGGGGACGGAGAGGTGTCCCAGCGGCCGCAGGCGGAGGGTGTCGCCGTCCAGGGTGAGGTCCGCGGCGGCGGCTTCGATGGCGTCGTAGGAGGTGCCCGACATCAGGCCGATCACGCGCACGACGCCTCCCGGCGCGTGGTGCGGCCCGTGGCCGGGGTCTGCTGTGGCTGCGGCATGGCTGCTCCAGGGATGTTCTCGGCAGGGTACGGCGCCGGGGCCTTGCCGAAGGCCCCGGCGCGGGGGGGGGGGGGGGGCGGGGTGGGCGGGCCCGGGGGGGGGGGGGGGGGGGGGGGGGGGGGGGGGGGCGGGGGCGGGGGCGGGCCCTGGAGGTGCGCCGGGTGGG
>NZ_JBIWKU010000013.1:0-49148 GCF_044765825.1 Streptomyces flaveolus | reverse complement strand
CGCCCGGCGGGGGGGGCGGCCCGGGGCGGGGGTGTGCTGTGGGGGGGGCCTGGGTGCGCCTGGGATGTTGGGGCGGGGGTCGGGGGGGGGGGCGGGCCCGCCGCCCCCGCCGCGGCGGCGCGTGCGCGCCGCTATTTCCGGACCGCGGCCGTCTCGGTGCGGTCGGGGTCGGTGTCGTCGAGGCCGTCCGTGGCCGTAGGGGCGCTGTGGAACAGGCTCATCAGGGCGCCGACGGCCAGGGTGACCAGGACGCCGATCGGCACCAGCCACTGGGCGGCGATGCCCGTCGGCACGGTGGCGCCCGCGACGGTGACGTCGATCTTCACGCCGCGCACGAGGTACGTCATCACGGCGATGGTGACGAGGAACGCCACGACGGAGTCGGTCTCGTTGGCCCGCCGGACGAGGCGGCCGAGCAGGAACGCGCCGAGCAACGCGCCGTACGTGTAGCCGGCGATGGTGAGGCCGGTGAGGTAGACGTTGCCGGTACTGGTGCTGAAGGCGCAGGCGAAGACGGCCATCAGCACCGCCCACACGAGGGTCATCACGCGGGCGATCCTGAGCAGGAACTCCTCGGACGGTGTGCTGCGGAAGAAGCTGTGGATGATGTCGGCGACCGTCGAGTTGGACATGGAGTTGAGCGCCGACGACAGGGAGCCCATCGCGGCACCGAGGATGCCGGCCACGAGCAGTCCGGAGACGACCACGGGCAGCCCGTGCAGGATGAACTCCGGGTAGAGGTTGTCGGTGCTGCTCAGGCCGAGTTCCTCGAAGCTGCGGCCCTTGTTGTAGGACCACAGGAGCGCGCCGACGAGGGAGAAGGCGGCGAACTGCACGGTGACGAAGACACCCGAGGCGATCATGGCCTTCTGGCCGTCGCGCAGCGAGCGGGTGGACAGGACGCGCTGGACCATCAGCTGGTCGGAGCCGTGGCTGGCCATGGCGAAGATGGCGCCGCCGATGACGGCGGTCGGCAGGGCGAACGGGCTGGTGAGGATGTGGGCCGGGTCGAAGTCGGTGTCGAACAGCTGGAACTTGCCCGCGTGCAGGGCCTGCGAGAAGCCGTCGCCGCCGACGTGGGCGGACAGGACGCCGATGGCGAGGAGGGCGCCGCCCACGTACAGGACCATCTGGATGGTGTCGGTCCAGATGACCGCCTTGATGCCGCCGAGGTAGGTGTAGAGGACGGTGACCGCGGTGACGGCGATGATGATGACGCGGTAGCTCGCGTGGACGCCGAACTCGTCGAGCAGCAGCTTGATCGGGATGGCGGAGGCGAACAGCCGTACGCCCTCGGCGAGGAGCCGGGTGAAGACGAAGGTCACCGAGGCGAGTCCCTGCAGTCTCAGCCCGAACCGGCTGCCCAGGTACTGGTAGGCGCTGACGAATCCGCCGCGCTTGTACAGGGGGATCAGTACGGCGGCCACGACGA
Source organism: Streptomyces flaveolus (assembly GCF_044765825.1). Lineage (NCBI taxonomy): Bacteria > Bacillati > Actinomycetota > Actinomycetes > Kitasatosporales > Streptomycetaceae > Streptomyces > Streptomyces flaveolus. The sequence goes on along the minus strand of NZ_JBIWKU010000013.1, from coordinate 47,716 downwards.
CGCGGCCGATGACGTAGCCGAGGGCGAGCTCGACGTTGCCGAAGGCCTGGCCGCTGTACGCGCCGCCGGGCACGCTGATGACGGTGAGCACGCTGGTCTCGGTGGCCACCACGGAGAAGGCCACGGTCCACCACGGCATGTGGCCTTCACCGACGAAGTAGTCCTTGGAGGTCTTCTGCCGGCCGGCCAGCCGCAGACCGATCCAGGCGATCGCCACGAGGTAGACGACGATCACCACGAGGTCGAGTTGACGCACGCTCACTCCTAAGCAACGGCCGGCGGTGTCGCCGGCCGGGTGGGGACGGTGGGGGCGGACGTCGGCCGCCCGGCACGGACGACGTGGGGTTCGTGGGGAAGCGAGGGGTTCAGTGCCAGCAGGCGTGCGCCGTCCAGCGGGTCCCCGAGCGGATCCTGGGGCCGCAGGGGCAGCGGGGCGTCGGCGAGGGACGCCCGCAGCGGGCCGAGGAGCACGTCGCCGAGGCCGGTGAGTCCGCCGGTCAGGGCGACGGGCAGGGCGTCGGCGCCGCCGGTCCGGCGGGCCGCGGTGAGGACGGTCTCGCCCAGTGCGGCGGCGGCCCGGCGCACGATGCCGGCGGCGACGTCGTCCCCCGCGGCGGCGGCGCGCGCCACCTCCGGGGCGAAGGACGCGGTGGTGCGTGCCGGGTTGCCGTCCCGGTCGACGGCGACGGGCAGCCGGTCCGGGGCGCCGAAACGCTCCACGGCGGCATCCAGCAGCGCGGTGGCCGGTCCGCGCCCGTCGTGGGCGCGCAGCGCGGCCCGCAGTCCGGCGGCGCCGATCCAGGCGCCGCTGCCCTCGTCACCGAGCCACGGGCCCCAGCCGTCCACGCGGGCGAAGGCGCCGTCCGCCCCGATGCCGACGGCGACGGAGCCCGTACCGATCGCGAGCACCACGCCGGGCTGCCCGCCGAGAGCGCCGGCGTGACCGGTGACGGCGTCGCTGGTGACGGCCACGCGGGGCACGGGCAGGTCCGTCAGGAGCCGCTCGGCGAGGGCGCGGGAGGCCTCCGGTGCGGAGGCGGCTCCCGCGGCGCCCACGCAGAGGGCCGCGGGCCGCGGCGCGGGCCGCCGTTCCAGCAGCGGCAGGACGGCGGCGCACACAGCGGCGCGGGCCGCCGCCACTCCGTCACGGGTGGCGAGCCCGGGGGCGCCGGGCACGTCGTGGGTCTCCTGGACGGGTCCGGTGTCGTCCCACAGCACGGCTCGGCAGCCGGTCTTGCCCAGGTCCACCGCCACTGCTGATGTCATACGGCACGCCTTCGTGTCCAGGGATCCGTCGGGTCGGTCGGTCACCGTGCGGCCCGGGAGTCCGGGATGCGGATCACGGTCCAGCGAGTATCGGAACGCCGACATCCGCATGTCAATAAGTAACCTCGCTCGATTTTCTACGTAACTTTTTGACGCCGTGCGGGGGCGTGGCTACTGTGTCGGCCACCAACCCAGGAGGGAACGGCCCATGCCCCACCAGGAACCACGCCCCGCGACGGACCGGCCCGCCGAGGACCCGTCCCCGGCCGGAACCCTGGCGGGCATCAGGGCGGCGCTGCCCTCCCTGGCTCCCTCGGAGCGACGGGTGGCGGAGGCCGTGCTGGCCGATCCGGCGCAGGCGTCGGAGCTGTCCATCAGCGCGCTCGGCGAGCGGGCCCACACCTCGGTGGCGACGGTGATGCGCTTCTGCCGGGCCATAGGCATCACCAACTATCCGCAGCTGCGGCTCGCGCTGGCCGCGGCCGCGGCCCGCGAGGACGCACGCGGGGGCGTCCGCCCGGCCCCCGGCACCGACATCAGCGCCACCGACACGCTGGACGAGATCGTCCGGAAGATCGTCTACAACGAGATGCACGCTCTGGAGGACACCGGAGCCGGGCTGGACGTCGAGGTGCTGGGCCGCGCCGTGGACGCCGTGGCGGGCGCGCGGCGGATCGACATCTTCGGTGTCGGCGCCAGCGCCTTCGTCGGCCAGGACCTGCACCAGAAACTGCACCGCATCGGCCACACGGCCTTCGTGTGGACCGACCGGCATGCCGCGCTCACCGCCACCGCCCTGCTCGGACCGGGCGACGTCGCCCTGGCCATCTCCCACTCCGGGGAGACCGAGGACACCGTCGAACCCCTCCAGGTGGCCGCCGAGCGCGGCGCGACCACGATCGCGCTCACCAACGCGCCGCGCTCCCCCCTCGCCGTGAGCGCGGATCTCGTCCTGGCCACCTGCGCCCGGGAGACCCCCTTCCGCTCCGGCGCGACCGCCAGCCGCATCGCCCAACTGGCCCTCATCGACTGCCTGTTCGTCGGGGTCGCGCAGCGGTCCTTCGACGCCACGACCGCGGCGCTCGAGAAGACCTACGGAGCCGTCCAGCGCCGCAGGCGCCCCCAGCCGCAGCGCCGCTCCCCCGGCGACTGACCGCCGCCCCGGATCCCGACCGCCCAGCACCGAAAGGACGACCGCGCCGTGGACCTCAGCACGCTCGGCACCGAGAGCCGCAACGAGCGGACCACCGACCTGGACCGCATGCCGGTCACCGAACTGCTGTCCGTCATGAACGCCGAGGACCAGAGCGTCGCCCTGGCCGTACGCGACGCCCTCCCGGAGATCGGGGAGGCCGTCGAGGCGATCACCCGGTCGCTGCGCCTGGGCGGCCGGCTGATCTACCTCGGCGCCGGCACCAGCGGACGGATCGGCCTGCTCGACGCCGTGGAGTGCCCCCCGACCTTCGGCACCTCCCCCGAGCAGGTCGTGGGCCTGCTCTCGGGCGGCCCGGGCGCCTTCGCCGTCGCGGTCGAAGGGGCCGAGGACGAGCCCGCGCGGGCCATCGCCGACCTGGACGGGATCGGCGTGGACGAGCGGGACACGGTCGTCGGCCTGACCGCCAGCGGCCGTACTCCCTACGTCGTCGGCGGACTGCGGCACGCCGCCGCCAAGGGCGCCGTCACGGTGTCGGTCGCCTGCAACGCGGACGCGGTGGTGAGCCGCTACGCCGACATCCCGATCGAGGTGCCCACGGGTCCCGAGGTCGTCACGGGGTCGACGCGGCTCAAGGCCGGCACCGCGGAGAAGATGGTCTGCAACATGCTCTCGACGGCGTCGATGGTGCGTCTGGGCAAGGTCTACGGCAACCTCATGGTCGACGTGCGGGCCAGTAACGACAAGCTCGTCGACCGGGCCCGCCGCATGGTCGTCCAGGCAACCGGTGCCGGCCCCGACGCCGCCGCCGAGGCGCTGCTGGCGGCGGAGGGACAGGCCAAGACCGCCATCGTCATGCTGCTCGCACAGTGCACCGCCGAGGAGGCCGCCCGTCGCCTCTCCGAGGCCGGGGGCGACACGCGGGCGGCCGTCGCGGCGGGCTGACGTCCCGTCGCGCTCGGCGGCCCGGCCCCGCTGCCGCCCGGGGCCGGGCCCCGCGGAGGGGGACGGCGGACCGCCCGGTCCCCGTCCGCGCCCGTGGGTCAGGAGGCGACGAAGCGGGCGATCTGTCCGAGCACCACCGTGTCGGCCAGGTAGCCGATGTGGGTCTGGCAGAGCACGTTGTTGTTCGTCGCACCGCTGAGCCGGGTGCTGGTGTACGGGATGATGATGCCGTCGCACGCCGAGTACCAGGTGGCGTACCGGGTGGAGCCCGGCGTCTCGTCGCCCGCGGTGATCTGCGAGATGAACGAGGAGCCCGGGTACATCTGCTGACAGGTGGTGTAGATCAGGCAGGCACCGGCGTAGGTGGTGCCGTGGTTCGCGCCGGCGATCGAGGCGAGGTGGCTGACGCTGGTGTTGCCGCCCAGCACCTTCAGGTAGTACTGGCTGACGAGGCCGCCCATCGAGTGGTTGACGATGGCCACCTTGCCCGCGCCGGTCCGCGCCCTGACGTTGTCGACGAACGAGGCGAGACCGCGGGCATTGGTGACGTTGTCGCCGTACGAGTCGTACTCGTAGGCGAAGAGGTCCGAGCTCGACCAGCCGTTGAGCCGGAAGACGCTCATGGCGGTGACCCAGTTGGACGCGTTGCCGGTGTATCCGTGGACGAAGACGACCGGTGTGCTGGTCGCCAGCGGCTGAGCGGCCGTGCCTGCCGGCGACGCGGAGACGGCCGAGGCGGCGCCGGAGTCCGCCGCGCTGACCGTCGGGGCCGACGAGAACAGGCTGAAGGCGACGGTGGCGGCGGCGAGTGCGCCGAGAAGCCGGCGTGGGGAGCGGAGACGCATGGAGCCCTCCAGGATGTGGGGTCGGGGGTGCGTTGACCCGACCCAGAGTCCTGGGGGGCGGAACGGTTGCCATCGGTGAAATCACCAGTGGCGGCGGGGGCGCCGTCCGCGCCCGGAACCGCGACGCCGGCCGGGGCGGGCCCGGCCGGCGCGTGGCTGCGGGTCAGCCGTCGGAGTAGCTGAAGTCGCCCACGGTCCAGGCGCTGACGTCCTCGATCGCGACGCGGTACATCCCGCCCGTCTCCGGGATTCCCACCGTGCCCTGCAGGATCCGGGCGACGTGGAAGTGCAGATGGGTGGGCGGTCCGTCCTTCTTCGCGGGAGCGTCGAAGACGGTGGAGAAGTCGCTCAGCTGGGCGGAGTCCGTCAGTACCTCCGACACCCTCTGCCGCCACACGGCTTCGGGAGCCAGGCGACCGGTGACGACGGCACCACCGGCGACCACGGTCAGGGACATCTGACTGCTCTGCCCCGACTCCACGAGGGCGGCGATGTCAATGATCAGCTCGTCAGGCTTCGGCATGAGACCGGATTCTATGCGCCGGAGGCCGCCGCCATGAGCGCCGGTCCTCGCAGGGGCCCTGTGGTGGGCTCACGCGAGACCCCCGGCCCTCTCCCGGAGGGTGCCGGCTCTGCACCACGGCCGCCTCCCTCAGACCTCGATCGTCGTGCCGTCCAGGAACGCCAGCGCCACCGTGGGACTCCCGGTACCCGCCCGCACGGACACCACGTCGCGCAGCGCCTGTGGATCGATCCGGTCGCGGGACAGCGCCACCAGGGACACGTGCGTGCTGCGGCCCCCGGGGTGACCGTCGAGACGCAGGTACGGGATCGCGGAGCGCGGCCCGAAGGCGTTGGACTGGACGTCCCGGGCCACCTCCGCCGTGCCCCGCTGCGTACCGTCGCCCCAGCCGTGCAGCGCGATCACGGCACTGCTCAGCCCGTCGGCCGTACGGGTCAGCGCCCAGCCCGCCCCGGTCAGCGCGGCGGGGCTCTCGGCGTGCGCCACCGCGTGCCCGCCCTCCCGCACCGACGCCCCTTCCGGTGCTTCGATCCGGTGGACGCGGATCTCCCACGGGCCGTGCAGCACACTGGTGGTCTCGACGCGGTACCGGTGGTCGTCGCCCGGGAACCGGGCCGCGTACCAGGACGCGGCGATCCCGTCCTCGCAGCGCAGGGGGTGGATCCGGGTGCGCCGTGACGGTGTGCCGCCCCGCGACAGGAGCGCCAGGTGGTTGTCGAGGGCCCGCGCCACCGCGTGCGGGGCCGTCTCCGGGGCCGTGGCGGTCGAGTAGGCGAGCCGCGCGTAGTGCGGGTCCTCGGCGCCTTCGGCCGGGTCGGCGTCCTCGCCCTGGGGCGGCTGATGGTCGCTGCCGTGGTTGATCAGCCTGACGATGCCGTCGTGCCGGGTGCCCTGCAGCAGCCAGCCCGGCGCCGGGAGCGCCCTGCGGGTGTCGGACTCCTCGACGGGGAGGGGCAGTTCCCGTTCCGTCCAGACCGGGTGGTCCGCCGGGAGCAGCAGCCCGAGGAAGGCCTTGCTCGCCCAGTACGGGGAGGCCGGGCCGGAGTAGGGCTGGGTGGCGGGGAGGAAAGTGTCGTACCAGCCGAGCGGCAGCAGCCCCCGTTCGTCCGGCACGCCGCGCTCGACGAAGTGCCGCAGCGTGCCGGAGGCGAGGCGCCGTGACAGCCCGGGGGCGAGCGGCGTGCAGTCGGCCAGCACGCCCGTCCACACCGGGGCCAGGGCGGCGAACCGGTACGCGAGCGAGCGTCCTTGGTGCACGGGCGCGCCGTCCGCGCCGAAGAAGTGCGGGTAGTCCTCGAGGAATCTGCGCAGGCGCTCCCGGTACACCGCCGTCCGGCCCCCGTCGTCCTGCGCGATCCGCGACCACAGGAGCGGGTACAGGTGCAGCGCCCACCCGTTGTAGTAGTCGAAGTTCCGGCCGTCCCCGTCGGTGTACCAGCCGTCGCCCCGGTACCAGTCCTCGATCCGGTCGAGGCCGGAGTCGATGTCCTGACGGCTGTGCGGGGCGCCCACCGAGGCCAGGAACTCCTCCGACACCACTTGGAAGAGGCGCCAGTTGTTGTCCCAGGTGCGCCCGCCGACGAAGCCGGAGAACCAGTCGACGACACGTTCCTGCACCCCGTTGTCCAGGCGGTCCCAGATCCACGGACGGCTCTCGTGCAGGGCGACCGCGACGGAGGCCGCCTCGACCATCTGCTGCGAACAGTCCGTCAGCGCGGGCCACGCCTCCTTGCCGCCGCGGTCCGTTCCCGCCGCCAGGCCGGCCGCGTAGCGCTCGGTCAGTGCCGGGTCCACGGCGCCGCCCGCGCCGGCGGTCCGGAAGGCCGCGAGCAGGAAGGAGCGGGCGAACCCTTCGAGTCCGTCCGACACGACACCCGACCAGCTGTTCCGGCCCGGCAGCCGGTACTGGGCGAAGCCGGGTGTCGCGTACGGCACGAGCGCGTCCAGCATCCGGTCGGCCGTCGCCTCCCAGTGGGCACGGGTCCAGCCGGTCCGTGAGGACAGGACCCGGTCGGTCGGCGGCAGGTGCAGATGGGGTGCGACGGGCATCGTGCTTCTCCTCGGGACGCTCTACTGGGTGAGTTCCGCGCGGTGGGTGTGGCCGCGCGACCCGCCGACCGCGATGGTGAGCCGGCCCCTGCGGCCGGGGGTGACGCCGACCGAGTCGTCCGCTTCGACCACGGCGCGCACGCGGAACGGCAGCTCGACGGCGACGGTGGCCAGAGTGCGGCCGGGGTCGGACACGGCCACCGAGATCCGGTCGCCGCGCCGCAGGACCAGCACCGAGGCGGGGCCCGAGGAGCTGATCCCGGCCGCCGTGCCCGCGGTCCAGAAGTGCGCCGCGGTCAGGCCGAGCCGGCGGGCCTCCACGGCCTGCACGGCGGCGTCGTTGGCGACGACGTGCACCGGACGGGAGCGCGCCCAGACGGCGGTGGCGGTGGCGGACGCACCGGGCAGCAGCGCATGGGCGTACCCGGCGCCGGTGGGCGAGACCCCGTGGTCGATCCAGAGAGTGAGATAGCGCCGGGTGACCGGGGTCGTCGAACCAGACGTGTCCGCACCGGTGTTGATGTCCCGCCAGGTGCCGGTGCGTTCCTCCCGCAGGGCGTGCAGTGCGGTCGCCCCGGGGAAGACGTAGCCGCCGACGCCTTCCACGTGCGCCCATCCGGCGCGGTCGAACCGCCCCGACCAGCCCTGCTCGTCGGGTTGCCGGGCTCCGTCGATCACCAGGCGTGGCCGGCCGTCGCGCCCCAGGTTGCGGTTCTCGACGACCGTCTCGACGGTGCGGCCGTCCGTGGCGGTGATGCCCGCGCCGAGGGAGATCACCGCGTCGTCGATCAGGAACCAGGACTTCTTCGCCCGCAGGGTGCTGCCGGGCGCGCCGATCAGTTCCATCGCCACGGCACCGTACCGGTCGTGGAGCACCGAGCCGCCCGCGACGGTGTTGGCCGGGCGGTAGGTGGACGTGCCGCCGCCCGTGCCGAGGTCGGTGCGCTGCCGGACGTCGACCGTCGTACCGGGAAGCCGGCAGGGGTCGACGGTCGGCCAGAAGGCGTCGTTGAACTGCGCCAGGTCGTCCGTGTCGTAGAGGTAGGCCATGCCGTCGCCGGTGTACCAGCCATGCAGGTTCTCCCCGTTGCCCGCCTCGTACGCCGCGATGCGCTTCGAGGAGAGCGAGAGGGCGTAGGCCCAGCGCGGGCGGTGGTGCACCACGCGGTCCATGTCGGCGAAGACGCGGAGGCCGCCGGTGCGTTCCCGCGCGACGACACCGTCGTCGTCCAGGACGTCCTTGGCCAGGGCGAGTTGGGGCAAGCCGGCGAGTGCGGCGAAGGGGGTGGTGCGGTTGCGTGTCAGCCAGCCCTTGGCGAGCGCGCGCCAGCGGGTGGCGTACGTCCCGGGTGCCCCGGTCGCCAGCAGCAGGATCGCCGCGACGGCCGCCGCACCGTCGCGGTGGTCGCCGGCCCGCTCCCGGGAGACGGCTCGGCCGCGCACGGCGTCCATCATCAGTCCCTCGAAGATCACCGGCGTGAAGCTCCGCTCGACGGCCTCGTACAGCACCGAGACGTCGGGGTCGGCGACCTCCCACGGGGAACCGGCCAGCAGCGAGAGAAGGTGGGCGATGCCGCCGAGGAGGACCACGCCGTAGGTGCCGGTGTAGGCGACCGCGCCGTGCTGGACGAAGGAGCCGTCCTCGTAGAAGCCGTCGCCCGAGGCGACGTACCGGAACAGGCTGTTGCGTCCGGCGTCGCGTACGTCGGACAGGGCGTCCCGGGCCGATGCAATCTTGGTGGCGTCCTGGCCGAGCAGGCCGCGCAGGGCGACGGTCACGGCCTTGTCGGCGCGGTTGGCGCCGGTCTCGGCGAGGGTGGGGGCGTTGGTGCGGCGGTCCGCGTCGGGGCAGAACCGGTCGACGACGGACAGGTAGTCCGTCAGGTCGGCCGCCGGCAGCCGGTGCCGCAGCAGGACGGCGCTGTCCATCAGGGCGCGGGGAGCGCCGATCTCCCAGAACCACCAGTTACCGGTCTCGCGCCTGGCCGGGTTGTAGGCGGCGTCGTGGGTGAAGCGCAGCGCGGCCACGAGCGCGTCGGCCACGGCGGAGTCCGCGGTGAGCGTGGTGCCGGGCGTGGCCCAGGCGACGGCCAAGGTGCGCAGCCTGGTGTAGCTCTGGCCGAAGTTGCCGGGGTCGGCCACCGGGGCGAGATCGGCCCAGAGGGCGGTGCGTGCGGGGCTGCGGTCGAGGGTCTCCCACAGGGCCCGGGCCGTGGTGTCCAGCGCGGTGACGGCCGCGGCGAGGTCGGGGGCGGCGGGGTCGAAGTCTCCGCCGGTGAGCAGGGCCTCGGCCCGCTCGAGGAGCGTGGGAACGCCGGCCTCGGTGGGAGCGCCGGTCCCGGTGGCCGTCGCTGTCCCGGTGGGTGTCGCGGCGTGTGCCGGATCTGCCGGGGTGGCCAGGGCGGCGGCCCCGGTCGCCGCGGCCACTGTCAGGAGGGAACGTCTGGTGAGTCGCACGGGGGGTCCTTTCGTCCCGGTCAGTCGGTGAGCGTGCTGGGGTCGACGGGCGGCTGCGGCAGGCGCAGCGCCGCCAGTTCCGCCCTGCCGGTCTCGTCGATCGGGAACGCCCAGGTGTGCACGAAGAAGTCGGTGAGGTCGTATCCCGCGATCCGGCTGGAGCAGGTGGCCAGGGCCCGGTAGCGCTTGGCGTTCTCCGTGTAGTCGGACTGGGGGTTCTCCTCGCGGACCAGCCTGTGCAGACGGGGCCAGAAGTCGTCGCCGAACGCCAGCTCCAGCTGGCGCAGGGGGACGAGCTTCTCGTACGCGCCGAAGGACTTCTCGTAGGTCAGTCCGGCGGTGCCGAACTTGCGCCCCGCGGACCGGAAGTAGTCGAGGCCCGTGGTGGCGTCGACCGTCAGCAGGTTGGACGGCTGTCCCAGGGTGCGCTGCGCGGCCAGGGAGTAGATGTTGACGGTGACCTCGGTGAGACCGCCCGGCTTGTAGGCGAACTGCTGATGCAGGTGGCCCAGCTCGTGGTAGAGACCCCAGCCGCGGGTCCGCAGTCCGGTGACGGTGGTGGCACGGTCCAGGTACGCGCGCGGGAAGCCGTTGTAGCCGTGCGTGGCGTAGGCTCCGACACCGGTCGGCACCTTGCTGACCTCGGTGAAGTGGTACGGCCCCGCCTTCCTCCGGTGCACCGGCCGTGAGCCGTCCAGGCCGCTGATCCGGGCGTGCGAGTCGATGATCGTCTCGATCAGTTCCAGCAGCGCGGCGTGGTCCTCGTCGCGGTACAGGAGCGCGCCCTCGCGGGTGAGGGTCATGATGGTGTTCGGGGCGTGGAGCTCGACGTACGGGCTGTCGGTCAGCGTGTCGAGACCCTGCTGGTACACGGCCTCCGTGGTCTCCCCCAGGGTGAACACGGGCATCGGCACGGCGCCCGAGCGGAACAGGACGCTCGCCTGCTCGCCGTCGCCGGTGAGCGTCAGGTAGACCGGGCCGCCGTGCGGGTCGGTGACCGTGTTGGCTCCGGCGACCAGGGGGTAGCTGCGGGGCTCCGTGATCTCGCCGTAGTAGTCCCAGGCGCCGATCCAGAGGGTGGGGACGAGGCCGTCGTGCGGCCGGACCGTGAGGGCGAGGGCGGAGCCGGGCCCGGCGTACAGACCGGTGGGGTGGAACTCGCTTCCGCGCAGTGCCTGGGCGAGACGGAGTCGTTCGGTCTCGGCGCCCGGCCGTGCGGTGACGAGCACGGCGGCCTGGGGCCGTCGGTCCTGTCCCGAGGCCGGTCCGGCGACGGCGCCGAGCGCTGCCAGGGCTCCGGCGCCGGCCGCCGAGGCGAGGACGGCTCGGCGGCTCACGGGGGACGACGGGGGCGTGGCTGACGCGGGGGACGAGGAGGGCGTCGGAGTGCGCATGCGGAACTCTCCCTGCGGTGGATGAGCGCGGGACGGAGGCGTGCGAGGCGAAGAACTCCGCGCCAGCATGTAAGCGGTTGCTACGGGGCCGCAAGAGGGGTGGGGAAGTTACTGCCTTTTTCTATGGCCGACTGCGGTCAACTACGGACAAGGGGTGCAGTAATCGGTCACACCCGGCTGCCCTTCGCGGCGCGGGGGGCCACGGATTCGCGTACCACGATGTGCGTGCCCAGCCGCAGCGCACCGGTCGTCGGCTCGCGCCAGTCGTCCTCGTCGCCGCCCGACACGGCCAGGCGCACGGCCTGCCGGCCCATCTCCTCCAGCGGCACGTGCACCGTGGTCAGCTTGGGCCGCATCTCCTGCGCGACCGGGATGTCGTCGTAGCCCACCAGGGAGATGTCCTTCGGCACCCTCCGCCCGGCCTCCTCCAGCGCCTGGGCGGCGCCGGCGGCGACCACGTCGTTGGCGGCGAACACGGCGGTGAACTCCGGCCCGTCCCGCAGCAGTTCGGCCATGCGCCGCTGACCGAAGCCGCGGCTGAACGCTCCGGGCTGGATCAGCTCCGGGTCGGGTGCCACGCCGCGCAGTTCGAGCGCGCGGCGGTGCCCTGCCAGCCGGTCCCGGGTGGTGGAGAGCCTGGGCGGGCCGCCCAGGTACAGGATGCGCTCGTGGCCCTGCATCAGGAGGTGGTCGGTGATGGCGAAGGCGCCGCCCTCGTTGTCGTACTCGACCGACACGGTCGGCACCTGGTCGCCGAGCGGCGGCCTGCCGCACAGCACGAGCTTGGAGCCGTCCGCGTCCAGCTCCCGCGCCCTGCGGGCCAGTTCGGAGGTGTAGGCGCGGTCGGCGATGCTGCCGCCGACCACGATGACCGCGTCGGCCCGCCGCTCGTGCATCAGCTCGACGAAGGCCAGCTCGCGCTGCGGGTCGCCCTGGGTGCAGCAGACCAGGCAGAGCCGGCCGCCCAGTGTGGCCTCCCGCTCCACCCCGCGGGCGATGTAGGCGTAGAACGGGTCGACGACCTCGTTGACGATGATGCCGACCGTGCGGTTGGAGACGCCGGCGAGGGCGCGGGCGTGGGCGTTGACCACATAGCCGAGTTCGCGCATCGCGGACTCGACCCGTTCCCGGGTGGCCTGCGCCACCGGGTAGTTCCGGTTCAGTACGCGCGAGACGGTCGCCGTGGAGACGCCGGCGAGGCGTGCCACGTCGGTGACCGTGGCCCGCCGCTGGCCGTCCGCGGCCGTGCTCTGTCTGCGCATCCGGTCCACCCCCTGCTGGCTGTTGTGTGACGTCGAGCCTAGAGCCTGCGGAACCCCGGCGCTCACGCGATCCGCCCCAGGTCGCCCCGGTGCACCGGGTGCGCGAACGCGGTGCCGTGCGCGTACCGGTTCAGCTCCTCGACAGCGAGCGCGCCGAGGCGCCCCACCTCGTTGCCCTGGGCGCCCGCCAGATGCGGGGTGATGAAGACGTTCGGCAGGTCCCACAGGGGATGCCCCTCGGGCAGCGGCTCGGGCGAGGTCACGTCGAGCACGGCGTCCAGCCGCCCCGCGACCAGGTGTTCCGTCAGCGCCTCGGTGTCCACCAGGGCGCCCCGCGCCGTGTTGACCAGCAGGGTGCCCGGCCGCATCAGGCCGATCCGGCGGGCGTCGATCATGCCGCGGGTCTCCGGGGTCTCGGGGGCGTGGACCGTGACCACGTCGCTCCTGGCCACCAGGGTGTCCAGGTCGGTGGGGGTGACCCCGAGCCGGAACGCCTCGTCGTGGGTGACGTAGGGGTCGTACAGCAGGACGTCGGCGTCGAGGATCCGCAGGAGTTCGACGACCCGGCGGCCGATCCGGGAGGCGCCGACGACCCCGACGGTCAGGCCGTGCGTGCCGAGCCAGTGCTGGCGGTCCAGGTCGGCTCCGGTGCGGTGGGTGCGCCGGGAGCGGAACAGTTCGGCCAGCGGGAAGACCCGCTTCGCCCCCATGATGATCGCGGCGAGCGTGTACTCGGCGACCGGCACGGCGTTGGCCGCGGCGGCCGAGGAGACGAGGATGCCCCGGTCGAAGGCCGCCGGGGACAGGAACGTCTTGACCGTTCCCGCCGCGTGGATCACGGCCCGCAGGGCGGGGGCCCGTTCGAGCAGCTCCGCGTCGACCGGCGGGCACCCCCACCCCGTCAGCAGGACCTCCGCTCCGGCCAGCGCCGCCGCGGCGTCCGGCGAGTCGAACTCGCTGATGACGCAGGGGCTGTTCAGGTCGGCGATGTCCTCCAGCCGGGCCCGCACAGGGGGCGGGAAGACCATGTCGAGCAGTCCGGGACTCATGACCAGCACCGTGCGCGGCCGCCTGGGTGCCGGTGTCGTTCCATCGGCCCCGGAACGAGCCGGCACCTCTTCGGTGGTTCGCACCCTGCCTCCGGACAGTAATCGTGTTCTATGGAATGACCGGCACGCTAGGGAGCCCGGAGCCCGGCCGTCAAGCACCGAGACCGCGCAACTGGACGGTTTCTGGCGCCTTTTGTGGGTACGTCCTGCGGAAATCCGCAGGGAGGAGGGGGCGTAACACAGCCGTTCCTCCTCATCTCTTGACGATGGGGTTAACCGCTTACTAACTTGCCGCCGCAGAAGGTCACCAAGCGCCACCCAGCCGAACAGGACGCGCCATGGCTGAATCAGCACCCTCGCTGCCGAAGGATCGGACCCTGTGGCAACGGATCAAGCGGGACCGGGTGATGCTGCTGCTCACACTGCCCGGCCTGCTCTACTTCATCGTCTTCCACTATGTGCCGCTGCTCGGTTACGTCGTCGCGTTCCAGGACTACGAGCCGTACCTCGGGTACATGCACAGCGTCTGGGTGGGCTTCTCCAACTTCACCGCGGCGTTCGGCGAGACGGCGTTCTGGACGGCGACGTCCAACACCCTGGAGATCGCCCTCATCCAGTTGGTGTTCTTCTTCCCGGTCCCCGTCGCCCTGGCCCTGCTGCTCAACAGCATCACCAGCGACCGCGTCAGGCGCTTCGTGCAGAGCGTGGTCTACCTGCCGCACTTCATCGGCTGGGTGATCATCGTCTCGATCTTCCAGCAGCTCCTGGGCGGCGCCGGTCTCCTGCCCGACGTCCTCGCGGGGCTCGGCCTTCCGCGCTACGACATGATGAGCGACCCCGACGCCTTCCCCTGGCTGCTCACCCTCCAGGTGGCCTGGAAGGACGCGGGCTGGGGCACGATCATCATCCTCGCCGCGCTGCTCAACATCGACAGACAGCAGTACGAGGCCGCCGCGATCGACGGCGCCGGCCCCGGGCGCAGGCTCTGGCACGTCACCCTGCCGGGCATCGCCCCCGTCCTGATCCTCCTGCTCATCCTCAACCTCGGGCAGATCCTCTCCGTCGGCTTCGAGCAGATCCTGCTCCAGCGCGACGCGGTCGGCCCGGACGCCGGTGAGGTCCTGGACACGTACGTCTACTACCACGGCATCAAGGACAACGACTGGGGCGTCGCCGCCGCCGTCGGCCTGGTCAAGGCCGTCATCGGCACCGCACTCGTCCTGGGCGCGAACAAACTCGCCCACCGCCTCGGCCACGAAGGGGTGTACCGCGGTGCTGACCGCTGAGAAGACACCGCCCGGCTCCGCACCCGCGCAGCCGCCGAAGAGGGCCGGCCGCCCCACGGTGAAGAAGTCCGACGGCCGGCCACCGTGGATGGAGAAGCCGACGCTCGCCGGCCGGCTGGCCAAGGGCCTGGCCCTCGTGACCGTGGTCGCCGCCGTCGCCTACCCGCTGCTCGGTGTCATCGGCACCAGCTTCGCCTCCCAGACCGACATCATCCGCTCCACGGGCCTCGTCCTGTGGCCCGACCACCCCACCCTCGACGCCTACCGCACCATCTTCACCGGCGGCGTCGTGACCCGGGCGCTGCTGGTCAGTGCCGGCATCACCGTCGTGGGCACGCTCGCCAGTCTGCTCGCCACGATCGGCATGGCCTACGGCCTGTCGCGCCGTGAGGTCACGGGCTCCCGCTTCATCCTGATGACGGCACTGTTCACGATGCTCTTCAACGCGGGCATCATCCCCAACTTCCTGCTCGTCAAGGGCCTCGGCCTGTACGACACCTACGCGGCGCTGGTGCTGCCCACCCTGGTCAGCGCGTTCAACCTGGTCGTCCTGCGGTCCTTCTTCATGAACCTGCCCGAGGAGCTCTACGACGCGGCGAAGGTCGACGGAGCGGGCGACCTGACCGTCCTCGTACGGGTGGTGCTGCCCCTGTCGAAGGCCGTCCTCGCCGTGATCAGCCTCTTCTACGCCGTGACGTACTGGAACGCCTTCTTCAACGCGCTCCTGTATCTCAACGACTCCGACAAGTGGCCGCTGCCGATGGTGCTGCGCACCTACGTCCTCCAGGGCCAGAGCCTCAACAGCGTCTCGGCCGGCGAGGCACTCGCCCCGCAGCAGGCCGTGCAGATGGCGGTCCTGGTGATCGCCGTCGTGCCCATCCTGCTCGTCTATCCCTTCCTCCAGCGCTACTTCACCAAGGGCGTGCTCACCGGGGCCGTCAAGGGCTGAGCGCGAGCAGCTCGGGCCCCGTCCCACCTCTCAAGGAGATTTCCGTGTCGAGCTCCACTTCCCTCAACCGAAGAGCACTGCTCCGCATGGGTGCGGGCGCCGGTCTCGCACTGACCGCCGCTCCCCTGCTCGCCGCCTGCGGCGACGGCGGCACCACGGCGAAGGCGGAGGCCAAGAGCGCTTCGCTGCTGCCCCGCACCACGGTGCGCAACATCGGTCTCACCCCCGACCTGCCCGGCACCGCCGCGGGCGTCCCGCAGGGCTACTTCCGCTATCCGGCCGAGCCGCTGCGGGCCACGAAGGGCGCCCCGCTGAAGGGGGCGTCCACGATCAGCGCGACGCTGGAGACCTTCTCCCCTCCCCCGCCCGGCCGTTCCCGCAACGCCGCCTGGCGGGAGATCGAGAAGCTGCTCGGCGGCAAGGTCGACATCACCGCGGTGCCCGCCGACGACTACGGCACCAAGTTCTCCACGATGGTCGCCAGCGACAGCCTGCCCGACCTCTTCATGTACCCCGAGGTCGGCGGCGTCGACAACAAGGCCGCCTTCCTCCAGGCCAAGTGCGCCGACCTGACCCCGTTCCTCGCCGGCGACGCCGTCAAGGACTACCCGAACCTCGCCGCGATACCGAAGGCCGCCTGGCAGGCCGCGATCTTCGGCGGCAGGCTCTACGGCCTCCCGATCGCCCGCACCGGCACCGGCGGAGCCGGGTTCTACCGCCACGACCTGTTCGAGGAGATCGGCATCACGAGCCTCGACCAGATCACCGGCCTGGACCGGTTCGTCGAGGCGTGCAAGGAGCTGACCCGTCCCGGGAAGGACCAGTACGCGATCATCGCGGGGGTCACCAGCGTGCTCGCCATGTCGGCGGGCGCGCCCTACTTCTGGCGGCTCGACGCGAAGACCGGAAAGTTCACCGCCGACCTGGAGACACCGGAGTACCGCCAGGCCGTCGAGACGGCCCGGTCCCTCTACAAGGCGGGCTGCTTCTACCCGGGTACGCTCCAGATGTCCGGGGCGCAGAAGGCGCAGTACACGGACATGTTCAAGAACGGCAAGGGCGCGTACGTCTACGACGGCCTGCCCACCTACCTCGCGCCGGGCGTCGGCTACATCGCCGCGATGAAGGCGATCGACGCCTCGTACGACCCGAGGCCGTTCGTGCCGTTCGGCAAGGACGCGGTCGCCTGGACGGACAACGTCGAGCTCGAGAACACGCACGTGAAGAAGGCGTCCGCCGATCGCGTACGACAGGTGCTCGCGCTGGCGGACTTCGCGGCATCGCCCTTCGGCAGCCTGGAGTACACGCTGATCAACTACGGCGTCGAGGGCACCGACTTCACGCGCGACGCGAAGGGCAACCCCGCGCTCACGGAGCAGGGCAGCCAGGACGTCACCGTCCCCTGGAAGTTCCTGGCGTCCGCGGTCCCCGCGGTCTACAGCGCCGACTCCGAGGCGGGTGTGCGCCATGTGCACCGGACGCTGAGCACGATGATCCCGATGATGGAGCAGTCCCCCACCCTCCAGTACTCCTCCCCCACCTGGGACTCCAAGGGCAGCGGCAGCCTGCTCACGCTCAAGCAGGACGGGCTCAAGGACATCATCGCCGGCCGCAAGCCCATGTCGGCCTACGACCAGCTCGTCAAGGACTACCTCGCCAAGGGCGGCGAACAGGCCCGGGGAGAGTTCGAGGAAGCCGTCCAGAAGGGGAAGAAGTGACGACGCGACGCTCCGCCCTCGGATTCGGCGGCGCCGCGGTCGCGGCCGCCGTGGCCGTGCCGGCGTTCGCCGCGCCCGCCTCCGCGCATCCCTTGGGCTTCGCCCCGTCCCCCGGCTCCGACGGAGTCGGCGATCCCCTCTTCCCGACCCTCGGCAACGGCGGCTACCAGGTCGTCCACTACGACCTGGCCTTCGACTTCACGCCCGTGACGTACGACTTCACCGCCGTGGTGCGGATGAACGCGAAGGCCACCCAGGACCTGTCCGCGTTCAACCTCGACACCGACGGCCACACCATCGACTCCGTCTCCGTGAACGGCGATCCCGCCGCCTGGGCGATCACGCCCGGCAAGAGCGGCCAGGAACTCACCGTCACACCGGCATCGCCCTTGCGCGACGGCCGGCCCTTCACGGTCGCGATCCACTACCGCGGCAACGGCAAGGCGCCCCGGCTCGGCCTCACCGGCTGGAGGTTCGGCAGCGACGGCGGCTTCGCCTCCGCGGCCCAGTCCTCCCGCGCCGACACCTTCCTGCCCTGCAACGACACGCCCTCGGACAAGGCCACCTGGACCTTCCACATCAGCGCGCCCGAGGGTTTCGTCGCCACCGCCAACGGCGAGCTGCTGCACAAGACCCCTGGCCCGAACGGCTCCACCGTCTGGCACTTCGGCCTGCGCGAGCGGATGGCGACCGAGCTCATCGGCATCGCCGTCGTCAAGGGCACGTACCTCTACGGGACCAGCCACCGGGGACTCCCGCTGCGGCACGTCGTCCCGCAGGGCAGGGAGGACGAGTTCGCCCCGGTCGTCGCCCGCACAGCCGACCATCTGGTCTGGCTGGAGGGGAAGTTCGGCCGCTACCCGTTCTCCGTCTACGGCGTCCACATCTACGACGGATACAGCGACGCCCTGGAGAACCAGACCCTCTCCCTCTTCTCCACCAACTGGTTCCGGCCGGACGCGAACGGCCACCCGACGTACGAGAACACCATGGTCCACGAGCTGGTCCACCAGTGGTACGGCGACTCCGTCACCCCCGCCGACTGGCAGCAGGCGTGGCTCAACGAAGGCCCCGCCGTGTACTACGCCGCCCTGTACGGCGAGGAGCGCGGCTGGTCCGTCCTCACCGACAAGATGAGGGCGACCTACGGCAAGCTCGACGCGATCCGCGCCAAGGACGGACCGCCGGGGCTGCCCAAGGCCCTCGGCGGCACCAACATCTACGACGGCGGCGCGCTCGTCCTGTACGCCCTGCGCCGGCGGATCGGCGACCGCGCCTTCGACCGCGTGATGCGGATCTGGCCCGAGCGGTTCAAGGACCGCAACGTCACCAGCGAGGACTTCATCGGCCACACCGTGGACGTCACCGGTGACCGGTCCCTCGACGGCTTCCTGCGCGACTGGCTCTTCGGAGCCGTCAATCCGCCCATGCCCGGCCACCCGGACTGGAGGGCCGACGCGTGAACTTCCCGACGAACGCCCTGCGGCTGACCGCCGCCGCCTGCACGGCCGGCCTCGCCGCCCTGCTCACCACGCCCACCGCCCAGGCCGCCCCACCGCCCCGCACCCTGTACGCGGCCCCCGACGGCGGGGGCACCTCCTGCACCGTCTCCCGGCCCTGCTCACTGGAAGGCGCCCGGGACACGGCCCGCGCCGAGACCGGCCGCGACGTCCGCGTACTGCTCACGGACGGTACGTACGAGCGCGCCGAACCGCTCCGGCTCGGTGCCGCCGACTCGGGCGGTCAGGGCCGCTCCGTCACCTGGGCGGCGGCTCCCGGCGCCCGCCCCGTGCTGTCCGGCGGCCGTGCCGTCACCGGCTGGGCGCCGAACGGCGACGGAACCTGGACCGCCGCCGTCCCGGCCGGAGTCACCCCACGGCAGCTCTTCGTCGACGGGAGGCGTGCCGTCCGCGCCCGCGGCGAGTCGTGCGCCGCCGGCGTCTGCGACGCCACCAAGGCCGGCATGACCGGTGCCGAGGCCACCGGCATCGCCCAGTGGCAGCGTCCCACGGACGCCGAGGCCGTCATCCGCGTCCGCTGGCGCAACTACCACTGCCGGATCACCGGCGTCAGCGGCGACCTCCTGACCTTCGCCCGGCCCTGCTGGACCAACTCCTCCAGCGGCACCGACCGCACGGGCCCCGCCTGGGACTCCACGACGGTCGACTCCACCCGCTACAGCGGAGTCGCCTTCTTCGAGAACGCTCCCGAACTCCTCGACGAACCGGGCGAGTTCGCCTGGAACTCCGAGAAGCGCACCGTGACCTACCTGCCGCGCGAGGGCGAGCACATGCGCAGTGCCAGGACCGTCACCCCGCACACCGAACAGCTCCTCGTCCTCGACGGCGCCCACGACATCACGGTCGGCGGGATCGGCTTCGCGTACGCCGCCTACCGTCAGCCCGGCACCGACGAGGGCTACGCGGGCACCCAGGCCGGTCTCACCCTGACCGGCGCCACCGGGCCCGTCGACCACGCCGGTCGCCACTACACCAAACCGGCGGCGGCCCTCACCGTGCGCGGCGGCCGGAACATCCGTATCGACCGGGCCGGATTCAGCCGGCTCGGCGGCGCCGGGGCGATCCTGGAGGCCGGCACCAAGGACAGCTCCCTGACCCGTTCGTCCTTCACCGACCTGTCGTCGGGCGCGATCTACGTCGGCGACACCGAGCCACGGCCCGGGGACGCACTCGCCGGCGAGCGGAACACGGTCGCGTACAACACCATCAGCCGCTCCGGCGTCGAGTACACCGACTCCGTGGGCATCTGGGCGGGCTACGAGGCGGAACTCGCCGTCGAGCACAACACCCTCAGCCACCTCCCCTACTCCGGGATCTCCGTCGGCTGGGGCTGGAACCAGCCCGAGGCGCAGGTCTCCGTTCTGCGGGACAACAAGGTGACGGCCAACCGGATCACCGACGTGATGGAGGTGGCGCACGAGCAGCACGACGGCGGCGCGATCTACACGCAGGGGGCGCAGCCAGGAACCGTCCTGTCGGAGAACTACGTCAACCGCTCCGCGTTCGGCAACACCGAGCGCGACGGCAACGGAATCTACCTCGACGAACAGTCCTCGCACATCCGCGTCGAGAGGAACGTCGTCACCCGCATCGGCTACAAGTGGGTGTCCAACTGGGCGGACTACGGCGTCGAGAACACGGCCCGGTCCAACTGGACGGACACCACGGCGCCCGGGCTGTCCGGCCGGGGCTCGACCATGACGGACAACCTCACCGGCCTGGACCGGCTGCCGGCCGAGGCGCTCGCCGTCGCCGCCCGGGCCGGTGCCCACGGCGGCCCGGTCGAGCGGCTGCGCACCGACCTGGCCCGCACGGGCACCGCCACCCAGTCCTCGACCGAGGGGACCGCCACCGCGGACCTGGCCCTGGACGGCGACATCACCACGGACACCCGCACCCTGTCCGGGCCCGGCGCCTGGTGGCAGGTGGACCTCGGTGACGCCCGCCGGGTCCGCCGCGTCGAGGTCTGGAACAACGCCTCGATGACGACCGCCGACTTCGACGTCGTCACGGACGACCGGACGATCCACGTCAGCGGAAAGGCCCTGCGCCCGACCGTGGTCGACCTGGACAGCAGTACCCGCACCGTGCGGATCGCGGTGTCCGGAAACGGACGGGTCGCCCTGTCCCAGGTACTCGTCCACCCCTGACCGGCCCACCGAACGAAGGAAGACCCATGACCGACCTCCGTATGGGCGTGCTCGGCTACGGACTGCGCGGCTCACTCGCCCGCACTGCCCACCGGCCCGGCGCCGGCGCCCGCGTCACCGCGCTGGCGGAGCCGGACCCCCGCGCCCGTGCGGAGGCGGCCGTGGCCTTTCCCGAGGCACACCTGACCCCTGACCACCGGGAGGTGATCGGCCACCCCGACATCGACGCGGTGCTGGTCCTCACGCCCGACCACACCCACGCCGACCTGGCCTGCGAGGCACTCCGCGCGGGCAAGCCGGTCTTCGTCGAGAAGCCGCTCGACATCACCGTCGAGCGCTGCGACACCATCCTGCGCACGGCCTACGAGACCGGGACCCGGCTCTACATCGGCCACAACATGCGTCACATGCCGGTCGTACGGCTGATGCGCGACCTCGTGCGGCGCGGGGCGGTCGGCGAGGTCAAGACCGTCTGGATCCGGCACTTCGTCGGCTACGGCGGCGACTGGTACTTCAAGGACTGGCACGCCGAGCGGCGTTGCACCACGGGGCTGTTGCTCCAGAAGGCCGCCCACGACATCGACGTCCTGCACTGGCTGGCCGGCGGATACGCACGGGACGTCCAGGCGCTGGGCGACCTGATGGTGTACGGCGACAATCCGCACCGTCGCGCGCCCGGTGAACCGAAGACCGACGACTGGTACACGAAGGACGGCCACTGGCCGCCGCACGCCCAGCGGGCGCTGAACCCCGTCATCGACGTGGAGGACGTCTCGCTGCTCAACATGCGCCTCGACAACGGAGTGCTGGCCGCCTACCAGCAGTGCCACTTCACGCCCGACTACTGGCGCAACTACACGGTCATCGGCGACGCCGGCCGGCTGGAGAACTTCGGTGACGGCCCCGGCGGAAGCGTCAAGGTCTGGAACACCCGCCGCTCCGGCTACCGCCCGGAGGCGGACGAGGTGCACGACATCCCGGCCGCCGAGGACGAAGCGGGGCACGGCGGAGCCGATCCGCTGCTGATGGACGAGTTCCTGCGGTTCGTACGGGTGGGCGGCCGCACGGACACCTCACCGGTCGCGGCCCGGATGGCGGTGGCGGCGGGCGTCAGGGCGACGGCCTCCCTCCGCGACGGAGGCGCACCCCGCCGCGTACCGCCGTTGGACCCGGAGCTGGCGGCCTACTTCGACAACGGTCAGGTCCGGGCCTGACCGCCACCGGCCGTGTGCCGGGCGCGGACGGCCTCGGCGAGGGCGTTGCCGATGGCCCGGGCCCCCGACGCGTTGGGATGCAGGGGCGCGGCCGGACGGCCGGGAACCACGCCCTCGACGTAGCGGTCGGCGGGGGCGGCGCAGATGTCGTGTCCGAGGCCCAGCGCGTAGGTGTCGACGAAGGCGGCGCCGTGCTCCTCGGCCGTCTGCTTCAGCACGGCGCTGAGGTGGTTGACCGCGCCTTGGAGATGGTTGGCGTCCTGCTTCCAGTAGGGCTGGTCGGGGTAGCAGCCGTCGTGGCGGAGGTAGTTGCCGTAGCCGACGACGAAGATCTCCGCATGCGGGGCCCGCCGGGCGATGTCGTCCAGGACGGTGGCGAAGGCCGGAGCCCAGGCGTCGATGCGGGCCCTGATCCTGTCGGTGCCGCCGGCGGTGTTCTCCTCCGCGCAGCTGATGCCGTGGGGCGGGGGCAGGACGTTGACGCATCTCAGCGCTTCGCCGAAGAGGTCGCTGTCGTTGCCGCCGATGGTGACGCTGACGATGTCGGTGTCCGGGGTGAGCGCGTCGTACTGGGGTGCGGTTCCCGGGTGCTGGGCGCTGCGCAGATGGCCGACGGTGGCCCCGGAGCAGCTGACGTCGGTGAGCGTCGCGTCCAGGCCCGCGGCCGCGACACGGGGATAGTTCGCGAGGGAGCGCAGACACGCGGGACCGGCCGGGTCGGGCGGCGGTACCAGCGGGGCGGATGCGTAGGAATCTCCCAGCGCGACGTACCGCAAGGAGTCGGCGGCCGACGCGGCCGTGACCGGTGCCATGGCCGATACGACCCCGCCGGACAAGGCGATGGCCAGGGTCGTGCGCAGTGCTGTCTTCACAGGATGCCTCCGTTCGGCACGCGCGCGTGCGTGATCCTTTCTTACTACGAACCCGTCCGAGCAGGCATGACGCCGCACGGGGGCGTCATGCCTTCGCGCCGCGTGTCGTCATCTACGGTAAGTGCCGGCACCGAGCCGGGGGCCTGCTCGACCGGCCGGTCATCAACGCGATCTTCCGGAGGTGCGGGCGCACTGCGCTCGCATGCCCCGCCACCTGCTGCGCCTCGCGCGCCGGGCTGTCAGGTTTTCGCGTTCCCTCCGCTCGTCCGGGCAGCCGCGGTTCAGCGCACAGCCTGTCTCCCGCGGCGGGATGCGGACGCGGCGGGCCGAACGGGTGACGCGGACGCCGGCCGCGGCCCGCGCCCTCGACCGCGTCGGTCCTCCGGTGCGGCACTCGCCGCTCTCAGCGTCGAGAAGCCCGGTCGGCCTCCTGAGCCGCACGCTCCAGCCGGTTCCGATAGTCCTCCCACCACGCTTGGCCGCCCGGTGCCATGCTGTCGTTGCCCTTGCGCTCCCCGACATCACCGTCCACGAGTTCGCGGACGATGTCGGCATGCCCGGCGTGCCGGTGCGTCTCGGCGATCATGCGTACTACGGCGTGATGCAGCGTCACCTCGGCCTTGCTGCTGGGCCACCACGGCACCTTGCCGACGGTGTCCAGCGCCAGCGCGTCGATCGTCGCGTCCGCGTGGGCCCACGCCCTGCGGTACAGCTCCACGATGTCCTCGCGCGACTCCTCGGGCGTTGCCCACATGTCCGCGTTGGGCTCGGCGCCCTCGTCCATCCAGGGCAGCGCCTCGCCGGACGGCCTCCCGAAGACATCGCCGAGGTAACCCAGCTCCATGCTGGCCACGTGCTTCACCAGACCCAGGAGGTTGGTGCCCGTCGGCGTCAGCGGGCGGCGGATGTCGTACTCCGGGAGCCCTTCGAGCTTCCACAGCAGCGCGTCGCGGGCGGACTGCAGGTAGAAGTGGAGGTCGGCCTTGGCATCTGATG
Organism: Streptomyces flaveolus; assembly: GCF_044765825.1. Taxonomy (NCBI): domain Bacteria; kingdom Bacillati; phylum Actinomycetota; class Actinomycetes; order Kitasatosporales; family Streptomycetaceae; genus Streptomyces; species Streptomyces flaveolus. Next base: position 24,068 of record NZ_JBIWKU010000013.1, on the reverse strand, counting down.
AGGTCATGCGGCCAGTCTGCCGCTCCCGCGCTCCCCGTTCGATCGAAAGCGGCGAATCGGCAGGCGGCCCGGCACCGATCGCCACGGCCGTCCGCCTGCCGGTGGAATTCGTACCCGCCGCGTCACACATTCGGCCTCACCGACGGGCTGTTTGATCAACCGGCATGTCTGATTCAGACATGTTCAATCCTTCTCGGCGTGTCCTGCTCCGCGCCCCGTTCGCCGCTGCCGGCGCGGGCCTCCTGGCTGCCTGCACGGGCTCCGACTCGGGCTCCGGCCCGGGCTCCGGCCCTCAAGGAGCGGTCGGCGGCCGGGCGTTCGTCCCGGCCGGGCCCCCGGGCTACGTGAATCCGTCCGACCCGGAAGTCCTCGCGGCCGAACGGAAACGCGGGGCCGGCCCCGTGCGCACGTTCCGGTTCACCGCCGCCGAGACGACGCTGGACCTCGGCGGGCGGTCCGTGCCGAGCTGGGCGTACGACGAAACGCTGCCGGGACCCCTGGTCCGTGTCACCGCCGGCGACGTGATCGACATGACGCTCGCCAACCGGCTGCCCGCCAACACCACGCTGCACTGCCACGGGGTGCGGCTGCGCTGCGACATGGACGGCGTGCCGGACCTCACCCAGGAGTCCATCCGCCCCGGGGCCGATTTCCGCTACCGCTTCACCGCCGAGCACCCGGGCACGTACCTGCTTCACTCCCACGTCGGGATGCAGGCCGACCGGGCCCTGTACGCGCCCCTCGTCATCGACGACCCGCGAGAACCCCTGTCCTACGACAAGGAGTGGGTCGTGGTCCTGGACGACTGGCTCGACGGTGTCGAGGGCTCCACCCCCGAGGAGGTCCTGAAGCAGCTGAGGCCCGCCGGCTCCACGGACGGGGGCCACATGGCCATGGGCCCCGGCCGCGGCGGCGCGAGCCCCAGCCGGTCGGCGACGGCGTCCGCCCCTTCGACGGGGAGGTCCACGGGCCCCTCGCGCGTGCTGCGCAAATCCCACAGCCGCATGCTGCACGGCGAGGGCGGCAGCGTCGCCCACCCCTATCACCTGGTCAACGGGCGCCTGCCCGGTCATCCTGACGTGTTCCGCTGCCGTCCCGGCGACCGCGTCCGGCTGCGCATCATCAACGCCGGCTCCGAAACGGCATTCCGGGTCGCGCTGGGCGACCACGAGATGACGGTCACCCATACCGACGGCTATCCGGTGAAGCACACGCGGACCCAGGCCCTTCTCGTCGGTATGGCGGAGCGGTACGACGTCCTGATCACCGCCCGGGACGGCGTCTTCCCCCTGGTCGCGCTGCCCGAGGGCAAGAAGGGCAGAGCCCTCGCCGTCCTGCGCACCGACAAGGGGAGCAAGAAGCTTCCCCCTGCCGACGTCCACCCGGACGAACTCGACGGCATGACCGTCCCCGCACGCCGTCTCGTGCCCGACGACTCCGTGGCCCTGGAGGACCGTGAACCCGACCGCGAAATGCGCATCCGGATCACCGGCAGCATGGAGAGGTTCGACTGGGGGTTCGACCACAAGGCCTACTCCGTGCAGGAGCGCCGTGCGGTGCGCGCCGGTGAACGGGTACGGCTCACGCTCATCAACGCCACGGACATGTGGCATCCGATGCACCTGCACGGGCACACCTTCGCCATCACCGGTCTGGACGGGGTGGGCGCACGCAAGGACACCGCGGTGGTCCTCCCGCACCGCAAACTGGTGCTCGACTTCGACGCGGACAACCCGGGTCTGTGGATGCTGCACTGCCACAACCAGTACCACTCGGAGAGCGGGATGATGACGGTACTGGGATACCGCCGGTAGGGCGTACCCGGTCACTCAGGGCGGCGGCCCCACTGGGCTGCGGGGATGGAACGCTTGACCGACGTGCCCGAGAGCCCCGCCCGGCCTGGAGACGCGGGCCGGGCGAACGACTACGACCGTTTCGCCGAGGCGTATGCGGCCCAGACCGAGAACAACCTCGTGAACGCCTACTACGCCCGGCCCGCGATGCTGGCCCTCGCCGAAGACGTGGCCGGCCGTCGGATCCTGGACGCCGGCTGCGGCTCGGGCCCCCTGTCCGCCGCCCTGCGCGACCGCGGTGCCGTGGTCACCGGCATCGACGCCAGCGCCCGCATGCTGGCGCTGGCCAGGCGGCGGCTCGGTGACGACGTGCCCCTGCACCTGGCCGACCTGAGCGACCGGCTGCCGTTCGACGACGGTGCGTTCGACGACGTGGTCGCCTCGCTCGTCCTGCACTACCTGGAGGACTGGGGGCCGACGCTGGCCGAGATGCGGCGAGTGCTCGGGCCCGGCGGCCGGCTGATCGCGTCGGTGGACCATCCCCTTGTGGCCTACACGTTCCAGGATCCTCGGCCGGACTATTTCGCGACCACCAGCTACACCTTCGACTGGACGTTCAACGGGCAGTCCTTTCCGATGAAGTTCTGGCGCAAGCCGCTGCACGCGATGGTCGACGCCTTCACCGACGCGGGATTCCGGCTTTCCGCCGTCAGCGAGCCGCAGCCCGACCCGGCCGCCCGTGAGCTGTTCCCCGACGGCTTCCACGACCTCTCGACCAGAGCCACCTTCCTGTTCTTCGTCCTCGAGGTACCGGCGTCGGCCGCCGGCTCGGCCGACTAGCCGGTCGCGCGAGGGGGCCGGCGACCACTGCACGTGGTCGCCGGCCCTGTGATCCGCGTCAGTGCTCTGCCTGGCGTCCGGTCAGTTCGCGTTCACCAGATCGTGCGCCGGCACGGTCACCGTCCGCTTGCCCGGCTTGCCGCCGAGCACGATCTTGCGGAGTGCGCTGTTGTTGTCGAGGCTGGTCTCCTTCAGCCGCTTCTCCGGGTTGGCCAGCACCTGGATGTAGTAGGTGCCGTTGGGCACTCGGGTGATGTCGAAGGACTGGCCCGGCAGGTCCTGGGTGTACGTGTCGCCGGAGCCGACGTCCAGCACCTCACGGACGGAGATCGAGTTCTCCTGGCCGCAGGCGGTCGAGAGGTCGGTGTTGTACGGGTGCCAGTTGGCGTTCTTCACCGTGTAGTCGACCGCGTCGGTGTTGGCGAGGCAGAAGGCCTCCTTGCCGCTGCGCACGGCCTCCTTCTTGTCCGCCTTCAGCAGCCGGTAGCTGGCGAAGTCGGTGAAGTGCCAGTGCACATGGCCCGGGCGCGGGTCCCATTCCATGGTGCCGGTCGGGGTGTAGCCGACCTGCTTGCCCTTGGCGTCGTAGAAGTACTGGTAGGCGTCCATCTTGGCCTTGCCGGGCGAACGGAAGCCGTCCACCACGAGCTGCGCCGGGCCGGCGTTCCACACGTTGGCGCTGAAGGCCAGGTAGTCCTTGCCGGGGATGTCCTTCTCGCCGTCGCTGATGACGATCCCGTAGGCCGGCAGCGAGCGCAGGTCGGGCTTGGGAACGTCGGGGACGGAGGTCTTGCCGACGGGCCGCTTCGACAGCGGCTTCAGCGCCGGTGCCTTGCGCGAGCCGTCGGTCTGCCCGCCCGTGTCGCCGACCCGCGTCGCGCGGGCGGCCTGCTCCTTCTTCACCGCCCACGGCAGGGCCGGAGGCGCCGCCTTCAGCGGCCCGTGGCCCACGTTGTACGAGGGGCCCGCGCCGCTCGTCACCGGCGCGGCGGCCTGGGCGGGCGTCGGGGCGTGTCCCGGGCCGTGGCCCGCGTGCCCGGACGGCGCCTGGTGGCCGGCTCCGGGCCCGGCGTGCCCCGCGTGCTCGCCGGCCTCGGCGGACTGTGCGGAACGGGATGCCGGCGCGCCGACACCTTCCTCGTCCTCGTAGCTCCGCTCTTCCACGGTCACCTTCACCGTGGCCGGCTTGTCGGCGATGCCGAACAGGTCGCGGTACTTCTTGGCGACCCCGACCTTGGCGGTGTACGTACCGGCCGCCAGCTTGATCGGGTCGCTGTAGGAACCCGCGTAGGTGTTGGCCGCCCAGCCCTTCTCGACGCCCCACACCGAACCGAGGGTGAACGGGTTGGTGGGGCAGCTCTCCGGATACTTGGAGGTGGCGGGCGCGTCGGGGCGCACCCGGCCGCTGGCGTTGTTCGGGCAGAAGTCCTCGGCCCGGCTGAGGACCTTCTTGCCCGCCTTGTCGGTGACCGTGATCTGCGCGAAGCCGGGCAGGCCGGAGAAGTCCTTCACCGTGCCCTTGGGCAGCGTCTTGGTCTTGGCCTTGCCGCCCTCGTACACGGTCTGGGTGATGGTCACCGGGTCCTTGTAGGACTTCCGGGTCACCTTCAGCTCCAGCGGCGTCCCCTCGGCGGTGAGGTAGGTGCCGAGGTCGAGGTAGACGCCCGGGTCCTCCTTCCAGGAGGTGAGCGTGATCGAGTTGGTCGCGGCGATGAGGCTCAGCTTGGGCCCTGTCGCGGCCTTCGCCGGCTCCGACGTGGCGGCCACGAGCCCGGCCGTCACGGCCAGGGCGGCGACGGCCGTGGTGCCTGCGAGCAGCGGACGCCGCAGCCGGGTGGTGCGCGTTCTGGTCATCGTTCCCTCGTCCTCCGGTGCTGTGAGAAGGAGACAGGCGGCGGGCGGCACGACGTGTCGGCGAGGACAGCCGCAGGGCCGGCCCTGTGCGGGGCACTTGCTGTGCCCGCGCTGTGAGAGGAACGGACCCGACGCTCGGTTGTCCGCGGGTGGGAAACGACGGGATGTTGGCCGGATACCTCCGTTGCGGAAGGAATCGGGTCATTTTCAGGCTCAGGGCCCACCTGGTGACAGGACTTCTGATATCGGCTGCGGCCGGTGGCGACACATGTGCTGGTCGGCTCGGGACGGCGAGTGGCAGATCGTTGCGTTCTGACACCACAGATGGCGCGGGACTCCTACAGGGCTCCGGCGGACGGGGTCGAGCGGAACGCGTCGGCAGTCGGGCCTGCGGTGGCATGGGCCGGAGAAGCCGGTCGCGAGGCTGATGCGCATGCCGGGTCCGCGGCCCTCCGGGCCGAGGCGGACCCGTACGCGGAGGAACTGGTGCGAGAGCTGATGAGGGCTCCGGGATCCCGTTTCGACAGCAGCCCGGCGGCGGGCCGCGGCGCGGCCTCCACCTGCCTGCCGCGTCCGGTGGTCCCCGAGCCCCTCGTCACACGGTCCGTTCGGGGATCGCCGGCAGAACCTTCTCGGCGATGGCGAGGAGGGCGCTGTCGTCCGGGAGGGCTCCGGACGTGCTCCACACCGTGATGTCGTAGAACCCGCCCCGGTCCTTCCCGTCGAAGGCCACGGACAGCGTTCTGGCCAGGGGACCCTGCTCGACCGGTCCGCCGGATCCGCCGCTCCCGAGATTGATCTCGATCCTCATGGTGTGGTCCGAGGAGAAGACCGCGGGCCGGCCGAGGACCGCGAGCGTCTTGACGTCCGTCTCCTCACCGAACTTCATCAGTTTCACGTACTGGGCGATCGACAGCTCGTTGTACGTGGCCGACACGTTCACGGTGTACGTGTCGAACTGGACCTCGGCCTCCGGCTGGGCGATCTTCCCGTCGGTCAGGGGAGCGGTGTTGCTGGTGCCGGAGGCGACGGTCGCGGTCTCCGCGGGCGTTCCGAGGAGCTGGGCCAGGTCGGACCGGTTGAGCGCCTTGCACAGCTCGTCGCCGGTCGCGGCCTGGGGCGTCTTCTGGTAGGCGCTCGGCAGTTCCTCGCCCTCCCCGCTCGAACACGAGGCGGCCTGCGGCGTGGTGTCGTCGGAGGGCAGCAGCTGCGGGCCGAGCCACAGCGCGGCGCCGAGGGCCGCGAACACGGCCACGGCCGCGAGGCCTGGCCCCAAGCGTTGGGTTCCTTCTCCGGTGCGGCCGGGGTGGGACGCTGCCCCACCACGGCCTGCGGCTGCGGCTGCGGCGGCGCGGCGGCGTGGGCCACCACCCCGTCCGCGGAGGCCACCGGGCTCGGGTTCCGGCGAGCGCGCAGGGCCTGGACCACCGTATGGACGCGTACCGCGGTGAACACCAGGAACACCGTGCCGATCCCGGCCGGCACCCATTCCTCGTCGCGGACGGCGAGATACATGATGCGCACGCCGAAAACGGACCCGACCACGATGAGCAGAGGCTCCCGGACCCAGAAGGGCAGGAGACGGATGAGGAAACCGAGCATCCGGTGATCTCACCAGGGCGAGATCACGCCTGGCTGTGACGGAAGCCACAGTTCCGGGTCACGGGTGTGCAGCATGCGAATGCGGTTGCGGCAGACCCCGGGAGTCCGGTGAGGTACCGGCATGGACGGTGCCACGGAGCGGAGGCGACGGGCGGGGCCGGGCGGGGCGGACCGTGCGGCCGGGATGCGCCCGGCTCCGTGGCACCGGGTGGCGGTGCTCGCCGCCCTGATGCTGGCCGCCTTCACCTTCAACACCGCGGAGAACCTGCCGATCGGCCTCCTGGAACTCATCGCGGACAGCCTGAGCGTGTCGGTGTCGGCAGTGGGTCTCCTGGTCACCGGCTACGGCGTGACGGTGGCCGTCACCTCCTTGCCGCTCGCGCACGTGATGCGGGCGGTGCCCCGACGTCATGTGCTCACCGGACTGCTGGCCGCGCTGGTCGTGTCCAGCCTGGTCGCGGCACTGGCCACGTCGTACTGGGTACTCCTCGGGGCGCGGCTGCTGACCGCGCTCGCCCAGGCGCTGTTCTGGGCCGTGATGGGGCCGGTCGCGGTGGGCCTGTTCGCGCCCGGGATCCGTGGGCGCGTGGTCGGCGCCCTGTCCGTCGCCGGTTCGCTCGCCCTCGTCCTCGGTGTCCCCGCCGGCAGCTGGCTGGGGCGGCAGAGCGGCTGGCCGGTGCCGGTCGCCGTGCCGGCGGCGCTGGGCGCCGTCTCCCTGGTGACGATCGCCGTACTGCTGCCGACGTCACGTCCGGAGGAGGAGCCCGCCGCCTACGGAACCGGTCCCGACACCCGCAGGTTCGGGGTCGTGCTGGCGGCCGGGGCCCTGTCCGCCACAGGGGCGTTCACGGGATACACGTACATCGTGAAGTTCCTCGGCGACGTCAGCGGGTTCTCCCCGGGCACGGTCAGCGCCCTGCTCGTGGCCTTCGGTGCCGCGTGCCTGGCCGGGGTGAGCATCACCGGAGTCCTGCTGGACCGCTTCCCGCAGGCCGCCCTGGCCACTGCCGTGGCCACGCAGGCGGTGGGCATGCTCGGCCTGTACGTGGCCGGCTCCGATCCGGTGGCGGCGGTGGTGTTCGTGATGACGGTCGGCGGTGCGCTGGGGCCGGTGTTCATGGCCACCCAGAACGAGATGCTGCGGTGCGCACCCGGCCGCACGGACCTCGCCCTCGCGGCGAACTCCGGTGCCTACAACGCCGGCATCGCGGCGGGCGCCGCGCTCGGCGGGCTGGTTCTGCCGCTCGCCGACGTGCGGGGCACCTTCCTCGCCGGCGGACTGCTGACCGTCGGGGCGTGCGCGGTCCTGCTCGGCGGGAGGCTGCTGCGTCCGGGACCAGGATCCGCCGAGTAGACCGCGCGGGTGACCCTGTGTCAGCTCTGACAGGTGCGGATCGCCGGTCCTTCACGGCGACCGGCGTGCGGGCGCTCCGCCACGGCCACCAGCTCCGCCACGGCGAGCGCGGCGCAGCCGGCCGGGAGCGACTCTTCTTCCGGACCGGTCCGGGCGTTCATCGGCCACGGATGTTCCGCTCCCTCGTGATGTGGTCGGCAGCGAGCCGGCTGAACGTCATGGCGGGGCCGATGGTGGCACCGGGACCCGGGTACGTCGCGCCCATGACCGCGGCCGAGACGTTGCCCGAGGCGTACAGCCCGTCGATCACCGTGCCGTCCTCCCGCAGCACACGGGCCGTGGCGTCGGTGACCAGCCCGCCCTTGGCCCGATGTCGCCCGGGTGCACGAGGCCGCTTTCGCGCCACGGCCGGGGGAAGGGTTGCCCCGGGAACAGCCCCATGCAGAGGTAGCGGGACTTGGCGGTGGCGTCGAGGACCAGCCAGGACGGGACGGTGCTCGCCCCGGGCTGTCAAGCGTCCGGCGCGTGAGACGACCGGGCGGCCGCGGTGTGCGGCCGCCTGCCTCCCGCGGCGTCATCGCGGTGCGCGGGCCGGCTCCTCCAGGCCGGCCGCGTCGCCGTCCGAGGTCGGGCCGGGTGTCTTCTCCGCGGCGGACACCGGCTGTGCGTCCGGGCGCCGCGGCCGGACCCAGAGGACGTGGACGCCCGCGAGGAGCGCCAGCCACACCGCGCCGACGACCAGGGCGATCCGCGTGCTCCCGTCGAGGGCGAGCAGCACCATGACCGCGGCCATGAACACGATGGCGGCGATCTGGCCGTAGGGCCAGAAGGGGGCGGGGAACCTCAGTGACGCCCGCTCCTCGGCGGACATCGTCCTGCGCGCCTTGACATGGGTCAGGAGGATCATCAGCCAGACCCAGACGGTGGCGAACGTCGCGATCGAGGAGATGATCAGGAAGATCCTGCCGGGCATGAGGACGTTCATCAGCACGCCGAGGAGCAGGGCCCCGATCATGACGAGGGTGGTCACCCACGGCACGCCGTTGCGGGTGACCCGCAGCATGACCGCGGGGCCCTGGCGCCGTTCCGCCAGGCCGAACATCGTGCGGCCCGCGGCGAAGATGTCGCTGTTGATCGCGGACAGGGCAGCGGTGAGGACGACGAGGTTGAGGACGGCGGCCGCGGACTTGAGCCCGACGCCGGCGAAGATCTCGACGAAGGGGCTGCCCGACGCGTCGATGTCCTGCCAGGGGGTGATCGACATGATCACCGCGAGGGTCAGCACGTAGAAGAGGATGATGCGCACCGGGATGGAGTTGACCGCGCTCGGGATGGTCTTCTCCGGGGACTCGGCCTCACCGGCCGTGACGCCGATGATCTCCGTGCCGCCGAAGGCGAACATGACCACGGCGAACGACATCACGAAGCCGTCGGCGCCGCCGGCGAAGAAGCCGCCGTGGCTCCACAGGTTCGACAGGCCGACATGGCCGTCGCCGCTGCCGAGACCGAAGGCGATCACGGCGATGCCGACGAGGATCATCGCGACGATGGCCACGATCTTCACCAGGGAGAGCCAGAACTCCAGCTCGCCGAAGACCTTGACGCTGACGAGGTTGAGCGCGCCGATGAGCAGGACGGCGGCCAGCACCCAGATCCAGCGCGGCACGTCGGGGAACCAGAAGCCCATGTAGACACCGACCGCGGTGATGTCCGCGACGCAGACGATGACCATCTCGAAGGCGTAGGTCCAGCCCGTGGTGAACCCGGCGAGCGGGCCGAGGTGCCTGGTCGCGTACTCGCCGAAGGAGCCGGCGCTCGGCGAGGCCACGGCCATCTCGCCGAGGGACCGCAACACGAGGAAGACGGCCGCTCCGCCGATCAGATAGGCCAGGAGGACGGCGGGCCCGCCGGCCTGGATGGACTCGGACGAGCCGTAGAAGAGCCCCGTGCCGATGGCGGAGCCGAGGGCCATGAAGCGGATGTGCCGGGAGCGGAGCCCGCGGCTCAGACCGGCGGTGTCGGTACGCAAACGAGTGTCTCCCTGTTCGGGGTGTGCGCCGGAAGGTGACGGAGCGGTTTCCGTGTCGGTCCCGCCGGTCCGTCGTCCGAGCTCGCGGCGGGGACGACGGCCTGTATATTCCTGTCTATACAGGAGCGTCAAGGGGTGGTCCGATGAGTGAACGCGAGCCGGCGCCGAGCACGCCGCCGCCGTCGAACGCGTCGTCGAGCGCGTCACCGGCCGTCGGCCGGGCGCTGGACATGCTGGTGTACCTCGCCGGGCGCCCCGGGCTGGTCCAGGCCGCAACCCTCGCCCGTGACCTGGGAGTTCCGCGGTCTTCGGCCTACCACATCCTCAAGGTCCTGACCGACCGCGGTTTCGTCACCTACGTACCGGCGGAGCAGGCGTACGGGCTGGGCGTCACCTCCTTCGAGGTGGGCTCCGCCTATCTGCGGCACGAGCCCCTGGAGCGGCTCGCCCGCCCCCTCCTGCACACACTCGCGAGCCGCCTCGGCCAGCCGGTGCACCTGGGGATCCTGCACGGCGCGGAGACGGTCTACCTCCTCAAGGAACGGCCACCCGCGGGCCGGACCGGCGACATCGACATCGCCCTCGTCACCGACATCGGCGTGCGCCTGCCGGCCCACCTCACGGCCAACGGCCGCGCCATCCTCGCCCACACCTCCGAGGCGCAGCTGCGGGCGCTGTTTCCCCGGCCGGGCGACCTCACCTCCCGCACGGGCCGGGGGCCGCGGACGCTGCCGGAGCTGGCCGGCGAGCTGGCCCGGGAGCGGGAGCGCGGCTGGTCCCAGGAGGTCGAACTGGTGACCAGGGGATTCTGCTCGATGGGGGCGGCGGCGTTCGACCACAACGGGCGGCCCGTCGCGGCGATCAGCACCACCTGGCGCCGCCACCACTGCCGGCACGACGCGGCCCAGGTGCGGGACGTCCTGCGGCACGGCGCCGCACGGCTCACCGCGGCCGTGTCGGGCCATGCGCCGGCCCCGGCGGCGGGGGCGGCCGCCGCGTGAGCGTCAGTGCGTCGCGAACGCACCCTCGAGCCGGTAACGCGAACCGGGGTGCAGCAGCCGCGCGATGCTGACGAGCGCGTCCCGTGACCAGGTGCGGCGCTGGATCAGCAGACAGGGCTCGGACGGCGCGACACCGAGGATCGCGCACTCCTCCGGCGAGGCCAGCACCGCCTCCACGATGTGCTCGCCCTTGCCCAGGGGCGCGACCTTGGACAGGAACGTGAACGGCGTCTGCCGGGTGAAGTCCTGCTCCAGATAGCCGGGCGCGAACGCCGGAACGACGTAACGGTCCTCGAGCTGGATCGCCACCCCGTCCTCGTAGTGGACCACCCGGGAACGGAAGACCGGCTCCCCCGTGCCGAGACCCAGGTGCGCGCCGGTCTTCTCGTCGGCCCGCTCCTCGCGCACGGACAGCACACGGGCCTCGTAGCGGTGGCCGCGGTGGCGTACCTCGTCGGCGATGTTGTGCACCTCGAGCAGGGCGGAACTGGCCTTCTTCGGGGCGACGAAGCTGCCGACCCCCATGACCCGCCGGATGACGCCCTCGGCGGCCAGCTCGCGCAGGGCGCGGTTGACCGTCATCCGGGACAGACCGAGCGCCTCCACGAACTGGCTCTCCGACGGCAGCGCGTCGTCCTCACGCCAGTGGCCGCCGGCGATCCGCTCGGCGACCAGGTCCTTGACACGCCGGTACGCGGGAACGGAGCCGGAGGTGCGCTGCTCGTACAACCGGCCGAGCTCCGCTGGATCCACGACCAAGCCGCCCACCGTCCTCGTCCTTCGCCGCACTGGCTGCCTCGTATCCGCTGGGAATCCTAAGGGAGGGCCCGCTCGCGAGTGAGCCGGCGCCGTCGGACGCCAGGAAGGGTCTCGGATCCGAGAAATCCGCCGGGCGCCGCTGGTTCCGTGTCCGCCGCTGCCGTGTCATGGCGGGACAACGGCTCGACCTTTTGTGAGGAGTCCCCATGACCAGCGATTCCCCCGCGGCACCGGGCACCGTCCGTGCCCCGCGCGGTACCGCACTGAACTGCCTCGGCTGGCAGCAGGAAGGCGCCCTGCGGATGCTCATGAACAACCTCGATCCCGAGGTCGCCGAGCACCCCGAGGACCTCGTCGTCTACGGCGGCACCGGAAAGGCCGCCCGCAACCGGGAGGCCTACGACGCCATCGTCCGCACGCTGAAGACGCTGAAGGACGACGAGACGCTGCTGGTGCAGTCCGGCAAGCCCGTCGGCGTGATGCGCACCAGCGAGTGGGCGCCGCGCGTGCTGCTGGCCAACTCCAACCTGGTCGGCGACTGGGCCAACTGGGAGGAGTTCCGGTCGCTGGAAGCCCGGGGACTCACCATGTACGGCCAGATGACGGCCGGTTCGTGGATCTACATCGGCAGCCAGGGCATCCTTCAGGGCACGTACGAGACCTTCGGCGCCGTCGCCCGCAAGAAGTTCGGCGGCAGCCTGGCCGGCACCATCACCCTCACCGCGGGACTCGGCGGGATGGGCGGCGCCCAGCCGCTCGCCGTCACCATGAACGACGGCGTGGCCCTCTGCGTCGACTGCGACCCGTCCCGCATCGAGCGCCGGATCGCCCACCGCTACCTCGACGTCGCCGCCGACGACCTGGACCACGCCCTGCGCCTCGCCGTCGAGGCCCGCGACCAGCGCAAGCCGCTCTCCATCGGTCTGACCGGCAACGCCGCCGAGATCTTCCCCGAACTGCTGGAGCGGGGCGCGCCCGTCGACATCGTCACCGACCAGACCAGCGCCCACGACCCGCTGTCCTACCTCCCGGTCGGCGTGCGCCTGGAGGAGTGGCACGACCAGGCCCGCAAGGACCCCGCCGGCTTCACCGAGCGCGCCCGCGCGTCCATGGCCAAGCACGTCGAGGCCATGGTCGGCTTCCTGGACGCCGGCGCCGAGGTCTTCGACTACGGCAACTCGATCCGCGACGAGGCCCGCAAGGCCGGCTACCGGCGGGCGTTCGACTTCCCCGGCTTCGTGCCGGCCCACATCCGGCCGCTGTTCGAGGAGGGCCTCGGCCCGTTCCGCTGGGCCGCCCTCTCCGGTGACCCCAAGGACATCGAGGCCACCGACAAGGCCATCATGGAGCTCTTCCCGGAGAACGAGCACCTGCACCGCTGGCTGAAGATGGCCGGCGAGCGCGTGGCGTTCGAAGGGCTGCCCGCCCGCATCTGCTGGCTGGGTTACGGCGAGCGGCACCGCGCCGGTCTGCGCTTCAACGAGATGGTCGCCTCCGGCGAGCTGTCCGCGCCCGTCGCCATCGGCCGCGACCACCTCGACTCCGGCTCCGTGGCCTCGCCCTACCGCGAGACCGAGTCGATGCTCGACGGCTCCGACGCCATCGCCGACTGGCCGCTGCTCAACGCCCTCGTGAACACCTCCTCCGGGGCCTCCTGGGTCTCCATCCACCACGGCGGCGGCGTCGGCATGGGCCGCTCCATCCACGCCGGCCAGGTCTGCATCGCCGACGGCACCGAGCTGGCGGCGCAGAAGCTCGCCCGCGTCCTGACCAACGACCCGGGCATGGGCGTCATCCGGCACGTGGACGCCGGTTACGAGCACGCCACCACGGTGGCGAAGGAGCGCGGCGTACGCATCCCGATGACGGAGACCGAGGGCGGCGCCGCGTGAGTGCCGTGACCACGGGCAGCCGAACCCCGCTCGTCCGCACGGACGTCCCGGCCGCGCCCTGGACCGGACGGGACGACGGCCCCGGCGCCGACAACCTGCGCTGGCACCACGCCGTGCACCTCGACCCGGCAGGGGCGGCCCCGGGGGACGCCGCCTTCGTCGGCTTCCGCAGCGACGAGGGGGTGCGCCGCAACAAGGGCCGGCAGGGCGCCGCGAACGGCCCGGACGCCCTGCGCGGCGCCCTCGCGTCGATGGCGCTGCCGAGGCCCCTGCGGGCGCTCGACGCGGGCGACATCGAGGTCGCCGGGGACGGCGAGGACGACCTGGAGACGGGGCAGCAGCGCCTGGGCGGTGCGGTGGCCGCGCTCGTCGACCGCGGCCACCCGGTGATGGTGCTGGGCGGCGGCCACGAGGTCGCGTACGGAAGCTACATCGGGCTGGCGCAGACGCGGGCGGTGCGCGAGGGCGGCCGGCTCGGGGTGCTGAACCTCGACGCGCACTTCGACCTGCGCGACGACGTCCGGCCCAGCTCCGGCACGCCCTTCCTGCAGATGGCGCAGAGCGAGGCGCGGCAGGGCCGGGACTTCAATTACTGGGTGCTGGGCGTGAGTCAGCCGAGCAACACGGAGCGGCTGTTCCGCACCGCGGACTCGCTCGGGGTCCGTCATCTGCCCGACACCGAGTGCGGTCTGCTCGACCTGGCGCGCACCGAGAGGTTCGTCGACGAGTTCCTCGTGAGCTGCGACGTGGTGCACCTGAGCATCGACCTCGACGTGCTGCCCGCCGCCGTCGCACCGGGCGTCAGCGCCCCCGCCGCCTACGGCGTGCCCATGGACGTCGTCGAGCGGGTCTGCGCCCGGGTGGCGGCGAGCGGCAGGCTCGCGGTCTGCGACATCGCCGAACTGAACCCCGAGTTCGACGTGGACCGGCGTACCGCCCGCGCCGGTGCCCGCCTGATCCACCGCATGGTGACCGCCCTGGCGTGACACCCCGCGGGCGCGCACCCGCCCCCCATCAGGCCGCCAGGCCGTGAGACGCGACGAAGCCGCGGCCTGGCGGCCGCGGCTTCTCGGGCGGGCGGCCCGGTCAGTGACCGGGCCGGTCGACGAGGTCGACGACCGCCAGGACCCCGTCGACGCCGATGGTGTCGACGGGGTCCTGGTCGGAGAAGAGGACGGCGTCGAGACGGCCGAGGCGGACGGACGCGCCGTGGAGCAGGGCCGTCCCCTCCAGGACGATCGCGAGGACGCGGGTCCCGGTGCCGGGTCGTACGCAGGTGTGCGCGCGCTCGACGCGGACCCGCGCCGTCGTCCCGGCACGCCGGGCCATCACGTTGAAGTCGACGATCGGTCCGTCGAGCAGCCGGCACTCCGTGACGGCGTCACCGGGGAAGGCGAAGGGCTCGTAGGGGGCGTCCACCACGTGCGGGGTCCCGTCGACGGTCAGTGCCATGCCCGGCCCGTCGACGACGGTGATGATCCTGTCGACGCCGTCGAACGTGGAGAACGGTCCGCTGCGTGCGACGTCGGCGACGCTGACCCGCCACGCGAAGTCGTCGGTCCCGGCGCCCTGCGGGTGGACGGCGACCTCAGACGTCACGCCTCCGCCGTTCTTCCACGGCGCGGGTGTCCGCTCCGACGCCCGCAGAATCTGTGGTGCCATGTGGTGCCCTCTCGCATCTCGAAAAGCCGGAAACCCCCCGGGCCGGCCGGCCCGGGAGGTGTGGACGTCGACCTGGTCAGACCAGCGGGCCGGTGACCGACTCCGCGGCGGCCAGGGCGCGGCCGGAGGTGACGTACTGGACGGTCGCCTCGATCTCGGGGGCGAGCCAGCGGTCGGTGCCGGGGCCGTCGACCGTCTCGCGCAGCCCGTCGCGTACCGCTGCGGTGGCCGGCGCCGGGCTCAGCGGCGCCCGCAGGTCGAGCGCGCGGGCGGCGGTGAAGATCTCCACCGCGAGGACGCGGCCGAGCCCGTCGATGGCCCGGCGCAGCTTGCGGGCGGCGGACCAGCCCATGGAGACGTGGTCCTCCTGCATGGCGCTGGAGGGGATCGAGTCGGTGGAGGCCGGTACGGCGAGCCGCTTGAGCTCGGAGACGATCGCGGCCTGCGTGTACTGCGCGATCATGTGGCCGGAGTCGACACCGGGGTCGTCGGCCAGGAAGGCGTTGAGGCCGCGGTTGCGGGCGGGGTCGAGGAACCGGTCCGTGCGGCGCTCGGAGATCGAGGCGAGATCGGCGACCGAGATGGCCAGGAAGTCGAGGACGGCGGCCACCGGGGCGCCGTGGAAGTTGCCGTTGCTCTCCACCCGGCCGTCGAGGGTGACGACGGGGTTGTCGACGGCGCCGGCCAGCTCGCGGGAGGCGACCAGCTCGGCGTGGGTGAGGGTGTCGCGGGCCGTGCCGTGGACCTGCGGCGAGCAGCGCAGCGAGTACGCGTCCTGGACGCGGGTGCACTCCGGTCCCTTGTGGCTGGCGACGATCGCCGAGTCGGCGAGCAGGGCGCGCAGGTTGCCGGCGCTGTCGCCCTGGCCGGGATGCGGGCGCAGCGCCTGGAGGTCGGCGGCGAACACGGCGTCGGTGCCGAGCTGGCCCTCGACGCTCATCGCGGCGGCGATGTCGGCCGTCCGCAACAGGAGGCGCAGGTCGTGGGCGGCGAGGACGAGCATGCCGAGCATGCCGTCGGTGCCGTTGATGAGGGCGAGGCCCTCCTTCTCCTCCAGCACGACCGGGGTGATGCCCGCGTCGGCGAGCGCCTCGGCGGCGGGCCCCCGCACACCGTCGGCGGTGCGGACCTCGCCCTCGCCCATGACGGCGAGCGCGCAGTGGGCGAGGGGGGCGAGGTCGCCGGAGCAGCCGAGCGAGCCGTACTCGTGGACGACCGGGGTGATGCCGGCGTTCAGCAGCGCGGCGTACGCCTCCGCGGTCTGCGTCCGTACGCCCGTACGGCCCGTGGCGAGGGTGGACAGGCGCAGCAGCATCAGCGCGCGGACCACCTCGCGCTCGACCTCGGGACCCGAGCCCGCGGCGTGCGAGCGCACCAGGCTGCGCTGGAGCTGGGCCCGCAGTGCGGTGGGGATGTGACGGGTGGCCAGGGCGCCGAAACCGGTGGAGACGCCGTAGTGGGGCTTGGCGTCGTCGGCGAGGGCCTGGATGACCTCGCGACTGCGGGCGATTTCCTTGAGCGCCTCCGGGGCCAGTGCCACCGGGGTGCCGCGACGGGCGACGGACACGACTTCGTCGGCGGAGAGCGCGCCGACACCAACAACAACGGTCATGCCCTTATGAAGCCGCAGGCGGGCGGGGGTGTGCGAGGGGTTCCGGATCAGTAGTGTCTGGGATCCAAGACATTGCGGCCCGGGAACGTCTGAGATCCCAGACACATGGCCGGCCCCGCCACTGGTCTACTCTCGCCCCATGAGCATGGTCCCCGCCGCCGCGCAGGTGCTGGCCGTGCTGCGCTATCTGGCGCGGCAGGCCGCACCGGTGCCCGCGGCCGCCATCAGCCGCGACGTGGGGCTGCCCCGCTCGACGACCTACCACCTGCTCGACACCCTCGCCGCCGAGGGCTTCGTGGTCCATCTGCCGGAGGAGCGGCGCTACGGCCTCGGCGTCAGCGCCTTCGAGCTGGCCTCCGGGTACGAGCGCCAGGCGCCGTTCCAGCGGCTGGCCCGGGTGCCGCTGGCCACGCTCGTGGACCGTACCGGGCACAACGCCAACCTCGCCGTGCTGCACGGCCGCGAGGTCATCTACGTCATCGAGGAGCGGGCTCCGGGCCGGGCGCCGCTCGTCAGCGAGGTGGGGGTGCGGCTGCCGGCCCACCTGACCGCCAGCGGCCGGGCGGTGCTGGCACTGCTGCCGCCCGCGCAGGTGCGGGCGATCTTCCCGGACCGGTCCGCCTTCGTGCTGCGGCACGGCGTCGGTCCCGCGTCGCTGACGGCCCTGCGGGGTCTGCTGGCCCAGGTGCGGCGCCGGGGATATGCGACGGAGGAGGGCGAGGTCACCCCCGGCCTCTCGTCCGTCGCCGCGCCCGTGCTGGACCACCACGCCCATCCGATCGCGGGCGTGTCCGTCACCTTCCCCGGTGAGTCGGCCGACGCGTCGGAACGCGACCGGATCGCGGCTCACGTGGCGCAGACCGCGCGGGAACTGACCCGCCGCGTGGGCGGCGTCACCCCGGCGCGGACCGGGCGGGGCCCCGAGCCGTAGGGAAGACGCTCGACCCCGCTCCGTGAGTGTGTGGATGAGTACGCATACTCATGTGGGGCGCGTGGCACCGGCCGGAGACTGCGTCCATGACACGGATCATTGCTTCCCTCAGCCCGCTCGCCCATCCGCGGCGTGCCCTCGCGGCGGCCGCCCTCGCGGCCCTGGCGCTGGCCGGCTGCGGCATCGAGAGGCCGCATGACGGTGAATCCCGGAGCGAGCCGGGCGGCAGCGTGGGCGCGAAGGAGAGTGCCACACCGCCGGGCCCCGATCAGGCGGCGTTCACGGCGATGCTCGAGAGGGTTGCGCAGCCGTGCTCCGCGACCGGTGAGAGCGGAACAGAAACCGGGCAGGGTCCGGCCGACAGGAGGCCGACCGGCTCGGCGGGGCGGGAGAGCCTCGCGCCGGGCGAGACCCCTCCGGACGAACCGATCGAGC
Organism: Streptomyces flaveolus; assembly: GCF_044765825.1. Lineage (NCBI taxonomy): Bacteria > Bacillati > Actinomycetota > Actinomycetes > Kitasatosporales > Streptomycetaceae > Streptomyces > Streptomyces flaveolus. The sequence continues at coordinate 6,304 of NZ_JBIWKU010000013.1, read as the reverse complement.
CCGGCGCCCCCACGGGTCCCGAGGCGGAGTTGAACGACCGTGACTGGTGCGCGAGTGTCCAGCACGAACAGCGCATCATCCAGGCGCTGCAGGCGGTTTCGGAGCCAACCCCGGCCAAGGTCAGGAAGACCCTCAACGACCTGGGTTACATCGACGAACGCATCCACGGCCTGGAGCAGGTGGGCAGGACGACGCACTTCCGCCTGGACCTGCGCGAGAAGGGCGGCCGCCTCTGCGAGAAGGGGGTGGCGGCGGGCGCGGAAACGGATGTCTCCGCGTGTGTCGCCCCTGCGACCGGGCCTCTCCCGGCTCAGTGGGAACGCGGTCGGGGTCGCTCCGGCTCGTATGCGGCGCAGTCGGGATTGTGACACGGGCCCGGACCCCAGGAGGGGACGAAGATACCGAGACTCTTGTGCCGTCTGATCTCGCTGCCGACGGGATGACGGCATACCGGGCAGACGTATTCGGTCCGCGGTGTGGATTCGCGTATGTGGCTGCTCATGCTTCTCACGGTAGAGCGGCACACATGTTTTGTCCTGGGCCATGACCGGCCCGCGAAAGACGGACCTCAGTACGTGCCGGGGGACGAGGCCGCCCTGCGGGTGTTCAGGATCTCGATGACCTCCTCGTCGCTCACCTGCTCGAAGTCGTCGTACCAGAGTCCGACGGCGCGGAAGTCCGGCGGCTGTCGGAGGCACACGACGTCGTCGGCTTCCGCGCGCATCTCGGCGGCGGCCGCGGGGGCCCCGACGGGAACGGCGAGGATCAGCCGGGCGGGGTTCAGCCGTCGAAGATGGCGGAGGGCGGCGCGTGCGGTGGCGCCGGTGGCCAGGCCGTCGTCGACGAGGACCACGGTGCGGCCCTCGACGTCGGGCGTGGCCCGGTCGCCCCGGTAGAGCAGGGCGCGGCGTCCCAGTTCCGCACGCTCCCGGGCCACGTCCTGGACGAGGCGGTCCTCGCTGAGGCCGAGCAGCTCCAGGGCCCGCTGGTCGAACAGGGGCGGGTCGTCGCCCACGACCGCGCCGATGCCCGTCTCCGGCCTGCCGGGAAGACCGATCTTGCGTACCACGAGCACGTCCAGTGGCGCCCCGAGTGCCTGGGCGACTTCGGCGGCCACCGGCACGCCACCGCGGGGCAGCGCGAGGACGACGACGCGGGGCAGTTCGCCGTCGGACGCCCACTCCGCGAGCCGCAGCCCGAGTTCCTGGCCGGCCACCCGGCGATTGTGGAATCGCATGACCTGATGCCTGCCTCTCTCCCCCGGTGGGAATGGAACGGCCACCGCGTCCGGGCCCGCCGCGGTGTCAGCCGGAGCGGTCGCCGCCGGCCCCTTCGCTCAGATGGTCACGGAACCAGGCGGCGGCGACTTCGGTGACCTCTTCCAGGGCGCTGGGCTCGGGGAAGAGGTGGGTAGCGCCCGGGACGACGTGGATCCGGTGGAACGACGCAAGCCGCCGGGCAGCCTCACGGTTCAGATCGAGCACCGTCTCGTCGCTGCCCCCGACGACGAGCAGGACCGGTGCGGCGACCAGGGGAAGGGCATCGCCCGCCAAATCCGGCCTGCCTCCCCGGGACACCACCGCGAACACCGCTGCGGGCCGCTCCGCCGCCGCCGTCAGGGCGGCCGCCGCTCCCGTGCTCGCCCCGAACAGCCCGACGGGCAGGCCGGCCGTGTCCGGCCTTCGTCCCAGCCAGTCCACGGCATCCGCCAGGCGCCGTGCCAGCAGGGCGACGTCGAAGCGATGCCGGGCGGTGGCGATGTCCTCGCGCTCCTCGTCCGGTGTCAGGAGGTCCAGCAGCAGTGTCCCGAACCCCGCTCCGCGCAGACCTGCGGCGACCGCGCGGTTACGGGGACTGAGCCGTGAGCTGCCGCTGCCGTGCGCGAACAGGACCATGCCCCGCGCGCCGGGTGGCACGGTGAGATCGCCGTCCAGGGTGGCGCGGTGCGAGGGGACCTTCGCGGTTTCGGACGCCATGCCTGTTCATCTCCCCTGAGGCTGTCCGAGGGCCGGGAGGTCCGGGTACCCCGGCCGTGCGGCTCCGTACCGCGTGTCGCCTGATCCGCGGGCCCGTTCCCTTGCTGTCGAGTGCACTCCAACTCCTAGAGTGACGCTCCCATCCGCCCCACCGACGACGGAGCACCGGTATGCGCTATCGAGTCCTCGGCAAGACCGGCATCGAGGTCAGTACCCACTGCCTCGGCACGATGATGTTCGGCGCCGTCGGCAACCCCGACCACGAGGACGGCGCACGCATCGTCCACGCCGCGCTCGACGCCGGCATCAACTTCGTGGACACCGCCGACATGTACTCGGCCGGCGAGAGCGAGGAGATCGTCGGCAAGGCGCTCAAGGGCAGACGTGACGACGTCGTGCTCGCCACCAAGGTCCACTTTCCGCTGGCGGAGGGACGCAACCGCAGCGGCAATTCACGCCGCTGGATCCTCAGGGCCGTCGAGGACAGTCTGCGGCGCCTGGACACGGACTGGATCGACCTCTACCAGGTGCACCGTCCCGACCACACCACCGACATCGAGGAGACGCTGTCCGTCCTCGGTGATCTGGTGAGGGCGGGCAAGATCCGGACGTTCGGCTGCTCCACGTTCCCCGCGGAGGACCTCGTCGAGGCCCACCACGTGGCGGAACACCGCGGTCTGATGCGGCTGCGCACGGAACAGCCGCCGTACTCGCTGCTCGCGCGCGGCATCGAACGGTCCGTACTGCCCACCGCGCAGCGTCTCGGCATGGGCGTGCTGACCTGGTCACCGCTCGCCTCGGGATTCCTGTCCGGCGCCTACCGCGAGGGCCGGCACGTCGACCTGACCACCGGCCGCGCCAAGCTCACTCCGCACCGCTTCGACCCCGCCGTACCGGGCAACGCGGCGAAGCTCGCGGCCGTCGAGCAGTTCGTCGCCCTGGCCGACGAGGTGGGCTGCACGCTGCCGGAACTGGCCGTCGCCTTCGTACTGGTCCACCCCGCCGTCACCTCGGTGATCACCGGGCCGCGCACCATGGACCAGCTCACCGCGCTGCTCAAGGGAGCCGACCTGCTGCTCGACGACGCGGTGCTCGACCGGATCGACGAGATCGTGGCCCCCGGCACCGACCTCTACCGGGCCGACGGCGCCTGGCAGCCGCCGTCGCTCACCGAGCCCGCACGGCGCAGGCGCCCGGCCGGGGAACGGGCGGCCGCGGGCTGAGCCGGTCCCGCTCTCGTCCCGTGACCTGTCCGGCGCAGGCCCGCGCGCGGACGGCTCGCCCGACTGGTCGGCTGGACGGCTGGCTCGTCGTGGACGTCCGGGAGGCCGAGGAGACGTTCCGGCAGTTCGGTGAGACCCTCATGCCGATCCTGCGGGACCTCGGCGTTCCGGACGTACGGCCGCGCCGCCGGCCGGCGTTCAACGTCGTCACCCGGTAGGTGCGCCGCCCACCGAGTGGCGGTCGCGCAGGCGGGCGAAGGCGGTGCGCCGGGGAAGGTGCGGAAGGAAGCTCTTGATCCGCTCGGCACATTCCCGCGGGGTCGCGGTACTGGTGTCGCACTCCAGGTCGTAGTCGCCGTGCCGGTGGACGAGGTCGTACTGGTGCGCGGCGAGGCCCACCGGGCGGTCGCCGCGCGCCCGCTCCCGGCGCGTGAGTTCCTCCGGCGGACAGTGGACGCCCACGAACAGCACGCGTTCGGGAGGCAGGACCGACAGGCAGTCGAGCAGCCGCCACGGCTCACTGAGCACATGGTCCACGACGACGTCGTTGCCCACCTCGGCCATGGCCGCGACGGAGCGGTGAAAGCCCATCCTGGTCCGCCGCAGCGCCGTGTCGAGTTCCTCGTCGTCGAGGGCACGCTTGGTGCGCATCGCGTTGAAGCTGTCCACCGCCAGGTGGAAGAAGACCCCGTCGTCGAGGACGTCGAGCAGCTCGCGGGCGATGCTCGACTTGCCCGAACTGGACGTGCCGTTGAGGAAGATGATCCGCCCTGCCGTCATCCGGGCATGATGCCAGACGGCCGGTCACGTCACGTGCGCAGGTCGGCGAGCAGCAGGTGGTGGTCCGAGTACGGCGTCGGGTGCACGCGGTGCCGGAGCGGGACGATGCCCCGCAGGAAGACGTAGTCGAACTTGCTCTCCCAGTCGGTGGTCGCCTGGCAGGTGCCGACGGGCGAGGGACGGCATCCGGGATCCGCGTCCGCGGCCAGTTCCCGGAACGGGTCGAGTTCGGGGGTGTCCGGCACGGCGTTGAAGTCGCCGAGCACGATGGCACGGTCGTACCGGCCGACGGCCGCGGCGAGTACGGCGGTCTGGCCGGCCCGGACCGCCTCCTGACGCCGTTGGGCCAGGTGCGTGTCGAAGACCCGGACGGACCGGCCGCCCACGGTCGTGGTGACGGCCATGTACCCGCGGTCCTCGGACCCGCCGTCGGGATACTCCACGTTGACGCGGTCCGTCATCGGAGCCGCCGAGAGGAGTGCCTGGCCGAAGGCTCCCGGATTCCACGGCCACCCGCCGCAACGTCCCCGGTTGTGCAGTACCGATCCGTACGCGACGTGGTAGACCAGCCCGTGGACGCCCTCCAGGTAGTCGCGGATCTTCTCGACGTCACGTACGCACGCCTCCTGCAGACCTATGACCTGCGGCGCGTACGCGGCGATCTCCGCCGCCCGGTCGGCGTTGCTCTCGTCGCAGGGGTTGCAGATGTTCCACGTCATCACCCGGTTCGGCACGACGTCCTTGACGGCGTCGGCGCGCAGTGGCCCGGCGACGGGGCCGTCGCCCGGCGCGCCGCGGCCCACGATCAGCAGGCAGGCGACCGCCAACGCGCCCGCGAACCACCAGGTGTTCCTTCCGCGCACGATCGCCTCCTCGCTGTGCCCGCACGTGCGGTCCGACGGGTCCACGCACGAGGTTAGGCGACGGACTCGGCCGGCAACATGGGCTTCCGGTCGCTCACCGGCCCCTGCGGCGGTCAGTCCACCACCAGGACGACCTCCAGGGTGCGGGGCCCGTGGACGCCTTCCACCCGGTCCAGCTCGATGTCGCTGGTGGCGGACGGGCCGGAGATCCAGGTGCTCGGGCGGGTGGGGTCGAGACGGGGCAGGGCCTGCGGCAAGGAGGCGACCACCTGGGTTCGGGCGTCGACGACGCAGATGTGCACGTCGGGGACGAGGGTGAGGGCGCGCCGGCCCTGCCCCGGGCCGGCGTCCAGGACGACGGTGCCGGTCTCCGCGACGGCCAGGGCGCAGCCGGTGACCACGGCGTCGACGGAGTCCAGCTCCTCCGGCGTCAGGGGGACGTCGTCGAAGCGCTGCCGGGCGTCGGAGCCTGCCAGCCAGTCGCCGGGGAGGCCGGGCGGCACGACGACACTGCGCGTGCCGTGGTCGGCGAGGAGCTCGCCGATCAGTGCCGCCAGCCCCTGCCGGGTGCTGCGGTGCACGCCCGCCCGGTAGTCGGCGAGGTTCTCGTGGAGGAGGTCGAGCACCGTGGCCGGGTCGTCCGGTGTGTGGCTGACCAGGTAGTCCCGCGAGACCTCGGGGGCCTCGGGCGCGTCCGCGAGAGCTCTGCGTACGCGGCCGAGGACGCGGTCGCGGGAGGAGGACGGAGGGGTCATGCGTGGTTCTTCTTCCACCAGTCACGGAACGGTTCGGCCGGCACGTCCGGCAGATCACGGCTGTTGGTCCACTGGCGCGCGCCGGGTCCGGGGAGCCGCTTGGGATGCAGCTTCCGCGTCCCGGACGCGAGCCGTTCGCCGGCGGCGAGGGCGGCCGGGTGGTCGAGGAGCCAGGTCGCCGTCCTCATCGCGGCCTTCTCCAGCCGGTGCCCCTTACCGCCCTGGTCGGCGACCTTCTCCCGCAGGTGCACCAGGACTTCGGGGATGTCGATGGCGACCGGGCACACCTCGTAGCAGGCGCCGCACAGCGAGGACGCGTACGGCAGGGAGGCGTCGATCTCGCTGCCCGTGCCCCGCAGCTGAGGGCTGAGGATGGCGCCGATCGGGCCCGGATACACCGAGCCGTAGGCGTGTCCGCCGGCGCGTTCGTAGACCGGGCAGACGTTCAGGCAGGCCGAGCAGCGGATGCAGCGCAGGGCCTGGCGGCCGACCTCGTCGGCGAGGGTGTCGGTGCGGCCGTTGTCCAGCAGGACCAGGTGGAACGTACGGGGACCGTCCGCGTCGGTGGTTCCCGTCCACATCGACGTGTACGGGTTCATGCGCTCGGCCGTGGAGGAACGGGGCAGGAGCTGGAGGAAGACCTCCAGGTCCCGCCAGGTGGGGATCACCTTCTCGATGCCGACCACGGAGATCAGCGTCTCGGGCAG
>NZ_JBIWKU010000012.1:254672-287352 GCF_044765825.1 Streptomyces flaveolus | reverse complement strand
GGCCCCCGCCCCGCCCCCGCCCCCCCCGGCCCCCGGGGGGGCGGCGCGCCGGCCCCCCCCCCCCCCCCCCCCCCCCCCCCCCCCCCCCCCCCCCCCCCCCCGCCGCGTTGAAGGGCCGGTCCGGGCAGCCGACCGGTGCCGCGGTCCAGGGGCGCGGCCCGCGTCCGAGGCCCGCGTCCGAGGTCCGGCGCCCGGCGAAACCCGAGTGAGTACCCACCCCGCCGTTCCCCCGCACTGTGACGTGTGGCACGATGCTGGCCACCCCCACCGGCACAGCCCTCACAGGAGACACTCCTCGTGCAGCACCCCGCCGTTCCGGACCTGTCCCACACGCACACCCGGCCGATCCACTGGGTCGCCACCGCCACCGCTCTCGCCGGAGTCGTGGCCCTCTCCTCGGTCCTGCAGCCCGACGCCGCGACAGCGGCCCAGGCCGCGGGACCGCAGACGAAGACCGCCCCGGCGCACGGCACGCCGCCCGACCCGGCGGCCGTCACGTTCCCTCTGGACTGCGGTCCGGTCAAGGCCCTGGTGCAGAAGAAGGCGTCCGGCGACCTCGACGGCGACGGCCGGCCCGAGACGGTGGCCGTCGTGCACTGCGACGCGCCCATGGGCACCCCGCCCGACGGCGTCTACGTCATCACCCGGGACACCGACAGCGGCAAGTCCCGTGTGGTCGCCACCCTGGTGGATCCGAAGGACCGCCGGACCGTCACCGACTTCGCGGTGCGCGGCGGTGCCGTCCTCGCGACGCTTCTCGGCTACTCGTCGGCCGACGTGCCCAGTTGCTGCCCGGACGTCACCGACGACGTGAAGTGGCAGTGGAAGAACGGCGCGTTCGTCCGCGACACGCCGTCCCAGGCGCGGACCGTCTGACCGACGGAGACCCTCCGAGAGGTGTGACCCACCGCACAGTGGTCACTGTGCGTGCCATTTACGTCACAGTTCGGTCACTCTGCGTCCGGGCCGTAGATCTCTGCCCTGTCCGAAATGCGACGTACATGGATGCACTCGCCCGGACACTCCTTCGCCGAGTCGACCACGTCCGTCAGGAGCGGCAACGGCACGGGCGTCGTCGCGCCCTTGGCCTGCAGGAGCTCGTCGTCCGCGCCCTTCACGTAGGCCAGACCGTCGATGTCCAGCTCGAACACCTCGGGCGCGTACTGCGCGCAGATGCCGTCGCCGGTACACAGGTCCTGGTCGATCCAGACCTCGAGAGCCTCGCCGTCGACTCCGGCCTCCTGTTGCACACTCATTGCTTCCTGCCGTTTCCTGCGTCGAGCCGGTCGGGAATCCGGCCAGCTCTGACGGGTGTTGAACGCTTCGACCCTACCCCCGCCTGGGTTCCCGTCACGTTCGGTGGGTATTCCCCTGGCGTGAGGGAGAGCGCAAGGGTGAAGATCGGACACACCCCGACAGTCTTTTGATCTAGGGGTTTCAATCGACACCCACCCAGGTAGGGTCTGGAAGCGTCCAGCTCCCCTTGGAGGAGGTGAGGACCGTGGCAGCCCACGACGACGACATGAACCGCGGCATCCGCCCGGGACGCGGGTCCGAGGACCCGGCCGGGCAGGTGGCCTACCTTGAGCAGGAGATCGCCGTCCTGCGACGCAAGCTCGCCGACTCTCCGCGGCACACGAGAATTCTCGAAGAGCGGATCGTCGAGCTGCAGACCAACCTGGCCGGCGTGTCCGCCCAGAACGAGCGACTCGCCAGCACACTCCGCGAGGCCCGCGACCAGATCGTGGCCCTCAAGGAGGAGGTCGACCGGCTGGCCCAGCCACCGGCAGGCTTCGGTGTGTTCCTGCAGGCCAACGAGGACGGTACCGCCGACATCTTCACCGGCGGCCGCAAACTCCGGGTGAACGTCAGCCCGAGCGTCGAGCTCGACGAGCTCCGGCGCGGCCAGGAAGTGATGCTCAACGAAGCCCTCAACGTGGTCGAGGCCATGGAGTACGAGAGCGTCGGCGACATCGTCACCCTCAAGGAGATCCTCGAGGACGGCGAGCGCGCCCTCGTGCTCGGGCACACCGACGAGGAGCGCGTGGTCCGGCTCGCCGAGCCACTGCGGGGCATCACCATCCGCCCCGGCGACGCCCTCCTGCTCGAACCCCGCTCCGGATACGTCTACGAGGTCGTCCCCAAGAGCGAGGTCGAGGAACTCGTCCTCGAAGAGGTCCCCGACATCGGCTACGAGCAGATCGGTGGCCTCGGCGGACAGATCGAGGCCATCCGCGACGCGGTCGAGCTCCCCTATCTCTACCCCGACCTGTTCCGGGAGCACGAGCTGCGTCCGCCCAAGGGCGTCCTGCTCTACGGGCCCCCCGGATGCGGCAAGACGCTCATCGCCAAGGCCGTCGCCAACTCGCTGGCCAAGAAGGTCGCCGAGGTGACCGGCCAGGCCGCCGGCAAGAGCTTCTTCCTCAACATCAAGGGACCCGAGCTCCTCAACAAGTACGTCGGTGAGACCGAGCGGCAGATCCGCCTCGTCTTCCAGCGTGCACGGGAGAAGGCCAGCGAGGGCACGCCCGTCATCGTCTTCTTCGACGAGATGGAGTCCCTCTTCCGCACCCGCGGCTCCGGTGTCAGCTCGGACGTGGAGAACACCATCGTCCCGCAGCTGCTCGCCGAGATCGACGGTGTGGAGGGCCTGCAGAACGTGGTCGTGATCGGAGCCTCCAACCGTGAGGACATGATCGACCCCGCCATCCTGCGGCCCGGCCGGCTCGACGTGAAGATCAAGATCGAGCGTCCGGACGCCGAAGCGGCCAAGGACATCTTCGGCAAGTACCTCACCGAGCGCCTCCCGCTCCACGAGGACGACCTCACGGAGCACGAGAAGGACAAGGCGGCCACCGTCCAGAGCATGATCCAGACGGCGGTGGAACACATGTACGCCGAATCCGAGGAAAACCGCTTCCTGGAAGTCACCTACGCCAACGGCGACAAGGAAGTCCTCTATTTCAAGGACTTCAATTCCGGCGCCATGATCGAGAACATCGTCGGCCGCGCCAAGAAGATGGCGATCAAGGACTTCCTCGACAAGAACCAGAAGGGCCTTCGCGTCTCCCACCTCCTCCAGGCCTGCGTGGACGAGTTCAAGGAGAACGAGGACCTGCCGAACACCACCAACCCGGACGACTGGGCCCGCATCTCCGGAAAGAAGGGCGAGCGGATCGTGTACATCCGTACGCTCGTCACCGGAAAGCAGGGTGCGGACACCGGACGCTCCATCGACACGGTGGCGAACACCGGTCAGTACCTGTAAAAGGCAGGGCGGCTGCGGGTGCCCTCAGTGGGTACCCGCAGCCGACTGTTTTTCGGGGCCACGGCTGGAGCAAGGCAATGACGCAAATGATCTCCCCACCGGCGCAAAGGCGTTCTAGGCTCTTCCGTACCGCCGAGTCGCGCAGTGCGGGGACGGGCACCGCACACGCACCGGAGCGCCATGTGAGCGGCGCCCACGACCGAGGGCGCCGCCGGGCAAGGAGGGCCGCATGACCGTACGGCGAGTAATGGGCATCGAGACGGAGTACGGGATCTCCGTCCCCGGTCACCCCAACGCCAATGCCATGCTCACCTCGTCCCAGATCGTCAACGCCTACGCGGCGGCGATGCACCGGGCCCGCCGGGCTCGCTGGGACTTCGAGGAGGAGAACCCGCTGCGGGACGCGCGAGGCTTCGACCTCGCCCGGGAGGCCGCCGACAACAGCCAGCTCACCGACGAGGACATCGGCCTGGCCAACGTGATCCTCACCAATGGAGCACGGCTCTACGTCGACCACGCCCACCCCGAGTACAGCGCTCCGGAGGTCACCAACCCGCGGGACGCCGTGCTGTGGGACAAGGCGGGCGAGCGCATCATGGCCGAGGCGGCCGAGCGGGCGGCCCAGTTGCCGGGCGCCCAGCCGATCCACCTCTACAAGAACAACACCGACAACAAGGGCGCGTCCTACGGCACGCACGAGAACTACCTGATGAAGCGGGAGACCGCCTTCTCGGACATCGTGCGCCACCTGACGCCCTTCTTCGTGTCCCGCCAGGTCGTCACGGGTGCCGGCCGCGTCGGCATCGGCCAGGACGGGCACGAACACGGCTTCCAGCTCAGTCAGCGCGCCGACTACTTCGAGGTCGAGGTCGGCCTGGAGACGACGCTGAAGCGGCCCATCATCAACACGCGCGACGAACCGCACGCGGACGCGGAGAAGTACCGCCGTCTGCACGTGATCATCGGCGACGCGAACCTGTCCGAGATCTCGACCTATCTGAAACTGGGCACGACGGCCCTGGTCCTGTCCATGATCGAGGACGGCTTCATCGCCGTCGACCTGGCCGTGGACCAGCCCGTACGCACCCTCCACCAGGTCTCGCACGACCCGACCCTCCAGCGCCTGATCACCCTCCGCAGCGGGCGCACCCTCACCGCGGTGCAGCTCCAGATGGAGTACTTCGAGCTGGCGCGCAAGTACGTCGAGGAGCGGTACGGAGCGGACGCCGACGAACAGACCAAGGACGTCCTGGGCCGCTGGGAGGACACCCTCAACCGGCTAGAGAACGACCCGATGAGCCTCGCCGGCGAGCTGGACTGGGTCGCCAAGCGGGAGCTCATGGAGGGCTACCGGCGCCGGGACGACCTGGACTGGGACGCCGCCCGGCTGCACCTCGTCGACCTCCAGTACGCCGACGTACGGCCCGACAAGGGCCTGTACAACCGTCTGGTGGACCGTGGCCGCATCAAGCGGCTGCTGGACGAGACGGAGGTCGAGCGGGCCCGTACGAAGCCCCCGGAGGACACCCGGGCGTACTTCCGCGGGCGCTGTCTGGAGCAGTACGCGGACGACGTCGCGGCGGCCTCCTGGGACTCGGTGATCTTCGATCTGCCGGGACGGGACTCCCTCCAGCGGGTCCCAACCCTGGAACCGCTTCGCGGAACGCGTAATCACGTCAAGGAGCTCCTGGACCGCTGCCGCACCGCGGACGACCTGGTCAGGGTCCTGTCCGGCGGGTGACGGCGCCGAGCGGGTACACGGGAGAAGACCGCCGGACAGGGTGAAAGTCACCGGGTCCGGGAACCATCGAGATGGCCCCCGTACGTTGGAGAAACTGCGGGGCCGATGTCGGACCCGGCTTGTAGGGTCTGATCTTGACCGAGCAACTGTGTCGGGCGAACCGAGCGGGGTGAGGGTTATGGCGACCAAGGACACCGGCGGCGGGCAGCAGAAGGCCACGCGTTCCACCGAGGAGGTCGAGGAGCAGGCGCAGGACGCGCAGGCATCCGAGGACCTCAAGGAGCGCCAGGAGAAGCTCAGCGACGACGTGGACTCCGTCCTGGACGAGATCGACGACGTCCTCGAGGAGAACGCCGAGGACTTCGTGCGCTCCTTCGTGCAGAAGGGTGGCCAGTAGGCCTGTTCCCCCTCGGCGCACCGGCCCGAGGGACGGACGAGCAGAACGTGAGATGTCGCGCGCGGTGCGGGTCACGCCCGTGCCGCGCGCGGCACGGAACGGGGGGCCAAGGTGTTCGTTCCGTGGTTCCCGCCGAGTATGTGGATCACCGCCGCAGGGCGGGTAGGGTCCGTGGCATAGCTGACGCATACGTGGAAGGAATCGCGTGGAAGCCAACACTCGTAGCACCGGGCGTCTACCAGCTGCCTTCCTGACGCCTGGGTCCTCTTCGTTCATGGACTTCCTGGGAGAGCACCAGCCCGAGCTGCTCCCGGGCAACCGGCAGCTGCCGCCGGTCCAGGGCGTGGTCGAGGCGCCGCACGGCACCACGATCGTGGCCGTGACCTTCCCCGGCGGCGTCGTGCTCGCCGGTGACCGGCGGGCGACCATGGGCAACATGATCGCGCAGCGGGACATCGAGAAGGTGTTCCCGGCCGACGAGTACTCCGCGGTGGGCATCGCCGGCACGGCGGGTCTGGCCGTGGAGATGGTGAAGCTCTTCCAGCTGGAGCTCGAGCACTTCGAGAAGGTCGAGGGCGCGCAGCTGTCCCTGGAGGGCAAGGCGAACCGTCTGTCGACGATGATCCGCTCCAACCTGGGCATGGCGATGCAGGGGCTGGCCGTGGTGCCGCTGTTCGCCGGTTACGACGTGGACCGCGGCCGGGGCCGCATCTTCTCGTACGACGTGACGGGCGGGCGCTCCGAGGAGCATCACTTCGCGACGACGGGATCGGGATCGATCTTCGCGCGCGGAGCGATGAAGAAGCTCTTCCGTGAGGACCTGAGCGAGGAAGAGGCCACGACGCTCGTGGTCCAGGCGCTGTACGACGCGGCGGACGACGACTCGGCGACCGGCGGTCCCGACGTCGCGCGCCGGATCTATCCGATCATCACTGTGATCACCGAGGACGGCTTCCGCCGGCTGACCGAGGACGAGAGCTCCCAGCTCGCCCGCTCGGTCCTCGACCGGCGGCTGGAGCAGCCCGACGGCCCGCGGGCCGCGCTGCTGTAGCGCCCGGCCTCGCCGTGTTGATGACAGGTGGTCCAGTGACTTCGACAGAAAGGGACGGATAACCGGTGTCGACGCCGTTCTATGTCTCACCCCAGCAGGCGATGGCCGACCGGGCGGAGTACGCCCGCAAGGGCATCGCCCGTGGCCGCAGCCTGGTCGTGCTGCAGTACGCCGACGGCATCGTGTTCGTCGGCGAGAACCCGTCCCGTGCGCTGCACAAGTTCAGCGAGATCTACGACCGGATCGGCTTCGCGGCCGCCGGCAAGTACAACGAGTACGAGAACCTGCGGATCGGTGGGGTCCGGTACGCCGACCTGCGGGGCTACACGTACGACCGTGACGACGTGACGGCCCGGGGCCTGGCCAACGTGTACGCCCAGACGCTGGGCACGATCTTCTCCAGCTCGGCCGAGAAGCCGTACGAGGTGGAGCTGGTCGTCGCCGAGGTCGGCGACAGTCCCGACGGCGACCAGATCTACCGGCTGCCGCACGACGGCTCGATCGTGGACGAGCACGGCTCGGTCGCGGTCGGGGGCAACGCGGAGCAGATCAGCGGGTACCTGGACCAGCGGCACCGGGACGGCATGACGCTGGCCGAGGCGCTGAAGCTGGCGGTACAGGCGCTGTCCCGCGACACGAACGGCAGCGAGCGGGAGATTCCGGCGGAGCGGCTGGAGGTCGCCGTGCTGGACCGTACGCGGCCGCAGCAGCGGAAGTTCAAGCGGATCGTCGGGGGCCAGCTGTCGCGGCTCCTGGACGGGGGAGCCGCCGGGGCCGCCTCGAAGGCCGCGTCCGAGGACGAGGACGGGGCCGAGGAGTAGTCCGCCCCATCGACGCCGGCCGCCGTGGGATGCCCGCGGCGGCCCGCGCGTGTTCCCCGGCGCTCACCGCGGTGGCGCCGTGGAGCCCCTGACCACCAGGTTGACCGGGATGTCGCCGGCCTCGGGGAGCCCGCCCTCCAGGACCGCCAGCAGTGCCCGCATCCCCCGTTCGCCGAACAGCTCCGCGTCCAGGCGGACCGTCGTCAGCTCGGGGTCGACGGCCGTGGCCAGGCCGAGGTCGTCCAGGCCCGTGACCGAGAGGTCGTCGGGGATGCGGAGCCCCGCGCGGCGGGCCGCCTTGTACGCGCCGACCGCCAGCTTGTCGTCGTCGCAGACCAGCGCCGTCGGGCGGGGGCCCGGCCCCGCCAGCGCGGCCTCGGTGGCCGTCAGCGCGCCCTCGATCGAGATCGGGGCCCTGGCGGTGCGCAGCGTGGTGCCGGGGGCGGCGTCCAGCCGTGCCGCGAGCTCCCGCGCGCGGACCTCGAACGTCCAGGACGGGACGTCCGCCGCGAGGTGCAGGAAGTGGCGGTGGCCCAGCAGCAGCAAGTGCTCCGCGATCTGGCGGATGGCGTCCGCGATGTCCAGGTTGACCGTCGCCGCGCCCAGACTGCCCTCCGGGTCGCTGTCCAGCATGACCAGCGGGAGCTGGTCGCCGCGGATGGCGGAGAGCGCGTCGGCCGCCATGGAGGACGCGATGACGCCGTCCAGGGCGGCCGATGCGGAGGCGAAGGGGTCCCGGGCGGGCCCGACGCCCTCGGGGGAGGGGTAGAGGACCACTCCGAAGCCGTGCTCGGCGGCGACGCGTGCCGCGCCGGTGTAGACACCGGCGAAGAACTCGGTGGTCAGCGCGGGGACGACCAGCAGGACCGTGCGGGTGCGGCCCAGGCGGAGGTTGCGGGCGGCGAGGTTCGGGCGGTAGCCGAGCGCGTGGGCGGCCTCCCGGACGCGCTGGGCGGTGGGCTCCGACACCCGGCCGCGCCACTTGTCGCCGAGGACCAGGGAGACCGCGGCCTGGGAGACGCCGGCGGCCTGGGCGACGTCCCGGCTGGTGGGGCGGGTGCTGCCTCGTGCCACCGTTCGCCTGCGCTTTCGTCTGGACTCGTGAACAGCCGACATGGTACGTATGACCACGGAAGTTATACGTAAAACCTCGTCGAGGTCTCATGCGAAGGGGGTGGGTCGTGGTCGCCGGATACCTGGACATTCTCCGGGCGCGGCACGCCGTACGGCTGCTCGTCGGCACGCTCGTGGGGCGGCTGCCCAACGCCACCGCGGCGATCGCGATCGTCCTGTTCGTGCGGGCCGAGGGCGGCTCGTACAGCCTCGCGGGGGCCCTGGCCGCCGTGTACGGGGTCGCCAACGCGGTCGGGCAGCCCGTGCTGGGACGGCTCGTCGATCTGCACGGGCAGCCCCGGGTGCAGCTGCCGGCCGCCGTGCTGTCCGGGCTGGCCATGGCCGTCTTCGCGTTCGCCGGGACCGAGCCGGCGGCGCTCGCGTACGCGGCCGTGGGCGCCTCGGGACTGTTCACGCCCCCGCTGGAGGGCGGACTGCGGGCCCTGTGGCCGAGTGTGCTCCGCGAGGAGGGACAGGTGCACTCGGCGTACGCCATGGACGCCGTGGCGCAGGAGGTCATGTTCACCGTCGGGCCGCTGCTCGTGACGGTGTGCGTGTCGCTGTGGTCGCCGCTGGTGGCGCTGCTCGTGCTGAACGCCGTGGGCGTGCTGGGCGCGCTGTCCGTGGTCGTGTCGCCCCCTTCGCGCGCGTGGCGGTCGGCTCCGCGCGAGGCACACTGGCTGGGTGCGGTGCGTTCGTCCGGACTGCTGGCGCTGCTGGGGGCCTTCCTGTTCATCGGAATGGCCCTCGGGTCCATCACCGTGGCCTCCGTGCCCTACGCGGACGAGCACGGCGGTGACGCCGTCTACGGCTGGCTGATGGCCGCCCTGGGGCTCGGCGCGCTGGTCGGCGGGACCGTCTACGGGGCCCGGCAGTGGGCCGGCGACCCGGCGCGGCGACTGAGGCTCCTCGTGGCCCTTCTGGCGGTGTGTTACCTGCCGCTGATGCTGATGCCGGGCGCGTTCGCCATGGTGCTGCTGACTGCGGTCGCGGGTGTCTTCCTCGCGCCGTGCATCGCCTGCGCGTTCGTCCTGGTGGACCGGCACGCGCCGCGGGGCACGGTGACGGAGGCGTTCTCCTGGCTGGTGACCACCTTCACCGTGGGAGCCTCGGTGGGTACGGGCCTCACCGGGCCGGTCGTCGAGGCGGGCGGGGCGCTGTGGGGCTTCGCCGTGCCGGGGGCGGCCGGGGCCGTGTCGCTGCTCGTGCTGGCCTGCACGGGACGGGTCCTCGCAGCTCCCGCCCGGGCAGCGGTGGTTGCGGCTTCATCGGAAAATGATCCAAACCGTGCCGTCGAACCCCGTTTCAGTTCGGGTCATCAGGCGTAATGTTCAGTCATGGACCGCCGCATTTTCGGGCTGGAGAACGAGTACGGCGTCACGTGCACGTTCAGGGGACAGCGCCGCCTGTCGCCTGACGAGGTGGCGCGGTACCTCTTCCGCCGTGTCGTGTCATGGGGCCGCAGCAGCAATGTCTTTCTGCGCAACGGCGCCCGCCTCTATCTCGACGTGGGATCACATCCGGAATACGCGACACCCGAATGTGACAACGTGATCGAACTCGTCACCCACGACAAGGCGGGCGAGCGCATTCTCGAAGGACTCCTGGTGGACGCCGAACGACGCCTGCACGAGGAGGGAATCGCGGGCGACGTCTACCTCTTCAAGAACAACACCGACTCCGCGGGAAACTCCTACGGCTGCCACGAGAACTATCTGGTGGCCCGGCACGGGGAGTTCTCCCGGCTCGCGGACATCCTCATCCCGTTCCTGGTGACGAGGCAGCTGCTCTGTGGCGCCGGCAAGGTGCTGCAGACGCCGCGCGGCGCCGTGTACTGCGTCAGCCAGCGGGCCGAGCACATCTGGGAGGGCGTCTCCTCGGCGACCACCCGTTCCCGGCCGATCATCAACACCCGCGACGAGCCGCACGCCGACGCCGAGCGCTACCGACGCCTGCACGTCATCGTGGGCGACTCCAACATGTCCGAGACGACCATGCTGCTCAAGGTCGGCGCCACCGACCTGGTGCTGCGCATGATCGAGGCGGGCACGGTGATGCGCGACCTCACCCTGGAGAACCCGATCCGGGCGATCCGCGAGGTCAGCCACGACATCACCGGACGGCGCAAGGTGCGCCTGGCCAGCGGCCGGGAGGCGTCCGCGCTGGAGGTGCAGCGGGAGTACTACGAGAAGGCCGTGGACTTCTGCGAGCGCCGCGGCATCCGCACCGGCACCGTCGAGCGGGTCCTGGAGCTGTGGGGCCGCACGCTGGACGCGATCGAGGCCGAGGACCTCGACCGCATCGGCACCGAGATCGACTGGGTCATGAAGTACAAGCTCCTCGAGCGGTACCGGGCCAAGCACAACATGACCATGTCCCACCCGCGGGTCGCACAGATAGACCTCGCCTACCACGACATCCACCGCCGTCGTGGTCTGTACTACCTGCTCGAGAAGAAGGGCCAGGCCGCCCGGGTCGCCAACGACTTGAAGATCTTCGAAGGCAAGTCCGTTCCGCCGCAGACCACTCGTGCCCGGCTGCGCGGCGACTTCATCCGGCGGGCCCAGGAACAGCGCCGGGACTTCACCGTCGACTGGGTCCATCTCAAGCTCAACGACCAGGCGCAGCGCACCGTGTTGTGCAAGGACCCGTTCCGATCGGTGGACGACCGGGTGGAGAAGCTGATCGCCGGAATGTGACCGGAACGAACCGAGAAGGCGTTTCGTACCCGAAGGGTCCGGAACGCCACACGGGCACCGTACGTTATCCGTACGGTGCCCTTCTCACGCCGTAGAGTTGCGCGCACGTCAGCAGACAAGATCGACCGATACCGATTACGAGGCCCCCACCGTGCGCCGACGCTCCCTCCTCATCGCCGTTCCCGCCGGACTGGTCACGCTCGCCGCATGCGGTGACGAGGACTCCGGCTCGAGCAAGGCCAGCGACAGCGCGACGCCCCAGGCGTCGGACACGTCCACGCCACCGCCCCCGAAGATCGTCGAGGGGCCGCTGCCGGCGATCACGGCGGGCACGAAGTTCGGTGAGAAGCCGACGGTCGCCAAGGGCAGCGGCGAGCCCTCCAAGGACCTCGCGGTGAAGACGGTGATCGCCGGCGGCGGCAAGGCGGTCGCCGAGAACGACTTCCTGGTGGCCGACTACCTGGGCCAGATCTGGGCCAGCGCGAAGGTCTTCGACAACTCCTACGACCGCAAGACGCCGATCGTCATCCAGTTGGCGCAGGGCAGCATCATCGACGGCTGGCGGTACGCGCTCACCGGCAAGAAGACCGGCAGCCGCGTCCAGTTCTCCGTCCCGCCGGCCTATGGATACGGCGATCAGGGCAGCGAGCAGGCAGGCATCAAGGGCACCGACACCCTGGTGTTCGTGGTGGACGTGAAGGACACCTTCAACGCCAAGAGCTCCGCCAAGGGCAAGGAGATCCCGCAGGACGACGCGGCGCTGCCCAAGGTCGGCACCAACACCGACGGCGCGGCACCCTCCATCGAGGTGCCCGACACGGCGGCGCCGAAGAAGCTCGTGGCGGACTACGTCATCGAGGGCGACGGCCCCGAGGTCGGCGCGCAGAACACCGTGCTCGTCCAGTACAAGGGCGTGGTGTGGGACGGCGGCAAGGAGTTCGACTCCACGTACAGCAGGAAGCAGCTGACGTCCTTCTCGCTCCAGCAGGTCGTCAAGGGCTGGTCGCAGGGCCTGACCGGCAAGAAGGTCGGCAGCCGCGTCCTGATCGTCATCCCGCCGGACCTGGGCTACGGCGACAACCCGCCGGAGGGCAGCGGTATCGAGAAGGGCTCGACGCTGGTCTTCTCGGTCGACATCCTCGCGAAGATGTGACCCGCGAGGATGTAAGACTTGGGCGTTGCCTTTCCGCAGACAAGCAGGAGCTAGACACGTGAGCATCGACAAGCCCGAGATCGACTTCCCGGGCGGCGAGCCCCCGGCGGACCTCGAGATCAAGGACATCTGGGAGGGCGACGGCCCGGTCGCGCAGGCCGGTCAGACCGTGACCGTCCACTACGTCGGCGTGGCCTTCAGCACGGGCGAGGAGTTCGACGCCAGCTGGAACCGCGGTACGCCGTTCCGCTTCCCGCTCGGTGGCGGCCGTGTCATCAAGGGCTGGGACCAGGGCGTGCAGGGCATGAAGGTCGGCGGCCGCCGCCAGCTGACCATCCCCGCCCATCTCGCCTACGGCGACCAGAGCCCGACCCCGGCGATCCAGCCCGGCGAGACGCTGATCTTCGTGGTCGATCTGCTCGGAGTCTGACCGACGTCCGATCGGAGCCGGTCATTCGGGGCCCATGCCTGGTCGGGCATGGGCCCTCGGCTTTTGCCGCGTCGGCGCGGGACGGTACGGTCATCCGTCGTAAGCACCATAGGGAGAAGGGCGTCGATGGCCATTGCCAAGGCCGAGCGGCTGATGAACCTGGCGCTGTGTCTGCTCGGGACGCGGCGGCCACTCAGCAAGCGCGAGCTGCGTGACTCCATCGAGGCCTACCTCGAGGCGGGATCCGACGACTCCTTCAACCGCATGTTCGAGCGGGACAAGGACGACCTGCGGGAACTCGGCCTGGTCATCGAGACCGTCGAGGGCCTCGACGGCGAGATCGGATACCTGGCCCGCCGCGACAGCAACCGACTGCCGCCGATCACCCTCGACGCCGAGGAGGCCGCCGCCCTCGGGCTCGCCGCCAAGGTCTGGCAACAGGCCAGGCTCGCCGGCGCCGCCAGTGGCGCGCTGCAGAAGCTGCGGGCCGCCGGGCTGCCCGAGGACGTCGACCCGTACGAGGCGCACAGCGCTCTCGAGCCGCGCATCCCCGTGCACGAGGCCGCCTTCGAGCCGCTGATGCTGGCCTGCCGCGACCGCCGGCCGGTCCTCTTCGAGTACCGCAAGGCCAATGCCGCGCAGCCCGAGCCACGGCATGTCGAGCCGTGGGCCCTGGAGTGCTGGCGCGGCCACTGGTACCTGGCGGGGTTCGACCGCGACCGCGGCGCCGAGCGGGTGTTCCGGCTGTCGCGGATCACCGGCAAGGTGCGCTCGCGCGGGGCGCGGTTCACCGCTCCGGTGCCCGACGTCGTCACCGTCCGTGAGACGGTCGCGAGCTGGGCGGGGGAGACCGCTGACCGCTCCGCGCTGATCCGGCTGCGTGCGGGCGCGGGCTACCCCCTTCGGGCGAAGGCCACCGCCGTGCGGGAACTCGGCGACGGCTGGGACGAGTTGGAG
Source organism: Streptomyces flaveolus (assembly GCF_044765825.1). Taxonomy (NCBI): domain Bacteria; kingdom Bacillati; phylum Actinomycetota; class Actinomycetes; order Kitasatosporales; family Streptomycetaceae; genus Streptomyces; species Streptomyces flaveolus. The sequence goes on along the minus strand of NZ_JBIWKU010000012.1, from coordinate 273,722 downwards.
ATTCCGTACGGGCACGGCCTGGACGCCTGGCTGGTGGAGTTCGGGCCGGACGTGGTGGTCCTGGAGCCCGCGGAGCTGCGTGCGGACGTGGTGGACCGGCTGCGTGCCGTGGCCAAGGGCTGAGGGGGAGCGGACAACACAGTGGCAGGCAAACCGGTCAGGCCCGTGAACGCCATCGACCAGACCCGACGGATGCTCTCCTTGGTGACGTACCTGCGCGAGCGCCCCGGCGCCCGCGTCGAGGACGTCGCCCGTGCCTTCGGCATCACCGAGGACGAGCTGGTCTCCGATCTCGACGTGCTGCCCATGTGCGGCACCAGCTTCCGCGGCGGCGATCTGCTCGACATCGACACCGACGGCGAGCGCATCTGGTGGCACAACCCCGCGGCCCTCGGCGCGGACGCGGCCGAGCCGCTGCGGCTCGCCGCCGACGAGGCCACCGCGCTGCTCGTCGCCGCCCGCGCGGTGGCGACCCTGCCCGGTCTGCGCGAGAGCGACCGGCAGGCGCTGCTGCGGGCGACCGCCAAGGTGGAGACGGCGGCCGGCGAGGCCGCGGGCGCCAGCTCGCGCCTGTCCGTCACCTTCGAGTCCGAGGGCGGTGTCTTCGCCGACGTCGACCGGGCGATCTCCGAGCGCCGGCGCCTGTGGATCCGCTACTACTCCCCGGCCCGCGACGAGCTCACCGAGCGCGAGATCGACCCCATCCGCCTCGTCAGCGTGGGACACACGTACGTGGAGGCATGGTGCCGCCGCTCCGAGGCCCGGCGCACCTTCCGGCTCGACCGGGTCGCCGAGATCCGGATCCTCGACGAGCCCGCCGCACCGCCGGAGGTGGAGCTGCGCGACCTCTCCGAGGCGCTGGTGCAGCCCGCGGCCGAGGACCCCGAGGTCGTCGTGGAGGTCGGTCCGGGCGGACGCTGGGTCGCCGAGTACTACCCGCACGACAGCGCGCAGGAGTTGCCCGACGGCGGCCTGCGCATCACCCTGCGCACGCCCGACCCGGCGTCCCTGCGGCGGCTGGCGCTCCGGCTCGGAGGTGACGGCCGGATCGTGTCCCCGCCCGAGCTCGCCGGCAGCGCCCGGCAGGCAGCCCGCGAGGCGCTCGCGGCGTACGACGGGATCGAGGACGTCGCGGCGCACGGTGCCGAGCCGGCACAGGAGACCGCGGCAGGACGGGCGGTGCCCGACGGGCCGGACACCGGGCACGACAGGCAGGAGCGGGCACTGTGAGCGAGACGACGGGGCCCGGTCTGCCGGGCGTGACGGCGGCGTCCGCGTTCGCCGGCATGAGACGTGTCTCGCCGGTCGTCTTCAGGGCCGGCTGCCCGGACTGCCGGGGCCGCTTCGAACTCACTGCCAGCGCCCTGCGCCTGGCCATCGGCGCCACGAGCCGCACCACGTTCTACTCGTTCACGTGCCCCGAGTGCGGGTCCGCCGTCCGCAAGCCCGCGGGGGAGCGGATCGTGGAACTGCTCACGGGCGGCGGGGTCAGGACTCTGCGACTGCACTCCACCGTGTGACCGGCCGGCGGTTCACGGCCGGCCCGCGGGACGGTCTAGGCTCGGCGTCATGTTCTGGCCGATGTTCGCGGTTGCCGTGGGTTTCCTGGGTCTCGCCGTTCTCGCGGTGTTCGCTGTACGGGTGTTCGTCGAGGCACAGCGGCTGGGCCGGCAGGTGACGGACTCGGCGTCCCGCATCAACCGGGCCGCCGCGGACCTGGAGCGCGCCGCGGAGAGCGCCGCCCGTTCCGTGGACTCCCTGTGAACCCTGCCGCGTTCCGGCAGTGACCCGACGGGTGCCGCCAGTCGCGTTCCGTACGGCTCCGCCCTGTCACGGCGCAGGTCCCGGAAGGTACGCTGCTGATCGCGGTCCGGAAAACGAGGCCCGGACGCGGACGGGAGTACGCACGGGGATTGCCTCACGTTTACCCCCGAGCGTTACGATCGCTGCACAACACGATCGGTCGGACATCTGTCCGACGGGTCGGACAGCACCCCACCCAGCCGCCTCGGTGAGAAGGTAAAGACTTATGGGAAGGCTCGGACCTACCGAGATCATTCTTATTCTCGTCGTCATCATCCTGTTGTTCGGCGCGAAGAAGCTCCCGGACATGGCACGCTCGCTCGGCAAGTCCGCGCGCATTCTCAAGTCCGAGGCGAAGGCGATGAAGGACGAGAACAAGTCCGCCGCCCCCGCCGATCCGCCGACCCCCGAGCAGGCCGCGACGCAGCGCACCATCCAGGCCGCCCCCGGCGACGTGACCAGCTCGCGCCCGGTCACGGAGCCGACGGACACGACCAAGCGCTGACGCAGGGCCGGTGGCGACCGGCCCGCCGCACGAGATGAGGATGTGGGTTGCTCAAGTCTGCCCGCAAGAGAGAGAAGGATCCCGAGGGGCGGATGCCCCTCGTGGAGCACCTGCGCGAGCTGCGCAACCGGCTCGCGAAAGGCATGCTGGCGATCACGGTCGTCACCGTGGCGGCGGTCTTCTACAGCCAGCAGCTGATGACCTTCCTCATGGACCCCGTGCCGCGGTGTACCGGCGGGCTGGGTGAGTCGACCGGCGGTGCCTGCGCCGTCATCGCGTACACCGACCTGCTGTCGCCCTTCACCACCACGGTGAAGGTGTGCCTCATGGCGGGCATCGTCATCTCCAGCCCGGTCTGGCTCTATCAGCTCTGGGCGTTCGTGGCGCCGGGTCTGCACAAGCACGAGCGGAAGTACACGTACTGGTTCGTGGCGGCGGCCGTGCCCCTCTTCCTGGGCGGTGGCTGGCTCGCGTACACGATCATGCCCGTCAGCATGCGCGTGCTGCTGGGGATCACGCCGGACGGTTCGGCGAACATCCTGCCGATGGACAAGATCCTGGACTTCATCGTCCGGATGATCCTCATCTTCGGCGGTGCCTTCGAGCTGCCCCTGGTGCTCGTCATGCTCAATGCCGCCGGTGTCGTCACCGGGCGCAGGATGGCCGGCTGGTGGCGCGGCATAGTGATGGGCGTCTTCATCTTCGGTGCCGTGGCGACGCCCACCACCGACCCCGTCGGCATGATCGCGCTCGCGGGGCCGATCGTGGTCCTGTACTTCATGGCGGTCGGGTTCGCCGTGCTCAACGACAAACGCCGGCGCCGCGCCGACCCCGACGCCGAACTCGACGACGACGAGGCGTCCACGCTCGACCTCACGCCGGAACCGGTCGACGAGATCGAACCCGTGACGGCGGCGCGGGCCCTGCCCCAGCAGGCGAGCGGGTCCGCCGACGGCGCCCCGCCGGCCCGGTACAACGGTTACGACGACGTGACCTGATCCCGGGCCGCGACAGCGGTACGCGTGAGGGGCCGGACGGACCGCCGTCCGGCCCCTTACGCGTGGGGCCTCGGGACGAACGCCACATCCCGGGCGGGACGGCGGTATCCGGGCCCGGGTCGGATAAAGATCGTCCTGTTGTCAGTGGGGCCCGGTACGCTCGAAAGTACGATGACAGAGGATCTCTCACCGGCCGAGCGGTACGCGGCAGCCCGTCAGCGCGCTGCCGAGCAGGCCACCGCGCTCGCGTCCTTCCGCGAGATGTACGACTTCGGCCTCGACCCGTTCCAGATCGAGGCCTGCCAGGCACTCGAGGCCGGCAAGGGCGTGCTGGTCGCCGCGCCCACCGGCTCCGGCAAGACGATCGTCGGCGAGTTCGCCGTCCACCTCGCCCTCCAGCAGGGCAAGAAGTGCTTCTACACGACACCCATCAAGGCCCTGTCGAACCAGAAGTACGCCGACCTCTGCCGCCGCTACGGCGCCGACAAGGTGGGCCTGCTCACCGGCGACAACAGCGTGAACTCCGACGCCCCGGTGGTCGTGATGACCACCGAGGTCCTGCGGAACATGCTGTACGCGGGCTCAGGGACCCTCCTCGGCCTCGGCTATGTGGTGATGGACGAGGTGCACTACCTCTCCGACCGCTTCCGCGGCGCCGTGTGGGAGGAAGTGATCATCCACCTCCCCGAGTCGGTGACCCTGGTGTCGCTGTCGGCGACCGTGTCGAACGCCGAGGAGTTCGGCGACTGGCTGGACACGGTGCGCGGCGACACCCAGGTGATCGTCTCCGAACACCGTCCGGTGCCGCTGTTCCAGCACGTGCTGGCCGGGCGCCGCATGTACGACCTGTTCGAGGAGGGCGAGGGCCACAAGAAGGCCGTCAACCCCGATCTGATGCGCATGGCACGCATGGAGGCGACCCGCCCCTCGTACCAGGACCGCCGCCGCGGTCGGCACATGCGTGAGGCCGACCGCGAGCGCGAGCGCCGGCAGCGCTCCCGCATCTGGACGCCGGGCCGGCCCGAGGTCATCGAGCGGCTCGACTCCGAGGGCCTGCTGCCCGCGATCACCTTCATCTTCAGCCGCGCCGCCTGCGAGTCCGCCGTCCAGCAGTGCCTGTACGCCGGACTGCGGCTGAACGACGACGAGGCACGCGCGAAGGTACGCGCCCTCGTCGAGGAGCGCACCGCCTCCATCCCCACCGAGGACCTGCACGTCCTGGGCTACTACGAGTGGCTGGAGGGTCTGGAGCGGGGCATCGCCGCCCACCACGCGGGCATGCTGCCGACCTTCAAGGAGGTCGTCGAGGAGCTCTTCGTGCGCGGCCTGGTCAAGGCCGTCTTCGCCACCGAGACCCTCGCCCTCGGCATCAACATGCCCGCCCGCTCGGTGGTGCTGGAGAAGCTGGTCAAGTGGAACGGCGAGCAGCACGCCGACATCACCCCCGGCGAGTACACGCAGCTCACGGGCCGGGCTGGCCGGCGCGGCATCGACGTCGAGGGCCACGCCGTGGTGCTGTGGCAGCGCGGCATGAGCCCCGAGCACCTCGCCGGGCTGGCCGGTACCCGCACGTACCCGCTGCGCTCCAGCTTCAGGCCGTCGTACAACATGGCGGTCAACCTGGTCGAGCAGTTCGGCCGGCACCGCTCGCGGGAGCTGCTGGAGACCTCCTTCGCGCAGTTCCAGGCCGACAAGTCGGTCGTCGGGATCTCCCGGCAGGTCCAGCGCAACGAGGAAGGGCTGGAGGGCTACAAGGCCTCCATGACCTGCCACCTCGGCGACTTCGACGAGTACGCGCGGCTGCGCCGCGAGCTGAAGGACCGCGAGACCGAGCTGGCCCGGCAGGGCGTGGCCCAGCGGCGCGCCGAGGCCGCCGTGGCGCTGGAGAAGCTGAAGCCGGGCGACGTCATCCACGTGCCGACGGGCAAGTACGCCGGTCTCGCCCTGGTGCTGGACCCGGGCCTGCCCGCCGGACGTTCCAACGGCCACCGCGGCTTCGAGCAGCACGACGGGCCCCGCCCGCTGGTGCTGACCGCCGAACGGCAGGTCAAGCGGCTGGCGTCGATGGACTTCCCGGTGCCCGTCGAGGCGCTGGAGCGGATGCGGATCCCGAAGTCCTTCAACCCGCGCTCACCGCAGTCCCGCCGGGACCTCGCCTCCGCGCTGCGCACCAAGGCCGGGCACATCCCGCCGGAGCGGGCCCGCAAGAAGCGGTCCCAGGCGGCCGACGACCGGGAGATCGCGCGGCTGCGCAAGGCCATCCGCGCCCATCCCTGCCACGGCTGCGACGACCGCGAGGACCACGCCCGCTGGGCCGAGCGCTATCACCGGCTGCTGCGTGACACCTCCCAGCTGGAGCGCCGGATCGAGGGACGGACGAACACCATCGCCCGCACCTTCGACCGGATCGTCGCCCTGCTGACCGAGATGGACTACCTGCGCGCCGACGAGGTCACCGAGCACGGCAAGCGGCTCGCCCGGCTGTACGGCGAACTCGACCTGCTCGCCAGCGAGTGCCTGCGCGAGGGCGTCTGGGAGGGCCTGTCCCCGGCCGAACTCGCCGCCTGCGTCTCGGCGCTGGTCTACGAGTCGCGGGTCGCCGACGACGCGATGGCGCCGAAGGTGCCCTCCGGCAGGGCCAAGGCCGCACTCGGCGAGACGGTGCGCATCTGGGGACGGCTGGACGCCCTGGAGGAGGAGTTCCGGATCAGCCAGACGGAGGGCGTCGGCCAGCGCGAGCCCGACCTCGGCTTCGCCTGGGCCGCCCACGAGTGGGCGTCCGGCAAGGGCCTCGACGAGGTGCTGCGCGAGGCGGAGATGCCGGCCGGCGACTTCGTGCGCTGGTGCAAGCAGGTCATCGACGTCCTCGGCCAGATCGCGGCGGCCGCGCCCCGCGAGGGCTCGACGGTCCCGAAGAACGCGCGCAAGGCGGTCGAGGGGCTGCTGCGCGGAGTGGTCGCCTACTCGTCCGTGGGCTGACCGGTATCTCACCGGCCCGGCAGGGCGCGGTCCGACCCCGGCACACGGGTCGGCCCGCGCCCTGCCGGGCCTTCGTGCGTCCAGGGGCCTGGCGTCACGATCCCTCATCACGGTGAGTGGTCTTCGTGTGCCCGTGCGGCCTTACTCCAGGTGTTCGAATGACTCCCCAGCGTGCAAATGGGCTCGAGGCTACTCCAGTCCTCGTGCCCGTTTCAGGTGCTTGCCGAATATGACACGGCGATGATCCGCTCGGACTAAGCTCGCCCGCAGCGCACCGAGTTGAGGTGAATTCGCGCGCTTGTTCCCAATGCGCCGAAGATCCCGGCAACTCCCAGACATACCCCCCTGCAAGCTCCCCCATACCCGCCGATTCGTTTTCAGAGGGCCTACATGGTGAGTGTTGATTCCCCTCCAGGGCGCCGTGAACTTCCGTACACGCGCACGCTGTTGCTCCCCGCCATACTGATGGCCGCGGCGACCGGGGCCGCCGTCGCCCTGGTGACGGAACCGGCCCGGCTCGCCGTCGGCTGGTGCGGCGCCGTCGCCACACTGCTGGTGACCGCGGCGGCGGCCGAAGCGGTACGCCGGGGCCGTACCCTGCGGGCCGTGCGCGCCGAACACGCCCGTCACAGCGCGTATCTGGAACGGCGGGTGGCGGGACACCACGAGGAGATGGCCCGCCTCGGCGGCGAGATCCTGCCCGCCGCGGTCCACTACATGCGCCGGGGCAACACCCCCGACGAGGTGGTGCGGCACCTGCCCGAACTCGACCCCTCCTACGCCGACCTCGGCGAGCCCCAGCGCCACCTCATCCGCAACGTGTGCGCGATCATCGACCACCAGGACTCCATGCGCGAGTCCGCCGAGCGCTCCTTCGTCGACATCGCCCGCCGCGTCCAGGCGATCGTCCACCAGCAGAACAAGGAACTGCGCGAGATGGAGGAGGACCACGGCCGCAACCCCGAGGTCTTCGACGACCTCCTGCGCATCGACCACGGCACGGCGCTGATCGGCCGCCTCGCCGACTCCATCTCCGTCATCGGCGGCGGCCGGCCCGGGCGCCAGTGGCCCGATCCGGTCGCGCTCTACAGCGTGCTGCGCGGCGCCATGTCCCGGATCCTCGAGTACCGCCGGATCAACCTGGCCTCCATCGCCAAGGTCAACATCAAGGGCACGGCGGTCGAGCCGGTCATCCACGCCGCCGCGGAACTCCTCGACAACGCCACCCGCTACTCGCCGCCCGGGTCCAAGGTGCACGTCACCGCGACCGAGGTGCAGAGCGGCGTGTGCATCGAGATCGAGGACGCCGGCGTCAGCCTCAGCGAGGAGTCCCGCGCCCGCATCGAGGGCCTGCTCGAGGACGCCAAGCGCGGCACGGACGTGCAGGACCTCAGTCACCACCCCCGCCTGGGCCTGTCCGTCGTCGGCCGGCTGTGCACCCAGTACGGCATGGACGTCTCGCTGCGGGCCTCCGCGTACGGCGGGGTCCGCGCCATCCTCATCGTGCCCAGCAAGATGATGACCACCGAGCCCGGCGTCGGCCTCGCCCACGGCATCGGCGCGACCTCGATCCCCACCCCGGGCCCCGACGCCCTCCCCGGCCCCCAGCGCAAGCCCAAGAAGCGCCGCCCCACCAGCCCGCGCATCCCGGCCACGGTCTCGCTCGAGGACGACGTCCCGGAGGTCACCGAATGGACGGCGGGCGGCCTCCCGCAGCGCCGCAGCAGGGTCAAGATGCCGCTCAGCCAGCGGCTCGCCGAGCAGGCGGTCTGGGAGCGTGAAGAGGCCGAGCGCGAGGCCCGGGAGGCCGCCGAGCGGGCCCGGAACGGCATCCCGGTGGCTCCCGAACCCGAACCGGTCGACACGACCCCGCCGGGGCAGTGGGTCGAGGCCTTCTGGGAGGGCCTCAAGCAGCATCCGGGCCTGACCCAGGCCCACCAGCAGTCAGGCAACCAGCCGGCCAGCGCCCCGGCCGACGACGAGGGGAACCTCAAGTGATCGAGCAGCAAGGCAAGTTCGACTGGATGCTCAGGGATCTCTACGACGGCGTCCCGGGCATCGAGATGATCGTGGTGCTCTCCGCCGACGGCCTGCGCATCGCCCGCTACTCCGGTGACCCGGACGCCGCCGACCGGGTCGCCGCGGCCTGCGCGGGCCTGCAGAGCCTGGCGGGGGCCGTCGCCCAGGAGATCCCCACCAGCGACGGCGAGATGAAGATGGTCATCATCGAGATGAACGGCGGCTACTTCTACCTGATGGCCGCCGGCCCCAACGCCTTCCTCGCGGTGCTCTCCGACGTCCGCTGCGAACCCGGCCGGATGAGCCTCAGCATGGCCGACCTGGTCGCCCGCATCGGACCCCATCTGACCAGTCCCGCGCGGCGCAACGGGCAGACCGTATGACTCCTCCGCGACGCCAGAGGCGATCTCCCGGCCAGGATCCGTCCGCGGCGGGCCCGCCGCCCAAGGAAGGCGAACTCCGCAACCCCGAGCGGCTCTTCGTCATCGGCGGGGAGGGGAGCGGCGAGCGCGCCGACATCGACCTGGTCACGCTGATCGTGGCCCGTGCCGACCCGCCGGTGTCCGCCACACCGGAACAGGCGGCCCTGCTGCGGCTGTGCGCCGCACCCCTGTCCGTAGCCGAGCTGTCGGCCTACCTGAGCCTTCCGTTCAGTGTGGTGACCGTGCTGCTCACCGACCTGCTGACGGCGGAACTGGTGCAGTTCCGCGCCCCGATCGTCCGCCAGAAGGTCGCCGACCGATCCCTTCTCGAAGCGGTGATGCATGGACTTCAAAAGCTCTGACACGATTCCGGGCCCACGGACGGAGGACCGGCTGCCGCACACGGCCGAGGCCGCCGTGAAGATCGTCATCGTGGGCGGTTTCGGCGTCGGCAAGACCACCATGGTCGGTTCGGTCAGCGAGATCAGGCCGCTGACCACGGAGGAGACGATGACCCAGGCGGGCATCGGCGTGGACGACAACTACGGCTCACCCTCCAAGACCGCCACCACCGTGGCCATGGACTTCGGCCGCATCAGCATCACCGACCAGCTGGTGCTGTACCTGTTCGGCACGCCCGGCCAGGAGCGTTTCTGGTTCCTGTGGAACGGCCTGTTCGAGGGCGCGCTCGGCGCGGTGGTGCTGGTGGACACCCGCCGTCTGGAGGTCAGCTTCGACGTCATGGGGCGGCTGGAGGAGCGCGGCGTGCCCTTCGTCGTCGCCGTCAACTCCTTTCCGGACGCGCCCCGTTACCCCGTCGCGGAGCTGCGCACCGCACTCGACCTGCCCGAGGAGATCCCCATCCTCGACTGCGACGTACGGCGCCGGGCCTCCAGCCGGGACGTCCTGATGACGCTGATGCGCTTCCTGCACTCCCTCGCCATGAAGGGCGCGCTCACCTGACCCGCGCGGCCGACCGACACCCTGCTGATCCTCACCTCTGTTGCGGAGCGACACTGTGACGCCTGAACGCCACTCCCCGACCGGAACGGGCGACCCCCTGCTCGGACCACCTCCCGGCTGCCCCGCGCACGGCCCCGGACCGGGCGGACTGCACCGGCTGAACGAGACGGAAGACCTGGACGGGCTCTACGAGCGGCTGCGGGGCCAGTACGGGCCGGTGGCGCCCGTGCTGCTCCACGACGACGTGCCGATGTGGGTGGTCCTCGGGCACGCCGAGAACCTGCACATGGTGAGCACCCCGGCCCAGTTCTCGCGAGACAGCCGCATCTGGACCCCGCTCAACGAGGGCATGGTCAAGCCCGACCACCCGCTCATGCCGCACATCGCCTGGCAGCCGATCTGCTCGCACGCCGAGGGCGACGAACACAAGCGACTGCGCGGCGCGGTCACCGGGGCCATGTCCACGATCGACTACCGGGGGCTGCGCCGGCACATCACGCGGCACACCCAGCGCCTCGCCAACCGGTTCTGCGAGGAGGGCCGCGCCGACCTCGTCGGCGAGTTCGCCGAGCACCTGCCGATGGGCGTGATGTGCGAGGTCCTCGGCATGCCGGACGAGTACAACGACCGGATGGTGGAGGCCGCCCGCGACACGCTCAAGGGCACCGAGACGGCCATCGCCAGCCACGGCTACGTCATGGACGCCCTGGGCCGGCTCACCGCGGCCCGCAGGGCGCGGCCCGAGAACGACATCGCCAGTCACCTCGTGACCCACCCGGCCGGGCTCACCGACGACGAGGTCAGGGAACACCTGCGGCTGGTCCTGCTCGCCGCCTACGAGGCGACCGTCAACCTCATCGGCAACGTGCTGCGGGTGGTGCTCACCGACCCGGGCTTCCGCGCCCAGCTCAGCGGCGGCCAGATGACGGTGCCCGAGGCGGTCGAGCAGTCCCTGTGGGACGAGCCGCCGTTCAGCACGGTCTTCGCCTACTTCGCCAAGCAGGACACGGAACTGGGCGGTCAGCGCATCCGCGCGGGCGACGGACTGCTGCTCGGCATCGCCCCGGGCAACGTCGACCCGCGCATCCGCCCCGACCTGGACGCGAGCATGCAGGGCAACCGCTCCCACCTCGCCTTCGGCGGCGGCCCGCACGAGTGCCCCGGCCAGGACATCGGGCGCGCCATCGCGGACGCAGGCATCGACGCGCTGCTGATGCGGCTGCCGGACGTACGGCTCGACTGCGACGAGGACGCACTCAGCTGGCGGTCGTCGATCGCCTCGCGCCACCTGGTGGAACTGCCGGTGCGGTTCGAACCCCGGCCGCAGCAGGACGTGACACAGCGGCCGAGCCACACCGACATCCCGCAGCAGCGCGCCGCCTGGCACATCGGCACCCTGCCGCCGGCACCGGAGCCCGCGCCCAGGGCGCCCACAGCGGCCACCGCGTCCTCCGCTGCGGCGACGGCCGCGCCCAGCGCCCCCACGGCGACGGGCGCGCCGCCCGAGCCGGCCCGCCCCAAGGGGGCTTGGCAGCGCTTCCTGCTCTGGTGGCGCGGCTACTGACGGCCGGCCCACTCCCCGTAGGCCGCCCACGCCCCGAGGGACCGTCCGCTCAGGAACCGGTGCTCGCGCCCCGTGACCGGATCGGTGAACGCCAGCTCCCGCGCCAGCAGTTGCAGCGGGCGCCGGAAGTCGCCGGCCGGCACGGGCGGGGCCACCTCGGGGTAGAGGGGATCACCGAGGATCGGGAGGCCGAGCGCGCTCATGTGCACGCGCAACTGGTGGGTCTGCCCGGTGGCGGGCACCAGCCGGTACCGCCCCAGCGCCGGTGCGCCCGCCGGGCCGGGGCGGCGGTGCTCGGCCAGCTCGACGCGGCTCACGGCGTTCGGTTCGCCCTCGACCTGACGGGCGGCCAGGATCCCGCGCTCCTTCACGATCCGGCTGCGTACGGTCCGGGGCAGGGCGAGCGCGGGATCGTAGGGTGCGACGGCCTCGTACTCCTTGCGCACCCGCCGGTCGCGGAACAGCGACTGGTAGGCGCCGCGCTCCTCGGGGCGGACCGTGAACAGCACCAGCCCGGCGGTGAGCCGGTCCAGGCGGTGCGCGGCGCCGAGCGCGGGCACCCCGAGCTCGCGGCGGAGCCAGGCGAGCGCGGTCTCGGTGACGTGGCCGCCGCGCGGGGTGGTGGCCAGGAAGTGCGGCTTGTCGGCGACGACGATGTGCTCGTCGCGGTACACGACCTCCAGCGGGAACGGCACCGGGACCTCCGGCGGCAGGTCGCGGTGGAACCAGACGTACATCCCGGGCTCGTACGGCGCGTCCGCCGCGACGGCCCGTCCGTCGGCCCCGACGATCCGGCCCGCGCCGAACATGCCCTCGACGGTGCCCGCGCCCGCGCCGGACAGCCGTTCCACCAGGTGTTCGCGCACCGTGGCCCACGGCCCGGCGGCGGGCAGCCGCACCCGCACCGGGTCCACCCCGTGGCGCTGGGGGAGGGGTGAGGGCGGGGGAGGCGTACGGCGTCTCATCGGGTGCCAGCGTACGAGGCGGGGGAGGGCCGCGGAAAACGGGTGGTCCGCGCACCGGCGTCCTGGGAAGGATGCCGGTCATGCCCTGTCTGACGAGCCCCGTTCTCCCGCCCGGCACGCTCTCCTCCACCCCGCAGCCCGTGATCCCCACCGGCGACGGGCTGGTGCTGCGCTCCTGGCGTGCCGAGGACGCGCCCGCCGTCCACGCGGCCTTCCAGGACCCGGTGATGCACCAGTGGCACATCCGTGCGGCCGACTCGGAGGAGGAGGTGCGCGGCTGGATCGCCGAGTGGCAACAGGCCTGGGCGCGGGAGCGGAGGCCGCAGTGGGCGGTCACCGACGTCGCGTCCGACCGGCTCGTCGGCCGCGTGGCGCTGCGGGAAGTGGTCCTCGGCGACGGGGTCGCCGAGGTGGCCTACTGGACGACGGCCGCGGCCCGCGGCCAGGGCGTCGCCACGCGCGCCACGACGGCGCTCGCCCACTGGGCGCTGCACGAGATCGGCTTCCAGCGGCTGGAGCTGCTGCACTCCGTGGCCAACGAGGCGTCCTGCCGCGTCGCGGAGAAGTCCGGGTTCGCCTTGGAGGGCACCAAGCGACGGGCGGTGCTGCACCCCGACGGCTGGCACGACATGCACCTGCACGCGCGCGTGCACGGTGACTGAGGGGGCCGCCCCTCGGCCGGGCGTGGCTGGTGTACTCGGACGGCGCGCGGGACCGTGGGGCCCGTCGTGCTGCCTGCGCAGAGGCCGGACGGCTGGTGCCTCCAGCGCGGCGGCCGGTGTGACGCGCCGCGCCGTACCCGCCGTCGGCGCGCGGCGCCGCCGGTCGGTCGCGCGGTACACGGCGACGGCATCGGCTACGCGGTCGGCGTGCCCTCCTGCTCCGCCTCGACGCGGGCGTTCCACTCGCGCTTGGACGCCTGCCAGCCGTCCTCGTTGTGGCCGAGCCGCCAGTACCCGGAGATGGACAGGTCCTCGCGGGGGATCTCGCGCTCCACCCGCAGCAGCTTGCGCAGCTCCTTCACGCAGGCCGCCTCGCCGTGCACGAACGCGTGCACCCGGCCCTCGGGGAAGTCCAGGCCGCGCACGGCCTCGACCAGGGCCTGGCCCACCGGACGGTCGCCGCGGTGCAGCCAGACGACCTCCACGTCGGAGTCGATCTTCTGCTCCTCCTGGGGCCCCTCGACCTCGACGAAGGCGAACGCGCGGGCACCGTCGGGCAGCGCCTCCAAGGACCGGGCGATCGCGGGCAGCGCGCTCTCGTCGCCCGCGAACAGATGCCAGTCGGCGGCCGGATCGGGGGCGTAGGCGCCGCCGGGGCCCATGAAACGGACGGTCTCGCCCGGCTGGACGCGCTTCGCCCAGGGCCCGGCCAGCCCCTCGTCACCGTGGATCACGAAGTCCAGGACCAGCTCGCGGTGCTCGGCGTCCCACTGGCGCACCGTGTACGTCCGGGTCACCGGCCACTGCTCGCGCGGGAACTCCTCGCGGATCCGCTCCATGTCGAAGGGCTCCGGGTAGGTCACGCCCTCGGCGGGGAACAGCAGCTTCACATAGTGGTCGGTGCAGGTGTCCGCCGAGAACGCGGAGAGATCCCCACCGCCGAGGACCACGCGCTGCATGTGCGGGGTCAGCCGCTCCGTGCGGACGACCTGTGCGGTGTGCGGCTTGCGCGGCCTGCGGCCCGGACGCTCTGCCATGACGGCCTCCCAGTCCCTGAGTTAGGTTTACCTAAGTTAGCATCCCTGTCCCAGTCGGGACCTCATGGTCCACCGCTCCACGAGTACCCCCGGCGCACGGTACGGCTTCCCCTCGGCCGGGCGCTGATTCCGGGCAGCAGGCATTGCTTGCGCCGACGGTACGGCTCAGGCGGTGAGCGTGGTCAGCAGTCGTTCCAGGGATCCGCCCAGACCCCAGCGGGCCGCGAGCTCCTCCAGCGCGGCCTTGTCGCGCGGGGTGTGCGGCAGCGCCGTGGTGACGTCCGGCAGCGGGACGTCGTCGGCGACCCGGACGACCTTGGGGGCGACGGCGAGATACGGCCGGGCCTCGGTCAGCCGCTTGCGCTGCGAGGGCGTCAGCTTCGCCGCCGGGTCGTCGACCGCGGCGAGGATCCCGGCGAGGTCCCCGAACTCGGCGAGCAGCTTGGCGGCCGTCTTCTCCCCGATGCCGGCCACGCCCGGCAGGCCGTCGCTCGGGTCGCCGCGCAGCAGCGCCAGATCGGCGTACCCGCGGCCGTCGACGCCGTACTTCTCGCGCAGCGCCGCCTCGTCGGTGAGCTGGAGCGTGCCGACACCCTTGATCGGGTAGAGCACGCGCACCCCGCGGGCGTCGTCGACGAGCTGGTAGAGGTCGCGGTCGCCGGTGACGATGTCCACCGGCCCCTTCGCGCGGGCGGTGTAGGTGCCGATCACGTCGTCCGCCTCGTACTCGGGCACACCGACGCGGGCGATGCCGAGCGCGTCGAGGACGGCCTCGATGACCGGAACCTGCGGGGACAGGGTGTCGGGCACCTCCTCCGTGTCCGGGCCCGCCGGGCGTTCCTCGGCGACGCGGTGCGCCTTGTAGGAGGGGATCAGCTCCACCCGCCAGTGCGGGCGCCAGTCGGCGTCCATGCAGGCGACCAGGTGGTCGGGGCGGTGGTCCTTCACCAGGCGGTCGATGAAGTCGAGGAGTCCGCGCACGGCGTTCACCGGCGTGCCGTCGGGGGCCTTCACGGAGTCCGGTACGCCGAAGTAGGCGCGGAAGTAGAGGGAGGCGGTGTCGAGGAGCATCAGTCGTCCGGTCACGCCTCGCATCATGCCGCAGGTGATGCGGACGAGCGGTGGACGTCGTGTGAGCCGGGTCACTCATGTGTTTGGGTCGGGGTGATCGGGGCAGGCGCGCAGCCGGGTCGTAGCTGGTTGATTCGTTCAACTGTTAGCCAGGCTTCGTATCCCTGTCCCTGCCCCCGAGCCAAGAGGTAAGCGTGTCAGCGAGGCTAGAGGCCGAGCACCTGTACAAGGTGTTCGGCAGAAAACCGGATCAGGCGGTCGAACGACTGCGCAAGTCGGCCGACCGGGAGGAGCTGCGCGCCGACGGCATCACGGCCGCCGTCATCGACGCCTCCTTCACCGTGGAGCCCGGAGAGATCTTCGTGGTCATGGGGCTGTCCGGGTCCGGCAAGTCCACGCTGCTGCGCATGCTCAACGGTCTGCTGGAGCCGACCGCCGGGCACGTCCGCTTCGGCGGCCAGGATCTGACCGAGATCAGCGAGCGCCAGCTGCGCGAGGTCCGCTCGAAGAAGATCAGCATGGTCTTCCAGCACTTCGCGCTCTTCCCCCACCGCAGCGTCCGTGACAACGCTGCCTACGGTCTTGAAGTGCAGGGCGTGCCCCGCGCCGAGCGCGAACGCCGCGCCGACGAGGCGCTCGCCCTGTGCGGCCTGGCCGGCTGGGAGAAGTCGTGGCCGGACGAGCTGTCCGGCGGCATGCAGCAGCGCGTCGGCCTGGCCCGCGCGCTCGCCACCGACGCCGACCTGCTGCTGATGGACGAGTCGTTCAGCGCCCTCGACCCGCTGATCCGCCGCGACATGCAGGACCAGCTGATCGAGCTGCAGAAGACCCTGAAGAAGACCATCGTCTTCATCACCCACGACCTCAACGAGGCCATGCGCCTGGGCGACCGCATCGCCGTCATGCGCGACGGCCGCATCGTGCAGATAGGCACCGCGCAGGACATCCTCATGCGCCCCGCCAACGACTACGTCGCCTCCTTCACCCAGGACGTCGACCGCTCCCGCGTGCTCACCGCCGGTTCCGTCATGGACACCGACCTGAACGGCGACGAGGCCGACTGCGGCTGCGAGACGGCCACGCCCGACACGCCGTTCACCGAACTGTGCGCGATCAGCGCCCGGGTGTCGCACCCCGTGGCGGTCGTCGACGCCGGCGACCGGCTGGTCGGCGTCGTCCCGGCCCGTCGCCTCGTCGCCTTCCTGGGCGAGGAGCAGGCCGAGGCCGCCACCTGCGCCCCGCCGCGCGAAGAGGGTCCGAAGAAGGTGATGTCCCGTGCCTAGGATCCCGCTCGGCGACTGGGTCAACAGCGCGGTCGACTGGCTGCTCGAGCACGTCGCGTGGCTCTTCGACTTCTTCAAGACGGTCTTCACCGGCACCTACGACGGCATCAACACCGTCCTCCAGGCCCCCGAACCGCTGCTGCTCGTCGGCATCTTCGCGGTCATCGCCTTCTGGCTGCGCGGCACGGTCGCCGGTGTCCTCACGTTCCTCGGATTCGCGTTCATCGTCTCCATGGAACTGTGGGAGAACGCGATGATCACCCTGGCGCTGGTCCTCGTGGCCACGATCATCGCCCTGGTCATCTCGGTGCCCGTGGGCATCTGGGCGGCCCGCTCCGACCGGGTCAGCGGCATCGTCCGGCCCGTGCTGGACTTCATGCAGACGCTGCCCGCGATGATCTACCTCATCCCGGCGATCCTGTTCTTCGGCACCGGCGCCTCCGCGGGCATCGTCGCCACCCTGATCTTCGCGCTCGCCCCGGGCGTGCGCATGACCGAGCTGGGCATCCGGCAGGTCGACAAGGAACTGGTCGAGGCCGCCGAGGCATTCGGCACCACGCCCCGCAACACCCTGCTGCGCGTCCAGCTCCCGCTGGCCCTGCCCACGGTGATGGCGGGCGTCAACCAGGTCATCATGCTCGGCCTGTCCATGGCCGCGATCGCCGGCATGGTCGGCACCGGCGGCCTCGGCGGCGACGTCAACGAGGCCATCGGCCAGCTCAACGTGGGCCTCGGTTCCGAGGCCGGCGTCGCCATCGTGATCCTGGCGATCTACCTCGACCGCATGACCAGTGCCCTGGGCACCCAGGTCTCCCCGCTCGGCCGGCGCGCCGCCGCCAAGGCCCGCAGCATGCAGGGCCTGAAGATCTGGTCCTACCGTCCCCACCCCAAGGTCGCCGCCGTCGGCGTCGTGATCCTCGCGCTGGTGGCCGGCGGCATGGGCGTCTTCGGCGGGAACGGCGACGGCGCCCCCGCCGTGGCCGCCGACAAGAACGTCGGCCAGGGCAAGAAGGTCAGCATCGGCTACATCCCCTGGGACGAGGGCGTCGCCTCCACCTTCCTGTGGAAGGAGGTCCTCGAGCAGCGCGGCTTCCAGGTCGACGTCAAGCAGTTCGAGGCCGGACCGCTGTACACCTCGCTCGCCCAGGGCAGCATCGACTTCCAGACCGACTCCTGGCTGCCGACGACGCACGAGCAGTACTGGAAGAAGTACGGCAAGCAGCTCGACGACCTCGGCGCCTGGTACGACCAGACGTCCCTGGAGCTGTCCGTCCCGGCGTACATGAAGGACGTCAACTCCCTGGAGGACCTCAAGGGCAAGGCCGACGTCTTCGGTGGCAAGATCACCGGCATCGAGGCCAGCGCCGGTGAGATGGCCCTGCTGAAGAGCAAGGTGCTCAAGGAGTACGGCCTGGACAAGGAGTACAAGGTCGTCGACAGCTCCACGCCGGCGATGCTGGCCGAGCTCAAGCGCGCCTACGCCAAGCAGGAGCCGATCGTCACCACGCTCTGGTCGCCGCACTGGGCGTACAACGACTACGACCTGAAGAAGCTCAAGGACCCGAAGGGCGCCTGGGGCAAGGGCGACGGCGTGCACACGCTGTCCCGCAAGGGCTTCGCGGACGAGAACCCGGTCGTCGGCAAGTGGCTGAAGAACTTCTCGATGACCGAGAAGCAGCTCACCAGCCTCGAGGCCGAGATCAACAAGGCCGGCAAGGGCGGGCAGCAGGACGCCGTCCGCACCTGGCTGAAGGCCAACCCCGGCGTCGTCGACAAGCTGGCCCCGGTCTCCTCCGGTTCCGGCGCCACCCCGCCCGAGGCCGAGCGTGCCGTGGACGTCGCCTGGTTCCCGTGGGACGAGGACGTCGCCGTCACCTACCTGTGGAAGAACGTCCTGGAGCGGCGCGGCTACAAGCTGAACCTCAAGCAGATGGACGTCGGCCCGGTCTACACCGGCCTGGCCTCCGGCGACATCGACCTCAACTTCGACGCGTGGCTGCCCCACGCCCAGAAGAACTTCTGGGACAAGAACAAGGACAAGCTCACCGACCTGGGCACCTGGTACCAGCCGACCTCCCTGGAGATCGCCGTCCCCTCGTACGTGAAGGACGTCAAGTCCCTCGCGGACCTCAAGGGCAAGGCCGACCTCTTCGACGGGAAGATCATCGGCATCGAACCCGGTACCGGCGAGATGCAGCTGCTCAAGGACGAGGTCATGCCGGGCTACGGCCTGGACAAGGAGTACAAGGTCGTCGACGGCTCCACGCCGGCGATGCTGGCCGAGCTCAAGCGGGCCTACGCCAAGCACGAGCCGGTGGCCGTCGTCCTGTGGTCCCCGCACTGGGCGTACAGCGAGTACGGGCTGACCAAGCTGAAGGACCCCAAGAAGGCCTTCGGCGAGGGCAACACGATCCGCACCATCTCCAGCCAGGGGTTCCCCGGGCAGTACCCGCAGCTCACCGAGTGGATCAAGAACTTCCGCATGAGCGAGGGCGAGCTCGGCAGCCTGGAGGCCGAGATCAAGGACCGCGGCCAGGGCCACGAGGAGCAGGCGGTGGCCGCCTGGCTGAAGGAGCACCCGGACATGGTCGAGCGGATGACCCCGCAGTGACCGGCTGATCCCGCTGGAGTACGGCGTCCGTACCGAGCGTCCCCGAGGGGTGGGGGGGCGGGGCGGGCCCCCCCCCCGCGGCCCCCCCCCCCCCCGCGGGGGCCCCCCCCCCCCCGCGCCCGCCCGACCCAACCCCCCCCCCCCCCCCCACCCCCCCCCCCCCCCCCC
>NZ_JBIWKU010000012.1:151236-254662 GCF_044765825.1 Streptomyces flaveolus | reverse complement strand
TCCGGGGGGGGGCCCGGGGCCCGCCCCCCCCCCCGCGGGGGGGGGGGCCCCCCCCCCCCCCCCCCGCGCGCCCCCCCACCCCTCGGGTCTTTCCCCCCGGGACACGGTGAGGATCCGGACAACCACGGAGCGCCATGCCACCACCCGAGCCCCGGCGGTGAGGGCACCGTGGACCAGCGGGGAACACGGAGAGCCGCCTGTGCCTTGAACCGGTAGGGTGCCCGCTGCACACGGCGGGCGGCTCGTCGCGTGGCGAGAACTGTGAGGTCGCGGCCACCGCACCGTGACATCGATGTGACGGCCGCATGAAACGGTTTGCCGAACATGCATAGGGTGCAGAGAACTCCTCAGGAGGACGGCGCCCCGGCACGGGACGGCGGTACGACGGCGACGGGCGAAGGAGGGAGCCGGAGCGATGGGCGACCACAAAGACCAGCACCTTCGGGTGGGCGCGGCCGTACGGCGACGGCGCCGCGCCCTGGAGCTCACGCTTGCCGTCGTCTCCCAGCGCAGCGGCCTGTCCGTGCCCTTCCTGAGCCAGATCGAGAACGACCGGGCCCGCCCCAGCCAGACCTCCCTGGAGAAGGTGGCCGACGCCCTGCGCACCACCGCCGTGGAACTGCTCGCCGCCGCCGACCCCGCGTGCAGCGTGGACGTGGTCCGGGCCGAGGACCCGGACCCCGAGCTCGCGCCCAAGGTGCGGTCCCTGGTGCGCGGACACCACCAGATGCACGCCTCGGAGTTCACCGGCGACCACGACGCGGGCCGGGAACTGCAGTACCGCAACGACCAGTTGATGTTCGTCGCCGAGGGTGCCGTGGAGATCGAGGCCGAGGGGCGCGCCTACCGGCTGGGACGCGGCGACACCCTGTACCTGACCGGCGGGGTGCGGCACCGCTGGCGGGCGACCGTGCCCGACACGCGGCTGATCGTCGTCGCCGTCGCCGAGCACATCGAGGCCGTACGGGACCGGCCGCGCCGGTGAGGGTCGTCTCCCTCGTACCGTCCCTGACGGAGTCCGTCGCGCACACCGTCCCCGGCGCCCTGATCGGCGCCACCGACTGGTGCACGCACCCGGCCGGTCTCGACGCCGCCCGGATCGGCGGCACGAAGAACCCGGACGTCGAGCGGATCCTCGCCCTCGCCCCCGACCTGGTGCTCGCCAACGAGGAGGAGAACCGGGCCCCCGACCTGGACGCCCTGCGCGCGGGCGGCGTCGAGGTCCTGGTCACCGAGGTGCGCACCGTCGCGCAGGCCTTCACCGAGCTCGACCGGGTGCTGACGGCCTGCGGCGCGCCGTCCCGGCCCCGGTGGCTGGACGCGGCCCAGGAGGCCTGGTCGGCGCTGCCCGTCCCGGAGCGCCGCGCCACGGCCGTCGTACCGGTGTGGCGCCGGCCCTGGATGGTGCTGGGCCGCGACACCTTCGCCGGCGATGTGCTCGCCCGCCTCGGCGTCGACCACCTGTATGCCGGTCACGCCGAGCGCTATCCGAAGGTCCCGGTCGAGGAACTGCGCGCGGCCCGCCCGGACGTCGTGGTGCTGCCGGACGAGCCGTACCGCTTCACCGCCGACGACGGGCCGGAGGCCTTCCCCGGCCTGCCCTGCGCCCTCGTCGACGGGCGGTGCCTCACGTGGTACGGGCCGTCGCTGGCCGAGGCGCCCCGGCGGCTGGGCGCGGCGCTGCGAGCAGCGCGCCGCTGACCAGGCCGCGCGCGGTGTGCACGGCGGCGACGGCCCAGGCGGTGACGAGCAGCGCGTACAGGGCGAGGGTGAGCACGTCGTAGGCGGCGAGACCGGTGTGCCGGGCCAGCGCCTCGCAGCCGGTGACACAGGTGCCCACCGGGAAGGTGAACGACCACCACGTCATCGAGAAGCGCATGCCACGGCGCCGGGCCCGCACGACGTGCGCGGCGGCGAGGGCCAGCCACATCAGTGCGAAGCCCATCACCGGAACGCCGTACAGGACGGCGAACACGGCGAACCCCTCGGCGTACGGGCCGGGCAGGACACCGGGAGCCAGGTCCGCGAACTTGCCCACGGCGGTCGTGGACTGCCCGAGCGGGCCCAGCACCAGGAACAGCGACGGGGTGAGCGCGAGCGGCAGCGGACCGGCCGTGAGCAGCCTGCCGAAGATCACCGGGAGTGTCACCAGGGTCGCGAGCAGACTCAGCCCGAACATCGCGACGCAGGCGAGCAGCAGCGTCTCGCGGGGCTGTCCCGGCGGCAGGTGCGGGACCAGCAGCGGACCGACGGCCGCGGACACCATCGGGGCGACGAGCGGCAGCAGCCATACGGGGCTGGCCTGGCCCGGCTCCGTCCGGTGCCGTACGGCCATCAGGTACGGGACGGCGACCGCCGCCGCCAGCCCGATCGCCGTACCGGCGGTGAACAGCACCGTGTCGAGGGCGACCGCGGCCGGCTCGCCGGTCCAGTCCCGGCCGACGGTCACGGCTCCGCCGCCGACCGCCAGCAGGGCCATGGACAGGCAGCCGTAGAAGGGGGCCGCGGCCGGGTCCAGCAGATGGGCGCGGGCCTGGTCGCGGTGGTGCCGCCAGTGCAGGGACCTGGCCACGAGCAAGGCCGCCAGCAGGGCGAGGGACAGCGCCCAGACGGCGGTGCAGACGGTGCGCAGACCGGGTACGTGCCACGGGAGCCCGGCGCCCGCGGTGCCGACGACGGCGGTGCCCATGACGCACGCGTACCAGTTCGGGCCGAGATGACGGACGGCCGGGACGCGCCGTACCGGGGCGGAGGCGGGGGACAGGGGCTGGGCTGCGGTGACCATGATCCTACGGTCTCGGCGCCCGAACTCCCTGACCAGGGACCATGCCCCTATGAGGGCATAAGCTGGGGTTATGAGCAGCAGGAGGGTCAGGGGCAACGGGGAGGACGGGCACGGCGAGCCGGGGCGGCACGTGGCGGGCTCGCTGTCGCACCGGGTGCCGGATCTCGGCGCCATGGAGCTGCTGCTGGCGGTGGCGCGGCTGGGCAGCCTCGGCGGGGCCGCGCGCGAGCTGGGCATCACCCAGCCGGCCGCCAGCAGCCGCATCCGCTCGATGGAGCGGCAGTTGGGGGTGGCGCTGGTGGACCGCTCGCCGCGCGGGTCCCGGCTCACCGACGCCGGTGCGCTGGTCACGGACTGGGCGCGGCGGATCGTGGAGGCGGCGGAGGCGTTCGACGCGGGTGCGCAGGCGTTGCGGGACCGGCGGGACTCGCGGCTGCGGGTGGCGGCGAGCATGACCATCGCCGAGTACCTGCTGCCGGGCTGGCTGGTCGCGCTGCGCGGCCAGCTGCCGGACACCGCGGTGTCGCTCCTCGCCGGGAACTCGGCGGCCGTGGCGGAGCGGCTGCTCGCCGACGAGGCGGATCTGGGGTTCGTGGAGGGCGTGAGCGTCCCGGCGGGTCTGGACTCCGCCGTCATCGCCCACGACCGGCTGATCGTCGTGGCGGCACCCACGCACCCGTGGGCCCGTCGGCGCCGCCCCCTGGCCGCGGAGGAGCTGGCGGCGACCCCGCTGATCCTGCGGGAGGAGGGCTCGGGCACCCGGCAGGTCCTGGACGCGGCCCTGGGCGGCCTGGCCCGTCCCCTGATCGAGCTGTCGTCGACCACCGCGGTGAAGGCCGCCGCCGTCGGCGGCGCCGGCCCGGCGGTCCTCAGCGAACTCGCCGTCGGCGAGGAACTCACGACGCGACGCCTGGTCAGCGTGCCGGTGGCGGACGTCGCCCTGGCACGCGACCTGCGCGCCGTATGGCCCACGGGCCACCGCCCGACGGGACCGGCACGTCAGTTGCTGTCGCTGACACGGGGGTGAGTCCGCTCGGCGGCGGTGGCGCGGGGCGGGGCTCGTGGGGCGGCCCGGGCGTGGAGCCGGGCGAGCGCCGGTCGGTCGACGCGCCGGCCCGTGCCGGCCGACGCCGTCGGCGGTACGGCTGGGACGCGGGTGATCGCGAGCGGGTGCGCGCCGGACAGGGGTGTCCGCACCGGCGCCGGTGCCGCGGGGTGGTTCGCGTCGGTGCCCGGCGGCGCGTGTGTCCGGCCGGCGTGCCGGTCCGCCCGGGCCGGCCGGGGCGGGGTGGCCCGCCTGCCGGTCCGCTCAGCCGATCGTGCGGGGCCGGTTCGCTCAGTCCGACCCGCTCGCCGCGTCGACCAGGGCCCGCATCACCCGGGTGTCCTCGCCCATCTCCGGGTGCCACTGGACGCCCAGGGCCCAGCCGTCGGCGGGGGGCAGTTCGACCGCCTCCACCGTTCCGTCCGCCGCGTGGGCCGAGGCGATCAGGCCGGCTCCGAGCCGCTCCACCGCCTGGTGGTGATACGTCGGTACGAACGTCTCCTCCGCCACGACACCGGCGTACCGCGTCCCCGGCACCGGCGTGACCGGGTGACCGCCGAACACGCCCACCACCTCCGCGTGGCCCTCGATGTGCTGCACGAGCGTGCCGCCCAGGGCGACGTTCAGCAGCTGCATGCCCCGGCAGATGCCCAGCAGCGGGACGCGGGCCGCGAGGGCCGCACCGATGAGCGCGAGCTCCCACGTGTCGCGGGCGCGCGCGGGCGGGCCGGTGCGGGGGCCGGGCTCGGCGCCGTAGCGCACCGGGTCCACGTCGGGGCCGCCCGCGATGACCAGGCCGTCGAGGCGGGCGACGGTGGCGGCGGCGTGCTCCGGCGCGTCCGGCGGGAGCATGGCGGCCAGCCCGCCCGCCCGCTGCACGAGCCGCGGATACCCGGCGGGCAGCAGCGCCGCCTCCAGCTCCCACACGCCCCAGCGCGCCGCGGACTCCAGATACGTGCTGACGCCGATCAGCGGCCTGTCGCCCATCCGACCTCCCGGTAATGGACCGTCTCCGTACCTTTGCAGACCCGACCGATCCCGCGACACCCCGCGGAGCGGACCCTCACGCCAGGAACCCGCGCAGCAGCGCGGCCGTCCCCGCGCAGTGCTCCCGCATGATCTCCCGCGCCCCGTCCGCGTCCCCGTCGAGCACCGCCTCCACCAGCGCGGTGTGCTGCCGCTGGGAGTGCTCCAGGTTGCGCACCAGCAGCGGGATGCAGTCCAGCAGACCGTTCACGCTCGCCCGGACGGCCGCGTACTGCGCGGTCAGCGTCGGCGAGCCGCACAGCTCCGCGAGGGCCAGGTGCAGCATCGTGTCCAGCCGCCGGTACTCCGCCAGCGGCGCCTCGTGCGTGGCGTCCAGCGCCGCCCGCAGCCGCGCCGCGCGCCCGTCCGTCAGCCCGTGCGCCGCGCACAGCCCGGCCGCCCCCACCTCCAGCACCTCCCGGAAGCGCAGCACGTCCTCCAGGTCGACCCCGGCGATCCGGCGCCGCAACTCGTCCTCGCCGCCGGCGTCCGGGCGGGGCAGCACGAACGTGCCGCCGTACCGTCCGCGCCGGGACTCCAGCAGCCCCTGGTCCTGGAGCACCTTCAGGACCTCGCGCAGCGTCACCCGGCTGACCCCCAGCCGCTCGGCCAGATCCCGCTCGGCCGGCAGCCGCCCGCCCTCCGGCACCAGGCCCAGCCGGACCACCTGGAGGATCTGCTCCAGCGCCTCCTCGAAGCCGTTGCCGGCCCGCACCGGGCGCAGCACCGGCGTGAGCCGGTCCGGCACGCTCCCCCCGTTCCCCTCCGGCATACGGCCGCGCCCCCTTCCCAACCAATGGTTCCCAGCAATACCTTATGGGTCCCGGTCGGAAGGAGGCCCCTCCGTGGCAGACCGCACACCCCCGCTCGGGGTCGAGGAACTGCACGCCCTGGTCGCGGGCGGCGAGATCGACACCGTCGTCCTGGCCTTCCCCGACATGCAGGGACGCCTGCAGGGCAAGCGGTTCGCCGCGCGGTTCTTCCTGGACGAGGTCCTCGACCACGGCACGGAGGGCTGCAACTACCTCCTCGCCGTCGACACCGACATGAACACCGTCGACGGATACGCGATGTCCTCCTGGGACCGCGGCTACGGCGACTTCGCCCTGCACCCCGACCTGAACACCCTGCGCCGCCTGCCCTGGAACGAGGGCACGGCCCTGGTCGTCGCCGACCTCGCCTGGGACGACGGCTCCCCGGTGCTCGCCGCGCCCCGCCAGATCCTGCGCCGCCAGCTGGACCGCCTGGCCGGACACGGCTGGACCGCCCGGGCCGGCACGGAGCTGGAGTTCATCGTCTTCCGCGACACCTACGAACAGGCCTGGGACGCGAACTACCGCGCACTGACCCCGGCCAACCAGTACAACATCGACTACTCGGTGCTCGGCACCGGCCGCATCGAGCCCCTGCTGCGCCGTATCCGCAACGAGATGGCCGGCGCCGGCCTCACCGTGGAGTCCGCCAAGGGCGAGTGCAACCCCGGCCAGCACGAGATCGCCTTCCGCTACGACGAGGCCCTCGTGACGTGCGACCAGCACGCCGTCTACAAGACCGGCGCGAAGGAGATCGCCGCCCAGGAGGGCATGTCGCTCACCTTCATGGCCAAGTACAACGAGCGCGAGGGCAACTCCTGCCACATCCACCTCTCCCTCGCGGACGCCGACGGGAACAGCGTCATGCCCGGCGACCGCGACGGCGGCATGTCCGAGGTCATGCGGCACTTCCTCGCCGGACAGCTCGCGGCGCTCCGGGAGTTCTCGCTCCTCTACGCCCCCAACATCAACAGCTACAAGCGCTTCCAGCCCGGCTCCTTCGCCCCGACCGCAGTCGCCTGGGGCCACGACAACCGCACCTGCGCCCTGCGCGTCGTCGGCCACGGCCGCTCCCTGCGCTTCGAGAACCGGCTCCCCGGCGGTGACGTCAACCCGTACCTCGCGGTGGCCGGCATGGTCGCGGCCGGTCTGCACGGCGTCGAACAGCGCCTGGAGCTGCCCGAGCCCTGCCCGGGCAACGCCTACGCCGCCGACTTCGCGCACGTCCCGACCACCCTGCGCGAGGCCGCCGAGCTGTGGGAGAACAGCGCCATCGCCCACGCCGCCTTCGGCGACGAGGTCGTCGCCCACTACCGCAACATGGCGCGCGTCGAACTGGACGCCTTCGACGCCGCGGTCACGGACTGGGAGCTGCGCCGCTCCTTCGAACGCCTGTGAGGTCCCCGTTGTCCGACGAGCTCCGCGTACTGAACCCCGCCACCGAAGAGGTCCTCGCGACCGTCCCCGCCGCCTCCGCCGCCGACGTGGACGCCGCCGTCGTACGGGCCGCCCGGGCCCAGACGGCCTGGGCCGCCCTCGCGCCGGGCGACCGGGCCCGGCTGCTGCGCCGCTTCGCCGCCGCCGTGGACGGCCGTCTGGAGGAGCTGGCCCGGCTGGAGGTCCGGGAGGCCGGGCACACCGTCGGCAACGCCCGCTGGGAGGCGGGCAACGTGCGCGACCTGCTCGACTACGCCGCCGGGGGAGTGGAGCGGCTCACCGGACGGCAGATCCCGGTCGCCGGGGGGCTCGACGTGACCCTCCTCGAACCGCTCGGCGTCGTCGGCGTCATCGCGCCCTGGAACTTCCCGATGCCGATCGCCGCCTGGGGCACGGCCCCCGCGCTCGCGGCCGGCAACGCTGTCCTCCTCAAGCCCGCCGAGACGACCCCGCTGACCGCTCTGCGCCTGGCCGAACTGGCCCTGGAGGCCGGACTGCCGGAGGGCCTGTTCCAGGTGCTGCCGGGCCACGGGCCCGTCGCGGGCGACGCGCTGGTCGAGCACCCGGGCGTGGCGAAGATCGTCTTCACCGGGTCGACGGCCGTGGGCCGTCAGGTGGCGGCCAAGGGCGCGGCACTCCTCAAGCCCGTCACCCTCGAACTCGGCGGAAAGAGCCCCAACATCGTCTTCGCCGACGCCGACCTGGAGGCCGCCGCGGCCGCCGCCCCCATGTCCTTCCTCGACAACGCGGGCCAGGACTGCTGCGCCCGCACCCGCATCCTCGTCCAACGCGGCGTCCTCGACCGCTTCCTCGGCCTGCTCGCCCCCGCGATCGAGTCCGTCCGCGTGGGCGACCCGGCCGACGAGAGCACCGACATGGGCCCGCTGATCTCCCGGGCCCAGCTGGACCGCGTCCGCTCCTGCGTCCCCGACGACGCGGACGGCATCCGCGGCAAGGCACCCGAGGGCGTCCCCGGCTTCTGGTTCCCGCCCACCGTCCTCACCGGCGTCGACCCGCACGCCCGCGTGGCCGTCGAGGAGGTCTTCGGGCCCGTCGCCGTCGTCCTGCCCTTCGACGACGAGGCCGACGCGATCCGCCTGGCCAACGCCACCGACTACGGCCTCTCCGGCTCGGTCTGGACCCGGGACGTCGGCCGCGCCCTGCGCGTGTCGGGCGCCGTGCGCGCCGGGAACCTGTCCGTCAACTCCCACTCCAGCGTCCGCTACTGGACGCCGTTCGGCGGGTTCAAACAGTCCGGACTGGGCCGCGAGCTGGGCCCGGACGCGCTGACCGCCTTCACCGAGACCAAGAACGTCTTCCTCAGCAACGTCCCGTCGAGCACGGAGGGCCCCGCACAGTGAGCGAAGCGACCGAGGAGATCATCTGCCGCCGCCTGGCCGGCCGTACCGCCGTCGTCACCGGAGCCGGCAGCGGCATCGGCCTCGCCTCCGCCCGCCGGCTCGCCTCCGAGGGCGCGCACGTCGTCTGCGGGGACGTGGACGAGACCCGGGGCAAGGCGGCGGCCGAGGAGAGCGGCGGCATCTTCGTCAAGGCCGACGTCACCGACCCCGAGCAGGTCGAGGCGCTGTTCAGGGCGGCCTACGACACCTACGGCAGCGTCGACGTCGCCTTCAACAACGCGGGCATCTCCCCGCCCGACGACGACTCCATCCTGGAGACCGGCCTGGAGGCCTGGAAGCGCGTCCAGGAGGTCAACCTCACCTCCGTCTACCTGTGCTGCAAGGCCGCCATCCCCTACATGCGGCGCCAGGGCAGGGGCTCGATCATCAACACCGCGTCCTTCGTCGCCCGGATGGGCGCCGCCACCAGCCAGATCTCGTACACGGCCTCCAAGGGCGGCGTCCTCGCCATGTCCCGGGAGCTGGGCGTGCAGTTCGCCCGGGAGGGCATCCGGGTCAACGCCCTGTGCCCCGGCCCGGTCAACACCCCGCTGCTCCAGGAGCTGTTCGCCAAGGACCCGGAGCGGGCCGCGCGCCGGCTCGTGCACATCCCGGTCGGGCGCTTCGCCGAGGCAGAGGAGATCGCCGCCGCCGTCGCGTTCCTGGCCAGCGACGACTCCTCCTTC
Organism: Streptomyces flaveolus; assembly: GCF_044765825.1. Lineage (NCBI taxonomy): Bacteria > Bacillati > Actinomycetota > Actinomycetes > Kitasatosporales > Streptomycetaceae > Streptomyces > Streptomyces flaveolus. The sequence goes on along the minus strand of NZ_JBIWKU010000012.1, from coordinate 245,471 downwards.
GTCAACGCCACCGACTTCCTGGTGGACGGCGGGATCTCCGGGGCGTACGTCACACCGCTGTAGATCGCCGCACGCGGCGTCCTACAGTGCCGGGATGAGCATGACGCCTCCGCCCGGCTGGTACCGCGACCCGTCGGCCCCGCACCGGGAACGCTGGTGGGACGGCACGGCCTGGACCGAACACCGGCGCGCGCCCGAGGGCTTCGGAGCGCCCGTGCCGCAGCCCGCGGAGCCACCGACCGTGCCGCCGGCCACGGGCGGCCCGGGACAGCGGCGGCCGGGGAACCGGCGCGCGAAGGCCGCGGCCCTCACCGCCGCCGCGGCGGTCCTCGTCGCGGCGATCGCCACGGGCGTCGTCCTCCTCGGCGAGGACGACACCGGCACGGGGGCCCGGACCCTGCCGACCGCGGCGACCTCCACGGCCCCCGCACCGCGGACCGCGTCGCCGACCCCCTCACCCACCCCCTCCGAGCCCTCCCCGGACGACCCCGCCGTCGTCGAGGACCAGCTCAACGGCATCACCTTCCCGCTGCCGGACGGCTGGGTGCGCCCGCAGTACGTCCCCGAGGACGACGTCATGATGACCACGGACGGCACCTACGACTGCCCCGGCGACGGCGGCGTGTGCCGGCACGGCCTCGTCATCTCCCGTACGGTCACCGCGAACGCCGAGAGCTCCCCGAAGGTCCTCGCCGAACAGGACATCGAGGACGCGGCCGACGACGCCTACGACCGCGACACGGTCGGCGGCAAGCCGTTCGGGGGCGTCGAGTCCCACGAGGTCGTCGGATCCGGGCCGGTCGCCGTCGCCGGACGCGCCGGGTACTACGTGCGCTGGCGGGTGACGACGGCCAAGGGCCCCGGCGGCTACGTGCAGTCGCTGGTGTTCCCGTCCACCGTCGGCACCGAGTCCCCGATCCTCGTCCGCTACGTCTTCGACGCCGGCGAGGACGGGCCGCCGCTCGCCGACATGGACAGGATCACCGACGGCATCAGGCCCGTCGGCGACGCGGCCACGGGCGGCGGCGTGGGCAGCAGCATCGGCCCCTCGGCCTGACCTACAGGTAGGTGCGCCCCTCGCCCCGGTACGTCGGCACCGTCGCCGTCACCGCGTCCCCCTCCACCAGGTGCAGGGTGTCGAACCGCTCGCACAGCTCACCGGCCTTGGCGTGCCGGAACCACACCTTGTCGCCGATCAGCAGGTCGTCCGCGGGAGAGCCCAGCAGCGGCGTCTGCACCTCGCCGGCGCCCTCCTGGGGGTCGTAGCGCAGCCCCTCGGGCAGATACGGCACCGGGAGCCGGTCGGCGCCGGCCGCGCCGGAGGCCGGATAGCCGCCGCCGAGCACGGTCACCACCCCGACCCCGGGGCGCCGCACCACGGGCTGGGCGAACAGGGCCGCCGGACGCCCGCTGAACGACGTGTAGTTGTCGAACAGCCGCGGCACGTACAGCCCGGACCCGGCGGCGATCTCGGTGACCGCGTCCTCCGCGGCGGTGTGCTGCACGCTGCCCGTGCCCCCACCGTTGACGAACTCCAGGTCCGGCACCACGGCCCGCACCGCCCGCACCACCGCGGCGCGCCGCTCGGCGAGTTCGCGGCGGGCCGCGGCCTGCATCAGCCGTACCGCCCGGGACCGCAGCGGCCGTCCCGCCACCGCGTCCCCGACGCCGGCGACATGACCCTCGTACGCCATGACGCCGACGACCTGGAACCCCGGTCGCCGGGCCACCGCCCGTGCCAGGTCGGCGACTTGCGCGGGGGAGTGCAGCGGCGACCGCCGCGCCCCCACGCGCACCCGCCCGCCGAGCAGTCGCAGCGAGGTGTCCAACTCCAGACAGACCCGCACCACTTCGCGGCCGCCGTCCCGGGCCGCGTCGATGAACCCCAGCTGTGCCGGGTCGTCGACCATCACGGTCACGGCGGAGGCCAGCTTGGGGTCGGCGGTCAGCTCCGCGTACCCGGCGCGGTCCGCGGACGGATAGGCGAGCAGCACGTCCTCGAACCCGGAGCGTGCCAGCCACAGGGACTCGGCCAGCGTGAAGGACATGATCCCCGCGAAACCGTCCTTCGCCAGGACGCGTTCGAGCAGGGCACGGCAGCGGACGGACTTGCTGGCGACGCGGATCGGCTTCCCGCCGGCCCGGCGGACCAGATCGTCCGCGTTGGCGTCGAAAGCCTCCAGGTCCACGATCGCCACGGGGGCGTCCAGATGGGCGGTGGCCCGGTCGTAACGGGCCCGGTCGGCGGCGCGCGCAGTCATGAACGAAGCCTGCCAGACGGGATTACCGCAGGGTAGGGGGACGTTCCGGGCCAATGCCACGGGCCCGCGGACTGGTTCCCCTCCGGGCGGGGGCACGCCGTAGAGTGACGCGCACGCACGGTGGAACGGCCCGGGCGGCAGGACCCCGGGTCCGCGCCGGGATGGCGGTCCGCCCGTGCGGGTATGCGTGCCCGGGACGGCCAGTCCGCTCCGGGCCCGGGCAGGAGAACGCCGGCCCGCGCCGGACCACCGGCCCGGGCCCGAGGAAACGGGGGGTGCATGAGCACGGAAGCGCGCCGCGCCTCCCTCCCCCCACGTCCCTCGGCCCCACCCGCCGGCGACGCGACACCGCCCGAGGCCCCCCACCCCCTCCCTCCGCCCCGCCCCGCCACACCCCCGCCCGCCGGCCCTCCCCACCACCCGAGCGCACCGGCCCCCGAGGCCGCATCACCCCGCCCCGGCACCCCGCCGACCGGGGGCTCTCTTCGCCGTCCGGGCGCGCATGCTCCCGGAGGCGCATCACCCCGTCCCAGCACCCCGCCGGCCGCGGGCTCTCTTCGCCGTCCGAGCGCGCCGGCCTCCGAGGCCGCATCACCCCGCCCCGGCACCCCGCCGACCGGGGGCCCACTTCGCCGTCCGGGCGCGCCGGCGGCCCCCGACGCCACGTCGGCGGGCCCCGAGGCCCCGCGCCGCCCGGGGACGCCACCGCGCCCGGTCACCGTGCCGTCCGGCGGCGAGCCGACGCCCCCCGGCGCCCAGGACGACGCGGGCACGCCGGCCCGGCCCGTCGCGCCGCGGCGTCCGCCGCAGGCGCCGGGCGGTGCCGACCGGCGGTCCTCCACCCGGCCGGGGCCCGCCGGCCCGCCTGGTGCCGCCTCCACGCCTCCGCCGCCGCGTGCCACCGCCCGCTTCCCGGACGCCCCGCCGACCGTCGGGCGCGACGGTGCCGCCGCCGAAGCGCCGCGAGGGCGCGACGTACCGCCGGAACGCCGTCCCGCCGCCGCCCCCGCGGAAACCCCGTCGGAGACGACCACGCGCCTGCGTCCGATCCCGGCGCAGCCCGCACCGCGCTCCGCGCCCGAACCGCACGCCCCCGACCCGGCCCTGTCGTGGAGCGCCCCTTCCGTGCCCGGTGCCGGGCCGCGGCCCCGCGTGTCGTTCGCCGAGCCCGAGGGGTACGACGAGCTCGCCCGGCCGCGCCCGCTCGGCGGACGCCTGCGGCCCCAGGCCGTCGCCGCGGCCGTCTGCCTGGTGCTCGGGGCCGGCCTCGTCACCGGCGCCGTCACCGGCAGCTGGCTCGCCGGGGACTCCGGCGACGCCGACGCGCGCAGCGCCTTCACCGCGGCCGGGGACCTGTGGCACAGCGTCCCGGTCGACCAGCTCTTCCCGCCCACCGTGCAGGGGCAGGGCGCCGGTCCCGGCGGCGCCGACCGCACCTGGACCCGCGTCGCCGTGGCCCCGGACAGGGGCTGCGCGGGCGCCTTCGACCCGCTGCTGGGCAAGGCCCTCGCCCCGGCCGGCTGCGCACGCCTGCTGCGCGCCACCTACACCGACGCCACCCAGAGCTACGTCACCACCGTCGGCCTGCTCTTCACCAAGGCCGACGCCGCCGCCATGACCTCGCTGGCGAGCCGGTTCGAGAAAGAGGGCCTGGCCCGGCGCGCCGACCTCGTGCCGCTCCCGTACGCCGCCGAGGACACCGTCGCCGCCGGCTTCGGCGCGGACGGGCGCGCCTCGTGGACCGTCTCCGTCCTCACCGACGCCCCCGTCGTCGTCTACGCCGTCTCCGGCTGGGCCGACGGCCGCACCGTCGACCGGCCCGAGCCCGCGGAGGAGGCCATGGAGTCCGGCGCCACCTCCGCCCCGGCCCAGGCCGGCCTCGGTCACGAGGCACAGGGTCTCGCCGACCGCGTCGAACGCGCCCTGCGCAAGAACGTCGGCCCCGCCACGGAGCAGCCCTCGTGAAGACCGCCAGCATCCGCCGGACCGGCGGCGCCCTGAGCGTCCTGCTCGCCGCCGCGCTCGTCCTCGTCCCGGCGCCCGCCGCGCACGCCGACGGCATCCGCGCCAGGCAGTGGGCCCTCGACGCCATGCACACCGACGAGGCGTGGCGCACCACCAAGGGCGCGGGCGTCACCGTCGCCGTCCTGGACACCGGCGTCGAGGCCGACCACCCCGACCTGGCCGGCAACGTCCTCACCGGCACCGACCTGGTCGGCTTCGGCGCGAGCGAGGGCGACCGCGCCTGGGCCCGGCACGGCACCGCCATGGCCGGGATCATCGCCGGTCACGGCCACGGCCCCGGCGACACCGAGGGCGTCATGGGCATCGCGCCCGAGGCCAGGATCCTCCCCGTCCGCGTGATCCTCGAGGACGGCGACCCCTCCCGCGCCAAGGCCCGCGAGACCCGCGGCAACGCGCTCGCCGAGGGCATCCGCTGGGCCGCCGACCACGGCGCCGACATCATCAACCTCTCCCTCGGCGACGACTCAGCCTCCGCCCACCCCGAACCCGCCGAGGACGAGGCCATCCAGTACGCCCTGAAGAAGGGCGTGATCGTCGTCGCCTCGGCCGGCAACGGCGGCGAGAAGGGCGACCACATCTCCTACCCGGCCGCCTACCCGGGCGTCATCGCCGCGACCGCCGTCGACCGCTTCGGCACCCGCGCCTCCTTCTCCACCCGCCGCTGGTACGCCACGGTCAGCGCCCCCGGCGTCGACGTGATCATCGCCGACCCGGACCACCGCTACTACGAGGGCTGGGGCACCAGCGCCGCCTCCGCCTTCGTCTCCGGCGCCGCCGCGCTGGTCAAGTCGGCCCACCCGGACCTCACTCCGGCCCAGGTCAAGAAGCTCCTGGAGGACACGGCCCGCAACGCCCCCGCCGACGGGCGCGACGACTCCCGGGGCTTCGGCTTCATCGACCCCGCCGCCGCCATCGAGGCCGCCGGACGTCTGAAGCCGCGAGGGCCGGACCCGGCGGCCTACGGCGAGAAGTACTTCGGCTCGGGACCGGACGCCCCCGCCTCCCACGACGGCACCTCGGTCTGGGCGGCTCCGCTGGCCGGCAGCGCGGGCGGCGTCCTGATCGTCGCCTCCGTGGTCCTGTGGCGCGGGCGCCGCGAACGCTACGACGACTTCTGATCCCCGGCCGCGCCGTCCCCGCCCGCCGCCCGCCCGTCGTCGGCGCCGGCGAACACCGACACCGCCGCCCGCGCCACCGCCTCGGTGAGCGAGACCCCCGCCGCCTGGGTCGCGCTGCCTCGCGAGAGCACCGCCACCAGCCGGTCGTGGCCGCCGGACGTCACCCGCCCGATGCTGTTGACCACCCACAGCCCGGTGGTGCTGCGCCGCAGCCAGCCGTTCTTCAGCGCCCACGCACCGCTCGTGCCGTCGGCCGCCGCCGACACCCCCCACCGCTGGTCGTCGGCGATCCGCCCCATCAGCTCCCGCAGATACGCCCGGGAGGCCTCGCTCAGCGCGGAGCCCTCCGCCCCGAACACCTGCCCCAGCAGCGCGATCTGGTCGGCGGCCGTCGTCCGCGTCAGCCCCCACAGCGGCCCGTCGCCGCCCTCGGTGGCGCTGAGACCGAAGCGCTCGTTGGCGGCGTCGAGCCCCTGCGCCGCCCCGATCGCCTGCCACAGCGCCGTCGCCGCGTCGTTGTCGCTGTTCTCGATCATGTCGACGGCGTACGCCTTCTCCTCGGCGGTCAGGGTCCGTCCCGCGTCCTGCGCCCGCAGCAGCAGCGCCGCCAGGATGTCGACCTTGACGATGCTCGCGGTGTCGAAGACCCCCGCGCCGTACGTGGCGCCGGCCCCGGACTCCGGGTCGAGCACCGCCACCGACACCTCCGCGCCGTCCGCCACGGGGACCGCCTCCATCGCCGCCGCGAGCAGCGCGTCCCGGTCCACGGCCGCCTCCGTCGCGCTCTCCACCGGTGCCTCCCCGTCCGCGCTCGCCGAGGCCGCCGACGATACGGCGCCCGCGCCCGGGTGCGCCCGCGCCGTCACGTACACCGTCCCGGCGGCGGTGACGCCCGCCACGGCGATCGTGGCGAGGGCGGCGGACAACAGGGCACGGCGCCGGGGCGGGCGGGCGCGACGGCGCCGCCGGGCTCTGGGGGACTCCATGCCCGCGATGCTCGGGGCGGTGGCTGTGCGCACCGTGGGACGGAGGTGAAACGCGGCTCAGAGATCCGTGAGAGGCCGGTGAGGAGCGCCGTCCACCCCCCGATAGGGTCGGGGACCGTGGCGAACAAGAACATTCCCGACTCCGGCTTCTCCGACGACGACGGCTCCGCCGACCCCCGGCTGAGCGCGGCGCTCGCCGCCTGGGCCGAGGACCGCACCGCCCTGGCACCCGTGCTGGAGGCGCTCGAGGGCGCCCGGCTGCTCGTGCCCGTCGTGGCCGTTCTCGGCGAGGTGGAGGAGGACGAGAACGGGCTGCGCCGCGAGAAGACCAGCGACATGGCCGTACCGACCCTCAAGGCCGGCGACCGCACCGCCCTGCCCGCCTTCACCTCCACCGACTCGCTCGCCCGCTGGGACCCCGAGGCCCGACCCGTCGCCGTACCCCTGCATCAGGCCCTGCAGGCCGCCGCCCACGAGAAGGCGGACACGGTCGTGCTGGACATGGCAGGACCGGTGCCGTTCGAGCTGACCGGGGCGGCCCTGCTGGCGCTGGCCGAGGGGCGCACGACGACCGATCCGCTCGCCGACCCGGCGGTCGTGGAGGCCGTACGCGGCGCCGTGGCCGCCGAGCCCGCCGTACTCCGCGCCCACCTCGGGCCGGGGCAGGCCGACGGCACCCTGGTGCTCGTGCTGGACCCCGCCGCGGCCCCGGCCGAGGCCGCCCGCGCCGTCGCCGGGCGGCTGGCCGCCGACGAGACACTGAGGGCCCGCCTGGTGCGCGGCCTCGACCTGGCACTGCTGCCGGCCGGGGCGACGCCTCCGGGCGAGCCCTTGTACGTACGCGGATAGGTCAGCCGTAGACGGCGCCGGTGTACTTCTCGCCCGGACCCTGGCCCGGCTCGTCCGGCACCAGCGACGCCTCGCGGAACGCCAGCTGGAGCGACTTCAGCCCGTCGCGCAGCGGCGCCGCGTGGAACGAGCTGATCTCGGTCGTGCTCGCGTCCAGCAGACCGGCCAGCGCGTGCACCAGCTTGCGCGCCTCGTCCAGGTCCTTGTGGGCGTCGCCCTCCTCGGTCAGTCCGAGCTTCACGGCGGCGGCGCTCATCAGGTTGACGGCGACCGTCACGATCACCTCGACCGCGGGAACCTCCGCGATGTCGCGGGCCATGGCGTCGAAGTCGGGCGTCTCAGGAGGGGTCTCACTCATGCCGCTCACGATAGGCGCAGGAGCGGCCGGCGCCCCACTCGGTCTCGGTTAGCCCTTCCCCTGCCGAGCTGCTAACCTTGTGTAACGACCGGTCGGACAAGCACGCCTCACGGCAGCGGGCCCGGCCCACAAGTGGAGGCTTTCGAACTCCCACCTGACCGTCCCCCGGGACGGCGGGTCTCCGGTCAGGCGGTCCCGTCCTCGCGGCGGCGACCGGCCCGAAATCGCGCCCCGCGGTCATCGCGGCGGTGCTCCGGTAGCAGTTCGAGGAGCCCCGCCTGTGATCGTCCGGGGCATTTTTTGTGCGCCGGCTCGGTTAGGTCTAACGAACACAGACGTTACGCGGCTGTCCGCCAGACCGTCGCGTGGTGCTACCGAGGAGGATCCATCAGCGCCGAGCCCCGCATCAACGACCGGATTCGCGTTCCCGAGGTGCGACTTGTCGGTCCCAGCGGCGAGCAGGTCGGGATTGTCCCGCTTGCCAAGGCCCTGGAGCTTGCGCAGGAGTACGACCTCGATCTCGTCGAGGTCGCGGCGAACGCCCGTCCGCCCGTGTGCAAGCTCATGGACTACGGGAAGTTCAAGTACGAGTCGGCCATGAAGGCCCGTGAGGCGCGCAAGAACCAGGCGCACACGGTCATCAAGGAGATGAAGCTCCGGCCGAAGATCGACCCGCACGACTATGACACCAAGAAGGGTCACGTCGTCCGGTTCCTCAAGCAGGGCGACAAGGTCAAGATCACGATCATGTTCCGTGGTCGCGAGCAGTCCCGGCCGGAACTCGGCTACCGACTGCTGCAGCGTCTCGCGGAGGACGTCCAGGACCTCGGCTTCGTGGAGTCGAACCCGAAGCAGGACGGCCGAAACATGATCATGGTCCTCGGTCCGCACAAGAAGAAGACCGAGGCGATGGCCGAGGCTCGCCAGGCACAGGAAGCCCGCAAGGCCGAAGCGAAGGCCAATCCCGGCCGCTCGATGAACGCCGCGGACCCCGACGCCGCCAACGCCGAGGCCCCGTCCGAGGCTCCTGCCGAGGCTTCCGCCGAGGCGTGATCCCGGGGGACGCAAGTCCCCAGGACGTAACCGATACAAGAGCGACGCTCCACCGTGCCCGGTTTTCACGACCGGGCATCGGAGCGCCACCGACGAGGAGATAACGGCGCTATGCCGAAGAACAAGTCGCACAGCGGTGCCAGCAAGCGCTTCAAGATCACCGGCTCCGGCAAGGTGCTCCGTGAGCGCGCCGGCAAGCGCCACCTGCTCGAGCACAAGTCGTCCCGCGTGACGCGTCGCCTCACCGGCAACGCCGAGATGGCCCCGGGCGACGCCGCGAAGATCAAGAAGCTTCTCGGCAAGTGACGTACGGGCGCCGCTGAGCGCCGTACGTCAGGACCGGGACCCAATCGATACCGGGCCGCGTGAGGACCACCGCGGCCCCGCTACAAGGAGTTAACAAGTGGCACGCGTCAAGCGGGCAGTCAACGCCCACAAGAAGCGCCGGGCGATCCTCGAGCAGGCCTCCGGCTACCGCGGTCAGCGTTCGCGCCTGTACCGCAAGGCCAAGGAGCAGGTCACCCACTCGCTGGTCTACAACTACAACGACCGCAAGAAGCGCAAGGGTGACTTCCGCCAGCTGTGGATCCAGCGCATCAACGCCGCTGCCCGCGCCAACGGCATCACGTACAACCGCTTCATCCAGGGTCTGAAGGCCGCCAACGTCGAGGTGGACCGCAAGATCCTCGCCGAGCTGGCCGTCAACGACGCGGGCGCGTTCGCCGCGCTGGTCGAGGTCGCCCAGAAGGCGCTGCCGAGCGACGTCAACGCGCCGAAGGCCGCGTGACGCTGCGCCGGCTTTGAGCCGATCTCGAAGGACCCGCAGGCTTCGAGCCTGCGGGTCCTTCGATTGCCGGTCGTCCGGTCGGGTGCGGGTCCGTCGTGGCTGGTCGCGCCCACGTGGCGGAGCCGCATATTGACACCGCCCCGCGCCCCTGACGGGGCGCTGCAGCCCGCGTCGATGCAATGTGAAGGTGAGAAGAGTGCGCCCCGCCGCCCCTGAGTTGATCTCCCCCCGTTCCCCCCGTGTCGCCGCCGCCCGGCGGCTGGGCAAGCGGAACTTCCGGGGGAAGGAGCGGCTGTTCCTGGCCGAGGGGCCGCAGGCCGTGCGGGAGGCCGCCGGGTACGGGGACACCCTGACCGAGGTGTTCGCCACCGTCGAGGCCGCCGAGCGGTACGCCGACATCATCGGCGCCGCACGTGACGCCGGCGCCCGGGTCCACCTCGCCGCCGACGCGGTGATCGAGGACATCTCCACCACCGTCACCCCCCAGGGCCTGGTCGGGGTGTGCCGGTTCGTGGACACCCCCTTCGACGAGATCCTCGCCGCCCGCCCCAAGCTCGTCGCCGTCCTCGCGCACGTCCGGGACCCCGGCAACGCCGGCACCGTGCTGCGCTGCGCCGACGCCGCCGGCGCCGAGGCCGTCGTCCTCACCGACGCCTCCGTCGACCTGTACAACCCGAAGGCCGTACGCGCCTCCGTCGGTTCCCTGTTCCACCTGCCGGTCGCCGTCGGCGTCCCCGTGGAGCGGGCCGTGGCCGAGCTGCGCGACGCCGGCGTGCGGGTCCTGGCCGCCGACGGCGCGGGCGAGGACGACCTGGACGCCGAGCTGGACGCCGGCACCATGGGCGGGCCCACCGCCTGGGTCTTCGGCAACGAGGCCTGGGGACTGCCGGAGGAGACCCGCGCCCTCGCCGACGCCGTCGTCCGCGTCCCGATCCACGGGAAGGCCGAGAGTCTGAACCTCGCCACCGCCGCGGCCGTATGTCTCTACGCGTCCGCGCGTGCACAGCGCGCCGCCGGAGGGTGCCGCTCCGTCACCGCCACCTAGTAGGGTGACCAGCTCGGGGACCCCAGACCAGCCAGAGAGGTGGGGCACGGGGATGAGCGTCGGCACGAGCAGCGCACCGGGGGCACACCGGACGGGGCGCCCTCCCGCGCCGCGCCGGCCCGGGGACCTCACCGACCTCGGCATCGACCCCGACGAGCTGCCCGACGGCCTCGTCGTCGCGGACGAGCACGGGCGGGTGATCTGCTTCAACGCGGCCGCGGCCCGCATCACCGCCGTCCCCGCGGCACACGCCCTCGGACAGCGCCTCGACCAGGCCCTGCCCCTGGAGGACCTCGACGGGCGGCGCTGGTGGCAGCTGACCGATCCCTACGGCGGGCTCGCCATCCGCGTCGGCCAGCCGGAGCGCAACCTGCTGCTCCCCGGCGGCCGCGAGGTCCTCGTCTCCGCCCGCTACGTCCGCACCGAGCGCACCGGCCCCGTCCACCGCGTCGTCGTCACCCTGCGCGACACCGAGGCCCGCCGCCGCACCGAGCGCAGCCACGCCGAGCTGATCGCCACCGTCGCCCACGAACTGCGCTCCCCGCTCACCTCCGTCAAGGGCTTCACGGCGACGCTGCTGGCCAAGTGGGAGCGGTTCACCGACGACCAGAAGCGGCTGATGCTGGAGACCGTCGACGCCGACGCCGACCGCGTCACCCGGCTCATCGCCGAGCTGCTGGACATCTCCCGGATCGACTCCGGACGGCTCGAGGTCCGGCGCCAGCCCGTCGACATCGGTGCCGCCGTCGGCCGCCACATCCAGGCCTACGTCGCCGCCGGACAGCCCGCCGACCGCTTCCTGCTGCGCCTCGAGCAGCCGCTGCCCGATCTGTGGGCCGACCCCGACAAGATCGACCAGGTGCTCAGCAACCTCATCGAAAATGCCGTGCGGCACGGCGAGGGAACGGTCACCATTGACATCACGCCCGCGGCGTCCCCCCGTGAGGAGGAGGACGCCGGCACGTCGGTCACGGTGAGCGACGAGGGGCCCGGCATCCCGGAGGAGTCCATGAACCGCGTCTTCACCCGCTTCTGGCGGGGCAGCAAGCGCGGTGGCACCGGCCTCGGGCTCTACATCGTCAAGGGCATCGTCGAGGCCCACGGCGGCACCATCACGGTCGGCCGCGCCCCCGGCGGCGGCGCCGAGTTCCGATTTACGTTGCCCGTGTCGGCTCCCGCGTATCTCACCTGAGACGGTCCGGGACCCCCACGGGCGCATTCGCCTTTCTCCACCCCGTTAGACTCGGCCTTTGGCACCTTTGTGTCCCGCAGACGGAGACGCCCAGAACGAGACGCTTCGTCCACGAGCCGGTGACGGGGACCACCAGCCAGCCAATCGGAAGCACGGGAAGAGATGTCGGCACCGAATAAGTCGTACGACCCTGTCGAGGTCGAGGCGTTGAAACCGGAAGAGATCGAGCGCATGCGGGACGAGGCGCTCGCCGCCTTCGCCGCCGCGGACTCCCTCGACGCGCTCCAGGAGGCCAAGGTCGCCCACACCGGCGGCACCTCCCCGCTGTCGCTGGCCAACCGCGAGATCGGCGCCCTGCCCCCGCACGCCAAGGCCGAGGCCGGCAAGCGCGTCGGCATGGCCCGCGGCGCCGTGAACAAGGCCCTCGCCGCCCGCCAGACCGAGCTGGAGGCCGAGCGCGACGCCCGCGTGCTGGTCGAGGAGGCCGTGGACGTCACGCTGCCCTACGACCGCGTGCCGGCCGGCGCCCGCCACCCGCTCACCACGCTCTCCGAGCGCATCGAGGACGTCTTCGTGGCCATGGGCTACGAGGTCGCCGAGGGCCCCGAGGCCGAGACCGAGTGGTTCAACTTCGACGCCCTGAACATCGGCCCGGACCACCCGGCCCGCGGCGAGGCCGACACGTTCTTCGTCGAGGGCCCCGAGGGCGGCACCGAGTCCGGCGTCGTGCTGCGCACCCACACCTCGCCCGTGCAGATCCGCTCGGCGCTCTCCCGCGAGCTGCCGGTCTACGTGATCTGCCCCGGCCGCGTGTACCGCACCGACGAGCTGGACGCCACGCACACCCCCGTCTTCCACCAGGTCGAGCTGCTCGCCATCGACGAGGGCCTGACCATGGCGGACCTCAAGGGCACCCTGGACCACATGGTCCAGTCGCTGTTCGGCGCGGAGATGAAGACCCGGCTGCGGCCGAACTTCTTCCCCTTCACCGAGCCGTCCGCCGAGATGGACATGCTCTGCTACGTCTGCAAGGGCGCGTCCGTCGGCAACCCCGACCGGCCCTGCCGCACCTGCTCCAGCGAAGGCTGGATCGAGCTCGGCGGCTGCGGCATGGTCAACCCGCGGGTGCTCGTCGCCTGCGGCGTCGACCCGGAGAAGTACAGCGGCTTCGCCTTCGGGTTCGGCATCGAGCGGATGCTGATGTTCCGCCACAACGTCGAGGACATGCGAGACATGGTCGAGGGTGACGTCCGGTTCACCCGGCCGTTCGGGATGGAGATCTGATGCGGGTCCCGCTTTCTTGGCTGCGGGAGTACGTCGACCTGCCGGCCACCGAGACCGGCCGCGACGTGCAGGCCAAGCTGATTTCGGCCGGCCTCGAGGTCGAGACCGTCGAGCACCTGGGCGCCGACCTCAAGGGCCCCCTCGTCGTCGGCCGGGTGCTGACCATCGAGGAGCTGGAGGGCTTCAAGAAGCCGATCCGCTTCTGCACCGTCGACGTCGGCCAGGCCAACGGCACCGGTGAGCCCCAGGAGATCGTCTGCGGCGCCCGCAACTTCGCCGTCGGCGACAAGGTCGTCGTGGTCCTCCCCGGCGCCACCCTGCCGGGCGGCTTCTCGATCTCCGCGCGCAAGACGTACGGCAAGACGTCCCACGGCATGATCTGCTCCAGCGACGAGCTGGGCATGGGCGACGACGGCACGCACGGCATCATCGTGCTGCCGCCGGAGACCGAGGTCGGCAGGGACGCCATCGAGCTGCTGGAGCTGGTCGACGAGGTCCTGGACATCGCCGTCACCGCCAACCGCGGCGACTGCCTGTCCATCCGCGGCGTCGCCCGCGAGACCGCGATCGCCTACGGCCTGCCGCTGCGCGACCCGGCCCTGCTCGACGTGCCCGGTCCGAACGCCTACGGCTACCCCGTGAAGATCGCCGACCCCACGGGCTGCGACCGCTTCACCGCCCGCACGGTCACCGGCCTCAGCCCCGAGGCCCGCTCCCCGATCTGGCTCCAGCGGCGCCTGCAGAAGGTCGGCATGCGCCCGATCTCGCTCGCCGTCGACGTCACCAACTACGTGATGATGGAGCTCGGCCAGCCCCTGCACGCCTACGACCGCGGCCTGGTCCAGGGCACCATCGGCGTGCGCCGGGCCGAGGAGGGCGAGAAGATCGTCACCCTCGACGGCGTCGAGCGGAAGCTGCACGCCGAGGACCTGGTCATCACCGACGACCGCGGCCCGATCGGCCTCGCGGGCGTCATGGGCGGCGCCAACACGGAGATCGCCGACCACGGTGCCGCCGAGAACGGCGGCAACGCGACGAGTGACGTGGTCATCGAGGCCGCCCACTTCGACCAGGTGTCCGTCGCGCGCACCGCCCGCCGCCACAAGCTGTCCTCCGAGGCGTCCCGCCGCTTCGAGCGCGGCGTCGACCCGCAGGCCGCGGCCGCCGCCGCCCAGCGCACCGTCGACCTGCTCGTGCTCCTCGCGGGCGGCACCGCCGAGGCCGGCGTCACCGAGATCAGCGCCCCGTCCGCGCCGCACACCATCTCCATGCCGGCCGACCACCCGGACAAGGTGGCGGGCGTGACGTACGGCCGTGAGACCGTCGTACGCCGCCTCCAGGAGGTCGGCTGCGACGTGTACGGGCAGGACGAGCTGATCGTCACCGCGCCGTCCTGGCGGCCCGACCTCACCGACCCGAACGACCTGGCCGAAGAGGTCATCCGCCTGGAGGGCTACGAGAACCTGCCCTCCACGCTGCCCCGTCCCCCCGCGGGCCGTGGCCTGACCGCACGGCAGCGGCTGCACCGCCGCGTCGGCCGGGCGCTGGCCGGTGCCGGCTACGTCGAGGCGCTGAACTACCCGTTCGTCAGCGAGCAGGTCTTCGACCAGCTCGGCCTGGACGCCGACGACCCGGCCCGCCGGGTGGTCAAGCTGGTCAACCCGCTCAGCGACGAGGAGCCCGCGCTGCGGACCTCGCTGCTGCCGGGCCTGCTCGGCGCGCTGCGCCGCAACGACGGCCGGGGCAGCCACGACCTCGCCCTCTTCGAGACGGGCCTGGTCTTCCAGCCGCGCGACGAGCAGCGTGTCGCCGTCAACCTGCCCGTCGACCGGCGCCCCAGCGAGGAGGACCTCGCCGCGCTGGACGCCGCGCTGCCCGACCAGCCCCGCCATGTCGCCGTCGTCCTCGCGGGCGCCCGCGAGCAGGCCGGCTGGTGGGGCAAGGGCCGCCCGGCCGACTGGGCCGACGCGGTCGAGGCCGCCCGGACCGTCGCCCGCGAGGCCGGTGCCGAACTGGGCATCCGCAAGGGCCAGTACGGTCCCTGGCACCCGGGTCGCTGCGCCGAGCTGCTCGTCACCGTGGACGGCGAGGAGCGCGTCATCGGCCACGCCGGCGAGCTGCACCCGCGGGTCGTGAAGACCCTGGGTCTGCCGGCGCGTGCCTGCGCGATGGAGCTGGACCTCGACGCCCTGGAGCGGGTCGGCGACGACACCCCGCAGGCGCCGAGGATCTCCACGTTCCCGGTCGCCACGCAGGACGTCGCCCTGGTCGTCGACGCGTTCGTCCCGGCCAGTGAGGTCGAGGCCGCGCTGCGCGAGGGCGCGGGCGAACTGCTGGAGTCCATCCGGCTGTTCGACGTCTACGAGAACGCGGAGCAGCTGGGGGAGGGGCGCAAGTCCCTCGCCTACGCGCTGCGCTTCCGCGCGGGAGACCGGACGCTGACGGTCGACGAGGCGTCCGCGGCCCGCGACGCGGCGGTTGCCCTCGCGGGCGAGCGGGTCGGAGCGGTCCTGCGTAGTTAGTCGGCGGTGCGCCCGAGGGGGCGCGGGCTTCTGTCGTGTGGCGACTGCGGGTACGTCGTGGTCGCTCGCGCAGTTCCCCGCGCCCCTTCAGGCGTTCAGGGCAACGCCCCTCAAGGGGCGCGGGGAACCGCGCGACCAGCCGCAGCGCACCCGCGGTCGACAACGCACCCGCACCCTGCACGGCGCTCATTCGGACCGCTGGGCCGGCGGAGCCGTCCGCCCCGCCGCGGAGTGTCGGGCAGGCAGCCGGGCGGACGGCGTGAAACGGGCCGCCGCACTGTACGAGGGGGAGCCGGCGGCCCGGCCGGCCTCTTTCGAGGCAGTTCAGTCAACCGGCCCGGCACTCTCCGCGACAGCGCGCACACGGTGCGGATATGCGTACTCCGTTCACACCCCGTGTGAAGGGCGACACACTACGCTGTCGGCACCGAATCACCCGGGGGGCATCATGCAGCCCAACACTCTGCTCGACGCGGTCCTGGACGAGGCCGGGGTCTCGCACGCGGGACTGGCCGCACACGTCAACCAGGCGGGACGGGCGCGCGGGCTCTCGCTGCGGTACGAACACACCGCCGTCGCCCGGTGGCTGAAGGGACAGCGGCCGCGCGGCCAGGTGCCCGACCTGATCTGCGAGGTCCTCGCCGCCCGGCTGCACCGGCCCGTCACCCTCGACGACATCGGCCTCGGTGTGCCCGGTGAGCCGGCCGCGCCGCACACCGGCTCGCTGTCCGGGTTCGTGGAGCGGGCGACCGCCCTGTGGCGCTCCGACCAGCAGCAGCGCCCGCACATCCTGGGCGCGCCCGCGCTCACCGGGACGCCCGCCGTGATGCCGGTGTGGGAGTGGGAGAACCCGCCCGAGGACGTGGACGTCTCCCGCGGCGGCCGGCACCGGGTCACCACGGCCGACCTGGAGATGCTGCGCTCGGCCCGCGCCCACTACGAGCAGATGTACCGCAAGGCCGGCGGCGTCGCGACGCGCGCCAGGATCGTCGGCTTCCTCAACGCGGAGGCCGCCCCGCTGCTGCGCGGCGGCTACACCGACGCCACCGGCCGCCAGCTCCACCGGGCCACCGGCGGCCTGGTAGCGGTCGCCGGCATCTGCGCGTACGACTCCGACGCGCACGGCCTCGCCCAGCGCTACTTCCACCAGGCGCTCCGCCTGGCCAAGGCCAGCGGCGACCGGGGGCTCGGCGCGTACGTCATCGCGCTGCTGGTCAACCAGGCGCTGTTCATGCGGGAGTACCGCCAGGCCGTCGCCTTCGCCGAGGCCGCCCTGCGCACCGCCGGCCGGCACATCACCCCGGCGCTCGCCTCCGACCTGTACGCGATGCAGGCCAAGGCGTACGCCCACCTCGGCGACGGCACCGGCGCCCTGTCCTGCATCCGGCGGGCCGAGCAGGCAGCCGAACGCATCCGGCGCGGTTACGAGCCCGACGAGACCGGCTATGTCCAGCCCGGCCTGGTCAACGTCCAGGTGGCGGAGGCGCTGCTCAGCCTCGGTGAACTCACGGCGGCCGGGGAGCACGCCGCGCAGGCCGTCGACAACCCGGCGCACGACCGGGGGCGCGTGCACCGGCTCGCCATGCTCAGCACCATCGAACTGCGCCGGGGCAACGCCGACAAGGCGGTCGCCACCGCCGTGCAGATGGCGGAACAGGCCCGCGGAATGGAGTCCCAGCGCCTGCGCGACAGACTTCGCGCGGTGCGCGAACACCTGGTGCGCAGCGGCTGCGCAGGCACCGCCGAGGCCGCCGAACTCATCGACGGGGCACTGCGCGTACCGCTCTAGCCCGGCCGTCCTTCCGGGGACGCCGCGCCCACCACTGCGCCGTGAGCGGCCGTCGTGCGCCTGCTGTCGGGCCGCTCCGGCTGCGATATTGCCACCTACTCAAGAAAGGTGGCAGAACCGTGCAGTGGACGAAACGGAACGAACAAAATGTGTACGCAAATCGCTGGTTCAGCGTCAACCTCGCCGATGTCGAACTGCCGGACGGCCGGCATCTCGACCACTTCCTCATACGGATGCGCCCCGTGGCCGTCGCCACGGTGGTCAACGAGGCGAACGAGGTCCTCCTGCTGTGGCGGCACCGCTTCATCACCGACAGCTGGGGCTGGGAACTGGCGGCCGGTGTCGTCGAGGACGGCGAGGACATCGCGGTGGCGGCGGCCAGGGAACTGGAGGAGGAGACCGGCTGGCGGCCGGGACCGCTGCGCCACCTCATGAGCGTGGAGCCGTCCAACGGGCTCACCGACGCCCGGCACCACATCTACTGGGCCGACGAGGGCGAGTACGTCGGACACCCCGTGGACGACTTCGAGTCGGACCGCCGGGAATGGGTGCCCCTCAAACTCGTCCCCGACCTGGTCGCCCGCGGGGAGGTCCCGGCCGCCAACATGGCGGCCGCGTTACTCCTGCTGCACCACCTGCGGCTCGGACAGGACGCCATGCCGTGATCGCCGGCGCCGTCCGCGCCCACCACCGCGCCGCTCAGCGTCCGAACGCCTGCCAGAGGGCCACCACGAGCGCGCCCACGGCCGTGACCGCGGTGACCGCCGGCAGGGGCCAGCGGGCGTGCTCCAGGGTGACGAGCCGGGTGCTCAGCTCGTCCAGGTCCTTGGCGGTCTCCTCGGTGCGATGGCTGAGCAGTGCCAGTCCGCCCTCCACGCGGGCGTAGGCGACGTCGAGGCGGCGCCGTAACTCTGCGAGTTCTCCAGGGACGGCGGGATGCTCGGGATCGGCGGTCACGAATCCGCTCCTTTCGTGGTCGAACGGGGGTCGAATCACATCCCTTGCAATGCGCATGATGAGTCAACTCGCCTGGTGGGCGTGTGGGGAGAGTGTGCGGAGGGCATATGCGGGCCCGGTGCGCACACGGGGTGCGAACGCCGCGGGCCCGGCACCGCACCGGGTGCCGGGCCCGCGAAGCGGTCACTCAGCGTCAGCCGTAGGTGTAGAACCCGGAGCCGCTCTTGCGGCCGAGCCGGCCCGCGTCGACCATGCGCTGGAGCAGCGGGGGAGCGGCGTACAGCGGCTCCTTGTACTCCTCGTACATCGAGTAGGCGACCGAGGCGACCGTGTCCAGGCCGATCAGGTCCGACAGCTTCAGCGGGCCCATCGGGTGGGCGCAGCCCATCTCCATGCCGTTGTCGATGTCCTCGCGGCTGGCGATGCCCGACTCGAACATCCGGATCGCGGAGAGCAGGTACGGGATCAGCAGCGCGTTGACCACGAAGCCGGAGCGGTCCTGGGCGCGGATGGAGTGCTTGCCGAGCACCTTCTCCGTGAAGAGCTGCGCCCGGCTGAGCGTGCCCTCGGAGGTGGTGAGCGCCGGGATCAGCTCGACGAGCTGCTGCACCGGGGCCGGGTTGAAGAAGTGGATGCCGATGACGTGGTCCGGCCGCGAGGTGGCGACCGCCAGCTTCACCAGCGGGATGGAGGAGGTGTTGGAGGCCAGGATCGCGTCCGGCCGGGTCACCACCTGGTCGAGCACCTGGAAGATCTCGGTCTTGACCTGCTCGTTCTCGACGACGGCCTCGATGACGAGGTCACGGTCGGCGAACTCGCCCAGGTCGGTGGTGAAGCTCAGGCGCGCCTGGGTCCCCTCGAGCTCCTCCTCGGTGATCTTGCCACGCTCGGCGGCCTTGGTGAGGGAGTTGAACAGCCGGGTCCGGCCGATCTCCAGGGCCTCGCCGGTGGTCTCGGCGACCTTCACCTCCAGGCCGGAGCGGGCGCACACCTCGGCGATGCCCGCCCCCATCTGACCGCAGCCCACCACGCCGACGCGTGCGATATCTCCCGAGATGCCGGTCACATCGTCCCTTTCGCTGACTCCACGGCTGAGGCAGGTCCGCCGGGGTCCCCGGCGCCTGCTCCGATCGTGCACGTTACCCCCGAAGTGCCGCGGATCCGTCGCCCGGGTCGGGCATGCTGAGATCCCGTACACGATCCGTGACGGTGCGGATCCACAGCGTTCTGGAGGTCTTCCATGGGTCGTGTCTCGCGTCGGGCCTTCACGGTGGCCGCGTTGTCGGCGCTCACCCTGGCGCCCGCGCCCGCGTCCGCGGGGCCGGCGGCGCCCGCGCCACCGGCGCCGCCGAGGCGGCCCCGGAGCCGTCGCCGGGCCGTCACGGAGATGCGGGGCATGTGGCTGGCCACGGTGAACAACCGTGACTGGCCCACCCGGGCCGGCCTGCGGGCGTCCGAGCAGCGTGCCGAACTGATCGCGCTCCTCGACACGGCGGTCCGTCACCGCCTGAACACGGTGTTCTTCCAGGTGCGGCCCACAGCCGACGCGCTGTGGCCGTCGGCGTACGAGCCGTGGTCGCAGTACCTGTCCGGCAGCCAGGGCCGAGACCCGGGCTGGGACCCGCTGGGCACGGCCGTGCGGGAGGCCCACGCCCGCGGTCTGGAGCTGCACGCCTGGTTCAACCCGTACCGCGTGTCCCTGAGCGACGACCCGTCCCACCTCGTGCCCGCGCATCCCGCCCGCCGGAACCCGGACTGGGTGGTGCCGTACGGCGGGAAGCTCTACTACAACCCGGGGCTGCCCGAGGTCCGCGCCTTCGTGCAGGACGCGATGATCGACGCGGTGGAGAAGTACGCCGTGGACGGCGTCCACTTCGACGACTACTTCTACCCGTACCCGGTGGCGGGGCAGGCCTTCGACGACGGCGGGACGTACCGCACCCACGGCAGTGGCTTCTCCACCAAGGCCGACTGGCGGCGGGACAACATCGACCGGCTGGTGCGCGAGACGGCGGCCCGCGTCAAGAAGGTTCGGCCCACCGCCCGCTTCGGCGTCAGCCCCTTCGGGGTGTGGCGCAACGCGGCCACCGACGAGCGCGGCTCGCGGACGACCGCGGGCGTCCAGACGTACGACGACCTGTACGCGGACACCCGCACGTGGGTGCGCGAGGGCTGGATCGACTACATCGTCCCGCAGCTGTACTGGAACATCGGTCTGCCCGCCGCCGACTACGCGAAGCTGCTGCCGTGGTGGGCGGAGGTGGCCCGGGGCAGCCGGACCCAGCTCTACGTGGGGGAGGCGCTGTACAAGGCGGGTGACCCGGCGCAGCCCGCCGCGTGGCAGGACCGGGACGAACTCTCCCGGCACCTCGCCCTGGCCGCGGACCACCCGGAGGTGCGCGGACACGTCTTCTTCGCCGCGAAGGACGTGGCGGAGGACCGGCTCGGCGCGATGGCGCGGGTGGCCGCCGACCACTACCGGCAGCCCGCGGACACCCCGCGCTGAGCTAGATCCGCATCTCCTTGCGCCGGATCTCGGTGTCGGGGCCGGGCGAGCACACGCCTTCGTGCCCGTCCTCGAACCGGACCCGGTACGGCGGAGTGCCTTCCTTGCCCATCACTTCGACTATCTCGCCGACCTTGTCGTGCTCACCGACCACCCGGCCGTGCTGCACCAGCTGGTCGCCCTTCATCGCGTGCATCTGTGAGGCCTCCTCACGTGTGTGCCGCACGTTCCGCCGCTCAGCCCCGTGACCGCTGCGTGACCGCGATGCACACCAGCACCGCAGCCGCCGTCAGCGGGGCGGCCACCGTCAGGTGCTCGCCCAGGAGAAGTACCGACCACACCAGTGTGAGCAGCGGCTGGGCCAGCTGCAACTGGCTGGCCTTCGGTACGCCGATGGCGGCCATGCCCCGGTACCAGACGACCAGGCCGAGGAACTGCGAGCCCGCCGCCACCCACAGCAGTCCGGCCACGCTGTGCGCGGTCAGGTGCACGGGTTCGTGGGCGAGGGCCAGCGCGGTGGCGGGCACGGTGAGCGGCAGACACAGCACCAGCGCCCAGCCGATGACCTGCCAGCCCGGCATCACCCGGGCCAGCCGGCCGCCCTCGGTGTATCCGGCCGCGCACACCAGCAGCGCCGCGAAGAGGTAGGCGTCGGCCGTGGTCAGCGCGCCACCGCTCTGCTGCACGGTGAACGCCACCACGGCCGCCGCGCCCGCCAGCGCCGCGATCCAGAAGGTGCGCGAGGGGCGCGTGCCGATGCGCAGCGCGGACAGCAGCGCGGTGGTCAGCGGGAGCAGGCCGACCACGACGGCCGCGTGCGCGGTCGTCGAGGTCTGCAGCGCGAGCGTGGTCAGCAGGGGAAAGCCGAGGACCACTCCCGCGGCGACCACGGCGAGGCCGAACCAGTGCCGCCGCTCGGGCAGCGGCACGCGCAGGCCGAGCAGACAGCCCCCGGCGATCAGCGCGGCGAGGACGCTGCGCACGGCGACCAGGGACCAGGGCCCGAAGCCCTCCAGGCCCCAGGAGGTGGCGGGGAAGGTGAGCGAGAACGCGACGACGCCGAGCGCGGCCAGCAGGGTGCCGGAGGACTTACCGCCGGATGCCGTGGCCGGGCCGCTGACCGCTATCCTCGTCGGGGTGGTAGCGCTACTCTGTACTGTCATGCAAGAGCGTAGCAGTGTCGCTGAACTGGCGAACCAGTTGCGACGGGAACTCGACCGCTACTCACCTGGTGGAAAGCTCCCGTCCAGCCGTGCCCTCGTCGACCGCTTCCGGGTGAGTCCGGTGACCGTCTCCCGTGCCCTGGCGCAACTGGCCGCCGAGGGCCTGGTGGTCACCCGGCCCGGCGCGGGGGCCTTCCGGGCGGCCGCGCGGACCGGTGCCGCCCCGGCCGGGGACACCTCCTGGCAGGAGGTCGCGCTCAGTGCCGACGGCGCCGCCGACCTGGTACCGCGCTCGGTGGACGCCTCCGGTGTCCTGGTCTCCCTGGCCGCGCCGCCGCCCGGCGTCGTCGAGTTCAACGGCGGCTATCTGCACACCTCGCTCCAGCCGGAACGGGCCATGGCGGCGGCACTGTCCCGGGCGGGACGCCGCCCCGGCGCGTGGGGCCGGCCGCCGATGGAGGGACTGCCGGAGCTGCGGGAGTGGTTCGCGCGCAGCATCGGCGGCGCGGTCACGGCCGCCGAGGTGCTCGTCACCTCGGGCGGACAGTCGGCGCTGACCACCGCCCTGCGCGCCCTCGCGCCGCCGGGCGCGCCCGTCCTCGTGGAGTCGCCGACGTACCCCGGCATGCTCGCCATCGCACGGGCCGCCGGTCTGCGCCCGGTGCCGGTCCCCGTCGACGCCGACGGCGTGAAGCCGGCCCTGCTCGCCGATGCCTTCCGGGCGACCGGCGCCCGCGTCTTCGTCTGCCAGCCCCTCTTCCAGAACCCGACCGGTGCCGTGCTCGCCCCCGAGCGGCGCGGCGAGGTGCTGCGCATCGCCCGCGAGGCCGGGGCCTTCGTCGTCGAGGACGACTTCGTGCGGCGGCTCGTGCACGAGGACGCGGGGCCCCTGCCGCGTCCGCTGGCAGCCGACGACGCGGACGGCGTCGTCGTGCACGTCTGCTCGCTGACCAAGGCGACCTCGCCGAGCTTCCGGGTGAGCGCCCTGGCCGCGCGCGGTCCCGTGCTGGAGCGGCTGCGGGCCATCCAGGTCGTCGACACCTTCTTCGTGCCCCGCCCCCTCCAGGAGGCGGCGCTCGAACTCGTCGGGTCGCCCGCCTGGCCACGCCATCTGCGCGCCGTGTCCGCCGAGTTGAGGGCCCGTCGCGACGCGATGACGTCCGCGCTGCGCCTGCACCTGCCCGAGTTCGTCCTGGCCCACATCCCGTCCGGCGGCTACCACCTGTGGCCACGCCTGCCCGACGGCACGGCCGAGGCGGCCCTGACCGCGGCCGCCCTGCGCGCGGGAGTCGCGATCACACCGGGCCGCCCCTACTTCAGCGCCGAACCCCCGGCCGCCCACCTGCGGCTGAGCTTCGCCGCGGTGGCCGGGACGGGCGAGATCGCGGAGGGGGTGCGGCGACTGAGCACGGCCTGGGCCGAGGTGCGCGAGCAGGCCGGGGCGCGCGGATAACGGGTCGACGCCGTCCGGCCGCCGCTGCGACCATCGCGGCATGACCGACACGCCGCGCCTGCCCGAGGGCTACGAGATCTCCACCGACCCCGGCCGGATCGACGCCGGACGCGTGCACCGGTGGCTGTCCACCGACGCGTACTGGGCGCTCGGCCGGACCCGCGAGAAGCAGGACCGGGCGATCGCCGGCTCGCTCAACTTCGGGGTGTACGAGGCGGTGACGGGGGAGCAGGTGGCGTACGCCCGCGTCATCACCGACCGGGCGACCTTCGCCTGGCTGTGCGACGTGTACGTCGACCCCTCGGTGCGCGGCAAGGCCCTCGGCACCGCCCTGGTCGGTGCCGTGCGCGAGCACCTGAGGCCGTACGGGCTGCGTCGCATCCTGCTCGCCACCCACGACGCGCACGGCGTCTACGAGAAGCTCGGCTTCACCCCGCTGGACCGCCCCGACCAGTGGATGGCCCTCGCCTTCGGCCGGTGAGCCGTGGCGCACCCTGGGTAGCCCACTGGTAACACCTCTTGACCAGCCCACTTCCGCGGCCCACCATCACCGCATGGCGCTTCGGGTCACGTTCGTCGCGGCTGCGCGCAGCTTGCCCCTGCTCGCGGAGCGCTTCGGGGACGACCGGCCGCTGGACCAGGCCGGCTGGGACGAGGTGCTGCGCGCCGCGCCCGGCCTGCTGCCGCTCGCGGCGGCCGAGCTGCGCTACTGCTCGCCCACGCCCCGCAGCCGCGCCACCGGCGACGCCCTCGGCTACGCCCCGCTGGCCCAACTCGCCCTGCGCGAGTGCGACATGGGACGCTGGGGCGGGCTGACGCTCGGTGAGGCGATGGCCCGGGAGCCGGCGGCGGTGGACACCTGGCTCGCCGACCCGCGCTCCGCCCCGCACGGCGGGGAGTCGCTGCTCGCCCTCATCGGTCGCGTCGGCGGCTGGCTCGACACCCGGCCCGGCGAGGACGGCGACCGCATCGTCGCGGTAGCCGAGCCCTCCGTGATCCGGGCGGCCCTGGTCCACGCGCTGAAGGCGCCGCCCGCGACGTACTGGAACCTCGACGTGCGCCCACTGTCGACGACCACCCTCACGGGCCGCGCGGGCCGCTGGACCCTCCGCTTCGACGGCGGGGCCTGACGCCCCGCGGCGGACCCTAGCCCTCGCGCGTGTAGTCGGTGGTCAGCAGCAGGTCCTTGGCCGGGCCGCCCACGCGCCACACCGTCCGCCAGTGGTCCCGGTCCCGGACGGTGAACTCGCCGCGGTAGAGGTCGGCCGCGCAGGGGTGGTCGGCCACATGACGACCCGACGTCAGGTCCAGGTCGTGGAAGGGCCGGCCGTCCGCGAAGCGCACGTGGGCCGTGCCCGGTGCGCCGCCCGTCTCGTAGCGCAGCGTCCGCTCGGCGGGGCGGGCCACGCCCCGCCAGGTGAAGGCGCCGGACTCGTGGCCGCGCAGACCGCCGTCCTCGCACGTCTCGAAGGCGGTCGTTCCCTCGAAGCGGCCGACGTCGCCGCTCGCGAGGTCCCGCACCGACCGCTCCGTGCGCCATCGCCCCGCCAGGTACGCCAGTACGTCCGGTACTGGCCAGAACTCGCCCATCCCGTGCCGCTCTCCGTCCCACGCATTGCTGCGCGACCCATTGACGCGCATCCGCCCCCTCCCTATGTTGCCGTTCGAAGTGCTGACCATCGTCCGATATTTCGAACGACCCCTAGTGAGAGCCGCGGAGTATCCATGTCACGCACCCGCCTGAGACTCGGTCTCGGCGCCACCGCCCTCCTGACCGCCACGGCCCTGCTGCCGTCCCCGGCCCATGCCGAAGCCGCCGCCGACTACACGATCACCGTCGACCCGGCCGCCACCGGCGCCGCGATCGACGACACGATGTACGGCGTCTTCTACGAGGACATCAACCGCGCCGCCGACGGAGGGCTGTACGCCGAGCTGGTCCAGAACCGCTCCTTCGAGTACTCCACCGCCGACAACGGCTCGTACACGCCGCTCACGGCCTGGACGGCCGACGGCACGGCCGAGGTGCTGAACGACGACGGCAGGCTGAACGAGCGCAACCGCAACTACCTCTCCCTGGCCGCCGGTTCCTCGGTCACCAACGCCGGATACAACACCGGCATCCGCGTCGAGGCGGGCAAGGAGTACGACTTCTCGGTGTGGGCCCGCGCCGAGAACGGCACCACCCTCACCGTCTCCCTCCGGGACAGCGCGGGCACGCTCGCGAAGGTGCGGCAGGTGGCCGCCCGGGGCGCGTGGCGCAAGTACACCGCCGCCTTCACCGCGACCCGCACCAGCAACCGCGGCCGGCTCGCCGTCGCCACCACCGCACCCGCCGCCCTCGACATGGTGTCCCTCTTCCCCCGCGACACCTACAAGGGGCAGTCCAACGGCCTGCGCAAGGACCTCGCCGAGAAGATCGAGGCCCTGCACCCGGGCTTCCTGCGCTTCCCCGGCGGCTGCCTGGTCAACACCGGCTCCATGGAGGACTACAGCGCCGCCTCCGGCTGGCAGCGCAAGCGCTCCTACCAGTGGAAGGACACCATCGGCCCGGTCGAGGAGCGCGCCACCAACGCCAACTTCTGGGGCTACAACCAGAGCTACGGCCTCGGCTACTACGAGTACTTCCGCTTCGCCGAGGACATCGGCGCCATGCCGCTGCCCGTCGTGCCCGCCCTGGTCACCGGCTGCGGCCAGAACCGGGCCGTCGACGACGACGCGCTGCTGAAGCGGCACATCCAGGACACCCTGGACCTCATCGAGTTCGCCAACGGGCCCGTGACCTCCCCCTGGGGCAAGAAGCGCGCCGCGATGGGCCACCCGAAGCCGTTCCACCTCACCCACCTCGAGGTCGGCAACGAGGAGAACCTCCCGGTCCAGTTCTTCGCCCGCTTCGAGAAGTTCCGCGCGGCCATCGAGGCGAAGTACCCGGACGTCACCGTCGTCTCCAACTCCGGCCCCGACGACTCCGGCGCCATCTTCGACACCGCCTGGCAGCTCAACCGGGACGCGGGCGTCGACATGGTCGACGAGCACTACTACAACAGCCCCCAGTGGTTCCTGCAGAACAACGACCGCTACGACTCCTACGACCGCGGCGGCCCGAAGGTCTTCCTCGGCGAGTACGCCTCCCAGGGCAACGCCTGGAAGAACGCCCTGGCCGAAGCCGCCTTCATGACCGGCCTGGAGCGCAACGCCGACGTCGTCAAGCTCGCCTCCTACGCGCCGCTGCTCGCCAACGAGGACTACGTGCAGTGGCGTCCGGACCTGATCTGGTTCAACAACCGCGCCTCCTGGAACTCGGCCAACTACGAGGTCCAGAAGCTGTTCATGAACAACACCGGCGACCGTGTCGTCCCCTCCACGGCCACCGGCACACCGGCCGTCAGCGGCCCCATCACCGGCGCCGTCGGCCTGTCGACCTGGGCGACCAGCGCGGCCTACGACGACGTGAAGGTGACCTCGGCCGACGGGAAGACCCTGCTCTCCGACGACTTCTCCGGTGACGCCTCGCGGTGGACGCACAGCGGCGCCGGGGCCTGGACCGTCCAGGACGGCCAGTACGTGCAGACCGACGCCGCAGCCGAGAACACCCTGGTCACGGCGGGCGACCCGGCCTGGCAGAACTACGACCTGCACGTGAAGGCCACCAAGAGGTCCGGCAAGGAGGGCTTCCTCGTCGCCTTCGGCGTCAAGGACACCGGCAACTACTACTGGTGGAACCTGGGCGGCTGGAACAACACCCAGTCCGCCGTCGAACAGGCCTCGGACGGCGGCAAGTCGACGCTGCTGACCAAGGCCGGGTCGATCGAGACGGGCCGCGCCTACGACATCGACATCAAGGTCCGGGGCCGTCAGGTCACCCTCTACCTCGACGGCGAGGAGTGGGGCGGCTTCACCGACGACAAGCCGGCCGAGCCGTTCCGTCAGATCGTCACGAAGGACGCGCGGACCGGCGAGCTGATCGTCAAGGTCGTCAACGCCCAGGACACGGCGGCCCGCACGGCCGTCGACCTCGGCGGCGCCAAGGTCGCCCCCAAGGCGCGGGTCACCACGCTGGCGGCCGACCAGGACGCGGTGAACACCGAGACGGACGCACCGGTGACGCCGGTGACGTCGACCTTCTCGGGGGTGGCGGGGAAGTTCACGTACACCTTCCCGGCCAACTCGGTGACGTTCCTGCGGATCAAGCAGCGGTAACGGGGGCCCGCTGCGGCGGCTCGGACCAGGGTGAGCGGGTGGCCGGGGGAGTGCGCGTCCCGCGACGCGTCGTCGGCCAGGGGTACGGAAGCCCGCCGGTCACCCCGGGGGCGCAGGGGTGGGGCCGGAAGCAGTCGGCCGGCTCCACCCGCGCCGTCACCGCCGCCTCCCGTGTCCCGCTCGCCGCCCCCTCCGCCGCCTGCACCTCGAACAGCCGCGGCAGCTCCTCGCCGCCCCCTCCGCCGCCTGCCGCTCGACCGTCGCCCACAGGTCCTCACCCGACTCGCTCCGCTCTGCCCGCTCGGCGGCAGCATCGTGCCGGGCGGCCCTTTCACGGCGTTGCATAAACGTGCGGAGAAACGTATAGTCATGCCATCCAGGAGGAGGGTTTTCCATGGCGGTACGTGCGGCGGTGGCCGGAGCGAGTGGGTACGCGGGCGGAGAGCTGCTGCGTCTGCTCCTCGCGCACCCCGAGATCGAGATCGGCGCCCTGACCGGCAACTCCAACGCCGGACAGAGGCTCGGCGCGCTGCAGCCGCACCTGCTGCCGCTGGCCGACCGCGTCCTGGAGGCGACGACGCCCGAGGCGCTCGCCGGGCACGACGTCGTGTTCCTCGCGCTGCCGCACGGCCAGTCCGCCGCCGTCGCCGAGCAGCTCGGGCCGGACGTGCTGGTCGTGGACATGGGCGCCGACTTCCGGCTGAAGGACGCCGGTGCCTGGGAGAAGTTCTACGGCTCCCCGCACGCCGGCACCTGGCCCTACGGCCTCCCCGAACTGCCGGGTTGCCGCGCCGCGCTGGAGGGGTCCAAGCGCATCGCGGTGCCCGGTTGCTACCCGACCGCCGTGTCGCTGGCGCTCTTCCCGGCCTACGCCGCCGGCCTCGCCGAGCCCGAGGCCGTGATCGTCGCCGCCTCCGGCACCTCCGGCGCGGGCAAGGCGGCCAAGCCCCACCTGCTGGGCAGCGAGGTCATGGGCTCCATGTCGCCCTACGGCGTCGGCGGCGGCCACCGGCACACCCCCGAGATGATCCAGAACCTCGGCGCGGTCGCCGGCGAGCCGGTCTCCGTCTCCTTCACGCCGACCCTCGCGCCCATGCCCCGCGGCATCCTCGCCACGTGCAGCGCGAAGGCGAAGGACGGGGTGAGCGCCGAATCCGTCCGCGCGGCCTACGAGAAGGCCTTCGCCGACGAGCCGTTCGTGCACCTGCTGCCCGAGGGGCAGTGGCCCGCGACCGCCTCCGTGTACGGCTCGAACGCCGTCCAGGTGCAGGTCGCGTACGACGCCGCGGCGGGCCGCGTCATCGCCATCAGCGCCATCGACAACCTGGCCAAGGGCACCGCGGGCGGTGCCGTCCAGAGCATGAACATCGCCCTGGGTCTCGACGAGACCACCGGACTGACGACGATCGGAGTTGCGCCGTGAGTGTGACGGCAGCAAAGGGATTCACGGCGGCGGGCATCGCCGCCGGGATCAAGGAGAACGGCAACCCCGACCTGGCCCTCGTGGTCAACACCGGCCCCCGACGCTCCGCCGCGGGCGTCTTCACCGCCAACCGCGTCAAGGCCGCGCCGGTCCTGTGGTCCGAGCAGGTCCTCAAGAGCGGTGAGCTGACCGCCGTCGTCCTCAACTCCGGCGGCGCGAACGCCTGCACCGGTCCCAAGGGCTTCCAGGACACCCACGCCACCGCGGAGAAGGCGGCCGAGGCGCTCGGCACGGGCGCGGGTGAGGTCGCCGTCTGCTCGACGGGCCTCATCGGCGTCCTGCTGCCCATGGACAAGCTGCTCCCCGGCATCGAGACCGCCGCCGGTCAGCTCTCCGAGCACGGCGGCGAGAAGGCCGCCATCGCCATCAAGACCACCGACACCGTGCACAAGACGTCCGTGGTGACCAAGGACGGCTGGACCGTCGGCGGCATGGCCAAGGGCGCCGGCATGCTCGCCCCGGGCCTCGCCACCATGCTCGTCGTGATCACCACCGACGCCGACCTGGAGACCGAGGTCCTCGACCGCGCCCTGCGCGCCGCCACCAGGGTCACCTTCGACCGGGTCGACTCCGACGGCTGCATGTCCACCAACGACACCGTGCTGCTGCTCGCCTCCGGTGCCTCCGGCGTCACCCCCGAGTACGCCGAGTTCGCCGAGGCCGTCCGCACCGTCTGCGACGACCTCGGCCAGCAGCTCATCCGGGACGCCGAGGGCGCCAGCAAGGACATCAAGGTCGAGGTCGTGAGCGCCGCGACCGAGGAGGACGCCGTCCAGGTGGGCCGCACCATCGCCCGCAACAACCTCCTCAAGTGCGCCGTCCACGGCGAGGACCCCAACTGGGGCCGTGTGCTCGCCGCGATCGGCACCACCGACGCCGCCTTCGAGCCCGATCGGCTGAACGTCGCCATCAACGGCGTCTGGGTCTGCAAGAACGGCGGTGTCGGCGAGGACCGCGAGCTGGTCGACATGCGCTACCGCGAGGTCCACATCGTCGCCGACCTCGCCGCCGGCGACGCCACCGCGACCATCTGGACCAACGACCTCACCGCCGACTACGTCCACGAGAACAGCGCGTACTCCTCATGAGCACCACCCGGAAACACACCGCCCTCCCGAAGGCCCAGATCCTCATCGAGGCGCTGCCGTGGCTGGTCCGGCACAACGGCAAGACCGTCGTCATCAAGTTCGGCGGCAACGCCATGGTCGACGAGGACCTGAAGGCCGCGTTCGCCCAGGACGTCGTCTTCCTGCACCACGCCGGCCTCAAGCCCGTAGTCGTGCACGGCGGCGGCCCCCAGATCAGCGCCGCCCTCGACAAGCACGGCATCGTCAGCGAGTTCAAGGCCGGCCTGCGCGTCACCACCGAGGACGCCATGGACGTCGTACGGATGGTGCTGGCCGGGCAGGTGCAGCGCGAACTGGTCGGGCTGCTCAACCAGCACGGCCCGCTCGCCGTCGGCCTGACCGGCGAGGACGCGCACACCATCACCGCCACCAAGCACCAGCCGGAGATCGACGGCGAGCCGGTCGACATCGGCCGGGTCGGGGAGATCACCCAGATCGACACCGGCGCCATCGAGGCCCTGCTCGCCGACGGCCGCATCCCGGTCGTCTCCTCGATCGCCCGATCCCAGGACGACGGACATGTCTACAACGTCAATGCTGATACGGCGGCTGCGGCACTCGCTGCGGCGCTCGGCGCCGAGACTCTCATGGTCCTCACCGACGTCGAGGGCCTCTACGAGGACTGGCCGAACTCCGACGAGGTGATCAGCCGCCTCACCGCGTCCCAGCTCGAGAAACTGCTGCCCGAGCTGTCCAGCGGCATGGTGCCGAAGATGGAGGGCTGTCTGCACGCCGTACGCAACGGCGTCACCACCGCCCGCGTCATCGACGGCCGGGTCCAGCACTCGATCCTGCTGGAGATCTTCACCGACGAGGGCATCGGCACGATGGTCGTGCCGGACGAACAGGGGGAGTCGTGAGCAACGAGGAACTGACCGCCCGGTGGCAGGGCGCGCTCATGAACAACTACGGCACGCCCCGCCTGCCCCTGGTGCGCGGCGAGGGCTCCCGGCTCTGGGACGCCGACGGCACGGAGTACCTGGACTTCGTCGGCGGCATCGCGGTCAACGCCCTCGGCCACGCCCATCCGGCGGTCGTCGACGCCGTGAGCCGGCAGATCGCCTCCCTCGGCCACGTCTCCAACCTCTTCGTCGCCGAGCCGCCCGTCGCGCTCGCCGAACGGCTGCTCCAGCACTTCGGCCGCGACGGCAAGGTCTACTTCTGCAACTCCGGCGCCGAGGCCAACGAGGGCGCCTTCAAGATCGGCCGACTCACGGGACGGCCGCACATGGTCGCGACCGAGGGCGGCTTCCACGGCCGCACCATGGGCGCCCTGGCGCTGACCGGGCAGCCCGGCAAGCAGGAGCCGTTCCTGCCGCTGCCCGGCGACGTCACGCACGTGCCGTACGGCGACGCCCAGGCGCTGGCCGCCGCGGTCACCGAGGACACCGCCCTCGTGATCATCGAGCCGGTCCAGGGGGAGAACGGCGTCGTCGTCCCGCCGCCCGGCTACCTGAAGGCGGCGCGTGCCATCACCGCGGCCACCGGCGCCCTGCTGGTGCTGGACGAGGTGCAGACCGGCATCGGCCGGACCGGGCACTGGTTCGAGTACCAGGCCCACGAGGGCGTCCTGCCGGACGTCGTCACGCTCGCCAAGGGCCTCGGCGGCGGACTGCCGCTGGGCGCGACGGTCGCCTTCGGACGCGCCGCCGAGCTCCTCCAGCCCGGCCAGCACGGCACGACCTTCGGCGGCAACCCCGTCGCCTGTGCCGCCGGTCTCGCCGTCCTCGACACCATCGCGGGCGAGGGGCTGCTGGACAACGTCAAGCGGCAGAGCGAGAAACTGCGCGGCGCCGTCGAGGCCCTCGGCCACCCGCTGGTCGCCCACGTCCGGGGCGCCGGACTGCTCCTGGGTATCGTGCTCACCGAGCCGCTCGCGCCCACGGTGCAGCAGGCGGCTCAGGACGCCGGGATCCTCGTGAACGCGCCCGCACCCGATGTCGTACGGCTGATGCCCGCGCTGAATCTCGGCGACGACGTAGTGGACGCGTTCCTCGGGGCGCTGCCCGGCATCCTTGACCAGGCCCACGAGGCCCACGGGGACGGACGATCCGGAGAATGAGACGACGATGAGCCAGGCGCAGGAGCACGAGCAGACCAACGGGCCTGCCGTACCGCAGACCCGCACCGCACGCCACCGCCGGATCGTGGACATCCTCAACCGGCAGGCGGTGCGCTCGCAGAGCCAGCTGGCGAAGCTGCTCGCCGACGACGGGCTGACCGTCACGCAGGCGACGCTCTCCCGGGATCTGGACGAGCTGAACGCGGTGAAGATCCGCAACACCGAGGGCGACCTGATCTACGCGGTGCCCAGCGAGGGCGGTTTCCGCACCCCGCGGGCGCCGCTCGGGGAGTCGGCGAAGGAGGAGCGGATGCGGCGGCTCTCCGCGGAGCTGCTGATCTCCGCGGAGGCGTCGGCGAACCTCGTGGTCCTGCGGACCCCTCCGGGGGCGGCGCAGTTCCTCGCCTCGGCGATCGACCAGGCGGAGCTGCACGACATCCTGGGGACGATCGCGGGTGACGACACGCTGCTGCTGATCAGCCGGGAGCCGACGGGTGGGCAGGCGCTGGCGGACCATCTGCTGCGGTTGGCGCAGAACGGGCATTGACGGCAGAACGGCCACTGAGGGGGGTGGTGCGGTGGCCTGCCGACTGCGGACCGTGCCTGGCTGGTCGCGCAGTTCCCCGCGCCCCCGAGGGCGCTGCGGTCACGCCTCTGAGAAGCTCACCCCAGCCACCCCGCCAACCCCCTCGTGCACCGCACCTCGTCCCCCGCGGTCATCAACAGCCCCTCCACCCCGTCGAGCGACTCCAGCCACCGCAACCCCTCCCGCGACCCCATCGCGAACGCCGCCGTGGCCCAGCAGTCCGCCCACGTCAGCCGCGCCGCCACCACCGTCACCGCCACCAGGTCCGTCACCGCGGAGCGCCCGGTGCGCGGATCGACGATGTGCGCCCCCCGCTCCGCCGTCCCGGACGTGGCGACGGCCAGCTCCCTCGCCCCGGCGGCGGAGACGACGGCCGCGAGCCCGCCCGGCCGCAGCGGATCCGCCACCCCCACCCGCCACGGCCGCCCCGCCCCCGGCGTCCCGAGCATCTGCACGTCCCCGCCCCCGTTGACGCTGACGCCGCTCGCCCCCGCCCCCGAGACCAGCCGGGCCGCGCGCTCCACCGCCCAGCCCTTGACGATCCCCGTCGGGTCGAGCCGCCCCCGGTACGACGGACTGAACCAGCCGCCGCTCACCCGCTCCGCCTCCGCCGCCAGCTCCAGCACCTCGGCGACCTCGGGCGCGCACTGCGCGACGGTCAGCTCGCCGCACGCCAGCCGGGAGACCTGGCTGTCCTCCCGATAGGTGCTGAACACCTCGTCCACCCGGCGCAGCCCGGCGACCGCCTCGTCCAGCGCCGTCCGTACGGCCGCCGGTTCCCCGCCGCGGACGTCGAAGGAGAAGACGGTCCCCATCGTCTCCACCACCCGACGCACCGCGGCGGGAGCCTGTGCGGGTTCTGGTTCGGCCACCGTGTCAGTCACCGGCCCGGTCCAGCGCCGACTGCAGGGACCGCCGGTACCCGGCGCTGGTGTAGGTCGCCCCGGAGACGGCGTCGATGTCGGCGTCGCCGGCCCTGATCGCCGCCTGGTTGAGCCGGGGCACGGCGTCGGCGGTGATCTGGTCGCTGCGCCCGCCCCTGGGCGCCTGGACGGCCTCGGCCGCGGTGATCCTGCCGCCGCTGACGGTGACCCGTACCTGCACCGGCCCGTACTGGGTGTCGGCCACGTCGCCGGTGACCGTACCCGTCCCCGCGCCCCGCCCGCCCTGCGGCGACTGCGCGGCCACCGGCGGCGCGGCGCCGCCCGCCGCCGAGGCGGACGCCGGGTCGGACGCCGGCTTCAGCGACAGCAGCAGCACGATCCCGGACACGGTCGCCGCACCGGCGAGCACGGCACGCCGTACGGGGTGGCTCTTCCTCATCTGCGCTGAGCTCCTGACGTCCGTCGCTCACATCGCGAACGACTCGTGGTGGATACGACGGGCGGGGACTCCCGCGCCGCGCAGTGCCTCGTACACCGACTGGGCGAAACCGGGCGGCCCGCACAGGAAGACGTCGTGGCGGTCGACGTCCGGGATCTTGCGGCTCAGGCTCTCCGCGGAGATGTCCGGCCGTTCTCCGTCCGGGCTGTTGACCGCGTACATCAGCCGGGCCCCGCGCTCGTCGGCGATCCTGGCGAGCTCGTCCCACAGCGCGAGCTCCTGGGTGCTGTTGGCCCGGTACAGCAGTGTGAGGTCACCGGACGCGCCGGGCAGCGTCTCGAACAGCGCCCGCATCGGCGTGATCCCGACCCCGCCCGCGACCAGCAGCACCTTGCCGCGGCTGCGGCGCTGGGCGGTCAGGGCGCCGTACGGGCCCTCCGCCCACACCCGGGTGCCGGGGGTCAGCTCGCGCAGCCGGGCGCTGTGGTCGCCGATCGCCTTCACGGTGATCCTCAGCATGTCCGGGCGCGGCGCCGCCGACAGCGAGTACGGGTGGGAGCTGAACCGCATGCCCGGTGCCAGGAACCGCCAGCGGAAGAACTGCCCGGCCTCCGCGCCCATCCGGTGCAGCCGGCGCCCGCCGATCAGCACCGACACGATCCCGGGCGTCTCCTCGATCACCGCCTCGACGCGCAGCCGGTGCCGCAGGTTGAGGCGCAGCGGGGTCAGGACGCGGTACCAGAGCACGAGCGCGGTCACCGTCCCGTACAGCGCGTACCAGACGGTCCCGGCGACCGGCTCGACGGCGAAGTCGTTGCCGGTGGCGAGCTGGTGCCAGAAGGTCAGGAACACCGCCGCGTAGGTGAGCAGGTGCACGTGGTACCAGACGTCGTACGGGATCCGGCGGCGCACCGGGCCGATGGAGAGCAGCCCGATGAGCACGAACAGCGCGGTGCCGACGGCCGCCTTGCCCATGTCCGGCAACCGGGTGACCGAGTCGACCGTCTGCTGGACGATGCCGCCGAGGCCCAGGCCGGCCTGCGCCGCGTAGCCCCACATGATCAGGACGATGTGCGCGAGGACCAGGCAGAGCGTGTAGCGCCCGGTCATGGCGTGCCAGCGGGCCACCCGGTCGGAGCCCACCCGCCGCTCCAGCGCGGGCACCCGGGCCATCTGGAGGACCACCAGCGCCATGAGGTACCCGGCGAGCAGTCCGGTGATCCGGCCCGCGTTGAGGATCTTCCCGGTGTCGTCGGTGATGGCGGGCGTGTTGCGCCACCACAGCCACAACACGCCCGCCGCGCCCGCCCACACGGCGAGCAGCAGGGGGACGGCCGGGGAACGGCGCGGGCGGATGCGCCGCATCGTCTGGCGGCGGGCGGCACGGCCGCCGGCGAGCGTGGTGGTCACGGTTCCTCCGTGGGGGCTTGACCCTTGGTCCACAGATACGCACCGCCGCGCCCGGATGTTCAGCCCGCGCGGGTACTCAGTAGCGGGTCACCGCGGTCGCCCCGCCCGACGTGCCGATCGCGAGGTGCGGCCGGGCCCCCGGGTCGGCCCACCGCAGGATCCGGCGCATCGCGTCCGCCGGCACCGACACGCAGCCGGCCGTCGCCCCGCGCCCGTTCACGTGCAGGAAGATGCCCGCGCCGCGCCCGGGCACCGGACGGTCGTAGTTGAAGCCGACGACCAGGGCGTGCGCGTACTGCGCCGAGTAGGTGATCAGGTGCTCGGCCTCGGTGGCGCGGCAGTCGGCGGGCAGCGGCTCGGTCCAGCGGTTGTAGGCGCGGGAGACGGTGTCCTGGCACCACCAGGAGTCCTCCCGCACCGGACGGTAGGGGTACACCGTCCCGAGCGGCGGGGCCTGGATGCCGAAGGCGTACGGCAGGTCGTACAGGCCGGTCGGGGTGGTGTTCGTGCTCTGGGTGCGCGTTGCCCCGTCCGCCAGCCCCTTCGCCCCGAAACGGGCGGGCGCCGAACCGGTCTGCGTCCAGCGGCCGCCCCTGCGGTCCCACCAGCTGACGGTGCCCGTGGTCGAGTCGGTGTCCGGGGCGACCGCGGTGATCAGCTGGGTACCGCCCCCGGTGTCCGCCATCCGGGCCGGCAGCGGCCGGGGCGCCGGCCCGGGCGCGGGCGCGGCTCCCAGGGCGAGGGCGGACAGGGCGATGAGGGCGGCAAGGGCACCGGAGCGCATGGCTCAGACCGTAGACGGGGGCAGCGGCAACGGCAGCCCGGGAAGGCCGTCCATGCTCGTCGCGATGTGCTCCTTCTTGGTGAAGTACGCGCTGAGCGACGCGTCGTCCTCCCGCGCGAACCGCTTCGCGTGCAGATCCCGGTCGCTCTCGTACGCCATGAAGGGGACGGCGTATCCGCAGGTGTCGCGGATGAGGTCGGCGGTCACGACGATGACGGCGCGCAGTCCGTGCGCGCTCGGGTCGATGCCGGGGAAGCGGGCCAGCAGTTCCGGGAAGCGCGGGTCGTCGCGGAAGACCGGCTCCCCGCGGCCGTGCACCCGGACGATGTTGGGCGGTCCCTGGAAGGCGCACCACATGAGGGTGATCCGGCCGTTCTCCCGCAGGTGGGCGATGGTCTCGGCGTTGGACCCGGCGAAATCGAGGTAGGCCACGGTGAGTTCGTCGAGCACGGCGAAGGAGCCCGTGAGTCCCTTGGGGGAGAGGTTGACCGTCCCGTCGCCGCTCAGCGGCGCGGTGGCGGTGAAGAAGAGGGGCTGCGCCTCGATGAAGGTGCGGAGGCGGCCGTCTATGCGTTCATAAGTCTTTCCCATGTCTAACGATTATGGGTCGTGGGGCCCGGCGTGTCCCGGGTACCTGCGAGATTGACGAATCATGCAGAGTTCTGCATACTCATGCAAGCCAGTGATTGCACGGTGAGGAGCGACACAAGTGAGCAGCAACAACGGTGACGTACGGCTCTGGGGCGGCCGTTTCGCCGACGGTCCCGCCGAGGCCCTGGCGAAGCTGTCCGCGTCCGTCCACTTCGACTGGCGGCTCGCCCCCTACGACATCGCCGGCTCACGTGCCCACGCGCGCGTGCTGCACCAGGCGGGTCTCCTCACCGAGGATGAGCTGACCCGGATGATCGCCGGACTCGACCGGCTCGAGGCGGACGTCGCCGACGGCTCCTTCACCGGCACCATCGCCGACGAGGACGTCCACACGGCCCTGGAGCGCGGCCTGCTGGAGCGCCTCGGCCCCGACCTCGGCGGCAAGCTGCGCGCCGGGCGGTCCCGCAACGACCAGGTCGCCACCCTCTTCCGGATGTACCTGCGCGACCACGCCCGCGTCGTCGGCGGTCTGGTCGCCGACCTCCAGGACGCCCTGATCGGCCTCGCCGAGGCGCACCCGGACGTGGCGATGCCCGGCCGCACCCACCTCCAGCACGCCCAGCCCGTGCTCTTCGCCCACCACGTCCTCGCCCACGTCCAGGCGCTGTCCCGGGACGCGGAGCGACTGCGCCAGTGGGACGAGCGGACGGCCGTCTCGCCGTACGGCTCGGGAGCGCTCGCGGGCAGCAGCCTCGGCCTCGACCCGGAGGCGGTCGCCCGCGACCTCGGCTTCGAGCACGGCAGCGCCGGCAACTCCATCGACGGCACGGCCTCCCGGGACTTCGTCGCCGAGTTCGCCTTCATCACCGCGATGATCGGCGTGAACGTCTCCCGCATCGCCGAGGAGATCATCATCTGGAACACGAAGGAGTTCTCCTTCGTGACCCTGCACGACGCCTTCTCCACCGGCTCGTCGATCATGCCGCAGAAGAAGAACCCGGACATCGCCGAGCTGGCCCGCGGCAAGTCCGGCCGCCTCATCGGCAACCTGACCGGCCTGATGGCCACCCTCAAGGCCCTCCCGCTCGCGTACAACCGCGACCTCCAGGAGGACAAGGAGCCGGTCTTCGACTCCATCGACCAGCTGGAGGTCCTGCTGCCGGCCTTCACCGGCATGATGGCCACCCTCACCGTGCACCGCGAGCGGATGGAGGAGCTGGCCCCGGCCGGGTTCTCGCTCGCCACCGACATCGCCGAATGGCTGGTCAAGCAGGGCGTGCCGTTCCGGGTCGCGCACGAGGTGGCCGGCGAGTGCGTGAAGGTCGCCGAGGCCGAGGGCAAGGAGCTGGACGAGCTCACGGACGAGCAGTTCGCGAAGATCTCCGCGCATCTGACCCCCGAGGTCCGCTCGGTGCTCAACGTCCCCGGCGCCCTCGCCTCCCGCAGCGGCCGCGGCGGTACGGCGCCCAGCGCGGTCGCCGTGCAGCTCGCCGAGGTGAAGGCGGACGTGGCCGGCCAGCACGAGTGGGCGAACGCCAAGAAGTAGCAGCCGGTGTGCCCGAGGGGCATCGCGGTTACGTTGGTCGGCAGCAGTACGAGCCGACCGAACGGAGCCCGCGATGCCCTTCGCCCGTCTCGCCGCCGTGACGACACCCACCAGCCACATCGGCCTGGGCCTCGCCGCCGTCGGCCGCCCCGGCTACATCAACCTCGGCAGAGAGCACGACCTCGGCGAGGACCGCAGCGTGGAGGCGCTGCGCGAGCGGACCCACGACCTCCTCGACGCCGCCTACGCGCAGGGCGTGCGCTACTTCGACGCGGCCCGCTCCTACGGGCGGTCGGAGGAGTTCCTCGCCGCCTGGCTACGGGAGCGCCCCGACGCGGGCGACGTCGTCGTCGGCAGCAAGTGGGGTTACACCTACACCGCCGACTGGTCCACCGACGCCGAGCAGCACGAGGTCAAGGACCACGGTGTCGCCACCTACGAGCGCCAGCGCGCCGAGACCGACGCCCTCCTCGGCGACCGGCTCGACCTCTACCAGATCCACTCCCTCACCCCCGACAGCCCGGCCCTCACCGACGCGAAGCTCCACGCCAAGCTCGCGGAGGCCGCCGCGCGGGGCGTCACCGTCGGCTTCTCCACCAGCGGCCCCGCCCAGGCCGACACCATCCGCGCCGCGCTCGCCGTGACCGTCGACGGCGAGCCCCTCTTCCGCGCCGTCCAGTCCACGTTCAACGTGCTGGACACCTCCGCCGGACCCGCGCTGGCCGAGGCGCACGACGCCGGGGTCACGGTGATCGTCAAGGAGGGCATGGCCAACGGGCGCCTCGCCGAGCCGTACGCGCCGGACGTCCTGAAGGCCGTGGCCGAGGAGACGACCCTGGGCTGCGACGCGGTCGCGCTCGCGGTGATCCTGCGGCAGCCCTGGGCCGGCGTGGTCCTCTCCGGCGCCGCGACCGTGGGCCAGCTCGGCTCGAACCTGCACGCCGCCGTCGTCGACCTCGACGACGACCAGGTCGCACGCCTCGCCGCCCTCGCCGAGGACCCGCGCGCCTACTGGGAGCGGCGCGGACAGCTGCCCTGGCACTGAGCGGGCCCCCGCCCGTGTGACCACCCCGGCGGCCCGGTGCCCCGGTGGTGAGTCACACATGCCCGCCGTGAGACATCAATGTCTCATATGGGTTATCGTTGTCTCATGGCCGTCGATCGAGAACAGGTACTGCGCAGCGCCGCG
The DNA here is from genome assembly GCF_044765825.1 of Streptomyces flaveolus. Lineage (NCBI taxonomy): Bacteria > Bacillati > Actinomycetota > Actinomycetes > Kitasatosporales > Streptomycetaceae > Streptomyces > Streptomyces flaveolus. Next base: position 205,822 of record NZ_JBIWKU010000012.1, on the reverse strand, counting down.
GCCCTGCTGACCCGCAGAGCCACCGCGACCATGGACGAGGTCGCGAGGGCCGCCGGAATCAGCCGGGCCACGCTGCACCGCCACTTCGCCGGGCGCGACGCCCTCGTCCGCGCCCTGGAGGCCCTCGGCATCGCCGAGTGCGAGGCGGCCATCGACGCGGCCCGCCTGGACGACGGGCCCGCGGCGGAGGCGGTGCGCCGGCTCGTGCGGGAGATGGAATCCGCCACCGGCCTCCTCGCCTTCCTCTACACCGAGAACCAGCTGTTCGAGGGCGAGCAGCAGAACGAGGGCTGGGCCCGCATGGACGCCCGGCTCACGGAGCTGTTCCGCCGGGGCCAGGAGAGCGGCGAGTTCCGCATCGACCTGACCCCGGTCTGGCTCACCGAGGCGCTCTACGGCCTGCTGGCCTCCGGCGCCTGGGCGGTGACCGAGGGCCGCGTGGCCCGCAACGACTTCACCCACATGATCGTCGAGCTGCTGCTCGGCGGCGCACTTCGGAGAGAGTGAACCATGACCCGCACCCTGCAGTCGGCGCAGTCGACCGAGGCGGTGAAGCGCCCCGGCCGCTGGCTGGCGCTGTCCGTCCTCGTGCTGGCCGTACTGCTGGTGGCCGTCGACGCGACCGTCCTCGGTCTCGCGACCCCCTACATCAGTGAGGACCTCGCACCCTCCGGCACCCAGCTGCTGTGGATCGGCGACGTCTACTCGTTCGTCATCGCCGGCCTGCTGGTCTCCATGGGCAGCCTCGGCGACCGCATCGGCCGCAAGCGGATCCTGCTGATCGGCGCCACGGCGTTCGGCCTGATATCGGTCCTCAACGCCTACGCCTCCACGCCCGAGCTGATGATCGTCGCCCGGGCCCTGCTCGGCGTCGCGGGCGCCACCCTGATGCCCGCCACCCTGGCCCTGATCCGCAACCTCTTCCACGACCCGCGCGAACGCAGCCTCGCCGTCGGCATCTGGGGCGCCACCGCCTCCGCGGGCACGGCCGTCGGCCCGATCGTGGGCGGCTTCCTGCTGGAGCACTTCTGGTGGGGCTCGGTCTTCCTGATCAACCTGCCCGTGATGGTCGTCCTGGTCCTCGTCGGCATCAAGCTGCTGCCCGAGTCCCGCAACCCGAACCCGGGCCCGTGGGACCTGGCCAGCGTCGTCCTCTCCCTGGTCGGCATGGTCGGCGTCGTGTACGCCGTCAAGGAGGCCGCCGCGCACGGCTTCGGGTGGGCCACGCTCGCCGCGGGCCTGCTGGGCGCCGCCGCGCTGTACGGCTTCGTCCGCCGTCAGCTGACCATGCCGGTCCCGCTGCTCGACATGCGGCTGTTCCGCAGCCGTGGCTTCAGCGGCGCCGTGCTGGCCGACCTGCTGACCATCCTCGGCCTGTCCGGGCTGGTGTTCTTCCTGTCGCAGTACCTCCAACTCGTGCAGGGCAGGCCGCCGTTCGAGGCGGGGCTGGCCGAACTGCCCGCCGCGATCGGCGCGGTGGTGGCCGGTCTGATCGCGGGCCGCGTGGCCCGGCGCTTCTCGGTGCGTGCCGTGGTCTCCGGCGGGCTCGCCGCCGTCGGCCTCGCGCTCGCCGCGCTGACCGTCATCGGCCAGCACACCGGCTACCCGCTGCTCGGCGCGGCCCTGCTGGTGGTCGGCGTGGGCGCCGGTTTCTCGTTCACCGTCACCGCCGACGTGATCCTCTCCAGCGTGCCCAAGGAGCAGGCGGGCTCCGCCTCGGCCGTCTCCGAGACGGCGTACGAGCTCGGCGCCGCCCTCGGCATCGCCCTGCTCGGCTCCATCGTGACCGGCGTCTACCGGGACTTCACCGGCCCGGCGGGCACCCCGGCCGCGGCCCACGAGTCGCTCGGCGGGGCGGTGCAGGCCGCTTCCGAGCTGCCCGCGGACACGGCCGGAGCACTGCTGGACGCCGCCCGTCAGTCCTTCGTCGACGGACTGACGCTCGCCTCGGGCGTGGGCGCGGTGGTGCTGCTGGCGGCCGCCGGCGCGGCCTGGTTCCTGCTGCGCGGCCAGCGGCTGGAGGACGGGGTCGAGCACCCGTAGCCGTACGGACACGGAGAGGGCGGGCCACTGGATCAGTGGCCCGCCCTCGGTGCGTGTGCTTCGCGCGGTGTTACGCCGCCTTCGCCTTGCTGGCGTACATGTCCACGTACTCCTGGCCGGACAGGCGCATGACCTCGGTCATCACGGAGTCGGTCACGGCGCGCAGGACGTAGCGGTCGCGGTCCATGCCCTCGTAGCGGGAGAACTCCATCGCCTCGCCGAAGCGGACCGTGACCTTGCCCGGCCGGGGCAGGCCCGCGCCGCCCGGCTGGAGCTTGTCGGTGCCGATCATGGCGAACGGGACGACGGGGGCGCCGGTCATCAGGGTGAGGCGGGCGATGCCGGTGCGGCCGCGGTAGAGGCGGCCGTCGGGGGAGCGGGTGCCCTCCGGGTAGATGCCGAAGATCCTGCCCTCCTCCAGCACCCGGCGCCCGGTCATCAGCGCCGCGACGCCGCCCCGGCCGCCGTCCCGGTCGACCGGGATCATGCCGACGCCGGTGAAGAACCAGGCCATCAGCCGGCCCTTGAGGCCCTTGCCGGTGACGTACTCGTCCTTGCCGATGAAGACGACCTGCCGGTCGCAGACCAGCGGGAGGATCATCGAGTCGATGAAGGTGAGGTGGTTGCCGGCCAGGATCACCGGGCCGTCACCCGGAATGTTCTCCACGCCCTCCACCTGTGGGCGGAACATCAGGCGCATGATCGGGCCGAGCACTGCCTTGATGAGCGCGAAGCGGGACAACGGGTCCTCCGGTGTCGGGGATGCGGTATGAGTCTGTGCAGGTGAGGACATTACTCGCGGCCCAGGGGGTCGCGCACGTCGGGTTCACCGAGGTCTTACCTGGTGTTGACGCGTGTTCACCTGGGAGGCCGGGCTGTCGCACGGCCGTAACGCGGACGGCGGGTGTGAGGCAACTCGCGTCCACGGGGAAGGATCCGCCCGCCCACGCTCGCCGCCCGCGCCGTGCCGTCCTGGTCCACAGGGACCGGCGTCGTCGCTCCTGGCCGTGTCCGCGAAGTCCGGACACGTCCCAGACGCGGACACCGCCCGGATCGAAGCACGTGCGGCGCGCGGACCGCGTGAGGCGCGCCGTCCGAGCCGCGCCGCCGACCCTGTCTGCGTGGCCCACGGGTCCCGTCGGGCACCGCCGGACGGGGCGCGGCCACCGATCGCGTACCCCCGGAACGGCACCCCCAAGCCGACGGCACGTCAGACATCCCGCCCCGCCTGCCCCTCCACGCCCGTCCGACATCCCGGGTCACCCGCGTGTTCCGCGGGCGGTCTCCCGCTCGTCATGTACGCGCCCCTACGATCGGCCCGCAGCGACGGTCAACGGCGGGAGGCCCCCATGGCAACGCAGGGAACGCAGGAGTCGGACGAGCGGGCGGACGGCACCGGACGGCGGGCGCTCCTCGGTGCCGCGGTGCTCGGCGCGGGAGGGGCCGTACTGGGCCTGTCCGGCACGGCGAGAGCCGCCGGCGCCCGGCACGGCGGCGGGCAGGGCGGGCTGAAGGGCCTGCCCGTCCCCACGGTCATCGGCCACCGCGGCGCCAGCGGCTACCGCCCCGAACACACCCTCGGTTCCTACGAACTGGCCCTGGACATGGGCGCCGACATCGTCGAGGCCGGTGACCTGGTCCCCACCAAGGACGGGCACCTCGTCTGCCGTCACGAACCGGAGATCGGCGGCACCACGGACGTCGCCGACCACCCCGAGTTCGCCGGCCGCAAGCGCACCAAGCTGCTCGACGGCGTCTCCACCACCGGCTGGTTCACCGAGGACTTCACGCTCGCCGAGCTCAAGACGCTCCGCGCCACCGAGCGCATCCCGGCCAACCGCCCGCACAACACCCTCTACGACGGGCGCTGGGAGATCCCCACCTTCGAAGAGGTGCTCCGCTGGCAGGACGAGCAGACCCGCAGGCGCGGCAAGCAGGTCTGGATCTACCCCGAGCTCAAGCACCCCACCTACTTCCGCAAACTGGGCCTCGGGACGGAGGAGCGCCTGGCGCGGCTGCTGCGCGAGCACGGCAAGGACAGGAAGAACTCGCCCGTCATCATCCAGTCCTTCGAGCCGACCAGCATCCAGCGGATGAACAAGCTCGTCGGCAACCCCCTCGCCGTCCTGCTGTCCGGCGCGAACAGCCGCCCCTGGGACTTCGTCGAGACCGGCGACCCGCGCACGACCGCCGACCTCGTCACGCCCGCGGGCCTGAAGGAGATCGCCTCCTACGCCCAGGGCATCGGCCCCACCCTGGACCTGATCATCCCGAAGGACTCGGCCGGCAGGCTCACCGAGCCCACCACCCTGGTGCGCGACGCCCACCGGGCGGGACTGATCCTGCACCCGTACACGATGCGCAACGAGAACCCCTTCCTGCCCGCGGACTTCCGCAAGGGCTCGGACCCCGACGCCTACGGCGACGCCTTCGGGGCCTTCCGGACGTACTTCGCCACCGGCATCGACGGCGTCTTCACCGACAACCCGGACACCGGCGTGCTGGCCCGCGAGGACTTCGTCAACCGCTGAGCGGCACCACCCCGGTTGGGGTGACGTTCGGCTGCCCGGGGCAACCACTGCCCGGGCGGCCGCGTCGCACTGCATATGACGCACGACCTGGTCACCTCCCTGCGCCCCCTCCTCACCGCGGAGGCCTCGGCCGAGGCATATGCCACCGGCGCTGAGCCCGGAGATCTGGAACAGGCGGTGTGGCTGCGCCTCCTGGAACGCCTGGAGGCCGACGGCCCGCCCCACGACCCCCACCGCTGGCTGCGCAGCGCCGTCCGCATCGAGGCCCGCCGCAGCCGCCGCACCTCCTGCGCCGAGCGGCCGTACGAGACCGAGCCCGCCGACGCCCTCGAACGCGAGCCCGAGCAGCTCGCCCTCACCGCCGCCCGCCACCGCGCCCTGCGCGACGCCGTGCGCCGGCTGCCCGGCCGCTGCCCCCGCCTGATGGAGGCTCTGCTGTCCCCGAGGGACCTCACATACCGGGAGATCGCGGGGGAGTTGGGTATCTCACAGGGCAGTCTTGGACCGGAACGCTCCAGATGTCTGGGATGTCTTCGGCGATTGCTGACGCCGGAGGTTGCGGCTCGCTGAGGACGGGGATAGGAGTGGGGGACCACAGGTGATCAGGTGAGCGGGAGGCATGCGCACATGGGCATGAGCGTGACCATCTCGGCGGCGACCGAGCAGGATGCCGAGCAGATCTTCCGGCTGCAGTACCTCTGCTTCCAGAGCGAGGCGGCGCTGTACGGCAACTACCGCATCGACCCGCTCGTCCAGACCCTCGACTCCGTGCGCGAAGAGGTCGCCGGGGACTGCGTCTTCGTGGCGCGGCTCGGCGACGAGGTCGTCGGCTCGGTCCGCGGCCGGGTGACCGAGGACGGCGCCGCATCCATCGGCAAGCTGTGCGTCCACCCCCGCCTCCAGGGCCACGGCATCGGTGCCCGCCTGCTGCGGGCCGCGGAGTCCGCCCTCGCCGAGGAGCGCGGCGCCACGCGCTTCCGTCTGCACACCGGCCACCGCAGCGAGAGCAACCTGAGCCTGTACCGACGGGTCGGCTACGAGACGGTGGGGACGGCCGAGGGCGCGGACGGCGTCATGATGATCGTTCTGGAGAAGCCGGCGGGGACGTACGCGACGACGGCGTGAGCCGCGGGCGCGCCCCGGGCGCCCGATGTCTCAGGCGGCGTCCCCGTGAGGGGCGCCCTTCCGCAGCCAGTACAGCGCGGACAGCGGCAGGAGCACCGGAATGAAGACGTAGCCCATGCCGAAGTCGGACCACACGGTCGCGTCGGGGAACACCGACGGCTCGGCCATCGTCCACGTACCCACGGCCAGCACGCCCACCAGCTCGGCGGCGCAGCAGACCCGCGCCGCCCTGCGGGCCGTCTCCCCGCCGCGTACCAGGGTGTACGTGATGAACCCGTAGACGACACCGGCGACGGCCGACAGCGTGTAGGCGAGCGGTGCCCGGTCGAAATCGGTGGCGATCTGGTACGCGGACCGCGACACGGCACCGACGACCATCACCCCGTACAGCCACACCAGCAGGATCCCGGGCCCGCCGATCAGCCGTGTGCGGGCCGGCTTCTCCTCGGTCGCCGCCATCTCAGCCTCCCCAGATGTCATACAGCCGCACCTCGAGGACGGCGAGGACCACACCGCCGGCGGCGACCGTCACCGAGCCCCAGCGGGTGCGCTCGGCCAGCGACATGAACCCCGCCGCCGGGACACAGGCGAAGGCGCCCAGCAGATACGCCACGAAGATCGTCGTGCCCTGCTCCGGCTTCTCGCCCCGCGCCAGCTGCACGATGCCGACCGCCAGCTGGATCAGCGCCAGCACCGAGACCGCGGCCATGCCGATGAAATGCCAGTCCTTCGTCGGCTGGTCACGGTAGGCCGCCCAGCCGCACCAGGCGGCGAGCAGCAGCGCGGCGACTCCGGTCACCAGCGTCAGGGCGTCAAGCATGGCAGCGACCCTATTACGCCGCAAAAGGCCCGCCGCGCGCGGCCCCGCCCGTGACGCCCGGCCGGACACCTCGCGGCGGCGCCGTAGGGTCGGGGGCATGACGATCCACGCCCAGGCCCTGCTGTTCGACAACGACGGAACCCTCGTCTCCTCCCTCGAGTCCGTGCGCCGCTGCTGGACGCGGTGGGCCGGCGAGTACGGGATCACGGCCGAGCGGTTCGCGCAGGTCGAGCTGCACGGGCGGCCGGCCGCGGAGATAGCCGCCGACCTGCTGCCCGCCCATGTCGTCCCGGAGGCCGTCGCGCGGATCGAGCACCTGGAGGTCGAGGACGTACCGAACGGCGGTGTGCACCTGCTGCCCGGCACCCGGCTCTTCCTCGACGCGCTGCCCGCCGACCGGTGGGCCGTCGTCACCTCCGCCACCAGGCGGCTCGCCGAGGCCCGGCTCGACGCCGTCGGCATCCTCCCCAAGACCCTCGTCGCCGCCGACGACATCACCCGCGGCAAGCCCGACCCCGAGCCCTACCTGCTCGGTGCCCGCGCGCTGGGCGTCGACCCGGCGGCCTGCGTCGTCTTCGAGGACGCGCCCGCCGGACTGCAGGCCGGCCGGGCCGCCGGCATGACCACCGTGGCGTTGGCCACAACCCACCGGGCCGCCGAACTCGACGCCGACCTGGTGGTCGACGACCTCTCGGCCCTGTCCGTCCTGGTCACCGACGGCGGGATCGAGATCTCCGTCCGGCGCTGAGCCGCGCCCGTCGTGACCGGTCACCGTCCACCGCTGTCCAGCATCCGGACAGCAGGATCCGCCCAGAACCGCCGGTCTGCTTTACTGATCGCATGAGCACCACGAGCGACCGCACCCCTGCGACCGAGGCGACGACGACGCCCGGTGCTCGTTGTATGTGCCGAATGTGCGCCTTCTAGAGGGCCCCTGCACCACCTGAGCCTCGCGCCCCGAAGCGAGTGCCGGCTCGTGTCCGCCGCCGCGCCCCGCGCAGGTGACCGAGCGACGCCCCGCGCACGTTCTCCCCGGTTTCACCGCCATCGCGCATCGCCACCGCGAGAACCGTGCCGCGTTCCGAAGGTCCCCCGAGAACCCCGAAGAACAACGCCCCCGTGCCCGGCGCCCACACCCGCGCCGTGCACTCGACAGTGACGGAAACCCACGTGATCACCACATCGGGCCTCACCAAGGTCTACCGCTCACGCGGCCGCGAGGTCACCGCCCTGGACGGCGTCGACCTGCACGTCCGCGAGGGCGAGGTGTTCGGCGTCATCGGCCAGTCCGGCGCCGGCAAGTCCTCGCTCATCCGCTGCGTCAACCTCCTGGAGCGCCCCACCTCCGGCACGGTCACCGTCGCCGGTCAGGATCTCACCGCGCTGGCGGGCCGCGGCCCCCGCGCCGGCCGGGAGCTGCGGCAGGCGCGCAGCCGTATCGGCATGGTGTTCCAGCACTTCAACCTGCTGTCCACGCGGACCGTGCAGGACAACGTCGAGCTGCCGCTGGAGATCCTCGGCAGGTCCGGGAAGGAACGTTCCCGCAAGGCACTGGAACTGCTCGACCTGGTCGGCCTCGCCGACAAGGCCAAGTCCTACCCCGCCCAGCTCTCCGGCGGCCAGAAGCAGCGCGTCGGCATCGCCCGCGCCCTGGCCGGCGACCCCAAGGTGCTGCTGTCCGACGAGGCCACCAGCGCGCTCGACCCGGAGACCACCCGCTCCATCCTCCAGTTGCTGCGCGACCTCAACCGCGAGCTCGGCCTGACCGTTCTGCTCATCACCCACGAGATGGACGTCGTCAAGAGCGTCTGCGACTCGGCCGCCCTCATGGACCGGGGCCGCATCGTCGAGTCCGGCACCGTCGGCGAGCTGCTGGCCACCCCGGGATCCGAGCTGGCCTCCGCCCTCTTCCCGGTCGGCGGCGAGGCGTCGGGCGACGACCGCACCGTCCTCGACGTCACCTTCCACGGCGAGGCCGCCACCCAGCCCGTCGTCTCCCAGCTGTCCCGCACCTACAACATCGACATATCGATCCTCGGCGCGGCCATCGACACCGTCGGCGGCCTCCAGATCGGCCGGATGCGCATCGAACTCCCCGGCCGCTACGAGGACAACGTCGTGCCCGTCGGCTTCCTGCGCGAACAGGGCCTGCAGATCGACGTGGTGAACCAGGAACCGTCCCTGCTGGTGAAGGAAGGTGCCAAGTGACCTGGTCCCAGATGCAGCCCCTGCTGGAGCAGGCCTCCTGGGAGACCCTGATCATGGTCGGCTGGTCCACCCTGATCGCCGTGGCCGCGGGACTCCCGCTCGGCGTCCTCCTCGTCCTCACCGACAAGGGCGGTCTGCTGCAGAACGTCGTGGTCAACAAGGTCATCGGCCAGATCGTGAACATCGGCCGCTCGATGCCGTTCATCATCCTGATGGTCGCGCTGATGAGCTTCACCCGCTGGATCACCGGCACGACCATCGGCAGCGAGGCCGCGATCGTGCCGCTCGCGATCGGCGGCATCCCCTTCTTCGCGCGGCTCGTCGAAACGGCCGTCCGCGAGGTCGACGGCGGACTGGTCGAGGCCGTCCAGTCCATGGGCGGCAACACCTGGACCATCGTCCGCAAGGTCCTGATCCCCGAGGCACTCCCGTCGCTGATCGCCGGCACCACGACCACGATCATCGCCCTCATCGGCTACTCGGCCATGGCCGGCACCGTCGGCGGCGGCGGCCTCGGCGACCTCGCCGTCCGCTACGGCTACCAGCGCTTCGAGCCCGCCTTCATGTGGGTCACCGTCGCCCTCCTCGCCGTCGCCATCTCGCTCATCCAGTTCGCCGGCGACTACGCGGCCCGCACCCTGCACCGCCGCGGCGGACGCGGGGGCGCAGCGCCGAAGCTCCGGCTGCTCAATGCCAAGGAGCCCGCGGCGGCCGACGTCGGCAAGGTCGCCTGACACCCCCGAAGACTCCCCGTCCCACCCGCCGCCCGGCCACCACCCCTCAACGTCGGCGCTTCGCGCCGGTACCCCTTGATTCAAGGGGCCGCACCACCTCAGGAAAGGCACTTTTCGTGCGTAACACCGCCAAGATCACCACCGCCGTCCTCGCCGCCGGAGCCCTCACCCTCGGGCTCTCCGCCTGCGGCTCGGACAAGGACGCCTCCGACACCTCCGGCCCGCTGGTCGTCGCCGCGACGCCCGTCCCGCACGCCGAGATCCTCAACTACGTCAAGGACAACCTGGCGAAGAAGGCGGGCCTCGACCTCGAGGTCAAGGAGTTCACCGACTACGTCACGCCGAACACGGCGACGGAGGACGGTTCGGTGGGCGCCAACTACTTCCAGACCGAGCCCTACCTCGCGGACTTCAACAAGAAGAACGGCACCCACCTGAAGTCCGTCGCCTCGGTGCACCTGGAGCCGCTCGGCCTCTACTCCAAGAAGGCCGACAAGGCGGACGACCTGAAGAGCGGCGCGACCATCGCCCTCCCCAACGACACGGTCACCGAGGCCCGCGCCCTCCAGCTGCTCGCCTCCCAGGGCCTGATCACCCTCAAGGACGGCGCGGGCAACTCGGCCACCACCGCCGACATCACCAAGAACCCGAAGAACCTGGAGTTCAAGGAGCTGGAGGCGGCCCAGACCCCGCGTTCCCTGAACGACGTCGACGCGGCGGTCATCAACGGCAACTACGCCCTGGAGGCCGACCTCAAGCCGGCCAAGGACGCCCTCGTCCTGGAGTCCGCCAAGAACAACCCGAACGTCAACCTCCTCGTCGTCAAGGAGGGCCAGGAGGACGACCCGCGGGTCCAGAAGCTCGCGAAGCTCCTCACCTCCCCCGAGGTCAAGAAGTTCATCGAGGACCACTACGCCGGGTCCGTGCTCCCCTCCTTCTGATACCGGGCGAGCCCCGCGCCGCGCACCGGGTTCCCTCCTTCCCCGGGGAGTGGGACCCGGTGGTGCGGCTGAGTGCTTTCATGCTGCATGCTGGGCAGTTCAGCAGGCCCTGACGGTCACACAGGTTACGGAGCGGCGCATGACGAGCACCTTCCCCAACATCTCCATCAGCACGGAGCGGTTGGTGCTGCGCCCCCTCGACGAGGACGACGTCCCCGCCCTCGCGGCGATGATGAACGACGAGCAGGTCGCCGCGTGGACCCACGTCCCGCAGCCCTTCACCGAGGAGGGCGCCCGCACCTGGATCACCGAGTACGCCCCCGCCGAACGCACCGCCGGCCGCGGACTCGACCTCGCCGTCACCGAGTTCCTCACCCAGCGGCTGGTCGGCATCGTCCAGCTCACCAAGACCAACTGGCACGTACGGTCCACCGAGCTGTCGTACATCGTCGCCCCGTGGGCCCGCGGCGAGGGCTACGCCTCCGAGGCGGCGCTCGCCACCGCGCAGTGGCTCTTCGGCGACCAGAAGTTCGAGCGCATCGAGCTGCGCACCGCGGCCGACAACACCGCTTCCCAGCAGGTCGCCCAGAAGATCGGCTGCATCAGCGAGGGCGTCCTGCGCAACGCCTGCATAGCGCGCATGCGCACCGACGACGGCACCTGGACCGACGTGCGCACCGACTTCATCGTGTGGAGCCTGCTGCCCGAGGACATCGAGGGCGCGGCGGAGCAACTGGCCGACAGCGACGGTTTCACCACCTTCACCGACTGGAACTGACCTGGGGGACGGCGGCGTCACCAGCACGCCCCAAGCCGCACCAGGTACCCTCACGGAGCCCGCCACGAGCGGATTCCGCGACCACGACCTGCGAAGACCCCTGGAGACTGACGACGATGGCCGACCGGGTCACGGTGATCGGCTGGGACGGTTCGCCGCTGACCGCCGCGGCACGCGCAGCCCTGGGCGCCGCCACGCTGGTGGCCGGCGCCGCACACCACCTCGCGCTCCCCGAGGTGCCGCCCGCCGCCGAACGCATCCGGCTCGGCAGCGTCGCCCTCGCCGCCCGCCGCATCGCCGCCCACCGGGGCACGGCGGTCGTCCTCGCCGACGGCGACCCCGGCTTCTTCGGCGTCGTCCGCACCCTGCGCGCGCCCGAGTTCGGCCTGGAGGTCGAGGTCGACCCCGCCGTCTCCTCCGTGGCCGCCGCCTTCGCCCGCGCCGGCATGCCCTGGGACGACGCCCATGTGGTGGTCGCCCACCCCCGTACGCTGCGCCGCGCGGTGAACGTATGCCGGGCCCACAGCAAGGTCGCGGTCCTCACCTCCCCGGGCGCCGGCCCCGCCGAACTCGGTCTCCTGATGGAGGGCGTCCACCGCACCTTCGTCATCTGCGAGGAACTCGGCACCGCCCGCGAGCAGGTCACCGTCGTCACCTCCGACAAGGCCGCCGACCACTCCTGGCGCGACCCGAACGTCGTCATCGTCGTCGGCGGCGCCACCGGCCCGGGCACCCCGTCCGACGGGGGCGGCTGGATCGCCGGCCGGGACCCCGCCGCCGGACCGCGCGGCTGGTCGCTGCCCGCCGATGCCTACGGCGGCGAACTCGGCGAGGGCGAGACCGAGCTGCTGCGCACGGCCCAACTCGCCCGGCTGGGACCGCGCCTCGGCGACCTGGTGTGGGACATCGGCTGCGGCAGCGGAGCCTTCGCCACCGAGGCCGCGCGCGGCGGCGCCGCCGTCATCGCCGTCGACCGGGACCGGGACGCCTGCGCCCGCACCGAGGCCACCGCACGGCACTTCGGCGTCCAGCTCCAGACCGTGCACGGCACCGCCCCGCACGTCCTGGAGAACCTCCCCGAACCGGACGTCGTCCGCGTCGGCGGCGGGGGAGCGGCCGTCGTCTCCGCGGTCGCCGACCGCCGGCCGCAGCGCATCGTCGCCCACGCGGCGACCCGTGACGCCGCCGAACTCGTGGGCAGGGACCTGTCGGAGCACGGCTACCGCGTCGAGTGCGCCCTGCTGCAGTCCGTCGGACTCGACACCCGCGCCTGGACGGAGACGGAGCGGAGCGTCGCGTTCCTGCTCAGCGGAGAAATCCTGCGGCGCGAACCGCCTCGTTGAGGGGCGGTGGCCGGGCGTCGGGCGGGACTGACCGACCGCGCCCCGTGATCGGATCGTCGTACCGCGCGGGGTAGGCTGGCGGATTGTTGTACCGCACTCGGACACCGGACGCTTCGTCGTCCAATGTCCTGAAAACCCGCCAGTTTTGGGTGGTGTGTGGTACGGCAGAACCGGAGGACGCGCAACGTGGCGCAGTCCACAGCGGGCCGTCGCGGATCAAGCTGTCGTGACGGGGGAACGACCGCGACAATGCCACTCAATGGCTTTGTCGTCTTTTCCGGCGGGTCGTTCGTGCCGCTGGGCACGCACGCTCGTTCTTCACTACGGGGCGGTCGGTGCGCCGTCCCGGGTGAGCTGGTCGTAGAAGCACTAACCGATGGGCGAGGGGTTACGCATGACCGACACCGGCCAGATCCCGGGCGAGGGGCTGCCGGAGAACTCAGGCATGGTGGAGCAGCCGGGCGTCCCCGCACCCGGCGCGTACACCTACCTCTCCGAGACCACCGCCGAGGACGAGGACCTCCTGCTGCTGCCGGGCGCCCAGAGCGCCTGGGGCAACGAGGTCGCGCCGCCCGCGCCGGAGCCGGTCGTCGAGACCGTGCACCAGCCGGGTCCGCACGAGATGTCCGGCCGCGACAGCGGTTCGGTCGACCTCGGCGGCGTCCGCCTCCCGGAGCCGGCCGCGGAGCCCACGGCCGCGCCGTCCCCGCCGCGCCGGCCCCTGCACCTGGGTCCGCCGATCCCCGACACCTCCGCCAGCCCCGTCCGCTCCCTCGCCGACCGGGGCCCCGCCGACATGCCGGCGCGGCACGCCGGACCGCCGACCGTCGGCCCCGAGTACCTCGACGTCCCGCAGGCCGCCGCGATGCCTCCGCAGGGGGCGGCGCCCTGGGACGCGCAGGCGGCCCCGTCGAGCGCCGGGGCGGCGCCTGCGGAAACGGTTGTTCCGGTACCGGGGCAGCGTCCCGAGCCGGTGGGCGCGGCCCAGGCACTCGTCACCCGCGTGGCGACGGAGGCCGTGGCGGCGACCGGCGGCGTCCCGGCGCCGGGGGAGACCGGTGAGGCCGGGGCCGAGACGGACGCGCAGGCCGTGCCGGGTGACGGGACGACCCCCGCGACGGGCGGCGCGCTGGAGGCCGACGGTGTCCCCGAGGCCGATGGTGCCCAGGCTGCCGACGGTGCCCTCGGGGCCGGTGATGTCCCGGGAGCGGTGGCCGCACAGCAGCCGCCCGCGCAGGAACCGGGCCCCGCGCCGGGACCGGCTGACGCACCGGCATCCGAGGCGCTCGCGCCCGATTCCGTGCCGGCTCCCGAGCCGGTCGCACCTGAGTCCGTGCCGCTTGCCGAGGTTCCCGAGGCCGGGACCGAGACCGTGCCGGGACCGGAGGCCGGCCAGGCCGCCGCCGTGACGCACGCGCCGGAGGCCGGTGCCGAGCAGCCCGGCGCGTCGGAACCTGCTCCCATACTGGCCCCGGGTGAGGGCGTAGCGGCCCCCGAGATGCCCGCGTCCGAGCCCGAGGCAGAGGTGCCCGCGTCTGATTCCGCCTCGGTTTCGGAAGCGGTCGCCCAGTCCGAGCTGGCTCCCGAGCCCGCGCCCGCCGTCGAGACGCCCGCTCCCGAGTCCGCGCCGGTTCCTGAGGCGCTCGCGCCCGAGCCCGAGCCGGCTCCCGAGCCCGCGCCCGCCGTCGAGACGCCCGCGCCCGAGTCCGAGCCGGTCGCGCCCGAGTCCGAGCCGGTCGCCGAGGCTGCCGAGGCCGGGACCGAGACCGTGCCGGGACCCGAGGCCGGCCAGGCCGCCGCCGTGATGAACGCGCCGGAGGCCGGTGCCGAGCAGCCCGGCGCGTCGGAGCCTGCTCCCCTACTGGCGCCGGGGGAGGGCGTAGCGGCCCCCGGAATGCCCGCGTCCGGGCTCATGCCGGCCGCCGACGCGCCCGCGCCCGTCGCGGAAATGTCCGAGCCGCCCGTGGCGGGCGAGGCCGAGCCGGTCGCCGAGCCGGCGGAAGACCCCGCGTCCCAGTCGTCCCCGGCCGTGGATCAGCCCCAGCCCGTGGAGCCGACCCCGATGGCCGAGTCGGTCCCGACCGCTGGCCCGCCCGTGGCGGCCGAGCCCGTCGTCCCGGCGGAAGCGACCCCGACCGCCGAGCCCATCGTTCAGGCCGAGCCGACCGCGACCACGGAGCCGGCCCCGGCCCCCGCGCCGCAGCAGCCTCAGCCCGCCGACGCGCCCGCGCCCCAGGAGGCCCAGGCCCCCGCCGTGCCCGGACCCGCCCCGGAGGCACCCGCGGACCAGACGGCCGCCCCCGCGGCGGTCGTTGCCGAGGAGGCCGAGGAGGCCGCCGCCGTGCAGGACCACCCCGCGCAGCCCCACCCGGAACTGCCGCACCCCGCCCAGGGCCCCCAGTCCCTGCCGGACACCGACGCGACGCCCCACACGCACACGGCCACGACGCGGCCCGCAGACCCGGCGGAGCACCCGGTGTCCCACCCGGACCAGCCGGTGGGCCGGTTCGTGCCGGTCGGCGATGGCAAGGTGCCCACCACCCCGCACCTCGCGCCGACCCCGCCCGAGGCCCTCGTCCTCCCCCCGGAGGCACACGACGCACCGGCCCATGACGCCGTCGCCGACGTCCCCGCCCCGCGCGAGACCGACGCCGAACTCGTACAGAACGCCGACGACCTGGACACCCGGGACGCCGGACAGGAAGACCAGGAAGACCCGCACGTGAGCACGGCCGCAGAGGCAGACGTACGACAGTCCACCGGCCCGGCCGCACCCGCCTACGACGACGCCGAACGCGAGGCCGTCCTGAAGGTCATGCGGGAACGCCGGGACATCCGCAACGGCTTCCGCGGCGACCCCATCCCGCACGAGGTGCTGCTCCGCGTCCTGGAGGCCGCCCACACCGCGCCCTCCGTCGGCCACTCGCAGCCCTGGGACTTCGTCGTCATCCGCTCCGCCGACACGCGGCGCGCGATGCACGAACTGGCGATGCGGCAGCGCGACGCGTACGCGAAGTCCCTCCCCAAGGGCCGGGCCAAGCAGTTCAAGGAACTGAAGATCGAGGCCATCCTCGACACCCCGGTCAACATCGTCGTCACCGCCGACCCGACCCGCGGCGGCCGGCACACCCTGGGCCGGCACACCCAGCCGCAGATGGCGCCGTACTCCTCCGCGCTCGCCGTCGAGAACCTCTGGCTCGCCGCCCGCGCCGAGGGCCTCGGCGTCGGCTGGGTCAGCTTCTTCGACGAGCGGGAGATGGTCCGCGCCCTCGGCCTGCCCGAGCACCTGGAGGTCGTCGCCTACCTGTGCGTCGGGTACGTCGACGAGTTCCCGGACGAGCCCGAGCTGATGCAGGCCGGCTGGTCCAAGCGCCGCCCGCTGTCGTGGGTCGTCCACGAGGAGACGTACGGCCGCCGCGCCCTGCCCGGCGAGGCCCCGCACGACCTGCTCGCGGAGACTGTCGCGCAGATCCGACCGCTGGACGCCAAGGCGCTCGGCGAGGCATGGGAGCGCCAGAAGCGCATGACCAAGCCGGCCGGTGCGCTCGGCATGCTGGAGATCATCTCCGCGCAGCTGTCCGGGCTGTCACGCCAGTGCCCGCCGCCCATCCCGGAGCCCGCGGCCGTCGCCGTCTTCGCCGGTGACCACGGAGTGCACGCCCAGGGCGTCACGCCGTGGCCGCAGGAGGTCACCGCCCAGATGGTGGCCAACTTCCTGGGCGGGGGAGCGGTCTGCAACGCCTTCGCCACCCAGGTCGGCGCCGAGGTCTGCGTCGTGGACGTCGGTGTCGCCGCCGACCTGCCCGCCACCCCCGGTCTGCTGCCCCGCAAGGTCCGCGCCGGCACCTCCGACATGACCACCGGCCCCGCGATGACCCGCGAGGAGGCCGCGCAGGCCATCGAGGTGGGCATCGAGACCGCCCGCGACCTGGTCGCGGCCGGCAACAAGGCGCTGCTCACCGGCGAGATGGGCATCGCGAACACCACCGCGTCCGCCGCCCTGATCTCCGTGTTCACGGGTGCCGACCCCGCCGAGGTCACCGGCCGAGGCACCGGCATCAACGACGAGACGCTGGCCCGCAAGACGGAGGTCGTGCGCCGGGCGCTGGACCTCCACCAGCCGGACCCGGCCGACCCCATCGGCGTGCTCGCGGCGATCGGCGGCTTCGAGCACGCGGCCATGGTCGGCCTGCTGCTCGGCGGCGCCTCCCTGCGCACCCCGGTGATCCTGGACGGCGTCAGCGCCGGAGCCGCCGCCCTCGTCGCCCGCGCGATCGCCCCCGAGGTCCTCGCGGCCTGCATCGCCGGTCACCGCAGCGCCGAGCCCGGCCATGTCGCCGCGCTCAACAAGCTGGGCCTGCGCCCCCTGGTCGACCTCGACCTCCGCCTCGGCGAGGGCACCGGCGCGCTGCTCGCCCTGCCGATGGTGCAGAGCACGGCGCGGGCGATGCACGAGGTGGCGACGTTCGACTCCGCGGGCGTCACCGAGAAGTAGCCGTCGCACGGGGGACCGGGACCACGGTTCCGGTCCCCCTGTCGACCTGTCGACCTGTCGGCTCCCGCGGCCGTGGGCACCCGTCCGCATGGCGGAACGCAGGGGCACAACCGCCCACGGCCCGCACCGGCAACGCAGTCCAACCACCGGACCACCTGGGCCCCAGAGGCCACCCCGCCATAAAATCCGCACGTCAGCGCCACCGCCGCAAGAGGAGCCGTCCCCTCATGGCCGAACACCCCGCCTACCCCGTAGGCCTCCGCCTCACCGGCCGCCGTGTGGTCGTCCTCGGCGGCGGACAGGTCGCCCAGCGCCGCCTCCCGGCCCTCATCGCCGCGGGCGCGGACATCCGCCTCGTCTCCCCCGAGGCGACCCCCTCGGTCGAGGCCATGGCGGACGCGGGCGAGATCACCTGGGAGAAGCGCCCGTACACCGAAGGGGACCTCGCCGACGCCTGGTACGCCCTGATCGCCACCAGCGACACCGCCGCCAACACCGCGGCCTCCGCCGAGGCCGAACGGCACCGCGTCTGGTGCGTCCGCTCCGACGACGCCGACGCGGCCACCGCCTGGACCCCGGCCACCGGCACCAGCGAGGGCGTGACGGTCGCCGTGCTCACCACCGACGCCCGCGGCCGCGACCCCCGCCACACCGCCGCCATCCGCGACGCGGTCGTGGAGGGCCTGCGCGACGGCACCCTCGTCGCCCCGCACCACCGCACCCGCACCCCCGGCGTCGCCCTGGTCGGCGGCGGCCCCGGCGACCCGGACCTGATCACCGTCCGCGGCCGCCGCCTGCTCGCCGAAGCAGACGTCGTCATCGCCGACCGGCTCGGCCCCCGCGACCTGCTCGCCGAGCTGCCGCCGCACGTCGAGGTCATCGACGCGGCGAAGATCCCCTACGGCCGGTTCATGGCGCAGGAGGCCATCAACAACGCGCTGATCGAGCACGCCAAGCAGGGCAAGTCGGTCGTACGGCTCAAGGGCGGCGACCCGTTCGTCTTCGGCCGGGGCATGGAGGAGGCGCAGGCGCTGGCCGAGGCGGGCATCGCGTGCACCGTCGTCCCCGGCATCTCCAGCTCCATCTCGGTCCCCGGCGCGGCCGGCATCCCGGTCACCCACCGGGGCGTCGCCCACGAGTTCACCGTGGTCAGCGGGCACGTCGCCCCCGACGACGAGCGTTCCCTGGTCGACTGGCCGTCCCTCGCGAAGCTCACCGGCACGCTGGTGATCCTCATGGGCGTCGACAAGATCGGCCGGATCGCCGAGACCCTCGTCGCGCACGGCAGGTCCCCCGAGACCCCGGTCGCCCTGGTCCAGGAGGGCACGACCGCCGCCCAGCGCCGGGTCGACGCCACCCTCGCCACGGTCGCCGAGACCGTCGTCGCCCAGGAGATCAAGCCCCCCGCGGTCATCGTCGTCGGCGACGTCGTCAACCAGGGGCCGCAGGGAACCGCGTGACATGGCCGAGCCCATCACCCTCCACGACCCCGACGACCCCCGTCTGCACGACTACACGAACCTGACCGACGTCCAGCTGCGCCGTCGGCGCGAACCCGCCGAGGGCCTGTTCATCGCCGAGGGCGAGAAGGTCATCAGGCGGGCCGCCCAGGCGGGCTACGCCATGCGGTCGATGCTGCTGTCGGCCAAGTGGGTCGACGTCATGCGCGACGTCATCGACGCCACCCCCGCCCCGGTGTACGTGGTGGACCCCGCGCTCGCCGAGCAGGTCACCGGCTACCACGTGCACCGCGGTGCCCTCGCCTCCATGCAGCGCGAACCGCTGCCCACGGTGTCCGACCTGCTGCGCGCGACGCCCGCGCACGGACGGGGGGAAGGCACGGTCCGCCGCGTCGCGGTCTTCGAGGACATCGTCGACCACGCCAACGTCGGCGCCGCCTTCCGCAACGCCGCCGCCCTCGGCGTCGACGCGGTCCTCCTCACCCCGCGCTGCGCGGACCCGCTCTACCGGCGGTCCGTGAAGGTGTCGATGGGCGCCGTCTTCCAGGTGCCGTGGACCCGCCTGGAGTCCTGGCCTGCGGACATCGACACGCTGCGCTCCGAGGGCTTCACGGTCGCCGCGCTCTGCCTGAGCGACCGAGCCGTCACCCTCGACGAACTCGCCGCGAAGGAACACGGGAAACTCGCCCTGCTCTTCGGCACGGAAGGCACGGGTCTCACCCCCGGGGCGCTCGCCGCGGCCGACGAACACGTGCGCATCCCGATGGACGCCGGCGTCGACTCCCTCAACGTGGCAGCCGCCTCGGCGGTCGTCTTCTACGTCACCCGTCCGGGAGCCGCCTGACCCCGCCGCCCCGCGCCCGTAGCCGGGGGCAGTCAGGCGGCACGGGTGGGTGCTGGGGGTACCCCCTCCGGGGGAGGCCCCGGCAGCGGCGGCCGTGCGCCGCCAGGCGTGGCGACGACGACCCGGACCGGGCAGATCAGAGCCCGGACGTACCCAGTTCCGGCGCGTCGGCGCGCACGTCGACCTGTTCCTGCTGAGCCCGTACCCCGCCCCGCTCGTCACCGAGCCCCCGGGACGGCCCCTGGCATCCCTGCGCGGCGGCGATACCCAGGGCGACCAGCAGCGTCACCACCACGAACACGGTCAGCCGCTGTCGCAGCAGCCGCGGATTCGCGGGACGCAGCCGGGTCCCCGTGGTCCTCTGCCCAGGACGGCCGGACCCGCGCGGCCCGGGCCGGCTGCTGCCGCCGGAGCGGGTACCGTTCCGCCCGGTGTCGCGGGAGGCGGGCATGGGCCGCGCCCCCGACCGGGATCCCGCGCGGCCGCCGCGCGAGGCACCGCCGCGGGACGTGCTGTCGCGGGACGTGCTGTCGCCCCGTGCGGACGAGCCCCCGCGTGAAGGCACGTCACCGCGTGAGGAGGGGCCTCTGCCGCGCGCGGGCGTACCACCCCGGGAGGCCCCCGAGGCACCCCGGGGCGCGTGAGTGCCGTGACCGCCCGGCTGCCCCTGCGGGCGCCGCTGGACGCGCTCACGCTCCGGGTAGGTGTCGGCGAGCTGTCCCGTGGGCCGGTCCGCCTCCGCGGAACGCGGCGCGGGCGGCCGTACGTCGGCGATCCCGTGGGCCTCCCGGGCGGCGATCTCCTTGAGCCGCAGGGAGAGCTGGAGGGTGCTGGGCCGCTCGTCCGGGTCCTTCGCCAGGCACGCACGGACCAGCGGTGCGAGGGCGTCCGGGACGCCGTGGAGCTGGGCCTCCTCGTGCACCACGCGGTACAGCATCACCTCGGAGCTGCCGTGTCCGAAGGGCGAGTCGCCCATCGAGGCGTACGCCAGCGTGGCACCCAGCGAGAACACGTCGGTGGCCGGCGTGACGGCCGCCCCGCGCACCTGTTCCGGCGCGAGGAATCCGGGCGAGCCGACCGCCGTGCCGACGTGCGTGAGCGTCGAGGCGCCCGTCGCCCAGGCGATGCCGAAGTCGATGATCCGCGGCCCCTTCGGGGACAGCAGGATGTTGGACGGCTTCAGGTCCCGGTGCACGACCCCCGCCTCGTGCACGGCGACCAGGCCCTCGGACAGGGCGGCCCCGACGGCGGCGACGTCCGCCGCACCGAGCGGGCCCTCGTCGACGACCTTGTCGTGCAGGGACGGCCCGGGGACGTACTGCGTCGCGAACCACGGCCGGTCCGCGTCCAGGTCCGCGGCGACCAGCCGCGCGGTGCACCCGCCGCGGATCCGCCGGGCCGCCGACACCTCGCGGGCGAACCGGGACCGGAACTCCTGGTCCTCCGCGAGGTCCGGCCGGATGACCTTCAGCGCCACCCGTTGCCCCTTCTTGTCGGAGCCCAGGTAGACCACGCCCATACCGCCCGCGCCGAGCCGTCTGTGAAGCCTGAACGAGCCGACGACGCGCGGGTCCTCGCGCCTCAGGCGCATCATCGCCATGTTCATCCCCGCTGCCCGGTCCCTGTGACGTGCCACAGCTTACGTTTCCACGGCCGCCCGCGCGCAGAGGCCGCGCCCTCTCCGCCCAAGGGATTGTCGGTACGGGACGCGAGAGTTGAAGGACGGTCAGACCCCCGGGGGGCATGCGCGCCCGGCAGAGCCGGTGATCCCAACCGCCGGGCGTGGCCGGGGGATTGGTCCACGGAAGAACGATCATGCGGGGCGGCGCCGCCGGCCGGTGCCGGGACCGCGAGCCGAGCGTCGCGCACGTGATCGAAGTCACCGGACGGCGGGTGTCCCTTCCGGGAAGACCCCGAAACGCACGGGCCGGTCTCCACCCAGGGGAGTACACCGCGGTGGACGGCTCATCCTCCGGGAGGCCCGGCAATCGGTACGAGGGCATGACGTCCGGTGGTCCCCGGGCGCCTAGATTTGAGGTCAAGCGGCGGGTGCAGCACTCGTCCCCCGAGGTCAGACGCCCGCCGCTGCCAAAGACAACGGAATCGGTCAGGAGAGGGACCATGGCCCAGACGGCACCGCGGACACTGCTCCGCACACGGGAACAGCGCCGTCAGGGACGTCGTCACCCTGTGGTGGCGACGCTCATGGCCCTGCCCCTGGCGGTCCTGCTCCTCCTCGTCTTCGACGGGTGGGAGACAGTGGCCACACAGGCGTCGTCCGTGGGTGTGATGCTGGGGCGCTGAGAGGCGACCCCCAGGCCCGGAAGAGCGGTCCGGGCGGGGACATCCACCCATGAAACCCCGTGGGGACGGGGGTGCGGCGGACGGCAAAATGCCGGCGCAGCTGGGGAGCTGCGCCGGCATTGCTTTTCCCCCACCACCCACACACCGGCCCCACGCCCCGCCGCCCGCCACAGCCCCGGCCCGCGATGCCGCCCTCGTCGGGGGCACCACGCCGCCCAGCCGCGGCCCGCCCTGGCCCGCCCATATAGCCGCGGCCCGCCCTGCCCGCGATGCCGCTCTCGGTGGGGGAGCCATGCCACCCCAGCCGCGGCCCGCCCTGCCCACCCGCATGCTGCGGCCCGGCCCGGCCCGCGCGCCCGCCCGCATAGCTGCGGGCAGTCGTGCCGCTGGGGCGGCACGGGTGGGCGCAGCGGCACCCGGGCAGCGCCGGGCCGCACCCCCCACCCCGCCACGCACCCACGCCCGGCACCCGTGGACGCCGGGCCACGCGACCCACCCCGCCCCGCACCCACGCCGGACACTCGTAGACGCCGCTCCGCGCGCCCCCACCCCTCACCGCACACCAAGACACCCGCACCGCCCCCACCACCCCCGTACCCTCACCCCGTGACCCCGGACTCCCTCCTCCCCGCCCTGACGGCCCACGCCAGGGAAGCCGCCCACGCCAGGGAAGCCGCCCACGCATACCCACCCACCCCCTGCCCCTGCGGCGCAGCCACCCTCGCCGACCGCCCCGACGCCACCGTCGTCCGCCACGCCGGCACCGTCGCCAAGGCCCACGCCGCGGACGCCGACCCGGCCGAGCTGGCACTCCGGGTCACCATCGCCGCCGGTTTCCCCGGCGTCCTCCTCCCCCCGCTCCACCCCACCCCCACCGACCTGCACGGACGGCTGGTCACCCACTGGCCCTACGGCACCCCCGTCGACCCCGACGCCCCGGACGCCGCGCCGTGGGAGGCCGCCGCCACCCTCCTCGCCCTCCTCCACCGCGCCCCGTCCCCCGTCGCCGGGACACCCGTCATGCGCGGCCCCGAGAAGGCGGCCCGCGCCGTCGCCCGGCTGCGGACCACCGCCCCGCACCACCCGGGCACCGCCCCCGTACTGCGGGCCTGGGCCGCGCTTCCCGCCTGGGCACGCGGCGAGGCCGCCATGCCGGACACCACCACCCTCTGCCACGGCGACCTCCACCTCGGGCAGCTCGTACGCCACCCCGCCCCCGACGGCCCCTGGCTGCTGATCGACGTCGACGACCTGGGCGTGGGCGTGCCCGCCTGGGACCTGGCCCGGCCGGCGGCCTGGTACGCCTGCGGGCTGCTCCCGCCCGACGAGTGGGACCGCTTCCTGACCGCCTACCGCGCGGCGGGCGGCCCGGCCGTGCCGCCGGACGGCGACCCCTGGCCCGCCCTGGACGTGCCGGCGCGTGCCCTCACCGCACAGACCGCGGCCCGCGCCCTCACCAAGGCCGCCGCGGCCGGCCGCCCCCTGGACGAGGTGGAACAGTCCCTGGTCGACGCCTGCGCGCGGATGGGCGCCGTCACCCCTGCCGCCCCCGCCCCGCCCTCCTGCCCGCCGAGTTGAGCCGGGGTTTCCCGAAGTAGGGTGCAACCGACCGCCGCCGGACGGAGTCTGTCCTGGCGATACGCGAAGCAGGACCGACCGGCGAGGAGTTGAGCCGAGCATGCAGTGCCCCAAGTGTCACGCACCGATGCACACCTACAACCGCAACGGCGTTCAGATCGAGCAGTGCAGCGGCTGCCGCGGGATCTTCCTCGACTACGGGGAGCTGGAGTCGCTGACCCGCCTGGAGGCGCAGTGGTCCCAGCCCGCGCCGCCGGCCCCGCCCGCCGCCCCGCAGGCCTACCCGGCCGCACCGGCTCCCGCCTGGGGCGCCCCGCAGGCCGGCCACGGCCACTACGGTCACCACCGCCAGAAGAGCTTCGGCCGCATGCTGTTCTCCAGCTGAGCGCGGACACGACGAAGCCCCGGCCGTACGAGACGGCCGGGGCTTCGGCGATGTGGACGATACTGGGATTGAACCAGTGACCTCTTCCGTGTCAGGGAAGCGCTCTCCCGCTGAGCTAATCGTCCTGGGAGACACTGCGTGCGCGATACTGGGATTGAACCAGTGACCTCTTCCGTGTCAGGGAAGCGCTCTCCCGCTGAGCTAATCGCGCGGGGGACCCGAAGGTCCAGTGGACGATACTGGGATTGAACCAGTGACCTCTTCCGTGTCAGGGAAGCGCTCTCCCGCTGAGCTAATCGTCCTTGGAGGTGGAGACGGGATTTGAACCCGTGTAGACGGCTTTGCAGGCCGTTGCCTCGCCTCTCGGCCACTCCACCAGGAGTGTAGGAGACCCGGGAGGCCTCCTGTTCCTGCGAGCGGACGACGAGGCTCGAACTCGCGACCTCAACCTTGGCAAGGTTGCGCTCTACCAACTGAGCTACGTCCGCCTGTCGGTTCGGTCCGCTTGCGCGTCCCGGCGACGTGTTGAACTCTAGCGGATTCCGGAGCCAGCACAAAAACGCGTTTGTGCAGCGTGCTGCGGTGCCCCGGCGCACGGACCTGGTCAGGGCCCCCGGAAGGACACGTTCGGGTCACCTCGACGACACGCCGCCTAGACTCGGCCACGTGCTCCACCTCCCTCCCCTCGCCCGTTTCGGCGACCGTCTCGCCACGGGTCTCCTCGACGTCACGAGCGATCCCGCCGCCCTCGAATCCCGTGGCTTCTGGGCCGTGTGCGCGGACTTCGAGGGCCGTCTGACCTGCGCACGCTTCGCCGACGTACGGATGCGCGCCGTCCCCGCGCCGGTGCCGGGCCGGTGGCGGGGGCCGGCCGTCGGTGACTGGACGTCGTCCCTCGACCGCGACGCGTACACCGCCGCCGTGCGCCGCATCCGCGCGTACATAGCCACCGGCGAGGTCTACCAGGCCAACCTCTGCCGGGTGCTGTCGGCGCCCGTCGCCCCCCACGCCGACGTGGACGCCCTCACCGCGCTGCTGGCCCGCGGCAACCCCGCGCCGTACGCGGGAACGATCCGGCTGCCCGGCCACGGGGTCGAGATCGCCACCGCCTCGCCCGAGCTGTTCCTGCGCCGGGACGGCGGGACCGTCGAGTCCGGGCCGATCAAGGGCACCGGACGGACCGAGGCCGACCTGCTGGACAAGGACTACGCCGAGAACGTGATGATCGTGGACCTGGTCCGCAACGACATCGGGCGGGTCTGCGCCACGGGCAGCGTGACGGTGCCCGACCTGTGCGCCGTCGAGAAGCACCCGGGGCTGGTCCATCTCGTGTCCACCGTGCGCGGCGAACTGCGCGACGGCGCCGGCTGGCCGGAACTGCTCGGCGCCGCCTTCCCGCCCGGTTCCGTCACCGGCGCCCCCAAGTCGAGCGCCCTGCGGATCATCGAGGAGCTGGAGACCACGCCCCGGGGCCCCTACTGCGGCGGCATCGGCTGGGTCGACGCCGACCGGGGCACCGGCGAGCTGGCCGTCGGCATCCGCACCTTCTGGATCGACCGGGCCGCGGGGCTGCTGCGCTTCGGCACGGGCGCCGGCATCACCTGGGGTTCCGACCCCGAGGGGGAGTGGCGGGAGACCGAACTGAAGGCGTCCCGCCTGCTCGCGGTAGCGTCGGGTGCGTACGAGGCGGACGGAAGTGGAGAGGCGCAACAGACGTGAAGATCTGGCTCGACGGCGGACTGCAGGACATCGAGTCCGCCCGTGTCTCCGTGTTCGACCACGGGCTGACCGTGGGCGACGGCATCTTCGAGACGGTCAAGGCGGTGGACGGCAGGCCGTTCGCGCTGACCCGGCACCTCGACCGGCTGGCCCGCTCGGCCCGCGGGCTGGGCCTGCCCGACCCCGACCTCGACCTGGTCCGCCGCGCCTGCGCCGCCGTCCTCGAGGCCAATCCCATGCCGCTCGGCCGGCTGCGGATCACCTACACCGGCGGCCACGGTCCGCTGGGCTCCGACCGCGGGGAGCACGGCACGACCCTGGTGGTCGCCCTCGGCGAGACCGGCCGCCGTCCCGACTCCACGGCCGTGATCACGGTGCCCTGGACCCGCAACGAGCGCGGCGCGCTCACCGGCCTGAAGACCACCTCCTACGCCGAGAACGTCGTCGCCCTGGCCCGCGCCCGCGAACGAGGCGCCACCGAGGCCCTGTTCGGCAACACGGTCGGGCAGCTGTGCGAGGGCACCGGGTCGAACGTCTTCGTCGTCCTCGACGGCGAGATCCACACCCCGCCGGTCGCCTCGGGCTGCCTCGCCGGGATCACCCGGGCCCTGGCCGTCGAGTGGACCGGCGCCCGCGAGACCGATCTCCCGCTGGACGTCCTGGAGCGCGCCGACGAGGTGTTCCTGACCTCCACCCTGCGGGACGTGCAGGCCGTGCACCGGATCGACGACCGCGAACTGCCGGGCGCCCCAGGCCCGGTGACCGCCAAGGCCATGCGGATCTTCGAGGAGCGCTCCGGGGACGACCTCGACCCGTGAGGCGGGATATTCGGCTGCTCCGCGGGCCGCGCGGAGGGTAGAACATCCCTGATGACCACGACCCTGCGGCCGACCGAGCCGCTCCAGCGCGCAGCCGACGGGAGCCGTTCACGCCGCTACCAGGTGTGCGTGAACAGCCGTCCCGTCGGCGCGGTACACCTCGGCACCTCCCCGGCCTTCGGCGACTCGGTGGCGGTGATCCACCGGCTGAGCATCGACGAACCCGACCGCCGGCGCGGAAGGGGCACGGTCGCCGCCCTCGCCGCGGAGGAGGTGGCACGGAGCTGGGGCTGCCGGCAGATCCAGGTGAGCGTCGCCGGCGACGGCGAGGCGGGCCCGCACCTCGCCGGGGGGCTCGGCTACGTCCTGCGCACCCGCGGCATGGTGAAATCACTCGGCGGCACTCCGCCCGCCCTCCCCGCGGGCAGCAGCCCGCGCCCCATGTCGCCCGCCGAGTTCGGCGCCTGGCAGACCTACCAGTCCGAGCAGTACGCCCGCACCTGGATGGAGCAGGGCGTCCCGGAGGCCGAGGCCCGCGCCAAGGCCCGCAACGACCACCGGACACTGCTGCCACAGGGTCTGGACACCGAGAACATGCTGTTCAGCGTGCTCCAGCACAACGGCGACCGGGTCGGCATCCTGTGGCTGGCGCTGCGCGAGGACCGGGCCTATGTCTTCGACGTCGAGGCCGACGCGGCCCACCGCGGGCAGGGTCACGGCCGCACGCTGATGCTCCTCGCGGAGACCCAGGCCCTCGCCGCCGGCCGGCGCCTCGTCGGCCTGAACGTCTTCGTGGGCAACACCCCGGCCGAGCGGCTCTACGAGTCGCTCGGCTACGAGACCACTCGGTACAACTACTACAAGCCGTTGCTGTAGCGGCGGTGACGGGGGGCGGTTCAGGCCTCCTGGCCGGCCAGGAGCCGGTCCACGATCTCCTCGATGCGTTCGCGCAGCCCCTCCTGGCTCTTGCCGCCGTCGAGGCGCTCGCCGTCGATCACGTACGTGGGGGTGCCGGTCACGCCGATCGCCTTGCCCTCGGCCTGGTCGGCGTCGACGATCAGGATGTGCCGGCCGTCGACGAGGGCTGTGTCGAACTCGTCCGCGTCCAGTCCCAGTTCCCGGGCCACCTCGACCAGGAGGGCTTCTCCCTTGCGGTCCAGCTCAGCGACCCGGCCCAGTACGGCCTCCACGTACGGCCAGCCCCCGCCCTGCTCCATGGCCTCCTCGGCGGCCTGGGCGGCGGCGAAGGCGTGCTTGTGCTTCTCCAGCGGGAAGTGCCGCAGCCGCACCTCGAGACGGTCGCCGTAGCGGGCGCGCAGGGCGCGGACGTCGTCCAGGGCGGTGTGGCAGTCCGGGCACTGCAGCTCGCACCAGACGTCGAGAACGGGAACGGCGGCAGGCGCGGGGTGGGAGTCGCTCATGCCCCCAGTCTTCCAGCCTCCGCGAGGGCGGCCCAACCGGACCCGGGGCGCCGCCGGTGTACGCCGTCACCGGCACCTGGGGAGGAGCCGACCCCTAGATCTCCCTGAAGTCGGGCCGGAGCGTGGCCCGTGCGGGCCCCGGCGGTGCAGGATGGAAGGGACGAAATACTCCTGCCCGACCGAGTCCAGCCTGGAGGACCGGATGATTGCCGAGACCGTCTGCTCCGCGGTGTCCGCGGCCGGCCTGGGCATCGCGGCGGTCACCGCGTACCGCAGGCGATTCCTCGCGGCCGTCCGTATCGCCGCGTACTCACTGATTCCGGTCGGCCTGGTGATGACGGGTGTCGTGGAGTGGCTGGCCGACACGGCCTTCAGCCCGACGGCCTGGGCCGGCTTCGCCGTGCTGGGCGTGGCCTGGCTGCTGTTCATGACCACGCGCGCCGTGGAGCGCCGCCGCGGCGGCACCCGCAAGGAACGCAAGGAGGCCCGTGCCGCCGCACAGCGCGAGGCGGTCGCCCCGTCGGCCTCCAAGCCCACCCTGGGCGGCTCCGCCACCCCCGCCTCGCCCCGGCCCGCGAGCGCGCCCCGCGGCGACGAGGACTTCAGCGACATCGAGGCCATCCTGAAGAAGCACGGCATCTGAAACGACACAGCGGTCCGGGCCCGTCAGCGGGCGCTCCGGAATGATCACAACGTGGACCGGACCTTGCGGAATTCAACGACCACCTGGTCCTTACGGGCGTGTTGATCGCGCCGGGCGGGTGCGCTGCGTCATCATCGCCGCGAGATGCCGGACCCGACTCAGCTGGACACACAGCTGGACACGAGACAGAGCGAAACCGCGCCACCGCAGGACGAACCGCGCGGCTGCCTCTTCGCCCTTTCCCAGCCACCGCTCATGATCTTCCTCGCGGTGATCGGGTGTCTGATCCTCATGGCTGCGTTGCACGACCTGCTGTTGCTGTGAGCCGTACCCGCGGTCCCCGGCGTCACCCGCCGGGGCCGTGTCGGCCCGTGGTCAGCCCGTGGCCTCCTTGCGCCGCGCCCGGTACGCGGCCACGTGCAGCCGGTTCCCGCACGTGCGGCTGTCGCAGTACCGCCGCGAGCGGTTGCGGGAGAGATCGACGAAGGCGCGCCGGCAGTCGGGCGCCTCGCAGCGGCGCAGTCGCTCCTGCTCCCCGGCGACCACGAAGAACGCCAGGGCCATGCCGCAGTCGGCGGCCAGGTGATCGGCGACCGAGGCGCCGGGCGCGAAGTAGTGGATGTGCCAGTCGTAGCCGTCGTGGTCGGTGAGCCGGGGGGTGGTCCCGGCGGCGGCGACCAGTTCGTTGATCAGCCCGGCGGCGGCACGGGGCTCCGGGGCGGCGAAGACCGCCGCGAACCGTCCGCGGATCTTGCGCACCGCCGCGAGGTCCAGCTCCGAGAGGACGCCCACGTCGCTGATCTCGTGCGTTCCCACGAAATCCTCGAGGGCCGCGACGTCCGGCAGCCCGTCCGGTGCCGATTCGTCCTCCGGCACGGTGTTCACCAGATCCACCACGGTGTCGAGCGCGCACCGGGTGTCGTGGGTGATCAGCACGTTCTGCTCCCTGGCCTGGGGGTCGGGCGCGGGCGCCCGCCGATGCTGGCCGATGGTAGTGGCTTCCGCGGTGGCCGGACCGGCTCCGCCCACGGCCCCGGCCCGCGGTTGCCGATACAACGCCGCCGACCCGCCCTTGGTTCCCGAGCCCCGTCCCGTCTCGGCCCTCCGCTGCCAGGCGCGGCCCCACGCCCTGCCCCCGCCCTCGACGGCCGCGCACGATCCCGCGCCTCTGTCACGCACGTTTCGCGGCCCAGGGACCCTTCCGCCCCCGCTCGGGCATACGGCCCGCGCTACGGCTGTCTCCGCGTCCCCGGCTGCCGCGCACGTCGGCCCCGCAGCCAAAGGGGCCCCTTCTGTCCCGGCTCGGGCACACGGGCCCGCTACTGCTCTCCCCGCCCTCGCCGCAGGGCCCCCTGCGGCGACGGGCGCCGCAGGGACACGCACGCGCACCGGCGCCGCCACGCGGGGA
The DNA here is from genome assembly GCF_044765825.1 of Streptomyces flaveolus. Lineage (NCBI taxonomy): Bacteria > Bacillati > Actinomycetota > Actinomycetes > Kitasatosporales > Streptomycetaceae > Streptomyces > Streptomyces flaveolus. Next base: position 176,224 of record NZ_JBIWKU010000012.1, on the reverse strand, counting down.
TCCGCGGTGGCGACGCCGCTGTGTGCCGTATGCGGTTGTCCGGGCCCGTGCCGTCACCCCGAGTCGACGGCGACGGGCTGCTTCACGGGGCCTCGCCCTAGCTTTCCGCCAGGATGTGCGAGAGCTCCTGGTCGAGATCGAAGTGCCGGTGTTCCGTGCCGGGGGGCACGGCGGCGTCTGTGCGCTTCAGGAAGGACTCCAGAGCACGTGCCGGGGCCTCGAGCAGTGCCTCGCCCTCCGGGGAGCTCAGGGCGATGCACACGACGCCCTGACCGTGACTGCGCGACGGCCAGACTCGGACGTCGCCCGTGCCGGTGGGGCGATGGAGGCCTTCGGCGAGGAGGTCGCGGGCGAACACCCACTCGACGGTTTCCTCGGCTCCGGTGTGGAAGGTGGCGTGCACGGCGTAGGGGTCGGCCGTGTCGTACCGCAGGCCTGCGGGGACAGGCAGGGAGGACTCGCTCGACACAACGAGGCGCAGGTGCAGCTCGCAGCTGACCGTGGTGTTCATAAGCGCCAGGGCCTTTCGCTCAGTGTGCGCTCGGGGATTCGCACGTCGGCGAAATCGACATGCCACCTACGGTGCCGTTGTAAACCCCTCTGAGTGTTTTGCGTGTGTTTACGTAACTCTTCCGGCCGAAAGATCGTTCGCGGCGTGCGCCCATTCCGGTGACAGGTTTCGCTCCGGTAGTGTTTGGCCGTATGAACACGGGGAGTAACAAACCCGGCGAGGCTGCCGTGGCGCAGGACCGATCGGGGACGGACGGTGCGCCGGAGCAGCGTGAGCTCGGGTCGCGGGCACCGGAATTCATCAAGGCGCGCCGTGCCCTGCACGTCAGCTGGCAGGTCGGCGTCTTCATCGTGGGGCTCGCGGTGGTCGTGGCCGGCATCATCATGCTGCCGCTGCCCGGGCCCGGCTGGGTCGTGATCTTCGGCGGCATGGCGATCTGGGCGACCGAGTTCGTGTGGGCCCAGCTGGTGCTGCGCTGGACCAAGCGCAAGGTCACCGAGGCGGCACAGCGTGCGCTCGATCCCAGGGTGCGGCGCCGGAACATCATCCTGACCTCGATCGGCGTGGTGATCATCGGCGTGCTGGCCGGCATCTACCTGTGGAAGTTCGGACTGCAGATGCCCTGGAAGATCAAGGACCAGTGATCCGCGGCGGGGGTGCGGCCGACCGGCCCCCGCTGGTCACGGGCACCCCCTGACATGGGGTAATGTTCTTCCTGCGTCCGGGCGATTAGCTCAGTGGGAGAGCGCTTCGTTCACACCGAAGAGGTCACTGGTTCGAACCCAGTATCGCCCACCGGATCATCAGGCGGCCCGGCTCACCGATCGTGAGCCGGGCCGCTTTGTCGTGCGCGTGCCCGGCCTGCGGCCGTCCCGCGCGCACGCGGACGGCCGTCCCGGCCGTTCCGCTTCGGCCCGCCTTCATCCAACCGTGACCTTCCGCGGCGCGGTCCCTGCCGGGGCCCTCGGTGTTCGATCGGTCGGTCACGCTGCGTCGACCTGCGGATTTCCCTCCGTGTCGGCCCGGAGGGCCGCGGCTGTCACCGTCGTCGCCCGTTCCCGCGCGCCGGCGATTCCTGTCCGAATCATTGACGTGCCCCCGGGCCCTCCGTAACTTGTGCCAGCAAGCGCTTACTTGAAACGATTCATGGAGCGACGCACCAGCGCGGGGAGGCTCATATGCAGCAGAACGGGAATGCGGAGAGGCGGACGATCCTCAAGGCGGCGGGGGCCTCGCTGGCCGTCGTGGGACTGGGTGCCACGGCCACCGCGTGCGGCGGCGGCAGTGGCGCGGGAGACGGAACGGTGACGATCCGTTATTCCTGGTGGGGTGCCGAGGACCGGGCCGAGCGCATCAACAAGAGCATCGCGCTCTTCGAGAAGAAGTACCCGAAGATCAAGGTCAAGACCGACTTCCAGCAGTACACCGACTTCTGGAAGAAGTTCAACACCCAGGCCTCCGGCGGAAATCCACCGGACGTCTTCCAGAATGCCATCGGATTTCTGCGCAAATACGACGCGAAGAATGTCCTGCTCGACCTGAGTGAGCAGGTCGAGGCCGGCAACCTCTCCATGGACGGTTTCCGGGCCGGTCTGGAGAAGTTCGGCGAGGTCGACGGCAAGCTCCTCGGTGTGCCCGTCGGGTCGAACTCGATGGCCCTGGTCATCGACAAGCCCGTCTACACCCGGGCCGGCGTCGAGCCCGAGCAGGGCTGGACCTGGGACGACTTCGACGACGCGATGACGAAGATCCGCGACAGGACCGGCCGGGCCGGGGACAGCGGCATGTACGGCGTCATGTACCTCTACGACCTGTACCTGCGCCAGAACGGCAAGGCCTTCTTCACCGAGGACGGACTCGGCTTCACCGAGGCGGACCTGACCCAGTGGTGGTCCAAGGCGGAGAAGGGCGTGAAGTCCGGTCTGTTCGCCGACGCCAAGAAGGTCGTCCAGGTCAAGCCCAAGTCGGCGCTCTCCGCCGAACTGGCCGGCAGCGAATTCACCTGGGACAACTTCACCGTCCGCTACACCTCGGAGGGCAAGAGCGAGTACGGTCTCGCGCCCATCCCCACCACGGACGGCAAGAAGACCGGTCAGTACCTCGGCTCCCTGATGCTCAGCGCCTCCAAGCGCACCCAGCACCCGAAGGAGGTCGCCCAGTTCATCGGCTTCATGGTCCACGACCCCGAGGTCGCCAAGATCATGGGCTACGACCGCGGTGTCCCCGCGACCCAGGCCCAGTACGACGCGTACCGGCCGACCGACCCGGTCAACAAGGCGATCGCGGCCTATGAGGAGTCCCTCGTGAAGGCGGGCGTCCTGGAGCCCATCACCCCGCACCCCGCCGGTGCCGACGTCTGCGAGGCCGCGTTCCTGCGCATCGCCGAGGAGATGGCGCTGGGCAAGCGGTCCGTGGACGACGCGGTCGAGCAGTTCTTCAACGAGTCGAAGACGGCTCTCGCCGGCTGATGGGAACCGCCGTGACACACGCCCCCGCGCTGGAGGACCTGACCCGGGACTCCGAGCCTCGGCACGGTCCGGTGAAGACCCCGCGCCCCGCCGCCCTGAAGCGGCGGCGGCGCCGGGACAACCTGGCCGGCTACCTCTTCATGTCCCCCTGGATCGCCGGTTTCCTGCTGCTGACAGCGGGACCGATGGTGGCCTCCCTCTACTTCGCGTTCACCGACTACGACCTGTTCGACGCGCCCCGGTGGATCGGCCTGGACAACTTCTCCGAGATGTTCGGCGACCCCCGCTGGCGCCACTCGGTGCAGGTCACGCTCTGGTACGTCGTCGTCGGCACGCCGATCAAGCTGATCGCCGCCCTCGGCGTCGCGCTGCTGCTGGCGCAGAAGCGGCGCGGACAGGCCTTCTACCGGGCCGCCTTCTACGCCCCGTCGCTGATCGGCGCGAGCGTGTCCATCGCCATCGTGTGGAAGGCGATCTTCTCGGACGACGCGGCCGTCGACCGTACCCAGCAGTTCTTCGGGATCGACGTCGGCGGCTGGACCGGTGACCCGGACCTGATCATCTACAGCCTGGTGGCGCTCACCGTCTGGCAGTTCGGCGCCCCCATGGTCATCTTCCTGGCCGGCCTCAAGCAGGTGCCGCGCGAGCTGTACGAGGCGGCCGACGTGGACGGGGCGGGCAGGCTGCGGCAGTTCTGGAACATCACCCTGCCGATGATCTCCCCGGTGCTCTTCTTCAACGTCCTGCTGGAGACGATCCACTCGTTCCAGATCTTCAGCTCGGCGTACATCGTCGGCGGCGGCGCCGGAGGCAACGCCTGCGGTCCGGCCGACGGCTCGATGGTCTACACCTGCTACCTGTACGTCCAGGGGTTCGAGAACAGCCGCATGGGCCTGGCCTCCGCCATGGCGTGGATGCTGCTCGTCGCGGTCGCCCTGGTGACAGCGGTGCTGTTCTGGTCCCAGAAGCGCTGGGTGCACTACGAGGAGGGCGGCCGATGAGCGCGCAGGCCACCGACGTCACGCCGGCCCGGTCCACGACAGGAGCGCTGCGGCGCAGACTGCCGGGCTCGCTCGCCTGGCACATCGGGTCGCTGGCGATCCTCGCGGTGATCCTCTACCCGGTGATCTGGGTCATCGGCGGCTCGTTCAAGAAGAGCGAGGACATCGTCGGCAGCCTGGACCTCTTCCCGGGCGACCCGGTCGTCTCCAACTACACGAGCCTCGCCGACGGCATCGCGGACATCTCGATCTCCACGTTCTTCTTCAACTCCCTCTTCCTCGCGGTCGGCTCGGTGGTCGGGATCCTGGTGTCCTGCTCGCTCACGGCGTACGCCTTCGCGAAGATCAGGTTCGCGGGCCGCAATGTGCTCTTCACGCTGATGATCGGCACGCTGCTGCTGCCGTACCACGTGCTGCTGATCCCGCAGTACGTGCTGTTCCGCAACATGGGCATGATCAACACGTACACCCCGCTGCTGCTGGGCAAGTACCTCGCCACGGAGGCGTTCTTCGTCTTCCTGATGGTGCAGTTCATGCGCAACCTGCCCCGGGAACTGGACGAGGCGGCCCGGCTCGACGGCTGCGGGCACTTCCGCATCTACTGGTCGATCGTCCTCCCGCTGTGCCGCCCGGCGCTGATCACCAGCGCGATCTTCACCTTCATCAACTCCTGGAACGACTTCATGGGCCCGCTGATCTACCTCAACGAGCCCGGCAAGTACACCGTCTCCCTCGGCCTGAAGATGTTCGTGGACCAGGAAGGGCTGGCCAACTACGGCGGCATGATCGCCATGTCGCTCGTCGCCCTGCTGCCCGTCCTCGCCTTCTTCCTGGCCTTCCAGCGCTACCTGATCGACGGCATGGCGACGTCCGGTCTGAAGGGCTGAGGTGATCCGATCATGACCGAGCTGCGCGCGAAGGCCCGTGCGGAACGCGGGGAGTCACGGCTCGCCGAGCGGTTCGCGCTGTTCGCCGAGTGCCTGCTGACCGGGGTGTGGATCGCGGTGGCCTCGCTGCCGCTGGTCACCTACCCCGCCGCGTTCGCGGCCGGCGCGCGGCACCTCGGGCGCCGGCTCGCCCACGAGCAGGGCGGTCTGCGCGAGTTCGCGGCCGACTTCCGGGCCGCCCTGCGCCGGGGGTGGCTCGTCGGGCTCGCCGGATGGGCCGCCCTGGCCGCGGTGTGGGTGGACGTGCAGGCCGTACGGAACGGTCTGCCGGGCGGCCCGTTCGTGGGTGCCGTCGGAGTGCTCGCCCTGATCGGCGCCGCCGTGGCCGGGCTGCGAGCGGCGGCGGCCTGGCGGCCCGGCGCCTCCTGGCGGTCCCTGCTCGCCGAGGCCGGCCGCCGCACCGTACTCGACCCGGCCGGCTCCTTCCTGATCGTCGGCGGGCTGGCCCTGGTGGTCTGTTCCGCCTGGTTCAGCGCGCCGCTCGCGGTCGCCGTGCTGGGCGCCGTCGCGGCGGCGGCCGTCGCCGTGGAGGAGCGTTACCGGCACCGCTGACGAGCGGTGTCTCCCCGTACCGAGGTCGGCGCCCCGGCGCCGCACCTCCATCTGTCATGCCCTTGACATCCCCTGCAGGTGCACGGAACGGAAAGGAAAGGCCATGTCCCCCATCCCCCGCAGGTCCCTCCTCAAGGCGGCCGCCGTCGCCGGCGCCGCCGCCCAGTTCAGCTGGGCCCTCGGCGCCAGGAACGCCCAGGCCGCGCCCGCCGCCGCGGCGGCCGACGACAGCCCCGTCACCCTGACCTGGCTGGAGGACGGCGGCCTGGGTGCCGCCCCCGGCTCCACCGTCGGCGTCCCCTGGCCCAGGGGCACCTACCAGGAGGACCAGTCGTTCGCCGTGACGGACGCGGACGGCAAGGCCGTACCCGTGCAGTCCTGGCCCCTCGCGTACTGGCCGGACGGCTCCCTCAAGTGGACCGCGCACGCCGTCGGCTCGGGCAACGGCGCGCTCACCCTGACCGCCGGCACCCCCGCCGCACCCGCCAGGAAGGTCACCGTCGGCCGGCGCGGCGGCACCATCGACATATCGACCGGCGTGATCACCGCCAGGATCGGCACGTCCGGCGCCACGCTGATCAAATCGGTCACCAGAGGCTCCACCGAGATCGCGAAGAACGGCCGTCTCGTCCTGCTGCGCCAGCCCGAGATCGAGGACGGCGACCAGGGCACCGTGAAGTACGAACGCTTCGACGGCGCCATCGACAAGGCCGAGGTCGAGCAGGAGGGCCCGGTCCGGGCGGTCGTCCGCATCGACGGCAAGCACCGCAAGGGCGACCGCGGCTGGCTGCCCTTCTCCATCCGCCTCTACTTCTACGCGGGCGCCGACTCCTTCCGCATGGTGCACACCATCACGTTCGACGGGACCCAGGAGCCCGGCAAGGCGAGCGGCGACTTCGTCCGCGGTCTCGGCGTCCGCTTCACCGTGCCGATGCGCGACGAGTCCTACGACCGCCACATCCGCATCGGCGGCGAGGGCACCGGTCTGCTGCGCGAGGCCGTCAAGGGCATCACCGGACTGCGCCGCGACCCGGGAGCGGCCGTGCAGGCCGCGCAGTTCGCCGGCGAGAAGCTGCCCGACCCGTCCACCTGGGACCAGCGGGTCACCACCCGCCTCCAGTACATCCCCGAATGGGGCGACTACACCCTCTCCCAGCTCTCCGCCGACGGCTTCACCCTGCGCAAGCGCACCAAGAAGGGCCACGGCTGGATCGGCGCCGGCGGCGGACGGCGCGCCTCCGGCTTCGGCTACGTCGGCGGGGCGAGCGGCGGACTCTCCTTCGGCCTGCGCGACTTCTGGGAGAAGCACCCCGCCCAGCTCGACATCCGCGACGCCCACACCGACAACGCCGAGGTCACCCTCTGGCTCTGGTCGCCCGAGGCCCAGCCCATGGACCTGCGCTTCTACCACGACGGCATGGGCCAGGACACCTACGCCGAGCAGCTCGAAGGCCTCAACATCACCTACGAGGACTACGAGCCCGGCTTCGGCACCCCCTACGGCATCGCCCGCACCTCGGAGCTGCTGTTCTGGGCCAACGCCGCCACCCCGAGCGCCGAGGCGCTCGCCGAACAGGTCGAGGCCGTACGCGTGCTCCCGCAGCTCGCCGCGCCGCCGAAGCAGCTCGTCGAGGCGGGCGTCTTCGGCAAGGGCCTGTACGCCGAACCCGACCGCTCCACCCCCGCCAAGGCGAAGATCGAGGACCACCTCGACTTCCTCTTCACCTACTACAAGGACCAGGTGGAGCAGCGCCGCTGGTACGGCTTCTGGGACTACGGCGACATCATGCACACCTACGACACGGCCCGGCACGTCTGGCGCTACGACGTGGGCGGCTACGCCTGGGACAACTCCGAGCTCTCCCCGGACCTGTGGCTCTGGTACGCCTACCTGCGCTCCGGCCGCGCCGACATCTTCCGCTTCGCCGAGGCCATGACCCGGCACACCGGCGAGGTCGACGTCTACCACCTGGGCAAGTGGGCGGGCCTCGGCACCCGGCACGGCATCCAGCACCACGCCGACAGCGCCAAGCAGCAGCGCATCGCCAACACCACCTACCGCCGCTTCTACTACTTCCTCACCGCCGACGAACGCGTCGGCGATCTCATGCGGGCCAACGTCGACTCCGACGAGACCTTCCTCGTCCTCGACCCGCAGCGCAAGGTCCGCCCCGACCCGGACTACACGCCCGACCCGCACGCCCTGTCGATCGGTTTCGGCACCGACTGGAGCGGCCTGGTGTCGGCCTGGCTCACCGAGTGGGAACGCAAGGGCCCGAAGTGGGAGAAGGCCAGGGCCCGCGTGCTGTCCACCATGGAGACCATCGCGGCCCAGCCCAACGGGTTCGTGCAGGGCAGCGGCCTGTACGACCTGGACACCGGGAAGTTCGCCATCGCCGAGCAGCCGGTGGTCTCCGTCTCGCACCTCTCGGCGGTCTTCGGTCTGGGCGAACTCTGCGCCGAGCTGATCGACCTCGTCGACATGCCGAAGTTCAACGAGGCGTACTACGACTACTGCCGCTACTTCAACGCCACCAAGACCGAACAGGCGGCCCGCTACGGCAGCAACTTCGGCAGCCTGATCCTCTTCCAGGGCCACTCCCGCCTCGACGCGTACGCGGCCGTCCGGACCGGGGACGACAAGCTGGCCAAGCGCGCCTGGGACAAGTTCTACAACTCCGACGGCTACAAGGAGTCGGCACCCTGGACGACGGAGAAGCTGAGCGGCCCCGTCACGCTGGTGCCGGGCAGCGAGGCGAGCTGGGTGTCCACCAACGACACCGCCCTCTACGGCCTCGCCGCCATCGAGAACCTCGCACTCCTGGGGGACAGGATGCCGTAGCCCGCATGTGAGGGACGCGGGCCCGGGCACACTCCACGGGTGGACTGGAACCATTACGTCTTCCGCAGCCAGTGGGCCCTGCCCGCGCCCGCCGCCGCCGTCTACCGCGAGCTGGAACGGATCGAGGACTACCCCCGCTGGTGGCCCCAGGTGCGCGAGGTCACCCGCCTCGACGCCACCAGCGGGGCCCTCCGGATCCGCTCCCTCCTCCCGTACGACCTGACACAGACCGTGCGGGAGCTGCGCCGCGACCCGGCGGCGGGCGTGCTGGAGGTCTCCCTGTCCGGCGACATCGAGGGTTGGGCCCGCTGGACGGTCGCCCCCGACGGCACCGGCGGCAGCAGCGTCCGCTACGACCAGGAGGTCGACGTCCGCAAGCCGCTGCTGCGCCGCCTCGCCGTGCCGGGGCGGCCCCTGTTCCGGGCCAACCACCGGCTGATGATGCGGGCGGGGCGGCGCGGACTGGCGGCCCGACTGAACACGGTTTGAAGAGAGCGTGCCGGTCACTGTATTGTTCAGTGCGTTCCCGGGCGATTAGCTCAGTGGGAGAGCGCTTCGTTCACACCGAAGAGGTCACTGGTTCGAACCCAGTATCGCCCACGCTCGGGAGAGCGACGTGGGTCCGCAAACTACGCGGACCACGTCGCTCTCTTCGTTTCTGCGCGGATTCGCCGCGCGTTGTGGGGGCTGCGCCACCCACACCCCCGGTCCCGGTGTCGTCCCGGGCCGGAGACGAAAGGTCACGCAGCCGCCGGCAGGTCCGGACGCAGGGGCCAGGCCGGGTCCACGGCCTCCTCGGTCCCGTTGAGCGCGAACCACGCCTGGAGCCCCCGGGCCTGCCCCGCGTGCCACACCGCCTGGAGGGTGTGCAGCTCGGCGGGGGAGAGGCGCTCCAGCCGCGACTGGAAGCGGCGCCCCACCGCCCGGACGACCCCCAGCGCGGCCTGCGCGTCGGCCGCCGCGTCGTGCGCGCCCTCCAGTTCGACGCCGTAGTGCGCGCACAGGTCGGTGAGGGTGCGGCGGCCCTTGCGGTAGCGGTCCAGGTGTTTGTCGAGCACGCGCGGGTCGAGGACGTACAGCGACGTCCGCTCCAGCCGCGCGGCCAGCGACGAGGCCCGGTGGCGGCGCAACTCCCGGTCCAGCAGCGTGAGATCGAACGGCGCGTTCATCACCACGAGCGGCCGGCCGGCCCGGGCCTGTTCGCCCAGCGCCTCGGCTATCTCGTACATCACCGGCGCCGGCCAGCGTCCGTTGCGCTGCAGGTGCTCCTCGGTCAGCCCGTGTACTGCCGTCGCCGCCTCGGGCACCGGCACCCCCGGGTTCACCAGCCAGCGGCTGACCCGGGGCCTGAGTCCCGGGGCGTCCTGGACGACCAGGGCCGCCGACACGATCCGGTCGGTCTCGACGTCCACACCCGTGGTCTCCGTGTCGAAGGCGGCCAGCGGCCCCTCGAACCAGCACGTCATAGGGCACTCAACTCCTCGTCCATGCACGGCAGCTGACGCGCCGTCTTCTGTCCCGGTTCGGTGATACCCGGGCTGTTTGCGACGTACGCCGGAAGGACACAACAGGAGTACGGGTCTTTGCAGTTCAGCGACCCGCAGCGTGGTTACACCAGTTCTGGAAGGCTGTTGGCCATGGCCATAGCGCAGCCCGAACGGGGCGGGCTGCTGCCCGATCGCACGGCGCCCACTCGCGGGTCCCTCGCCACCACCGCCTGCATGGAGACCCTGCAGGTCGGCTATCTGCACGCGGTCGCCGCGGCGGCCGGCTGCTCGTTGTCCCAGCCCTTCCCGGACAACGGCATCGACTGGCACGTCAGCCACAGCGCACCCGGCCACGTCGTCGACGACGAGGTCACCATCAAGGTGCAGCTCAAGGCGACCTACCAGATCCCGCCGAGCCCGCCGGGCCGCTTCTTCTCGTTCACCCTCGACAACGACCATCTGGCCAAGCTCGCCCGCACCCCGGTGTCCGTGCACAAGATCCTGGTCGTGATGATCGTCCCGCGGTCCCGGGACCAGTGGCTGCGCGCCGGCCACGACCGGCTGGACCTCAGGCACTGCTGCTACTGGACCAACCTCGCCGGACACCCGATCACGGGCCGGCGGCGCACCACCGTGCGGATACCGACCGCGCGGGTCTTCGACGACCGGGCGCTGTGCGAGATCATGACGCGGGTCGGGACGGGAGGGAAACCATGACGCACCGCCCCACCCACGAGCCCCTGCGCCCCGTGCCACCGCGTCCCGCCGACGCCGGCGACACCGCCTGGGACGGCGGCACGCCCGAGCCCGCCGCCGTCGACCCGGCCGTGCTCGCCGCGCTCCTGCACCGGCACGGCTGGCACCGGCGCGGCGGCGCCCCCGGCCGCTACGGCCGCTGGACCCCGCCCGGCCCCGGCGGTGGCGCCACCAGCTTGCTGGTGCCCGACAGCCGGGCCTTCCCCGACAGCGACGACCTCCTCGGCGAGGCACTGCTCGCCCTGTCCCGCAGCGGCACGCCCTCCGCCCGCGAGATCCTCGTCTCCCTCTCCGTGCCCAGCGACGAGATCCGCTGGTGGCGCGACCTGCCGACCGGCCCCGCCGGCACCGCGCCCTGGACGGTGGAGGAGCAACTGCGCTCCGCCGCCCGGCGCGTCCTGCTCGCCGGCGCCCTCGCCACCCGCGCGCGGGCCGGCTATCACGGCGCCCGGCACCGCCGCTCCGCCGCCGCGTCCCTGGCGAACGTCCTCGTCGGCCCCGCCACCGACGGCCGCCGCCTCACCGCCTTCGTGCCCGTCACCACCGGGCGCCCCCTCGCCGTCCGCCTCCACCAGGCCCTCTTCGCCGCCCGCGAGGCCGTCGACTACCGGCGGGCCACCGGCGCCATGGACGCCTTCGACAGCGCCGTCGCGGCCGGCGTCAGCCACGAACTCACCGAGGCGCTCGTCACCCTCGTCCGCGGTACGGAGGGCGCCCGCGTCGCCGTCGCGTGGGCACCCGCCGCCGGGGTCCCCGAGGGCTGCGCCGCCCTTGCCGAACCCGTCGAGTTCTCGCCCGGCGACCTCCCCGCCCTGCGCGAGGCCGGCGCCCGCTACCTGGGCGCGGAGCCCTCCGTGCCGGTGCGGCTCACCGGCACGGTCGTGAGGATGCGCCGGACCGGGCCGCGCGGCGCCGGCACGGTGCGGCTGCGGGTGCTCGCCGGGGCCGACGTCCCGCACGTGCGGATCACCCTGGACGAGGAGGCGTACCGGATCGCCGGGCACGCGCACCTGGTCGGGCTGCCCGTGCGCGTGCTGGGACGGCTGGAGAGCCGGGGCGGATTCCGCCGTCTCACCGGCGCCTGCGAGGTCGCCCCCGTGCAGGTCGACGACGCCGAGCGGGACCGGCTGCTGAAGGCCCTCCACGAGAACCTGGACGTCTTCGGGGAGGCCTGCGGCGGGGAGTGACTTCGACCGGGGTGGGCCCGGGTCGGTACGATCGCCCTCGTGCGTGCGCTCCGGTATGGCGCCGCCGCCCCACCTTCAGTCAGGAGAGACCGGTGTCAGACGTCCGTGTGATCATCCAACGCGATTCCGAGCGGGACGAACGCGTGGTGACTACGGGCACTACGGCCGCCGAGCTCTTCGCCGGCGAGCGCTCGATCGTCGCCGCCCGCGTCGGCGGCGAGCTCAAGGACCTCGCGTACGAAGTGAAGGACGGCGAGACCGTCGAGGGCGTGGAGATCTCCTCCGAGGACGGCCTCGCCATCCTGCGCCACTCCACCGCGCACGTCATGGCGCAGGCCGTGCAGGAGCTGTTCCCCGAGGCCAAGCTCGGCATCGGCCCGCCCGTCAAGGACGGCTTCTACTACGACTTCGACGTCGAGAAGCCCTTCCACCCCGATGACCTCAAGGTTATCGAGAAGAAGATGCAGGAGATCCAGAAGCGCGGCCAGCGCTTCTCCCGCCGCGTGGTCACCGACGAGGCCGCCCGCGAGGAGCTCGCCGACGAGCCGTACAAGCTGGAGCTGATCGGTCTCAAGGGCTCCGCCTCGCACGACGACGGCGCGGACGTCGAGGTCGGCGCCGGCGAGCTGACGATCTACGACAACCTGGACGCCAAGACCGGTGAGCTGTGCTGGAAGGACCTCTGCCGCGGTCCCCACCTGCCCACCACCAGGAACATCCCGGCGTTCAAGCTCATGCGCAACGCCGCCGCCTACTGGCGCGGCAGCGAGAAGAACCCGATGCTCCAGCGCATCTACGGCACCGCCTGGCCCTCCAAGGAGGAGCTGAAGGCGCACCTGGAGTTCCTCGCCGAGGCCGAGAAGCGCGACCACCGCAAGCTCGGCAGCGAGCTGGACCTGTTCTCCGTCCCGGAGCAGATCGGCTCCGGCCTCGCCGTCTTCCACCCCAAGGGCGGCATCGTCCGCCGGGTCATGGAGGACTACTCGCGGCGCCGCCACGAGGAGGAGGGGTACGAGTTCGTCTACACCCCGCACGCCACGAAGGGGAAGCTCTTCGAGACCTCGGGCCATCTGGACTGGTACGCGGACGGCATGTACCCGCCCATGCAGCTCGACGAGGGCGTGGACTACTACCTCAAGCCCATGAACTGCCCGATGCACAACCTGATCTTCGACGCGCGAGGCCGCTCCTACCGCGAGCTGCCGCTGCGCCTGTTCGAGTTCGGGACCGTGTACCGGTACGAGAAGTCGGGCGTCGTGCACGGCCTCACCCGGGCCCGCGGCTTCACCCAGGACGACGCGCACATCTACTGCACCCGCGAGCAGATGTCGGAGGAGCTCGACAAGACGCTCACCTTCGTGCTGAACCTGCTGCGCGACTACGGCCTGACCGACTTCTACCTGGAGCTGTCCACCAAGGACCCGGAGAAGTTCGTCGGTTCTGACGAGGCCTGGGAAGAGGCCACCGAGACGCTGCGTCAGGTCGCCGAGAAGCAGGGCCTGCCGCTGGTCCCGGACCCGGGCGGTGCCGCCTTCTACGGCCCGAAGATCTCCGTCCAGGCCAAGGACGCCATCGGCCGTACCTGGCAGATGTCGACCATCCAGCTCGACTTCAACCTGCCGGAGCGCTTCAACCTGGAGTACACGGGCGCCGACGGCACCAAGACCCGTCCGGTCATGATCCACCGTGCGCTGTTCGGCTCCATCGAGCGCTTCTTCGCGGTGCTCCTGGAGCACTATGCGGGTGCCTTCCCGGCCTGGCTGGCCCCGGTCCAGGCGATCGGCATCCCGATCGGCGACGCGCACGTCGAGTACCTGGAGAAGTTCGCCGCGGCCGCGAAGCGGCAGGGCCTGCGCGTCGAGGTCGACTCCTCCTCCGACCGCATGCAGAAGAAGATCCGCAACGCCCAGAAGCAGAAGGTGCCCTTCATGGTCATCGCCGGTGACGAGGACATGGCCAACGGTGCCGTCTCCTTCCGCTACCGCGACGGCTCGCAGGAGAACGGCATCCCCGTCGACGAGGCCATCGCGAAGATCGCGAAGGTCGTCGAGGAGCGGGCGCAGGTCTGACCGTACGGACGGACCCAGGCCCCCGGGAGCGATCCCGGGGGCCTTTTCCGTGGCCTCCGGTAACGCCATATGCTGCACGCATGACGAGTGAGCCGGAGCAGCAGATCGGAGTGGGGACGCAGGACGCGTTCCAGCGCCTGTGGACGCCCCACCGGATGGCCTACATCCAGGGCGAGAACAAGCCGAGCGGCCCCGGCGCCGACGACGGCTGTCCCTTCTGCTCGATCCCGGCCAAGTCCGACGAGGACGGGCTCGTCGTCCGGCGCGGCGAGCACGTGTACGCGGTGCTCAACCTGTACCCGTACAACGGCGGCCACCTGATGACGGTGCCGTACCGGCACGTCGCCGACTACACCGACCTGACCGACGCGGAGACGGCCGAACTGGCACTGCTGACCAAGCAGGCGATGACGGCCCTGCGGACCGCCTCCGGCGCCCACGGGTTCAACATCGGAATGAACCAGGGCACGGTGGCCGGCGCGGGCATCGCGGCGCACCTGCACCAGCACATCGTGCCCCGCTGGGGCGGCGACACGAATTTCATGCCGGTCGTCGGCCACACGAGGGTGCTGCCGCAGCTGCTGGGGGACACGTGGAAGATGCTGGCGGAGGCCTGGCCGACGGGCTGATGCCGGGATCGCGCCGCATCGATCAGCCCGTCCGGCGTTCGACGACGAGGCCGTTCAGGCCGAAGGGGGGTCTGGGGGCGCGGCCCCCAGCGACGCGCCCGCACGCCTCCGGCTGAACCGCCGGAGGCCTACGCGTCGTAGACGTCGGCCTTCCGCGGCGACGGGTCCTGCACCGCCGTGCTGAGGAACGACGACCGCGCGCCGAACTTCTCCGTGTCCACGCCGTTCTCCTCCAGCACCCGGATCGCCGCCGAGTGCACCACCCGCAGCACCGGTGTAGCCGCCCGCAGCGCGTCGTCGGCCATGAACCGGTGCCGCCAGGGCTGGTCCGCCCACGCGTGCCGCAGTCCGAAGGGCTCCGGCAGGCCGATCGTGCCGCCGAGCCAGTTCAGCAGGGGCGGGTACCAGGTGAGCGGGGCGCGGACGGCGAGCCGTACCACCTCGTTGGCGGTGACCAGCGGGAGCATCACCTTGCGCGTCTCCCACGGCTTGAACGACTTGGCGACCTCCTTGGACGGCGCCTCCGGCTTGGTCGTGAAGAGCGGGTTGACCGGGCCCAGGGCATGCCCGGTCACCTCGATGCGCAGGGTCGAGTGCAGCACGGTCACCGTGATCAGCATCGTGATGACCAGCTGGCCGTCCCACAGCGTCCACTGGACGCCCAGGTAGTGCCGGTCGCCCGCGCCGAACTGCTGCTTGTTGCAGATGTCCTGGATCGCGTGCGGCTTGACCTGGTACGCCTCGACGTCCGTGCCCTCCGGGCGGGACACCGCCTTGGCGTTCTCCCCGATCGGCGTGACGATCCAGTGCCGTATGGACGGCTTCGTGAAGCCGCCGGTGTTCAGCGGGCCGCGCTCCAGCATGCGCAGCTGGTCGTGGATGGACCGTATGACGTCCCAGCTGCGGAACGGGTGGATCTCCCGGGTCGGGTCGGCCGGCACCAGCTCCTCGGCGAGCTGCCAGCTGCCCCACCGCGTGCCCATGCCGAGGATGCCCTTGGGGCCGGCGTAGAAGACGGAGTTGGACTGCTGCTCGGCGCCGAGCTTGGCCAGGGACTGGCGCAGCTGCTCGGCCGCCGTCTCGTTCGGGTTGGTGGGCACCGCCTCGGGCACCTTGGCGCCGACGCCGCTGCCGGACAGCAGGCCGTCCCAGCGCTCCCGCAGGTCCCTGGCCGTGCTCTCGCAGATCCGCTTGGCCCAGAACCAGCCGACGACGGGCATCACGACGGCCGCGCGCGCGTACCAGGCCCAGAAGCCGGAGAACGGCATCTTGAGCAGGAACAGCACCGCGAGGGCGGCGATCGCCACGAGGACGGCGGTGCCCAGGGCCCCGGCCTGCTTGTTCTCCGCCTTGGAGACGGTGGTGCGGATCTGGAAGCCGAGCAGCCAGACCAGCGTGCCCGGGAGGAACAGCAGACCGCACAGCACGCTGACCATGGTCAGCCGGTTGTCGCGGGCCTTGCGGATGCCGTTGGCCGCCAGGCAGTGCTCCACGACCACCTGCGGCTCGGCCCCGAAGGACTGGATGAGCGGCTTGCGGTCGCCGCCCAGCATGCGGTCGGCCACCGCGCGGGAGAAGGCCTCGCCGAGGTTGGGGCGGAAGATCGTGGCCCAGGAGCGGCCCGCGTTCACGGTCGTCTGGTGCCACTCGTTGTCGGCCTTCTTGATCTCCTCCATCGGGGCGTCCCGGTAGGCGGCCGAGGCCAGCGCGAAGGTGGCCGTCTGCCCCCCGTCGTCCGTACGCGGAACCTGCGGTCCGAAGAAGTCCGCGTAACCGCCGTCAACGGCCATTCCCGCCCCCGATCGCCACCACTGTCGCTCCTGCGGCCTTCCCGACTTCCCTGGCCCGCACACCTGTTGATCAGGTCATCAGCGTATCCGCAGCGATCGGCATGCGTCGCCGGACGGCCAAAGGCGCCCCCGCGCGCGCGGATCGATGCCGAGATGCGCCGTCGTGCGCCGGGGCGACGGGCCTCCGGCGCGGGGCGGCCCGCGCCGGTTCGAGCACCGTCACGACGTCGCGTGCACCTCCTCGCGCAGCCGCTCCGCGACCTGCTGCGGCATCGGTTCGTGCCGTGCGTAGCGGCGGTCGAAGCGTGCGGTGCCGTGGGACAGGGAGCGCAGGTCCACCGCGTACCGGCCGATCTCGATCTCGGGCACCTCGGCCCGGATCAGGGTCCGCCCGCCGCTGGTCTGCTCGGTGCCGAGCACCCGGCCGCGCCGCCCCGACAGATCGCTCATCACGGCGCCCACGTAGTCGTCGCCGACCAGCACGCTCACCTCGGCCACCGGCTCCAGCAGATGGATCCGGGCGTCGGCCGCGGCCTCCCGCAGCGCCAGCGCGCCGGCCGTCTGGAAGGCGGCGTCGGAGGAGTCCACCGAGTGCGCCTTGCCGTCCAGCAGCGTGACGCGGACGTCGATCAGCGGATGGCCCGAGGCGACGCCCTTGGCGGCCTGCGCCCGCACGCCCTTCTCGACCGACGGGATGAACTGCCGTGGCACCGCCCCGCCGACCACCTTGTCCACGAACTCGATGCCCGAACCGCCCGGCAGCGGCTCCACCTCGATCTCGCAGATGGCGTACTGTCCGTGCCCGCCGGACTGCTTGACGTGCCGCCCGCGCCCGGCCGCCCTGCTCCCGAAGGTCTCCCGCAGGGACACCTGGTGGGGGACGACGTCGACCTGGACGCCGTACCGGCTGCGCAGCCGCTCCAGGGCGACGTCCGCGTGGGCCTCGCCCAGGCACCACAGGACCACCTGGTGGGTGTCCTGGTTCTGCTCCAGCCGCATCGTGGGGTCCTCGGCGACCAGCCGGGCGAGCCCCTGGGAGAGCTTGTCCTCGTCGGGTTTGCTGTGCGCCTGGATGGCGAGCGGCAGCAGCGGGTCGGGCATCTCCCAGGGTGCCATCAGCAGCGGGTCGTCCTTGGCCGACAGCGTGTCCCCGGTCTCCGCGCGGCTCAGTTTGGCCACGCACGCCAGGTCGCCCGCGATCACGTGTGTGACCGGCCGCTGCTGCTTGCCGAACGGCGTCGACAGGGCGCCGATCCGCTCGTCGACGTCGTGGTCCTCGTGGCCGCGGTCGGCCAGCCCGTGCCCGGAGACGTGCACCGTCTGGTCGGCGCGCAGGGTGCCCGAGAAGACGCGGATCAGCGAGATCCGGCCGACGTACGGGTCGGAAGAGGTCTTCACGACCTCCGCGACCAGCGACTCGTCCGGGTCGCACATCCGCAGCTCGCGCGGTGAGCCGTCGGGCGTGGTCACCCGGGGTGCCTCCCGTTCCAGCGGCGTCGGGAAGCCGCGGACGATCAGCTCCAGCAGCTCGACCGTGCCCAATCCCTGCCGGGCGCCCTCGGCGGCGGGAGCGGCGGCCAGGACGGGGAAGAACGCGCCGCGCGCGACGGCCCGCTCCAGGTCCTGGATCAGGGTCTTGACGTCGACCTGCTCGCCGCCGAGGTAGCGGTCCATGAGGGTCTCGTCCTCGCTCTCCGCGATGATCCCCTCGATGAGCCGGTTGCGGGCCTCGTCGATCAGCGGCAGCTGGTCGCCGACCGGTTCGGACTCCTCGCGCACGCCGGAGGAGTAGTCGAACAGCCGCTGCGTGAGCAGCCCCATCAGCCCCGTCACGGGCGCGTGCCCGTCGGGTGCCTGCGGCCCGCGCAGGGGCAGGTACAGCGGCAGCACGGCGTCGGGGTCGTCCGCGCCGAACGCGTCGGCGCAGATCCGCGTCATCTCCTCGAAGTCGGCCCGCGCCGCCTCCAGGTGCGTGACGACGATGGCGCGCGGCATGCCGACGGCCGCGCACTCCTCCCACACCATGCGGGTCGAGCCGTCCACCCCGTCGGAGGCCGAGACGACGAAGAGGGCCGCGTCCGCGGCGCGCAGACCGGCCCTGAGCTCACCGACGAAGTCGGCGTATCCGGGAGTGTCCAGCAGATTGATCTTGATGCCGTCCCATTCCACCGGCACCAGGGAGAGCTGTACCGAGCGCTGCTGCCGGTGCTCGATCTCGTCGTAGTCCGAGACGCAGCCGCCGTCCTCCACGCGGCCGGCCCGGTTCACTGCTCCCGCGGTCAGCGCGAGAGCCTCCACCAGAGTCGTCTTGCCCGAACCGGAGTGGCCGACCAGCACCACATTCCGTACGGACGCGGGGTGGTCGGCCGCCGTTGCCCTGCCGGCGGCTCCGGGGTGGGTATGTGCCTTGTCGCCCATGTCCTTGCCTCCCGTGCACGGTGAGGTCGTTGTGGGCGCGGACGCGCGGGACCGCGTGCACTGGCGGCTCCGGCGACGCCCGCGGTCCTTCGAGATTCCCACTCCCGTCACGCCGCGTCCATACGACGGACGTACGACGGCCCCTGCCCCGGCGCCCACCGGCCGCGGAGCCCGGGGTTCGGGTGCCCGTCCGCCGTGCACGCGCGCGCGTGACTACGATGGGCCAGCCGGTGGCCAGCAAGGGCCGCGCGGCCACACCGACCGTCGGGAAGGCCATGCTGAACAAGTACGCGCGTGCATTTTTTACGCGTGTCCTCACACCGTTCGCCGCGTTTCTCATCCGCAGGGGCGTCAGCCCGGACACGGTCACGCTGATCGGCACCGCCGGTGTGGTCGCGGGTGCGCTGGTCTTCTACCCCATGGGCGAGTTCTTCTGGGGCACGGTCGTGATCACGCTGTTCGTGTTCTCCGACCTCGTCGACGGCAACATGGCACGCCAGCTCGGCCGCTCCAGCCGCTGGGGCGCCTTCCTGGACTCCACCCTGGACCGGGTCGCCGACGGCGCGATCTTCGGCGGCTTCGCCCTCTGGTACGCGGGCCACGGTGACGACAACGTGCTGTGCGCCGTGTCGATCTTCTGCCTGGCCAGCGGACAGGTGGTGTCGTACACCAAGGCGCGCGGCGAGGCGATCGGCCTTCCGGTCGCCGTCAACGGGCTGGTGGAGCGCGCCGAGCGCCTCGTCGTCTCCCTGGTCGCGGCCGGTTTCGCGGGACTGCACAAGTTCGGCGTGCCCGGCATCCAGTACCTGCTGCCGATCGCCCTGTGGATCGTCGCCGTCGGCAGCCTCGTGACGCTGGTCCAGCGGGTCGTCACGGTCCGCCGGGAGTCCGCCGAGGCGGACGCCGCCGCGCAGGAGAACCAGGGCACCGAGGCGGCGAAGTGAGCGCTCGGGACCGGCTGTCCGACGCTCTGTACGGCGCCGGCTGGAGCACCGTCAAGAAGCTCCCCGAGCCGGCCGCGGTACGGCTCGGCCGTACCGTCGCGGACCTCGCCTGGAAACAGCGCGGCACGGGCGTGCGGCGGCTGGAGAGCAACTACGCGCGCGTGGTGCCGGGCGCGACCCCGGAGCGGCTCGCCGAACTCTCGCGCGCGGGCATGCGCTCGTACCTGCGCTACTGGATGGAGTCCTTCCGGCTGCCCGCCTGGAGCGCCGAGCGCGTCAAGGCGGGCTTCGTCCCCAAGGACCTGCACCACCTGACCGAGGGCATGGACGCGGGCAAGGGCGTGATACTCGCTCTTCCGCACCTGGCCAACTGGGACCTCGCCGGCGCCTGGGTCACCACGAAGCTGGGCATCCCGTTCACGACGGTCGCCGAGCGCCTGAAGCCGGAGACCCTCTACGACCGCTTCGTCGCCTACCGCGAGGGCCTCGGCATGGAGGTCCTGCCGCACAGCGGCGGCACCGCGTTCGGCACGCTGGCCCGGCGGCTGCGCGACGGCGGCCTGGTCTGCCTGGTCGCCGACCGCGACCTGTCCGCGTCCGGCGTGGAGGTCGACTTCTTCGGCGAGACGGCCCGCATGCCGGCCGGCCCCGCCCTGCTCGCCCAGCAGACCGGCGCACGGCTGCTGCCGGTGACGCTCTGGTACGACGACTCGCCGGTCATGCGGGGCCGGGTCCATCCGCCGGTCGAGGTACCCGAGTCAGGTACCCGGCGCCAGAAGACGTCTGTCATGACACAGGCGCTGGCCGACGCCTTCGCCACGGGGATCGCCGACCATCCGGAGGACTGGCACATGCTGCAGCGCTTGTGGCTGAAGGACCTCGACCCGGCCAAGGCGCCCGCCGCCGGCGAGCGGGACGCGTCGTGAGGATCGGCATCGTCTGCCCGTACTCCTGGGACGTGCCGGGCGGCGTCCAGTTCCACATCCGCGACCTCGCCGAGTACTTCATCCGCCTCGGCCACGAGGTGTCCGTCCTCGCACCCGCCGACGACGACACCCCGCTGCCGCCGTACGTCGTCTCGGCCGGGCGTGCCGTACCGGTGCCGTACAACGGCTCGGTGGCCCGCCTGAACTTCGGCTTCCTGTCGGCGGCCCGGGTACGGCGCTGGCTGCACGACGGCGCGTTCGACGTCATCCACATCCACGAGCCGACCTCGCCGTCGCTGGGCCTGCTGACCTGCTGGGCGGCGCAGGGCCCGATCGTGGCCACCTTCCACACGTCCAACCCGCGCTCGCGGGCGATGATCGCCGCCTACGCGATCCTCCAGGCCGCCCTGGAGAAGATCAGCGCCCGGATCGCGGTGAGCGAGTACGCCCGCCGCACGCTCGTCGAGCACCTGGGCGGGGACGCGGTCGTGATCCCCAACGGCGTCGACGTGGGCTTCTTCGCCGAGGCGGAGCCGAACCCCGCGTGGCAGGGCGACACGATCGGTTTCATCGGGCGCATCGACGAACCCCGCAAGGGGCTTCCGGTGCTGATGGGGGCCCTGCCGAAGATCCTGGCGGCGCGTCCGGGGACCCGCCTGCTGGTCGCCGGGCGCGGCGACGAGAAGGAGGCGGTGGCGTCCCTGCCCGCCGAGCTGCGCTCCCGGGTGGAGTTCCTCGGCATGATCAGCGACGAGGACAAGGCCCGCTTCCTGCGCAGCGTCGACCTGTACGTGGCGCCCAACACGGGCGGCGAGAGCTTCGGCATCATCCTCGTCGAGGCCATGTCGGCGGGCGCCCCCGTACTCGCCTCCGACCTCGACGCCTTCGCCCAGGTCCTCGACCAGGGGTCGGCCGGCGAGCTCTTCGCCAACGAGGACGCCGACGCGCTGGCCGACGCGGCGGTACGGCTGCTGGCCGACCCGGAGCGCCGGGCCGTGCTGCGGGAACGGGGCAGCGCGCACGTACGGCGCTTCGACTGGTCCACGGTCGGCGCGGACATCCTGTCCGTCTACGAGACGGTGACGGCGGGAGCGGCGGCGGTGGCGGCGGACGACCGGGCGACGGGCCTGCGCGCGAGATTCGGCCTGGCGGCGAAGGACTGAACACCGGGTCCGTCCGGCCACCCCTGAACGCCGGGTTCGGGTCCTCGGCCCGTCCGGCGTTCGCCGTCCGGGCCGAAGAGGGGGCCGCGGCCTCCGGCGACCGCCACCACGGCGCACCCCCCGGCCCGGCGGAGCGTTAGGGTTGCCGCCCGTGACTCCAACCCTCATCTGGATCCTGGTCGTCCTCGTCGCGATCGGCCTGTACCTCAGCTGGACGGCGGGCCGGCTGGACCGCCTGCACGCCCGCATCGACGCCGCTCGTGCCGCGCTCGACGCCCAGCTGCTGCGCAGGGCCTCCGTGGCTCAGGAACTGGCCACCTCGGGCGTGCTCGACCCGGCCGCCTCGATCGTCCTGTACGAGGCCGCGCACGCCGCCCGGCAGTCCGAGGAGGAGCAGCGCGAGGTCGCGGAGAGCGAGCTGAGCCAGGCCCTGCGGGCGGTGTTCGAGGACCCCCGGCAGGTGGAGGCGGTGCGCGAGGCGCCCGGGGGAGAGGAGGCGGCCCACGAACTGACCGAGGCGGTCCGCAGGGTGCCGATGGCCCGGCGCTTCCACAACGACGCCGTGGGCGCCGCGCGCCGCCTGCGCGAACACCGCAAGGTGCGCTGGTTCCGGCTGGCCGGACACGCCCCCTTCCCGCCGGCCTTCGAGATGGACGACGAGCCCCCGGCCGCGCTGGTGGACAGGGCCGCCTAGCCGCCGTTTCGGCCCCTTCGCCCGCAAAAGGATCCACCGGCTGCCCATTGGCCCTTGCTGTGGCCTGGTCCAATCGCGTTTCCTCAGTGCTGCAGAAACCCCCTTTTCTCTTCAGCGAGGTACCCGTGTCCAGCACGCTCTCCGAAAACCAGGCCCCCGAGACCGGCACCGCCCGTGTGAAGCGCGGCATGGCCGAGCAGCTCAAGGGCGGCGTGATCATGGACGTCGTCACGCCGGAGCAGGCGAAGATCGCCGAGGACGCGGGCGCCGTCGCCGTCATGGCCCTGGAGCGCGTCCCGGCCGACATCCGCAAGGACGGCGGGGTGGCCCGCATGTCCGACCCGGACATGATCGAGGGCATCATCGACGCGGTCTCCATCCCCGTGATGGCCAAGTCCCGCATCGGCCACTTCGTCGAGGCCCAGGTCCTGCAGTCCCTCGGCGTCGACTACATCGACGAGTCCGAGGTCCTCACCCCGGCCGACGAGGTCAACCACAGCGACAAGTTCGCCTTCACGACCCCGTTCGTCTGCGGCGCCACCAACCTCGGCGAGGCCCTGCGCCGCATCGCCGAGGGCGCGGCCATGATCCGCTCCAAGGGCGAGGCCGGCACCGGCAACGTCGTCGAGGCCGTGCGCCACCTGCGCCAGATCAAGAACGAGATCGCCCGCCTGCGCGGCTACGACAACAACGAGCTGTACGCCGCCGCCAAGGAGCTGCGCGCCCCGTACGAGCTGGTCCGCGAGGTCGCCGAGCTGGGCAAGCTCCCGGTCGTCCTGTTCTCCGCCGGCGGTGTCGCCACCCCCGCCGACGCCGCGCTGATGCGCCAGCTCGGCGCCGAGGGCGTCTTCGTCGGCTCCGGCATCTTCAAGTCCGGCGACCCGGCCAAGCGTGCCGCCGCCATCGTGAAGGCCACCACCTTCTACGACGACCCGAAGATCATCGCGGACGCGTCCCGCAACCTCGGCGAGGCCATGGTCGGCATCAACTGCGACACCCTCCCCGAGACCGAGCGCTACGCCAACCGCGGCTGGTAAGGCACCGAACCCATGAGTGACACCCCCGTCATCGGCGTCCTGGCCCTCCAGGGCGACGTACGGGAGCACCTCGTCGCCCTGGCCGCGGCCGATGCCGTGGCCAGGCCGGTCAGGCGCCCCGAAGAACTCGCCGAGGTCGACGGCCTCGTCCTGCCCGGCGGCGAGTCCACCACCATCTCCAAACTGGCCGTCCTGTTCGGCGTGATGGAGCCCCTTCGCGCGCGCGTGCGCGACGGCATGCCCGTCTACGGCACCTGCGCCGGCATGATCATGCTGGCCGACAAGATCCTCGACCCGCGCTCGGGCCAGGAGACCGTCGGCGGCATCGACATGATCGTGCGCCGCAACGCCTTCGGACGGCAGAACGAATCCTTCGAAGCGGCCGTCGACATCACGGGCGTGGCGGGCGATCCTGTCGAGGGCGTCTTCATCCGCGCCCCCTGGGTCGAGTCCGTGGGAGCCGCGGCCGAGGTGCTCGCCGAGCACGACGGCCACATCGTCGCGGTCCGTCAGGGCAACGCGCTGGCCACGTCGTTCCACCCGGAGCTGACCGGCGACCACCGCGTCCACCGCCTCTTCGCCGACATGGTGCGCGCGAAGCGGGCGGCGGAGTCCTTGTAGGATTCCTGCGTTCGTTGCAGAGATGGGTTACGCGAAGGAGACAGGCAGATGTCCGGCCACTCTAAATGGGCTACGACGAAGCACAAGAAGGCCGTGATCGACGCCAAGCGCGGCAAGCTCTTCGCGAAGCTGATCAAGAACATCGAGGTCGCGGCGCGCATGGGCGGCGTCGACATCGAGGGCAACCCGACGCTGTACGACGCCATCCAGAAGGCGAAGAAGCAGTCGGTCCCCAACAAGAACATCGACTCCGCGGTCAAGCGCGGCGGCGGCCTGGAGGCCGGTGGCGCCGACTACGAGACGATCATGTACGAAGGTTACGGCCCCAACGGTGTCGCGGTGCTCATCGAGTGCCTCACCGACAACCGCAACCGCGCCGCCTCCGACGTCCGTGTCGCCATGACCCGCAACGGCGGCTCCATGGCCGACCCGGGATCGGTGTCGTACCTCTTCAACCGCAAGGGCGTCGTGATCGTCCCCAAGGGCGAGCTGAGCGAGGACGACGTGCTCGGCGCCGTCCTGGACGCGGGCGCCGAGGAGGTCAACGACCTCGGCGAGACCTTCGAGGTCATCAGCGAGGCCACCGACCTGGTCGCGGTCCGCACCGCCCTCCAGGACGCCGGCATCGACTACGAGTCCGCCGACGCCAACTTCGTCCCGACCATGCAGGTCGAGCTGGACGAGGAAGGCGCCCGGAAGATCTTCAAGCTGATCGACGCCCTCGAGGACAGCGACGACGTGCAGAACGTCTTCGCCAACTTCGACGTCAGCGACGAGGTCATGGAGAAGGTCGACGCGTAGCGTCCGCAGACGCAGCGGCATCCCGGCGGGGGGGGGGGGGGGGGGGGCCCGCCCCCCCCCCCGGGGGGGGGGGGCCCCCCCCCCCGCCCCCGGCCGGGGGGGGCGGGGGGGGGGGGGGGGGGGGGGGTGGGGGGGGGGCGGGGGT
>NZ_JBIWKU010000012.1:118341-151228 GCF_044765825.1 Streptomyces flaveolus | reverse complement strand
CTAAATAATATGTCGTCGTGATGTGGTTGTGGCCCCCCCCCCCCCCACCCCCACCCCCCCCCCCCGCCGCCCGGCGCCCCCCCCCCCCCCCCCCCCCCCCCCCCCCCGCCGTTGTCGGTGGCACCCGATAGCCTGCACAAACAGGTGATCGACGGGAGGGCGTAGGCGTGCGTGTACTGGGGGTGGACCCGGGGCTGACCCGCTGCGGCATCGGCGTCGTCGAGGGCGTCGCGGGCAGGCCGCTGACCATGCTCGGCGTCGGCGTCGTCCGCACCCCCGCGGACGCCGACCTCGGACACCGCCTCGTCGCCGTCGAGCAGGGCATCGAGCGGTGGCTGGACGAGCAGCGCCCGGAGTTCGTCGCCGTGGAGCGCGTCTTCAGCCAGCACAACGTCCGCACGGTGATGGGCACCGCCCAGGCCAGCGCCGTCGCCATCCTGTGCGCCTCCCGCCGCGGCATCCCCGTCGCCCTGCACACCCCCAGCGAGGTCAAGGCCGCCGTCACCGGCAGCGGACGCGCCGACAAGGCCCAGGTGGGCGCCATGGTCACCCGCCTGCTGCGGCTGGCCGCGCCCCCGAAGCCCGCCGACGCCGCCGACGCGCTCGCCCTGGCCATCTGCCACATCTGGCGCACCCCCGCGCAGAACCGGCTCCAGCAGGCCGCCGCCCTGCACGCCTCCCGGGCCCTCCAGGCCCCGGGAAGCTCGCGTATCCCGAAAGCCCCGCACGCACCGAAAGGCCACACGGCATGATCGCCTTCGTCAGCGGCACGGTCGCCGCCCTCGCCCCCGACACCGCGGTGGTCGAGGTCGGCGGTGTCGGCATGGCCGTCCAGTGCACGCCGAACACGCTCTCCACCCTCCGCGTCGGCAAGCCCGCCAAGCTCGCCACCTCCCTCGTCGTCCGTGAGGACTCCCTGACGCTGTACGGCTTCGCCGACGACGACGAACGCCAGGTCTTCGAGCTGCTCCAGACCGCCAGCGGCGTCGGCCCCCGCCTGGCGCAGGCCATGCTCGCCGTGCACAGCCCCGACGCCCTGCGCCGAGCCGTCTCCACCGGGGACGAGAAGGCCCTGACCGCCGTCCCGGGCATCGGCAAGAAGGGCGCCCAGAAGCTCCTCCTGGAACTGAAGGACCGCCTCGGCGCGCCCGTCGGGGCCCCCGCTGTCGGCGCCCCGGTCAGTACCGGCTGGCGCGACCAGCTGCACGCCGCCCTGATCGGTCTGGGGTACGCGACCCGAGAGGCCGACGAGGCCGTGTCCGCCGTGGCGCCGCAGGCGGAGGCCGCCGAGGGCACACCCCAGGTGGGACAGCTGCTCAAGGCCGCCCTGCAGACACTGAACCGCGCCCGATAGTCCGTAGCGAGAGCCGAGGCACACCTCATGAACTGGGACGACACGACCGACGCCGAGGCCGCCGGAGAGCGGCTGGTGGGCTCGGTCGCCGACGGCGAGGACCAGGCCGTGGAGGCGGCCCTGCGCCCCAAGGACCTGGGCGAGTTCATCGGCCAGGAGAAGGTCCGTGAGCAGCTCGACCTGGTGCTGCGCGCCGCACGCGCCCGGGGGGCCACCGCCGACCACGTCCTGCTCTCCGGCGCCCCCGGCCTCGGCAAGACCACCCTTTCCATGATCATCGCGGCCGAGATGGGCGCCCCGATCCGCATCACCTCCGGCCCCGCCATCCAGCACGCCGGAGACCTCGCCGCGATCCTCTCCTCCCTCCAGGAGGGCGAGGTCCTCTTCCTGGACGAGATCCACCGCATGTCCCGGCCCGCCGAGGAGATGCTCTACATGGCGATGGAGGACTTCCGCGTCGACGTCATCGTCGGCAAGGGCCCGGGCGCCACCGCCATCCCGCTCGAACTTCCCCCGTTCACCCTGGTCGGCGCCACCACCCGCGCGGGCCTGCTGCCGCCCCCGCTGCGCGACCGCTTCGGCTTCACCGCGCACATGGAGTTCTACGGACCGGCCGAGCTGGAACGCGTCGTCCACCGCTCCGCGGGCCTGCTCGACGTCGAGATCGACCCCGCCGGCGCCGCCGAGATCGCCGGCCGCTCCCGCGGCACCCCCCGCATCGCCAACCGCCTGCTGCGCCGCGTCCGCGACTACGCCCAGGTCA
This sequence comes from Streptomyces flaveolus, assembly GCF_044765825.1. Classification (NCBI taxonomy): domain Bacteria; kingdom Bacillati; phylum Actinomycetota; class Actinomycetes; order Kitasatosporales; family Streptomycetaceae; genus Streptomyces; species Streptomyces flaveolus. Next base: position 149,111 of record NZ_JBIWKU010000012.1, on the reverse strand, counting down.
AGGCCGACGGAGTGATCACCCAGGAGATCGCCGCCGCCGCCCTCGCGGTCTACGAGGTCGACGCCCGGGGCCTGGACCGCCTCGACCGGGCCGTGCTCCAGGCGCTGCTCAAGCTGTTCGGCGGAGGTCCGGTCGGCCTCTCCACGCTCGCCGTCGCCGTGGGGGAGGAGCGTGAGACAGTGGAAGAGGTCGCCGAACCCTTCCTCGTACGGGAGGGCCTCCTGGCCCGCACCCCGCGCGGACGGGTCGCGACCCCGGCGGCATGGGCGCATCTCGGCCTCACCCCGCCGCGTGCGCAGAATTCCGGAAACGGACAAGGGGACCTGTTCGGGGCGTGACACTCCCGTCACGACGAGGACATTCGCCGTAGCAGGAACCCCGGTGCCATGCTGAGCGTTGTTCCATGCGCGCGGACTCGCTTAGACTCCGCCGATGCCGCCCCTGTCGGCGGCGCACACACCCCCAACCATCAGGCCGCTCACCATCGCGGTCGTGTGAAGGAAGTACCGACCCGTGAGTCTCGTGACCCTCCTCCCGTTCATCGTGCTCATCGGGGCCATGTTCCTGATGACCCGGTCGGCGAAGAAGAAGCAGCAGCAGGCCGCCGACATGCGGAACCAGATGCAGCCCGGTTCCGGTGTCCGCACCATCGGGGGCATGTACGCCACGGTCAAGGAGGTCAGCGAGGACACGGTCCTCCTCGACGCCGGTCCGGGCGTCGAGCTGCTCTTCGCCAAGAACTCCATCGGTGCCGTCCTCACCGACGACGAGTACAACCGCATCGTCCACGGCATCGAGCACGACCTGAAGTCCGACGCCGACGTCGTGCCGGACGACGCCTCCTCCCTCACCGAGACCGACGCCCCGGCCGCCGACGAGTCCGACGACAAGTCCGTCGACCTCGGCAAGAAGGACGTGGCCGACGAGCCGACGGCCGCCGCCGCGCCCGCCGAGGCGAAGGCGGACGAGCAGCCGAAGAAGTCCGACGGCGGCTCCGAGGCGAAGTAGCCGCGCCCCGAGGTGCGCGGACCGTTCCCGTGCACCCCGCGCGTCGCGCGGATCCCCACACCATGTGATGGCCGCCGGTGCGCCGTCCCGGCGTGACGCGGCTCGAGAGGGAGTACGAACAGGTGGTAGCACCTAAAAAGGGAAAGACCGCGAGCGCTCAGAGCAAGCCCGGGCGCTCGCTGGCCCTGATCGTGATCGTCATCGCGGCGCTCACGGGAGGCATGTTCGCCTCCGGACACACGACTCCGCGTCTCGGGATCGACCTGGCCGGCGGCACGAGCATCACCCTCAGGGCGGTCTCGGAACCCGGCCAGGAATCCGCGATCAACAAGACCAACATGGACACCGCCGTTGACATCATGAACAACCGTGTCAACGGTCTGGGTGTCTCCGAGGCCGAGGTTCAGACCCAGGGCGACCGGAACATCATCGTCAACATCCCCAAGGGTACGAACTCCAAGGAAGCCCGGGCCCAGGTCGGCACCACCGCCAAGCTCTACTTCCGTCCGGTCCTCGCCACCGAACTCTCCGGTGCCGCCGCGACGGGCAGTCCCACGCCGAGTGCCTCCGGCGCCTCGGACAAGGCGACCGACAAGGCCACCGACAAGGCGACCGGCACCGACAAGGCGACCGACGACGAAAAGGCGAGCTCCTCGCCGTCCGACGCCGCCTCGGCCAGTGCCACCACCCAGGGCCGCGCGGTCACCGACGCCCTGAAGGCCGACCCCAGCCCGTCAGCCTCCGGCAAGGCCACCGGCGACGCCTCCCCGTCCCCGAGCGCCAGCGCCAGCGCCTCCGGCGACGACGCGACCGCCAAGCTCCAGGCCCAGTACGCGGCCCTCGACTGCACGAAGAAGGCGGACCGCGCCAAGGCCGGCGAGGGCGCCAAGCCCGGCGACCCGACGGTGGCCTGCGGCCAGAACTCGCAGGGCCAGTGGCAGAAGTACATCCTCGGCCCCGCCGCGGTCGACGGCACCGACGTCGACCAGGCCAAGGCGGTCTTCAACACGCAGACCGCCGCCGGCTGGACCGTCACGATGAAGTTCACGGACTCCGGCTCCAAGAAGTTCGCGGACATCACCGGCAAGCTGGCCCAGAACCAGTCCCCGCAGAACCAGTTCGCCATCGTCCTGGACAACGAGGTCGTCTCCGACCCGTACGTCAGCCAGGCCCTGACCGGCGGCAACGCGGAGATCTCCGGCAGCTTCGACCAGGAAGAGGCACAGAGCCTCGCCAACATGCTGTCCTACGGTGCCCTGCCGCTGAGCTTCAAGGAGGACAGCGTCACCACCGTCACCGCCGCTCTCGGCGGTGAGCAGCTCAAGGCCGGTCTGATCGCCGGCGCGATCGGCCTCGCGCTGGTCGTCCTCTACCTGCTGCTGTACTACCGCGGCCTGTCGTTCATCGCGGTCGCCTCGCTGCTGGTCTCCGCGGGCCTGACGTACGTGATCATGGCGCTGCTCGGCCCGACCATCGGCTTCGCGCTGAACCTGCCGGCCGTCTGCGGAGCCATCGTCGCCATCGGCATCACGGCGGACTCGTTCATCGTGTATTTCGAACGCGTCCGCGACGAGATCCGCGAAGGACGCACGCTGCGCCCCGCGGTCGAGCGCGGCTGGCCGCGCGCCCGGCGCACCATCCTGGTCTCCGACTTCGTGTCGTTCCTCGCCGCGGCGGTGCTCTTCATCGTCACCGTCGGCAAGGTCCAGGGCTTCGCGTTCACGCTCGGTCTGACCACCCTGCTCGACGTGGTGGTGGTGTTCCTCTTCACGAAGCCGCTGCTCACGCTGATGGCCCGCCGCAAGTTCTTCGCGAGCGGCCACAAGTGGTCCGGCCTCGATCCGAAGAGCCTGGGTGCCAAGCCGCCGCTCCGCCGCACCCGCCGTCCGTCCGCCGGCCCTGTCGACCCGAAGGAGGCGTGAGAGATGTCGAAACTCGGCAAGCTCGGCGCCCGGCTGCACCATGGCGAGGTCGGCTACGACTTCATCAAGAACCGCAAGATCTGGTACGGCATCTCCATCCTGATCACCATCACGGCGATCGTGGGTCTGGCGGTGCGCGGCCTGCACATGGGCATCGAGTTCCAGGGCGGTGCGGTCTTCACCAGCCCGAAGAACATGAGCGCCTCGGTGTCGCAGGCGGAGACGTACGCGGAGGAGGCCTCCGGGCACGACGCGATCGTCCAGAAGCTCGGCGACGGCAGCCTGCGCATCCAGATCGCGGGCATCGACACCGACAAGTCGGACCAGATCAAGGAAGACCTCGCCAAGGACCTGAAGGTCGACGCGGAGAAGATCAACGCCGACCTGGTCGGCCCCAGCTGGGGCGACCAGATCGCGAACAAGGCCTGGCAGGGCCTCGGGATCTTCATGGTCCTCGTCGTGATCTACCTGGCGATCGCGTTCGAGTGGCGGATGGCGCTCGCCGCGTTCGTCGCGCTGATCCACGACATCACCATCACCACCGGCATCTACGCCCTCGTCGGCTTCGAGGTCACGCCGGGCACGGTGATCGGTCTGCTCACGATCCTCGGTTACTCGCTCTACGACACGGTCGTCGTCTTCGACAGTCTCAAGGAGCAGACGAGGGACATCACCAAGCAGACCCGCTGGACCTACAGCGAGATCGCCAACCGCTCGATCAACAGCACCCTGGTCCGCTCCATCAACACCACGGTGGTCGCGCTGCTCCCGGTGGGCGGCCTGCTGTTCATCGGTGGCGGTGTCCTGGGCGCCGGCATGCTCAACGACATCTCGCTGTCGCTGTTCGTGGGCCTCGCGGCCGGTGCGTACTCCTCGATCTTCATCGCCACGCCGCTGGTCGCCGACCTCAAGGAGGCCGAGCCGCAGATGAAGGCCCTCAAGAAGCGCGTCCTCGCCAAGCGCGCCCAGGGCGGGGCCCAGGGCGAGCCGGCGGAGGCACCGGTCACCGACGAGCCGTACGACGACGAGCCCGACGACGCCGCCCCCGCGGTCGTCGGCCCCCGCAACCAGCCCGCGTCCCGCAACCGGGGCCGCGGCCGACCCTCGGGGAAGCGTCGATGACCGGTATCCAGGAGCTGCTGCTCAGCCGTATCCGGGACGTGGCCGACTACCCGGAGCCGGGCGTGGTGTTCAAGGACATCACCCCGCTCCTGGCCGACCCTGCGGCGTTCACCGCGCTCACCGACGCCCTCGCCGAGGTCGCCGGGCGCACCGGCGCCACCAAGGTCGTCGGACTGGAGGCCCGGGGCTTCATCCTCGGCGCCCCGGTCGCCCTGCGCTCCGGCCTCGGCTTCGTCCCCGTGCGCAAGGCCGGCAAGCTCCCCGGAGCCACTCTCGGCCAGGCCTACGACCTGGAGTACGGGTCGGCCGAGATCGAGGTGCACGCCGAGGACCTGAGCGCCGACGACCGCGTGCTGATCGTCGACGACGTCCTGGCCACCGGAGGCACCGCCGAGGCCTCCGTCCAGCTCATCCGCAGGGCGGGCGCGCAGGTCGCGGGCCTCGCCGTGCTGATGGAGCTGGGCTTCCTCGACGGGCGTGCCCGGCTGGAGCCCGCTCTGGCCGGCGCCCCGCTGGAGGCGCTGCTCACCGTCTGACGCGGCCTGTGCCGCACAGGGAGGCGGGCCCGGAGGAATCCGGCGCCCGCCTCAGGCGTTTCTCCTGTGGACGGCCCTCATTCGGCCTGAAGGCGATCCTGGAGGGCAGGATCGCTACCATGGGGTTTCCGGAGCCTGACCGGGCGACCCGGATCGCGCACGAGGAGTCCTCTTGCCAGACGAGGCCCAGCCACTGACCGCCGCAAAGCCCGAGTCCGCCTCGGCGCCCGCGGCGAAGCCCGCGCCGAGCGCGCCCCAGGCGAAGAACGACACGCACGGGCCGATCCAGCATGCCCCGTCCGCGCCGGTCGACAAGCCCGCCGAGCAGCAGTCGCGTCCCAAGCCGCTGCCGCCCGAGCGCCCCCAGAACGCGCCCGTGGTCCGCACGCCCGCCGGGCAGCCCGCCCGCTCCGGCTCCTCCAACCGCGTCCGCGCCCGCCTCGCCCGCCTCGGCGTCCAGCGCGCCAACCCGTACAACCCGGTCCTGGAGCCGCTGCTGCGGATAGTGCGCAGCAACGACCCCAAGATCGAGACGGCGACGCTGCGGCAGATCGAGCGCGCCTACCAGGTCGCCGAGCGCTGGCACCGCGGTCAGAAGCGCAAGAGCGGCGACCCGTACATCACGCACCCCCTCGCCGTCACCACGATCCTCGCCGAGCTCGGCATGGACCCGGCCACGCTGATGGCCGGGCTGCTGCACGACACCGTCGAGGACACCGAGTACGGCCTGGAGGACCTGCGCCGCGACTTCGGCGACGTCGTCGCCCTGCTCGTCGACGGCGTCACCAAGCTGGACAAGGTCAAGTTCGGCGAGGCCGCGCAGGCGGAGACCGTGCGCAAGATGGTCGTCGCCATGGCCAAGGACCCCCGCGTCCTGGTCATCAAGCTCGCCGACCGCCTGCACAACATGCGCACCATGCGCTACCTGAAGCGCGAGAAGCAGGAGAAGAAGGCGCGCGAGACCCTGGAGATCTACGCGCCGCTCGCCCACCGGCTGGGCATGAACACCATCAAGTGGGAGCTGGAGGACCTCGCCTTCGCGATCCTCTACCCCAAGATGTACGACGAGATCGTCCGCCTGGTCGCCGAGCGCGCCCCCAAGCGCGACGAGTACCTCGCCATCGTCACCGACGAGGTCCAGCAGGACCTGCGCGCGGCCCGCATCAAGGCGACCGTCACCGGCCGCCCCAAGCACTACTACAGCGTCTACCAGAAGATGATCGTCCGCGGCCGTGACTTCGCGGAGATCTACGACCTGGTGGGCATCCGCGTCCTCGTGGACACCGTCCGCGACTGCTACGCGGCGCTGGGCACGGTCCACGCCCGCTGGAACCCGGTTCCGGGGCGGTTCAAGGACTACATCGCGATGCCCAAGTTCAACATGTACCAGTCGCTGCACACGACGGTCATCGGACCCAACGGCAAACCGGTCGAGCTGCAGATCCGCACCTTCGACATGCACCGCCGCGCCGAGTACGGCATCGCCGCGCACTGGAAGTACAAGCAGGAGGCCGTCGCCGGCGCCTCCAAGGTCCGCACCGACGTGCCCAAGTCCTCCGGCAAGGACAAGGACGCCATCAACGACATGGCGTGGCTGCGGCAGCTGCTGGACTGGCAGAAGGAGACCGAGGATCCCGGCGAGTTCCTGGAGTCCCTGCGCTTCGACCTCTCCCGCAACGAGGTCTTCGTCTTCACGCCGAAGGGTGACGTCATAGCGCTCCCGGCCGGGGCGACGCCCGTGGACTTCGCGTACGCGGTGCACACGGAGGTCGGCCACCGCACCATAGGAGCACGGGTCAACGGCCGGCTCGTCCCGCTGGAGTCCACGCTGGACAACGGCGACCTGGTGGAGGTCTTCACCTCCAAGGCGGCCGGCGCGGGCCCCTCCCGCGACTGGCTCGGCTTCGTGAAGTCGCCGCGGGCCCGCAACAAGATCCGCGCGTGGTTCTCCAAGGAGCGCCGCGACGAGGCGATCGAGCAGGGCAAGGACGCCATCGTCCGCGCCATGCGCAAGCAGAACCTGCCGATCCAGCGCATCCTGACCGGCGACTCCCTGGTCACGCTGGCGCACGAGATGCGGTACTCGGACATCTCCGCGCTGTACGCGGCGATCGGCGAGGGCCATGTCTCCGCGCAGAACATCGTGCAGAAGCTGGTCCAGGCGCTCGGCGGCGAGGAGGCCGCCACCGAGGAGATCGACGAGTCGGTACCGCCGTCGCGCGGTCGCGGCCGCAAACGCCGCACCAGCGCCGACCCGGGTGTCGTCGTCAAGGGCGTCGAGGACGTGTGGGTCAAGCTGGCCCGCTGCTGTACGCCCGTCCCCGGCGACCCGATCATCGGCTTCGTCACCCGCGGCAGCGGCGTCTCGGTTCACCGCAGCGACTGTGTGAACGTGGACTCGCTGTCCCGCGAGCCCGAGCGCATCCTCGAGGTCGAGTGGGCGCCCACCCAGTCCTCGGTCTTCCTGGTCGCCATCCAGGTCGAGGCGCTGGACCGCTCCCGGCTGCTGTCGGACGTCACGCGCGTCCTGTCCGACCAGCACGTCAACATCCTCTCCGCGGCCGTCCAGACCTCCCGCGACCGCGTCGCCACCTCGCGCTTCACCTTCGAGATGGGCGACCCGAAGCACCTCGGGCACGTCCTGAAGGCCGTGCGGGGCGTGGAGGGCGTGTACGACGTGTACCGGGTGACGTCGGCGCGCAGGCCGTCGTAGCGGCCCGCAGGGGCATACACGAGAAGGGCTCCCGTACACCACGTACGGGAGCCCTTCTCGTGTGCTCGGGCGGTCTCAGCCGCCGAACTCCTGCAGGCCCTTGAGGGCCTGGTCCAGCAGTGCCTGCCGGCCGTCCAGCTCCCGCTGGAGCTTGTCGGCCTTGGCGTTGTTGCCCTGGGCGCGCGCCTGCTCGATCTGGGAACGCAGCTTGTCCACGGCGGCCTGGAGCTGACCGGTCAGACCCTCGGCACGCGCGCGTGCCTCCGGGTTGGTCCGGCGCCACTCCGTCTCCTCGGCCTCCTGGATCGCCCGCTCCACGGCGTGCATCCGGCCCTCGACCTTCGGCCGGGCGTCACGCGGCACGTGGCCGATGGCCTCCCAGCGCTCGTTGACCGAGCGGAAGGCGGCGCGGGCGGCCTTGAGGTCCGTGACCGGCAGGATCTTCTCGGCCTCCTCGGCGAGCTCCTCCTTGAGCTTGAGGTTCTCCGACTGCTCCGCGTCCCGCTCGGCGAAGACCGAGCTGCGGGCGGCGAAGAAGACGTCCTGGGCGCCGCGGAAGCGGTTCCACAGGTCGTCCTCGTGCTCGCGCTGGGCGCGGCCCGCGGCCTTCCACTCGGACATCAGATCGCGGTACCGCGCGGCCGTCGGGCCCCAGTCCGTCGAGTTCGACAGCGCCTCGGCCTCCGCGACCAGCCGTTCCTTGGTCCGGCGGGCCTCCTCGCGCTGCGCGTCCAGCTGCGCGAAGTGCTGCTTGCGGCGCTTGGAGAACGCCGAGCGCGCATGCGAGAAGCGGTGCCACAGCTCGTCGTCCGACTTGCGGTCCAGGCGCGGCAGACCCTTCCAGGTGTCCACCAGCGACCGCAGCCGCTCGCCGGCCGCCCGCCACTGGTCGGACTGCGCCAGCTCCTCGGCCTCCGCGACCAGCGCCTCCTTGGCGCCCCGCGCCTCGTCGGACTGCTTGGCCCGCTGTGCCTTGCGTTCCTCGCGACGCTTGCCCACCAGCTCGACCAGCTTGTCCAGCCGGGCCCGCAGCGCCTCCAGGTCACCGACCGCGTGGTGCGCGTCGACCTGCTCGCGCAGGTGCTCGACGGCGGCCAGGGCGTCCTTCGACGACAGGTCGGTGGTCTTCACACGCTTCTCGAGGAGGCCGATCTCGACAACCAGGCCCTCGTACTTGCGTTCGAAATAGGCCAGCGCTTCCTCGGGGGAGCCTGCCTGCCAGGAACCGACGACCTGCTCGCCGTCGGCCGTACGCACGTACACGGTCCCCGTCTCGTCGACGCGGCCCCACGGGTCGCTGCTCACAGCGCCTCCTCCACATGATGCCTGCGGAGGGCTTTGCTACCCCCGGGCATCGTCCACAGTTTCGTCACGGCCAACATAGGCGACCGGCGGGGGGCCTGTCCGCATCCCGCGCGACCGAAATTCCGCAGCTGGGCCTCAGGATTTCGCGACCGTCGCCTTGTTGATGACGACGGTCGCGTTGGGCGCGGTGTTGCCGGTCGTCGGGTCCATGGCCTGGGCGCCGGCGTCCGCGATCTTCTTGAGCACCTTCATCCCCGCCTCGGACACGGTGCCGAACGGCGTGTAGTCCGGCGGGAGCTGGCTGTCCTGGTAGACCAGGAAGAACTGGCTGCCCCCCGTGTTGCGCCCCTGCTGCGCCTGCGCGTTGTACTGGTTGGCCATCGCCACCGTGCCCGCCGGGTAGACGTTGCCCGTGAGGCTCTTGTCCTTCAGGTTCTCGTCCGGAATCGTGTAGCCGGGGCCGCCCGCACCGGTGCCCTGGGGGTCGCCGCACTGGAGCACGTAGATGCCCTGGTCGGTCAGCCGGTGGCACTTCGTGTGGTCGAAGTAGCCCTTGCCCGCGAGGAAGTCGAACGAGTTGACCGTGTGCGGCGCCGCCGACGCCTTCAGCGCGATGTCTATCTCGCCGCAGGTCGTCGACAGCTTCATCGTGTACTTCGCCGACTTGTCGATGGCCATCGCAGGTTCCTTCTTCCAGGTCTGCGTCTTGGCCTTGCCCTCGGCGGGCTTGTCGCACGGGTCCGGCGCCTTGCTGCTCGCGGAGGCGCTCGGCGTGACCTGCGCGCTCGCGTTCGTCTTGTCGTCGTCGTCCCCGAGGACCACCCCGGTCGTGTACAGCGCGACGCTGCCGATCAGGATGACGCCGAGCACCGAGGCGATCGCCGCGTTGCGCATGCGCGCCTTGCGTCGCGCGGAGGTACGTCGCTGCTGCTGCCGCAAGAACTTCTCCCGGGCGAGCTGACGCCGCCGCTGCTCCTGGCTGACCACCGGGTTCTCTCCTCATGCGTCGTGTGTGCCGACCGGTACGCGTGCGCGTGACGAACCGACCGCGTGCGTGTAGCCCCGTACCGTATATGGGTTCGCTGAGGAAACGGCACCGCCGGTAGGCTCTGACCACGGGCGCAGCCCGCCCGCAAGCCACCCGTACCGACACAAACGAAGGACGATCGTGCTCATTGCCGGGTTCCCCGCCGGGGCCTGGGGGACGAACTGTTACCTCGTCGCCCCCGCCGCGGGTGAGGAGTGCGTGATCATCGACCCCGGCCACCAGGCCGCGCAGGGCGTCGAGGAGGCACTCGCCAAGCATCGGCTCAAGCCCGTCGCCGTCGTCCTCACCCACGGCCACATCGACCACGTGGCCTCGGTCGTCCCCGTGTGCGGCGCGCACGACGTGCCCGCCTGGATCCACCCCGACGACCGCTACATGATGAGCGACCCCGAGAAGGGGATCGGCCGGACCATCGGCATGCCGCTCATGGGCGAGCTCACCGTGGGGGAGCCGGACCACGTCAGGGAGCTGACCGACGGCGCGAAGCTGGAGCTGGCGGGCATGGAGCTGACGGTCGCGCACGCGCCGGGCCATACCAAGGGGTCGGTGACCTTCGGCCTGCCCGAGGCGGCGGACATCCCGCCGATCCTGTTCTCGGGCGACCTGCTGTTCGCCGGCTCCATCGGACGCACGGACATGCCGGGCGGCTCCATGGACGACATGCTGGCGTCCCTCGCCCGCGTGGTCCTGCCGCTCGACGACCCGACCGTGGTGCTGTCCGGCCACGGCCCCCAGACGACCATCGGCCAGGAACGCGCCACCAACCCGTATCTGCGGCAGGTGGCGGCCGGCCAGGGCGCCCCCGAGGCTCCCCGACGAGGAATGTGACGAGAGACCTTCCGTGAGCACCTTCAAGGCCCCCAAGGGCACGTACGACCTGCTGCCGCCGGACTCCGCCAAGTACCTGGCCGTCCGCGAGGCGATCGCCGCCCCGCTGCGCAACTCCGGCTACGGCTACATCGAGACGCCGGGCTTCGAGAACGTCGAGCTGTTCGCGCGCGGTGTCGGCGAGTCCACCGACATCGTGACCAAGGAGATGTACGTCTTCGAGACCAAGGGCGGCGACCGGCTCGCCCTGCGCCCGGAGACCACCGCGCCCGTGCTGCGCGCCGTCCTCGAGGCCAACCTGCACAAGGCGGGCAACCTGCCGGTGAAGGTCTGGTACTCGGGCTCCCAGTACCGCTACGAGCGCCCGCAGAAGGGCCGTTACCGCCACTTCTCCCAGGTCGGCGCCGAGGCGATCGGGGCCGAGGACCCGGCGCTGGACGCCGAACTGATCATCCTGGCCGACCAGTCGTACCGCTCGCTGGGCCTGCGGGACTTCCGCATCCTGCTCAACTCCCTGGGCGACAAGGAGTGCCGCCCCGTCTACCGGGCCGCGCTCCAGGACTTCCTGCGCGGCCTGGACCTGGACGAGGAGACGCTGCGCCGCGCCGAGATCAACCCGCTGCGCGTCCTGGACGACAAGCGCCCGGACGTGCAGAAGCAGCTCACCGGCGCCCCGTTGCTGCGCGACTACCTGTGCGACGCCTGCAAGGCGTACCACGAGGAGGTCCGCGATCTGATCACGGCGGCGGGCGTCGTCTTCGAGGACGACCCGAAGCTGGTGCGCGGCCTGGACTACTACACGCGCACCACCTTCGAGTTCGTCCACGACGGCCTCGGCTCCCAGTCCGCGGTGGGCGGCGGCGGCCGCTACGACGGTCTGTCCGAGATGATCGGCGGCCCGGCCCTGCCCTCCGTGGGCTGGGCCCTCGGCGTCGACCGCACCGTCCTCGCCCTGGAGGCGGAGGGCATCGAACTGGACATCCCGTCCGCCACCTCCGTCTTCGCCGTCCCACTCGGCGAGGAGGCCCGCCGGATCCTGTTCGCCAAGGTCACCGAGCTGCGCAAGAACGGCGTCGCCGCCGACTTCTCCTACGGCGGCAAGGGCCTGAAGGCCGCGATGAAGGCGGCCAACCGCTCGGGCGCGCGCTACGCCCTGGTCCTCGGCGAGCGCGACCTCGCCGAAGGCGTCGTCCAGCTCAAGGACATGGAGTCCGGCGAGCAGAGCGCGATCGGCGTCAACGAGATCGTCGCGGAGCTGGAGTCGCGGCTCGGCTAGGGCCTGTTACGCCGAAGGGGTGCACGCGTTCGTACGCGTGTGCCCCCGGCGAACGGACATCGGCCGGAACACCACGCCCACGGGCCGTCACCGGTGCGTTCTTATGTTCAGCGAACGGTGCGCGCACAGGCCCATGCGGCACAATGGCCCTGCCCGAAGCAGGCCCGACTCGAGCGACGGATTCGGCGTGATGAGCAAGACGACAGTGAAGGACGTCTCCACCGTGGCAGAGACCGCGCCGGAACCCACCGGAACACCGCGCGCCCAGGGCGCCGGCCGCGCCCTCGCCCTGCTGCTGGTGATCACGGGCGCCGCCGGCGTGCTCTCCGCGTGGGTCATCACGCTCGACAAGTTCAAGCTGCTCGAGGCCAAGGTCGCGGGCACGACGTTCACTCCCGGATGCAGCCTGAACCCGGTCGTCTCCTGCGGCAGCGTCATGGAGAGCGACCAGGCCGCCGTCTTCGGCTTCCCGAACCCGATGCTCGGCCTGGTGACCTACGGCATCGTCGTCTGCGTCGGCGTGAGCCTGCTCGCCCGGGCCCGCTTCCCGCGCTGGTACTGGCTCACCTTCAACGCCGGCTGCCTGTTCGGCGTCGGATTCGTCACGTGGCTGCAGTTCCAGTCCCTGTACCGGATCAACGCGCTGTGCCTGTGGTGCTGCCTGGCCTGGGTCGCCACCATCCTGATGTTCTGGTACGTGACGTCCTTCAACGTCCGCAAGGGCTTCCTGCCCGCGCCGAACTGGCTGCGCGGCTTCTTCGGCGAGTTCACCTGGGTCCTGCCGGTGCTGCACATCGGCATCATCGGCATGATGATCCTGACCCGCTGGTGGGACTTCTGGACCAGCTGACAGCGCACCGCGTTGTCAGTGCGGTCCTTTAGGGTTCTTGCGTGGAGCCCGACCTGTTCACCGCCGCAGCAGAAGAACGCCAGGAGAAGGACCCGACCGGCAGCCCCCTCGCCGTGCGGATGCGCCCGCGCACCCTCGACGAGGTCGTCGGTCAGCAGCATCTCCTCAAGCCCGGCTCACCGCTGCGCAGACTGGTCGGCGAGGGCGCCTCCGGTCCCGCCGGACCCTCCTCCGTGATCCTGTGGGGCCCGCCGGGCACCGGCAAGACGACCCTGGCGTACGTCGTCTCCAAGGCCACCAACAAGCGGTTCGTGGAGCTGTCGGCGATCACCGCCGGCGTCAAGGAGGTCCGCGCGGTCATCGACGGCGCCCGCCGCGCCGTCGGGGGATACGGCAAGGAGACCGTCCTCTTCCTCGACGAGATCCACCGCTTCAGCAAGGCCCAGCAGGACTCCCTGCTCCCGGCCGTCGAGAACCGCTGGGTCACCCTGATCGCCGCCACCACGGAGAACCCGTACTTCTCGGTGATCTCCCCGCTGCTCTCCCGCTCCCTCCTGCTCACCCTCGAACCCCTCACCGACGACGACGTCCGGGGCCTGCTCCGCCGCGCCCTGACCGACGAACGCGGCCTCAAGGAGGCCGTCACGCTCCCCGAGGACACCGAGAACCACCTGCTGCGCATCGCCGGCGGCGACGCCCGCCGCGCGCTGACCGCCCTGGAGGCCGCCGCCGGCGCCGCGCTCGACAAGGGCGAGGCCGAGGTCACCCTGGCCACGCTGGAGGAGACCGTCGACCGGGCCGCGGTGAAGTACGACCGCGACGGCGACCAGCACTACGACGTCGCCAGCGCCCTGATCAAGTCCATCCGCGGCTCCGACGTGGACGCCGCCCTGCACTACCTGGCCCGGATGATCGAGGCCGGCGAGGACCCCCGCTTCATCGCCCGCCGCCTGATGATCTCCGCCAGCGAGGACATCGGCCTCGCCGACCCGAACGCGCTGCCGATCGCCGTCGCCGCCGCCCAGGCCGTCGCCATGATCGGCTTCCCCGAGGCCGCCCTCACCCTCAGCCATGCCACCATCGCCCTGGCCCTCGCCCCCAAGTCCAACGCCGCCACCACCGCCATCGGCGCCGCCCTGGACGACGTACGCAAGGGGCACGCCGGACCGGTCCCGGCGCATCTGCGCGACAGCCACTACAAGGGCGCGGGCAAGCTCGGACACGGGCAGGGCTACGTGTACCCGCACGATCTGCCCGAGGGCATCGCGGCCCAGCAGTACGCCCCGGACGAGCTGAAGGACCGGACGTACTACGCCCCGACCCGGCACGGTGCCGAGGCCAGATACGCGGACGCGGTGGAGTGGACCCGGGAGCACCTCGGTCGCAAGCGGTCCTGAGCAGCCTGTAGAATCGCCCGAAGCGCTGAGTCCCGTGCAGTCAGAACGGGACAACCAGCCGGAACCCCCAGCGGGTTCCAGGAGCGTCGCGCACCGTCGATCGGTGTCGCGGGCAGCCCACCACCACCCGGACCTCCGGGAGCGGTCGGTGGGCCACTCGCGTGCTGCACGTATGTGCCCAGACCAGGGGAGCGGCTGCCCGGCAGGTCCACGCGGACCCGACGGGTTTCCCCGGCTGCGGATGCGACCTCCCTCAACCCTGACAAGCCGGAAACTAGGAAAGAGACACAGTGGCGAACCAGTCCCGCCCCAAGGTCAAGAAGTCGCGTGCCCTCGGCATCGCGCTGACGCCGAAGGCCGTCAAGTACTTCGAGGCCCGCCCCTACCCGCCGGGTGAGCACGGCCGCGGCCGCAAGCAGAACTCGGACTACAAGGTCCGTCTGCTCGAGAAGCAGCGTCTGCGCGCGCAGTACGACCTCAGCGAGCGCCAGCTCGTCCGCGCCTACGAGCGTGCCTCCAAGACCAACATGAAGACCGGCGAGGCCCTGGTCATCGAGCTCGAGCGCCGTCTCGACGCGCTGGTCCTGCGTTCGGGCATCGCCCGCACGATCTACCAGGCCCGCCAGATGGTCGTCCACGGCCACATCCAGGTCAACGGCCAGAAGGTCGACAAGCCGTCCTTCCGTGTCCGTCCGGACGACGTCGTGCAGGTGCGCGAGCGCTCCAAGGAGAAGACCCTCTTCACGATCGCCCGTGAGGGTGGCTTCGCCCCCGAGGGTGAGACCCCGCGCTACCTCCAGGTGAACCTCAAGGCCCTGGCGTTCCGCCTGGACCGCGAGCCGAACCGCAAGGAGATCCCGGTGATCTGCGACGAGCAGCTCGTCGTCGAGTACTACGCCCGCTGATCCAGCCGGACGTCAGTACCACCGCGGTACCTCAGCCCGCCGTCTCCCCGCCCCTCCGGGTGGGCGAGGCGGCGGGCTTCGCGCTGTGCGCGCCCGCCGTCGGCCGGGCTGCCCCGCGCGGCGCCGGCAGCGTCGCCGCCCCCGGCCGCCGCAGCGCCCGCGTCACCGCCTCCGCACGGCCGAGCCGCGCCCCGTGCCGCACGTGCTCCTCGTACCGCTCGTCGCCCAGCTGCTTCCGGGCCGTCGCCTCGCACAGCTCGTGCGGTGCGTTGTAGTGCGCCGAACCGAACAGCCGCAGCCCCACCGACGGCCACATCCGCCCCGCCGCCCCCTGCAGCACCGCGGCCTCCGCCGGATCGCCCTCCGCCACCGTAACCAGGGCCAGCAGCTCCACCGCCAGCACCGAACCCAGCTGGTCCCGGAAGCGGTGGGCGCCGGCCAGACAGTCGGCCAGCAGCTCACGGGCGCGCACCGTGTCGCCCTCGCTCCAGGCCGCGTACGCCAGCACGTACAGCGCGTACCCCCGGGCCCAGCGCTCGCCGTGGTCCTCGCACACCTGGCGCACGTCCTCGCACAAGCGCACCGCGTCCGGCAGATCGCCCTGGAACGCCCGCGTCATCGCCAGCTCCACCTGGCCCATCAGCACATTGGTGTTGAGCTCGCCGATCTGCCGGTAACGGCGCAGCGCCGACCGCAGCAGCGTCTCCGCGCGCGGCATGTCGTCCGTGATCAGCGCCAGACAGCCGGTGCGGTGCTCCGCGTACGCCACCGCCGTCGGGTTCTCCGCCCGCTCGGCCTCCTCCCGGCACTCGTGGAGCGCCGCCAGCGCGGGAACGGTGTCGCCCTGAAGGATCGCCACATAGCCGAGCACCCACAGCGCCTTCAGCCGGGACTGCTCGCCGGCCGGCCCCTCCACGTCCAGCCGCACCGCCTGCTCCAGCCAGCGCCGCCCCTCCGACAGCCGGCCGCAGCCGACCCAGTGGAACCACAGGGCACCCGCCAGGTACTGGCCCAGGTGCGCCTCGTCCGGCTCGGCCAGGCAGTACTCCAGGGCGCCGCGCAGATTCGGCAGCTCCGCCTCCACCCGGGCGGCCACCTCACGCTGGCGCGGCGAGAACCAGTCCAGCTCGCACCAGGTCGCCAGCCCCACGTACCAGTCCCGGTGGCGACGCCTCAGCCGCGCCGCGTCGCCCGTCGCCTCCAGCCAGTCGGCGCCGTACGCCCGCACCGTGTCGAGCATCCGGTACCGGACCCCGGCCGGCGTCTCCTCGCGCGTCAGCACCGACTGCGCCAGCAGCGCGCAGACCACGTCGAGCACCTCGTCGGCGGGCAGACCGTCGCCGCTGCACACGTACTCGGCGGCATCCAGATCGAACGACCCCGTGAACACCGACAGCCGGGCCCACAGCAGCCGCTCCTCGGGCGTGCACAGCTCATGGCTCCAGCCGATCGCGGTGCGCAGCGTCCGGTGCCGGGGCAGCGCGGTGGGGTCCCCGCCGGTCAGCAAGCGGAAACGGTCGTCCAGCCGCCGCAGCACCTGCTCCGGCGACAGCGCGTCCAGCCGCCCGGCGGCCAGCTCGATCGCCAGCGGGATCCCGTCCAGCCGCCGGCACAGCTCCCGCAGCACTCCCTCGGTCTCGGTGTCCAGGGCGTCCGCGCACGCGAGATCGCGCTGCGCCGCCCGGACCGTCAGCAGCTCCACCGCCTCCTCCGCGCTCAGCGGCGCCAGCGGAACCAGCCGCTCCCCGGCCACGCCCAGCGGCCTGCGCCCCACCGCCAGCATCCGCAGCCCCGGCGCGCGGCCCAACAGGGCGGTCGCCAGCGCGCCGCAGGCGTCCACCAGGTGCTCGACCCCGTCCAGGACCAGCAGCAACTCCCGCTCGGCGAGATGCGCGAGCAGCGTCTCGCGGGGCAGGCGCGTCGTGTGGTCGGTCAGTCCGAGCGCCTCCACGACCGCGTAGTCGACGAACTCCGGATCGCGCACCGGCGCCAGGTCCACCCGCCAGACACCGTCCCGGGGCGCGCACCGGGACGCGGCCCGCGCCGCCAGGCGGGACTTGCCGACCCCGCCCGCCCCGGTCACCGTCACCAGCCGGGCGGCGTCAAGGGCCCGGGCCAGCCCCGCGAGTTCCGCCGCGCGCCCCACGAAGACGTCGAGCTCCAGCGGAAGGTTGCCGTGCGGTGAGCTGCCGTCGCGCCGTTGATCTCGCATGGAACACGGAGCGTACTGGCCCGTATTCACTCCGTACAATCGCTTCGCCCGACTTCGCCGCCCGCGGACGGCAATCCGGTACGGAGCCCCGCGCCCGGCGCGATAGGCTCGGTGCACGACTTTCTCGATGTTCTCGATGTTCAGGCACGTTTCAGGGAGCGGGTGCACAGTGTCCGGTGGTGAGGTGGCCGGGATCCTGGTGGCCGTCTTCTGGGCGATCCTGGTCTCCTTCCTCGCCGTCGCACTGGCGAGGCTGGCCCAGACGCTCAGGGCGACCACCAAGCTCGTGGCGGACGTGACCGACCAGGCCGTCCCGCTGCTGGCCGACGCCTCCTCGGCGGTGCGCTCCGCGCAGACCCAGATCGACCGGGTCGACGCGATCGCCTCCGACGTCCAGGAGGTCACGTCGAACGCCTCGGCGCTGTCGACCACCGTGGCCTCCACCTTCGGCGGCCCGCTGGTCAAGGTCGCGGCGTTCGGATACGGCGTGCGCAGGGCACTCGGCGCTCGCAAGGAGGACGTGCCCGCGGGCCCGGCCAAGGAGCCGCGGCGCACCGTGATCGTCGGCCGTACGATCCCGGCCGCGCGGCGGACGAAGCGGAAGAAGGACTGATCCAGCGATGTTCCGCCGTACGTTCTGGTTCGGCACCGGTGTCGCCGCCGGTGTGTGGGCCACCACCAAGGTCAACCGGAAGCTCAAGCAGCTCACCCCCGAGAGCCTCGCCGCGACCGCGGCGAACAAGGCGATCGACGCGGGCACCCGGATCAAGGACCGCGCGGTGGGCTTCGCCCTCGACGTCCGCGACAACATGGCCCAGCGGGAAGCCGAACTGGACGACGCGCTCGGGCTGAACGCCCCCGTCGACCGCGAACTGCCCGCTGCCAGGCGGTACAACGCCATCGAGAACAGCAACGACCTGAGGTACGTCGACAGGACGACGTACTCGTACAACCGGAATGAGGACCACTGATGGAGTCGGCCGAGATCCGCCGCCGCTGGTTGAGCTTCTTCGAGGACCGCGGGCACACCGTCGTCCCTTCGGCGTCGCTCATCGCGGACGACCCGACTCTGCTGTTGGTCAACGCCGGCATGGTGCCCTTCAAGCCGTACTTCCTCGGCGAGGTCAAGCCGCCCTACGCCCGCGCCACCAGCGTCCAGAAGTGTGTGCGCACGCCGGACATCGAAGAGGTCGGCAAGACCACCCGGCACGGCACGTTCTTCCAGATGTGCGGCAACTTCTCCTTCGGCGACTACTTCAAGGAAGGCGCCATCAAGCTCGCCTGGGAGCTGCTCACCAGCCCCCAGGACAAGGGCGGTTACGGCCTCGACCCCGAGCGCCTGTGGATCACCGTCTACCAGGACGACGACGAGGCCGAGCAGCTCTGGCGCGAGGTCGTCGGCGTCCCCGCCGAGCGCATCCAGCGCCTGGGCAAGAAGGACAACTTCTGGTCCATGGGCGTGCCCGGCCCCTGTGGCCCGTGCTCCGAGATCAACTACGACCGCGGCCCCGAGTTCGGCGTCGAGGGCGGCCCCGCCGTCAACGACGAGCGGTACGTGGAGATCTGGAACCTCGTCTTCATGCAGTACGAGCGGGGCGAGGGCATCGGCAAGGAGGACTTCGAGATCCTCGGGGACCTGCCGAGCAAGAACATCGACACCGGGCTCGGCCTGGAGCGCCTCGCCATGATTCTGCAGGGCGTGCAGAACATGTACGAGATCGACACCTCGATGGCCGTCATCGACAAGGCCACCGAGCTCACCGGCGTGGCCTACGGCGACGCCCACGACTCGGACGTCTCCCTGCGCGTGGTCACCGACCACATCCGCACCGCCGTGATGCTCATCGGCGACGGCGTCACCCCCGGCAACGAGGGCCGCGGTTACGTCCTGCGCCGCATCATGCGCCGCGCCATCCGCAACATGCGCCTGCTCGGCGCCACCGGTCCGGTCGTCAAGGACCTGATCGACGTCGTGATCGGCATGATGGGGCAGCAGTACCCCGAGCTGATCACCGACCGCGAGCGGATCGAGAAGGTCGCCCTCGCCGAGGAGAACGCCTTCCTCAAGACCCTGAAGGCCGGCACCAACATCCTCGACACCGCCGTGAGCGACACCAAGGCCGCCGGCGGCACCGTCCTGGCCGGCGACAAGGCCTTCCTGCTCCACGACACCTGGGGCTTCCCGATCGACCTCACCCTGGAGATGGCCGCCGAGCAGGGGCTGTCCGTGGACGAGGACGGCTTCCGGCGCCTGATGAAGGAGCAGCGGGAGCGCGCCAAGGCCGACGCCCAGTCGAAGAAGACGGGCCACGCCGACCTCGGTGCCTACCGTGAGATCGCGGACCGTGCCGGTGCCACCGACTTCATCGGTTACACCGACACCGAGGGCGAGTCCACCATCGTCGGCATCCTCGTCGACGGCATCTCCTCCCCGGCCGCCACCGAGGGCGACGAGGTCGAGATCGTCCTCGACCGCACCCCCTTCTACGCCGAGGGCGGCGGCCAGATCGGCGACACCGGCCGGATCAAGGCCGACTCCGGTGCCGTCATCGAGGTCCGCGACTGCCAGAAGCCGGTCCCGGGCGTCTACGTCCACAAGGGCGTCGTCCAGGTCGGCGAGATCACCGTCGGCGCCAAGGCCCACGCCTCCATCGACGACCGGCGGCGCAAGGCCATCGCCCGCGCCCACTCGGCCACCCACCTCACCCACCAGGCCCTGCGCGACGCCCTCGGCCCGACGGCCGCCCAGGCCGGTTCCGAGAACCAGCCCGGCCGCTTCCGCTTCGACTTCGGTTCGCCGTCCGCCGTGCCGACGGCCGTGATGACCGACGTCGAGCAGAAGATCAACGAGGTGCTCGCCCGCGACCTCGACGTCCGCGCCGACGTCATGGGCATCGACGAGGCCAAGAAGCAGGGCGCCATCGCCGAGTTCGGCGAGAAGTACGGCGAGCGCGTCCGCGTCGTGACCATCGGCGACTTCTCCAAGGAGCTGTGCGGCGGCACCCATGTGCACAACACCGCCCAGCTCGGCCTGGTCAAGCTGCTCGGCGAGTCGTCCATCGGCTCCGGGGTGCGCCGCATCGAGGCCCTGGTCGGCGTGGACGCCTACAACTTCCTCGCCCGTGAGCACACGGTCGTCGCCCAGCTCCAGGAGCTGATCAAGGGCCGCCCGGAGGAACTCCCGGAGAAGGTCTCCGCCATGCTCGGCAAGCTGAAGGACGCCGAGAAGGAGATCGAGAAGTTCCGCGCCGAGAAGGTCCTCCAGGCCGCCGGCTCGCTCGCCGACTCCGCCAAGGACGTGCGTGGCGTCGCCCTGGTCACCGGTCAGGTCCCGGACGGCACCACGGCCGACGACCTGCGCAAGCTGGTCCTCGACGTGCGCGGCCGCATCCAGGGCGGCCGGGCCGCCGTGGTGGCCCTCTTCACGACGGCGGGCGGCAAGCCGCTCACGGTCATCGCCACCAACGAGGCCGCCCGCGAGCGCGGCCTCAAGGCCGGTGACCTGGTGCGCACCGCCGCCAAGACCCTCGGCGGCGGCGGTGGCGGCAAGCCGGACGTCGCCCAGGGCGGAGGTCAGAACGCCGCCGCCATCGGTGACGCCGTCGACGCCGTCGAGCGCCTCGTCGCCGAGACCGCGAAGTAGGACGGGCGATGCGCAGAGGCCGCCGGCTCGCGATCGACGTCGGGGACGCCCGGATCGGGGTCGCCTCGTGCGACCCCGACGGGATCCTCGCCACCCCGGTGGAGACCGTCCCCGGGCGGGACGTCCCGGCGGCGCACCGCCGCCTGCGCCAACTGGTCGAGGAGTACGAGCCCGTCGAGGTCGTCGTCGGTCTCCCTCGCTCCCTCAAGGGGGGCGAGGGTCCGGCCGCGGCCAAGGTCAGGGGCTTCGCCCAGGAGCTGGCCAAGGGCATCGCTCCCGTCCCCGTACGGCTGGTCGACGAGCGGATGACGACGGTGACGGCGAGCCAGGGGCTGCGCGCCTCGGGCGTGAAGTCCAAGAAGGGCAGATCGGTCATCGACCAGGCCGCCGCTGTGATCATCCTTCAGCAGGCGCTGGAATCCGAACGGGTGTCAGGCAAAGCACCCGGCGAGGGCGTCGAAGTGGTCATCTGATCGCGATACGGTAACGTTCCGCGCGATGCGGCGGCATTCGAACAGCCCCCGCACAGCAAGAGGCGGAACGGAAGCCGGCCCCCCACATCAGGTCGCGCGGACCGCCGCCTCGCGGCTCTAGGGGATCGATGACTGAGTATGGCCGGGGCCCAGGCTCCGAACCGTGGCATCCGGAGGACCCGTTGTACGGGGACGGCGGATGGGGCGGACAGCAGGCCCAGGCGGGTCAGCAGTCCCCCTACGGCGGCCAGCCGCAGCACTATCCGCAGCAGCCGCAGCAACAGCAGCAGCCGCAGTACGGCGACTGGGGCGACGGCGGCCAGGGCGCGTACGGGCAGCAGCAGTACGACCAGTACGGTCAGCCGATCCCCGAGCCGCAGTACGACCAGTACGGCCAGCAGCAGTACGACCAGCAGTACGCGGCCCAGGCGCAGCCGCAGCAGGACCAGGGCTACGACGACGGCGGCTGGGGGACCGGCGCGCATCCCCACGCGCAGCACCCGGGCGACCCGTCGGACCCCTATGGCCCGCAGAGCGCCGCCTACGGCGCCGAGCAGCCCGACTTCTACGGCACCCCGGACGCGTACCCGCCGCCGGAGCCGCCCGGCCGACGGCGCGCCGAACCCGAACCGCAGGGCACCGACTGGGACCCCGGTCCCGACGAGGGTGAGCACGCCTTCTTCGCGGGCGGGGACGCCGGGGACGACGGCGGCACCGGCGGTCGTGGCGAGCGCAGGGGCCGGGGCGGCAAGCAGAAGAAGGGCCGCAGCGGCCTCGCCTGTCTCGTGGTCTGCCTGGTGCTCGGCGGCGGTGTGGCGGGCGTCGGCTACTTCGGCCTGCAGTTCTACCAGGACCGTTTCGGCGCGGCCCCGGACTACGCGGGCAACGGCAACGGCGAGAAGGTGACCGTCACCATCCCCGAGGGCGCGGGCGGCGCGACGATCGGCCAGGAGCTCAAGCGCCAGGGAGTGGTGAAGAGCGTCGACGCCTTCATCAGCGCCCAGCAGAGCAATCCCAACGGCAAGAGCATCCAGGACGGCGTGTACACGCTGCAGAAGGAGATGTCGGCCGCGAGCGCGGTCCAGATGCTGCTCGACCCCAAGAGCCGCAGCAACCTGATCATCTCCGAGGGCTGGCGGAACGTACAGGTCTACAAGAAGATCGACGAGCAGCTCGGGCTCAAGAAGGGCACCACCGCCGGCGTCGCCAAGAGCCAGTGGAAGAACCTCGGTCTGCCCGCCTGGGCGATGAACCACGGGGACGTCAAGGACCCGCTGGAAGGGTTCCTCTTCCCGTCCAGCTATCCCGCGACCAAGGGCCAGAAGCCCGAGGACGTGCTCAGGCAGATGGTGGCGCGGGCCAATGAGCGGTACACGGCGCTCGGCCTGGCGTCGAAGGCGGAGAGTCTCGGTCTGGACGGTCCCTGGCAACTGCTCACCGTCGCGAGCCTCGTGCAGGCCGAGGGCAAGACCCACGAGGACTTCCGCAAGATGTCCGAGGTCGTCTACAACCGGCTCAAGCCCGACAACACCGAGACCAACCGGTTGCTCCAGTTCGACTCGACCTTCAACTACGCGAAGGGCCAGAGCAACATCCACATCGGCGAGTCCGAGATCAACAACGACAAGGACCCGTACAACACGTACACCAACACGGGCCTGCCGCCCGGCCCCATCGGCAACCCCGGCGTCGAGGCGCTCGAGGCGTCGATGGATCCCACGGACGACGGCTGGATCTACTTCGTGGCCACCGACGGCAGGAACAAGACCGAGTTCGCGAAGACGCACGACGAGTTCCTGAGGCTGAAGGACAAGTTCAATGCCAGTTAGGGCCGGGGCGCGACGGGCGGCCGTACTCGGCTCCCCGATCGCCCACTCCCTCTCCCCGGTGCTGCACCGCACCGCCTACGCCGAGCTGGGGCTGGAGGGCTGGACGTACGACCGGTTCGACGTCGACGAGGAGGCGCTGCCGGGCTTCTTCGACAAGCTGGGCAGAGAATGGGCGGGGCTGTCGCTGACCATGCCGCTCAAGCGGGCGGTGATCCCGCTGCTCGACGGGATCAGCGAGACGGCGGCCTCGGTGGACGCGGTGAACACCGTCGTCTTCACCGAGGACGGCCGCAGGACCGGCGACAACACCGACATCCCCGGCATGGTCGCCGCCCTGCGCGAGCACGGCATCGAGAGGGTCGACGCCGCCGCGGTCCTCGGCGCCGGGGCCACCGCCTCCTCCGCGCTGGCCGCGCTGGCCCGGGTCTGCACCGGCGAGGTCACCGTGTACGTACGCAGTGAGGCACGCGCCGCCGAGATGCGGGGCTGGGCCGAGCGGCTCGACGTCGACGTGCGCATCGCCGACTGGGCGCACGCCGAGCAGGCGCTGCACGCCCCGCTGGTCGTCGCCACCACACCCGCCGGCACCACCGACGCGCTGGCCGCCGCGGTGCCCGAGATGCCCGGAACCCTCTTCGACGTGCTGTACGACCCCTGGCCGACCGCGCTCGCGGCCCGCTGGTCGGCGTACGGCGGTGCCGTGGTCAGCGGCCTCGACCTGCTGTTGCACCAGGCGGTGCTTCAGGTCGAGCAGATGACGGGCCGCGCCCCGGCCCCGCTGGCAGCCATGCGAAAAGCAGGCGAGCACGCCCTCGCGGAACGCTAGGATCCGTCCGGTTCCGCAGGGGGCGGAACCGGGAGGGGGAAGCGATCCATGTCCACAGGCATGCCTCTGGCATCCGCCAAGAGCCAGATATTCGAGGCCGTGCTGGGCTTCCTGCCCGACTGGGTGCAGATCACGGTGCTCGCCCTGGTCGTACTGGCCGTCGTGGCGTCCTGGGTGGTCAAGGCGCAGCGCAGGATCGCCCGCCGGCGCGCGGCGCGAAGCGGTGCGCCGGTCCAGGCGGCGACGCGGTACAGCCAGGGCCGCGGCGCCGACCACCTGGGCCCCTACGCGCCGCCCCAGGCATCACCCCGTCCGCAGCCGACCGGCGCCGATTTCCTCGGTTCCTACGCTCCCCGGCAGGGTCAGAGCAACGGCCCCGCCTGAGACCGCCCGTCCGTCAGATGGACCGGCGGGCGGGCCGGGCGGCCGGACGTGGGAGGATCGGAGGTGGCGGACCGGGGCCCGCGCACCCGGACACGCCGTCGCCGTACGCAGAGAAGACGCGTACGCAGGGCATACCGGGGCGCGAGCACTGAGGAGCACCGTTGAGCAGGTTGCGCTGGCTGACCGCGGGGGAGTCCCACGGTCCCGCACTCGTCGCGACGCTGGAGGGTCTGCCCGCCGGCGTGCCGATCACCACGGACATGGTGGCGGACCATCTGGCGAGGCGGCGGCTCGGCTACGGTCGCGGTGCGCGCATGAAGTTCGAGCGTGACGAGGTCACCTTCCTCGGCGGTGTCCGGCACGGCCTCACCATGGGCTCCCCGGTCGCGATCATGGTGGGCAACACCGAGTGGCCCAAGTGGGAGCAGGTCATGGCGGCCGACCCGGTCGACCCGGAGGTGCTCGCGGGACTGGCCCGCAACGCCCCGCTGACCCGGCCCCGTCCCGGCCACGCGGATCTCGCGGGCATGCAGAAGTACGGCTTCGACGAGGCCCGCCCGATCCTGGAGCGCGCCTCGGCGCGCGAGACGGCCGCCCGGGTGGCCCTGGGCGCCGTGGCCCGGTCGTACCTGAAGGAGACGGCCGGCATCGAGATCGTCAGCCACGTCGTCGAGCTGTGCTCCGTGAAGGCTCCGCAGGGCGTGCACCCCACCCCGGCGGACGTCGAGAGGCTGGACGCCGACCCGCTGCGCTGCCTGGATGCGGACACCTCCAAGGCGATGGTCGCGGAGGTCGACCAGGCCCACAAGGACGGTGACACGCTCGGCGGTGTGGTCGAGGTGCTGGCGTACGGCGTCCCGGTCGGTCTGGGTTCGCACGTGCACTGGGACCGCAAGCTGGACGCCCGGCTGGCCGGCGCCCTGATGGGCATCCAGGCGATCAAGGGCGTCGAGATCGGCGACGGTTTCGAGCTGGCCCGGGTGCCCGGCTCCAAGGCGCACGACGAGATCGTCAGCACGCCCGAGGGCATCCGCCGCGTCTCCGGACGCGCCGGCGGCACCGAAGGCGGCCTGTCCACCGGTGAGCTGCTGCGGGTCCGCGCCGCGATGAAGCCGATCGCGACCGTGCCGCGTGCCCTGAAGACCGTGGACGTGACCACCGGCGAGGCCGCGCAGGCTCACCACCAGCGCTCCGACGTCTCGGCGGTCCCGGCGGCCGGCATCGTCGCCGAGGCGATGGTCGCCCTGGTCCTCGCGGACGCCGTGGCGGAGAAGTTCGGCGGCGACAGCGTCACCGAGACCCGCCGCAACGTCACCTCGTACCTCGACAACCTGGCGATCCGATGAACACCCCGCTGATCGTCCTGGTCGGACCGATGGGCGTGGGCAAGTCCACCGTCGGACAGCTGCTCGCCGGGCGCCTCGGCACCGCGTACCGGGACACCGACGAGGACATCGTCTCCGCGCAGGGACGGACCATCGCCGAGATCTTCGTGGACGAGGGCGAGCCGGCCTTCCGCGCCCTGGAGAAGCAGGCCGTGCGCACGGCCCTCGCCGAGCACGACGGCGTCCTCGCCCTCGGCGGCGGCGCGATCCTCGACGAGGACACCCGCGGCCTGCTCGCCGGCCGGCGCGTCGTCTATCTGTCGATGGACGTCGAGGAGGCGGTCAAGCGCACCGGCCTGAACGCCGCGCGCCCGCTGCTGGCGGTCAACCCGCGCAAGCAGTGGCGCGAGCTGATGGAGGCCCGCCGCCACCTCTACGAGGAGGTCGCCACGGTCGTCGTCGCCACCGACGGGCGTACCCCCGAAGAAGTCACGCAAGCGGCCCTGGACGCACTGGAGTTGAAGGAAGCATGAGCGAGGCAGTCACCCGGATCCAGGTCGGCGGCACCGCGGGATCCGAGCCCTACGAGGTCCTGGTGGGCCGTCAGCTCCTGGGCGAACTCGCCGGCCTGATCGGCCCGAAGGCCAAGCGGGTCGCCGTGATCCACCCCGAGGCTCTCGCCGAGACCGGCGACGCGCTGCGCGCCGACCTCGCCGAGCAGGGCTACGACGCGATCGCCATCCAGGTGCCCAACGCCGAGGAGGCCAAGACCGCCGAGGTCGCCGCCTACTGCTGGAAGGCGCTGGGCCAGTCCGGCTTCACCCGCACCGACGTCATCGTCGGCGTCGGCGGCGGCGCCAGCACCGACCTCGCCGGCTTCGTGGCCGCGACCTGGCTGCGCGGCGTGCGCTGGATCGCCGTCCCGACCACCGTGCTGGCCATGGTGGACGCGGCCGTCGGCGGCAAGACCGGCATCAACACCGCCGAGGGCAAGAACCTCGTCGGCGCCTTCCACCCGCCGGCCGGCGTCCTGTGCGACCTCGCCGCGCTGGACTCCCTCCCGGTCAACGACTACGTCTCGGGCCTCGCCGAGGTCATCAAGGCCGGCTTCATCGCCGACCCCGCGATCCTCGACCTGATCGAGTCCGACCCCCAGGCCGCGCGCACCCCGGCCGGACCGCACACCGCCGAACTGATCGTGCGCTCCATCAAGGTCAAGGCCGAGGTCGTCTCCTCCGACCTGAAGGAGGCGGGCCTGCGGGAGATCCTGAACTACGGTCACACCCTCGGCCACGCCATCGAGAAGAACGAGCGCTACAAGTGGCGCCACGGCGCCGCCGTCTCCGTCGGCATGCACTTCGCCGCCGAACTGGGCCGCCTCGCGGGCCGGCTGGACGACGCCACCGCCGACCGCCACCGCAGCATCCTCGAAGCGGTCGGCCTGCCGCTCCACTACCGCTACGACCAGTGGCCGAAGCTGGTGGAGAACATGAAGGTCGACAAGAAGTCCCGCGGCGACCTGCTGCGCTTCATCGTCCTCGACGGCCTGGCCAAGCCCACCGTCCTGGAGGGACCCGACCCGGCCGTCCTCCTCGCCGCCTACGGCGAGGTGGGCGAGTAAGTCCCCCGCCGCACCTTCCGTCCGATTCGCCTTGCGGGGCGGGCACTTCGGACCACCCCCGGCCGTTCACCAAAGGACGGCCGGGGACGGTACCGTTCGGACGGGGCCCCTCCCACGCCCTTTAGGCTGTGGGGAACAGCGGGTACCCGTCCCGCTGTCAGCGCCCATCGCCTGTACGAGACGGAGTGGCACCGGATGCAGCACGCAGTGGGTTCTCCGCTGCCGCCGCCCCCTCAGCCGGGGCACGGACCGGCCGTCGGCTGGTCCCCGGCCGCACACCACCCGGGCCCGCACCAGGGTTCCGCCCCCGTGCCCCCGCCTGTGGCGCCGGGCTACCCCATGCAGGCCCCGCACCCCGGGCCCCCGCAGCAGGCCCCGGCCCCACCACCCGTGCCGGACACCACCGGACACGTCCCGCTGCCGCCCGGCGGTCCCGTCGCAGCGCCCAGCATGCCGCCCGCCACGGCCGCCGTACCCGACCCGGCGACCACCACCCTCGCGGTGCTCCTCATCGGCCCCGCGGGCGCGGGCAAGACCAGCGTCGCCAAGTACTGGGCGGAGCACCGCAGGGTCCCCACCGCCCACATCAGCCTCGACGACGTGCGCGAGTGGGTCCGCTCGGGCTTCGCCGACCCCCAGTCCGGGTGGAACGAGAACTCCGAGGCCCAGTACCGCCTCGCCCGCCGCACCTGCGGCTTCTCCGCGCGCAACTTCCTCGCCAACGGCATCTCGTGCATCCTCGACGACGCCGTCTTCCCGGACCGTCCGGTCGTCGGGCTCGGCGGCTGGAAACGGCACGTCGGGCCGGGTCTGCTCCCCGTCGTCCTGCTGCCGGGACTGGACGTCGTCCTGGAGCGCAACGCCGAGCGCAGCGGCAACCGGCGGCTCACCGACGAGGAGGTCGCCCGCATCCACGGCCGCATGGCCGGCTGGTACGGCTCGGGCCTCCCGATCATCGACAACTCCCAGCTTGACGTCCCGGAGACGGCCCGCCTCCTGGACGAGGTCCTCGCCCGCTCCATAGCCAGCCCCCCGAACTGGTAGGGCCCCGAAGGGGCGCGGGGAACTGCGCGACCAGCCCCCACCGGCCGTCAGCCGCGGACGACATCCACCCCCACCCCGAACCGCGCTCCCGGCGGAGCCCGGCGCACCGCCCACTCGGCCCTCCCGAGCGGCGCCCCCCGAGCGGAGCTCTTACGCTCGGGTCATGTCAGAGGTGTACGCGGCCCGCCGGACGCGCCTACGAGAACGCTGCAACGCGGGCGGCAGCGCGGCGGCGCTCGTCTCCCGGCCCGCCAACGTGCGCTATCTCGCGGGCGCCGCCCCGCACGGCGCCGTGCTGCTGCTGGGCAAGACCGAGGATCTCCTGGTGTGCTCCGGCCCGCCGGACGAGCGGCCCACGGAGGGCAGGCCCGACGAGGCTCTGTCGCTGCGTGCCCTGCCCGGCCCCGGCGGTGACCCCGCCGTCGCCGCCACCGGCCTCGCCGCGGCCCAGGGCGCCGAGTCCCTCGCCACCGAGGACCACCACCTCACCGTCGCCCGGCAGCGGGCCATGCGCTCGGTCGCCCCAGGGCTGCGCCTGACAGACCTCGGCCAAGCGGTGGAGCAGCTCCGGGTCGTCAAGGACGAAGAGGAGATCTCCTGCCTGCGGATCGGCGCCGAGATCGCCGACCAGGCCCTCGGCGAGCTGCTGGAGTCCATCCTCGTCGGCCGCACCGAGCGGCACCTCGCCCTGGAACTGGAACGCCGCCTGGTCGACCACGGCGCCGACGGTCCCGCCTTCCCGACCTCCGTCGGCACCGGCCCCAACTCCGGGCGCCGCGGGCACCGGCCCACCGACCGGCGCGTGGAGGAGGGCGACTTCCTCTCCGTGTGCCTGGGCGCGATGTACCGCGGCTACCGCTGCGAGATCGGCCGTACGTTCGTCATCGGCACCTCGCCGGCGGACTGGCAGATCGAGCTGTACGACCTCGTCTTCTCCGCGCAGCGGGCGGGCCGGGAGGCCCTCGTACCCGGCGCCGCCTGCCGTGATGTGGACCGCGCGGCCCGCCAGGCACTGGACTCCGCCGGGTACGCGGAGAACCTTCCGGCCCTCACGGGTCACGGTGTAGGACTCGAAATCGACGAGGACCCGCAGTTGGGTCCGGCGGCCATGGGTAAACTGGACGCTTGTGTGCCGGTCACCGTCGAACCGGGGGTCCACCTCCCGGGCCGGGGCGGTGTCCGGATCGATGACACGCTCGTCGTGCGCCCCGAGGCGGACGGCGGACCCGAGCTACTCACCATCACGACCAAGGAGCTGCTCGCGCTCTAGCCTCGCGCTGTGCGCACGCCCCGGGTCGTCCACGTCAGTCCAGGAGATTCCGCAACCGTGGCTTCCACGAACGACCTCAAGAACGGCCTGGTGCTCAAGCTCGAAGGCGGCCAGCTCTGGTCCGTCGTCGAGTTCCAGCACGTCAAGCCCGGCAAGGGCCCCGCCTTCGTGCGCACCAAGCTCAAGAACGTGCTCTCCGGCAAGGTCGTCGACAAGACCTTCAACGCCGGCGTCAAGGTCGAGACGGCCACTGTCGACAAGCGCGACATGCAGTTCTCGTACATGGACGGCGACTACTTCGTCTTCATGGACATGGAGACCTACGACCAGCTGATGGTCGACCGCAAGACGGTCGCCGACGCCGCCAACTTCCTGGTGGAGGGCTTCACCGCCACCGTCGCGCAGCACGAGGGCGAGGTGCTCTTCGTCGAGCTGCCCGCCGCCGTCGAGCTGACCGTCCAGGAGACCGAGCCGGGCGTCCAGGGCGACCGCTCCACCGGCGGCACCAAGCCCGCCACGCTGGAGACCGGCCACCAGATCCAGGTCCCGCTCTTCATCACCACCGGTGAGAAGATCAAGGTCGACACCCGCACGAGCGACTACCTCGGCCGGGTGAACAGCTAACCGTGGCTGCCCGCAACACGGCCCGCAAGCGCGCCTTCCAGATCCTCTTCGAGGGCGATCAGCGCGGCGCGGACGTCCTGACGGTCCTCGCCGACTGGGTCCGGCACTCCCGGTCCGACACCCGGCAGCCGCCGGTGAGCGAGTACACGATGGAGCTGGTCGAGGGGTACGCCGAGCGCGCCAAGCGCATCGACGAGCTCATCGCCCAGTACTCGGTCGGCTGGACGCTCGACCGCATGCCGGTCGTCGACCGCAACATCCTGCGCCTCGGCGCGTACGAGCTGATCTGGGTCGACGCGACCCCGGACGCCGTCGTCCTCGACGAGATGGTGCAGCTGGCGAAGGAGTTCTCCACGGACGAGTCGCCGGCCTTCGTCAACGGTCTGCTCGGCCGGCTGAAGGAACTGAAGCCTTCGCTGCGCCGTGACGAGGCCTGACGGAGACAGACACAGACGCCGATGGGCCTGCGGAACCGACAACGGTTGCCGCAGGCCCATCGGCGTCTCTTCGTGCTCCCGAAGCCCCCGGTACCCGAAGACGCCGCCGGGGGGGGGGGGGGGGGGGGGGGGGGGGCGCCCCCCCCGCCGGCCCCGGGGGGGGGTGTGGGGC
>NZ_JBIWKU010000012.1:0-118332 GCF_044765825.1 Streptomyces flaveolus | reverse complement strand
GCCCCCCGCCCGCCCCCCCCCCCCCCCCCCGCGCCGCCCCCCCCCCCCCCCCCCCCGCCCCCCCCGGGCGGGCGGGGGCCCCCCCCCCCCCCCCCCCCCCCCCCCCCCCCCCCCCCCCCCCACGTTTCTGCTGTGTCAGGAGCGCGCTGTGGGCTCAGGCGTCCTCGTGGGACGCCACCGCGCGGCGCGCGTCCGCGTCCAGGACACCCCAGCTGATCAGCTGCTCGGTGAGGACCGAGGGCGACTGGTCGTAGATGACGGCGAGTGTGCGCAGGTCGTCCTGGCGGATCGAGAGCACCTTGCCGTTGTAGTCGCCGCGCTGCGACTGGATCGTGGCCGCGTAACGCTGCAGCGGGCCCGCCTTCTCGGCCGGCACCGTGGCCAGCCGCTCCAGGTCCAGGACCAGCTTCGGCGGCGGCTCGGCGGCGCCGCCGGGGGTGGTGCCCGGCAGCAGCTCCTGCACGGGGACGCCGTAGAAGTCCGCCAGCTCGGCGAGACGCTGCACGGTCACGGCACGGTCACCGCGCTCGTACGACCCGACCACGACCGCCTTCCAGCGGCCCTGGGACTTCTCCTCGACACCGTGGAGGGAAAGGCCCTGCTGGGTGCGGATCGCCCGGAGCTTGGCCCCGAGCTGTTTGGCGTATTCGCTGGACATATGGCTCCCCGGACAAGGTGTCGACGCGGCCGGCTGTGTTGTCTGCCGCGCGGCTGGTAACTCACTGTGAGGTTACGCAGCGTTACTCTTCTGCGTCAAGCCGAATGGTCCGCACCGACTCTTCTGTGGTACCCGCCCTCCGTTGCTGCGAACGGGTGATGCGGAGGGGGCGTGAGGGTGACGGGGGAGTGTCGGGGGCCCGATCGGGGCGGTCCTGTGCACCTGATAGCGTAGGTGGCGCAAATCCGACGTCCTTTAAGGTCCGTCCCGTGAGGCGGAGAAGGAGGTCCGTTTCGTATGGACAAGCAGCAGGACAGCAGGCAGCAGGACACGCAGACCGACGCACGGCCCGTGCTCGAGGGGCCGGACATCGCGCGGGTGCTGACCCGTATCGCCCACGAGATCGTCGAACGCGCCAAGGGCGCCGACGACGTGGTGCTCCTCGGCATCCCGACCCGGGGCGTCTTCCTCGCCCGGCGGCTCGCCGACAAGCTGGAGCAGATCACCGAGCGCAAGATGCCGGTCGGCTCGCTCGACATCACCATGTACCGCGACGACCTGCGCATGCAGCCCCCGCGCGCACTGGCCCGCACCGAGATCCCCGGTGACGGCATCGACGGCCGCCTGGTCGTCCTCGTCGACGACGTCCTCTTCTCCGGCCGGACCATCCGCGCCGCCCTGGACGCCCTGAACGACATCGGCCGCCCGCGCGCCGTGCAGCTCGCGGTCCTCGTCGACCGCGGCCACCGCGAACTGCCCATCCGGGCCGACTACGTCGGCAAGAACCTCCCCACGTCGCTGCGGGAGACGGTCAAGGTCCAGCTCGCCGAGGAGGACGGTCGGGACACCGTGCTGCTCGGCGCCAAGCCGGACACCACCCCGGGCGCCCACCCGTAGCACCCCGGCGTACGCCCTCACCGGTGCCCTACGCCCGCTCGGTGTGCCCCCGCACGCACCCGGCCGCCCGAATTATCCCGCTCTTCCGCATGAATCGCCTTACGGAGCCTGACAGATGCAGCGTCATCTCATCTCGGCCGCCGACCTCACCCGCGACGACGCCGTCCTGATCCTCGACACCGCCGAGGAGATGGCCCGGGTCGCGGACCGGCCGATCAAGAAACTGCCGACCCTGCGCGGCCGGACCGTCGTCAACCTCTTCTTCGAGGACTCCACCCGGACCCGGATCTCCTTCGAGGCCGCCGAGAAGCGCCTGTCCGCGGACGTCATCAACTTCACCGCCAAGGGCTCCAGCGTCTCCAAGGGCGAGTCCCTGAAGGACACCGCGCAGACCCTGGAGGCCATGGGCGTCGACGCCGTCGTCATCCGGCACGGCGCCTCCGGCGCCCCGTACCGTCTGGCCACCTCCGGCTGGATCGACGCCCACGTCATCAACGCCGGCGACGGCACCCACCAGCACCCCACCCAAGCCCTGCTGGACGCCTTCACCATGCGTCGCCGCCTGGTCGGCCGCGACGCCGGCCTCGGCAAGGACCTGGACGGCCGCCGCATCACCCTGGTCGGCGACGTCCTGCACAGCCGCGTCGCCCGCTCCAACGTCGACCTGCTGCACACCCTCGGCGCCCAGGTCACCCTCGTCGCCCCGCCCACCCTGCTGCCGGTCGGCGTCGAGACCTGGCCCTGCGAGGTCTCCTACGACCTCGACTCCACCCTGCCGAAGTCCGACGCGGTGATGATGCTGCGCGTGCAGCGCGAGCGCATGAACGCCGCGTTCTTCCCGACCGAGCGCGAGTACTCCCGCCGGTACGGCCTCGACGGCGACCGCATGGCGAAGATGCCCGAGCACGCCATCGTGATGCACCCCGGCCCGATGGTCCGCGGCATGGAGATCACCGCCGAGGTCGCCGACTCCGACCGCTGCACCGTCGTCGAGCAGGTCAGCAACGGCGTCTCCATCCGGATGGCCGTCCTGTACCTGCTGCTCGGCGGCGCCGAGTTCGGCCCGAAGAGCGAGCCCGCCGTCACCCACGCCCGCACCACCGAGGAGAAGTAAGAAGATGAGCAAGACCCTGATCCGCGGTGCGAAGGTGCTCGGCGGCGAGCCGCAGGACGTGCTGATCGACGGCGGCACCATCGCCGAGGTGGGCACGAACCTGTCCGCCGAGGGCGCGGAGATCGTCGAGGCCGCCGGCAAGGTGCTGCTGCCCGGCCTGGTCGACCTGCACACTCACCTGCGCGAGCCCGGCCGCGAGGACTCCGAGACCGTCCTCACCGGCACCCGCGCGGCGGCGAGCGGCGGCTACACCAACGTCTTCGCCATGGCCAACACCTTCCCGGTCGCCGACACCGCCGGCGTCGTCGAGCAGGTCTGGCGGCTCGGCCAGGAGTCCGGCTACTGCGACGTGCAGCCCATCGGCGCCGTCACCGTCGGCCTGGAGGGCGCGAAGCTCGCCGAGCTGGGGGCCATGCACGAGTCCGCGGCCGGCGTCACCGTCTTCTCCGACGACGGCAAGTGCGTCCACGACGCCGTGATCATGCGCCGCGCCCTGGAGTACGTGAAGGCCTTCAACGGCGTCGTCGCCCAGCACGCCCAGGAGCCCCGGCTCACCGAGGGCGCCCAGATGAACGAGGGCGTCGTCTCCGCCGAGCTGGGCCTCGGCGGCTGGCCCGCCGTCGCCGAGGAGTCGATCATCGCCCGGGACGTGCTGCTCGCCGAGCACGTCGGCTCCCGCGTCCACATCTGCCACCTGTCGACCGCGGGCAGCGTCGAGATCGTCCGCTGGGCCAAGTCCCGCGGCATCGACGTCACCGCCGAGGTCACCCCGCACCACCTGCTCCTCACCGACGAGCTGGTGCGGTCGTACAACCCCGTCTACAAGGTCAACCCGCCGCTGCGCACCGAGCGGGACGTGCACGCCCTGCGCGAGGCCCTGGCGGACGGCACGATCGACATCGTCGCCACCGACCACGCCCCGCACCCGCACGAGGACAAGGACTGCGAGTGGGCCGCCGCCGCCATGGGCATGGTCGGCCTGGAGACCGCGCTGTCGGTGGTCCAGGAGACCATGGTGGACACGGGCCTGCTCGACTGGGCCGGCGTCGCCGACCGGATGTCCGTCAAGCCCGCGCAGATCGGACAGGCCGCCGGACACGGACGACCCGTCTCGGCTGGTGAGCCCGCCAACCTCACCCTCGTCGACACGGCATACCGTGGCCGGGTGGACCCCGCGGGCTTCGCCTCGCGCAGCCGCAACACTCCGTACGAGGGACGTGAGCTGCCGGGCCGTGTGACGCACACCTGGCTGCGGGGCAAGGCCACGCTCGTCGACGGGAAGCTCACGTGACACCTGTAATCCTGCTGGCCGCCGGGAAGGAATCGGCGGAAGTGACCGACTGGGCCGCCCGCGTCGGCTGGGTCGTCGGCCTCGGCCTGTTCGTCGCGCTCGTGTACTGGCTGATGCGCGAGGGCTGGAAGTGGCGCAGCACCCTCCAGGGCGACCTGCCCGAGCTGCCCACCGTGCCGGACGAGCCGGGTCCGGCGAAACTGACGATGAGCGGCCGCTACCACGGCTCCACCACCGCCGGTCAGTGGCTCGACCGCATCGTGGCGCACGGCCTGGGCACCCGGAGCCGGGCCGAGCTCACGCTGACGGACGCGGGACTGGACGTCGTACGCCCCGGCGCCACCGACTTCTTCGTCCCCGTCGCCGCACTGCGCGAGGCCCGGCTGGACAAGGGCATCGCCGGCAAGGTGCTCACGGAGGGCGGTCTGCTGATCGTCACCTGGGCACACGGCGACAAACTGATCGACTCCGGTTTCCGCTCCGACCACGCGGCCGAGCACAACGAGTGGGTCGAAACCCTGAACGACATGATCAACAAGACGGAAACGGAAGGCGCACGATGACGACCTCCACCAGGGGAGTTGACAGGACTCCCGCCGTACTCGTCCTGGAGGACGGCCGGATGTTCCGCGGCCGCGCCTACGGGGCCGTGGGGGCGACCTTCGGCGAAGCCGTGTTCTCCACCGGAATGACCGGCTACCAGGAGACCCTCACCGACCCGTCGTACCACCGCCAGGTCGTCGTGATGACTGCCCCGCACGTCGGGAACACGGGCGTCAACGACGAGGACATGGAGTCCAAGAGGATCTGGGTCTCCGGGTACGTCGTCCGTGACCCCGCCCGCGTGCCCTCCAGCTGGCGCTCGACGCGCACGCTGGACGAGGAGCTCGCCGCCCAGGGCATCGTCGGCATCTCCGGCATCGACACCCGCGCCCTCACCCGCCACCTGCGCGAGCGCGGCGCCATGCGCGTCGGCATCTTCTCCGGCAACGCGCTGCCCGACGAGGGCACCATGCTCGCCGAGGTCCGCCAGGCCCCCGAGATGAGCGGCGCGGACCTCTCCGCCGAGGTCGCCACCACCGAGGCGTACGTCGTCCCGGCGATCGGTGACAAGAAGTTCACCGTCGCCGCCGTCGACCTCGGCATCAAGGGCATGACCCCGCACCGCATGGCCGAGCGCGGCATCGAGGTGCACGTCCTGCCCGCCACGGCCACCGTCGAGGACGTCTACGCCGTCAACCCGGACGGCGTGTTCTTCTCCAACGGCCCCGGCGACCCGTCCACCGCCGACCACCCGGTCTCGGTCATGCAGGGCGTCCTGGAGCGCGGCACCCCGCTGTTCGGCATCTGCTTCGGCAACCAGATCCTGGGCCGCGCCCTCGGCTTCGGCACCTTCAAGCTGAAGTACGGACACCGCGGCATCAACCAGCCGGTGCAGGACCGTACGACCGGCAAGGTCGAGGTCACCGCGCACAACCACGGCTTCGCCGTCGACGCCCCGCTCGACAAGGTCTCCGACACCCCCTACGGCCGCGCCGAGGTCTCCCACGTCTGCCTCAACGACAACGTGGTGGAGGGCCTCCAGCTTCTCGACAAGCCGGCCTTCAGCGTCCAGTACCACCCCGAAGCGGCAGCCGGCCCGCACGACGCCGCGTACCTGTTCGACCGCTTCGTTTCCCTGATGGAGGGCCAGCGTGCCTAAGCGCACCGATATCCAGTCCGTCCTGGTCATCGGCTCCGGCCCGATCGTCATCGGCCAGGCCGCCGAGTTCGACTACTCCGGCACCCAGGCATGCCGCGTGCTCAAGGCCGAGGGCCTGCGCGTCATCCTGGTGAACTCCAACCCGGCGACGATCATGACCGACCCGGAGATCGCCGACGCCACCTACGTCGAGCCGATCACCCCCGAGTTCGTCGAGAAGATCATCGCCAAGGAGCGGCCCGACGCGCTGCTGCCCACCCTGGGCGGCCAGACGGCCCTCAACACCGCGATCTCCATGCACGAGCAGGGTGTGCTGGAGAAGTACGGCGTCGAGCTGATCGGCGCCAACGTCGAGGCCATCAACAAGGGCGAGGACCGCGACCTGTTCAAGGACGTCGTCGAGGAGGTCCGCAAGAAGATCGGCCACGGCGAGTCCGCCCGGTCCGTGATCTGCCACTCCATGGACGACGTCCTCGCGGGCGTCGACACGCTCGGCGGCTACCCCGTCGTCGTCCGCCCCTCCTTCACCATGGGCGGCGCCGGCTCCGGCTTCGCGCACGACGAGGAGGAGCTGCGCCGCATCGCCGGCCAGGGCCTCACCCTCTCGCCGACCACCGAGGTGCTCCTGGAGGAGTCCATCCTCGGCTGGAAGGAGTACGAGCTGGAGCTGATGCGCGACAAGAACGACAACGTCGTGGTCGTCTGCTCCATCGAGAACTTCGACCCGATGGGCGTGCACACCGGCGACTCGATCACCGTGGCGCCCGCGATGACGCTGACCGACCGCGAGTACCAGATCCTGCGCGACGTCGGCATCGCGATCATCCGCGAGGTCGGCGTCGACACCGGCGGCTGCAACATCCAGTTCGCGGTGAACCCGGCCGACGGCCGCGTCATCGTCATCGAGATGAACCCGCGCGTGTCCCGCTCCTCGGCGCTCGCCTCCAAGGCGACCGGCTTCCCGATCGCCAAGATCGCGGCCAAGCTGGCCGTGGGCTACACCCTCGACGAGATCCCGAACGACATCACGCAGGAGACCCCGGCCTCCTTCGAGCCGACGCTCGACTACGTGGTCGTGAAGGCCCCGCGGTTCGCCTTCGAGAAGTTCCCGAGCGCCGACTCCACCCTCACGACCACCATGAAGTCGGTCGGCGAGGCCATGGCCATCGGCCGCAACTTCACCGAGGCCTTCCAGAAGGCGCTGCGCTCCCTGGAGAAGAAGGGCAGCCAGTTCACCTTCGTCGGCGAGCCCGGCGACAAGAAGGCGCTCCTCGAAGAGGCCGTCCGGCCCACCGACGGCCGGATCAACGCCGTCATGCAGGCCATCCGCGCCGGCGCCACGCCCGAGGAGGTCTTCGAGTACACGAAGATCGACCCCTGGTTCGTCGACCAGCTCTTCCTCATCAAGGAGATCGCCGACGAGCTCGCCGAGGCGCCCGAGCTGACCCCCGGCCTGCTCGGCGAGGCCAAGCGGCACGGCTTCTCCGACCAGCAGATCGGCGAGATCCGCGGTCTGCGCGAGGACGTCGTCCGCGAGGTCCGGCACGCCCTCGGCATCCGCCCGGTCTACAAGACGGTCGACACCTGCGCCGCCGAGTTCGCCGCGAAGACGCCGTACTTCTACTCCTCCTACGACGAGGAGACCGAGGTCGCGCCGCGCGAGAAGCCCGCGGTGATCATCCTGGGCTCCGGCCCGAACCGCATCGGCCAGGGCATCGAGTTCGACTACTCCTGCGTCCACGCCTCCTTCGCGCTGAGCGACGCCGGGTACGAGACCGTGATGGTCAACTGCAACCCGGAGACCGTCTCCACCGACTACGACACCTCCGACCGGCTCTACTTCGAGCCGCTCACCCTGGAGGACGTCCTGGAGATCGTCCACGCGGAGGCGCAGGCCGGCCCGATCGCGGGCGTCATCGTCCAGCTCGGCGGCCAGACCCCGCTCGGCCTCTCCCAGGCGCTCAAGGACAACGGCGTGCCGGTCGTCGGCACCTCGCCGGAGGCCATCCACGCCGCCGAGGACCGCGGCGCCTTCGGCCAGGTCCTGGCGCAGGCCGGGCTGCCCGCCCCGAAGCACGGCACCGCCACCACCTTCGCCGGGGCCAAGGCCATCGCCGACGAGATCGGCTACCCGGTCCTCGTCCGCCCGTCCTACGTGCTCGGCGGACGCGGCATGGAGATCGTCTACGACGAGACCCGCCTCGAGGCGTACATCGCCGAGTCGACCGAGATCAGCCCGTCCCGCCCGGTCCTGGTCGACCGCTTCCTGGACGACGCGATCGAGATCGACGTGGACGCCCTGTACGACGGCGAGGAGCTGTACCTCGGCGGCGTCATGGAGCACATCGAGGAGGCCGGCATCCACTCCGGCGACTCGGCGTGCGCCCTGCCCCCGATCACGCTCGGCGGCTTCGACATCAAGCGGCTGCGCGCCTCCACCGAGGGCATCGCCAAGGGCGTCGGCGTGCGCGGCCTGATCAACATCCAGTTCGCGCTGGCCGGGGACATCCTCTACGTCCTGGAGGCCAACCCGCGCGCCTCGCGCACCGTCCCCTTCACCTCGAAGGCGACCGCGGTGCCGCTGGCCAAGGCCGCCGCCCGCATCTCGCTGGGCGCCACCATCGCCGAGCTGCGCGCCGAGGGCCTGCTGCCGGCCAACGGCGACGGCGGCGAGCTGCCGCTGGACGCGCCGATCTCCGTCAAGGAGGCCGTGATGCCGTGGTCCCGCTTCCGGGACATCCACGGCCGCGGCGTCGACACGGTCCTCGGCCCGGAGATGCGCTCCACCGGCGAGGTCATGGGCATCGACTCCGTCTTCGGCACGGCGTACGCCAAGTCGCAGGCCGGCGCGTACGGGCCGCTGCCGACCAAGGGACGGGCGTTCATCTCGGTCGCCAACCGCGACAAGCGCTCGATGATCTTCCCGGCGCGTGAGCTGGTCGCCCACGGCTTCGAGCTGATGGCCACCTCCGGCACCGCCGAGGTCCTGCGCCGCAACGGCATCAACGCCACGGTGGTCCGCAAGCAGTCCGAGGGCACCGGCCCGAACGGCGAGAAGACCATCGTCCAGCTCATCCACGACGGCGAGGTCGACCTCATCGTCAACACCCCGTACGGCACCGGCGGCCGCCTCGACGGCTACGACATCCGTACGGCGGCCGTGGCGCGGTCCGTGCCGTGCCTGACGACGGTCCAGGCGCTCGCCGCGGCGGTGCAGGGCATCGACGCCCTCAACCGCGGCGACGTGGGAGTGCGCTCACTGCAGGAACACGCGGAGTTCCTGACCGCGGCCCGCGACTAGCAGCCCGAGGGGGGACACCGGAGACGGTGTCCCCCTCTTCATGAGCCCCCTCATGAAGCCCTGACGAGGACACATGTACAAGATCTTCTTCAAGCTCTTCTTCGCCCGCCTGGACCCGGAGCAGGCCCATCACCTGGCCTTCCGCTGGATCCGTCTCGCCGCCCGCGTCCCCGTGCTGCGCACCTTCGTCGCCGCCGCGCTCGCGCCCCGCCACAAGGAGCTGCGCACCGAGGCGCTGGGCCTGCGGATGCACGGCCCCTTCGGGCTCGCCGCCGGCTTCGACAAGAACGCGGTCGCCATCGACGGCATGGCGATGCTCGGCTTCGACCACGTCGAGATCGGCACCGTCACGGGGGAGCCGCAGCCCGGCAACCCCAAGAAGCGGCTGTTCCGCCTGGTGGAGGACCGGGCGCTGATCAACCGCATGGGCTTCAACAACGACGGTTCGCGGGCCGTGGCGGCCCGTCTGGCCTCCCGCAACCCCGTCTTCCGGACCGTCGTCGGCGTCAACATCGGCAAGACCAAGGTCGTCCCGGAGGAGGAGGCCGTCGCCGACTACGTGAAGTCGGCCGAGCGGCTGGCGCCGTACGCCGACTACCTGGTGGTGAACGTCTCCTCCCCGAACACGCCCGGCCTGCGCAACCTCCAGGCGACCGAGGCGCTGCGTCCCCTGCTGAGCGCCGTCCGCGAGGCCGCCGACCGCGCGGTGCCCAGCCGGCGCGTGCCCCTGCTGGTCAAGATCGCTCCGGACCTCGCGGACGAGGACGTCGACGCGGTCGCCGACCTGGCCGTCGAACTCGGGCTGGACGGCATCATCGCCACGAACACCACCATCGCGCGCGAGGGACTCGGCCTGCGGTCGACGCCCTCCCTGGTCAAGGAGACCGGCGGCCTCTCGGGCGCCCCCCTCAAGGCCCGCTCCCTGGAGGTGCTGCGCCGCCTGTACGCGCGCGTGGGCGACCGGATCACCCTGGTGGGTGTCGGCGGCATCGAGACCGCGGAGGACGCCTGGCAGCGCATCCTGGCCGGGGCCACGCTGGTCCAGGGCTACAGCGCGTTCATCTACGAGGGGCCCTTCTGGGGCCGCGCGATCCACAAGGGGCTCGCCGCCCGTCTGCGGCAGAGCCCGTACGCCACGCTCGCCGACGCGGTCGGTGCTGATGTGAGGAAATCCCAATGACCGGCATGACCGTAATCGAGCCCTTCGGCGCCCGGCTGCGCCGCGCGATGGACGAACGCGGCCCGCTGTGCGTCGGCATCGACCCGCACGCCTCCCTGCTCGCCGAGTGGGGCCTGAACGACGACGTGGCGGGCCTGGAGCGCTTCAGCCGAACCGTCGTCGAGGCGGTGGCCGAGCGGGCAGCCGTTCTCAAGCCGCAGAGCGCGTTCTTCGAGCGCTTCGGCTCGCGCGGCGTCGCCGTCCTGGAGAAGTCGGTCCAGGAGGCCCGGGCGGCCGGCGCGCTGGTCGTCATGGACGCCAAGCGCGGCGACATCGGCTCGACCATGACCGCGTACGCGGAGTCCTTCCTGCACAAGGACGCCCCGCTGTTCTCGGACGCGCTGACGGTCTCCCCGTACCTCGGCTACGGCTCGCTGAAGCCCGCGGTCGACCTGGCGCGGGAGAACGGCGTGGGTCTGTTCGTGCTGGCGCTGACCTCCAACCCGGAGGGCGGCGAGGTCCAGCACGCGATGCGCGCCGACGGACGGAACGTCGGAGCCACCGTGCTGGCGCACCTGGCGGCCGAGAACGCGGGGGAGCAGCCCCTCGGCTCCTTCGGTGCGGTGGTGGGCGCCACCCTGGGCGACCTCTCCTCGTACGACCTGGGCATCAACGGTCCGCTGCTGGCACCCGGGATCGGGGCGCAGGGAGCCACCCCGGCGGATCTGCCGCGGGTCTTCGGTGCCGCGGTGCGCAACGTCGTTCCCAACGTCAGCCGGGGTGTTCTGCGTCACGGTCCCGATGTGGCCGCGTTGCGGACGGCCACCGACCGCTTCGCGGAGGAGATCAGCGACGCGGTCACCGCGGCCTGACCCTGGATACATCCTCAAATCCGAGG
Source organism: Streptomyces flaveolus (assembly GCF_044765825.1). Taxonomy (NCBI): domain Bacteria; kingdom Bacillati; phylum Actinomycetota; class Actinomycetes; order Kitasatosporales; family Streptomycetaceae; genus Streptomyces; species Streptomyces flaveolus. The sequence continues at coordinate 107,312 of NZ_JBIWKU010000012.1, read as the reverse complement.
CAATATGTCCTAAATGTCTGGCCTGACGGAGGCTGACCAGGACTTTTCCGCTGTTCTCGCTGACTCTGGCGGACTTGACCGCTAGTCTCCGTCGAGAGTCAACGGGCGAGCGTGTTGCTCGTGGCTCACCAGGTGTGGGGCGACTAGGTTCCTCACCGGTCCGTATCCGACAGTTCGACATCCGAGGTGACGTAGGCGTGGCTCTTCCGCCCCTTACCCCTGAACAGCGCGCAGCCGCGCTCGAAAAGGCCGCCGCGGCTCGCCGGGAGCGGGCCGAGGTCAAGAATCGACTCAAGCACTCCGGCGCCTCCCTCCACGAGGTCATCAAGCAGGGCCAGGAGAACGACGTCATCGGCAAGATGAAGGTCTCCGCCCTCCTCGAGTCCCTCCCGGGCGTGGGCAAGGTCCGCGCCAAGCAGATCATGGAGCGGCTCGGCATCTCCGAGAGCCGCCGCGTGCGGGGCCTCGGCTCCAACCAGATCGCATCCCTGGAGCGTGAGTTCGGCAGCACGGGCTCCTGAGTCCCGGGCACTGCGCGATTGCTGGAATAATCGCTGCATGGCAGCAACACCCCGGGGGACGTCCCCCGTACCCCCGGACGCACGTCCGCGGCTGACCGTGCTCTCCGGCCCCTCGGGGGTCGGCAAGAGCACGGTCGTCGCCCATATGCGCAACGAGCACCCCGAGGTCTGGCTCTCGGTGTCGGCGACGACCCGCAGGCCCCGGCCCGGCGAGCAGCACGGAGTCCATTACTTCTTCGTCACCGACGAGGAGATGGACAAGCTGATCGCCAACGGCGAGCTGCTGGAGTGGGCCGAGTTCGCGGGCAACCGCTACGGCACGCCCCGCACCGCCGTGCTGGAGCGCCTGGAGGCCGGTGAGCCGGTGCTGCTCGAGATCGACCTCCAGGGCGCGCGGCAGGTCCGCGAGTCCATGCCGGAGGCCCAGCTGGTGTTCCTGGCCCCGCCCTCCTGGGAGGAGCTGGTGCGCAGGCTCACCGGCCGGGGCACCGAACCGCCGGAGGTGATCGAGCGCCGCCTCGCCGCGGCCAAGGTCGAGCTGGCGGCCGAGCCGGAGTTCGACGAGACCCTGGTGAACACCTCCGTCGAGGACGTGGCGCGCGAGCTGCTAGCCTTGACGAACGTCGTGTGATCGCGACAGGTCCCACCGACCCCGGCCGATCAGCCGACTGAATCTTTCCCATCCATCGGAAGGTAGAGCGTGTCCTCTTCCATCTCCGCGCCCGAGGGCATCATCAACCCGCCGATCGACGAGCTTCTCGAGGCCACGGACTCGAAGTACAGCCTCGTGATCTACGCGGCCAAGCGGGCCCGCCAGATCAACGCGTACTACTCGCAGCTCGGCGAGGGTCTCCTCGAGTACGTCGGTCCTCTCGTCGACACCCACGTCCACGAGAAGCCGCTCTCGATCGCCCTGCGCGAGATCAACGCGGGTCTGCTGACGTCCGAGGCCATCGAGGGCCCGGCGCAGTAGTGCCAGCAGTAGTATTTTCAGCCTGAAGCTGACTTTTCCACAGGCCCGGCAGTCGGACTGCCGGGCCTGTGGTGTGTGATGGGGGCACACGCATTCCGAGGTCCGGGAGAGATGGTGGACAAGCCCAAGGTCGTTCTGGGGGTCAGCGGCGGCATCGCCGCCTACAAGGCCTGTGAGCTGCTGCGCAGGTTCACGGAGTCGGGACACGACGTGCGCGTCGTCCCCACCGCCTCCGCGCTGCACTTCGTCGGCGCCGCCACCTGGTCCGCCCTGTCCGGCCACCCCGTCTCCACCGAGGTGTGGGACGACGTCCACCAGGTCCCGCACGTGCGCATCGGCCAGCACGCCGACCTCGTCGTCGTCGCCCCGGCCACCGCCGACATGCTCGCCAAGGCCGCCCACGGCCTCGCCGACGACCTCCTCACCAACACCCTGCTCACGGCCCGCTGCCCGGTCGTCTTCGCCCCCGCCATGCACACGGAGATGTGGGAGCACCCGGCCACCCAGGAGAACGTGGCGACGCTGCGCCGCCGCGGCGCCCTCGTGATCGAACCGGCCGTCGGCCGCCTCACCGGCGTCGACACCGGCAAGGGCCGGCTGCCCGACCCGGGCGAGATCTTCGAGGTCTGCCGCCGGGTGCTCGCCCGCGGCGTGCGGGAGCCGGACCTCGCCGGACGGCACGTCGTCGTCAGCGCCGGCGGCACCCGCGAGCCCCTCGACCCCGTCCGCTTCCTCGGCAACCGCTCCTCCGGCAAGCAGGGCTACGCCCTCGCCCGCACCGCCGCCGCCCGGGGCGCCCGCGTCACGCTGATCGCGGCGAACGCGGCGCTGCCGGACCCGGCCGGCGTGGACGTCGTCCCGGTGGGCACCGCCGTGGAGCTGCGCGAGGCCGTGCTCCGCGCGGCGGCGGACGCCGACGCCGTCGTCATGGCCGCCGCGGTCGCGGACTTCCGGCCGGCGGTCTACGCCGCCGGAAAGATCAAGAAGAAGGACGGCCAGGAGCCGGAACCGGTCGCGCTGGTGCGTAATCCGGACATCCTCGCGGAGATCTCCGCCGGCCGGGCCCGCTCCGGGCAGGTGGTCGTGGGCTTCGCCGCCGAGACGGACGACGTCCTCGCCAACGGCCGGGCCAAGCTGAAGCGCAAGGGCTGCGACCTCCTCGTGGTGAACGAGGTGGGGGAGCGCAAGACCTTCGGGTCCGAGGAGAACGAGGCCGTGGTCCTCGGCGCCGACGGCAGCGAGACCCCGGTGGCGCACGGCCCCAAGGAGGCCCTGGCCGAAACGGTGTGGGACCTCGTGGCCGAAAGGCTCGGCTGAATGCCCCATTCGTTCCCCAGTGCTCGCGTACCCCGCGCATTCGGGCGTGGCGAGCCTGGCCAATGGCCCGTCGCATTGTGCAGAATGCCCGTGCCGCAGGTCACAGCCCTTCCGAGAGCTGAGACGGGTGAGTCCGCGGCCGAGTGCGACCGATAAACTGTTCTCGGACGTCGCCGGGTGCAGCTCCCCGTGCCGTCCACCAATGATCAGCCAGCAGCCGCTGCAACCCCAGGGAGCGTTGTGTCCCGTCGCCTGTTCACCTCGGAGTCCGTCACCGAGGGCCACCCCGACAAGATCGCTGACCAGATCAGCGACACCATTCTCGACGCGCTTCTGCGCGAGGACCCGACCTCCCGGGTCGCCGTCGAAACGCTGATCACCACCGGCCTGGTGCACGTGGCCGGCGAGGTCACGACCAAGGCCTACGCGGACATCGCCACGCTGGTCCGCGGCAAGATCCTGGAGATCGGCTACGACTCCTCCAAGAAGGGCTTCGACGGCGCCTCCTGCGGCGTGTCCGTGTCGATCGGCGCGCAGTCCCCGGACATCGCGCAGGGCGTCGACACGGCGTACGAGTCCCGGGTCGAGGGCGACGAGGACGAGCTGGACCGGCAGGGCGCGGGCGACCAGGGCCTGATGTTCGGCTACGCCTCGGACGAGACGCCGACCCTCATGCCGCTGCCGGTCTTCCTGGCGCACCGCCTGTCCAAGCGCCTGTCCGAGGTCCGCAAGAACGGCACGATCCCCTACCTGCGCCCCGACGGCAAGACGCAGGTCACCATCGAGTACGACGGTGACAAGGCCGTCCGCCTGGACACGGTGGTCGTCTCCTCGCAGCACGCGAGCGACATCGACCTGGAGTCGCTGCTCGCTCCCGACATCAAGGAGTTCGTCGTCGAGCCGGAGCTCAAGGCGCTCCTCGACGACGGCATCAAGCTCGACACGGAGAACTACCGGCTCCTGGTGAACCCGACCGGCCGTTTCGAGATCGGCGGCCCGATGGGCGACGCCGGCCTGACCGGCCGCAAGATCATCATCGACACCTACGGCGGCATGGCCCGCCACGGCGGCGGCGCCTTCTCCGGCAAGGACCCGTCCAAGGTGGACCGCTCCGCCGCGTACGCGATGCGCTGGGTCGCCAAGAACGTCGTCGCGGCGGGCCTCGCCTCCCGCTGCGAGGTCCAGGTGGCCTACGCGATCGGCAAGGCCGAGCCCGTCGGCCTGTTCGTGGAGACCTTCGGCACCGCCAAGGTCGACACGGAGAAGATCGAGAAGGCGATCGACGAGGTCTTCGACCTCCGCCCGGCCGCGATCATCCGCGACCTCGACCTGCTCCGCCCGATCTACGCCCAGACCGCGGCGTACGGCCACTTCGGCCGCGAGCTCCCCGACTTCACCTGGGAGCGCACCGACCGCGTCGACGCCCTGCGCAAGGCGGCGGGCCTGTAACAGCGGCCCGTACCGACGGCACGTCACGAGGCCCGGTGTCCCCCTGGGGGCGCCGGGCCTCGGCGCGTCCGGAGCCGACGCGGGACGGTGGGAACCGGGCGCCGTCGGTTGTCAGTGGTCTTTGGTAAGAATGCAGGCGTGAGCAGCGAGAACGAACCGGCGGGCGGTGGCGCGGACGACGCGCCACCCGAGCAGCTCGCGCTCATCCGGGAGAGCGTGCGCAAGGCCAAGGCGCCGCGGGCCAAGCCGCGGACCTGGCGCGGGGCCGCGCTCGCCAAGGAGCTGCCCGTCGCCCGGGTGCTGGTCGACAAGGGCGTGCTCCACCTCGACCGGTACTTCGACTACGCCGTCCCGGAGGAACTCGACGCCGAGGCCCAGCCGGGCGTGCGGGTGCGGGTGCGGTTCGGGGCCGGACGGCACCGGGTGCGGGACGGGCGGCGCGAGGGCGGCGGCCTCATCGACGGTTTCCTGGTGGAGCGGCTCGCGGAGTCCGACTACTCGGGGCCGCTGGCCGCGCTGGCCCAGGTCGTCTCGCCCGAGCGCGTGCTGGACGAGGAGCTGCTCGGTCTCGCGCGGGCCGTCGCCGACCGCTACGCCGGCAGCCTCGCCGATGTGCTGCAGCTCGCCGTACCGCCGCGCAACGCACGCGCCGAGAAGCGGCCCTCGCCCGAGCCGCTGCCCCCGCCACCGGTGCCCGAGCCGGGGTCCTGGGCGCGGTACGAGCAGGGGGCCGCGTTCGTCGCGTCCCTCGCCTCGGGAGGCTCGCCGCGCGCCGTGTGGAACGCGTTGCCCGGCCCCGGGTGGGGCGAGGAGCTGGCGCGGGCCGTGGCGGCGACGCTGGCCTCCGGGCGCGGCGCGCTGGTCGTCCTCCCGGACGGGCGGGCGGTCGCCCGGGCCGACGCCGCGCTGACCGCCCTGCTCGGCGAGGGCCGGCACGCGGTGCTCACCGCCGACGCCGGGCCCGAGAAGCGGTACGCCCAGTGGCTCGCGGTGCGCCGGGGGGCCGTACGGGCCGTCATCGGGACCCGGGCCGCGATGTTCGCGCCGGTGCGGGACCTCGGGCTGGTCGCCCTGTGGGACGACGGCGACGACAGCCACAGCGAGCCGCACGCCCCGCAGCCGCACGCGCGCGAGGTGCTGCTGCTGCGCGCGGCCCAGGACAGGTGCGCCTTCCTGCTGGGCGGCTGGAACTGCACCGTGGAGGCCGCCCAGCTCGTCGAGACCGGCTGGGCCCGGCCGCTGGTCGCCGCACGGGAGCAGGTGCGGGCCTGCGCCCCGCTGGTACGCACCGTGGGGGACGGGGACCTGGCCCGCGACGAGGCCGCCCGGGCCGCGCGGCTGCCCACCCTCGCCTGGCAGGTCGTCAGGGACGGGCTGCGGCAGGGACCGGTGCTCGTGCAGGTGCCCCGGCGTGGGTACGTGCCGCGGATGGCGTGTGCCGCCTGCCGGACGCCCGCGCGGTGCCGGCACTGCTCCGGGCCGTTGGAGGGGCAGGAATCCGGGGCCGCGCTGCGGTGCGGGTGGTGCGGGCGCGAGGAGGGCGCCTGGCACTGCCCGGAGTGCGGGGCGTTCCGGCTGCGCGCGCAGATCGTGGGGGCGCGCCGCACCGCGGAGGAACTGGGGCGCGCCTTCCCCGCGGTGCCGGTGCGCACCTCGGGGCGCGAGCATGTGCTGGACACGGTGCCGCAGACGCCGGCCCTGGTCGTGAGCACCCCCGGCGCCGAACCCGTCGCCGAGGGCGGCTACGCGGCGGCGCTGCTGCTCGACGGCTGGGCCATGCTCGGGCGGCCCGACCTGCGCGCCGGTGAGGACGCGCTGCGGCGCTGGCTCGCGGCCGCCGCGCTGGTGCGTCCGCAGCCGGCCGGGGGGACCGTGGTGGTGGTCGCGGAGCCGACCCTGCGGCCGGTGCAGGCGCTGGTGCGCTGGGACCCCGTCGGGCATGCGGTGCGTGAGCTGGCCGAGCGTGCCGAGCTGGGCTTTCCGCCGGTGTCGCGAATGGCGTCCGTGGCGGGGCCGGCGGAGGCGGTGGCCGGCTTCCTCGGCGCGGTGGAGCTGCCGCGCGAGGCGGAGATCCTGGGGCCCGTGCCGCTCCCCGTCACGGCGCCGGGGCGCCCGCGCCGGGTGGGCGGGCCGCCGCCGGGGGAGCAGTGGGAGCGGGCGTTGGTCCGGGTGCCGCCGGGGAGCGGGGCGGCGCTCGCCGGGGCGCTGAAGGCCGCACAGGCGGCACGGATGGCACGCGGGAGCGACGCGGCGGTGTGGGTACGGATCGATCCGCCCGACATCGGGTGAGGGTGAGGGCGAGGTCCGCCCGAGGCCGGTGAGGAGCGGCGGCTCGGGGACGGGCCGCCCTCCCGGAGTGTGACGGGAGGGCGGGGGCGGGGTCAGCCGTTGCGTGGGCCCGGGAAGGCCGTCGGCCTGACCTCGTCGCGCAGGGACGGGCTGCCCGCCGTCGGCTGCGTCGGCATGGAGCGGGCCGCGGGGACCGTGGGCACGGCCGGGATGCCGGTGCCCACGGTGACCGGCCGGGTGCCCGTCGGCTCCGGTGCGTGCTCGGGGGCCTCGGCGGCCGCGGCCTGGGCCGCGGCGCGGCGGGAGCCGTAACGCCGGTGCACCGCCTGCTTGGTGACGCCGAGCGCGGAGCCGACCGCGTCCCACGAGAAGCCGAGCGAGCGGTCGAAGTCCACGGCGGCCGTGACCAGGGTCTCGACACTGTCCCGCAGTTCCTGGGCGAGACGGACCGTCGGGGCGGGAGCGCGTCCGTAGACGACGAAGCCCGTGGACGGGCCGGAACGGCGCGGTCGGTAGACATTGCCCAACTGGGCGGTGAGGGTGCGCAGTGCGTCCACCTGCCGGCGGACCCGCTCGATGTCCCGCACCAGCAAGTGCAGGCTGGCCCGAGCCTGGGCGTCGTGGGTTGCGTGGTCGGCCATGAACAAGCCTCTCGAACCGGCGTTGAAAGGAATCGGGCCGCACGGGCGGCCCTGTGTGGTCAACTCTTCCTTGACCAACGCGTGGGCGCTCCGCTGGTCACGGGGTGGGGGCGTGGGGGCATATGCGTGCGCCCCTCTCGGTGGGCTGTGCGCCTCGGCGTTCGGCCTTCGGTTTTCTTCTCCCACCCGCGCACCGTGCGTTTCCGGACGGGAGGTGGGCGTCGGCCGTCGCGGTGCCGCACCGTCGGCGGCTCTCCGTCGAGTCCTGGCTCGTAGACTGGTGCGTCGCCCGCATCCGCCCCCGCCCGAGAGGCCCGTCCCACCCATGAAGCTGGTCTTCGCCGGTACCCCCGAGGTCGCCGTTCCCGCCCTGGACGCCCTGATCGCCTCCGGGCGTCACGAGGTGGCCGCCGTCGTCACGCGGCCCGACGCACCGGCCGGGCGCGGGCGCCGGCTGGTGGCCTCGCCCGTGGCCGAGCGTGCGGAGGAGGCCGGGATCGAGGTGCTCAAGCCCGCGAAGCCCCGCGACCCGGAGTTCCTGGAGCGGCTGCGCGAGATCGCGCCCGACTGCTGCCCCGTCGTCGCCTACGGCGCCCTGCTGCCCCGCGTGGCCCTGGACGTCCCCGCCCAGGGCTGGGTCAACCTGCACTTCTCGCTGCTGCCCGCCTGGCGGGGGGCCGCGCCCGTGCAGCACGCGCTGATGGCGGGGGACGAGATCACCGGGGCGTCCACCTTCCTCATCGAGGAGGGCCTCGACTCCGGCCCCGTCTACGGGACGGTCACCGAGACCATCCGCCCCACCGACACCAGCGGCGACCTGCTGACCCGGCTCGCCTTCGCCGGCGCCGGCCTGCTCGCCGCCACCATGGACGGCATCGAGGACGGCAGCCTGAAGGCCGTACCGCAGCCCGCCGAGGGCGTCACCCTCGCACCGAAGATCACCGTCGAGGACGCCCGGATCGACTGGGCGGCACCGGCGCTGCGCGTCGACCGGGTGGTGCGCGGCTGCACCCCGGCGCCCGGCGCCTGGACCACGTTCCGCGGCGAGCGGCTCAAGCTGGTGCAGGCCCTGCCCGTGCCCGACCGGACCGATCTCGCCCCCGGGCAGCTCGCGGCCGGCAAGAACAACGTGTACGTCGGCACCGGCTCGTACGCCGTCGAGCTGCTGTGGGTGCAGGCGCAGGGCAAGAAGCCGATGCGGGCCGCGGACTGGGCGCGCGGGGTGCGGATCGCCGAGGGCGAACTGCTCGGCGGCTGACCTCGTCACCACCGTTCACCGGCCCGACGTACGCTGGTGAGCGCACTTCACCCCACACCCGGAGCACCTTTTTCGTGAGCGAGCAGCCTCGTCGTCCCCGCAAGTCCGGCAAGCCGTACCGCAGGCCCCAGAAGGACCCCGTCCGCATCCTCGCCTTCGAGGCGCTCAGGGCCGTGGACGAGCGGGACGCGTACGCCAACCTCGTCCTGCCGCCACTGCTGCGCAGGGCGCGGGAGGACAACGAGAAATTCGACGCCCGGGACGCCGCGCTCGCGACCGAGCTGGTGTACGGGACGCTGCGCCGGCAGGGGACGTACGACGCGGTCATCGCCTCCTGTGTCGACCGGCCGCTGCGGGAGGTCGACCCGCCGGTGCTGGACGTGCTCAGCCTGGGCGCGCACCAGCTGCTCGGGACGCGGATCCCGACCCACGCGGCCGTGTCCGCCTCCGTCGAACTGGCGCGTGTGGTGCTGGGCGACGGGCGCGCCAAGTTCGTCAATGCCGTGCTCCGCAAGGTCGCGCAGGACGATCTCGACGGCTGGCTGGAACGCGTCGCGCCGCCCTACGACGAGGACCCCGAGGACCATCTCGCCGTCGTGCACTCGCACCCGCGCTGGGTCGTCTCCGCGCTGTGGGACTCGCTGGGCGGGGGCCGGGCCGGCATCGAGGAGCTGCTGGCCGCCGACAACGAGCGGCCCGAGGTCACGCTGGTCGCCCGGCCCGGACGGGCGACGACCGGGGAACTGCTCGAGGAGGAGGCGGCCGTACCGGGGCGCTGGTCGCCGTACGCGGTGCGGCTGAGCGAGGGCGGCGAGCCCGGGGCCGTCGACGCCGTACGGGAGAACCGGGCGGGCGTGCAGGACGAGGGCAGCCAGCTCGTCGCGCTCGCCCTGGCCAACGCGCCCCTGGACGGACCCGACCGGCGCTGGCTGGACGGCTGCGCGGGACCCGGCGGCAAGGCGGCGCTGCTGGGCGCCCTGGCGGCGGAGCGGGGCGCTTTCCTGCTCGCCTCCGAGAAGCAGCCGCACCGCGCGGGGCTCGTGGCGAAGGCGCTGGACGGCAACCCGGGCCCGTACCAGGTGATCGCCGCCGACGGGACCCGCCCGCCGTGGCGGCCCGGGAGCTTCGACCGTGTCCTGGTCGACGTGCCGTGCACCGGCCTCGGCGCCCTGCGCCGCCGACCCGAGGCGCGCTGGCGGCGCCGTCCCGAGGACCTGGACGGGTTCGCCCCGCTCCAGCGCGGGCTGCTGCGCAGCGCCCTGGAGGCGGTACGGGTCGGCGGCGTCGTCGGCTACGCGACCTGCTCGCCGCACCTCGCCGAGACCCGCGCGGTCGTCGCCGACGTGCTCAAGCACCACCCCGAGACCGAGCTCCTCGACGCCCGGCCCCTCCTCCCCGGCGTCCCGCACCTGGGCGACGGCCCCGACATCCAGCTGTGGCCCCACCTCCACGGCACGGACGCGATGTACCTGTCCTTGATCCGCCGCACCGCATAGCGCGCTCCGAAGGGGCACGGGGAACGCCGCGACCGGCCCCGCCCCGCAACCGCGACCACGTCGGTACGCCGGCCACCGCGTACCGACGTCCAGGACGCCCCACCCGAAGGGGCGCGGGAAACGGCGCGACCAGCCCCCACGGCCCCGCGGCCGACGCACAACCGTGACCACGGGGGCAGCGCCGGCCACCGCATACCGACGCCAGGACGCCCCACCCGAAGGGGCGCGGGGAACTGCGCGACCAGCCCCCACCGCCCCGCGCCCGAACAACAACCGCATCCCCCCGGTACCGATGCCCCCCACCCCCGGAGGGCATGGCAGGCTTGGGGGCATGGCCGCGCAGATCAACCCCAGCATCCTGTCCGCCGACTTCGCCCGCCTCGCGGACGAGGCCAAGGCGGTCGAGGGAGCCGACTGGCTCCACGTCGACGTCATGGACAACCATTTCGTCCCCAACCTCACGCTCGGCGTGCCGGTCGTGGAGTCCCTGGCCCGCGCGACGGACACCCCGCTGGACTGCCACCTCATGATCGACGCCCCCGACCGCTGGGCGCCCCAGTACGTGGAGGCCGGCGCCGGTTCCGTCACCTTCCACGTGGAGGCGGCCTCCGCACCGGTCCGGCTCGCCCGCGAGATCCGGGCCAAGGGCGCCCGCGCCTCCATGGCCCTGCGGCCCGCGACGCCGATCGAGCCGTACGAGGACCTGCTCCCCGAGCTCGACATGCTGCTGATCATGACGGTTGAGCCCGGCTTCGGCGGGCAGGCGTTCCTCGACATCATGCTTCCGAAGATCCGCCGCACCCGTGAGCTGATCAAGAAGCACGGTCTGGAGCTGTGGCTGCAGGTCGACGGCGGTGTCTCGGCGTCCACGATCGAGCAGTGCGCCGACGCCGGCGCCGACGTCTTCGTCGCGGGTTCCGCCGTGTACGGGGCGTCCGACCCGGCCGAGGCGGTACGTGCACTGCGCAACCAGGCCGAGGCGGCGACCGCCAAGGCGTCCTGGGCGTGCGACCACTGAGGAACAGAACGTGAACGGCTCCCATCAGGGCTGATCAAGTGCGCCGAATCTGCGAGGATGAACGGCGAATCCAGAGTGTGAACAGCAGTGAGGAGATCGCCGTGTCGGGTATGTCGGCGGGCCGTTCAGCCATGCGGATGGGACCCGCTGAGCTGGTCCAGGCGGCGGCCATGGCCCGCCGCTTCTACCTCGAGGGCAAATCCAAGATCCAGATCGCGGAGGAGTTCGGCGTCAGCCGCTTCAAGGTGGCCCGGGTCCTCGAGACCGCCCTCGAGCGGGACCTAGTACGAATTGAGATCCGGGTGCCCGCCGAGCTGGACGCGGAGCGCTCGGACGCCCTGCGGGCCCGCTACGGCCTCAGGCACGCCGTCGTGGTGGAGTCCCCGGCCGAGGCCGAGGAGACACCCGACCCGGAGAACCTGGGCGAGGTGGCCGCCGACCTGCTCGGCGAGCTGGTCAACGAGGGGGACGTGCTCGGCCTCGCCTGGGGCCGCTCCACGATCCACATGGCGGCCGCGCTCGACCGGCTGCCGCCGTGCACGGTGGTGCAGCTGACGGGCGTGTACGACGCGGGGACCGCCGAGCGCGGCTCGGTCGAGGCCGTCCGCCGCGCCGCCCAGGTGTCCGGCGGCGACGCCCACCCCATCTACGCGCCGATGCTGCTGCCGGACGCGGCCACCGCGACGGCGCTGCGCCACCAGACCGGCATCGCCCGGGCCTTCGAGTACTTCGACAAGGTCACGGTCGCCTGCGTCTCCATCGGCTCCTGGGAGCCGGGCATCTCGACGGTGCACGACATGCTCAGCGACGAGGAGCGCGCGCACTACGCCTCCCTCGGTGTCGCCGCCGAGATGTCCGCGCACCTCTTCGACGCCGAGGGGCGCCGGGTCGGGCGGGACCTGGGGGAGCGGTGCATCACGGTCAAGGCCGACCAGCTCCGCCGTATCCCCGAGGTCGTCGCGATCGCGGGCGGGCAGCGCAAGGCGGCGGCCATCGACGCGGTACTGCGGTCCGGACTGGTCACCAGCCTGGTGACGGACACCTCGGCCGCGGACTACCTGATGACGGCGGGCACGACGCCGAAGCCGACGCTCAACCGCTCGGACCCCGACGGGGTCTGACGACACGTCAGAGAGAGGGCGAGGCATGACGGAGGACCCCGCGGGCCGGCTCGTGGTCACGCTGGACCTCGACGGGGTCACGGACAAGGCGGGCCTGATGGACCGCTGCGCCCGTGCCCTGGACCTGCCCGACTGGTTCGGCCGCAACTGGGACGCGCTCGCCGACTCACTGGCCGATCCGTCCGTCTGGCCGAGGGAGGCGGCGGAGCGGGGCGTGCTGCTCCTCGTGCGGGGCTGGCGCGCGTACGCCGAGACGCGGCCGGACGAGTGGGCCGTCGCCGAGGAGGTCTTCGCCGAGGCCACCGACCGCGGCCCGGGGCTCTTCGTGACCCTGGGTCCTGGAGAATCCTCCAAGGGGGCCGCTGACCAGCCTGGATGATCTGCCCGGGGATAATCCGACACCGGTCATGGGACAATGAAGTACGTGCTCTTTCCCCCTGGCTGACCTGTCCGGGGGCCACCTCTGATCGACTGGGATGTGCAGCACGTGCGTTTCCTCAATGACATCCAGCCCTCGTACGACCTGACGTACGACGACGTCTTCATGGTGCCGAGCCGGTCCGCCGTCGGCTCCCGGCAGGGCGTGGACCTCGGCTCCCCGGACGGCACGGGCACCACCATCCCGCTGGTCGTCGCCAACATGACCGCCATCGCCGGGCGCCGCATGGCCGAGACGGTGGCCCGTCGCGGCGGCCTCGTGGTCATCCCGCAGGACATCCCGATCGAGGTCGTCACCGACGTCGTCACCTGGGTGAAGAGCCGCCACCTCGTCCTGGACACCCCGATCGTGCTGGCCCCGCACCAGACCGTCGCCGACGCGCTCTCCCTGCTGCCCAAGCGCGCGCACAACGCCGGCGTGGTCGTCGACGAGGACAACAGGCCCGTCGGCGTGGTCACCGACACCGACCTGACCGGCGTGGACCGCTTCACCCAGCTCGAAGAGGTCATGTCCAAGGACCTGATCCTGATCGACGCGGACATGGACCCGCGCGAGGCCTTCAACACCCTCGACGCCGCCAACCGCCGCTACGCGCCCGCCGTCGACAAGGACGGCCGCCTGGCCGGCATCCTCACCCGCAAGGGCGCCCTGCGCGCCACGCTGTACACCCCGGCCACCGACGCACAGGGCCGGCTCCGCATCGCCGCCGCCGTCGGCATCAACGGCGACGTGGCGGGCAAGGCCGAGCAGCTCCTCGACGCGGGCGTGGACACCCTCGTCATCGACACCGCGCACGGCCACCAGGAGTCGATGATCGGCGCCGTCAAGCTGGTGCGCGACCTCGACCCGCAGGTGCCGATCGTGGCCGGCAACATCGTCTCCGCCGAGGGCGTGCGCGACCTGATCGAGGCGGGCGCGGACATCATCAAGGTCGGTGTCGGCCCCGGCGCCATGTGCACCACCCGCATGATGACCGGCGTGGGCCGGCCGCAGTTCTCCGCCGTCCTGGAGTGCGCCGCCGAGGCGAAGAAGTACGGCAAGCACGTGTGGGCCGACGGCGGCATCCGCCACCCGCGCGACGTGGCCATGGCCCTCGCGGCCGGCGCGTCCAACGTGATGGTCGGCTCCTGGTTCGCCGGGACCTACGAGTCCCCGGGCGACCTCCAGCACGACGCCAACGGGCGCCCCTACAAGGAGTCGTTCGGCATGGCCTCCGCGCGCGCGGTGCGCAACCGCACCTCGGAGGAGTCGGCGTACGACCGGGCCCGCAAGGCGCTGTTCGAGGAGGGCATCTCCACCTCCCGCATGTTCCTCGACCCGACCCGGCCGGGCGTCGAGGACCTGATCGACTCGATCATCGCGGGCGTCCGCTCCTCCTGCACCTACGCCGGTGCCGCCTCCCTGGAGGAGTTCGCCGAGAAGGCCATCGTCGGCATCCAGAGCGCCGCCGGTTACGCCGAGGGCAAGCCGCTGCACGCCAGCTGGAGCTGATCCGCGCAGGGTTTCGTACGGCCTCCGCTCCGCCCGTCCCGCGGGAGGAGCGGAGGCCGTTCGTCGTTCCCGGCTACGCGCACGTCAGGATGGCTTGACGTCAAGCCATCCTGACGAGACGCTGGGCGCATGACGACACCGCAGAGCATCGAGCCGCAGTACACCCTGCTGACCGCCGTGGCCCGACTCGACGAGCTGCGCACCCGGGAGTCCCTGGCCGGGGACGGCAGCGACGAGGAGGCCCTGGACCGCGCCCAGCTCCTGGAACTGCTCGCCCTGAGCGAGGTGGTGGCCCGCAAGGCCGCCTACGGCCGTCAGCTCACCGTCCGCGCCGCCCGCGAGGCCGGCGCCTCCTGGTCGCAGATCGGGGCCGCGCTGGGCACCAGCAAGCAGGCCGCGTGGGAGGCGCACCTGCGCTGGATCGACGCCCAGGAGGCCGCTCGCGGCCGGCCCGGCGAGATCGGTTTCGACGCCGCGGACGCCGCCGAGGCGCGGGCCGTCGCGGGCGATCCGGACGGGCGCTGACCAGGCTCGATCCACCACCGCTCCACCTGCGGTCCGCCCCCGGAAACCGGCCCTGTGCAACGCTCGACAGTCCCCGCGCAACGAACACACGCCTCGCCCCGACGAACGCAACGATCGTGCGGAGACGCGCAAGGTTGCTGCATTACCCGGGGAACGCGGCGCTCATAGGGTTCTTCGCTGTACGTGGCGTGGCGGGGACCCCGCTCGGTGGGTTCCCGCTTCCGCGAGGGACGCCGCCGGTCCCCGCCGCTCCAGAAGCCCGCCGCGAGAGAGCGCCCGAAACCGGGCGGCGCGACCGGCAGCGACAAAGGAGTCAACGCGTGCTCGACCAAGGCGCACCCCCGCACCACGACACATCGGTCACCCCCACGTCCCCGGGGCTGGCCGCGCGCCTCATGCGCCGCAAGCCCGTGGAGCGGCTGGTCGCCGAGGGCGGCCAGGGCGAGGGCGGCAGCCTGCGCCGCTCCCTCGGCCTGTGGCAGCTCACGATGATCAGCATCGGCGCCACCCTCGGCACCGGCATCTTCGTCGTCCTCGGCGAGGCCGTCCCCAAGGCCGGACCGGCGGTCACCCTCTCCTTCGTCATCGCCGGTCTGACGGCGCTCTTCTCGGCCCTGTCCTACGCCGAGCTGGCCGGCACCATCCCGGTCGCCGGCTCCTCGTACTCGTACGCCTACGCGACCATGGGTGAACTGGTCGCCTGGATCTGCGGCTGGTGTCTGGTCCTGGAGTACGGCGTCTCCGTCGCCGCCGTCGCCGTCGGCTGGGGCGAGTACCTGAACGAACTCCTCGACGGCACCATCGGCGTCACCATCCCGGACGCCCTCTCGGCGCCGCCCGGCGACGGCGGGATCTTCAACCTGCCCGCGCTGATCGTGGTGCTCCTCGCCATGACGTTCCTGCTGGGCGGCGCCCGCGAGTCCGCCCGCGCCAACACGGTCATGGTCGTCGTCAAGATCGCCGCGCTGGTGCTGTTCTGCGCCATCGGCGTCCAGGGCTTCCGCTCCGGCAACTACGAGAACTTCATGCCGCTCGGCATGGCCGGCGTCAGCGCGGCCGGCGCGACGCTCTTCTTCTCGTACATCGGCTTCGACGCCGCCTCCACCGCCGGTGAGGAGGCGAAGAACGCCCAGCGCGACCTGCCCCGCGCGATCATGCTCTCCCTCGTCATCGTCACCCTGCTGTACGTCCTCGTCGCCGCCGTCGCCGTCGGCGCCAAGCCGTGGAAGGGCTTCACCGACTCCGAAGCCGCCCTCGCCCAGATCATGACCGACGTCACCGGGCAGAGCTTCTGGGGCACCCTCCTGGCGTTCTGCGCGGTCGTCGCCATCGCCAGCGTCGTGCTGACCGTCCTCTACGGCCAGACCCGCGTCCTGTTCGCCATGTCCCGCGACGGACTGGTGCCCAAGGTGTTCTCCAAGGTCCACCCGAAGACCGGCGCGCCCCGCGCCAACACGCTGATCGTCTCCCTGTTCTGCGGAGTCCTGGCCGCCGCCATCCCGCTGGGACAGCTCGCCGACGCCACCAGCATCGGCACCCTGTTCGCCTTCGCCCTGGTCAACGTGGCCGTCGTGGTGCTGCGCCGGTCCCGCCCGGACATGCCCCGCACCTTCCGGGTGCCGCTGTCCCCGGTCCTGCCGGCGCTGGGCTTCGCCTTCTGCGTCTGGATGATGGGCAGCCTGTCCACCATCACCTGGGTGGTCTTCGGTGTCTGGATGGCCGCCGGGCTCGTGTTCTACTTCGTGTACGGCCATCGCCGTTCCCGACTCGCCACGCCGGACACGTCCGAGGTCCGGGCGCACCAGAAGTGAAGTGAACGACCCGCAGTGCTGAACGATCTCGACGAACGCATCGTGCACGCCCTCGCCGAGGACGCCCGCCGCTCCTACGCGGACATCGGGCAGTCGGTCGGCCTGTCCGCGCCCGCCGTGAAACGGCGCGTGGACAGGCTGCGCGCCACCGGAGCCATCACCGGCTTCACCGTGCGGGTCGACCCCGCCGCGCTCGGCTGGGAGACCGAGGGGTTCGTCGAGATCTACTGCCGCCGCAACACCTCGCCGGAGACCATCCAGCGGGGACTGGAGCGCTACCAGGAGGTCGTGGCCGCGTCCACCGTCACCGGGGACGCGGACGCGATCGCCCAGGTCTTCGCCGCCGACATGCGGCACTTCGAACGCGTCCTGGAGCGGATCGCCGGGGAGCCGTTCGTCGAACGCACCAAGTCCGTGCTGGTGCTCTCGCCGCTGCTGCGGCGCTTCTCGTCGGGCTCGCCCGCATAAGCGCTGCGCCCGGGGTGCCGTCCCGTCTACCATCGGTGCCATGACCTGGCGACATTGATCCACCAGCCGTGCCCGCCCCCGAGGGCCGCCTCGGACGCCGTACCTCCGGTGTCCGATCCGCTCCCTCGGGAAGGCCTCATGACCCACGCACCCACCCGTGTGCCGCCCGCCGGTCACCGGCGGCTGACGGCCACGCTCTACGGCTACGCGTTCCTCGACGACTTCGTCCTGCTCTACCCGGTGTACGCGCTGCTCTTCAGCGACGCCGGTCTGTCCGTCTGGCAGATCTCCTCACTCTTCGCCCTGTGGTCGGTCACCGGCGTCCTGCTGGAGGTGCCCTCCGGCGCCTGGGCCGACGCCGTGTCCCGGCGGCTGCTGCTCTGGCTCGGCCCGCTGCTCACCGCCGCCGGCTTCGCCCTGTGGGTGCTCGTCCCGTCCTACGGCGCGTTCGCGCTCGGCTTCGTCCTGTGGGGCGCCGGGGGAGCGCTCGGGTCCGGCGCGCTGGAGGCGCTGGTCCACGACGAACTCGACCGGCTCGGCGCCGCCGACCGGTACGCCCGTGTCATGGGCCGGGCCCGCTCGGCCGGGCTGGTGGCCGTGATGGCCGCGATGGGCCTGGCCGGGCCGGTGTTCGCCCACGGCGGCTACCCGGCCGTGGGGGCGGCGAGCATCCTGGTCTGCCTGCTGGCGGCGGCCCTGGCGACCCGGTTCCCCGAGCACCGTACGCCGGTGACGGGCGGCGACGGATGGGCCTCGACCCTGCGGTCCGGGCTCGCCGAGGCCCGCGCCGACCGGTCCGTGCGCGGCGCGCTGCTGCTCGTGCCGGCGGTGGGGGCCGTGTGGGGCGCCCTCGACGAGTACACGCCCCTGCTGGTGCGCGACACCGGCGTGGCCGAGGCGACCGTGCCGTGGCTGCTCCTGCTGATCTGGGCCGGTGCCACGGCCGGAGGCCTGCTGGCCGGACCCGCCGAACGGCTCGGCAACGCGGGGTTCGGCGGGCTGCTCGCCGGTGCCGCGCTCGCCCTGGCCGTGGGTGCCGGCGCGGGTACGCCGCCGGGGCTGGCGCTGGTCGCCGTCGCCTTCGGCGGCTTCCAGCTGGCGAGCGTGCTCGCCGACGCACGCCTCCAGCGACGCATCGGTGCCTCCGGCCGGGCGACCCTCACCTCCGTGGCCGGGCTCGGCACCGAGCTGGCCACGGTCGCGGTGTACGGGGCGTACGCGGTGGTCGGGACGGAGACGGGGCACGGCACCGCGTTCGCCGTCTTCGCGGTGCCGTACCTGTTGACGGCGGTGGTGCTGGTGGCCGCCCGGACCCGGACCACGGCTTCGGCCGCCAGGGCACGACCGTGAAGTCACCCCTGCCGACCGGTACGGCTTCGCGGTGCCGGTGAGCGCGGCGGTCGTCGTACGGCGTCTCACGGCGGTCCTCTCCGCAGGCGGAACCCGGTGAACTGAACGGTCACCGTTGTTCCGGCGCGGCCCTCCCGCCACAGCGCACCGAGGCGGCGCCGCTCTCCCTCGCGCGGCGGGGAGGGCGGGCGGGGGCTGCGCCGCGGGGAGGAGGGACGGGCGCGGGAACGGGGCCGTGCGGGCGCAGCGGATCGCCGGGGTGTTGTCGGCAGTCCGGCGATCGGCTGACGGGATCGGGTCCGCGCGCCCGGGGCCCGACGGCGCCGGGCCGCACCCGACCGGGACGGACGGACGAGGCGCGCAACGAATCGCCGCCAGGTGCCCGGCGGACGCAACGATCCGCTCACCGGCGCGCAACGGCTCCTTCTTGTCCGGCCGAGTCCGCCGACCGTACCGTCTATCTGGCCCCCCGACCCCCTCCCCCCGGTGAGGAACACGCATGCGCACCGCCCTGCTCCAGAGCTCCGGCCGACCCGGCTCCACCGTCGAGAACCTCAAGGTCCTCGACGAGGCCGCGGGCCGCGCCGCCGCCGCGGGTGCCGGGCTGCTCGTCACCTCCGAGCTGTTCCTGACCGGATACGCGATCGGCGACGACATCGGCCGCCTCGCCGAGGCCGCCGACGGCGAAGCCGCCGACGCGATCGCGGAGACCGCCACGCGTCACGGCCTCGCCGTCGCGTACGGCTACCCCGAGCGGGCCGGTGAGAGCGTCTTCAACTCCGTCCAGCTGATCTCCGCCGACGGCACCCGTCTCGCCAACTACCGCAAGACCCACCTCTTCGGCTGCTTCGAGCACGACCACTTCGTCCCCGGCGAGCAGCCGGTCGTGCAGGCCGAGCTGGACGGCATGACCGTCGGCCTGATGATCTGCTACGACGTCGAGTTCCCGGAGAACGTGCGCGCCCACGCCCTGGCCGGCACCGACCTGCTGCTCGTGCCGACCGCGCAGATGCACCCGTTCCAGTTCGTCGCCGAGTCGGTCGTGCCCGTGCGGGCCTTCGAGAACCAGATGTACGTGGCGTACGTCAACCGGGTCGGCGCGGAGGGCGAGTTCGAGTTCGTCGGGCTGTCCGTACTCGCCGGCCCCGACGGCACCGCCCGCGCCCGGGCCGGGCGCACCGGGGAACTGCTCCTCGCCGACGCCGACCCGGCCTTCCTCGCCGCCTCACGCGAGGCCAACCCGTATCTGAAGGACCGCCGCCCCGGCCTCTACGGGTCCCTCGTCTGAACCCCCACCGCCACCCCCGTTCCATCCTGTGCAAGGAGTCCGTACCCCATGACGTCCACGGTGCCCAACGCGATCGAGCACGCAGACGAGCAGCAGCCGCCGATCACCATGTTCGGGCCGGACTTCCCGTACGCGTACGACGACTTCCTCGCCCACCCGGCCGGCCTCGGCCAGATACCCGCGACCGAGCACGGCAGCGAGGTCGCCGTCATCGGCGGTGGCCTGTCCGGCATCGTCGCCGCCTACGAGCTGATGAAGATGGGCCTCAAGCCCGTCGTCTACGAGGCGGACCGGATCGGCGGCCGGCTGCGGACCGTCGGCTTCGACGGCTGCGACCCCTCGCTGACCGCCGAGATGGGCGCGATGCGCTTCCCGCCGTCCTCCACCGCCCTCCAGCACTACATCGACCTGGTGGGGCTCGAGACCCGCTCCTTCCCCAACCCCCTCGCCGAGGCGACGCCCTCGACCGTCGTCGACCTCAAGGGCGAGTCGCACTACGCCGAGACGCTCGACGACCTGCCGCAGGTCTACCGGGACGTCGCCGACGCCTGGGCCCGGTGCCTGGAGGAGGGCGCCGACTTCTCCGACATGAACCGCGCCCTGCGCGAGCGCGACGTGCCGCGCATCCGCGAGATCTGGGCCAAGCTGGTCGAGAAGCTCGACAACCAGACCTTCTACGGCTTCCTCTGCGACTCCGAGGCCTTCAAGTCCTTCCGGCACCGCGAGATCTTCGGCCAGGTCGGCTTCGGCACCGGTGGCTGGGACACCGACTTCCCGAACTCCATCCTGGAGATCCTCCGCGTCGTCTACACCGAGGCCGACGACCACCACCGCGGCATCGTCGGCGGCTCCCAGCAGCTGCCGCTGCGCCTGTGGGAGCGCGAGCCGGAGAAGATCGTCCACTGGCCCTACGGGACCTCGCTGAAGTCCCTGCACGTGGACGGCGAGCCGCGCCCGGCCGTGACCCGGCTGACCCGCACCGCCGGAAACCGGATCACCGTGACCGACGCCGACGGCGACATCCGCACCTACCGGGCGGCGATCTTCACCGCCCAGTCCTGGATGCTGCTCTCCAAGATCGCCTGCGACGACTCGCTCTTCCCGATCGACCACTGGACCGCGATCGAGCGCACCCACTACATGGAGAGCTCCAAGCTCTTCGTGCCCGTGGACCGGCCCTTCTGGCTGGACAAGGACGAGGAGACCGGCCGGGACGTCATGTCGATGACGCTCACCGACCGCATGACCCGCGGCACCTACCTGCTCGACGACGGCCCGGACAAGCCCGCCGTCATCTGCCTCTCCTACACCTGGTGCGACGACAGCCTGAAGTGGCTGCCGCTGTCCGCGAACGAGCGGATGGAGGTCATGCTGAAGTCGCTCGGCGAGATCTACCCGAAGGTCGACATCCGGAAGCACATCATCGGCAACCCGGTGACGGTCTCCTGGGAGAACGAGCCCTACTTCATGGGCGCCTTCAAGGCGAACCTGCCGGGCCACTACCGCTACCAGCGGCGCCTGTTCACGCACTTCATGCAGGAGGAGCTGCCCGAGGACAAGCGGGGCATCTTCCTGGCCGGCGACGACATCTCCTGGACGGCCGGCTGGGCCGAGGGCGCCGTCCAGACCGCGCTGAACGCGGTCTGGGGCGTCATGCACCACTTCGGCGGGGAGACCGACGCGACCAACCCCGGCCCGGGCGACGTCTACGACGAGATCGCCCCGGTCGAGCTCCCCGAGGACTAGACCCCGGCCGCCCTGGCCTTCTCGTACACCTCGGCGGCGACGTCCTTGAGCTCCTCGGCGTCCCGCAGGGGGGCCTGGAGGTCGAGGAGGATCTCGTCGAGGCCGATCTCCGCGTGGGCGGCCAGGTCCTCGACGATCTGGTCGACGCTGCCGTGGAAGGGGCTGCGGTCGGCGCCGTCCTGGCCGGCCGCCCGGTAGCGGGCGTTGACCCGCAGCACCGTCCGGATCGGCTCCGTACGCCCGCGTTCCTCGGCGAGGTCGCGCAGCAGGCGCCACTGCTCGGCCACGGCCTCGGCGCCCATGCCGGTCGGCAGCCAGCCGTCGGCGTGGTCGACCAGCCGGCGCCGGGCCCGGCCGCTGCCCGCCGCCAGCATGATCGGGATCGGCCGGGCCGGCTTGGGGCCGACCACGGCGGACGCGATCTTCGTGACGTGCCCGTCGTACACCACCGGGTCCGGGCCCCACACCGCCCGGCACACCTCGATCAGCTCGTCCAGGGCGGCGCCGCGCTCGGCGAACGGCCGTACGGCCGCCGCCGCGTACTCGTCGTGGGACCAGCCGGTACCGAAGCCCGCGACCACCCGGCCGCCGCTCGCCGCGTCCAGCGTGGCCAGCGACTTCGCCAGCTGGAACGGCACGTGCAGCGGGGCGACCAGCACGCTGGTGCCCAGCCGGGCCCGCTCGGTGACCGCGGCGGCGAGCGTCAGGGTGACCAGCGGCTCGGCCACGTTCCGGTACGTGTCGGGCCAGGGCAGGCCCTCGATGCCGTACAGCCCCTGGGTGGCGGGCTCGGGGAACAGGGCCCGTTCGAAGACCCACAGGCTCTCGTAGCCCATCCGTTCCGCCGCGCGTGCCACGTCCGGGACGTCCTTGCCGATGTCGTACTGGCGCATCTGGGGGAGGCCGAGTCCGAGCCGGGTCGTCATGCCTGGGTGCTCCTTCGCAGTCGGGGTGCGATGTTGCCCGAGGGGCCAACGTACCGCGCATGCACGGGAGTTCCGGGGTTACGCACCGGGAGCACCGGCCGGGTCAGTCCGGCAGCGGGGTGAGCAGCATGCGGCCCGCGAAGCCCACCGCCGCGTCCAGCCGCTCGGTGAACTCCCCGGCCACGTCGGGCATCCGGCGCAGCGCCCACAGCGCCCGGGCCGCGGCCCAGGTGGCGTCGCGGGCGCGCTCCAGGCTCCAGGAGCCGAGCAGATGGGTCAGCGGGTCGGCGATCTGGAGGAGGTCGGGACCCGGCATCAGCTCGTCGCGGATGCGCTCCTCCAGCGACACGAGGAGATCACCCACCCGGTCGAACTCGTCCTCCAGGTCGACGGGTTCGCAGCCGAGCGTACGACAGGTGTCCACCACGGCCAGCGCGAGGTCGTGCCCGATGTGCGCGTTGATGCCCGCCAGCGCGAACTGCAGCGGTCGTACGCCGGGATGGCGGCGGAACTGGAACAGGGGCCGCCAGCACGCGGGCGGCCGGCGCCCGCTCTCCAGGGCGTCGACGGCGGCCAGATAGCGCTCCGCGAACCGCACGTCCAGCGCGATCGCGGCCCGGACGTCCGGGAACAGACCGTGGTCGATGTGCCGGTCGAGGGCCTCCGTGACGGCCAGGTAGACGCCGTTGAAGACGGCCACCCCGTCCCGCGCGGGCAGCGTGGCGTCGAGGGCGCGCATCCGGGTGAGGACCGTGTCCACCGTCCGGGCGGCCGTCGGGACTTGCTCGCAGTGCGCCATGGCGGCAGGGTCGCAGCTTTAGGGTGACGGGAGTGCCGGCGGGCCCGACGCTTCCCCAGAACGGGGGAACGCGCCCGCCGTGCGGGGGAGGGGGAACCGTACGTGTCAGGCCTTCGTGCCCGGCGCCTGGCCGCTCGCAGGACCGAGCGCAGGCGTGCCGCCCGCCGCAGCGCGATGGTCGCGGCGGCGTCCGTCGTCGTCGCGGTCGGTACCGCGACCGGCATGCTGACCGCGCTCGGCGACGACGACCGCGGCGCTGACGAGGCACGGCCGCAGATGACGCGGTCGCCGCGGCTGGACTCCCTGCCCGTCGCGCCGACCCCGTCCGCCTCGGCGTCGCCCTCGCCCTCGGTCTCCGCCTCGCCGTCCGCTTCGAGGAAGGCGAGCCCCAGCCCCTCGCCGAAGAAGACCGAACGGAAGAAGCCCCGCACCACCGCGGTCTCCGCCGGGCTCTACCGGCACCCCGACTCCCAGGTCCTCGAATGGGTCCGGGCCCATCCCGACGACCCACGCCAGGACGTCATCGAGTCCCGCATAGCCGACCACCCGGCCGCGGTGTGGTTCGCCGACTTCTCGCCGGAGAACATCACCTCCCGGGTCCGCGCGGTCACCTCGGGCGGAGCCGCCCAGGGCCGGGTGCCGGTGGTCGTGCCGTACGTGATACCCGACCGCGACTGCGGCGGGTACTCGGAGGGCGGGGCGCCGGACCTCGACGCCTACGACGACTGGATCGACCGGTTCGCCGCGGGGCTGGGCTCCGGCGAGGTCATCGTCGTCCTGGAGCCCGACTCGGTGGCCCAGGCCGAGTGCCTGTCCGCCGGTGAGCGGGCCGACCGCTTCGCCTCCCTGGCCCGGGCCGGCCGTGTCATGAAGGAAGCCGATCCGAAGGCGCGCGTCTACTTCGACGCGGGCCACTCCGGCTGGCACACGCCCGCCAAGCAGGCGGGGTGGCTGAAGCAGGCCGGTGCCGCCTCGGCCGAGTCCTCGGACGGCGTCTTCAGCAACGTCTCCAACTTCCACACCACCGCCGACGAGGTCGCCCACGACCGCGCGGTCCTCGACGCCCTCGGCGGCCCGGCGAGCCTGGGCGCCGTCATCGACACCAGCCGCAACGGCAACGGCGCCCCGCCCGACGGCGAGTGGTGCGACCCCGACGGCCGCAAGCTGGGCCGCGCGCCGACCCTGAGCACCGGCATGGGGCGCATCGACGCCTACCTGTGGGTGAAGCTGCCGGGGGAGTCGGACGGCTGCAAGGGGTCGCCGGGGACCTTCACCCCGTCGTACGCCTACGACTTGGCGCGCTGAGAACCGGCGTCGCCGGGCTTCCGGTCCGCCTTCTCGTCCGTCTCCTCGTCCGTCTCCGCGTCGTAGGACGACGTCCCCTCGTCCAGCAGCGGCTGCTGCGTCTTGAGGTGGGCCGGGGCGAAGGCGCGCAGGGCGTGGTAGCCGGTGATGACGACCAGGGTGCCCAGCGCGATGCCGCTGAGGGAGAAGGTGTCGGTGAACTTCATGCTGACGTTGCCGACGCCGATGATGATGCCCGCGGCGGCCGGCACCAGGTTGAGCGGGTTGCGCAGGTCCACCTTGGCGTTGATCCAGATCTGCGCGCCGAGCAGGCCGATCATGCCGTACAGGATGACCGTGATGCCGCCGAGCACGCCGCCGGGGATCGCGGCGACGACCGCGCCGAACTTGGGGCAGATGCCGAACAGCAGGGCGAAACCGGCGGCGGCCCAGTAGGCGGCCGTCGAGTAGACCCGGGTGGCGGCCATCACGCCGATGTTTTCGGAGTACGTGGTGTTGGGCGGGCCGCCGACCGCGGTGGACAGCATCGAGCCGACGCCGTCCGCGGAGATCGCCGTGCCCAGCTTGTCGTCGAGGGAGTCGCCGGTCATCTCGCCGACCGCCTTGACGTGCCCGGCGTTCTCCGCGATCAGCGCGATGACGACGGGCAGGGCGACCAGGATCGCCGACCACTCGAAGCTCGGCCCGTGGAAGGACGGCAGCCCGATCCAGTCGGCGTGCCCCACGGCGGAGAAGTCCAGCCGCCAGTGGTCGGTGACCTTGCCGCTGCCGTCCACCGAGTGGATCTTCCCGAAGATCTGGTCCAGGGCCCAGGACAGCGCGTAGCCGAAGACCAGCCCCAGGAAGATCGCGATCCGGGACCAGAAACCGCGCAGGCAGACCACGGCCAGACCGGTGAACAGCATCACCAGCAGGGCCGTCCACTGGTCCTGCGGCCAGTAGGTGGAGGCGGTGACCGGCGCCAGGTTGAAGCCGATCAGCATGACCACCGCGCCGGTGACGATCGGCGGCATCGCGGCGTGGATGATCCGCGCCCCGAACCGCTGCACCGCGAGACCCACCAGGAACAGCGCGGCGCCGACCACGAGCACCGCGCCGGTGACCGTGGCACTGGTGCCGCCCTGCGCCCGGATCACGGCGGCGACGCCGACGAAGGAGAGTGAGCAGCCGAGGTAGCTCGGCACCCGGCCGCGGGTGGCGAGCAGGAAGATGACGGTCGCCACGCCCGACATCATGATCGCGAGGTTGGGGTCCAGGCCCATCAGGACCGGAGCCACGAAGGACGCCCCGAACATGGCCACCACGTGCTGGGCGCCGAGCCCGGCCGTGCGGGGCCACGAGAGCCGTTCGTCGGGGCGGACCACCGCTCCGGGGGCGGGAACCTTCCCGTCCCCGTGCAGCTTCCAGCGCACGCCGAGGTCCATGGTGAGGTTTCGCTTTCTTCTGTACGTGAGGACTGTCCGCACCATTGTCAGGGGTAGCCGGCCGTCCTCTGCGCCACGCCCCCTGCTGACCAGGGCTTCCCCACCGCCGACGCCGCTGAGCGTCCGCTTAGGATGGAGGGGATCCGCCGTACGTGAGCACAGCCGAGCAAGACCAGGAGTCCCGCCCGTGACCGCCGAAGCCCCCGCCGCCCCCGCCCTGTCCTACGGCAGGCTCGTCCCCGTCACCGTCCACTTCGACGACCTGGACGCGCTCGGGCTGCTGCACAACGCCCGCTACCCCGTGATGGTCGAGCGGGCCTGGGCCGAGCTGTGGACCGAGCACGGCTTCCGCTTCGAGGGCGACTGGGCGGCGGCCGGCGACGCCTGCAACGCGGTCAAGGAGCTGACGGTCAGCTACGAGGCGCCGGTCACGAAGCCGGGCGCGTACGCCGTCCACCTCTGGCTGGAGCGGCTCGGCACGACCGGACTGACCTACGGCTTCCGGTTCTGCTCGGCGGACGGCGCCACCACGTACGCCCGCGGCACCCGGGTGCTGGTCCGGCTGGACTCCGCAACGCTGCGCCCGGCGCCGTGGAGCGAGGCCTTCAGGGCTGCCGGTCGGGCACTGCTGCGCTCGGCGGACTGATCTTCGGCCGGTTGCGGTCGCCGGCGCGCAGGACCTTCGCGAACACCACCAGACAGCAGGCCAGCACGGTCACCAGGCCGAACGACACCACCAGGCTGGTCGCCTGCGCCAGGCCGCCGATCGCACTCGGCGCCACCAGTCCGGACGTGTACGTGATGGTCGCGACGCCCGCGATGGCGAGGCTCGGGTTGGAGCCGGCCCGGCCCGCCGCCGCGAAGCACAGCGGGACGACCACGGCGATGCCGAGGCCCATCAGCGCGAAGCCGGTCATCGCCACCGCCGGATGGCCGCCGAGGACCACGAGCAGGCCGCCGAGCGTGGCCAGCACGCCGCTCACCCGGACCGTGCGCACGGCGCCGAAGCGGTCCACGACCTTGTCCCCGGCGAGCCGGGCCACGGCCATGGTGAGCGTGAAGCCCGTGGTGCAGGCCGCCGCGAGACCGGCGGAGGTCTCCAGCTGGTCCCGCAGGTAGACCGCCGACCAGTCCAGGCTCGCGCCCTCCGCGAACACCGCGCAGAACCCGACCGCGCCGATCAGCAGCGCCGACCTGGGCGGCAGCGCGAACCGCGGCGGCGGGTCCTCGTCCTCGGCGGGCTGGAGGTCCAGCACCCAGGTGCAGGCCACCAGTCCCAGCACCGTCAGCACCCCCGCGGCGAGGACGTGGTGCAGCCGCGCGTCCGCGCCCAGATGGGCGGCGAGCGTACCGGCCGCCGAGCCGATCAGGGCTCCCGCGCTCCACATGCCGTGCAGCCCGGACATGATCGACTTGTTCAGCCGGTTCTCCACCTCGACACCGAGCGCGTTCATCGCCACGTCCGACATGCCCGCCGAGGCGCCGTAGACGAACAGCGCGAGGCACAGGGTGAGCAGGTTCGGGGCGAGGGAGGGCAGGACCAGCGCCAGCGTCCACAGGGCGAGCAAGCCGCGCAGGGCGGTGCGGGCGCCGAAGCGGTGACTGACGCTGCCGGCCAGCGGCATGGCGACGGAGGCACCGAGCGCGGGGAACGCCAGTGCCAGCCCCAGCTGGCCCGCGCTCACCCCGGCGTGGTCCTGGATCCACGGCACCCGGGTCGCGAACGAGCCGGTGACCGCGCCGTGCACGGCGAACACGGCGGCCACGGCGTACCGGGCGCGCCTCACCTCACTGTGCGCGTAGACCACTGCGCTCATTCTGGGCTCCTCCGTCGAAATCGGCTCGGGTCAGGTCCCCTGCTCCGTCGCGCCGCGTAAACTATCAGGAACCCTGCCTGATAGATAGTGAGTTCTCGGCGCGACCCTCCGCCCGTCGATCTGGAAGGATCCCGGCATGCCCGCATCCCCGAGCACCGCCCGGGCCATCAACGACCGGCTCGCCCTGCGTCTGCTCCAGCAGGAGGGCCCGTTGACGGCCACCCAGCTGAAGCAGCTGACCGGCCTCTCCCGGCCCACCGTGGCCGACCTCGTCGAACGCCTCACCGCCTCCGGTCTGATCGAGGTGACCGGGGAGTCGGGAGAGCAGCGCCGCGGGCCGAACGCCAGGCTGTACGGCATCGTCGCCGGCCGGGCCCACCTGGCCGCCCTCGACGTGCGCACCGAGAGCGTCTCCGTCCTCGTGTCGGACCTGCTCGGCCGGGTCCTCACCGAGGCGTCCGTGCCGATCGGCGACGGCACCGGTACGGGCCCCGCGGTGGAACAGGCGGTCAGCCTGGTCGAGCGCGCGGCGAAGGAGGCGGGCGCCGACCGGCTGCACACCGTCTGCGTCGGCGCCCCCGGCCTGATCGACCCGGCCAGCGGTGAACTCCACGACTCCACCGGCCTGCCCGAGTGGCACCGCCGCCTGGTGGCCGCGCTGCGGGAGCGGCTGCCCGGGGCGCGGGTCGGCGTCGAGAACGAGACCAACCTTGCCGCCCTGGCCGAGCAGCGCGACGGGGCGGCCCGCGACCGGGACACGTTCGTCCTGCTGTGGCTCGGTCTGGGCGTCGGAGGCGCGGTCGTCCTCGACGGCGTCCTGCGGCGCGGCGTCTCCGGCGGCGCGGGCGAGCTGGGCTTCCTGCCGGTGCCCGGCACGTCGGGCGTGCCGTCGGCCACCGACTGCGAGGGCGGTTTCCACTCCGTGACCGGGGCGGCGGCGGTGGCCGCCCTCGCGGCGCGGCACGGCGTGACGGCGGACCCCGTGGCGGGGGAGCCGCACGCGGCCGCGCTGGTGCGGGCGGCGGTACGCGGGGCCGGCACCGACCCGTCGGCCGGGCGGTTCCTCGACGTCCTCGCCGACCGGATCGCGCTCGGGGCCGCCGCCGTCGTCTCCGTCCTGGACCCCGGCTGTGTCGTGCTCGCCGGCGAGACCGGGCGGGCGGGCGGCGGCACACTCGCCGCCCGCGTGCAGGACCGCCTCGCCCGGATGTCACCGCTCGCCACCGAGGTGCGCGCCGGCACCCTGGGCGGCGGCGCCGTACTGCGCGGGGCGCTGCTGACGGCCCGGGACCGCGCCCAGGACGACCTGTTCGGACCACCGGAGCGCTAGGGGCCTCTGTGGACCGTGCCGGGGTCGCGGGGTCTGGCACGCGCATCCGCGGCGTTGTCGTCGGTTGCCGGGGCTCCGCCCTGGCACCCTCCTCCGCCTTGCGGCTGCACGCACCAGTCCCCGCTCGGGCCGGTTGCGAGGCACCGTTGCCTGGAGTCGGCCTGATCCGAACGACACCCCCAGCCCCGGCCGCCCGGGGACGCCGTGCTCCCACCAGCGGCGTCGCCCGCGCCCCGTCGGCCCCGTGCAGCGGCCTGCTCCGCTCAGTCGCGCCGCGCACCCCCGGCCCCGCGCCCGAACCGTGCGGTCAGGTACTCCTCGAAGGTGCCCTTGCCCAGCGCCCTCTCCGGTGCCAGGTGGCCGCCCGAGCGGAACGCACGGTAGGTCTTCCCGGCGAGCGGCACGTTCACTACGGTCCGGCGGCGTCCCGTGGCCGCCAGGTAGGCGCGGGCGAGCGACTCGAAGCTCCGCACCTGCGGACCGCCCAGGTCCGGGAGCCGCCCGGCGGGTTCGCCGGCCGCCGGCTCGGCGAGCCGGTCCGCGACCTCCCGCACCTCGACCGGCTGGTCGGCGACCTTCGCCGGCACCAGCATGACCGGCGGCTTGGCCAGGCCCTGCAGCAGCCGCACCACCAGGTCGTGGAACTGCGTCGTCCGCAGCACCGTCCAGCCGAGCCCGGATTCCTCGACGAGCCGCTCGACGGCCAGCTTGGCGCGGTAGTAGCCGAGCGGCACCCGGTCGACGCCGACGATCGAGATGTACACCAGGTGCCGTACCCCGGCCCGTCGGGCCGCCGCCAGCAGGTTCGTGGCCGCCCGCTCGTCCCCGCCGGTCTGCGTGGTCGCGCAGTGCACGACCGTGTCGACGCCGTCGAGCGCCGTGTCCAGGCCGGCGCCGCCCTTGCGCAGGTCGACGGCGTACGGCTGGGCGTGCCGGCTGAGCACCCGCACCTCGTGCCCGTCCCCGCGCAGCCGCTCGGTGACGAGCCGGCCGAGGGTGCCGGTGCCGCCGGTCACCAGGATCGTGGTCATGCTGTTCAGCCCCTTCGAACGGGTGGTGTCCCCGAGTGGAACACCCTGTCGTCGGCTTGGACGGAACAGCACGCCGAAAACGTGACACCGGGCCGGACCGGCCCGTTGCCGCGTTTGGGTGGCCCGACGGCGGGCAAGGGCCGTCGTCACCGCCGCCGGGCCGGTCCTGCGGGGGGTTCAGCAGGCGCCGAGGTCCTGCCAGACGCCCCACTCCCCGGTGGTGCCGGGTTCCTCGCCCTTCGTCCACCACTTGGACTTCCAGGAGTGCCCCCCGTGGGACACCGTGATGCCCCCGCCGTACGAGTCGGCCGCGCTCCAGGCCGGTGCGGCGCACTGACCGGTGCCGCCCGTCGGGCCGGGGGTCGGGCCCGGGGACCCGGTGCCCGTCGGCGTGGGCGTCGGGGTCGGCGTACCGGGCTTCACCACGGTGGTGCCCCGGGCCAGGTCACCGGCCAGGGCGTACGACTTCCCGCCGAACGTCACCGTCCAGTTCGACGGCGTCGACACCGGCAGGTAGTACACGAAGTCCACCGTGGCGGAGGCGCCCGGCGCCAGCGACTGCCAGGCCGGCAGCTTCAGCGAGACACGGTGGTGGTCGCCCTTCAGCCCGCCGACGTTGGAGCCCGTGTGGTCGCTGCGGATGACCGTGGTGCCCCAGCCGGACTGGTCCTTGGCGTTGCCGGGCGCGGAGGTGCCGTAGTCGAACTGGAACTCCGTGCCGCCGGGCAGCGTCGTGCCCGAGTTGTTGGTGATCTTCAGCTTCGGGCCGATCGGGTAGTTGGAGTCGCCGAGCGGGAACTGCCCGAACTCCACGCCGATGTCCAGCGCCTCGGCCGGCAGACCGGCCGCGGACCGCTTCGCCCCGTACGGGGAGGCCGACTTGAAGGTGTCGTACATCGTGCTGGTCAGCGTCGAGCCCGGTTCGTACTGCCCCGTGCCCGCGTTCCAGGCGTAGTCGC
Source organism: Streptomyces flaveolus (assembly GCF_044765825.1). Taxonomy (NCBI): domain Bacteria; kingdom Bacillati; phylum Actinomycetota; class Actinomycetes; order Kitasatosporales; family Streptomycetaceae; genus Streptomyces; species Streptomyces flaveolus. The sequence continues at coordinate 76,520 of NZ_JBIWKU010000012.1, read as the reverse complement.
CCGCGAGCTCCCACACCATCGTGCCGCCGATGCCGCGGTCCACGACGTAGTCCGCCTTGGCCTTGACGGACTGCTCGTCCTCGGTGGACAGGAAGACCTTCTTCTCCGCGTTCCACAGCCACGGCGCGACCAGCGTGGCGTCGTACTTGCGGGCGTAGGTCCCGGTCAGCCTGGTTCCGGCCGGGAAGCCGTAGTCGGTCAGGTAGTCGCCGACGACGCCCTTCTCCAGGTTCTTGGCGTGCCACATCGGGTTGGACCCGGCGGGCGACTCCTTGCCGTTGCCGTCCAGGTCGTGCCACAGGTTGTCGATGCCGACCGCGCCGTCACCGCACTTGGTCAGACCGGACCCCGCCGGGCAGTTCGTGGCGGGGGCCCTGCCCCACAGCCCGTCGGTGCCGCCGGTGACGTTCTTGAAGCCCCGCGTGTAGTACGGCAGCCCGATGTTGATGCGCCCGCCCGGCATCGAGCCGCGGAAGTAGTGGTAGGCCCAGTCGGTGTTGAGGTAGCCGATGCCGCCGTACTGGGACGTGGAGTAGACGCCCGCGGCGGCGAGTTCGGCGTCCTTGCCGTCGTCGAAGAGCGAGGCGTTGGGGCCGACGTACTCGTTCCAGGCGCCGTGCAGGTCGTACGACATGATGTTGACGTAGTCCAGGTACTTCTGGACCTGGAAGGTCTCCATGCCGCGCAGCAGGTATCCGGAGGACGGCGCGGCGACGGAGAGGAGGTAGTGCCTGCCGTCCGCGGCCCCCGCGCGGTCGAGCCTCTCGCGGAGCGTTTTCATCAGCGCCGCGTAGCCCTTGACCAGCCCGGCCCGGCGGCCGTTGGCGAAGGACCAGTCGAGCGGGTTGCCCGCGTCCTTCATCGTCGTCGGGTACTCGTAGTCGATGTCGACGCCGTTGAAGCCGTACCTGCGGACGAAGTCGACGGCCGAGTCCGCGAAGGTGTCGATGCCGGCCTGGTTGACCGAGCCGTCGGCGTTGGTGGCCATCGAGTAGAAGCCGCCCGAGTCCGCGCGCGTGCCGTCGTCCTTGAAGTAGCCGCCCGTCTCGGCCCAGCCGCCCACCGAGATCATCGTCTTGACGTTCGGGTGCTGCTTCTTGAACTTGTTCAGCAGGTTGAAATGGCCCTTGTAGGGGAGGCCCGGGTCCATCTCGGCGCCGCCGACGCCCGGCCACGTCATCCCCGTCGCGGGGTTCGTCGCGCCGTCCGAGCCGACGGAGAGCTTGTTGGCCCCGTCGATGTGCGCGAACGCGTAGTTGATGTGCGTGACCTTGTCCCAGGGGATGTCGGAGGCCAGGTAGGCGGGCTTGCCGTCCTTGCCGGTGCGCCAGCCCGTGAAGTAGCCGATCACCCGCCGCGGGTGGTCGGCGCCCATCTTCTCCCGGCCCTCGGCGTCGTAGACCGAGCAGTAGGGGACGTCGACTCCGGGTGTCCGGTAGAGCCCGTCGGGGCGACAGGTCTCCTGGTCGGCGGCGTGCGAGACGGTCGCCGGGAGTCCGGCGAGCACCAGGCCGGCGACGGCGGCGGCGCCGGCGAACAGGGCCGGTCTCGCCCGGTGGCGGGTTCTGGAGCGTGAGGGGGAAGGCACAGTCGGTTCCTCTCCACGGAAGTTGCGCAGACCCTAGAGAGGACTAGACCAGTGAGTCAATAGGTATGGACCAATCTCAAGAGGGTGGGACGGTTGGGGAGTTGGGTACGCGCGGCGGTGGGTGTACCGCGACCGGACGACCCGTCGAAGCGCTCTGTGAGCCACCCCACACCCTCCGTCGGCTTGAGTGTGTGCCGGTCGTGGCACACTGGCCCTGTACCAGAAGCAGCGCACTCCGGGGTCGGTGAAAGTCCGAACCGGCGGTTACAGTCCGCGACCCGGTCGCTTCCAGCGGCCGGTTGACCAGGTGAAATTCCTGGACCGACGGTTAAAGTCCGGATGGGAGGCAGTGCGCGGCGGGCGAGCATACGTGCGCGCCGCCGATCTCTGGGCTCGTCCGTCACGGGCGGGCCCCGTCCGGCGTCGCTCCCGGTGTCCTCGTTCGTCCTTTCTGTCGTTCGTCGGCAGCCCCGGAGTCCGTGCCCGAAGAGGCAGGAGGACCCGGGAAGTGTTCACCGGAATCGTCGAAGAGCTGGGCGAGATCACCGCTGTCGAGACCCTCGACGACGCCTGTCGCTTCCGTCTGCGCGGCCCCGTGGTCACCGAGGGGGCACGGCACGGCGACTCCATCGCCGTCAACGGCGTCTGCCTCACCGTCGTCGACCACGACGGCGACGAGTTCACGGCCGACGTGATGGCCGAGACCCTGAACCGCTCCAGCCTCGGAGTCCTCGCCGTCGGCTCCCGCGTCAACCTGGAGCGCCCCACCGCCGTGGGCGCCCGGCTCGGCGGCCACATCGTGCAGGGCCACGTCGACGGCACCGGCGAGATCATCGAGCGCAAGCCCTCCGAGCACTGGGAGATCGTGAAGATCTCCCTGCCCGCCGGCCTGGCGCGCTACGTCGTCGAGAAGGGCTCCATCACCGTCGACGGCATCAGTCTCACCGTCGTCGACGCCGGCCCCGACTTCTTCACCGTCAGCCTCATCCCCACCACCCTCGCCCTGACCACGCTCGGCCACAAGCAGCCCGGCGACCCGGTCAACCTCGAGGTGGACGTCATCGCCAAGTACGTCGAGCGGCTGCTCGGCGCCCAGGGGGGCACCAAGTGAACTGGCTCAACTCTGAGGCCTTCACGCTCTTCGACCAGCACATCAAGTGGTCGGACATGATCGGCAACGTGATCGGCCTGCTCGGCCTCGCCCTCGGCTGGCGGCGCTCGATATGGACCTGGCCCGTGCAGTTCGTCTCCGGGCTGATCCTCTTCACGGCCTTCGCCACCGCCCACCTCTCCGGCAGCGCCGGCAAGCAGATCGTCGTCATGGTCGTCGCCGCCTGGGGCTTCTGGCAGTGGAACCGCGGCCGGCAGCAGAGCCAGGACGGATCGATCGCCGTCCGCTTCGCCACCTGGCGCGAACGCGGCGCCCTGGCAGGTGCCGCCGCCGTCGGCACCCTCGCGGTCGGCGGCCTGTTCACCGCCTTCCCGACCCTGTCCTGGGACCCGTGGCCGGACGCGTACATCTTCGTCGGCACCGTCGTCGCCATGTACGCCCAGGCCCGCGGCATGGTCGAGTTCTGGTTCGCCTGGCTGCTCGTCGACCTGGTCGGCGTCCCGCTGAACTTCGCCAACGGCTTCGCCTTCTCCGGCTTCGTCTACGTCCTCTACGGCGCGCTCGTCCTGTGGGGCCTGCGCGACTGGTGGCTGCGTTCCCGCAACACGACGCGGCCCGTCCCGGAAGGAGCGCCCGCATGAGTACGGCACCCATCCTCTACACCCCCGACGGCCCCGAGGACCTCGCCCTCGACCCCGTCGAACAGGCCATCGCCGACATCGCGGCCGGCCGCCCGGTCGTCGTGGTCGACGACGAGAACCGCGAGAACGAGGGCGACCTCGTCATCGCCGCCGAGAAGGCGACCGAGGAGATCGTCGCCTTCATGATGAGCGAGTGCCGCGGTCTGATCTGCGCCCCCATGGAGGGCGACGAACTGGACCGGCTCCGGCTCCCGCAGATGGTCGACGACAACACCGAGTCGATGAAGACCGCGTTCACGGTCTCCGTGGACGCCACCGCCGCCCACGGGGTGAGCACCGGCATCTCGGCCTCCGACCGCGCCACCACCCTCCAACTCCTGGCGAGCGGCACCGCCGGGCCGGACGACCTGGTCCGGCCCGGCCACATCTTCCCGCTGCGCGCCCGCTCCGGCGGCGTGCTGGTCCGCAACGGCCACACCGAGGCCGCCGTCGACCTCGCCCGCCTCGCGGGCCTGCGCCCGGCCGGCGCCATCGTGGAGATCGCCGGCGAGGACGGGCGCATGCTGCGGCTGCCCGAGCTGATCCCGTTCGCCCGCAAGCACGGCCTGACGATCATCTCCATCGAGGACCTGATCGCCTACCGCCGCAGCGCCGAGCCCACCGTCCGCCGCGAGGCCGAGGTCCACCTGCCGACCCGGCACGGCGAGTTCACGGCGTACGGCTACCGCTCCACGGTCGACGGCGTCGAGCACGTCGCCCTCGTCCACGGCGAGATCGGCGACGGCGAGGACGTCCTGGTTCGTATCCACTCCGAGTGCCTCACCGGCGACGTCTTCGGCTCCCAGCGCTGCGACTGCGGCCCCCAGCTGGACGCCTCCCTCGACCGCATCCAGGCCGAGGGCAGGGGAGTGGTGGTCTACCTCCGCGGCCACGAGGGACGCGGCATCGGCCTGATGTCCAAGCTGCGCGCCTACGAACTCCAGGAGCGCGGCCGGGACACCCTCGACGCCAACCTGGAACTCGGCCTGCCCGCCGACGCCCGCGACTACGGCGCCGGCGCCCAGATCCTCGCCGACCTCGGCGTGCGCGCCGTGCGGCTGATGACCAACAACCCCGACAAGTCCGCCGCCCTCGAACGGCACGGCATCGACGTCACCGGCCGGGAGCCGATGCCCGTCCAGGCCGGCGAGCACAACCTCCGCTACCTGCGCACCAAGCGGGACCGGATGGGACACGACCTGCCCTGGCTGGACACGACGCCCGTGTCCACCTGCGGCAACCAGTAAGCGCAGCGAGCAAGGATTCAAGGAGACACGTGAGCGGCAAGGGTGCACCGGAGCTGTCCGTACGCAACGTGGGTGACCTGCGGGTCGCCGTCATCGCGGCACAGTGGCACGACAAGGTGATGGACGGACTGGTGGACGGCGCCCTGCGCGCCCTGCACGAGCTGGGGATCGACGAGCCGACCCTGCTCAGGGTCCCCGGCAGCTTCGAGCTCCCGGTGGTCGCCAAGGTCCTCGCGGGCCGCGGCTACGACGCGATCGTCGCTCTCGGCGTCGTCATCCGCGGCGGCACCCCCCACTTCGACTACGTGTGCCAGGGCGTGACCCAGGGCCTGGTCCAGGTCTCCGTCGACACCGGCGTGCCCGTCGGGTTCGGCGTGCTGACCTGCGACACCGAGGAGCAGGCCCTGGACCGGGCCGGCATCGAGGGCTCCACCGAGGACAAGGGTCACGAGGCGGTGACCGCGGCCGTCGCCACGGCGGCCACGCTCCGCTCAGTATCCGAACCGTGGCGTTAGGCCGGTCGGTACTACGCGTAAAGTGGGCGCCACCATGTCCAAGAAGACTTTCGAGGAGCTCTTCACCGAGCTCCAGCACAAGGCCGCGAACGGCGACCCCGCCACCTCCCGCACCGCCGAACTGGTGGACAAGGGGGTCCATGCCATCGGCAAGAAGGTCGTCGAGGAGGCCGCCGAGGTCTGGATGGCCGCCGAGTACGAGGGCAAGGAGGCGGCGGCCGAGGAGATCTCCCAGCTGCTGTACCACGTCCAGGTGATGATGGTCGCCCGCGGGATCTCCCTGGACGACGTCTACGCCCACCTCTGAAGCCCACAGCTTTCCCCTGCACCCCTTCACACAAAGGAAGCCGACCTCATGCTGCGCATCGCCGTCCCCAACAAGGGTTCCCTGTCAGGCCCCGCGGGGGAGATGCTGCATGAGGCCGGCTACCAGCAGCGCCGCGAGTCCAAGGAACTGCGCATCGTCGACCCGGTGAACGAGGTGGAGTTCTTCTACCTCCGCCCCCGCGACATCGCGATCTACGTCTCCTCCGGCCGCCTCGACATCGGCATCACCGGCCGCGACCTGCTGGTCGACTCCGGCGCCCGCGCGGAGGAGATCCTCCCGCTCGGCTTCGCCCGCTCCACCTTCCGCTTCGCCGCCAAGCCGGGTACCGCGAGCGGCATCGAGGACCTCAAGGGCAGGACCGTCGCCACCTCCTACGAGGGCATCGTCGCGGGCCACCTCGCCGAGAACGGCGTCGACGCCTCCGTCGTCCACCTCGACGGCGCCGTCGAGACCGCGATCGAGCTGGGCGTCGCCGAGGTCATCGCCGACGTCGTCGAGACCGGCACCTCGCTGCGCAACGCCGGCCTGGAGGTCTTCGGCGAGCCCATCATGAAGTCCGAGGCGGTCGTGATCCGCCGTACCGGAGCCGACGCGGAGGAGCCCAAGGTCCAGCAGTTCCTGCGCCGCCTCCAGGGCGTCCTGGTGGCCCGGACGTACGTGATGATGGACTACGACTGCCGCGTCGAGCAGCTGGAGAAGGCCGTCGCGCTCACCCCCGGCCTGGAGTCCCCGACCGTCTCCCCGCTGCACAACGAGGGCTGGGTCGCCGTCCGCGCCATGGTCCCCTCCAAGGAGGCCCAGCGGATCATGGACGACCTGTACGACATCGGCGCCCGGGCCATCCTGACCACGGCCATCCACGCCTGCCGTCTCTGACCCGCAGTCCCTGACCCGCCGCCCTCCAGCGTGACCCGGAGCACACACACCATGTCGGACGCACCGTCGGGCGCCGGACCGGACCTGCCCGCCCTGCCCGTCACCTTCCGGCCGGGCCGCACCCGCGCCGTCCTCGTCGGCCTTGCCGTCGCCACGGTCGTGACCGTGTCGGCGGTCGGCATGCTGCTCAACGGCCTCGGCCCGGGGGAGCGCCTCAGCTTCGTGCTGACGGCCCTCTTCCTGGCCGGCGTCCTGCTGCTGCTGTCCCGGCCCAAGGTCGTCGCCGACGAGTCGGGCGTCACCGTCGTCAACCTGACGGCCAAGCGGCGCCTGGAGTGGCCGGAGATCCTCCGGGTCAACCTCCGCGCCGGCGACCCGTGGGTGTTCCTCGACCTCAGCGACGGCACCAGCCTGCCCGTGCTCGGCATCCAGCCGGGCATCGCCAAGCAGCGTGCCATCGCCGACGCACGTGCCCTGCGCGCCCTGGTGGAGGCCCGCTCCGCCGCCGGGCCCGAGGCACCGCGCGGCTGACCGCGTACGCCCCCGGGACTCCCTCCGGAGCAACCGGGGACCGGCTCGGCGGCGTCCACCCTGCCGCACACCCCCTTTTCGTGATTAATCTGGGAACGGAGACGCGGTCGTCGCGGCTCCGCCCCTGTCGCTCCGCCCGGTGCGCGGGGGTTCCTGCTACCCGAGGAGTGACTCCCTCCGGCGATGGACGGATCGTCCTGTAGTACCTGCGCCGCCCCCTGCCGACATAGCGCGGACCGCACCCCCGAGGTGCGCGTCCCTGCGGAGGCGGCGGCATCATGACCACCCCCTTGCTGCTGCTGGCAGCCGCGTTCCTGCTGATCCTGGCCAACGGCTTCTTCGTCGCGGCCGAGTTCGGCCTCGTCACGGTCGAACGGCCGGACGCCGAACAGGCCGCCGCCGACGGCGACCGACGTGCCCGCCGGGTCGTCGAGTCCCTCAAGGAGCTGTCCTTCCAGCTCTCCGGCACCCAGCTCGGCATCACCATCACCTCCCTCGTCGTCGGCATGCTCGCCGAACCGGCCCTCGCCCGGCTGCTGGACGGCCCGTTCACCGCGATCGGCGTCCCCGACGGCGCCGTGTCCGGCGTGTCGGTGGTCGTCGGCATGCTGCTGGCCTCGGCCGTGCAGATGGTGATCGGCGAGCTCGTGCCCAAGAACTGGGCGGTGTCCAAGCCGCTGCACGTCGCGCGCTTCGTCGCCGGCCCGCAGCACGTCTTCGCGCGGCTGTTCCGCCCCGTGATCTCCGCGCTGAACACCGTCGCCAACCGGCTCGTGCGCATGCTCGGCATCGAGCCGGCCGAGGAGCTGGCCTCCGCCCGCACCCCCGGCGAACTGGTCTCCCTCGCCCGGCACTCCGCCCGGGCCGGCGCCCTGGAACAGGACACGGCGGAACTCTTCGTCCGCACCCTGTCCCTGGGCGAACTGACCGCACAGCACGTCATGACCCCCCGCGTGAAGGTCAGCGCCCTGCAGTCCTCGGCGACCGCCGAGGACGTGGTCAACCTGACCCGCGCCACCGGTCTGTCCCGCTTCCCCGTCTACCGGGAGAAGATCGACGAGATCGTCGGCATGGTCCACCTCAAGGACGCCCTCGCGGTCCCCGTGCACGACCGGCTGCGCACCCCCGCCGGCCGTATCGCCCGCCCGGCCCTGCTCGTCCCCGAGACCCTGCCGGTACGGCCGCTGCTCACCCGGCTGCGCAGCGAGCAGCCCATCGCGGTCGTCGTCGACGAGTACGGCGGCACCGCCGGTGTCGTCACCTTGGAGGACATCGTCGAGGAGATCGTCGGCGAGGTCCGCGACGAGCACGACGGCCTGGACGTGCCCGAACTCGCCCCCGCCCCGCCCGAGGACGGCCGGCCCGCCTGGGACGTCGACGGCAGCTGCCGGGTCGACGCCCTGCGCCGCATCGGCCTGGAGACGCCCGAGGGACCGTACGAGACGGTCGCCGGCCTGGTCGCCGACCTGCTCGGCCGCATTCCGGCCGTCGGGGACCGCGCGGAACTGCCCGGCTGGCGGTTGTCGGTCCGGCAGGTCGGCCACTACCGCGCCGAGCGGATACGGCTGGTGCGGACGGCACCGGCGTCGCTGCTGGAGGCCGCCCGATGAGCGTCCTGCAACTCCTGTTCGCCGCGCTGCTCGTGCTCGCCAACGGTTTCTTCGTCGGCGCCGAGTTCGCGCTCGTCTCCGTGCGCCGCAGCCAGATCGAGCCGCTCGGCACCGCCCGGTCCCGGCAGGTGCTGTACGGGCTGGAGCGGCTGCCGCAGATGATGGCCGCCGCCCAGTTCGGCATCACCGTCTGCTCGCTGACGCTCGGCGCGGTCGCCGAGCCCACGGTCGCCCACCTGCTGGAGCCGGTCTTCGAGTGGATGCACCTGCCGCACGGCATGATCCACCCGCTCGGCTACGTCATCGCGCTGGCCGCCGTCGTCTTCTGCCACCTCGTCATCGGCGAGATGGTCCCGAAGAACCTCGCGATGGCCGCCCCCGAGAAGGCCGCGCTGTGGCTGAGCCCCGGCCTGGTCGCCTTCGCCCGCCTCTGCAAGCCGATCACCTTCGCGCTCGGCGCCTGCGCCCAGGGCATCCTGCGGCTGTTCCGCGTCGAGCCGAAGGACGAGGTCGAGGCCGTCTTCACCAGCGAGCAGCTCAACCGGCTGGTCGAGGACGCCGGGCAGGCCGGCCTGCTCGACCCGGAGGAGCAGGAGCGCCTGGAGGACGCCCTGGAACTGGGCTCCCGCCCGGTGACCGACGTGCTCCTCGGGCGCGAGTCCCTGGTGACGGTCAGCCCCTCGGTCACGCCGGGCGAGATCGTCGCGCTCACCGCCCGCACCGGGTACTCCCGCTTCCCGGTCGCCGCGGACACCGGCGCCTTCATGGGATACCTGCACGTCAAGGACGTCCTCGACGTGGAGGACTCCGAGCGCGCGGTGCCCCAGCAGTTGTGGCGCCCGATGACGACCCTCCGCCCGGAACTGCCGCTCGACGACGCCCTCACCGTCATGCGCCGCGCCGCGACCCACCTGGCCCAGGTGGCCGACGCGTCCGGCAGGGTCCTGGGCCTGGTCGCACTGGAGGACGTACTCGAACTCCTGGTCGGCGAGGTCCGTGACCCGGCCCACCGGCAGGCGCCGGTGGTGGCGGAACAGCGGGCGAGCGGAGCCCCGGAGGAGGCACTGGCCCAGCCGCAGCCGTCGTAGCTGCGGGCAGCAGTGCCTCCCCCAGTGCCTGACCGCGGTGGGGGTCTCCCCGCTCATGGGGGTCCCCCCGCGCGAGCGCGGCCGAGCGTGGGGGAGAAGCCGAGAGCGGGGGAGGCACCCCTCGGCGGGGCGAGCGAAACCCACCCGGAGCCGCCCATCCGGCACCTGGCAACGCCCCGGGCGAGCACGCCCGCACCCCCGCCGGGCCCCCGCGGCTACACCCCCGGAGGGTCCTGCGGACCCCGCCCCGACAGCACCTCCCCGTACGCCTGCATCAGATCCGGCAACCGCAACGTCGCCAGATCGTCCCGCGTCAATGCCCCGCTGTACCCGGACAACCGCAGATCCCGATACGCACAGCTCTTCTCGTACAGCGTCCGCAGAAACCGCCCGTTCCCCAGCTCGTCGATCCACCCCTGATCGACCACGTGCCCGGCGATCGACCGCAGCTCGTCGAGCGCCTCCTCGTCCCATCCGTCCCCGTTCTCGGCGGCGAGCACCTCCCCGATGGAGGTCAGCTCCAGCGGCCGGTACGACGGGAAGTCCACGCGGGTGGTGAAGCGGGACGACAGCCCGGGGTTGGCGGCCAGCAGCCGGTCCATGCCCTCCGGGTAACCGGCGAGGATCACCACCAGGTGATCGCGGTTGTCCTCGGCCCGCTTCAGCAGCACCTGCAACGCCTCGTCCCCGTAGGCGTCTCCCTTGCCGTACCCCGAGTTGGACAGCGAGTACGCCTCGTCGACGAACAGCACACCGCCGAGGGCGGAGTCGATCAGCTCGTTGGCCTTCACGGCCGTCTGGCCCAGGTACTCGCCGACCAGGTCGGCCCGCTGCGCCTCGACGAGGTGATCGCCGCCCAGCAGGCCGAGGGCGTAGAAGACGCGGCCCAGGATGCGGGCCACGGTGGTCTTGCCGGTGCCCGAGGGGCCGGAGAAGACGAAGTGGCGTTTGGGCGGCTGGACCGGCAGGCCCTGCCCGGCCCGCAGCCGCGCCATGTTCAGCTGCGCGGACAGGGCCTTCACCTGCCGTTTCACCGGCTCGAGACCCACCATGCGCTCCAGCTCGGCGAGCGCTTCCTCCAGTAACGCCGGGTCCGTGGGCCCGGCGGGCAGTGACGGGTCCGGTGCGCCGTCCCGCTTGCGCACCGGCGGACCGGTCAGCGAGGGAAGCGCGCCGGACGGCGGCGGCTCGGGGTCGGAGAGCTTCAGATCGCGTTCCTCGGTGCCGAAGAGCGGATCGAGCCCGTCGGGCCCGTCCGTGCCGTCCGGTCCGGCACCGGCCGGGGCGAGTCCCGCGAGGTCGGCGGGCTCGTCGTAGCCGTCGCTCTCGGCGATGGCCGCGAGCCGCGCCGAGGTGTCCATGAAGGCAGGGTCGACGCGGTGCACGGCACGGTACAGGGGGAGGGCCGCGGCGCTGCGGCCCGTGCCCTCGTGGGCCCGCGCCAGCCAGTAGCGCAGCTCCTTGCGCTGCGGCTGCTCGCTGCGGCACCGCATGAGCGCGGCCGACAGCAGCGGTTCGGCCTGTCCGTACATCTCCAGCCGCACCCGGGCCATTCCGCTGAACAGGCCGGCCTCGATGCCGAGCAGGGGGTCGCCGAGCAGGGGATCGGTGTGCCGGACGAGCTGTTCCCAGTCCTTGACGAGGTAGGCGCGGCAGGCGTGCAGGAAGCGGACCTGGGCGTCGGTGTCCACCGGTGGCAGCCCGGCGAGTGCCCGGTCCAGTTCCGGGACGTGGCGGCCGTCCAGCCAGTGCGAGGCGTGCGCGAGCAGCAGGTCGCGCGGGCTCTCCAGCACGGGCTGGACCCACCAGCCCAGCCAGTACCAGGAGTTGAGCGTACGACGGTGCCGGGTGCGCTGTTCGCCGAAGCGGTCCCGGTGCCGGAACATCCGGAGCAGCGCGTTGGTGGTGTCGACGCGCAGCGCGTGCAGCCCCAGCCAGCCGTCGGCCATCGAGGGATCGATGCGCACCGCGGTCCGGAACTCCTCCTCGGCCTGCGGATAGGCCCCCATGGTGTAGGCGTCCACGCCGCGCAGCCAGGCGAGGTCGGCCGGGGCCTGCGGCCCCTGCGTGCCGAAGTCCATCACGTCCCCCACGAACCGTGCCCCCGTCGGTATGCCACCGGGCCGTCGCCCGCCGGCCCTCCACTCCAACCGCTGTACGGGCGACCGGAGTTGCAAGGTGCGCGCAGCGGCCGTCCGTAGGTCGCACACCGAGGGCATCGTACCCGCGGCGGTCTTCCCTCCGAAGGGTGCCGGGGCAGGCCGTTTCCCGAGGTGGGAGCGGACGGGGCGCATACCGTGCGGTGACCGAGTGTGACCGGAGAGCGCCGCGGAGCAGTCGAAATCAGAGTTTTGGGCAGAACGAAGCCCCCGGTCACGGGGGAACAACCGGGGGCTTCGTGTCTGCGGGCGATCCCGAAAGACCGCACATTCAGAACGTAAGACCTGTACGGCCCCTGGGTCAAGCGGAGTTGGGGTACTCCAGCGAGCCGCCCGAGCGCGGCCTTCACAACTTCAACACATTGCGGGGGAGCTGTCACTCAGTGTGACAAAGAGTGCCGGGATTCACGGGTCCGGCAGGCCCCGGACGCACCTCGTACCCCTCATCCCTCTGGCGTACCAGGAGGCGCGCGAAGGGGCGTGAGGGGTCATCGGCGAAGTGCCGGCGCTCCGCCGGGATCCATCCGTCCCAGAACGTCCGCTGTTCCGTCCCGTCGCGCGCCCGGCCGCGGCTCCACGCCTCCTCGGGCGGCAGGTCCATCCACAGCAGCAGGGCCAGGTGCGGGCGCAGGTCCCGGCGGCCGGCGCCCACCCCCTCGACCAGGACGACCGGGGCGGGCGGCAGGGCGCGGGGCGCGGTGAAGCGCCGGGTCCGCCAGTCGTAGGGCGCGTAGTGCGCCGTGTCGCCGCGCCGCAGAGGTTCGATCACCTGACCCAGCAGCCGCCCGGTCCAGCCGAACAGCTCGTCGTGGCTGGCGATGTCGTCCAGGTGCAGCACCGGCGCGCCGCCCAGCGAGTCGGCCAGCCGCCCGGCGAACGTGGACTTCCCCGACCCGGCGTGCCCGTCCACGCCGACGAGGCGCACGGGCCCACAGGAGGGGGGCAGCCGGCGGATGCGGTCGGCGAGGTCGTGGATGGCGGTGTCCCGGGCGGAGGGGGGCGGCGGACGGACGGGCGTTCGCCCAGCACTCTAGCCGCGCCTGTGCGCCCTCCCCTCCTCCCGCGCCACCTCCGTGTCACTGGTCGACACCAATGTTCATGGCGTGGCGTGCGCAGAAGTGCTGGCAGGAGTGGCAGCCTGCGGCCATAGTTGGCGCACATCCGTGCAACGGAACCGCCCCGACTCGCACACCTGGGGGTCTTTCGCCCATGAGCAGAGCCGAACAGCCGTCCCGCAGAACGGTCCTGACCGCCGCCGTCGCCGCCGCGGTGGCCGGCAGCGCGGTCCCGGCCACCGCCGAGGCCGCGCCGTACGCCCCCGTCGCGACCGCGGACCCCGACCGCACCTCCCGTCCGGTCGACTACCGGGCCTGGACCACGTTCCACGACTGGCGGAGCGGGACCGCGCAGGGCGCCCGGCCCGTCGCCGGCGCCCGGCCCGGTGTCGTCATCGGCGCCGCGGCCGGCACCGCCGACTACACCGACCCGCACACCGGCAGGACCGCCACGTGGGAGTACGCCACCTGGACGTCGCCCGTCCACCGGCTCGCCGTGCCCTCGACGGAGGTCATCGCCTCCTGGAACGCCCACACCCCGGACGGCACCTGGCTCCAGGTCGAGCTCGGGGGCACCTACTCGGACGGCACGGACACGCCCTGGTACGTGATGGGCCGCTGGGCCGCCGGCGACCAGGACATCCGGCGGACCTCGGTCGACGACCAGAGCGACGGCAGAAGCAGCATCTGGACGGACACCTTCTCGATCGACGACGCCTCCACCGGCCTGCGCCTGGCCTCCTACCGGCTCAGGCTCACCCTCTACCGCCGCCCCGGTACGCGGGCCACCCCCACCGTCTGGCGGCTCGGCGCCATGGGCTCCGACATCCCCGACCGCTTCACCGTCGCCGCCTCCGCTCCCGGCCTCGCCGGGGAACTGCGCGTCCCGCGCTACTCCCAGGAGATCCACAAGGGCCAGTACCCGGAGTACGACAACGGCGGAGAGGCCTGGTGCAGCCCCACCTCCTCGCAGATGATCATCGAGTACTGGGGCGGCCGGCTCACCGCGGAGCAGCTCGCCTGGGTCGACCCCGCGTACGCCGACCCGCAGGTCTGCCACGCGGCCCGGTACACGTACGACTTCCAGTACGCCGGCTGCGGCAACTGGCCCTTCAACGCCGCCTACGCGGCCACCTTCCAGGGCCTCCAGGGCGTGGTCACCCGCCTTGCCTCCCTGACCGACCTGGAGACGCTGATCGCGGCCGGTATCCCGGCCATAACGTCCCAGTCATTCCTGGAGAAGGAACTGACCGGGGCCGGGTACGGCACCTCCGGCCACCTGATGACCGTGATCGGCTTCACCGCCGACGGCGACGTGATCGCCAACGACCCCGCCTCGGACGACAACGAGGCCGTGCGCCGTGTCTACAAGCGGCGCGAGTGGGAGAACATCTGGCTCAGGACCAAGCGGTACAACGCCAGTGGCAAGGTCGTCTCCGGCACCGGCGGCGTCTGCTACCTGTACTTCCCGGCCCAGCCGAGCCCCCGCCAGCGCAAGGCGCTCGAGGCGGTGGGCGTGCGCTGACGCCCGCACCGTCAGGACGGCCCCCCGGCACGCACGACCGCCGGGGGCCGTCCCCTGTGACCAAGGTCTCCGCCGCGAAGGCCGCTGCCGGTGGCAAGGTGGACAGGGTCAGTGGGGGACTCCCGCAATCGTCCGAGTCAGCGAGAAGCCATGAGCGCACACACCGCCACCGCCGCCCGTGTCCGAACCGGCGGCCCCAAGGACGACGGTCCGAAGGTCTTCGAGCACGTCATGGGCTGGACCCTCGTCGTGGTGATCGCGATGCTCGTGGTCCAGCTGGGCCTGCTCTGACACGACCCGCGTGTGACCTGCCCCACGACCCGACCTGCCATACTGCGGACGTCCCGCCGCCCGTAGGAGACCAGGGTCGACATTGCATATCAGTCAACAGCGTGACGGCGCCCGTCCCCGGGTGCGCGGCACGGAGCGCTCACTGGCCCGCCGCGCCGAACTCATCGCCATCGGGCGCAGGTTGTTCGCCGACACCTCGTACGACGCGCTGTCGATGGACGACATCGCCCGCCAGGCGAATGTCGCCAAGGGGCTGATCTACTACTACTTCCGGTCCAAGCGGGGCTACTACCTGGCGATCATCCAGGACTCCGTCGCCGGCCTGGTCACCACCGCGGCAGGCGGCACGGAACTTCCGCAGGTGGACCGCGTCCACCGCACCATCGACGGCTATCTGCGCTACGCCGAGCACAACCAGGCCGCGTACCGCGCGATCGTCAGCGGCGGCGTCGGCTTCGACGCCGAGGTGCACGCCATCCGCGACGGGGTGCGCGAGGCGATCGTCGAGACCATCGCCGAAGGCGCGTACGGCCGTCGCGACATCGGCCCGCTGGCCCGCATGGGCCTGCTCTCCTGGGTGTGCAGCGTCGAGGGCGCCACCCTGAGCTGGATCGAGCGTCCCGGACTGCCCCGTGAGACCATGCGCGACCTCTTGGTGAAGACGCTCGGCGGCGCCCTGCGCGCCGTCGAGGAACTTGACCCGGCCTGCCCGGCCCCGACCCCCGCCCGCCGGGACGCCTGACGCGGGGGCGGAGGCCCGAGCCGGCCCCCGCCCCCGCGCCCCCCGTCGGCCGGTCAGCCGATCGCCTTGATCAGCTCACCGTTCGTGGTGTCCCCGCTCAGCTCCCAGAAGAACGTGCCGCCCAGACCCTGCTGGTTCTTGTACGTCATCTTGGTCGCGATGGTCGCCGGGGTGTCGTAACTCCACCAGTTGCTCCCGCACTTGGCGTACGCGGTGCCGGCCACGGTGCCGTTCGCCGGGCAAGTGGTCTTGAGCACCTTGTAGTCCTCGATGCCGTTCTCGTACGTCCCCTTGGCCGGTCCGGTCGCGGTGCCGCCGGGCGCCGACTGGGTGACTCCGGTCCAGCCGCGGCCGTAGAAGCCGATGCCGAGCAGCAGCTTCGAGGAGGGGATCCCGAGGCCCTTGAGCTTCGCGATGGTCGCGGAGGTGTGGTAACCGGCCTTCGGAATGCCGGAGTACGACGTCAGCGGCGAGTGCGGGGCCGTCGGACCGGCGGCGTCCCAGGCGCCGAAGAAGTCGTACGTCATCGGGTTGTACCAGTCGACGTACTGCGCCGCGCCCGCGTAGTCGGCCGCGTCGATCTTGCCGCCGGACGTCGCGTCGGCCGTGATGGCCGCGGTGACCAGGTTGCCGGAGCCGAACCTGGCGCGCAGGGCGCTCATCAGCTTCGGGAACGCCGCCCGGCCGCTGGTGTCGCAGCTCAGGCCGCAGGCGTTCGGGTACTCCCAGTCGATGTCGATGCCGTCGAAGACATCGGCCCACTTCGAGTTCTCGACCAGGTCGTAGCAGGACTGGGCGAACGCGGCCGGGTTCTTCGCCGCCTCGGCGAAGCCGCCGGACCAGGTCCAGCCGCCGAAGGACCACAGGATCTTGAGGTCCGGGTGCTTCTTCTTGAGCTTGCGCAGCTGGTTGAAGTTGCCGCGCAGCGACTGGTCCCAGGTGTCGGCGACGCCGTCGACGGACTCGGCCGCGGTGTACGCCCGGTCGGTGGCCGCGTAGGCGTCGCCCATGGCGCACTTGCCGCCGGTGACGTTGCCGAAGGCGTAGTTGATGTGGGTGAGCTTCGCGCCGGAACCGGACGTCTCGATGTTCTTGACGTAGTACTTGCGGTCGTAGGTGCCCCATTCGGTGAAGTAGCCGACGACCTTCGAGCCGGCGGCCGCCTGGGCGGTGGGTGCGGCCGGCGCGGCCGTGGCGGTGTCCGTGGCCGTCGCGGCGCCCGCGCCGGCGAGCAGCCCGGCGCCGAGAGCGGCGGAGCACAGGGCGGACAGCAGCGCCCGGAAGGGGGCGCGGGAGAGGTGCGGGACGTGCATCGGGTGTCTCCTCGTGGGGGAAGAGGGAACGCTCGCCGATTGGCATGAACGCGGTAAGTGCGTTCGGTCCGCCACCGTAGGAGGACTAGACCAGTGCGGTCAATGGTTCGGACCAAAAGGCCGGGAGGACGAGGGAATCCGGGACCCCGGGACCGGGCCCGAGATTTCTTGAAGTAAGCGGTCGTTAACTGGTGACTCCATACGTCCGATCGGGCATACTCACAGCGCACAGCCGCTGGTCAGCCGCTTCCGCGACCCGGGAGTGCGAGCATCGGCCAGGCCCGAACGACCAGGCGGAGCCGCCTCCACCCAAGGCGCACGTCCGCCGATGTGCCCGACAGGGAGGAGAGCGTCGCCATGCCCGACCGCGCCCCGCAGCCGGTGGACCGGCAACTGCCCACGGACGAGGCACGGGATCTGATCTCGCTCGTCCGCGACATCGCGCAGCGTGAGATCGCCCCGAGCGCGGCCGAGGAGGAGGACGCCGGACGCTTCCCGCGCGAGGTCTTCACCCTGCTCTCCGACTCCGGCCTGCTCGGCCTGCCCTACGACGCCGAGTACGGCGGCGGCGAGCAGCCCTACGAGGTCTACCTCCAGGTCCTGGAGGAGCTCGCCGCGGCCCGGCTCACCGTCGGCCTGGGCGTCAGCGTGCACACCCTCGCCTCCTACGCGCTCGCCGCCTACGGCACCAAGGAGCAGCAGGTCGAGCACCTGCCCGCGATGCTCGGCGGCGGACTGCTCGGCGCCTACTGCCTCTCCGAACCCGCCTCCGGCTCGGACGCCGCCTCCCTGCGCACCAAGGCCGTGCGGGACGGGGACGACTGGGTGATCACCGGGACCAAGGCGTGGATCACGCACGGCGGGATCGCCGACTTCTACACCGTCATGGCACGCACGGGAGTGGAGGGCCCGCGCGGCATCACCGCCTTCCTGGTCCCCGGCGACGCCGACGGACTGAGCGCCGCGGCGCCGGAGAAGAAGATGGGCCTCAAGGGCTCGCCCACCGCACAGGTCCACCTCGACGGCGTGCGGGTCCCGGACGCGCGGCGCCTCGGGGAGGAGGGACAGGGCTTCGCGATCGCCCTCTCCGCGCTCGACTCCGGACGCCTCGGCATCGCCGCCTGCGCGATCGGCGTGGCCCAGGCGGCACTGGACGAGGCGGTGTCCTACGCGGCCGAGCGACGGCAGTTCGGCAAGCCGATCTCCGACTTCCAGGGGCTGCGCTTCCTGCTCGCCGACATGGCCACCCAGATCGAGGCGGGCCGGGCGCTGTATCTGACGGCGGCGCGGCTGCGCGACGCGGGACTGCCGTTCGGCAAGCAGGCCGCCATGGCCAAGCTGTACTGCACCGACACGGCGATGCGGGTCACCACCGACGCCGTGCAGGTCCTCGGCGGCTACGGCTACACCGCGGACTTCCCGGCCGAGCGCTACATGCGCGAGGCGAAGGTCCTGCAGATCGTCGAGGGCACCAACCAGATCCAGCGGATGGTCATCGCCCGTCACCTCGCGGGTCCCGAGGGACGGTGAAGGTGCCGGTGACGCTGAAGTCACCGGTCACGACGACATCGCCGAGCCCGCGCGGGGGCGCGGCGAGCCTGATCCACTCCGGGTCGTGGCGCCCCGGCAGGGTGCGGCCGCGATCGGCCCAGGTCCGCATCAACTCGCGGTAGATCGGCGGGTCCGGGGGCTGCGGAGCCGGCGGAACCGGTCCCGTCGGTACCGGCACGAACACGCGGCGCCGGCTCCCGGTCGCCGAGTACGTGGGAGTCATACGAGGGCAACGCGGCGAAGCGCGGACAGGTCACCGGCCCGCGGAATCGGGCGTGCGTTCACGGGGTCCGCCGCGCCTCGTCCGGGACGTGGGTGACACACCTGTCCGCGCCACGGCGGCCTGCGAGCCGTGGCGCGGAAGGGCTGTGCGAGGAGCGGTGCCCCCGGGTGTGTCCGGGGGCGCGGTCGCTCAGGCGGCCTCGTGCCGCATCGTCGGCACGCGCATCGGGCGCGAGCCCGGGCCGCCGACGTGGGAGAAGGGCTGGGTCCGCCAGTCGAGGCCGTGCGGCAGCGTCAACAGCAGGGCGGTGTCCTGCTCGTGGGGCTGGAACGACTCGTCCGCGGGACGCGCGTCGGTGGCCCTGCGGCCGGTGCCCGCGCAGACGGTCAGACCGAACGGGTTCCACGGCGAGGCGCACAGCGCGTGCTCCGGCAGCACCTCCTCGTCCGCCAGCAGGGCGATGGGCTGCGCGCAGTCCGGGCAGATCACCCGGAACATCTCGAAGGTGTCGTAGGCGTCGAGCTCCTCGTCGTCGAAGACGTCGGGATCGACGCCCTCCGGCACGGATTCGACGACGGGCTGCTGCCGCTTGGGCGCGGTACGTCCAGGGCGCTTAAGACTCTGCATGGGATTCTCCCCCTCGGGCTGGGCCGTGACGGCACTGCGGCCTCGACCACAGCAAGCACTTCCCGTCCCCCCTCCCGGGTAATCACGAGAACATCACGGAGACGGGCCGGAACGTGTGGTGTTGGTCACACGCCGCTTACGGATGCCCGGTGCGGTGGTTTTGTCCCCGCCGTGCCGCCCCCCGACCCCCTCCCACATCACGAACCGGGCATGACCTGGGCTGCTCAGGTATCCGTGGAGATCAAGCGCACTGTAGGTTCTTGCGCCATGGAGGAGCTGGACCGTCAGATCGTGCAGCTGCTCGTCAAGGACGGGCGGATGAGCTACACAGACCTGGGCAAGGCCACGGGCCTGTCCACGTCGGCCGTGCACCAGCGGGTGCGGCGGCTGGAACAGCGTGGCGTCATCCGCGGGTACGCCGCGGTCGTCGACCCGGAGGCCGTCGGGCTGCCGATGACCGCCTTCATCTCCGTGAAACCGTTCGACCCCAGCGCGCCCGACGACATCGCCGACCGGCTGGCCGGGGTCCCGGAGATCGAGGCCTGCCACAGCGTGGCGGGCGACGAGAACTACATCCTCAAGGTGCGCGTGGCCACCCCGCACGAGCTGGAGGAGCTGCTCGCCCGGCTGCGGTCCCTGGCCGGCGTGTCGACCCGCACCACCGTGGTCCTCTCGACGCCCTACGAGGCGCGCCCGCCGCGGATCTGACCCCGCCCGGACGCCCCGGCCCCGCGCGGCGCCCACCTGCGTGCGGACCGCCCGGCGCGAGGGGCGAGACTGGTGTCCATGAGTGAGTCCACCACCCCGCCCGCCACCGTCCTGCTGCGCCGCGGCGAGGTCCACAGTCCCGCCGACCCCTTCGCGACGGCCATGGTCGTCGAACACGGCCAGGTCGCCTGGGTCGGCTCCGAGGGCGCCGCGGACGCCTTCGCGGACGGCGTGGACGAGGTGATCGACCTGGACGGCGCGCTGGTCACCCCGGCGTTCACCGACGCACACGTGCACACCACGTCCACCGGCCTCGCCCTCACCGGCCTCGACCTGTCCGGCGCCGCCACCCGCGAGGCGGCCCTCGCCCTCGTCCGGGACTTCGCCGCGGCCCGCCCCGGCGACCGGGTCCTGCTCGGCCACGGCTGGGACGCCTCCCGCTGGCCCGACGGCCTGCCCCCGACCCGCGCGGAACTGGACGAGGCCACCGGCGGCCGGCCCCTCTACCTCAGCCGTATCGACGTCCACTCCGCGGTCGTCACCACCGCGCTGCTCGACCTGGTCCCCGGCGGCATCGGCCGGACGGACGGCCCGCTCACCGCCGACGACCACCATGCCGCGCGCGCCACCGCGCTGGGTGCCGTCACCCCCGCCCAGCGCACCGAGGCCCAGCGCGCCGCCCTCGCGCATGCCGTCTCCCTCGGTATCGGAACCGTTCACGAGTGCGCAGGCCCGGAGATCTCCTCCGAGGACGACCTCACCGGACTGCTGCGCCTCGCGGCCGAGGGCGACGGACCGCGCGTGATCGGCTACTGGGCCGAACAGGACGTCGACAAGGCGAGGGAGCTGGGCGCGCTCGGCGCCGCGGGCGACCTCTTCGCCGACGGCGCCCTCGGCTCGGGCACCGCCTGCCTGCACGAGCCGTACGCCGACGCAGGGCACACGGGCACCGCCTATCTGGACGCCGCCGACGTCGCCGCCCACGTCGTCGCCTGCACCGAGGCGGGCCTCCAGGCGGGCTTCCACGCCATCGGCGACGCCGCCGTGACCGCCGTCGTGGAGGGCGTGCGCGCCGCCGCCGAGAAGGTCGGCCTCGCCCGCGTCCGCGCCGCCCGCCACCGCGTCGAGCACGCCGAGATGCTCACCCCGGAGACCGTCGCGGCCTTCGCCGAGCTGGGCCTGACCGCCTCCGTCCAGCCCGCCTTCGACGCGCTGTGGGGCGGCGAGGACGGCATGTACGCCCAGCGGCTGGGCGCCGAGCGGGCCCGCACGCTCAACCCCTTCGCGGCCCTGCTGCGCGCCGGTGTCCCGCTCGCCTTCGGCTCCGACAGCCCGGTCACCCCCCTCGACCCGTGGGGCACCGTCCGGGCCGCCGCCTTCCACCGCACCCCGGAGCACCGCGTCTCCGTGCGCGCCGCCTTCACGGCGCACACGCGCGGCGGCTGGCGGGCGATCGGCCGGGACGACGCGGGCGTCCTGGTGCCGGGCGCGCCCGCGGACTACGCCGTCTGGCGCACCGGCGAGCTGGTGGTCCAGGCCCCCGACGACCGGGTCGCGCGCTGGTCGACGGACCCGCGCTCCGGCACCCCCGGCCTGCCCGACCTCACCCCCGGCCGGGACCTGCCCGTCTGCCTGCGCACCGTGGTGGGCGGCCGGACGGTCTTCGTACGCCCGGGCGAGTGATCTGCACGGGCGACGGGGCGGTGATCTTCTGACCCGCAGGCACCGGCCGTCCGCCGCGCTGACCTGGGCCTTGGTGCGAAAGCCGCAGGTCGAACGACTGTTGACAGGCGACGGCGGAGGGCCGGTAGGTTCGACGGAGTCCACCACCGGACGCCCGACCGGGAAACCTCCGCGCACTCGCCGCGGCGCCGCTGCGTCAGGGACGGTGTGCCGCACCGGCGCACCGCCACTGGGAGCCAGGCTCAGCGCTCGCGCCACGGCGGGGGAACGATACGGCCGGTCGGGAGGTGTGACCCGGGTGGGGCCCGGGCGCTCAGTAGACAACGGCTTTCGGTCGACCCGCAGCCAGCGGGTCCCTGGTCGGCCCGAAGGGCGCCGGGCCCCCATCCGCCGAGGAAACGGTCCGAAACGCGCATCCCTACCCCGGTTCTCGGGCGACGACACCACCATTCGAACGTCCTGTCAGGTCATCGCAGGCCGCGGCCACTATGGTGGTCCTCTGCGTACGGACATGAAGGGGCAGCAGTGAACGACGGCGACGGGACGCTCGCGGCAGCGGACCAAGGGAGGCGGTTCGGCCCCCTGGGCACGGCCCTGGTGATCATCCCGACCTACAACGAGGCGGAGAACATCAAGGCGATCGTCGGGCGCGTGCGCGAGGCGGTCCCCGAGGCACACGTTCTCGTGGCCGACGACAACAGTCCCGACGGCACCGGCAAGCTCGCCGACGAACTGGCCGCCGGGGACGACCACGTCCAGGTCCTGCACCGCAAGGGCAAGGAGGGGCTGGGCGCCGCCTACCTCGCCGGCTTCCGCTGGGGCCTGGAGCACGGGTACGGCGTGCTGGTCGAGATGGACGCCGACGGCTCCCACCAGCCCGAGGAACTTCCCCGCCTGCTGACCGCGCTCAAGGGCGCCGACCTGGTGCTCGGCTCCCGCTGGGTGCCCGGCGGCCGGGTGGTGAACTGGCCCAAGTCCCGCGAGTTCATCTCCCGCGGCGGCAGCATGTACTCGCGCCTGGCGCTCGACCTGCCGCTGCGCGACATCACGGGCGGCTACCGCGCCTTCCGCCGGGAGACCCTGGAGGGGCTCGGTCTGGACGAGGTCGCCTCCCAGGGCTACTGCTTCCAGGTCGACCTGGCCCGCCGGGCGGTCAAGGCCGGCTACCACGTCGTCGAGGTGCCCATCACGTTCGTCGAGCGCGAACTCGGCGACTCGAAGATGAGCCGCGACATCCTGGTGGAGGCCCTCTGGCGGGTCACCACCTGGGGCGTGGGGGAGCGGGTCGGCAAGGTCCTGGGCCGCGACAAGCCCACCGACAAGCCCACCGACAAGCCCACCGACGAGCCCACCGACAAGCCGGGTGACCAGGGGGCCGCCGCACCGGCGCGGCCGGGCGCGCCGGACGAGAAGGCCTGATCACCCCCTTATCCCGTGCTGAGCCGGGCCCAGGCACACTGGGGGTATGACGACAGGCGCTCAGACCCCCAGGCCCTCCGCCCGGCCCCGGCGCTCGCGGCTGCGCACCTTCCTGCCGCTGGGCCTCGCCGCGTGGCTCGTGCTGGAGATCTGGCTGCTGACCGTGGTCGCGGGCGCGTCGAGCGGGTGGGTGGTCTTCCTGATCCTGGTCGCGGGCCTGCTGCTCGGCTCCGTGGTCATCAAGCGGGCCGGCCGCAGGGCCTTCCGCGATCTCACCGAGACGCTGCAACAGCAGCAGCCCGGCACGACGCCCACGCCCCGCCCGAACAGCGAGGGCAACGGCCTGACGATGCTGGGCGGCCTGCTCCTGATGATCCCCGGCATGATCTCGGACGCGCTGGGCCTGCTCCTCCTGCTGCCCCCGGTCCAGAAGGCCGTGAGCCGCTACACGCAGCGAACCGTCGAGCGCAAGCTCCGCGAGGCCGTACCGGGCACTCTGGGCGACGCCTTCCGGCAGGCCCGCATGCACCACCCGGACGGCAAGGTGGTCCAGGGCGAGGTGATCCGGGACGAACCGGGCGACGCCCCGCAGGGCCCCCGCCCGCCGCTGACGCGCTGACGGAGCCGGACCCCTCCCACCCCTCCCGGATGACAAACAAAGGGTGCGTACAGCAAAGCGCGGGCGCCGTACGTGAAACCACGTACGGCGCCCGCGATCGCTTGCGTCGCTGAAAGCTCGGCTCAGCCCCCGTGGGGACTACGCACTCTTGCGGCTGTCCCGCGGATGAACCGCGATGTTCATCGCGCCGGAGCGCAGAACGGCCAGTCGCTCCTCGAGGACCTCTTCGAGTTCCTCGCGGGTGCGCCGCTCCATCAGCATGTCCCAGTGCGTACGCGCGGGCTTGGCCTTCTTCTCCTCAGGGCCGTCGCCGTCGACCAGGAGTGCCTGGGCCCCGCAGACCTTGCACTCCCACTCCGGCGGGATCTCCGCCTCGACCGAGAAGGGCATCTCGAATCGATGCCCCTTCTCGCATGCGTACTCCACGGCCTGGCGCGGGGCCAGGTCGATGCCGCGGTCCGTCTCGTAGCTGGTCACCACGAGGCGCGTGCCGCGAAGAGCTCGCTCACTCATGAATCGTGCCTCCCGGGCTTGTCGCCCACAGGACAGGTGTCGCTGTCGTCGTCATCCGGTCAACGTCCGGGCGGCGGTAAAGATTCCCGTCCGGAGTCCCCGTTCCGGGCCCTGCGTCGCCGTCGCAGCCGCAGCCTTGTCACCCAGTGCAGTACCCGCCGACGTCCGGTTTGTCACCTCTGTTGCCAGATGCGACATAGCGTTTCGACACCTTTGACGCGCAGTAACGGTACGCCTGGCAGGCCAAACGCGTACACTACAGCCCTTTCGTGTCGAGTGCTAAATCCTTTCGGGCACCGGGTTGCCCGCGTCGCCGATCGCACGCCGTACCGGTACCCGCGCGAGCAGGACGAAACCGATGACGAAGAACGCCACCAGCGAGATGATCGCGTCCCGGTAGCTCCCGGTCAGCTGGTAGGTGAGCCCGAACAGCAGCGGCCCGAGCCAGCTCATGCCGCGGTCGCTCATCTCGTACGCGGAGAAGTACTCGGCCTCCTTGCCGGGCGGGACCAGGTGCGAGAAGAGCGAGCGGGACAGCGCCTGACTGCCGCCGAGGACGAGACCGATGCCGGCGGCCAGCACGAAGAACCACCCCGGCGCCCCGGCAGGCAGGAAGTAGCCGGCCGCGAGCGTGACCGTCCAGGCGACCAGCGACCCGAGGATCGTGCGCTTGGCGCCGTACGTCCGGGCCAGCCGGCCCAGCGCCAGCGCGCCCACCACCGCCAGCACCTGGACCAGCAGCACGGCCACGATGAGCGTGGACTGGCCGAGCCCCAGTTCCTCGGAGCCGTAGACGGAGGCCTGGGAGATCACCGTCTGGATGCCGTCGTTGTAGACGAGGTAGGCCAGCAGGAAGGCCAGGGTCAGCGGGCGGCGGCGCATGTCGCGGACGGTCGCCGCGAGCTGCCGGAAGCCCGGGAGGGCCGCCTCCCGGGCGGGGGCGCGGCGGTCGCGCAGCCGCCGCAGCGGTATGAGCGCGAAGGCGCCCCACCACAGTCCGGCCGAGGCGAGGCAGACGCGGACCGCCGCGCTCTCGCTCAGGCCGAACGAGTCGTGGGCGGTGTAGAGGACCAGGTTCACGACCAGGACCAGGGACCCGGCCGCGTAGCCGAAGGCCCAGCCGCGCGAGGAGACCGCGTCGCGCTCCTCGGGCGGCGCGATCTGCGGCAGGTAGGAGTTGTAGAGCATCATCGCCACCGACTGCGCGGCATTGGCGACGATCAGGAGCAGACCGCCCAGCAGGTAGCGGTCGCCGTCGAGGAAGAACATGCCGGCCGTCGCCGCCGCCCCGGTGTACGCGGCGGCCCCGAGCAGCGGCTTCTTGCGGCCCGTGCGGTCGGCCGCCGCGCCCACCAGGGGCATCACCAGTACGGCCACGATCACCGACAGGGACACCGAGTACGCGAAGAAGGACCCGGAGCGCACCGGAATGCCCAGGGGGTGCACATAGCCGTCCGCGTCCGCCGCCGACTCGGCGACCGACGTCAGATAGGGCCCCAGGAACACGGTGAGCACGCTCGTCGAGTAGACCGAGCACGCCCAGTCGTAGAAGTACCAGCCGCGCTGCTCGCGCCGTCGGTCGGCGGCTCCGTCGGCCGCGTCCGTCCGCACGGTGTCGGTCCCCACCCGCGCCCTCGCTTCCCCGTGAACGCGCGCCGCCGCCGGAGCCCCGGCCGCAGGTCCCGGGGTCTCAGACCCAGACGCCGCGGTCCTCCATGACCTTGCGCAGTGTGTCGATGTGATCGGTCATGATGCCATCCACTCCCAGGTCCAGGAGCCGGTGCATCCGGGCCGGATCGTTCACCGTCCACACGTGGACCTGGAGCCCGCGCGCGTGGGCGGTGCGCAGGAACCGGTGGTCCACCACCTGGATGCCCCACTGGGCCTCCGGCACCTGCGCGGCCACCGCCGAGCGGCGCAGCGCGGCCGGGATGCCCCAGGAGCGCAGCCGCAGGCCGAGAACGCCCCGGATGCCGTACGAGGTGGCCAGGCGCGGCCCGGCCAGCCGCTGGGCGCGGACGACCCGGGCCTCGGAGAACGAGCCGACGCAGATCCGGTCCCAGGCGTTCGTCCGCCCGATCAGCTCCAGGAGGGGCCGCAGCGCAGGCTCCGCCTTCACGTCGATGTTCCAGCGCACCTCGGGGAAGGTCTCCAGCAGCTCCTCGAAGAGCGGCACCGGCTCCTCGCCCGCCACGCGCGCGTGGCGCACCTCTTCCCAGCGCAGGTCGGCGATCCGGCCGGCCCCGTCCGTCACCCGGTCCAGGGTCGCGTCGTGGAAGGCGACGAGCTTCCCGTCCCGCGTGGCGTGGACGTCCGTCTCGATGTAGCGGTAGCCCGCGTCGACCGCGTGCCGGAACTGGCGCAGCGTGTTCTCCAGGCCGTCCGCGGCACCGCCCCGGTGGGCGAAGGCGATCGGACCGGGATGGTCGAGGTAGGGGTGGCGTATCGGGGTGGTCACCGCCGCAGTATCGCGCTCCGGGGTTGACCCGCGGCAACCACCGTGCTGCCTTCCGGTGCCACTGGCACGGCGAACACCCGCAGGAAGACCTGGGCGAGCGGGCCGATCGACAGGGCGTACAGGAGGGTGCCGACACCGACCGTGCCGCCGAGGACGAAGCCCGTCGCCACGACGGTGATCTCGAGGACCGTGCGCACCAGGCGCACCGACAGGCCCGTGCGCCGGTTCAGGCCCGTCATCAGGCCGTCCCGCGGGCCCGGCCCGAACCGGGCCGCGATGTACAGCCCGGTCGCCGCGCCGTTCAGGACGATCCCCGCCGCCATCATGGCGATCCGCAGCGTCCAGCCGTGGCCGTCGGGCACCACGGCCAGCGTCGCGTCCATCGCGGCGCCGATCACCAGCACATTGGAGACCGTGCCCAGGCCCGGCCGCTGACGCAGCGGGACCCACAGCAGCAGCACGGCGGCGCCCACGATGGTCAGCACCACGCCCATGGACAGCCCCGTGCGCTCGGCGAGGCCCTGGTGCAGCACGTTCCAGGGCTCGAGACCGAGTCCCGACCTGACCAGCAGCGCCGAGCTCGCGCCGTAGAGCACGAGTCCGCCGTAGAGCTGTGTCAGCCGTCGTGCGAGATGACCGTGTCCGGATCGGCTGGACAAGATGTGCCCCCCTGTGTGGTGGTAGTGGCCTGCTGCATGACACCCTGTGGCTTGAGAAGCAGAGCCAACCATGGCCAATTCGGGGAAGGTGGACTGATTTCCATGGCGCAGTGGACCTCGGCTGTGGGAGCGGCTCAGCTCGCCCGGCTGCTCAGCTCCCAGCAGGACCGTCCGGCCGGCCCCGGCACCCGCCGTCCGCCCGCCTACCGCGCGCTCGCCGACGGCATCCGGCTGCTGGTCCTCGAAGGGCGGGTGCCGGTCGCCGCCCGGCTGCCCGCCGAACGCGAGCTGGCCCTCGCCCTGAATGTCAGCCGCACAACGGTCGCCGCCGCCTACGAGGCCCTGCGCGCCGAGGGTTTCCTGGAGTCCCGGCGCGGCGCGGGCAGCTGGACCGCCGTACCGGCCGGGAACCCGCTGCCCGCGCGGGGCCTGGAGCCCCTGCCGCCCGAGGCCCTCGGCTCGGTGATCGACCTCGGCTGCGCGGCGCTGCCCGCGCCCGAGCCCTGGCTCACCCGCGCGGTGCAGGGCGCCCTGGAGGAGCTGCCGCCGTACGCGCACACCCACGGCGACTACCCGGCCGGGTTGCCCGCGCTGCGGTCGATGATCGCCGAGCGTTACACCGCGCGCGGCATCCCGACCATGCCCGAGCAGATCATGGTGACCACGGGCGCGATGGGCGCGATCGACGCGATCTGTCACCTCTTCGGGGGGCGCGGCGAGCGCATCGCGGTCGAATCGCCGTCGTACGCCAACATCCTCCAGCTGATGCGCGAGGCGGGGGCGCGGCTGGTCCCGGTCGCCATGGCCGAGGGCCTCACCGGCTGGGACGTGGACCGCTGGCGGCAGGTGCTGCGCGAGGCGGCACCCCGCATCGCCTACGTCGTCGCCGACTTCCACAACCCCACCGGCGCGCTCGCCGACGACGACCAGCGGCGGCGGCTGGTGGACGCGGCCCGGTCGGCCGGCACCGTCCTCGTCGCCGACGAGACGATGAGCGAGCTGTGGCTCGAGGACGACGTCGAGATGCCGCGCCCCGTCTGCGCCTTCGACCCGGCCGGCTCCACGGTCGTCACCGTCGGCTCCGCCAGCAAGGCCTTCTGGGCCGGCATGCGCATCGGCTGGGTCCGCGCCGCCCCCGACGTGATCCGCAGCCTGGTCGCCGCGCGCGCCTACGCGGACCTGGGCACGCCGGTGCTGGAACAGCTGGCGGTGAACTGGCTGTTCAGCACGGGCGGCTGGGAGCAGGCGGTGCGGATGCGCCGCGAGCAGGCCCGGCAGAACCGTGACGAACTGGTGGCGGCGGTACGGCGCGAGCTGCCGGACTGGGAGTTCGAGGTGCCGCGCGGCGGCCTCACCCTCTGGGTGCGCTCCGGCGGACTCTCGGGTTCGCGGCTCGCCGAGGCGGGGGAGCGCGTGGGGGTGCGGGTCCCGTCCGGGCCGAGGTTCGGGGTCGACGGGGCCTTCGAGGGATACGTCCGGCTGCCGTTCACCGTCGGCGGGGCGGTGGCGGACGAGGCGGCCGCACGGCTCGCCGCGGCGGCCCGGCTGGTGGAGAACGGCGGCGCCGGGGCAAGCGAGGCACCCCGGTCCTTCGTGGCCTAGCCGGGACAAGCCCCCGCCGACGGCGGGGACCGGCGGGGCGAGTGCAGGGGCCGGCCGCCGGTCCGGCCGGGCGGGGCCGACACCTCGCGGCCGGGCCCGCGGGTCAGGTCGTCTCCGCCGCGACGGCCTTGGCGGCAACGGCTTCCGCGGCGACGGTCCCGGCGGGAGCCGGGTCCGCGGCGACCGGTTCGGCCGGCGCCGCTGCGGCGACGGTCCTCTGCGGTGCGGGGGAGGCCGTGACCGGGCCGGGCATGTCGGGGGTGCCCTCCGTCTCCCCGGGGGGCGTCCTCGTGCCGGCGGGGGCGGACCCGGTCCCGAGCCTCGCCGTCCCCTCGGTGGCGACGGTCCGCATCTCGACCGGGACGCCCTCCGTCTTGATCAGGATCGTGTGCGGCCTTGCCTTCGCGGGCACGGCCGCCTGTTCGCCGTCGGCGGGCGTCGTGCGCGGCGGCAGCAGGTCGAGGACCGCCTGCCGCTGCGCATCGCTCGTCGCGTCGTCGTAGGGGTCCGGCGTGGCCGGTACCTGGAGCCGGTGCACCGGACCGTTGCCCAGGCGGGCGTAGCCGCGGCCGGGCGGCACCTGGTCGACGGGCGTGGTGTGCGGGGCGGCGCCCAGCACGGTCGTCAGTTCGTCGGCCGTGGCCGGACCGAGCACCACCCGCGCCCGCGTGTGCTGCCGTACGGCGTCGACGAGACCGTCCAGCGCGTCCAGCTGGTCGGCGACGACCACCGTCACGTTCGCCGCTCGGCCGTGCCGCAGCGGGATCTGGAGCAGGGACTGGGGATCACTGCGGCCGTCCGCGGCGGCGAGGTGCGTGAACGCGCTCGGACGGTCCACGAGCACCCACAGGGGCCGCCGGGTGTCGTCGGGCGCCGGCCGGCCTTCCTGCCGGGCCCGGTTGACGGTGATCAGCCGGCGCTCCGTCTCGTGAGCCGCCCACTCGAGGCTGGTCAGCGCCCCGGCGAGGCCGCACTCGACGGCCAGGACGCCGTCGCGCCCGGTCAGACAGGCGTACTCGCCGGTGCCGCCGCCGTCCACGATGACCAGGTCGCCGTGGTGCAGGGCCTGGAGGGCGATCGAGCGCAGCAGGGTGGAGGTGCCGGTGCCGGGCTGCCCGAGGACCAGCAGATGCGGTTCGGTGGAGCGGATGCCCGTGCGCCAGACGACCGGCGGCACGTCCCGCTGCTCCTCGCCGTGGGTGAGCGGAAGGGTGCGCTGCACCCGGGTCGGGTCGGTGAAGCCCAGGACCGTCTCACCCGGTGCCGTGACGAACCGCTGGGCGGCGATGTCGGTGGGCAGCGGCGGGAGGACGGCGACGGTGAGGTGGTTGGCCTCCTCGTCCCACGTGTAGAGGTACTCGCGGCCCCGTCCGGCCTTGGCGGTGAGCAGGTGCTCGATCCGCGCCCGGGACTGGGCCTCCCCGTCGGTGAAGTACGCCGGGTAGCGGATCACCAGCTCGGTGACACGGCCGGCGTCGTCGAACTCGTGAGCCGGGAACGCCTTCTCCCACGCGCCGCCGTGGACGTAGAGCGGATCGGGGTCCTCGGCGATCGAGAAGTACGGGACCAGCGCCTCGTAGAGCGACTTGAGGCGCTGGATCTGCGCGTCGTCGGGGCCCTGTGGCCCCGACGGCGTGCGGTCTCTGCCCTGCCACGCCGCCGCCGCCATCAGGACGATGACGGCGAGCAGCGGGCCGTACGGAGCCAGCGCCACGACCAGGACCACGGAGGCCATCAGGAACAGCAGCGCGCCGCGCCGGTCCTTGGGGGTCTCGGTCCATCTGCGCCGGGCGGCCGAGGCCAGTCGGCGCAGACCGCGGCCGATCGTGATGAGCGGCTGGAGGACGTCCGTGGCGCTGTCGGCCGCCGTCCGGGCCAGCTCCCGGCTCCGGGCGAGCTGTGCGCCGCCGTTGCTCAGAATGCGGGGGAGGGGCCGCCGGGCCACTGCTGCCTCCTGGAGGTCCGTACGTGCGGGTATCGGGCGGGCCGGGCCGTCAGAACTTGATTCCGCCGAGGAGGCCCGCCAGGCTCTCGCCGCCCGCTCTGATGCCCGGGGCGATGGCCGTGCTGGCGAGGTAGAAGCCGAACAGGACCGCGCACAACGCGTGCGTGCCCTTGAGGCCGTCCTTGCGGAAGAAGATGAAGACGACGATGCCGAGCAGGACCACGCCTGAGATCGAGAGGATCATGTGAGTTCTCCTGGTTCACGGGGACAGTCACCATGAGTACTTCCAGGATCACAGGATGTATCCATACGATTAAAGGTGCAAATGGGGGAATTCTCATGAATTTGCCCCGTGTGGCGGAGTGGTCCCCGGGCCGGCCGCGCGCGCGGGTTGCGCCATGCCGGGTCCGTGACGATCTTTGCCTCGGGCGCGTCCGCCCATGTGCGGCGCGAGCCAGTACCCTGGCGATTCACTCGTACGGCCGCACCGCTCGCGGTCGTGCGCACGCAGTCCCCGACGTTCGAACGTCCGTGAGTGAGAGGTGGTCCGGCCGATGACTGAAGCCCCCGACCCCGAGGTCGTGGAGCTGGCGACCAAGATCTTCGATCTGGCCCGGCAGGGGCGGACCGAGGAGCTGGTGGCCTATGTGGACGCCGGCGTTCCGGCCAACCTCACCAACGACCGGGGTGACTCCCTCGTCATGCTCGCCGCCTACCACGGCCACGCCGACGCGGTCCGCGAGCTGCTGACCCGCGGCGCCGACGTGGACCGGGTCAACGACCGTGGCCAGACACCTCTCGCCGGTGCCGCCTTCAAGGGGGAGACGGACGTGGCCAAGGCGCTCCTCGAGGCCGGCGCGGATCCGTCCGCGGGCACGCCGTCGGCGGTCGACACGGCGCGGATGTTCGCCCGGACCGAGCTGCTGGAGCTCTTCGGGGTGGCGTGATGCCCAGCTGATCCACTCCTGGTCCCATGTGTTGACCAGGGAAGATACGACAAACGGGGGAGGCGGTACGGGGCCGCCGAAATTTCGGTCGCGGCAGATGTGACCGCCGGGTCATCATGACGACGTGGTTCACGGACGCGATGGCTGGGCAGGTGTTGCCGCACCGCGCGGGCCGTGGTGCGGCCCGCATGGGCCACCGACGAGAGGCAGAGAAACATGGTTCACGGCAAGCAAGAGACGGCGGGCGCTCCGACGTGCAGGCACGCGGCCAGGTAACGCGTGGTTCCCGGTTGCGTCGACGCTTGATGTGAGGCTGTTTCCCATGTTCGATCCGGTCATAGCGCCCAGCGGTACCCTGCTCGGCCTGCTGCAGCGGGGTCGCGGCGACGGCACGCTGCACGCGCTCACCGCCCCGCGGGCCGAAGCGCTCGCGGCACTGAACCACTGTGTGCTGCGCGATCCCCGCCACGACTGGCAGGTGGAGAACCGCTCCCTGTACTACGCCCGCCTCTACCTCGACCTGAACGGCGAGCTGGACGCGATCGAGACCCACCTCTTCGACCCCGAGGACGTCCTCGACTCCGACGAGTCACGCACCGGGCTGGCCCTCGCGGTCCTCGGCCACCTCGCCTCCTACGGCAGGCTCGACGCGCTCCAGCTGCTGCGCCGGTACGCCGCCCACGGCGTCAACTGGGCCTGGGCCCTGGACGAGCTGGCGCTGCGCGACGACGACGCGGGGCTGCGCGCCCTCGCCGCTCCCGTACTGGCCCGCTTTCCACGAGATCCCGAGGGCGAGGCCGAACTGGCCGCCGCCGTGCGCGACGCCTTCGAGCCCAGGCCCTGGCGGCTGTGGGCGGAGGACTCCCGCGAGTCGATCGCCACGCGCGTGCGTGCCGCCCACGAGACGGGCTGCTTCGACCGCTGGCAGCGTCAGATGAGTCCGAGCGGGCCGCGTCCGGGCTGGAGCGTCCGGGCCGTGTTCGAGTGGGCCCAGCAGGGCGTGGAGCGCGGCGCCGCGCTCCACGTCCCCGCCGCCCGCTGCCTCACCGCGGTCGCCGGCCCCGACGACCGGGCCGAGATCGTCGAGGCCGCGCGGACCGGCACCGAGGGCGCCCGCTGCACGGCCCTGCGCTATCTCGCCGACTGCGAAGATCCCGAGGCCCTCGGCCTGATCGAGGGCGCCGTGATCACCGGTTCGGCACCCGTCGTGGAGGCCGCCGTCGCCGCCTTCGAGCGCATGAGCAGCCCCGCCGCCGTCGACCGGGCCCGCGGCTGGGTCCACCGGCCCGACGCCCTCGGCGCTGCCGCCGGACGCGTGCTCGCCTGCCGGGGCGGCGCACAGGACAGCGAACTCGTCCTCGCCGCCCTGCGGGAGGCGGTACGGGGCGAGGGCCCCGACGCGCCCACCCTGTGGACCCTCGTGGACGGCACCGGCCGGCTCGGCATCGCCTGCGCCGCCCCCGTCCTGCGCCACATCTACCGCGAAACCGCCTCCTCCCATCTGCGTGGCCGGGCCGCCCGCGCGCTGGCCGCCACCGACCCGTCCTTCGCCGCCGGCTTCGCCGTCGAGTGCCTGTGGGACTGCGAGGAGACGACCCGGGAACTGGCCGCCCGTTATGCCGAGACCGGCGACAACCGCGTCGTCGAACGGCTGCGCCGGCTCGCCGCCGATCCGGCCGAGGAGGACGAGGTCCAGACGGCGGTACGCAGCCGCTTCGGACCGGACGCGCCGGCCGTGTGATCCACGCCTGGCGCGGCGGCGCGGCGTCCGCCGCGCGACCCGTGGCCGCCTCGGGGCCGCGCCCCGGCCCTGTACGAGCCCCACGCCGTCCGGCGCACGCCCCGGGGACGACCGGCCGCGGCGCCGGCCCGGTGCCGCCGGTGCGCACGGCCTGGGACAGGTGAACGGGCAGTGGCCCGTGGGGCAGGCGGACGTGGCCGGTGCCTGAGCCGCCCGGGCGGGACGGCAACGCTCACGGGACGTTCCTCGCCCGGAAAGATCGACGTTGATGCGAGCACGTCCAGCCCGGCGACAACACCGGTATGCGTGTCGTCATCGTGACCGAGTCCTTTCCCCCCGACGTGAACGGCGTGGCCCACTGCGCGCTCCAGACCGCCCGGCACCTCGTCGACCGCGGTCACGACTGCGTCGTCGTCGCGCCGGCCACGGCCGCCGCCGACGAGACCGACGCCCTCGCGCCGTGCCCCCTCGTCCGGATCCCCTCCCTCCCGCTCCCCGGTTACCCCCAGGTCCGCGTCGCCCTGCCCAGCAGGCGCGTCGCCGCGGCCATCACCGAACACCGCGCCGACCTCGTCCACCTGGCCGGCCCCTTCGTCCTCGGCGTCCGGGGCATGGCCGCCGCGGCCCGGCTCGGCGTCCCCGCCGTGGCGGTCTACCAGACCGACCTCGCCGGATACGCCCGTACGTACATGGGGGCGGGTGAGGCGGCGGCCTGGCGGCGCATCCGCTCCGTGCACACCGCCGCCGACCTCACCCTCGCCCCGTCCAGCGCCGCCCTGCACGACCTGACGGCGCACGGCGTGCCCCGGGTCACGCTGTGGCCGCGTGGCGTGGACACCGTGCGCTTCCGGCCCGGCCGGCGCGACGAGGCGCTGCGCCGCGAGCTCGCCCCGAACGGCGAGCTGATCGTCGGCTACGTCGGGCGGCTCGCCCCCGAGAAACAGGTCGAGCTGCTGTCCGGGGTCTGCGGGCTGGACGGCGTACGGGTCGTGGTCGTCGGGGACGGGCCGAGCCGCTCCGCCCTCGGACCGGCACTGCCCGGCGCGGTCTTCCTCGGCCGCCGCACCGGCGACGACCTCGCCCGCGTATTCGCCTCCCTGGACGTCTTCGTGCACACCGGCCCCTTCGAGACCTTCTGCCAGACCGTGCAGGAGGCCATGGCGAGCGGCGTGCCCGTCGTGGCTCCGGCCGCGGGCGGCCCCCTGGACCTCGTCGCCCACGGACGCACCGGGCTGCTGGTGCCGCCGCGCGACGCCGCCGCCGTACGGGACGCGGTGTGGTCCCTGGCCGCCGACCCGGCGCGGCGGGCCGCGTACGGCACGGCCGGCCGGGCGGCGGTCGGGAAGCGCACCTGGGCCGCCGTCGGCGACCTCCTGCTCGGGCACTACGCCGATGTGCTCGCCGCCCGCAAGGCGGTGCTGGCGGCATGAGCGCGCTGCGGATCGTCCGCCTCGCCAACTTCGTCGCCCCGGCCTCCGGCGGACTGCGCACCGCGCTGCGCGAGCTGGGCAAGGGGTTCCGGGCGGCCGGGCACGAGCCCGTGCTCGTCGTCCCCGGCGCGCACGCCGACGACCGGGAGACCGAGCAGGGCCGGGTGATCACCCTGCCCGGCCCGCTGCTGCCCGGTACCGGCGGCTACCGCGTCCTGACCGACAGGCGCCGCGTGGCCGCGCTGCTGGAGGAGCTCGCGCCGGACCGCCTGGAGGTGTCCGACCGCACCACCCTGCGCTGGACCGGCAAGTGGGCCAGGCGGGCCCGGGTCCCCGCCGTGATGGTGTCCCACGAGACCACCGACGGGGTGCTGCGCACCTGGGGCCTGCCCGAGGCGGCGGCCCGGCGCACCGCCGACGCCCTCAACATCCGCACGGCACACACGTACGCGCGCGTGGTGTGCACCACCGAGTTCGCCGAGCGGGAGTTCGTCCGGATCGGCGCGCGCAACGTCGTACGGGCGCCGCTGGGCGTCGACCTCGCGGGGTGCCGTCCGGCGCTGCGTGATCCGGCGCTGCGGGCCCGCCACGCGCGCGAAGGCGAGGCCCTGCTGGTGCTGTGCTCCCGGCTGTCCGTGGAGAAGCGGCCGGGTACGGCGCTCGACGCGCTGGCCGCGCTGCGGCGGCAGGGCCGGCGGGCGGTGCTGGTCGTGGCCGGCGACGGGCCGTTGCGCCCGCGGCTCGAACAGCGGGCGCGGGAGCGCGGACTGCCCGTGACCTTCCTCGGGCACGTCGCCGACCGATCGCTGCTCGGGGCGCTCCAGGCGTCCGCCGACGTGTGCCTGGCACCGGGCCCCGCCGAGACGTTCGGGCTCGCCGCCCTGGAGGCGATGGCGTGCGGCACGCCGGTGGTGGCGAGCGCGTCGTCCGCGCTGCCGGAGGTGATCGGCTCCGCCGGTGCCGTGGCCGTCGATCACGCGGAGGCCTTCGCGCGGGCCGTCGGCGATCTGCTGGAGCGCCCGGAGCGGGACCGGCGGGAGGCGGCCCGCGCCCGTGCCGAGTGCTTCGGCTGGGACGCGGCGGTCGAGGCGTTCCTGGCCGCGCACGACGCGACCGTCCCGGCACGTCCGGTACTGCCGGAGGCCGTGCCGGGGGAGGGGCCCGGCTCGCGGCCGTGGGCGGCTCGCTGACCGCAGGCGCCCCGGTGGGCCATGGAGGGGGCGGCCGCGCCGCACCGCTCGCCGCCGGACCCCGGCGAGCCCGTGGTGACCGGCCACCGCGGACGCCGGCCGGGTGGCCCCGGCGCCGCACCGACCCGCTGCCGCACTCGCGGACGCGGGCCGGCGAGGAGCCCCGGCACCACGCGCGCGAGACGGGCACCGGGGCGTCCCGCACACGCCCGCCGCGGTGTCCGCCACTCCCGCGGCGCCGCAGGTGCGTCCCGCGGGCAGCGTCCGTACCGCCGGTGCCTCCCGGCGGCACGTCCTGAGCGGGTGTCAGGCCACTCGGTACTGCTCGTCGCGGGCGTCGGTGAGGAACATCTGCCCCGGGGCGTGGGTGAGGGCGAAGGGCGGGCGCGAGGCCATCACCACCGCCTGCGGGGTCACTCCGCAGGCCCAGAACACCGGGATGTCGTCCGGCGCGGTGTCCACCGGGTCGCCGAAGTCCGGCCGGCCCAGGTCGCCGATGCCGAGCGCCGAGGGATCGCCGCAGTGCACCGGGCTGCCGTGCACCGCCGGGAGCAGGCTGGTCTCATGGATCGCCGCCGACAGGTGCGCGGGCGGCACCGGGCGCATGGAGACCACCATCGGGCCGTGCAGCCGCCCCGCCGGACGGCACTGGCGGCTGGTCACGTACATCGGCACGTTGCGGCCCTGCTCGACGTGGCGGATCGGTACGCCCGCCGAGGTCAGCGCCCACTCGAAGGTGAAGCTGCAGCCGATCAGGAAGGACACCAGGTCCTCCCGCCAGTACGCGCGCACGTCCGTCGGCTCCTCCACCAGTTCGCCGTCCCGCCACACCCGGTAGCGCGGCAGGTCGGTGCGCAGGTCCGCGCCGTCGGCGAGTGCGGTGGTCCAGCTTCCGGCGTCCGTGACGTCGAGGACCGGGCACGGCTTCGGGTTGCGCGTGCAGAACAGCAGCATGTCGTACGCCCAGTCGGCGGGCACCGAGATCAGGTTGGCCTGGGTGTGGCCGGCCGCGACCCCGGCGGTGGGGCCGGTCAGCCCGTCCCGGAAGCGGGCGCGGGCCGTTCCCGGGCGCCACGCGTGCGCGTGCTCGTCGACGAGGGCGATAGGCCGGTCCTCGGTCACGTCGTGCGAGTGGTTCATGCCAGTTCCTTCCCGCGGGTCTCCGGCAGCCCCAGCAGTGCCAGCGCCGCGATGCCGTAGCCGATCGCGCCGAGGACCGGCGCGCCGCCCACGCCCCAGCCGTCGGCCGGGAAACCGGCCGTCGTGGGGAAGACGGCGCCCATGGCGCGTCCGGTGTTGTAGGTGAAGCCCTGTCCGGCGCCCCGCACCGCCGTCGGGTACAGCTCGCTCAGGCAGGAACCGAAGCCGCTGAAGATGGCCGACTCGGCGGCGCGGTGAAACGGTGAGCGGGCGGGCGCCGCGGGGGGACACCTGGAGGCACCGTAGGGGATCGTTCAACGATCCCTCAATACCCATGTTGTTTCGTTCTGGTATCTGCGATTGAATTCCGGGCATGGCAGAGCAGTTGACGGGACTGGCCGACGACCGTGTCCTCCTCGGGCGGACCAGCACCGCGGAGCGGGTTTCGGACATCCTCAGGAGCCGCATCGCGGACGGGTACTTCCCGCCCGGGACGCGCTTGTCCGAGGACAGCATCGGCGGCGCCCTCGGCGTCTCCCGCAACACGCTGCGCGAGGCGTTCCGGCTGCTCACCCACGAACGCCTGCTCGTCCACGAGCTGAACCGGGGCGTCTTCGTCCGGGTCCTGACCGTCGAGGACGTCGAGGACATCTACCGCACCCGTGCCCTCGTCGAGTGCGCCGTCGTCCGGGGCCTCGGGGAGCCGCCGTACGGCCTCGACGGGGTCGCCTCGGCCGTCGAGGACGGGCGGCGGTCGGCCGTCGAAGGTGACTGGAAAGGGGTGGGTACGGCCAACATCCACTTCCACCGGGAGCTGGTCGCCCTCGCCGGCAGCGAGCGCACGGACGAGCTGATGCGCAGCGTCTTCGCCGAACTGCGCCTCGCCTTCCACGTCGTGGACGACCCGCGGCGCCTGCACGAGCCGTACATCGCGCGGAACGCGGAGATACTCGAGGCCCTCCGGGCGGGAGAACGGGAGACGGCCGCGCGGCTGCTCGCCGTCTACCTCGAGAACTCGCTGGAGCGGGTCGTGGACGTGTACCTGCGGCGGGTCGGCGACGACGGCACCGCCCCCGTCTGAGGGGCGGCGGGGGCCGGGGGCGGGACCGGTGCGGCTCGGTGGTTCTGCGTCGTTTGGGTCGTTGTCGGACCGAGGACCTAGTCTGTGCACCGTGACTTCGCCTGCATCGACGGACAGCGTTCCGCCCCAGCTCAGCGCGGGGCCGCGCCCTGCCCCGGGCCCGGCCGCCGACGAGGGACTGGCGCGGCGGCTGCGCGCGCTCGCCTGCACGGCGCCGCTGCACGACCTCGACGCGCGCAAGGCCAATCTCGCCGGCGAGTACTCGGTGTACGGCATGGCGGAGGTGGCCCTCGCCGCCATCGACCTCGTCACACTGAACATGGACTTCGACACGGGCGCCGACCACGACCAGATAGTCGCCCGGCTCGTCCCGCGCGTCGCCGCCCAGGCCCCGGCACGGCCCGCCGCCGAGCACGAGCGGGTGGCCCGCTGGGTCCTGGAGAACCTGATCAACGTCGGCAGCGTCGACCGCGGGTTCCGCGCGGTGTACGGCACCTTCGAGCCGGACGGCACCTATGTGCGGCGCGACTACGACTTCAAGCTGCTGGAGGAGGTCCCCGGCCCCGGCGGCACCGTCTATCTGCGCACCACCGACGAAGCGGTCAACGTCCTGGTCGGCGCCCTGGACACCGATGTGACCAGCGCCCAGATCGCCGCCGAGGTCAAGCTGGAGGTGCTGATCAGCCGGGGCCGGCTCGCCGACGCCCAGCTCGCCGCCGAACAGGCCCGCTACCGGACCGTCCAGTACTCGGAGACCCTGCGCAAGGCCCTCGACGCCACCCGGCGCAACGTCCGCGCGGTCGACTGGCTGACCGCCGTCCCCGACATGATCGCCGAGGCCCTGGACCACGTCGCCGACCGGTACCGGCACGAGAACGCGATCCTCACCAACATCCGCAAGGCCCGCGACGAGTCCGAGGACCCCGAGCACAAGCGGCGCGCCGCCGAACTCGTCGACATCGTCAAGGACTGCATCCGCCGTCACACCCAGCTCCAGTCCCGGCTGCTGGAGGCCGGCCCGCTCTTCCGCGCCGAACAGGACCGGCAGGCCTTCGCCACCCCCCTGACGACCTCGGGTCTCGACCTGTACGGGCACCTGGTCGCCCCCGTCCTGCCGCTGCCGCTGGAACAGGCACTCCGCGCGACCGACGCCTTCTTCGCGCACGGCGCCGGTCTGCGCACACCCGTCTCGGTGCGGGTCGGCGACCTCGTCGACATCCTGCTGACCCCGCCGGTGGAGCGGGAGCACCTGGGCGCCGAGATGCCGGAGCCCGACCTGATCGCCACCCCGGACGACAGCCGCTTCAGCGAGGAACAGCTCGCCTCCGCCATGGAGTTGCTCGACCTGCCGCACGACGCCCCGCGCCGCCTGTCCGGGCTGCTGGCCGACGCCCGCGCACAGGACCCCGACCTGCCGTACCTCGTCGCCCTGCTGGCCGTGCACGCGGCCAGCCCGCCGGTCGGCACCGCCTACCGGCAGGGCGAGCCCAAGCTGCTGTTCGCCGTGGACGACGGCACCGAGCTGGACGATCCCGAGTTCGGCGGCGCCGACCTCATCGTCGGCACCGCACTGCTGGACGCGGCGGGGATGGCGGCGGACCGGACGGAGGCCGCGTGAACGGCGCCGGACCACCCGGGCGGCCCGGCGGCCGGCGCCGGCCCGGCACCGCCCACCCGCACCGCGGGAACCAGCAGCACAGCACCACCCACCAGCACAGCGAGGAGCACCGACCGTGACCGAGCACGTCGACCGGAGCGAACCGGAGGCGGGAGCCGCACCGGCCACCGCGGCCGTCACGCCCGCCGACGCCGCCGACGCGGCGCGGCTCGTGGCCTTCGGCCTCCAGCCCAAGCTGCTCCCCGCCCGCGACCAGGAGTACGCCGACCTGCTGCGCCGCTACCGCGAGGACCCGCCCTTCGCGCGGCTCGCCGACGCCGTGGCGGCCGGCCTCGGACTCGTCGTCCTCGAGGTGTCCCCGCGCGCGGGGATGGCCGTCACCGCCGCCGAGGACTCGGTGTTCGCCGTCCGCATGGGCGACTACGCGCGTCGCGCCGCCACCGACTCCGGCGACCGCTTCCTGCACGGCCTCGCCCACCTCGCCGTCGCCGCCATGGCCTACCCGCGCCCCGAGGACCTCGCCGACGACGGCTACATCGGCCGCGTCACGGTCAACGGCGTGGACGCCTTCGTCCGCCAGGCCTGCCGTCGGCTGGAGGAGCGGGCCGAGCAGCAGGGCGAGAACACCGACCCGGCCACCGACGCCCCGGGCCTGGAGGCGGCCTGGCGGATCTGGGCCAGACGCAGCGCCACCGGCGCCACCAAGGACGCGCGCCGGCTCCCCGGCTCCACCACCGGCATCGTCGGCAAGGCCGCCGCGTTCCTCACCGAGTCCGGCTTCCTCCAGCGCACCGGCGACGAGAACGGCGGCACCTACCGCACGACCGCCCGCTACCAGCTCCAGGTGCGGGACATGGCGGGCAGCGCCGCGATGGCCGAGCTGCTGGAGCTGGGCGTCGTCCCGGTCACCGACGGCACGGCGACCCTGCTGCCCGCCGAGGACACCGAGGACCTGGAGCTGGTGGCCGACGCCGGACTGCCGTTCCACTCCTCCTGACCCCGCATCACCCCCGAACGTCCCCGACTTCACGAAGACTTACGAGAGTCCGCCATGTACGAGCTGTCCCGGGTCCGCCTCTACTCGATCGGGCCCGCCGGTGCGCGCTACGCCGACACCGTGCTTGACCTGCGCGGTGTCGGTGAACCCGTGCCCCGTCCCGCGCCCGCGCAGGCGGAGTTCTTCGAGGAGGAGCCCGTCGGCCCGCCGCGCCGGCCCGCGCCCGCGGGAGTGCTGTTCCTGGAGAACGGCGGCGGCAAGTCCGTCCTGCTCAAGCTGATCTTCTCCGTGATGCTGCCGGGCCACCGCAACACCCTGGGCGGCGCCAGCTCGGGTGTGCTCCGCAAGTTCCTGCTCGCCGACGACTGCGGACACGTGGCGCTGGAGTGGCAGCACGTGCAGACCGGCGAGTGCGTCGTCGTCGGCAAGGTCAGCGAGTGGCGGGGACGGCAGGTCTCCAACGACCCGCGCAAGTTCGCCGAGGCCTGGTACTCCTTCCGGCCCGGCCCCGGACTCACCCTGGACAACCTGCCCGTCGCCGAGGCCACCACCGTCCGCCCGCCCGCCGAGGGCGTCTCCGGCGCCCAGGGCCGGCGGCGCACCATGAAGGGCTTCCGGGACGCCATCACCGAGGCCGGGAAGGCCTACCCGCACCTGGAGGTGCACTGGGAGGAGACCCACGACCGCTGGATCGAGCACCTCGGCGACCTCGGCCTCGACCCCGAACTCTTCCGCTACCAGCGCGAGATGAACGCCGACGAGGGCGAGGCCGCCGGCCTCTTCGCGGTCAAGAAGGACTCCGACTTCACCGACCTGCTGCTGCGCGCCGTCACCGACACCCGCGACACCGACGGACTCGCCGACCTGGTCAGCGGATTCGGCAACAAGCTGGGCCGACGCGCCGAGCTGATCGCCGAACGCGACTTCACCGCCGGATCCGTCGACCTCCTCGGGCGGATCGTCGAGGCCGCCGACGCCCGCGGCCGCGCCCGGGACATCCACACCGGAGCCGAACGCCGCACCAGGACCCTGGCGCGCCGGCTCTCGGCGCGCGGCGCCCGGGAGCGGGCCCGGACGGCCGACCTCGCCCAGCGGGTCACCGCCGCCGCCTACGCCGTCACGCACGCCGAGTCGGCCCGCGACCGCAGCGGGCTCATCGCCGCCGAACTCGCCTACCGGCACGCCTCGCTGGCCCTGACCGCCGCCGAGAAGTCGGCCGCCGCGCAGAAGCGCGAGCTCGCCGACGCGCGCACCCTGCACGCCGCCTGGCAGGCCGCCGAGGCCGTCCTGCGCCACCGCGCCGCCGCCGACCGCGTCGCCCGCGTGTCCGCCGCCATCCAGGAGGCCGAGCGGGACGCCGCGCCCGCGCTCGCCGCCCGCGCCGAGGCCGCCGTCGACCTCGTCCGCGCCCTGCACGCGGCGGCCACCAAGGCCGAGCACCACGCCAACGAGGAGGAGGAGCGCTCCGCCGCCCTCCAGGACGTCGGCGACGCCGCGCACCGCGACTCCACCGCCGCCGCCACCGAGGCCCAGCGGGCCCGCAGCGAGGCCGGGCACCTGCGCCAGCGCCTGACCGAGGTCGAGCAGGAGACCGCCGAGGCGGTCCGCGCCGGCTGGCTCGACGACATCGCCCCCGACGCCGACCCCGCCCGCGCCGCCCTCGCGGCCAGCGACGCCGAGAAGACGACGGTCGCCGCCTGGGACACCGCCCGCGAGGCCGCCCGCCGGGCCACCGAGCACGCCCGCGAGGCCGCCGCCGCCGAGTCCCGCGCCGAGCTGACCGCGGCCCGCGCGGCCGACGCGGCCACCGCCGCCGAGCGCGCCCACGAGGCCGAACGCCGCACCGCCGAGGCACTGGCGGCCGAGGAGCGTCTCGCGGAGCTGCTCGGCCTGGCCGCCCGGACCCGCCCGGGCATCCCCCAGCCCCGGCAGGACGCGGACCACGACCGCCCCGCCGAGGCGCCCAGGGCGTCCGACGGCGCGCTGACCGCCGAGGAACTCGACCGCTTCGCCGACGAGCTGCGCGAGCTGCTCGACGACACGGTCTCCTCCGCCGAACGCCAGCTGTTCGAGCTGCGCACCGCCGCCGCCGACGACTCCCGCATCCTCGGTGCCCTCGGCGACGGCGGACTGCTGCCGCCCGGCCCGGACGTGCTGGCCACCGTGGAGTTCCTCGGCGAGCACGGCATCCCCGCCCTGCCCGGCTGGCGCTACCTCGCGCAGTCCGTCGACCCCGCCGACCACGCGCGCGTGCTGGCCGCCCGGCCCGAGCTGGTCGACGGCGTGATCATCACCGACCCCGACTCGCACACCCGCGCCCGGGACGTCCTCGGCGACGCCGCCCTGCTGCCGCGCTCCGCGGTCGCCGTCGGCACCGCCGCCGCCCTGCTCGCACCCACCCCGGCCCCCGGCTCCGGTGCCGAGGACGTCTTCCTCGTACCGCCGAACCCGGCCATGCACGACGAGCACGCCGCCGACGAGGAGCGGCAGGCCCTGCGTGCGCGGGCGGCGGAGCGCGACGAGGAGATCCGCGCGCTCGCCGCCCGGCTCGGCAAGGACCGGGAACTGGCGGCCCGGCTCGCCTCCTGGCGCAGCGGCTGCCCCGCCGGACGCCTCGCCGAACTGGCGCGGACCGCCGAACAGGCGCGTGCCTTCGCCGAGGAGACCGAGGCCGAGCTGACCGAGGCGCGCACCGTGCGCGCCGAGGCCGACGAGAGCGCCGCCGAGGCCGTGCACCTGCGCGACGAGCGCCAGGAGGCCGCGCAGAAGGCCCGCCGCGCCGCCGACGCCCTCGCCGGACTCGCCTTCCGGCTGCGCGAACGCGCCGGCTGGCAGGCCAGGCTGAGGGAACTCGCCGACGAGGGCGCCGAGGCCGAGGCCCGCGCCCAGGTCTGCCTGGAGCGGGCCCGCGCCGCCGACGAGGACCGCCGCGCCGCCCAGCGCGCCGCCGACGACGCCCGGCGCACCGCCCGCGCACTGCGCGCCGAACGGTCCGAGATCGCGGGCGCCCCCGACGACGTGACCGAGGACGCGGCCGGGAACGGCACGCAGGCGCCGAAGGCGTCGCTGCCGGACCTCCGCGAGGCCTACCGCGCCGCCTCCCAGGTGTATGAGAAGGTCGGCGTCGGCGCCGACCTGCGCGCCGAGCAGGCCCGCGCGGAGAGCGACGAGAGCGCGGCACGCGCCGAGCTGGACCGGCTCAGCAACAAGGTCCGCACCCGGGCCGCCCAGCTGCTGGAGTCGCCCGACGGCTCCGACGGGCCGTCCCGGCAGGCCGCCGCCGCCCGCGCCGAGGAACTGGTCCAGCTCCTGGAGACCCGCGTGTCGACCGCGAGCGAGCAGCTCGGCCGGCTGCGCGGCGAGGCCGAGCGGCACGCGCCCGAGGACGGCGACGCCCACACCGAACTCCCCGAGGACCTGGCCCCGGCAGACGCCGAGCACGCCCAGACCCTGCTGCGCACGGCCACCGCCGAACTCGCCTCCCGCACCGAGGCGCTGACCCAGGCCCGCGACGCCCACGCCGAACTGCTCGACGCGCACCGCGCCGCCGAGGACGCGGCCGGCGGCTTCGACGAGATCGCCGCGATGCTCCGCGACCTGCTGCGCGAACCCGCGTCCGACGACGAGGCGGAGGACCCCGAGCCGTACCCCGGAAGCCTGGAAGAGGCCCGGCAGGCCGCCGCCGAGGCCCGCCGGTCGCTGCGCGGCTGCGCCGCCGACCTGTCCGCCGCCGAGGCGGCCGTCCGCGAGGCGAGCGACGTCCTCGTCCGGCACGCCAACTCCACGCGCTACGAGCAGGTCCGCACCCCGGCGCGGCAGCAGATCCGCGAGCTGCCCGCCTCCGCGCTGCCCGAGCACGCGGGCAAGTGGGCGGACGCCTTCGCGCCCCGGCTGCGGGTCCTCACCGACGAGCTGGCCCAGCTGGAGCGCAACCGGGACTCGATCGTGGACCGGCTGCGCGGCCTGGTCGAGTCCGCGCTCGCCACGCTCCGCTCCGCCCAGCGGCTCTCCCGGCTGCCGGAGGGCCTCGGCGAGT
The DNA here is from genome assembly GCF_044765825.1 of Streptomyces flaveolus. Lineage (NCBI taxonomy): Bacteria > Bacillati > Actinomycetota > Actinomycetes > Kitasatosporales > Streptomycetaceae > Streptomyces > Streptomyces flaveolus. Next base: position 31,674 of record NZ_JBIWKU010000012.1, on the reverse strand, counting down.
GGTCCGGGCAGGAGTTCCTGCGCATCCGCTTCGAGGAGCCCGATCAGGCCACCCTCACCGAGCGGCTCGGCGAGGTCGTCGACGAGGCGACCAGGGCGGCCGTGAGGAAGAACTCCGACCTGCGCCGCGACGGCATGTCCCTGCTGCTGCGCGGCGTCGCCGCCGCCCTCCACCCCAAGGGCGTCGCCGTCGAGATCCTCAAGCCCGACGCCGTGCTGCGCGCCGAGCGCGTCCCCGTGGGACAGATGGGCGACGTCTTCTCCGGCGGCCAGCTGCTCACCGCGGCCATCGCCCTGTACTGCACGATGGCCGCCCTCCGCAGCAACGACCGGGGCCGCGACCGGCACCGGCACGCCGGCACCCTGTTCCTCGACAACCCCATCGGCCGCGCCAACGCCACCTACCTGCTGGAGCTCCAGCGGGCCGTGTCCGACGCGCTCGGCGTGCAGCTCCTGTACACCACCGGCCTGTTCGACACGACCGCGCTGGCCGAGTTCCCGCTGGTCATCCGGCTGCGCAACGACGCCGACCTCAGGGCCGGCCTGAAGTACATCAGCGTGGAGGAGCACCTGAGGCCGGGGCTGCCCCAGCAGGCCCCGGCCGGTGAGGGCGAAGCGGTGCACAGCGAGATCACGGCGACCCGGATGTACCGACGGCCCGCCGGCGACCGGTCACCCGCCTAGCGGTCCGCCCGGACCAGATCCGCGCACTTCTCGCCGATCATCATCGTCGTGATGCACGGGTTGACGGTCACCAGGTCCGGCATCACCGATCCGTCCGCCACCCGCAGGCCCCCGACCCCCTTGACCCGCAGCCGCGCGTCGAGGGGGGCCAGGGGGTCGTCGTCCGCGCCCATCCGCACCGTGCAGGACGGGTGGTAGACGGTGTTGTGGGTCTTGCGGATGTAGTCGAGCAGTTCGTCGTCGCCCCGCACCTGCGGGCCCGGCGCCAGCTCCGCGCCCGTCCAGCCGCTGAGCGCGGGCTGCGCGGCGATCCGCCGGGCCAGCCGCAGGCCGTAGATCATCACTCGCACGTCGTGCTCGTGCGTGAAGTACCGGGGGTCCACCTTCGGCTTGTCCCGGTAGTCCCGGGTCCGCAGCCGCACCGTCCCCCGCGACTTCGCGCGCGTCACGTTGGGCGTGAGACAGAAGGCGTTCTCCGAGGTGGGGTAGCCGTGCCGGGCGGTGTTCATGTCGAACGGCACCGAACCGTAGTGGAACATCAGGTCGGGCCGGTCCAGGCCGGGCTCGGTGTCGTAGAAGATGCCGGCCTCCCACCACTGGCTGGACGTGGTGGTCATCGGCTGCCGGGCCTCCCACATGATGACGCCCTCGGGGTGGTCCTGGAGGTTCTCGCCGACGCCGGGGGAGTCCACGGCCACCTCGACGCCGGCCTCGCGCAGGTGCCCCGCCGGTCCGATGCCGGACAGCATCAGCAGCTTCGGCGAGTCGATCGCCCCGCACGAGAGGACCACCTCACGCCGGGCCCGTACCGCCCGGGTGTGGATCAGGTCCGGGTCCAGGTACTCGGCGCCCACGCACCGCCGCCCCTCCAGCAGGAGCCGCTTGGCCCGCACGCCCGTGCGGACGTCCAGGTTCGGCCGCCTGCCCAGGACCGGGTGCAGATAGGCGACCGAGGACGACTGGCGGATGTTGTTCTCGTCGGAGTTGATCTGGAACCAGTTCGCGCCCCGCACCACCGTCCGGCCCGTGTTGAAGGGTGTCGTCGGGATGCCCGCCTGCGCGCACGCCTTCAGCAGCGCGGCCCCGCACGGGTCCTCGCTCTTGACCGTGCGCAGCTTCACCGGGCCGGTGCGGCCGTGGTGGTCGCCGGGGGCGTCGTTGGACTCCAGCCGCCGGTACAGCGGGAAGAGGTCGGCGGCGCTCCAGCCGGTGCAGCCCCGCGCCGCCCAGTCGTCGAGATCCTCGGCCGGTGCCCAGAAGGCGATGCAGGAGTTGTGCGAGGAACAGCCGCCCAGCACCTTGGCGCGGGCGTGCCGCATGAAGCTGTTGCCCCGGGCCTGCGGCTCGACGGGGTAGTCCCAGTCGTAGCCGGACTCCAGCAGGCCCATCCAGCGCTCCAGCCGCAGCACGTCGTCGTCGCCGACGTCGCTCGGCCCCGCCTCCAGCACGCACACCGTGACGCCGGGGTCCTCCGAGAGCCGGGCCGCCACCACGTTCCCCGCCGTGCCGCCGCCGACCACCACGTAGTCGAACTCATCGATGTCCACGAGACGTTGTCCTCCTTCAGTCGGCCGCAGGAGTGACGAGCGGAGCGGCCCCGTCGTCGAGCCGGTGCTCCGCGAGCACGCCGGTCCGGTGCCGTTGGACGAACCAGTAGTAGGCGTAGCCGCCGCCCGCGATCACGGCGACGAACAGCACCGCGCCCCAGCGCAGATACCAGTGGTGGGGGGCCGCCGCGTTGTAGACCGCGGCGCGCGGCCAGATCAGGTTGAGCGTCATGGCCGCGCCCCACAGGACGGCGGCGATGTTGACGGGCAGTCCCCAGCGGCCCAGCGAGAAGCGGCCCTCACCGGCCGGCTGCCACCTCCCGCGCAGCCGGGCCACCAGCATCGGCGCGGTGACCCCCAGATAGGCCAGGTAGATCATGACGATGCCGATGCTGGTGACGACCGTGAAGATCTGCGGCTGGCGGATGTTGACCACCAGGATCGCCAGCGCCAGCACCCCGATGACCACGGCCGGCAGCACCGGCGTCCGGAACCGCGGACTGACCCTGGCCAGCAGCGAGGACGCGGGCAGGTTGTTGTCCCGCGCCATCGCGAACGCCAGCCGGATCGCCGCCGTGTGGACCGCGAGCGCGCACACCGTGACGGCGATCAGCACGCACCACAGCATCGCCTTGCCGGCCGTCGGCCCGAGCACGTCGAGCACGACGTACTGGAGTCCGTCCGTGGAGAGCTTCTCGCCCTTCAGACTCGACACGCTCATCAGCGCCAGCAGCAGGACCAGCCCGCCCAGTACGAACGACGCGATGATCGCCCGGACGATCGCACGGGGCGCGTTGCGGGACGGGTCGAGGGACTCCTCGCCGAGCGACGCCGCGGTGTCGAAGCCGTACATCACGTACGCGGAGGCCAGCGACGCCACGAGGAACGCGCCGAGGTAGCCGGTGGAGTACCCCGCTCCCGTTCCCTCCGTGTGCGTGACCACCTGCGGGCCGCGCGTGATGTGCGCGGCGAACAGGACGATCAGCACCACGGTGGCGATCAGCTCGATGAACACACCCGCCGTGTTGATCGTGGCCATCAGCTTGACGCCGAACGCGTTGACCAGTGTCGTGAACAGGATCAACACCCCGGCCAGCAGGACCGCGTTCGTCGCCACGTCGTACTTTCCGCTGCCGTCCCCCACGAACTGGAACGCGGACGAGATCTGCGGAAGCGTCAGCTGGTAGGCCAGCGCCACCGCCGCGATCGACACGATGGAGGCGACCAGCATCATCCAGCCCGCGAGCCAGCCCAGATGCGGATTGCCGATCTTCTTCGACCAGTTGTAGACCGACCCCGCGACGGGATGGCGGGCGGCCAGCTCGGCGAAGCACAGGGCGACCGTGAACTGGCCGGCGAAGACCATCGGCCACGACCACCAGTAGGCGGGCCCGCCGCTGCCGTACCCGAAGTAGAAGAGCTGGAAGGTGCCGGTGAGGATGGAGATGTAGCTGATGCCGGCGGCGAACGTGTGGAAGGTGCCGAGGGTGCGTTTGAGCTCGGGTTTGTAGCCGAACTCGGCGAGTTCGGTGTCGTCGGTCGTCATGAGCGGACTCCTGGTGGGCCTCGGGAAGGTGGGGGAGTGGCTCGCGCGGGTGTCGGAGCGGACGTCAGGTGAACCAACCCTGGGGTGTGGGACGGGTGTTGCGCCAGATGTGCTTCGTCTCGCGATACTCGGCGAGCCCCGCCGGACCGAGCTCGCACCCGAACCCGGACTGCTTGAAGCCGCCCCACTCGGCCCGCGGAACGTACGGGTGGTAGTCGTTGGTCCAGACCGTGCCGAGCCGCAGCGCCGCCGCGACCCGCGCGGCCCGCGCCTCGTCCCCGGTCCGCGCGGCGTCCGCGAGCCCGTACACGGTGTCGTTGGCCGGACGCACCTCCTCCTCGCTCCGGAAGCGCTCGACGGTCAGCACCGCACCGAACGACTCCTCCCGCACCACCGACATCCCGGAGCCGCAGTCGTCCGGCACGGTGGGCAGGCAGGAGACGCCCTCGCCGAAGCCGGGCCCGGTCGGCCGCGCCCCGCCGCAGCGCAGCACCACGCCCTCCGCCGGACCCCGGGCGACGTACGCCTCGGCCTTGTCCCGGGGTGCGCCGCCGAGATCAGCGGCCCGGTCCGCGCCCGCTCGTCGTCGATGTCGTACGCGCTCTCGACCAGCCGCTTGCCCGTGTCCAGGGACTCCGCGCGCGCCGGTGCGTGTCTGTCGCGCGCGAGAAGGCCGGCGATCCGCAGCGCCAGGTCAGCGCGTTCGCCCGCCGGGGGCGCGGGGCCAGGGGCCCTCGTCGAACGCCCGGCGGGCGGCGGCCTCCACCGTGTCCTTGCCGCCCGCCTCGTCCACCGTCCCGGCCGGCGAGCCGTCGGCGGGACAGCGGAGCTCCCGGGTGCGCCCGTCGAGCGCGGCCCGCCGGCGTCCGTCAAGGAACAGGCCCGGCATGACCGTCGCCTCCCAGCCGCTGAAGGAGCCACTCGTGGAAGATCCCGATGTGGTGCTCGGTCGGCACCAGCACCCCGCCCGCGCGGTACGCCCGGGACGACATCGCCGGCTGGGTCCGCTCGCAGGCCTCGAAGTCCTGCGCGTTGACCCGGTGGAACAGCTCCACCGATTTCGACAGGTCCGCTCCGGACGCCACCACCTCGGGCGCGTACAGCCAGTCGCACTCGACGACCGTGCGGTCCTCGGCCAGCGGAACCATGCGGTGCAGGATCACGTGGTCGGGCACGAGGTTGACGAAGACGGTGGGCTTCACCGTGATCGCGTAGTAGCGCCGGTCCTGGTCCTCCGCCACGTCGGGCAGCCTGCCGAAGCCCTCGCTGCCGTCGACGGTGAAGCCCTGGACGTCCGCGCCGAACTCGGCACCGTGGCCCACGTAGTACTGGGCCGCGTAGCCTTCGGCGAACTCGGGGAGCACCTCGGTGAGTTCGGGGTGGATCGTGGCGCAGTGGTAGCACTCCATGAAGTTCTCGACGAGCAGCTTCCAGTTCGCCTTCACGTCGTAGGTGATGCGCCGGCCGAGCGCGAGGTCCTCGGTTCCGTAGTGGTCGATGGCGGCCGGGTCGCCGAGTCGTTCTACGGCGGCGCCCCGCACGGTCTCCTCGAAGGAGGGCGGCTCGTCGCCCAGGCACACCCAGGCGTAGCCGAGCCACTCGCGCAGGGCCACCTCCACCAGCCCGTACGCGGTCCGGTCCACGTCCGGCATGCTGGTCAGGTTCGGCGCGGCGATCAGCCTGCCGTCCAGGTCGTACGTCCACGCGTGGTACGGGCACTGGAGGCTGCGGCGCACCTCGCCGGACTCCTCGAGGCAGATCCGGGCCCCGCGGTGCCGGCAGATGTTGAGGAAGGCGCGCAGCGCGCCCTTGCGGTTGCGGGTGACGATGACGTTCTCGCGGCCGACCTGGACGGTGCGGAAGGCACCGGGCCGGTCGAGGTCGGCGCTGCGCACGGCGCAGAACCACATGGCCTCCAGGACGTGCTGCTGCTCCTGGCGGAAGATCTCCGGATCGGTGTAGTAGCGGCCCGGCAGGGTCGGGACGAGGCTGGGCGAGCCGGGTCGGTGGGCCGGGGAAACGGGTGTCGTCGTCACGTGCGTCTCCTGTGTCTCCTGGCGGGCGCGGCGGCGGGGCGGGCGCGGCGGCGGGTCGGACGGGCGGGGCGGGCGAGGACGGGGCCGTCCGATGCCGCTCGCTAACGGCGGATGCGGGTCATCTCCGGGTCGAACAACGGCTCGTCGGCGACGGTGGCGGGCACCTTTTCGCCGAAGTACTCGACGTGCACACCGGTGCCGCTGGGCAGGCCGGACAGCAGCCAGGCGTACGCGACGCAGCGGCCGAGCGTGTAGCCGTAGGAGGCGCTGGTGACGTACCCGGCGGGGGAGCCGTCGACGTACACCGGTTCCTTGCCGAGGACCACCGCGGCGGGGTCGTCCAGGAGGAGGGGGGTGAGGCGCCGGGCGGGTGCGCCCGCGTTCTCCAGCGCGGCTTTCCCGGTGAAGTCCTCCTTGTCCATGCGGACGGCGAACCCGAGGCCCGCCTCGAACGGGTTGTGCTCGCCGGTCATGTCGACGCCCCAGGCCCGGTATCCCTTCTCCAGGCGCAGCGAGTTGAAGGCGGAGCGGCCGGCCGCGACCACGCCGAGCTCCCGCCCGGCCTCCCACAGCGTGTCCCAGAGCCGGAGTCCCAGGTCGGCGGTGGTGTACAGCTCCCAGCCGAGCTCGCCCACGTACGACAGGCGCATGGCCGTGACGGGGACGTGGCCGACGTAGGTCTCCTTGGCGCGGAAGTAGCCGAACGCCCCGTGCGAGAAGTCGTCGGGGGTCAGGGGCTGGACGAGGTCGCGGGCGAGCGGACCCCAGACGCCGACGCAGCAGGTGCCGGAGGTGATGTCCCGGACGTGTGCGCCGTCGGGTGCGTGGCGCAGCAGCCGGTCGAGGTCGGCGGGGGTGTTGGCGCCCACCTGGAAGCGGTCGGGGCCGAGGCGCGCCACGGTGAGGTCGGAGCGGATGCCGCCTGCCTCGTCCAGGAGGAGCGTGTAGGTGACCGCGCCGGGCTTCTTGCGGAGGTTGTTGGTGGTCATCCGGTCCAGGAAGTCGAGGGCGCCGGGGCCCGTGACCTCCAGGCGGCGCAGGGGGGTCATGTCGTACAGGGCGACCTTGTCGCGGGTCGCCCTGGCCTCCGCCGCCGCGATCGGGGACCAGTGACGGGCCGACCAGGCGTCGCGTTCGGGCAGGTCGAGGCCGGTGACGAGGCCGGCGTTCGCCTCGTACCAGTGCGGCCGCTCCCAGCCGCCGCCCTCGAGGAAGCAGGCGCCGAGCTGCTGCTGACGGGCGTGGAAGGGACTGACCCGCAAGGGGCGTGGCCGCTCCATCGGCTGAAGCGGATGCACGACGTCGTACACCTCGACGAACTGCTGTGAACCGCGCTCACGGATGTACGCCGGTGAACGCTGCGCTTCCTCGAACCGCGTGAGCTCGCACTCGTGCACGTCGAGGGACGGCCGGCCGTCGACCATCCACTCGGCGACCGCCTTGGCGACGCCGGCGGAGTGCGTGACCCACACGGCCTCGGCCAGCCAGAAGCCGCGCAGGTCGCGGGACTCGCCGAGGACCGGCATGCCGTCGGGCGTGAAGGAGAACACGCCGTTGAACCCTTGGTCGATCTCGCAGTCGCGCAGGGCGGGGAGCAGCCGCCGGCAGTCCTCCCAGCTCGGCGCCCAGTCCTCCGGTGTGAAGGGGAAGGAGGACGGCATGTCGAGGTCCCGGGCACGGGCCTCGTCGTAGGGCGGCACCGCGAACGGGTCGACGGGCAGGGGCCTGTGGGCGTAGGAACCGATGCCGACGCGGTCGGTGTGCTCGCGGAAGTAGAGGTCCCGGTCCTGGAACCGGAGGATCGGCCGCGACGCCTCCGCCGTGGCACCGCTCAGCTGGGGGAGCGGCCCGGTCTTCGCGTACTGGTGCGCGAGCGGCTGCAGCGGTACGTCGACCCCGGCCATGTGGCCGATGACCGGGCCCCAGAAACCGGCGGCGGAGACGACGTGGTCGGCGGGGAAGGTGCCCCGGTCGGTGACGACGCCCGTGACGTGGCCGTTCCGCCGTTCGACGCCGGTGACGGTGTGGCGGTCCAGGAAGCGGGCGCCTCGCGCGGTCGCCCGGTCCATCTGTGCGCGGGACGCGAGGAGCGCGCGGGCGAGGCCGTCGTCGGGGGTGTGGAGGCCGCCGAGGACCACCGACTCGTCGATCAGCGGCCAGAGTTCCTTGCACCGGGAGGCGCTCACGACCTCACCGCGCACGCCCCAGGAGGCGGCCAGGCCGGCCCTGCGGTGCAGGTCGGCGAGGCGCTCCGGGGTGGTGGCCAGCTCCAGGCCGCCCACCGGGAGGAAGCAGGGGACTCCGTCCGCCTCCAGGGAGCCGAACTTCTCGACGGTGTACTGGGCGAACGCCGTGAGGGTCTTCGAGGGGCTGGTGCGGAAAACGAGGCCCGGCGCGTGCGACGTGGAACCGCCGGGCGCGGGCAGGGGGCCCTGTTCGAGAACGGTGACGTCGGTCCAGCCTCGGGCGGTCAGCTCGTCGGCGAGCGAGCAGCCGACGATGCCGGCGCCGATGACGACCACGCGGGGGGAACCGTGTGCGGGGGTGCTGGACATGCCCCTCCTTGCCGGGGTGAGTGAGCCGGAGCGGGGTGAGCCGAAGCGAGGTCGGCGGCGGTGGTGGTGTCCCGGCCGTGCCGGGTGACGACGACGGTGCCGCCGGGCAGGGCGAGATGCCGGGTGCGCACGGACGCTTCGACGGCGGGGCGGTCCGAGCAGGAGCGGCCGGTCGTGCCGGGTCCGCCGTGGAAGAGGGTGCCGTCGGTGAGCCGGCCGCTCACAGCACGACCACCGAGCGCAGCACCTCCCCCCGGTCCACCTTGGTGAACGCCTCCTCCACCCGGTCCGGCGCGATGGTCTCCGTGACGAAGGCGCCCGGGTCCAGCGGCCCGTACAGGTACTGGTCGATGAGGAACGGGACGTCACGGCTCGGCGGACAGCCGCCGTACCAGGACGACTTGAGGGCGCCGCCGCGCGAGAACACGTCGATCAGCGGCAGCTCGATCCTCGTCTCCGCCCCCCGGATCCGGTACGACGATCGTCCGCACCTCTACGGGTGCGCCCTTCTTCACCGCGACCACGGCACGGACCTCGTGTGGCACGACAGGCTCCTCTGCTGTTGCGCTTCGCACGATGGGTTGCGTGATGAGGAACATAGTGGGAACGCCACCGAGGGACCGTCAAGAGGTGCGGCTCAACCCTTGGCAAAGGGCGCGCGGTACGGACCACGGCAGAACGCGCCGCGGCGCGGGACCTGGAAGCCCCGGAGAATCCCCGGCCTTCCGGTCCCGCGCCGCGGTCGCGCCCGCCCGGCCCCGGCCGGGTCAGTCGCCGTATCCCATCCGGCGGGAGAGTTCGTCCCCCGCCGCCAGGGCGCGCTTGGCCAGCTCCGGCAGCCGGTCGGGGCTCAACCGGTACACCGGGCCGGAGACGCTGATCGCCGCGATCACCTTGCCGTCGTGCGAACGGACGGGCGCGGCGACGGCGGCGAGGCCGATCTCCAGCTCCTCCTGAGTGATCGCGTACCCCTGCTGGGCCACCGTCTCCAGCTCGCCGCGCAGCGCCGCCGCCCCGGTCACGGTGCGCTCGGTGAACCGGTGCAGCGGGCGGGCCAGCAGGCCCTCGCGCAGGGTGGACGGCAGATGGGCGAGCAGTACCTTCCCGCTGGCGGTGGCGTGCAACGGGGTGCGCCGGCCGAGCCAGTTCTGCGCCGTCACCGAGGCGGTGCCGCGGGCCTGCATGATGTTGACCGCGGCGTCGTCGTCCAGGACGGCGATGTTGGACGTCTCCCCGAGTTCGTCGGCGAGTTCGCGACAGACCGGAACGCCCTCCTGCGAGATGTCCAGACGCACTGCCGCCGCCCCCGCGAGGCGCAGTACGCCGGCGCCCAGGTAGTACTTGCCGCGGTCCTTCTCCTGGGCCACCAGTCCGCGGTTCTCCAGGACGCCGAGCAGCCGGAACGCGGTGGACTTGTGCACGTCCAGCTCGTCGGCGATCTCGGTGACGCCCGCCTCGCCGTGCCGGGCGAGGATCTCCAGCACGCTCACCGCGCGGTCCACCGACTGGACCGAGCCCGCGGCGCCTCTGCCGTTCTGCTTTCCCGAGTGTCCCGGGTGCACCGGTTCCGCCGCGTTCTCCACCTGGTCGTCACCGTGCTCGGACTGCTTCTGCGTGCGGGTCATGGCTCAACTCTCACCACCTGGCGGCCCCGTGCGGACCGCATCTGCGGGAAACCCTTGACGCCGCGGTCGCCCGCCCGGATTCTGTTGCGCACAGCGCTTGTCAGTGCGTCATGTGAAACATCATGTTACCGAAGAGTCCGGATCCCGGAAGGGTGCGCGCCCCGAGCGGAACGCGCCGTCCCCGAGGGCGCGGGTCCCGCGGGAGCCGCGCGTTCCGGACCGAGAGGGGGGCCCATGATTCCCGTCTGCCGCCTCGAAGACCTCCCCGAGGGCGAGTCCGTCCGCATCGCGACGACCCCGCCCATCGCGGTCTTCCGCACCGACGACGGCGAGCTCTACGCCATCGACGACACCTGCACCCACCAGGACGCCTCGCTCTCCGAGGGCTGGCTGGAGGGGTGCCTGGTCGAATGCCCGCTGCACGCCGCCTCGTTCGACCTCCGCACGGGCCTGCCGACCTGCCTGCCCGCCCGCCGCCCCGTGCGCACCCACCGTGTCAGCGTCGACGACGGCGTGGTCCACGTGCATGTCGCCGCGGAGGAGGGGAGCGCCGCATGAGGACCGTGACCGTCGTCGGCGCCTCGCTCTCCGGCCTCTACGCCGCCCGGGAACTGCGCGCCCAGGGATTCGACGGACGGCTGGTGGTCGTCGGCGACGAACCCCACCGCCCCTACGACCGGCCCCCTCTCTCCAAGGACTTCCTCACCGGCCGGGCCGGCGAGGACCAGCTCGCCCTCACCGATGCGGAGGAAACCGCCTCACTGGACGCCGAGTGGCTGCTCGGCGTCCGCGCCCGCGGCCTCGACCCCCGCGGCCGTACCGTGCTCCTCGGCGACGGCCGCACCGTGGCCACCGACGGCGTCGTCATCGCCACCGGCGCCTCGGCCCGGCGTCTGCCCGGTGACAGCCTGGCCGGCGTCCACACGCTGCGTACCCTGGACGACGCCCGCGCCCTGCGCGAGGAACTCACCCGAGGCCCGCGCCGGGTCGTCGTCATCGGCGGCGGGTTCATCGGCGCCGAGACCGCCTCCTCCTGCGCCGCCCTCGGCCACGCCGTCACCGTCGTCGAGGCCGCCCCGCTCCCGCTCGTCGCCCAGCTCGGCACCGAGATGGCCGCCGTGTGTGCCGCGCTGCACCGCCGCGGCGGCGTGGACCTGGTCACCGGGACGTCCGTGGCCGCACTGCACGGAACCGGCGCCGTCACCGCGGTGGCCCTCGCGGACGGCCGCGCCCTCCCGGCGGACGTGGTGGTCGTCGGCATCGGCGCCGCACCCGGCACGAGCTGGCTGGCGGGCTCGTCACTGGCCCTGCAGGACGGCGTCCTGTGCGACGACGGATGTGTCACGGCCCTGCCCGAGGTGGTCGCCGTCGGCGACGTGGCCCGCGTCGGCGGGACGCGCGCGGAGCACTGGACCTCCGCCACCGAACAGCCCCGGGTCGCCGTCACGAACCTGCTCGCCGGGCACACCGTGGAGAGCCTGAGGCCGGTGCCGTACTTCTGGTCCGACCAGTACGGCGCGCGCATCCAGTTCGCCGGCCGGCGTCAGGAGGGTGACACCGTCCGGATCACCGAGGGCGGGCTCACCGGCGGGGCGCCCGCCGAGGACGGCTTCCTCGCCCGTTACGAACGGGACGGCCGTACGACCGCGGTGCTCTCCGTGGACCGGCCGCGCCCTTTCCAGCGGGCCCGGCGCGAACTCGCCCGGACAGCGGCCCCGGCGCAGCCCGCCGCGAGCTGAACGCCCGGTACGGCCGCTCAGGGATGCGACAGCTGCCCCGCGCCACCGCGCCCGCGTATCCGCTCCTGGCCGCGCTCGGCGGTCCGTGCCTGCCGCCGCGCCCGGCGCCGCTCGCGCCGCACGGCCCGCGCGGTGCTGTTCGGCATCGACACCACACCGTGGCGCTGGTTCCAGACCTGACGCGTCACCCACACGTCGAGCACGCCCCACGTGGCCACCACCGTGCCGGCCACGCTGCCGATCACCATCGGGAACGCCAGCCAGGATCCGGCCATCGTGCACAGGAAGGCCACCATCGCCAGGATCAGCGTCACGGCGACGACGAGCACCGCGCGTACCGCGGCCGTACGCACCGGATCCGGCAGCCGGCGTCGCCGCGCGGGCTCGTCCGTCCACAACTGCCGGTAGACCGGCTGCGGTTCGCGCCGTGTCTCCCGCTCCGCCCCCTCAACGGCGCGCCCGGGCGCCGGAATGTCGCGATCCGTCACCCCGGGGCCCGCTCCCGCCGGTCCGGCCGCCCCGGCGTCCCTCGGCGCCCTGCGCCGCTCCGCCGTGCCCATCACCATGTCACTCCCCACCGCCTGCAGACCGCCACCCGCGTCCGAAGACCCGGCTCCCCTCTGGCTGCCCGGCTTGCCTCGCTTTACGCCGCACGGAGGCGGGATGCGGCTCCTGTGGCCGATTCCGCCTCCATCTCCCACAGAGAACGACGAACCACGGCCTGCCAAGATTCCCGGAAGTCCCCCGCAGTCGAAGAATTTCGGCCAATCCGCCCGCCGTGCCCCACGGGCACGGTCCCGCGCCGCCCGCCGGAACCCGGGAGGCAATCTCCCGCAATGACCGGACAACTGACCATCCCCCGCCGCCGGTGCGGAAGTTCGCCTTCCGGACGGGTCTTCGAGTTACCTGTGCGTCGGTAGTAGGCTCGCGCCGTTTGTTGACGCACATGTGTACCCCCTGCCGGTGGGGGTCCAGCTGGGGGAGGCCATGCGCTTTCGCGGGAAGTCCATCCGCCGGAAGATCGTGGCGCTGCTTCTCGTGCCGCTGGTGTCCCTGACCACGATCTGGGCCTTCGCCACGGTGCTCACGGGACGTGAGGCGGGCCGGCTGTTCAACGTGTCGACCCTCGTCGAACAGGTCGGCTACCCCGTCGAGGACACCGTCCGCGTCCTCCAGCAGGAACGCCGCCAGACCCTGGTCCATCTCGCCGACCCACGCGCCTCCGACGGCCTCTCCGCCCTGCACCGCAGTCGCACCGCCACCGACGAGGCCGTCGCCGAGATCCGCCGCAACGCCGAGAACGCCGATGTGCGCGACGCGCTCGGCGCCGCCGAGGACGACCGCCTGACCGCGGTCCTGGACGCCTTCGACGGCATCGACGCCCTGCGCCGCAGCGTCGAGGACGGCACCGTCGACCGCGCACAGGCGCTCGGCCTCTACAACCGCCTGGTCGACCCCTGCCACGCGCTGCTCGCCAACCTGCACGTCGTCGACGACGTCGACCTGGACAAGCAGTACCGCGCACTCGTCAACGTCTCCCGTGCCCGCGAACTGCTCTCCCGCGAGGACGCCCTGCTCGGCTCCGCCCTGGTCACCGGCAGGCTCACCCGGAGCGAGACACGGGACGTCTCGGACCTCGTGGCGCAGCGCACCGTGCTGTACGAGAGCAACCTTCCGCTGCTGCCCGCCACGGAACGCGGCCGGTACGAGCGCTTCTGGAAGAACGCCTCCTCCGCCCCCCTGCGCGTCGCCGAGGAGGCTGCCGTCTCCACCGAGGACGGTCTGCCCCACGGCGTCACCGCCAAGAGCTGGGACACCGCCGCCGGGAGCGTCCTCGACGAGCTCGGGGACCTCGACGACCAGGCCGCCGACCGCTATCAGGACCGCGTCCGGCCGGTCGCGATGAACGTCATCACCAAGGCGGTCGTCGCCGGCGCGCTCGGTCTGGTCGCCGTGCTGTTCTCCCTCTTCCTGTCCGTCCGCGTCGGCCGCGCCCTCATCCGCGACCTCAGGCAGCTGCGCCTGGAGGCCCACGAGGCGTCCGGCGTCCGCCTGCCCAGCGTCATGCGCCGCCTCTCGGCCGGCGAACAGGTCGACGTCGAGACCGAGGTGCCGCGCCTGGAGTACGACAAGAACGAGATCGGCGAGGTCGGCCAGGCCCTCAACACCCTCCAGCGTGCGGCCGTGGAAGCCGCCGTCAAGCAGGCCGAGCTGCGCGCCGGAGTCTCCGAGGTGTTCGTCAACCTCGCCCGCCGCAGCCAGGTCCTGCTGCACAAGCAGCTCACCCTGCTCGACACCATGGAGCGACGTACCGAGGACACCGAGGAACTCGCCGACCTGTTCCGCCTGGACCACCTGACCACCCGCATGCGCCGGCACGCCGAGGGCCTGGTCATCCTCTCCGGCGCCGCCCCGTCCCGGCAGTGGCGCAAGCCGGTCCAGCTCATGGACGTGGTGCGGGCCGCCGTCGCCGAGGTCGAGGACTACGAGCGCATCGAGGTCCGCCGGCTGCCCCGCATCGCCGTCACCGGGCCGGCCGTCGCCGACCTCACCCACCTCGTGGCCGAACTCCTGGAGAACGCCACGGTGTTCTCGCCGCCGCACACCGCCGTGCAGGTCCTGGGGGAGCGGGTCGCCAACGGCTTCACCCTGGATATCCACGACCGCGGCCTCGGCATGGCGGCCGAGGCCCTCCTCGACGCCAACCTCCGGCTCGCCGAGACACCGGAGTTCGAGCTGTCCGACACCGACCGGCTCGGCCTGTTCGTCGTCAGCCGGCTCGCCCAGCGGCAGAACGTCCGGGTCTCCCTCCAGCCCTCCCCGTACGGCGGCACCACCGCCGTCGTCTTCGTCCCCGACGCGCTGCTCACCGACGACGCGCCCGACACCAACGGCGTCGGATTCCGCCTCGACCGGCCGCAGCGCGCCAAGGAGAAGGAGCGGGAGGAGAGCCGCCGTTCCGCCCTCGCCCACGTTCCCGTCCGGCTCCCGGGCCGGCCGGCCCCGCTGCTGGACGGACCGGTCGAACTGGAGGCGCCCGTCGACCTGGACGCCCTCGACGACCTGCCCGGCGGGCTCGGCGACCAGGACAGCGAGCGGGGCGGCCTCTTCCGGTCGCGTCGTTCCCTCACCGCGGCGCAGGACGACCCGGTGATCGGCCGTGGCGAGCGGCGACGCCAGGACACCGAGGGGCCGGAACGCCCGGCCGGCCCGGACCGGTTCCCCGGAGCCTCGGAACGGCACGGAAGCGGGGACCGGCCAGGCGGGCCGGTACGGTCCGGCGGCTCGGAACGGCCCGGTGCCGGGGGCGACCCGAACGCCCCGGTCCCGCTGCCCCGCCGCCGGACGCCCAAGCTGGTCAGCTCGCACGGACGCCCCGTCCCCGAGCGCGGCTCCCGCGACCGTGCGGACGACATGGCCGGGCAGGATGCCGGGAGCCGGACGGACCGGCAGGCGGAACCCGGTGAGGCCCCCGCCCCGCCCCCTGCCACCGACCGCGAGACCGACCGCGAGACCGACCGCGACGCAGGCCGCGAGGCCGGCCGCCCGGAGCCCGACGCGCTGCCGTCCCTCCCGTCCCGCCGCCGCGGCACACCGCTCACGCCCAGCGCTCCGGACGACTCCGCGCCGGGCACCGACGGCAGCGCGCTGCCCCGGCGCGTCCGGCAGGCCAACCTGGCGCCCCAGCTCAAGCGCAGCGCCGAACGGCCCACCGAGGAGAGGTCCGGCCCGGCCGACCGGGACGCCGAGGAGGTGCGCAGCCGCATGGCCTCGCTCCAGCGCGGCTGGCAGCGCGGCCGCAAGGAGAACGCCGCGGGCGACGCCGGTTCCGACGGCACACGACCGGACACATCACGACCACAGACGCCACAAGCGCCGCAGGCACCACAAGCACCACACCGAACGACTAAGGGGGACGGTCGATGACCGCACCGAAGGCGACCGGCCACACCGAGACCAGGTCCGGCGAGCTCAACTGGCTCCTCGACGACCTCGTGGACCGCGTAGCGAGCATCCGCAAGGCCGTCGTCCTGTCCGGCGACGGCCTGGCGACCGGCGCTTCCAAGGACCTGACCAGGGAGGACAGCGAACACCTGGCCGCCGTGGCCTCCGGCTTCCACAGCCTCGCCAAGGGCGTGGGCCGCCACTTCGAGGCGGGCAGCGTCCGGCAGACGGTCGTCGAACTCGACGACGCCTTCCTGTTCGTCACGGCCGCCGGCGACGGCAGCTGCCTCGCCGTCCTGTCGGACGCCGACTCCGACGTCGGCCAGGTCGCCTACGAGATGACCCTCCTCGTCAAGCGGGTCGGCGTGCATCTGGGCACCGCCCCGCGCACCGATCTGCCCTCGGGTGGGTAAGTGGGATGACATGAGCGCAGACGGTCAGGGAACACACCACTGGTTCGACGACGAGGCCGGCCCCGTCGTCCGTCCGTACGCCATGACGCGCGGCCGCACCAGCAGCACGGCCCAGCACCGCCTCGACCTCATCGCGGTGGTGGTCCCGGAACCGCACGCGGACGACCCGGAGGCGGACGTCACGCTCGCCCCGGAGCACGTGGACATCGTCGGCCTGTGCCGGGACACCCCGCAGTCGGTCGCCGAACTCGCCGCCGAACTCGACCTGCCCGTCGGCGTCGTACGCGTCCTGGTCGGGGACCTCGTCGACGCCGAGCTCGTGCACGTGAACCGGCCGGTGCCCCCGGCCGAACTACCGGACGAGAACATCCTGCGCGACGTGATCAACGGCCTGCGCGCACTGTGAAACGGTCTCGTGGGGACGCCGGAGCGGCCCCGCGGGCAGGTAAGGAGAAGAGATCGATGATCTTCGGGCGTTCTCAGCGCGGCAAGCCGCCGGTCGAGCCCGTCACGCTCAAGATCCTCGTGGCCGGCGGCTTCGGCGTGGGCAAGACCACCCTCGTCGGCGCGGTCAGCGAGATCAGACCGCTGCGCACCGAGGAACTGCTCACCGAGGCCGGACGCCCCGTCGACGACGTCAGTGGTGTGGAGGGCAAGCACACCACCACCGTGGCGATGGACTTCGGCCGGATCACGCTGCGCGAGGACCTGGTGCTCTACCTGTTCGGCACCCCCGGGCAGGAGCGGTTCTGGTTCATGTGGGACGAGCTGTCCGAGGGCGCCCTCGGCGCCGTGGTCCTCGCCGACACGCGCCGCCTGGAGGACTGCTTCGCCGCCGTCGACTACTTCGAGCGGCGCTCCATCCCCTTCGTCGTCGGCGTCAACTGCTTCGAGGGCTCGGCCCGCTACCCGGCCGAGACCGTGCGCCAGGCCCTCGACCTCGACACCGACGTGCCGCTGGTGATGTGCGACGCGCGTGACCGGGAGTCGGTCAAGGAGGTCCTCGTCGGCGTCGTCCAGCACGCGATGGCCCAGGCGGCGGACCGGCGCCGGCCCGTCGCCACCTGAACCCGTCCCTCCACGCGCGCGTGCCTACCGCGCCCGCGCGCCCCTAACCGTCGGCGTCCTCCTCCATCCAGCCGAAACTCTTCTCCACCGCCTTGCGCCAGTTGCGGTACTCGCGGTCCCGCACGGACGCGTCCATGGCGGGTGTCCACTCGACGTCCCGCCGCCAGTGCGCCTTGAGTTCGTCGAGGCCGTTCCACACGCCGGTGGCCAGTCCGGCCGCGTACGCCGCACCCAGGCACGTCGTCTCGGAGACCCTCGGCCGGATCACGGGCACGCCGAGCACGTCCGCCTGGTGCTGCATCAGCAGGTGGTTGCGTGTCATGCCGCCGTCGACCTTCAGCGTCGTGATGGGCACCCCGGAGTCCTGGTACATGGCGTCCACGACCTCGCGCGTCTGCCAGCTCGTCGCCTCCAGCACCGCCCGCGCGAGGTGCGCCTTCGTGACGTACCGGGTGAGCCCGGTGACGACTCCGCGCGCGTCGGACCTCCAGTACGGCGCGAACAGTCCGGAGAACGCCGGCACGATGTACGCGCCCCCGTTGTCCTCGACACTCGCCGCCAGCGGCTCGATCTCGTCGGCGGCGCGGATGATGCCGAGCTGGTCGCGGAACCACTGCACCAGCGCGCCGGTGATGGCGATCGACCCCTCCAGGCAGTACACGGGAGCCTCGTCGCCGATCTTGTAGCCCATCGTCGTCAGCAGCCCGTTCTTCGACGGCACTGGCCGGTTCCCGGTGTTGAGCAGCAGGAAGCTGCCCGTGCCGTACGTGTTCTTGGCCGCTCCGACGTCGTAGCAGGCCTGCCCGAACACGGCGGCCTGCTGATCGCCCAGTGCCGAGGCCACGGGCACACCGGCGAGCTGTCCGACGGCGGTGCCGTACACCTCGGCGGAGGACCTGATCTCGGGGAGCACGGCCTCGGGGATGTCCATCGCCGACAGGATCGCCGGGTCCCACTGGAGGGTCTGCAGGTTCATCAGCAGGGTGCGCCCGGCGTTGGTCACGTCGGTGACGTGCCGCCCGCCGTCGGTGCCGCCGGTGAGGTTCCAGATCAGCCAGGAGTCGATGGTGCCGAAGGCGATCTCACCGCGCTCCGCCCGGGCCCGCAGACCCGGCACGTTGTCGAGCAGCCAGGCGGCCTTCGGCCCGGAGAAGTAGCTGGCCAGCGGCAGCCCGGTCTGTTCGCGGAAGCGGTCCTGCCCGTCCGTGCCGCCCAGTTGGCCGCACAGGGCCGCGGTGCGGGTGTCCTGCCAGACGATGGCGTTGTGCACCGGCTTGCCGGTCGCGCGGTCCCACAGCACCGTGGTCTCGCGCTGGTTGGTGATGCCGAGCGCGCTGAGCCGGTCGGCGCGCAGTCCCGCCTTGGCGAGCGCCCCGGCGACCACGGCCTGCACCTTGGACCAGATCTCGGTGGCGTCGTGCTCGACCCACCCGGGCCTGGGGAAGATCTGGCGGTGTTCGCGCTGGTCGACGGCGACCATCGCGCCGTCCTGGTCGAAGATGATGCAGCGGCTGGAGGTGGTGCCCTGGTCGATCGCGGCGACGTACTTCGCGTGCTCCGTCATGGCCATCCCTTGGGCTGGGTTCAGAGGACTGCTGGGGCCGTTGCCCGTGCCGTGGGTCAGAAGGCGACGTTGTAGAGAAGACCGGCGAGCGCCCCGCCGATCAACGGGCCGGCCACCGGGATCCAGGCGTAACCCCAGTCGGACGTGCCCTTGTTCGGTATCGGCAGGAAGGTGTGCACGATGCGCGGGCCGAGGTCGCGCGCCGGGTTGATCGCGTAGCCGGTCGGCCCGCCGAGCGACAGTCCGATGCCGACGACGAGCAGGGAGACGATCAGCACCAGCGTCCCGGACTCGCCGAGCCCCTCGGTCAGCCCGAACGCGAGGATCGGCAGCACGAGCCCCACGGTCGCGATGATCTCGGTGACCAGGTTGGCGACCGGGTGCCGGATCTCCGGGATGGTGGAGAAGATCCCGAGGGTCGGCACCGGCTCGTCCTCCGTGCCCTCCGTCGTGCCCGTCCTGCGCACGTTGGCCTGGAACTGGGCGAAGTAGGTGAGGTAGCACAGGACGGCACCGATCATGGCGCCGACGAGCTGGCCCAGCAGGTAGACCCAGACCTTGCCCCACTCACCGGTGTCGATGGCGATCCCGATGGTGACGGCGGGGTTCAGATGCCCGCCGGAGAGCGGGGCGGCGGTGTACGCGCCCGCCAGCACACCGAACCCCCAGCCGAACGCGATCACCACCCATCCCGCGGCCCGCGCCTTGCTGTACCTGAGCGTGACGGCGGCGCAGACCCCCGCGCCGAAGAGGATGAGGATCGCCGTGCCGATCGTCTCGCCGACGAAGATGTCTCCATTGCTCATGGCGGCTCCTAGGCCCTGGTCCCCGAAAGCAGGGTGGTGCGGCGTGCGAATCCCGTGGCGTCTTCCGCCGGAGGCAGGGGCCACGCGTGCCGTCGCAGTCGAACCGCCCGTGGGGGGAGTGGGCCTCGAGGCGCAGGGGCCCGCCCGGCGCGCACCGGAATGCGCCGAGATGTACGGCGATGTCGACCGACACCGGAAGTGTCGACCGGCACCCGGGGAGCGTCAAGGCAGCCGACGGCAACGGTTCGGCACCCGCCGGCCGGCGCCCCGACCGTCACGCGGCCGGAGCACCCCGCCGATCACCGGCCGCCCACAATCCCGCGCCCACGACAGGGGACGGACACCGGGCAACACCACCCCGCGGGCACACCCCCGACCCGCGAGGGCCCCCGACTGCCGCCCTGGCTCCTGCCCGTCCATCCGCCGGCCCGCGCACGCCTCCAACTGCCGCCCGGCGCCTGCCGGTTCCTCTGCCGGTGCCCAAGGGCCCGCTCACCCCCGGACCGCCGCCCTGACTCCTGCCCGTCCATCCGCCGGCCCGCGCACGCCCCCGACTGCCGCCCCGCCGCCTGCCGGTTCCTCTGCCGGTGCCCAAGGGCCCGCTCACCCCCGGACCGCCGCCCCGGCTCCCGCCCGTCCCGCTGCCTCCGACTGCCCGTTCCCCGGCCGGCACCCAGAGGCAGCGCCGTACGCCCCCCGCGACCCCTGCTCCGCGCCGCCGCCGTCCCTCACCCCGCCGACGCCGGCGCCCGCACCGAGCCGCGCCGTACCTCGTGCCCCGGCACACCGGCCCGCCCCAGTACCCAACTCGCCCCGCACAGCGCCTTCGCCGCCTTCTTCAGCGGGGCCAGACAGGCCGCGGCCCGCCGATGGTCCGGCACACTGCCCGGCGCGCACACGACCGTCGCCAGGGACAGCGTCACGGGCCGGCCGCCCGCCGACCACGCCGCGCCCAGCAGGCGGTCGGCCAGCGGATCCAGCTCCTCCGGCACGGCGAGCACCAGGAAGTCGTCGCCGCCGATGTGCCCCACGCGCGTGGCCCCCGACGCCTCCTGCTGCAGCGCCCGTCCGACCGCCCGGATCAGCTCGTCGCCCGCCGCGAACCCGGCCCCGTCGTTGACCCGTTTGAAGTCGTCCACGTCGAGCCAGCTCAGCGCGAACGGCCGGCCGTCCGCGATCCACCGGTCCACCTCACCGGTGAGCGCGTCCGAACCCGGCAGCCGGGTCAGCGGATTGAGCCCGGCCGCCTCCTCCACCCGGCTCTCGGCCAGCGCCCGCACGAGATCCGCGAGCCGTACGACGCCCACGCACCGTCCGTGCGTGTCGACCACGGCCACGTCGTCCGACGTGCGCCCGGGACCGCCGACCGCCACGACGTCCAGGACCTCCCAGGCCGTGGCGCCCACGCCCACCGTCCGCGGCGGGTCACCGAGCTTCGCGGCGGGCCGGTCGGCGTACAGGGCGTGCCCGTAGCGCCCCGACATGGACAGCAGGAACCGGGACCGGTGCACCGACCGCACCGGAACCCCGTCCCGGTCCACGAGCAGCACCCCGGACACGTCCGGTGCCCCGGTCAGCAGCGCGCGCACCTGCCCGGCGGAGGCGGTCGCGGGCAGCAGCGCGGCCGGGCGGACGAACTCCCGCACCGACGGCCCCGACCGCGAGACCGGCGGCAGGCCGGCGCCGCCCGGGTTCCGCGGCGGCACGTACACGTCCGCCGCCGGCAGCCGCGCGGGCGGCGCGAACAGATGGCCCTGCGCCAGTTGCGCCCCGGCCGACCGCGCGGCGGCGCACTGCAGCTCCGTCTCCACGCCCTCGACGCACAGCAGCGCCCCCAGTCCGTCGCACAGCGTCCGCGCGGCCCGGACGGCCGCGGGCCGCGCCGGCAGCGACGCGTCGAGCTTCACCAGCTCCGGCGCCATGTCCGCCAGCAGCCGCAGCGGCACGTCACCGTCGCCGACACCGTCCGCACAGATCCGGAAACCCTGCTCCCGCAAGGCCGCCACCGCCTCCAGCAGCGCCCGGTGCGGTACGTGCGTGTACGGCGGCCCGATGTCGATCGTCACCTCCCACGGCAGGCGTCCCGACTCCCGCACGGCGTCGTGCAACAGGCGGAGACCGCCGAGATCGGCGAGCGTGCCGGCGAACACGTTGACGTGCAGCGGCAGCAGCGTCTCCTTCCGCACCGCCGCGCGGAACGCCGCCACCGCGAGCCGGCCGTCGAGTCCGGGATTGCGGCGGGCCTCGGCCAGCACGTCCCCGGTCTCCGGGCGGGCGAGTATCTCCAGCGCCGCGACCCCGCCGGTCATCAGGTTGACCACCGGTTGGAAGGCGAAGCGGAGAGTATCCGTCCAGGAGCGCACGCGAGCATGATGGCGCCACCGGCGTCCGCCCAGGCCCAGTTCATGCGACGTTCACGTAGGATTCCGAACCGGTCACGCAGCGTGCCGGCGCAAGTGATCGTCCGACCGCTTCCCTCGCGGGACCCCCGCCTGATAGATGCAGGGAACATGACACGACTCTCCACCGCCGTACGCGGACTGGTCACCACCGTCGCCGCCCTGCTGGCCGTGACCACCGCCCCCGCCACCGCCCAGGCCGGCCCCGAACCCAAGGCGCCCGAGGACTTCGTGGCCCTGAGAAGCGTCGACCCCACGATCCTCCAGGACATGCGCTACGCCACCCCGCACAACTTCGTCGGCGAGCGCATCGACGGCTACCGCCAGTCCCTGTGCATCCTCACCCGCCCCGCGGCCCAAGCCCTCCACCGGGCCCAGACCCGGCTGCTGAGCCAGGGCTACTCCCTCAAGGTGTACGACTGCTACCGGCCGCAACGCGCCGTCGACCACTTCGTCCGGTGGGCCGAGGACCTCGACGACCAGAGGATGAAGGCCGAGTTCTACCCGAACGTCGACAAGACCCGCCTGTTCGACGACGGTTACATCGCCGAGAAGTCCGGCCACAGCCGCGGCTCGACCATGGACCTCACGATCGTGAAGCTCCCGGCGAAGCCCACCCGCCCGTACCACCCGGGACAGCCACTGGTGCCCTGTTTCGCACCCCAGCAGGAACGCTTCCCCGACAACTCCGTCGACATGGGCACCGGCTACGACTGCTTCGACACCCTCTCGCACACCCTCGACCCCCGCGTCCAGGGCGCCCAGCGCGCCAACCGGCTGCTGCTGAAGTCCACCCTGGAGGACGCCGGACTCGTCAACCTCCCCGAGGAGTGGTGGCACTTCACCTACAAGCCCGAGCCCCACCCGGACACCTACTTCGACTTCCCGGTCTCCGCGACGTCACTGTCCGGCCGCCACTGAGCCGCCCGCCGGAGCCGCCCCCTCCGTGATCGGATACAGTCCGCCGCGTGTCCGAAACTCATACCTCCGTTCCCAACTCCGCGCCGGGCTCCCATTGTTCGCGCTGCGGAACGCCCTACGGAGAGGGCGTCTCCGGCTGGCCCCGCACCTGCCCGGCGTGCGGCACCACCGCCTACCGCAACCCGCTGCCGGTAGCGGTCGCCCTCCAGCCCGTGTACGACACCAAGGGCACCGCCCTGGTCGTCATCACCCGAACCGTGACCCCCGCGCTCGGGGGCGTCGCCCTGCCCGGCGGCTACATCGACGACCGGGAGGACTGGCGGCAGGCCGTCGTCCGCGAACTCAAGGAGGAGACGGGCATCGACGCGGCGAGCCGCGACGTACGGCTCGCCGACGCCATGAGCTCGCCCGACGGCCACCTGCTGCTCTTCGGACTCCTCCCGGAGCGGCCCGCCGAGAGCCTCCCGCCGTCCGCCGCCACCGACGAGACCGAGGGATGGCACCTCCTGCGCCGGGCCGAGGAACTCGCCTTCCCCCTCCACACCCGGGCCGCGCGCGCCTTCTTCGAAGGCCGCTACATCTGAGCCGAGAACTCAGCCAGCCCACGGACGCGCACCGGGCGGGACGGCGCACTCACGCCGTCCTCTCCCTCCCGCTCCACCACCACCCGCCGGCCCTCCCAGCGGACCGCGTACCGCTCGGTCGCCGGCTCCTCCCAGCCGTCCCCCGCGTCCGGCACGACCAGCCCGCCCCCGGCCCGGCCCCGGGCGGGCGCCCACACCTCCAGCTCCACCCCGCCGCCCTCCCCACGCACCGGAACCACCGCCCCCGCCCGCGCGAACACCGGAATCCGGCCCGGCGGAGCCTCGACGAGCACCTGCCCCGGCCCCTCGTACGCCCGCTCCGTCACCGTGTCGTACCAGCGCCCCCGCGGCAGGAGCACCGCCCGCCCGTCCGCGCCGGGGTCCAGCACCGGCGCCACCAGCAGGCAGTCGCCCAGCAGAAACGCGTCCTCGCAGTCCCGCAAGGCCCGCTCCTCCGGCGCCGACCACCACAACGGCCGCACCCACGGCGCACCCGTACGCCGGGCCAGATGCGCCAGCGTCACGAAGTACGGCAACAGCCGCCGCCGCTCCACCAACGCCGCGCGCACGTGCTCCAGCACCTCCGCCCCGAACTCCCACGGCTCCCGGAACCCCGCGCGCGCACCCCCGTACGTACGGAACAGCGGCAGATACGCGGCCAGCTGGAACCACCGCAGATACAGCTCCGGCGACGGGCTCCTCCCGGACCCGCCCACGTCCGGGCCCGAGTACGGCACCCCGCACAGCCCGAGCCCCATCACCAGCGCCAGCGACGCCCGCAGCCCCGGCCAGCCGGAAGCCGGCTCCCCGGTCCACGCACCGCCGTACCGCTGCATCCCGGCCCACCCCGAGCGCGACAGGACGAACGGCCGCTCCTCGGGCACCAGCTCCCGCAGACCCTCGTACCCGGCCCTGGCCATGCACAGCGCGTACACGTTGTGCGCCTCCCGATGGTCACCGCCGCGCCCCTCCAGCCGGTGCCGCGCCGAACGGGGCAGCGTCGGCTCCCCGAACGCGGCGAACGACACCGGCTCGTCCCGGTCGTGCCAGAACCCGGCGAACCCCCGCTCCAGCCGCTCCGCGCAGAGCCCGCCCCACCACGCCCGCACGCGCGCGTCGGTGAAGTCCGGGAACACCACCTCCCCGGGCCACCCCACACCCCGCACCACCGGCCCGGCGGCGCCCCGCACGAACACGTCCGCGTCCGCCCCGCTGTCGTACGCGGCATGCCCGGACACGGCCGGGACCCCGGGATCGACGACCGACACCAGCCGTATCCCGTCCCGCCGCAGCTCCTCGGCGAGCACCGGCAGCTTCGGGAACCGCTCCTCGTCCACGGTGAACACCTGGCGGGCGTCGAGATGGTCGACGTCCAGATGCACGGCGTCCAGCGGCAGCTCACGCTCCTGGTAGCCGGCGACGACCCGCCGCAGCTCCTGCTCGTCGCCGAACTCACGCCGCCCGTGATGGTGACCGAGCGCCCACGCGGGCGGCAGCGCCGGAGCACCGGTCAGCGAAGCCCAGGTGAGCAGCACGCGCGCGGGGGCCCCCACCACGACCCAGCAGCGCAGCGGCCCCCCGTCCATCCGCAGCACACTCCTGCCCGGCCGGTCGTGCCCCGACCCCGCACCCTCCTCGCCCTCCCGCAAGGTCACCGAGCCGTCCCACGCGTTGTCGTGGAACACCAGGTGCGTCCCCGCGTCGGCCACCACCAGCTGCACCGGCATCGTCACGGACGCCGGGGCATCACCCCGAGCGGAGCCCGCCGGGCCGGGACCCGTGTTCCACAGCCGGTACGTGCCGTCGCGCAGCCGGGGCCCCGAGGCCCGCCCGCCCAGCCCGAAGAACCGGGCGTCCGCCGCCACCTCCGACCGCTGCGTCCAGCGCGCGGGACCACCGCCCGCCGGCTCCCACCACCGGGGAGGCAGCTCACGGCGCAGGACCACACCCCCCGGAGTACGCACCTCCACCGCGCCGTGCCGCGACACGGCCACCGTCACCCGCTCGGCCACCACCCGCCGGCCACCGTCCTTGTCCGGCTCCAGCACCGCCCTCGGATCCGGCTCCGGACAGCGGCCCGCCAACGCGTACGACGGCTCCGGAGCCGCCCCGTCCCAGCCCCAGAACACCGCCCCGTTCACGGCGACGAGGATCCGCAGCTCAGAACGGCCGAACCGGATCACGCCGCCCCCGGGCCCGGGCTCCACCTCCCGCATCACCCCCGGCACCCTCGCCCGCTCCGCCCCACGCGGCGGCAGCCCCGCGGCGTCCGCACGCCGCCTGCGCCACGCCGCCCGTACGGTACGCAACCCCTGCGCCGGCCCCGCAGAACCGAACACCTTCATCGAACGCACCAGGTCACGACCGTCCATGCCGCTCACCCTGCCACCGACCGCCCTCCGCGGGGGCCGCGTTCAACTGCCGTTCACCCGTGACAGGACCACATCCTCACGACACCGACTATGTGGGACGCACCCTGGTGCGGGAGTCGATCACATGGCATCGTCCGTGTCAGCCGCGTCACGCGCACACCCCAGCCCGTGCGCGGAGGACGCACACGACGCGCACAGTCCGGGAGCCGCCCCATGCCGACCACGAACCTCCAGCCGCTCTGGCAGCCCGATCCGCAGCGCATCGCGCAGGCACGGATCACCAGGTTCCAGACCTGGGCGGCCGAACACCACGGCGCCCCCGCCGAGGGCGGATACGCCGCCCTGCACCGCTGGTCCGTCGACGAGCTGGACACCTTCTGGAAAGCCGTCACGGAATGGTTCGACGTCCGCTTCTCGACCCCCTACGCGCGCGTACTCGGCGACCGCTCGATGCCCGGCGCCCAGTGGTTCCCCGGCGCCACCCTGAACTACGCCGAGCACGCCCTGCGCGCCGCGGCCACCCGCGCGGACGAGCCGGCCCTCCTGTACGTCGACGAGAGCCACGAGACGACCCCCGTCACCTGGGCGCAGCTGCGCCGTCAGGTCGGCTCCCTCGCCGCCGAACTGCGCGCCCTCGGCGTCCGCCCCGGCGACCGCGTCAGCGGCTACCTCCCGAACATCCCCCAGGCCGTCACGGCCCTCCTCGCCACCGCCGCCGTCGGTGCCGTCTGGACCTCCTGCGCCCCCGACTTCGGCGCCCGCAGCGTCCTTGACCGCTTCCAGCAGGTCGAACCGGTCGTCCTGTTCACCGTCGACGGCTACCGCTACGGCGGCAAGGAACACGACCGCCGCGACACCGTCGCCGAACTGCGCCGCGAACTGCCCACACTGCGCGCCGTGGTCCACATCCCGCTCCTCGGCACCGACACCCCCGAGGGAGCACTCGCCTGGGACGCCCTCACGGCCGCGGACACGGACCCCGTCTTCGAGCAGGTCCCCTTCGACCACCCCCTGTGGGTGCTCTACTCCTCCGGCACCACCGGCCTGCCCAAGGCGATCGTCCAGTCCCAGGGCGGCATCCTCGTCGAGCACCTCAAGCAGCTCGGCCTGCACTGCGACCTCGGACCCGAGGACCGCTTCTTCTGGTACACGTCGACCGGCTGGATGATGTGGAACTTCCTCGTCTCCGGCCTGCTCACCGGCACCACGATCGTCCTCTACGACGGCAGCCCCGGCTTCCCCGGCACGGACGCCCAGTGGCGCATCGCCGAACGCACCGGCGCCACCCTCTTCGGCACCTCCGCCGCCTACGTCATGGCCTGCCGCAAGGCGGACGTCCACCCGGGCCGCGACCTGGACCTCTCCAGGATCGAGTGCGTCGCCACCACCGGCTCCCCGCTCCCGCCCGACGGCTTCCGCTGGCTGCACGACGAGGTACGCGAGGACCTGTGGATCGCCTCCGTCAGCGGCGGCACCGACGTGTGCTCCTGCTTCGCGGGCGCCGTCCCCACCCTCCCCGTGTACATCGGCGAGCTCCAGGCCCCCGGCCTGGGCACCGACCTCCAGTCCTGGGACCCGCACGGCGAACCCCTCACCGACGAGGTCGGCGAGCTCGTCGTCACCAACCCCATGCCCTCGATGCCGGTCCGCTTCTGGAACGACCCCGACGGCAGCCGCTACCACGACAGCTACTTCGACACCTACCCCGGCGTCTGGCGGCACGGCGACTGGATCACCCTCACCCCACGCGGCTCCGTCATCATCCACGGCCGCTCCGACTCCACCCTCAACCGGCAGGGCGTCCGCATGGGTTCGGCCGACATCTACGAGGCCGTCGAACGCCTCCCCGAGATCAGGGAGTCCCTCGTCATCGGCGTCGAACAGCCCGACGGCGGCTACTGGATGCCCCTCTTCGTGCACCTGGTCCCCGGCGCCGCACTCGACGACGCCCTGCGGACGCGGATCAAGCAGACCATCCGCGAGCAGCTCTCCCCGCGCCACGTTCCGGACGAGATCATCGAGGTGCCGGGCGTCCCGCACACCCTCACCGGCAAGCGCATCGAGGTCCCCGTCAAGCGACTCCTCCAGGGCACCCCGCTGGAAAAGGCCGTCAACCCCGGCTCCATCGACAACCTCGACCTGCTCCACTTCTACGAAGACCTCGCCCGCAAACGCGCCTGACCAAGTCCTCGGCAAGCCGGCCGTCCGCACGACGGCGGCCGGCCCGCGCGCCCGCCCCGTTGTCAGTGCCGCCGGTTACGGTGAGTGAGCATTGATCGACTGCGCACAGGGGGAAGACATGGCGCACACCGACCAGACGATGCGACGCGTCCTGCGCCGCGAAATCGCCGGCACCATCGGACTGCTCACCGACGAGCACGACTTCCGCGCCATGCGGCGCTACCGCAGCTTCACCTTCGACGACCACGCCGCCTACCTCAGGCAGGTGGAAGCCCTGCTCAGGACACGCGCCTCCCAGGGCACCCACACCACGATCGCCCTCTTCGACCCCGAGGACTACGCCGAGTTCTGCTCGACGGCCGGCCTCGACCCCGACCTCCCCGCCACCCGCACCCGGTTCACCGCGGAACTCGCCGCCCACGGCCCCACCGTCCCCTACGACGGACAGCCCCTCGCCGACCTCGTCCCCACTCTCGTCGACGAAGCCGTCCGCCAGGCCACCTGGGAGTACGCGTCCACCCTGCTGGCCCGCCTCGGCACCTGCGCCACCTGCGGCGAGGACCTCGGCCGCGCCGCGTTCACCCGCGCCTCACGCCTGCTCGCGCGCATCCTCGAAACCGCACCGCCGGGCCACCGGCACCTGGTCTGCAGCGTTTCGACCACACCGGAAGCCCTCACCTCCGTCCTCCACGCCGACGCCGACACCGAAGGCGCCGTACAGCTGGACGAAGCCGACGCCCTGGAATTCACCGCCGTCCTGGCCCTCGGCCTCGCCACCCACACCCCCGGCGGCCTGGTCATGCGGACCAGCGCCCCCGGCAGCCCCGACCGCATCTACGGCTGGCGCCTGCGCGGATACGGCCTCGCCCCCCTCACCGCCGGCGAGGTCTTCGACGCCTACTGCACCGACATCGAGTCCGGCGATCTCATCTCCCCGGAGTCCAACGTCGACTACGGCGCGCCCCCCGACCTCGGAGACGACATCCCCGCGCCGGGTCACCACCACTGAACGCGAGGGGCGCCCCACCCGAAGGTGGAGCGCCCCTCACACAGTGACGGCAACGGCCTCGCCGGGCCCCTACTCGCCGGACAGCACCGCCTGCGCCGCGTTGCGCGCCTCCTCGGCACTGTCCGCCGCGCGAGCGGCCGCCGCGGCCCGCTCGCACTGCGCCAGCGTGAACTTCGCCAGCGTCGCCCGCACATAGGGGAGCGACGCCGCACCCATGGACAAAGAGGTGACGCCCAGACCGGTCAGCACACACGCGAGCAGCGGGTCCGACGCGGCCTCACCGCAGACGCCGCAGCTCTTGCCCTCGGCCTTCGCCGCGTCGGCGGCCAGCGCGACCAGGTCGAGCAGCGCGGGCTGCCACGGGTCCTGCAGCCGCGACACCGCACCCACCTGACGGTCGGCGGCGAACGTGTACTGCGCGAGGTCGTTCGTCCCCAGCGACAGGAACTCGACCTCCTGAAGGATCGAACGCGCCCGCAGCGCGGCCGACGGAATCTCCACCATCGCACCGAACTTCGCCCGCAGCCCGGCCTCACGGCACGCGTCCGCGAAGGCCTTGGCGTCCGCACGGTCCGCGACCATCGGGGCCATGACCTCGAGGTGGACCGGCAGCCCCTCCGCGGCCTTCGCCAGCGCCGTGAGCTGCGTACGCAGCACCTCCGGGTGGTCGAGCAGCGTCCGCAGACCCCGCACGCCCAGCGCCGGGTTCGGCTCGTCGGCCGGGGTGAGGAACTCCAGCGGCTTGTCCGCGCCCGCGTCCAGCACCCGTACGACGACCCGGCCCTCCGGGAAGGCCTCCAGCACCTGCCGGTAGGCGGTGACCTGCTTCTCCTCGGACGGCGCGTTCTTGCTGTCGTCGAGGAAGAGGAACTCGGTACGGAACAGGCCGACGCCCTCCGCGCCCGCCTCCACCGCGGCGGGCACATCGGCGGGACCACCGACGTTGGCCAGCAGCGGCACCTTGTGACCGTCGGACGTCGCACCCGGCCCGGTCGAGGCGGCCAGCGCGGCCTTGCGCTCGGCGGCCTCCGCCTCCATCCGCGCCTTCTTCTCCGCGCTGGGGTTCACGAAGATCTCGCCGGTGCTGCCGTCCACCGCGATCACGGTGCCCTCGGGAAGCTCACCGGCACCCGGCAGCGCCACCACGGCCGGCACGCCCAGCGCCCGCGCCAGAATCGCGCTGTGGCTGGTCGGCCCGCCCTCCTCGGTGACGAAGCCGAGCACCAGCGTCGGGTCGAGCAGTGCTGTATCGGCCGGCGCCAGGTCACGCGCGATGAGCACGTACGGCTCGTCACTGTCCGGCACACCCGGCATCGGCACCCCGAGCAGACGGGCGACGATACGGTTCCGCACGTCGTCGAGGTCCGCGACGCGGCCGGCCAGGTACTCACCGGCACCGGCCAGCAGGGCACGGTACGCCGCGAAGGCGTCGTACACCGCGCGCTCCGCCGTGCTGCCCACGGCGATCCGCCGCTCCACGTCCGCCATCAGCTCGGGATCCTGGGCCATCATGGCCTGTGCCTCGAGCACCGCCTGGGCTTCGCCCCCCGCCAGGTTGCCGCGCGCCATCAGGTCGGCCGCCACAGCCTCCACGGCCTTGCGGGCGCGCCCCTGCTCACGCTCCGCGTCCTCCGCCGGGATCTGCTTGGCAGGCGGTTCGAGCACCGCCGTCCCCATGTGCCGAACCTCGCCGATCGCCACACCGTGGCTCACACCGACGCCTCGCAGCGTTGTCTCCATCTCACCCGTCCCGATAATGCGGCGGGTCCCGCCGCCGCGGTGGTTGTCCTACCAGCCGTCCTACGACGGCGTTGTCGTCACTTCCAGAGGAAGAGACTCTCGCCGGCCTTCACTTCGCCGTCCTCACGGAGATCGACGAGTGCCTCGGCCGTCGCCTCGAGGGCCACGATCGGACAAACCGGCGACTTGCCCGCGGCCTCGACGGCCGACGGGTCCCAGCGCACCACGGCCTGGCCGCGTACGACGGTGTCTCCCTTGTTCACCAGCAGCTCGAAGCCCTCGCCGTTCAGCTGCACGGTGTCGATGCCGAGATGGGTCAGCACACCGTGACCACTGTCGTCGACCACGACGAACGCGTGCGGGTGCAGGGAGACGATGACCCCGTCCACGGGAGAGACGGCCTCGGACGGCTCCCGAACGGGGTCGATGGCGGTACCCGGGCCGACCATGGCCCCGGAGAAGACCGGATCCGGCACGGCGGCCAGTCCGATGGCGCGTCCTGCAAGCGGGGACGAGACGGTGGTCATGGGAAGCCTCCCAGTGATGGAGATCTGTACGGGCCGTCACTGCCTGTCCCGGACGGCACACTGATCAGCAGGGTATGTCATAGGAAGTACCGGTTCCGCACGTGTGTTCCGAATAGAGGTCTAGACCACAGTCCTCAGTGATTTGCACCCGTTCTGCGGGCCCGTGTAGAGTCCTGACTCCTGCCGAGGACGAGCGGCCCCGTGCTGGCGTGCTTGTCGGGCAGGCACCCAACTCATCAGATCCTATCTTCGGATCGCCTTCTGCGTGCCCGCGGAACGGTGGTCAGAGGGACCGGAAAAGCCTGATAGTGTTGGAAACACCGAAGGGAAGCGCCCGGAGGAAAGCCCGAGAGGGTGAGTACAAAGGAAGCGTCCGTTCCTTGAGAACTCAACAGCGTGCCAAAAGTCAACGCC
>NZ_JBIWKU010000011.1:0-312959 GCF_044765825.1 Streptomyces flaveolus | reverse complement strand
TCTCGGGCTTTCCTCCGGGCGCTTCCCTTCGGTCTTGCGTTTCCGACTCTATCAGACCGTTTTCCGATCCGATTTCCTCGGTGCTTTCCAGGTTCCCGCTTTCGCGTTTCCCTTTCCGGCGGTTCCGACTTTATCAGAGATTCTGAGTCGGATTTCCCGCCCTCCGGGGCTGCTCCGAACCACGAAGTGGTCGGGTGCCCTGCCGAGCGGAGTTGTAAACGTACTGGAGCGGGGCGCCCCGATGCAAATCGTGGCGCCCCGCTCCTCGTTCGCGCGGTCGTGGGTCCGACGGACCGTCAGACCTCCACGACCACAGGGAGGATCATCGGCCGACGTCGGTACTTGTCCGACACCCACTTGCCGAGGGTCCTGCGCACCAGCTGCTGGAGCTGGTGGGGTTCGACGACCCCGTCCTGCGCCGAGCGCTCCAGGGCCTCGGTGATCCGGGGCAGGACGTCGGCGAAGGCCGAGTCCTCGATGCCCGAACCGCGCGCCTGGACGTGCGGGCCGCCGGTGATCTTGCCGGTGGAGGAGTCGATGACGACGAAGACCGAGATGATGCCCTCGTCGCCGAGGATCTTGCGGTCCTTGAGGGCCGGCTCACCGACGTCGCCGACGGAGAGTCCGTCGACGTACACGTACCCCGCCTGGACCTTGCCGGAGATCTTCGCCTTGCCCTCGACGAGGTCGACGACGACTCCGTCCTCGGCGATGACGATGCGGTCGTGCGGGACGCCGGTGAGGGCGCCCAGCTCGGCGTTGGCCCGCAGGTGGCGCCATTCGCCGTGGACCGGCATCAGGTTCTTCGGGCGGCAGATGTTGTAGAAGTACAGGAGCTCGCCGGCGGACGCGTGGCCCGAGACGTGCACCTTGGCGTTGCCCTTGTGGACGACGTTGGCGCCCCAGCGGGTCAGGCCGTTGATCACGCGGTAGACCGCGTTCTCGTTGCCCGGGATGAGGGATGACGCCAGGATCACCGTGTCGCCCTCGACGATGCGGATCTGGTGGTCCCGGTTGGCCATGCGGGACAGGGCCGCCATCGGTTCGCCCTGGGAGCCCGTGCAGACCAGCACCACTTCGCTGTCCGGCAGGTCGTCGAGGGTCTTGACGTCCACGACCAGGCCCGGCGGAACCTTCAGGTAGCCGAGGTCTCTCGCGATGCCCATGTTGCGGACCATGGAGCGGCCGACGAACGCGACCCGGCGGCCGTACTCGTACGCGGCGTCCAGGATCTGCTGGATGCGGTGGACGTGGCTGGCGAAGCTCGCCACGATGATGCGCTTGCGCGCTCCGGCGAAGACCTGGCGCAGGACGTTGGAGATGTCGCGCTCGGGCGGGACGAAGCCCGGGACCTCGGCGTTCGTCGAGTCGGCGAGGAGGAGGTCGATGCCCTCCTCGCTCAGACGCGCGAAGGCGTGCAGGTCCGTGAGGCGGTTGTCCAGCGGGAGCTGGTCCATCTTGAAGTCGCCGGTGTGGACGACCATGCCCGCGGGGGTGCGGATGGCGACGGCCAGCGCGTCCGGGATCGAGTGGTTCACCGCGACGAACTCGCAGTCGAACGGACCGACGCGCTCGCGGTTCCCCTCCACCACCTCGAGGGTGTAGGGGCGGATGCGGTGCTCCTGGAGCTTGGCCTCGATCAGGGCGAGGGTCAGCTTGGAGCCGATCAGCGGGATGTCCGGCTTCTCGCGGAGGAGGAAGGGGACGCCGCCGATGTGGTCCTCGTGGCCGTGGGTGAGGACGATGCCCTCGATGTCGTCGAGGCGGTCCCGGATGGACGTGAAGTCCGGCAGGATCAGGTCGATTCCGGGCTGCTCCTCCTCGGGGAAGAGCACTCCGCAGTCGACGATCAGCAGGCGGCCGCCGTACTCGAAGACCGTCATGTTGCGGCCGATCTCGCCGAGGCCTCCCAGTGGGGTGACCCGGAGGCCGCCTGCGGGGAGCGCCGGGGGACGGCCCAGTTCAGGGTGCGGATGACTCAAAAGACTCTCCTCAACCACACGCGCCACGTACCGGTGGGCACGTGGCGCGCGTGACGTTCGTGCAGAAGCAGTTGTCGTGGTGGGGTGCAGGCACCGGTGGCCTGCGTATTCAGTTGTGAAGCCGTTGTGGCACCTGGCGGTGCGGTGGTGCGAAGTCCGTTGTCAGAGCTGTACCCCGCCGGCAACAAGATCGATCTTGAGCTGCTCGGTTTCCTCCGCCGTGAGCTCGACCATGGGCGCGCGCAGGGGGCCCGCGGGCAGCCCCTGGAGGGTCAGGGCGGCCTTGGTGGTCATGACGCCCTGGGTGCGGAACATGCCGGTGAAGACCGGGAGCAGCTTCTGGTGGATCTCCAGCGCCTTCTGCACGTCACCCGCGACGAACGCGTCCACCATGGCGCGCAGCTCGGGGGTGACGACGTGGCCGACGACGGAGACGAAGCCGACCGCGCCGACCGAGAGCAGCGGGAGGTTCAGCATGTCGTCGCCGGAGTACCAGGCGAGACCGGAGCGCGCGATGGCCCAGCTCGCGCGGCCCAGGTCGCCCTTGGCGTCCTTGTTGGCGATGATCCGCGGGTGCTGCGCGAGGCGGACGAGCGTCTCCGTGTTGATCGGGACGCCGCTGCGGCCGGGGATGTCGTAGAGCATGACGGGCAGCTCGGTGGCATCGGCGATGGCCGTGAAGTGGCGGTACAGGCCCTCCTGCGGGGGCTTGTTGTAGTACGGCGTGACGAGCAGCAGGCCGTGGGCGCCGACGCGCTCGGCGGCCCGGGCCAGCTCGATGCTGTGCTGGGTGTTGTTCGTGCCGACTCCGGCGACGACGTGGGCACGGTCGCCGACGGCCTCCAGGACGGCTCGTACGAGGTCCGTTTTCTCCGCGTCGCTGGTGGTGGGGGACTCGCCGGTGGTCCCGTTGATGATCAGGCCGTCGTTGCCTGCGTCCACCAGGTGGGCGGCGAGCCGCTGCGCGCCGTCGAGGTCGAGTGCGCCGTCCGCCGCGAAGGGCGTGACCATGGCGGTGAGGACCCGCCCGAAGGGGGTCTGCGGAGTGGAGGTCGGAGCCATGGGTTACACGCTACTCGTTGCTCAGGGCGGGGTCTGCCCTCGGGGGAGGCGGCAGATCGGCACGAAGGTGGAGCCCGGCACTGCCTGCTCGGGGGTTCAAGCAGTGCCGGGTCCCTTTGATCAGGCTAGATGAACTTCACCAAACGCCGCAATCGGGACACTTCAGGCGGCTGATGCGCACATCTGTGCCCGGTCGGGCGCGGGGAACGCGTTACGGCGCCACGCGACCGTTCGCGTTGAAGGCGGCGTAGGTGAGCGGCATGAGCCGCGCCCACTCCTGCTCCATCTTTTCGCCCACCATCTCGATCTCCCGCTGCGGGAAGGAGGGCACCTTCGCCAGCTCGTGCTGGGTGCGCAGGCCGAGGAAGTGCATCAGCGAGCGCGCGTTGCAGGTGGCGTACATCGAGGAGTACAGACCGACGGGGAGTACCGCGCGGGCCACCTCGCGGGCGATGCCGGCGGCGAGCATCTCCTGGTACGTCCGGTAGGCCTGGAGGTAGGAGTCCTCCATGGACCGGCTGACCAGCTCGTGCTGCTCGGCGGTGCCCTCGACGAAGACGTACTTGCCCGGGCGGCCCTGCTGGACCAGCTTGCGCTCGGCGCCCGGCACGTAGAAGACCGGCTGGAGCTCCCGGTAGCGGCCCGACTCCTCGTTGTAGGACCAGCCGACGCGGTGCCGCATGAACTCGCGGAAGACGAAGATCGGGGCGCTGATGAAGAAGGTCATCGAGTTGTGCTCGAACGGGCTGCCGTGCCGGTCCCGCATCAGGTAGTTGATCAGGCCCTTCGAGCGCTCCGGGTCCTTCTTCAGCTCGTCCAGGGACTGCTCCCCGACGGTCGAGACGCGGGCGGCGAACAGTACGTCGGAGTCGGTGGCGCTGCTCTTGACCAGCTCGACGGTGATGTCGCTGCGGAGGTCGATCTTGAAATCGTCGGCGGGTGTGTCGGTCACGGGTGGAGGGCCTTCCCATCTTGTCGCTTGGCGAGGCCACTCTACGGCCCGCCAAACGGGGCGATCGGTACCGTGCCGCGATGAAGTCGGTGAAACAGGGCACCTGCGAGGGCGTTCGTTCGTCTGTATGAGTAACAGCGATTCGTATGATCCCTGAAGGGAGACGCACCTCCGATGATCCGCCGGCGTGAACCCGTGCCGTTCGCCTTCGTCGCCGAAGCCGACAGGTTCCGCAGCAATGTCACTCCTCCGCCCCGCGAGCGGGCGTCCATCGGCCAGTTGGCCGGGCGCTGGCTGCTGGGGCTCACCGTGGTCGCCGGGATCGCGGGGTCCCTGCTGATCGGGATGCCCGCGTTGTCGGCCGACCAGCCCTCACCACAGCAGCAGCAGTCACAGGCGTCCGACGGGCGCTGAGGCGGCACCCGGCCGGTCCTGACTCCATCCGGGGCCCCGAAGGTGGTGACCGGAGACACAGGTCGGTAGCCTCACCGGGCACAGCACACGCCATGGAACGAGTGAGGACCAGCCGTGCCCCTGCCCTTCCTGACGGCCGACCGCGCCTTCGACGCGGCCGAGGACGTCGCGCTGCCCTACGACGACCGCGACCAGTGGCGTCGACCGTACCGGCCGGGGCCATGGCGGGTGGGGGTGGCGGCGTTGACGCTGCTGCTCGCCTCGTTCGTGCTGTTCGCGGCGGTCATCATCGCGGTGACGGACTCGCCGTCCTCGGCCGCCGTGGTCTTCGGCGTCGCCCTCGTCATGATCGTCTGCGCCCTGCGGCTGCTGCGTATGGGCGTGTGGGTGAGCGCGCGCGGAGTGCGCCAGGTGGGGTTCTTCACCACCCGCACCGTGGCCTGGCAGCAGGTCTCCAGCTTGCGGACGGTGCAGCAGCCGGTCCGGTGGCTGGGCCTGCCGCGCACGGTGCAGGGCCAGGCACTGCTCCTGGTCCGGCAGGGCCGGGCCGGGGATGCCGCGCCCGTGCTGATGACCAGCCACAACGCGGACTTCCTCGCCCGGCCGGAGGCCTTCGACCGGGCCGCCGACACCGTGGAGGCGTGGGCCGACGAGTACCGGCGGGGCTGAGCCGGAGCACGACATGAGGGGCCCGGTCCGCGTGCGCGGACCGGGCCCCTCATGTCGTGTGTCTCAGGCGGCCTCGACCTGTTTGTGGTCGTGCAGGGCGATCGCCCGCTGCATCGCCTTGCGGGCGCGCGGGGTGTCGCGGGCGTCCTGATAGGCGACGGCGAGCCGGAACCAGCTGCGCCAGTCGTCCGGGGCCGCCTCCGTCTCGGCCTTGCGGCGGGCGAAGACCTCGTCGGCCGAGTCACGGTCGATGCGGCCGCTGGGGGTGCGTTTCAGCTCGTCGACGGGCAGTCCGCCCTCGGCGTCGAGTTCGGCGGCGAGCTGGTTGGCACGCCGGACGAACTGGGTGTTCTTCCACAGGAACCACAGGCCGATCGCCGGCAGCACCAGCACCGCCACGCCGAGGGTGACGGTGAGGGGGGTGCCGGCGTCGATGAGCATCACACCGCGGCTGCCGACCAGGGCGAAGTAGAAGACCAGGACGGCGGCCGTGATGACGTAGGAGATCTTCGCGCGCATGCCTCAGCCCAGGTCCAGGAAGTGTTCCAGGCCGAAGGTGAGGCCCGGAGCGGTCACCACTCGCCGGGCGCCGAGCAGGATGCCCGGCATGAAGCTGCTGTGGTGCAGGGAGTCGTGCCGGACGGTGAGGGTCTCGCCCTCGCCGCCGAGCAGGACCTCCTGGTGCGCGAGCAGGCCGCGCAGGCGGACCGCGTGCACCGGGACGCCGTCGACGTTCGCGCCGCGGGCACCGTCCAGGGCGGTGGCAGTGGCGTCGGGCGCCGGAGCGACGCCTGCCTTCTGCCGTGCCTCGGCGATGAGCTGCGCGGTGCGCGTGGCGGTGCCGCTGGGGGCGTCCACCTTGTTCGGGTGGTGCAGCTCCACGACCTCGACGGACTCGAAGTACGGCGCGGCGATCTGCGCGAACTTCATGGTCAGCACGGCCCCGATGGAGAAGTTGGGCGCGATGAGCACGCCCGTCTCCGGGGAGGCGTCGAGCCAGCCCCTCAGCCGCGCGAGGCGCTCGTCGGTCCAGCCCGTGGTGCCGACGACGGCGTGGATGCCGTGGCGTACGCAGAATCCGAGGTTGTCCATGACCGACGCCGGGGTGGTCAGCTCGACCGCGACCTCGGCGCCGCTGTCGGTCAGCGCGTCCAGCGAGTCGCCGCGGCCCAGGGCGGCGACCAGTTCCATGTCCTCGGCGGCCTCGACCGCCCGCACCGCCTCGGAGCCGATACGGCCCCTGGCGCCGAGGACGGCCACGCGCAGCTTGCTCATGTCTGTTGCTTCCTTACCGGAGGGGGTTGGGCGACGGCACCGGAGGGGGTCAGGCGACGGCGTCGTGCAGCCGGGACGCCTGCTTGTCCTTCAGCGGGCCGATGACCGACAGCGAGGGCCGCCGGCCCAGGACGTCGCGGGCGACGGCACGGACGTCGTCCGGCGTGACCGAGGCTATCCGGGCCAGCATGTCGTCGACGGACATCTGCTCGCCCCAGCACAGTTCGCTCTTGCCGATACGGTTCATCAGCGCGCCGGTGTCCTCCAGGCCGAGGACGGTGGAGCCCTGGAGCTGGCCGACGGCGCGGCCGATCTCCTCGTCGGACAGTCCGTTCTCGGCGACGTGGTCGAGTTCCTCGCGGCAGATCTGCAGCACGTCGTGGACCTGGGAGGGGCGGCAGCCCGCGTACACGCCGAAGAGGCCGCAGTCGGCGAAGCCCGAGGTGTACGAGTACACGCTGTAGGCCAGGCCGCGCTTCTCGCGGACCTCCTGGAACAGGCGGGAGGACATGCCCCCGCCGAGGGCGGTGTTGAGGACGCCCATCGCCCAGCGGCGCTCGTCGGTGCGGGCCAGGCCTGGCATGCCGAGGATGACGTGCGCCTGCTCGGTCTTGCGGCCGATCAGCTCGACACGGCCCGCGGTGCGCAGGGTGCGCCGGCCCTCGCGCGGGGCGATGGGCGCGGCCACGGGGTCCTTGAAGGCGCCGGCCTTCTCGAAGGCGGCGCGGACCTGGCGTACGACCTTGTTGTGGTCGACGTTGCCGGCGGCGGCGACCACCAGGTGGGTCGGGTCGTAGTGCTTCCTGTAGAAGCGGCGGATGCGGTCGGCGGTGAGGGCGTTGACCGTGTCGACCGTGCCGAGGACGGGGCGGCCGAGGGCGTTGTCGCCGAACATCGTGTGCGCGAACAGGTCGTGCACGCAGTCGCCGGGGTCGTCCTCGGTCATCGCGATCTCTTCGAGGATGGCGCCGCGCTCGACGTCGACGTCCTCCTCGCGGATCAGGGAGCCGGTCAGCATGTCGCAGACGACGTCGATGGCCAGCGGCAGGTCGGTGTCGAGCACGCGCGCGTAGTAGCACGTGTACTCCTTCGCCGTGAACGCGTTCATCTCGCCGCCGACCGCGTCGACGGCGGAGGAGATGTCCAGGGCGGACCTGCGGGACGTGCCCTTGAAGAGCAGGTGCTCCAGGTAGTGGGTGGCGCCGTTCAGCGCGGGGGTCTCGTCGCGGGAGCCGACGTGCGCCCAGATGCCGAAGGTCGCCGAGCGGACCGAGGGCAGGGTCTCGGTGACGATGCGCAGGCCGCCCGGGAGGGTGGTCTTGCGGACCGTGCCGATGCCGTTCTCGCCCTGGATGAGCGTTTGGGTACGGGCGACGGCCCGCGCCTCCGAAGAGGTGCGGGCCGTCGCCTTGGAGCTACGGGACGTCACTGGTCGGCGTCGTCCTTCGTGTCCTCGGAACCTTCCTCGCCCTCGATCACGGGGATCAGGGAGAGCTTGCCGCGGGAGTCGATCTCGGCGATCTCGACCTGGACCTTGTGGCCCACACCGAGGACGTCCTCGACGTTCTCCACGCGCTTGCCGCCGGCGAGCTTGCGGATCTGCGAGATGTGCAGCAGACCGTCCTTGCCCGGGAGCAGCGACACGAACGCACCGAAGGTCGTCGTCTTCACGACGGTGCCCAGGTAGCGCTCGCCGACCTCCGGCATGGTCGGGTTGGCGATCGAGTTGATCGTGGCGCGGGCGGCCTCGGCCTGCGAGCCGACCTGGGCACCGATGTAGATGGTGCCGTCGTCCTCGATCGTGATCTCGGCGCCGGTGTCCTCCTGGATCTGGTTGATCATCTTGCCCTTGGGGCCGATGACCTCACCGATCTTGTCCACGGGGATCTTCACGGTGATGATCCGCGGGGCGTTCGGGGACATCTCGTCCGGCGTGTCGATCGCTTCCATCATCACGTCGAGGATGTGGAGGCGGGCGTCACGGGCCTGCTTGAGAGCGGCGGCCAGGACGGAGGCCGGGATGCCGTCCAGCTTGGTGTCGAGCTGGAGGGCGGTCACGAACTCCTTGGTGCCGGCGACCTTGAAGTCCATGTCGCCGAAGGCGTCCTCCGCACCGAGGATGTCGGTGAGGGCGACGTAGTGCGTCTCGCCGTTGATCTCCTGGGAGATCAGACCCATGGCGATACCGGCGACGGGGGCCTTCAGCGGCACACCGGCGTTCAGCAGCGACATGGTGGAGGCGCAGACCGAGCCCATGGAGGTCGAGCCGTTGGAGCCGAGGGCCTCGGACACCTGGCGGATCGCGTACGGGAACTCCTCGCGCGTCGGCAGCACCGGCACGATGGCGCGCTCGGCGAGGGCGCCGTGGCCGATCTCGCGGCGCTTCGGGGAGCCGACGCGGCCGGTCTCGCCGACGGAGTACGGCGGGAAGTTGTAGTTGTGCATGTAGCGCTTGCGGGTCACCGGGGAGAGGGTGTCCAGCTGCTGCTCCATGCGGAGCATGTTCAGGGTGGTGACGCCCAGGATCTGGGTCTCGCCACGCTCGAACAGGGCGGAGCCGTGGACCCGCGGGATGGCCTCGACCTCGGCGGCCAGGGTGCGGATGTCGGTGACACCGCGGCCGTCGATGCGGGTCTTCTCCTTGATGACGCGCTCGCGGACCAGGGACTTGGTCAGCGCGCGGTACGCGGCGGAGATCTCCTTCTCGCGGCCCTCGAACTCCGGCAGGAGCTTCTCGGCGGCGAGCCCCTTGACGCGGTCCAGCTCGGCCTCGCGCTCCTGCTTGCCGGCGATGGTGAGCGCCTGGGCGAGCTCGGGCTTGACCGCGGCGGTCAGCGCCTCCAGGACGTCGTCCTGGTAGTCGAGGAAGATCGGGAACTCGCCGGTCGGCTTCGCGGCCTTCGCGGCGAGGTCGGCCTGGGCGCGGCACAGCACCTTGATGAAGGGCTTCGCGGCGTCGAGACCGGCGGCGACGACCTCCTCGGTGGGCGCCTCGGCGCCGCCCTCGACCAGCTTGATGGTCTTCTCGGTGGCCTCGGCCTCGACCATCATGATCGCGACGTCGCCGTCCTCCAGGACGCGGCCCGCGACGACCATGTCGAAGACGGCGTCCTCGAGCTCGGTGTGCGTCGGGAAGGCCACCCACTGGCCGCGGATCAGCGCGACGCGGACGCCGCCGATCGGGCCGGAGAAGGGCAGGCCGGCCAGCTGCGTCGACGCGGAGGCGGCGTTGATCGCCACGACGTCGTACAGGTGGTCGGGGTTGAGCGCCATGATCGTGGCGACGACCTGGATCTCGTTGCGCAGGCCCTTCTTGAAGGACGGGCGCAGCGGGCGGTCGATGAGGCGGCAGGTGAGGACGGCGTCCTCGGACGGCCGGCCCTCACGGCGGAAGAAGCTGCCGGGGATCTTGCCGGCGGCGTACATCCGCTCCTCGACGTCCACCGTGAGGGGGAAGAAGTCGAGCTGGTCCTTGGGGTTCTTGGAGGCGCTCGTGGCCGACAGCACCATGGTGTCGTCGTCCAGGTAGGCCACGGCGGAGCCGGCGGCCTGCTTGGCCAGGCGGCCCGTCTCGAAGCGGATGGTGCGGGTGCCGAATGCGCCGTTGTCGATCACGGCTTCGGCGTAGTGGGTCTCGTTCTCCACTAGTGTTTTCTCCTCGTCTTCGTCCCTCCTCGCCCGTGTGGCGGGGGGACGGTGGCGGAGAAGCGCTCCGTCCTGTGCGGGCCGGTCTTCGATCGAAGCACCCGGGTCTCTTTCCCCGGGGGCCACTACCGAGGACCGGCGGCGGCGAGGCGCGCTTCTCCTCGTTTCGTTCGGTGCGCGTGGTGTGCTCCGCCTGTGCGGGTGCCCACCATGCTGAGTCGTACGTCCTGCGTTGTGCTACCACACTACAAAGCGGCGGTGACACCTCGCACGTACAGCAAAGGGAGCGGCCCCCGAACGATGGGAACCGCTCCCTCCACGGCGTCTTACTTGGCGCCCGCCGCACCGCGGCGGATGCCGAGGCGCTCGACCAGCGCACGGAAGCGCTGGATGTCCTTCTTGGCGAGGTACTGCAGCAGCCGGCGGCGCTGACCGACCAGGATCAGCAGGCCACGGCGGGAGTGGTGGTCGTGCTTGTGGGTCTTGAGGTGCTCGGTCAGGTCGGAGATCCGACGGGACAGCAGAGCGACCTGGACCTCGGGGGAGCCGGTGTCGCCCTCCTTGGTACCGAACTCGGAGATGATCTGCTTCTTGACGGCGGCGTCGAGCGACACGCGTACTCCTCTTTGGTCTGTGACTGGCCTTCGAGTGCCCCCGGTCTGCATCTCGGGGGATCTTCCGTGACTCGGAAGGCGGGGATCCGCTGGGCGCGGCCTCCAGGGCACTGGGCTCCGGGGGCGCGTACACAAACGGCCGTCACACAGCGTACCAGCCTGGGCGGACGCCGTTGTCCGCGGGCCCGGCGGCCGGGTCGTCACTCTTGCCGGTACGGACATCGGCAAACCGCTGAGCTGGGAGAACCCCCGGAAGTAGGGTAGCCGCGCATCCCGTTGGCACCGCAGGAAGGACCGAGCCCCGATGGCCGACGCCGAGGACAGGGAAATCAAGGCGCGCAAGGAGCGGGAGAGGGACGAGCTGTACTCCCTCGACATCTCCGGCGTCGAATGGCACAGCGCGCCCGGCACCGAGGAGCACGAGGAGCGGGTCGAGATCGCCTACCTTCCCGCCGGCGCCGTGGCCATGCGGTCGTCGCTCGACCCGGACACCGTGCTGCGGTACACGGAGGCGGAGTGGCGGGCTTTCGTCCTCGGCGCACGGGACGGGGAATTCGACCTGGAGCCGGCGCCGGGGAACGGCGCCGGGTGAGGCGGACGGGGCGGCACGGTGGGGCCGCCCCTCGGACCGGGGCGGCAGGTGTACGCCCCGCTTGTCGCCGGACACCGACACTCCGCCGGGAACCGGTGGTCAGTCGCTCGTCATCGACCGCGCCGAGGCATAGACGTCGAACACCGCCAGCGCGAGGGGGATCAGGGTCAGGAGAACGAAGGCTTCCGCGATCTCCGTGAAGCGGCCCCAGAAGGGGGTGACACCGCGCCGGGAGGTGATCAGGCCGATGGCCGTGACGAGAACGACGGCCGCGGCGACGGCCGCCGCGAGCCAAACGCTGCGGATGTCGAGGGCGGCGGTGTCGCCCTGGAGCGCGTCACGCCAGTACTCCGTGGGCGGATTCATCGCGAGCCCGAGCCCGAGGAAGACGAGGGAGCCGAGTCCGGCGGCCAGGGTGGCGGCGACCTGCGTGGTGTAACGGAACAGGTGGGCGCGCATCAGCATCGCGATCCCGGTGGCCAGGGCGAGGAGCTGGGCCCACACGTCGGCGGAGAAGCTGAGGACGATCGCCGCACCGACCGCGAGGAGCGCGCAGCCGCCGACCAGTCCCGCGAGGAGTTCGTGACCGCGGCGGGCCTGCGCGGCGACGCGTTCGGCGTCGACGGGTTCCGGGGAGACCGTCTCGTCCGTCGTGTAGGAACCGCGCGAGCCGTTGGGCAGCTCGAAGCCGATGGGCAGCCGGGCGAAGCGCATGGACAGGCCGGGCAGGAACGCCAGGGCGCACACCGACAGGGGCGCGCAGATCGCGGCCGTTTCCATGGGCTTCAGATGCGTCAGCATCGCGATGAAGGTCGTGAGCAGACCGATCGTGGCGGAGAAGACGAACGCCACGAAGGGGCTGTCGCCGCCCGGCGACACGAGGGTCAGCACGACGGAGGCGACCAGGACCGCCGCGCAGGCGAGCAGGAACTGGAGCCGTCCGATGCCCTGGCCGTCGGCGAGCGGCAGCAGTCCCGAGCCCGCCACGGCGATGTTGGGGAGAGCGCCCAGTCCGAGGGCGACCGCGGAGCCGCGGTCGTCGTACACACGGGCGCGGACACACGCGAAGGTGGTCAGCAGGACACCGGTGACCGCGGCGATGATGCCCTGGAGGCTGTGCATGTCGTGGTGGACCTGCGAACTCCAGGCCACGAAGGCGAGCAGCACCGGGAGGACGCCCGCGCCGATCAGGCCGGCGGTGCGCGTGAGCTCGCCGTCCCAGAGGGTGCGGTCGCGGGTGACGGCCGAGGCGACGGCCTCCGAGACGTCGTCGATGACGGCGGGGGGCAGCGATTCGGCGAAGGGCCGCAGCGTGAGCAGTTCCCCGTCCAGGATGCGCTGGGCCGCGAAGGACCG
This sequence comes from Streptomyces flaveolus, assembly GCF_044765825.1. Taxonomy (NCBI): domain Bacteria; kingdom Bacillati; phylum Actinomycetota; class Actinomycetes; order Kitasatosporales; family Streptomycetaceae; genus Streptomyces; species Streptomyces flaveolus. The sequence goes on along the minus strand of NZ_JBIWKU010000011.1, from coordinate 300,398 downwards.
GGCGCTGTCGAGGACGGTGCCGTCACGGCGTACGAGGTGGTAGCCGACCGGGGCGCCCTCGGCGGGGCTCTGCTGGGAGAACCTGAGGATCTCCGGGTAGAGGTCGGCGACCGGTACGTCGTCGGGCAGTGCCACGTCGATGCGGCTGTCGGGAGCCACGATGGTGACCCGGCAGAAGCCGAGTCCCGTACCTGACCCCGCTGGGACTGTGCTGCCCGGTCCGCCGGCCGCGCCGGCCGGCGCGGAGGCCGTCATGCTCACCTGCTGTTCCCCCTCGTCGGTAATACGGGCTGGGCGCGGTAGCGTTGCGCCTCGCCCACCGGTAGCCATCGCCTCCGGCCGTTCCGCGCCGCTCGCGATCCCCGCCGATTCGCAACTGTTCACACGTCTCCCGGGCACCCTATCGTCCGCCGTCGTCAGCGGGAGTCAGTAGGATCGCCCTTCGCGATCGACGTGCGCCGGACACGGGGCGGCGGGCGGAACGGATCGGCCGGGCAAGGGAATTGGTGCGAAGTGAGCCACATCGTCGTCAAGCGCCCACCAAGGGCACTGCCGAAGGACGTGCCCACGCAGGAAGTCGTGCTGCAGCCACCGCCCGAACTCCCGCGGGGGCAGCAGGAAGGCGCCCTGATGCAGCTCCTGCCCATGCTCGGCATGGGTGGGTCCGTGGTCTTCTTCTTCAACCCGCAGGCCCAGCCGTTCATGAAGATCATGGGCATGGTGATGGTGGCCTCGACGATCGCGATGGGCATCGCGATGCTGGTCCGCTACCGCCGGGGCAACCAGGGACAGATGGCCGACATGCGCCGGGACTACCTGCGCTATCTGTCCCAGGCCCGGCAGTCCGCCCAGACGACCGCGCGGGTCCAGCGCGACGCCCAGTACTACCTGCATCCTTCACCGGAGCAACTGTGGGCACTGGTCGCCGAGGGCAGCCGGGTGTGGGAGCGGCGCGCCGGTGACGAGGACTTCGGTCAGGTGCGGGTGGGCCTCGGCCCGCAGGCCCTGGCCACTCCCCTGATCCCCCCGGAGACGGCCCCGGTCGACCAGTTGGAGCCGCTGACCACGGGCGCCATGCAGCGCTTCCTGGCCACGCACAGCACCCTCGACGACCTGCCGATGGCGATCTCGCTGCGCGCCTTCTACCACGTGACGGTCAGCGGCGAACCGGGCCCCGTGCGCGCCACCGCCCGCGCCGTCACCGCCTCGCTCGCCTCGCTGCACTCCCCCGACGACCTGGTCATCGCCATCGCCACCGGCCGGGAGTCCGCCGGGGAGTGGGAGTGGAGCAAGTGGCTGCCCCACGTGCAGTCCCCGGGCGCCGCGGACGGCGCGGGCAGCATCCGCCTGATCACGACCGACCCGGTGGAGCTGGAGGACCTGCTCGCCGACCGGCTCCAGGGGCGTCCCCGCTTCCACCCGGACGGACAGCCCGTACCCGACCAGCCGCATCTGGTCGTCGTGCTCGACGGAGTCTCGCTGCCGCCGACGTCCCTGCTGGCGAGCCCCGAGGGCATGCAGGGCGTCACGGTGCTGGAGGTCATGCCCGGAAGCCTCACCAGCGGGCGCGGTGACCTCTCGATCGTCGTTCACCCGAAGGAGCTGCGCCTGGAGTCGGCCCACGGCATGGTCTACGAGGGCACGCCCGACGGCCTGTCGTACGAAGCCGCCGAGGCTCTGGCGCGTCAGCTCGCGCCGCTGCGCATGGCGTCGGGCGGGGACGACGACGAACCGCTGCTGGCCAACCTGGAGTTCACCGACCTGCTCAACCTCGGGGACGCGGCCTCCGTCGACACCCGGCGCACCTGGCGGCCCCGCTCGCAGTCGGAGCGGCTGCGGGTGCCGATCGGCGTCGGCGAGGACGGCCGGCCCGTGATGCTCGACCTGAAGGAGGCGGCGCAGGAGGGCATGGGCCCGCACGGCCTGTGCGTCGGTGCGACCGGTTCCGGCAAGTCGGAGCTGCTGCGCACGCTGGTCCTCGGTCTCGCCGTCACGCACTCCTCCGAGACCCTCAACTTCGTGCTGGCGGACTTCAAGGGCGGTGCCACCTTCGCGGGCATGGCGCAGATGCCCCACGTCGCGGCCGTCATCACCAACCTCGCGGACGACCTGACCCTCGTCGACCGCATGGGCGACTCGATCCGCGGTGAGCTCAACCGCCGTCAGGAGATGCTCCGCGACGCGGGCAACTACGCCAACATCCACGCGTACGAGAAGGCGCGCGCCGCCGGTGCCGCGCTGCAGCCGATCCCGTCCCTCGTCCTGGTGATCGACGAGTTCAGCGAACTGCTCACGGCCAAGCCGGACTTCATCGAGATGTTCGTGCAGATCGGCCGCATCGGCCGGTCGCTGGGCGTGCACCTGCTGCTCGCCTCGCAGCGCCTGGAGGAGGGCCGCCTGCGCGGCCTGGAGACCTATCTGTCGTACCGGATCGGTCTGCGCACCTTCTCGGCGGCCGAGTCGCGGGCCGCGCTCGGCGTCCCCGACGCCTATGAACTGCCGAACGTCCCCGGCTCCGGCTTCCTGAAGTTCGGCACGGACGAGATGGTCCGCTTCAAGGCCGCGTACGTCTCGGGCGTGTACCGCACGAGCGCCCAGCAGACGGCGTCCTACGGGGGCCCGCTCCCGGTCGACCGCAGGCCCGTGCTGTTCACGGCCGCGCAGGTCCCGGTGCAGTACCTGGCGGTTCCCGCGCAGCGCGAGGAGACACGGGAGGAGACGGACGAGGCGCTCGCCGACACGGTCCTCGACGTCATCGTGCGGCGCCTGGAGGCGCAGGGGCCGGCCGCCCACCAGGTGTGGCTGCCGCCGCTGGACAGCCCGCCGTCGCTCGACACGCTGCTTCCGGGTCTCGCGGAGGTGCCGGGCCGTGGCCTGACCCAGCCCGGTTACGAGGGCGCGGGCCGGCTGGTGGTGCCCGTCGGTCTCGTCGACAAGCCCTACGAGCAGCGCCGTGACCCGCTGTGGGTGGACTTCGGCGGCGCGGCCGGCCATATGCAGATCCTCGGCGGTCCGCAGTCCGGCAAGTCGACACTGCTCCGCTCGATCATCGCCTCCTTCGGTCTCACCCACACTCCGCACGAAGTCCAGTTCTACGGCCTGGACTTCGGTGGCGGCGGCCTGTCGGCCGTGGCGGGCCTGCCGCACGTGGGCGGTGTGGCCTCGCGCCTCGACCCCGAGCAGGTGCGGCGCACGGCGGCCGAGGTGTACGGCGTCATGACCCGCCGCGAGGAGTACTTCCGCACCGCCGGCATCTCCTCCATCGCGGAGTTCCGGAGCCGCCGCGCGCGCGGCGACATCTCCGTGACCGACCAGCCGTGGGGCGACGTCTTCCTGGTCATCGACGGCTGGGGGAACTTCCGCACGGACTACGACGCCCTGGAGCCGTACGTCCTGGACATCGCGGCGCGTGGTCTCGGTTACGGCATCCACCTGATCCTGACGGCGTCCCGGTCCATGGAGGTCCGCGGCAACCTCAAGGACCAGCTGATGAACCGGCTGGAACTGCGGCTCGGCGACCCCATGGACTCCGAGTTCGACCGCAAGGTCGCGGCCAACGTGCCGACGGGCGTTCCCGGCCGGGGCCAGACCCCGCAGAAGCAGCACTTCATGGCGGCGGTGCCGCGCATCGACGGCCTGTCCTCCGACACGGACCTGGCGGAGGCGACGCAGGCGCTCGGCACCGAGGTCTCCCGGCACTGGCAGCAGCCCGGTGCCCCCGCGGTGCGGTTGCTGCCGAGGCAGTTTCCGGCGCAGCAGCTTCCGCCCGGCGACCGGTTCCCCCGGCACGGTGTCTCCTTCGCGCTCGACGAGGACAACCTCGAGCCGGTGTTCGTGGACTTCGAGCAGGACCCGTTCTTCCTGGTGTTCGGCGAGAGCGAGTCCGGCAAGTCGAACCTGCTGAAGCTCCTCATCCAGCGCATCACCGAGCGCTACGACGGGGACAGCTGCAAGCTGTTCGTCGTCGACAACCGGCGCTCCCTGCTGGGCGTGACCCCGTCCTCGCACCTGGCCGAGTACGTGCCGATGTCGAACCAGATGCAGCACCACATGGACGCGCTCGCCGAGCTGATGCAGCGCCGTACCCCGACCGCCGACGTCACGCCGGAGCAGCTGCGTGACCGCAGTTGGTGGAACGGGCCGACGATCTACATCGTCGTCGACGACTACGACCTGGTGGCCACGTCGAGCGGCAACCCGCTGGCGGGCCTGACCGAGATGCTGCCCTTCGCCCGGGACGTCGGCGTGCGCTTCATCATCGCCCGCTCCACGGCGGGCGCGGGCCGGGCCGGTTACGAGGCCTTCATGCAGCGCATCAAGGAACTCGGCGCGCAGGGCGTCATCCTCAGCGGCGACCCGGCCGAGGGCGACCTGCTCGGCGGAGTACGTCCGCGCCAGATGCCGCCGGGGCGGGGCGTGTTCGTGTCGCGGCGCAGGGGTAAGCCGCTGGTCCAGGTCGGATTGGTGGAGGACGGGACCGGACGGTGAAGGTCGTCCGCAGGATCGGGCTCTTCGGCGTGCTTCCCCTGGTACTCGCGCTCGCCGCCGCCTGGACCTGGTACCGGGTGAGCGACACGGGCCGGGGCTGGCGCTACGAGGACAAGCTCGCGACGTACTGCGGCGGCCTGATCCCGTACAAGGAGTCGGCGGTCTTCACCGGCCTCGACACCGAGGCCGGCCTGTCCCGGGACGGCGCGTACGGCTATGGCGAGGAACGCTACCGCTCGTGCCGGGTCGCGGACCTCACCGTGTCCGTCGGGCTGATCCCCGCTGACGCGTCTGTCTCGGGCACGCGTGACGACATGCTGAGCATGCTGGGTGGCGGCTCCCCGGACAGCCTGCCCGTGGCGCTGGGCGGCGGCTGGCGCGGTTACACGGACCTGCGGAACACGGGCGTCGTGCTGCCGTGCGCCGGCAAGGACGCGTCCCTGGTGGTGAGCATCGCCGGCGACGCGTCCCACGAGAACGCCGAGGCGAGCCGGGCGGTGGGACGGCTCGCCACCGCCGTCGCCCGCGAGGCGGCCGAGCGGGAGTCGTGCGAGACGACTTTCGGCGGTGCCATACCGGAACTCTCGCTCTCGAAGGGGAAGACCGCTCTGCTGAGCGCGTCGGGCACCTGCGCCGGCATCCGGATCCCGGATTCCGCGCCGGACGACTGGGTCGACTGGATCGAGGAGACCGAAGCGTCCGACAGCGCCCCGCTGGAGCGGTGCCTCCTGGGCGAGACGGGGGGACGTGACGAGGTCGTCTACTCCCTGAACGCGTCGTTCGGCCCGTACGCCCAACGGCTGCGGCCGGAGGCCGGCGACGACGAGGACTGGCCGCAGCCGGGCATGACACGCGACAGCGCTACGGCGACGGCGACCTGCCCGGGCAGCACCGTACCGGCCGTGTTCAGCATCGACGCGACGGTCTACGCCGCTCCGACGCGGGAGTTCCTCGGCTCGGCCCTGCGTGCCTTCGCGGAGCGGTCGGCGGGGCGGCACGGGTGCACGGGGCTTCGGCTGCCGGGGTGATCCGGGAACGCCGCGAGGGTGGGCGTCTCCCGCGCACGCCCACCCTCGTTCTCGCGACGGCCTCGGCCGTCGTGACCCCTGGGACTACTGGAGGTACCTGGACGCCGCCAGGTCACCCTCCATGTACGTACCGCCGGACTGGCCGACGACGTGACCGATGCCCGTCAGGGCCTGGTGGATGTCGCTGGCTTCCTTGTCCCAGCGGCGCAGCTTCTCGTCGAAGGTGTCCTGGGCCTTGCCCGCCCAGTACTGCTTGCTGTTCATGACCATCGTGCGCAGCTGCTGGATGTCGTCGTCGAGCTGCTTCGCCTCGTTGGCGATGTTCGTCGCCGCGAAGTCGAGCCCGTCGTACGTTACCTGCAGACCGTCCGCGTTACGGCTCATCTCTGCCTACCTCGTCTCTTCCGCCTGTGGTTGATGTCCGCGAGTGTCGACGCCCGAGAAGACTCAGGTCATCGAGCTGAACGGCGACGACTGGACCGTGGGGGCGCCGTCGTTGATGTTGATCTTGTTCACGGCCGCGCGGACTTCGTCTTCCTTGCTGTCCTTGATGTTGCGCGTCGCGGTCATCGCCTCGATGACGTCACCGAGGATGCGGCCCATGTTCTGCAGCGAGGTGTTGATCTCGTACTGCTTCGTGTCGAAGGCAGCACGGCCGATGCCCTGCCACTGGCCCTCGAGGCTGTCGATGACACCCTGCAGGCTGTGCACCCGCTTGCGGATGTTCTCGAACTTCTCGTACATGTCCTTCTGCAGCTTGATTACTGCTGCATCTTCAAGCTTCTGGTCGACGGCCATGTTCCGCCTGCCCTCCCTATTCCGTTTCGGGGTCCAACTGTGCGGCTCAACGCCCTGCGGCGGTAAGCACGTTCTCCATGCCCTGGCCTAGCGGCGCAGGGCTCGGGCGGCCGACGTCACGTGGCGCGACGCGATCGCAGGACGGCGAAGGCTCCGCCTCCGATCACGACGACGGCCGCGGCAGCGCCGAGCGCGATCCACAGCGTGCTGTTGTCGTCGTTCGAGGACTCGGCTGCCGCGTTCTCCGTCTTGTCCGCGCCCTCCGCCTTCGATCCTGCTGCGGCCTTGTCGGCGCCAGAAGAGCCTTCCGGGGCTTGTGACGAGCCTGTTGCGGAAGGGGAGGCAGCGGAAGCGGGCGGAATCTCCGTCACCAGCTTCTTCCCCTTCTCCTTGTTCCACTTGGCGAGGGGGTCGGAGTAGGGCGCGCCGGCGTCGTAGTTCGGGTTTTCGAGTACCTTGCGGGGACGAACGGTTCCGTAGCCCGCGTACTGAGTCGGGTCGTTCTTCGGCCACTTGCGGCTTGCGGTGTCGATGAGCGCCCGGGTGACCTGGTTCGCGGTCCAGTCGGGGTGGGCGGACCAGATGAGGGCGGCGGAGGCCGAGGCGATGGCGGTGGAGGCGCTGGTTCCCTCTAGGTCATGGCAGTACGACTCGAAGCTGGGGCGGCAGTAGCCCGGCATGTCTTCACCTGGCGCTACTAGGTCGACGTAGTTCCCGTGCGAAGAGAATTTCGAGATGTTGGCATCCTTGTCCATCGACGAAACACCCAACACGTACGGAGCCGCGGCTGGGTACCCAACATCCTCCCCGCCACTGTCGCCGTCGTTCCCTACGCCCGCGATGAGCAACTTGCCCTTCGCCGCAGCGTAGGTCACCGCTTCCTCGATGGCCGGGTCATAGTACGGACCACCGAAAGACATGTTGATGATCTGCACATCGGTATCAGCCGCAGCTTTGATCGCCTCAGCGGGCTCGGCTGTCTTTTTCTTTTCCGCCTCTGGCACGCCTGTGAGCACAATGCGGTACGGAACGATCTTCGCCCCCGGCGCAAGACCCTGGAGACCGCCATCGGCTCCTGTACCCGCGATCAGTTCGGCCATGGAGGTTCCGTGGCCCTGATAGTCCTTCGTTGCACCGTAGGCAACTTGCTTGGGCACTTCACCAGCGAGCACTTGCCCTTTGAGGGCGGGCGTGCTGGGATTCACGCCCGTGTCGATGACAGCGACCTTGATGCCCTTCCCAGTGCTGACTTTCCACATCGTCTCGGCCTGCATCGGCCCCAGGTACCACTGCTCCGACTGTGCGTCGGCGGCAGCCGCGCCCGGAGCGACACCCACGCCGACGGCGACCAGGGTGCTCGCAATGACGCTTCCCGCACGTACTGGTAGTCCGCGACGTGTTGCTGACTTCATGATGAGGTGGGTCCTCGCTCGGCTTAGTTGACGACTGGCGGCACGTCGCGCCGCGGATTCTGGGGCAGGTGCGTCTCTTCGTCTTCGACCAGGTAATCAGGCCGCTGTGTCTCTTCCTCTCGGCGCTCGTCTCGACGGTTGCCTTGCTTCCCGGGTTCACGCACGAGGCCGGCACCGCCCCGGGTCATACCATTCCGCTCGGCACGGGCGACGGAACTGCGCCCGGCGGGAGCACCTGTGACAGGGGACTTGGCGTAGGCGTCCACGGAGCCGTTCGCGCCACCGCGAAGCCCAGGGCGCCCCTTCACGGAACCGAATGTTCCCTCGGCCCCGACTACTGTTCCGCGTGGGATTCGGGCGCCGCCGCGGCCCGCACCTCCGGGAACAGATCCGGGTCGACCTCCCACCACACCATTGCCTCGGCCTGCTCCGGTGACCGGGCCACCTCCTGCCTTCGGCTGGGTCGGCGAGGTGGCCCGGGGAGTACCTCCACTGACCCCCTGGCTCGTCGAAATCGGCTTCGCCCCAGAGGTCGTGCCTGCGGCAGTGGACTGACCAGCCGGCGTAGTTCGACCCATTTGGTTCAGGGGGCCCTGACCGACCTGACGACCAGGCCCTGTAACTCCTCTTGCCACAGGCCCTGCAGGAGCTGCAGGCGTCGTTCGTCCCTGAGCAGTCAGCGGCGACCGGAAGCCATTCGTTCGCCCATTCGACGGACCGACCTGCCGGGCCGGGGAGAACGGTGCCGTCTGGCCAGTCGAGAAGGGGCCCGTCGGGCCACTGCCCTCGGTCGGCGGCAAGGAAGTTGGCAAAGTCTGGCCGTGAGAGGGGGCTGTGGGAACGGTCGGGGCAATGGCATTGTCGATGGTCGTCCCAACAGACACGGTGGGATCGAGGACTTCCCTCGGGCCCCCGTCCGGGACGACGACTGTGCCGCTCTCGCCTTGCGGCTGGGCAGGATGGCCGACGTCCGTGGCCGAGTGACGGCTGATGGTGTTGCCCGACGTTACGCCTTGCTTTGCGCTAGAGTCCGCCCCTTCGGGCTGACGGTACCGAGAATCCCGCTCCGGCTGCGGAACGCCCACGTCCGGCATGGTCTTGAACTCGGGTTGCGGCAGCTCGCTGAGTTGCACGCTGGCCACAGCGTAGTAGGACGACAATCGGTTCATCTGGTTGATCGCCTCTTGGCGGTCCTTCTCCACACGGACCGCTTCGGCGTACTCGGGGTTGCCCTCGACCTGCTTGGGCGTCGGAAGCTTCTCCGGCTTCACGTCCTGCCCCGGCGGCCTCGTGTCACGAGGCGGCATGGCCTTGCGGACCGCCGCCAGGCCCACTGCAGCCGCCGTGATCTGGTCACCCGCACCGCCGGCGAAGTCGCTCAGCCCGTACGTGCTCGTGACGAGCGAGCGACCCCACTTACGGAAGGCCTCACCCGACTCGCCGACCCAATGGACGTTCTCGATGTGGCCGTCCAGCTCCTTGGCAGCCTCCGTGATGGCATCTCGCGCGTCCCACAGGGCCTTCCCTGAAGACTCAAGGTCTTCCGGGTTGGTCTGCTCGACCAGCTCGATCATGTCGTTCAGACGGTGATTGTCGAAATTCGTGCGCCCCTGCACACCGCGTTCGTATGCCGTGCCCTTGGCCGCCGTACGCACCATGTTGTCGATGGCTCCGAAGAGGAAGCCACCGCTCGGATTCTGCTCGGCGTGCCGCGTGAGGTCCGTGAACGTGTTCTGCCCGGAGACCCGCTCCAGATCCTGCTCGTGCTGCTTGTCGGTCATCACAGGTCCCCGGTGGTCTTGTCGCCCTGAGCGCGCTGCTTGCCGTCTCCTGCGTCCTGAAGGCCCTTGATCTGCGCCTGGATCGCCGCAAAGCGACGGCGCTGCTCCTCTTCGAGGTTGTCGAAGCCCACATGCGCGCCCCGGACTGCGATGCCGATCGCCTCGATCTGCAGGTGCAGGGTCTTGGACAGGGAGGTGAGCTTTTCGTGCACCTCGTTGTACTGCAGGTACAGGGCGTGCGCCTCGGGGAAAGCGGACGGGTTCCCCGCCAGCGAGCCCGGCTTGATCGTCTGGGCGCCCACTCGTGTCGGGTTGCCGGGCGATCCCTCAAGGGTGGTCAGGACCCCGTCCACCCGCTTAACGAACGTGCTCAGTGCCTCGCCGGTGACCTCCAGGTTCGCTGCCCTGGCTGCCGACACGCCCCCCACCATGTCCGCTGGAAGCACGTCGCTCCCTCCCCGTTCCCCGTAGCTTCATCACTGTGGCCGGTCGGCCACTCGCCCCCGCGATCGCAAAGCGGGTCGCGCGCGTTTCGCGATCACCACTGTAGTCAACGGGTACGACAGGGCCAACCGTGAAGTGTGCTAGTCCAGTTACAAAGGCGCCCCGGACATGACACTTTGACCGATCTGGCGGTCAGTGTCGGGTCACGTGCGCAGAGCGCGACCGATCGCCGACAGTCGGGCGCACCGCGACTGCGGCCGTGTGGTTAAAAGGTGAACGAAGCGTCACCGTCGTCCGCCTGGGCACCGGGGCACACAACGTCCCATCACTCGAAGTAGTGCACCCGCACGGTGTTGCCCGCCGTTCCTCTTCGTGTGCGCTGCGGGCGTGCGACCGGCGTGTCATGCATGACGCTCCCTTTCCCGCCACCGGATCACCCCGAAAACTTCACCTCCGCAATCGCCCCGCGTCGGACGCAACCAGTTGGCGTGCCAGCACCGATTGCTAACTTGTGGCGGAGTCCGGATATCGCAGGACGCCCACCGACCGGCACAGGCGACAGGCAGTCCTGCACACGGGGAGGGTTGCCGTCCATGGCATGGAACGAGTGGGAACAGCTCAAGGCCGACGCGCTGCAGCGCCAACCGGACACCGCGCACATGCAGTTGAACCAGGCGGACGGCGGGGCGCCTCCCGTGCCGGGCTCGTACGGTGACCTCAAGGTCGCGAATGACGGTCTCACCAAGATCGGCTCGGCCGCGTTCGAGCTCTACGACCAACTGTGGAGCAAGGCACGCGTCGCCGTGCCCACCAGTGACTCCGCGGCCACGGACCTGTCGAAGCAGGGTTTCGCGCTCGGCGCGGGGCTCAAGCACGTGTCGACCCGCTGGGACGAGCAGCTGAAGTCACTGATGGACGCGTGCGCCCACATCTCGAACCACATGCGGGTCACCAAGAAGGTGCATGACGGGGACGAGGGCTACATCCAGCGGCAGATGAGCAGCATCGCCATGCTGGACGCCGGCTTCGACGAGCGGGTCGGGGCGCCGGGCGAGAAGAACAAGATCTATGGGGAGCCGAGCAAGAAGAAGGACGACTGAGAGGCGCTTCACGCCACTCGCCCCAGCTCACCTCCCGCTCACCCCAAGGACGCGAACCATGGAACTCGACACTCTCCGCGACGCCGACTTCAAGCTGCTCGACGACGCCGTCAAGGACTGGTCCACCCTCGTCAAGAACCTCGAAACGCTGAAGAAGGACGCCGAGGACAACCTGCACAAGGGCGCCAACAAGGCCGAGTGGGCCGGCGTGAACGCAAAGGTGTCGAAGGAGTTCATCGGCAAGACCGCCGGTGAGTTCGCTGATGCCCATACCCAGGCCGACACCATCCACAGGATCTTGAGCGACACAGCGGGCGAGCTGAAGGGCTTCCACAAGCAACTCGTCGAAGCCATTGACGGCGGGCGGAAGAAGGGCCTGAAGGTCATCGGGTTCGAGGGGGGCTTCACCGTCACCACGGACGCTCCCCCGGAAGCGCGCAGCAAGATGGACCAGGACAACCAGGCGGACATCACCGCGCTCCGGGACGAGATCCAGAGAATCCTCAACGCGGCCAGCGAGACGGACAACTCCGCCAAGACCGTCCTGCAGGCCATCGCCGACCAGAGCAAGATGGGGTTCTCCGACGCCAGCTACAAGGACCGGGACACCGCGGCCGATGCCATCAAGAAGGCCGACGAGCTGGCCGCGCTCGCGAGGAAGGATCCCGACGACCTGAGTGTGAAGGACTTCGATGCGCTCAACGCGGGGCTGAAGAAGTACGGCGCCGACGAGCTGTTCGCCGAACGGTTCGCCACCGCTCTCGGGGCGGAGAAGACGCTGGAGTTCTGGGCCGGGGTCGCTGACCCGCAGCGTGGAGACTGGGACTTGGACCGCGAGCGTCGTGAACAGTTCGACGACCTGCAGCGCAGTCTTGGCATGACGCTCGCCCACGCCACACAGAGCGACTCGATGGCGATGGCCGACTGGAAGCGCACGATGGTCGACATCGGCGACAAGCCGCTGTACGGCGACCGCGGCGGGCCGATGGGCTTCCAGGTCATGAGCAACCTCATGCGGACCGGTGACTACGACGACCGGTTCCTGAACAGCTACGGCTCGAAGCTCATGGCCACCGAGCGCAAGCTGACGGGCAACGGGGAGCACCCGAACATGGCCTGGCGCCAGGGGCCGGGTAATCCCTTGCTGAACCGGATCGGGGACGACAGCGGGTCGGATCCGCTCACGGGCTACTTGAAGGGCCTGTCCAACAGCCCGGATGCGGCTACCGACTTCTTCAACGAACCGTTCATCTCGAAGGACGACCCGGACAACCCGTTCGAGCGGGACTCGGACGACGAGAACACCTACAAAGGCAAGGTGTCGCTCTCCAACTTCCAGTACCTCTTCGAAGAGCGGGACTGGCCGCCGGAGTCGGACTCCAAGGGCGATGATCTGCACACCGGGCAGAACAACCTGGCCTTGGCCTTGGAAGCTGCGACGACAGGGCACCCGGCAGGTGAGATGCCCACGGCCGACACACCTGCGCACAATGAGGGGCAGACGAAGCTCTTCGAAAGCCTCGTCACCTCTATCTCAGACGACAGCGAGCGGCTTACCGGCCACTCCTACATGTCAGACAGCATCGGTCAAATTGCCTCCGAGTATCTGCCTGATATCAACCGCGCGGCAACCGACGTGGACCCACATCCGGACAAGGGAGACGTTGACGCCCAGCAAGCATGGAAGCGCATTGAGAACCTTTACCCAGTATCCGGCTCTTCCGCAGAGCTGAATCATCGGGATGCGGCCCGCTTCCTCTTCACCATCGGCCAAAATCCGGAAGGCTATGCAGCCGTCGAAGTGGGCCAGAAGCGCTACATGACAGACTTGATGGATTACCACTTGAACCCTGCCGTCCCAGAAAACCTACGTCCGAACCACGACCAAGAGCTCACGATTCGGGCCATCGCGGGACACTCTGGCGAGGTATCAGGAACGCTTGCAATGGGACGTAACGAAGCCGTCGCATCCGGAGCAGTTTCAAGCGACTCTGATTACGATCATTCCGTGGCCCAGTGGAAGAACGTTGCCTCGGGGACTATCGGCCTCGGCGTTGGCGTTGGCACGTCCTTCATTGCCTCCCCCGCGGTGGGAGCGGGCGTTGGCGGTGCCGCAGGGACGGTGACCAGCGTCGTCCTGGAACAGATGTTCAAGGATGCGGAAGGGAACGCCAAGGACGGTGCTGGGCCCAAGATGGGCGAGAACTGGGAGAACGGGCAGGACACGAATATGGCATACACCCGGCGAGCGGCATCTGAGGCTGCGAGGGCTCACAAGCTCGCCCACCCAGGAGACATCGCCACTTGGGCGGAAGATGAGTCCTCGAAGGGATACCTCTCGGCTGGCTCCTACATGGAACGCGTGGCGCCCGAACTCGTGACCGACATGTGACCGGTTCGTAGCCCTCAACCCTTCCCCCGACGCGGATAAGCCGAGGAGTTCGTCCACTTGCGCACTCGACATCTCACACAGGCCTGGATGATGCTCGTGGTCTTGGGCTGCCTCGCTAGCTGTAGCGAGGCCGATCAGAAGCAGGAGTACAGAGTCCCCAAGTCACTCTGCGGTATTTCGGTTGATCAGGGGGCGCTTTCTCAGTTGCTTCCGCCAGGAAAAAAGATCAGCTTCCAGGAGAAGAATCCGGTCCCCAGCCGGGCACGTTGCCAAGTGAACGTCGACCAAAAGGCAGCACTGATGTCGAGCCAGGAGTGGTGGGAAGAAGGTACGGACATCGTCGAGGTGGCTCAAGGTATCCCTCAGCTGAAGTCAGCGAAATTGACAGGTGACGGCAACTACCTACTTACGGGCTCGGGTGCCGTGAAGAAAGCGCATTGCTCCAGCACCGAACATCCCGGACGCGACCTTTTCGTCACCGTTCAGGCGTATGCGGACGAGGTAGACGATTCAGCCGCGATGGAGAGAATGATTACCGCGTACACGCGGTCGGTCGAGAACTCGGCAGCATGCCGATGAAGGGGCAGGGCACGCGTCGGCGTAGTACCTTGGCAGGCTGCGCTGCCGACCCGGTCTGGCTACTGTTCCGCGAACGGACCGAGCGGGCTCTTCGCGGTGACGCGGCGTCGGTCGGTCTGGAAGATCTCTGAGTTGGTGCCCTCACTTGCGGACGTACAAGGACCGACCGGCTCGCGCCCTCACCGCCCCCCGCGCCTCCGTCGTGCGTCTCTGATCGCCACTGCCGTGCCGGTCAGGCCCGCTACCAGGACCAGGCCGGCCACGACCACGTACGTGCCCACTCGGGTGTTGCGTTCCTCGGCCGTTTCGCCGAAGTGGACCGGGGGGACCGAGGGGGCCTCGGCCGGGAGTACGCCCTTGTCGGGGGCCGGGGACTGCACGGGGTGGGCCGGGTCGACGTCCGTGAGGGCCTTGAGGGGGTCGATGACGCCCCAGCCGACGAGGCGGTCGTGGCCGGGGATGGAGCGTTCGGCCGTCTGCTCGATCTGGGCGACGATCTCGGCGGCCGTCCACTTGGGGTACTTGGCCTTCAGGAGGGCCGCCACCCCGGCCACGTAGGGCGCGGAGAAGCTCGTGCCGTTGTCCGAGCAGTGGCCGCCGCCGGGGACCGTGGAGATCATGTCGACGCCGGGGGCCGCCACGCCGACGAACTCGCCCGACTGGGAGAAGGGCGCGCGTTCGTTGTTGCGGTCGGAGGACGCCACGGCGAGGACGCCGTCGTAGGAGGCCGGGTAGGTGACCTTGACGTTGCCGCCGAGGCCGTCGTTGCCGGCGGAGGCGACGACCACGACCTGCTGGGCCAGGGCGTAGTCCACCGCGGCCTTCAGGCTCTGGGCGGGCTCGACGGCGTTGGCCGTGTCCTGGGAGATGTTGATGACGTCGGCGCCCGCGTCGACGGCGTAGCGGATCGACTGCGCGAGGGTCTGCGCGGTGCCGTTGCCCTCCGCGTCGTTCTGCTTGACGGGGATGATCGTGGCCTCGGGGGCCAGGCCGGCGAAGCCGGTTCCCTTGGCGGGGCGGGCGGCGATGATGCCGGCCACCCGGGTGCCGTGGCCGACGGTGTCCGTGGTGCCCTGCGCGTTGCCCCGCTCGATCTCCTCGCCCTTGGAGTTCTTGGCGGGGAGGTAGTTCTTGCCCTTGGACGCGTCGACGGCGGCGGTGAGTTGCGGGTTCTTGACATCGACGCCCGTGTCGATCACCGCGACGCGTACGCCGGCGCCCTTGGACTGCTCCCACAGCTCGTCCAGGTTGACGCGTTGCAGCGACCACGGCCGGCCTTCGTACTTCTTCGACGGGAACGTGCACTGTCCGCCGTCGTCGGCCCTGGCCTCGGGCGCCGGGAGGGCGCACACCGCCGTCCCCGCGAGGAGCGTCGCCGCGAGAACGGTCGCAGCGGTGCGGGGGGTCCTGGTGAAGCGGCGTTCCTGCAGCATGTCTTCGTCGTCCTCCTGGGGGGCCACCGTCACGAGCCCTGCGGCTGCCGGGCCGCCGCTTCCGACAGGCGGGGGCCGGTGGGCAGGAAGGTCGACCAGTTCACCGGAACGGGGGACGGCTTCACCTTCTCGTAGCCGAGGCGGGTCTGGGCGATCTGCGCCTCGTTGAGCTGCTGCTCACGTTCCTTGGCGGAGGTTCCGATGCCCTTGTCGTCCGTGGCGCTGTCGTTGTTGGACTGCAGGGCGTACCGCAGGCCTGTGTCGGTGACCAGGAAGACGCCGCCCGCGCCGGTCTCGGTGCCCTGGAACTGCCGGTAGAGCTGGCCGGAGCCCGGGGTGACGTAGGCGCTGGAGGAACCGGTGGGGAGCTGGGCGGGGAAGTCCTTGCCGGCCCAGGTGGACAGGGTCGTCGTGCCGTTCTTGCCGTTCACCGAGCGCAGGACGTTGCAGACGGTGTTGCGGCCGGCGGTGGCGGAGGAGCCGTCGTTGACCGTCTGGGGCCGGTACGACGGCCAGGTGCGCTGTCCGTCGAAGTCGGTGCTGTCGACGACCGCGCCGGGGCTGACCTGCTGCGCCTCACCGGCCTGTCCGACGCCGACGAGGTCGCCGCTGTTGAGCAGCAGGGTGGCGGTGAACTCCGAGATGCGCGCCACGGCGCCCTGCAGCACCACGTAGTACTGCATGCGCCGGCCGTCGTAGGCCTTGATGACCATGCCGACCTTGTCGTACTGCCGGAGCATGTCGGAGGCTCCCGCGTCGGCGCCCGGGGTGCCCTTGATGTCGGGGATGGCGATCGGGTCGCCCTTGTGGAGGGTGTCCAGCCAGTCCTGGGAGACGCGCTGCGGGGCGCGTCCCTGGGTGTCGAGGGCCTTGAGGAGTTCCTTGTCGGCCGGGTCCGCCAGCGGGTAGGCGTATCCGCGCGAGTCGACGACGTACTGGCTCTTGCCGTCCGGGCCGACGACGTACATCAGCTCTCCCCCGGAGAGTCTGTCCGCGCCCTCGGTCCGGGACCACTCCTTCTCGGCGAGGACGAACGCCGCCTTCTGGATGGCCCGGCCGCCCGGTCCGGGGCGCTCGCAGACCGCCCATCGCATGGCCTTCTCGGCCTCTTCGGGCGAGGGCAGGCGGTCGGGTGCGTAGGGGATGCCGATGGTGGCTCCGTGCGGGGGCTTGCCGCTGTCCAGCACGTCCTCGGCGACGGTGATGACGCTGTCCTTGTCGGGGTCCAGGAGGAGCTTGGCGGACGCCATGTTGAGAACCGGGTGCAGCTGCTTCTCCCCGCCCGTCTTGAGGACGACGTAGCGGGTCGTGGACTTGCTGGCCACGATCACGTGCGCCCCCGGCTCGTCCCACCCCTTCGGCGCCGTCGGGCTGAACATGCCGATCGCGCCGAACACGGCGAGGACGACCACCCCGACGACGAGGCTGGGCACGACCGCTCTGAGCGGCTTGGGAGCTCCCTCCTCCGAGCCTGTCGGAGAGGGTTGCAGGAAGGACGCGAGAGTGCGGCGCTTCGCGAAGGTGTAGGCGTTCAGTTCATCGCGCCGTGATGCCATCTGTGTTCGTTCTCTCCCCGTACGAAGCCATGGAGACCGGCGGAGCGGCAGCGCGGACCACTGGCGTCCGCCCCGTCCCGGTTGCCTCTGGAACCTCGGCTGTCAGACCCGGCACCTACTATGCCTGTTGCACAGTGGTGCGCGCGGCACGGGTAGGGTGCTGAAGCCTTGCCGCCTGCCGAGTGCGGTGTTTTCTGGGATAGTTCGGGGGTTTTGCAGTGATGGCTTCCGCACCGCGAACCCGGTCGCGATCGCAATCCGCGGCGCGGCGGGCCGACGCGGCGCCGACCACCGGTGATTCCGCGAGCTCTCGCGGTGCCGGGACCGCACGCGGTTCCTCGACCGCTCGCGGGTCCGTCACGCCGCATCTGCAGGCACGTTCGGGACGTGGTGGCTCCTTCGCGTTGCAACGGCTGGTGATGCTGGAGCTGGCCGCCGCTCTGGTGGTGTGCGGTTGGCTCGTCGGTCCCGCCGCCCTGGTGCCCGCGGGTGTGGTCGCCGGCATCCTGGCGCTGCTCGCCGTCGTACGCCGGCGGGGGCGCTCCCTGCCGGAGTGGCTGGGCAGTCAGCTGGCGCTGCGGGCCCGACTGCGCAAAGCCCCCGGGACTCCCCTGCCGTCCGGGGTGGACTCCAGCCTGGTTCCCGCCGTGGAGTGCGAGCCGAACCTGCGGACGTACCAGTACAGCCACCGCGACGACCACGACCGGCGTCCGGTGGGCATGGTGGGCGACGGGGGCTTTCTCACCGCCGTCCTCCAGGTGGAGGCCGACGCCGGTGCCCTGCGCGCCGAGCGCGGGCGCACACCGCTGCCTCTCGCCCTGGTGCGGGACGTGCTCGAGGTGGACGGCATCCGTCTGGAGTCGGCCCAGGTCGTGGTGCACACGCAGCCCGCGCCCGCGCCTCATCTGCCGCAGCAGTCGGTCGTGGTGACGAACTACGCGCAGCTCCAGGCGGAGACGGCCTCCCCCGCGGTCCGCATCATGTGGATCGCGCTGAAGCTCGACCCCGAGCTGTGCCCGGAGGCGGTGGCCGCGCGCGGCGGGGGACTCCTCGGCGCGCAGAAGTGCCTGGTGCGCTCGGCGGAGCACCTGTCGAGCCGGCTGACCGGCGCCGGGTTCCGGGCGAATGTGCTGACGGAGGAGGAGCTGTCCGCCGCGATCGCCACCTCGGCGTGCGCCAACCCGATGGTGACCTCGCAGGCCGACCAGGGCGACGCGCCCCGGCGCCGGACCGAGGAGTCCAGCCGCAGTTGGCGCTGCGACAACCGGCGGCACACCACCTACTGGGTACGGCGCTGGCCGCAGCTCGGCGGCTCGGGCGTCTCGCTGCCGCAGTTGGTGGCCCGGTTGACGGCGGTTCCCGCGCTGGCGACGACGTTCAGTCTGACGCTGGCCCGCAGCGGGCAGCAGGACGTCGCGGTCACGGGGCATGTGCGGGTCACCGGCCGCAGCAGCACCGAGCTGTCGGACGCGCGCCGGGCCCTGGAGCGTGCCGCGCGCGAGGCGCGGACCGGGATCGTCCGTCTCGACCGTGAGCAGCTGCCCGCTGTGCTCGCCACGCTGCCGCTCGGAGGTGCCCGCTGATGGCCATGACCACGTCGACGTCACCCGCCGCCCCCGCCGTCGGCGGCCGGCCGGACAGCGGCCTGCGGGAGCGGCTGCGCACCGGGTTCGGGCTGTTGGGGCCGCGGCATCCGCGGCACACGCTGTCCCTCTCCCAGATCGACACGCTCGCCCTGCCCGTCGGGGACGACGGTGTCGTCGTGGGCGTGGACGCCGAGGGGCAGCCGGCCGTGCTCGGGGTGAACCGGCCGACGCCGTTCGACATCCTGTTCATCGGCGGCCTGTGGACGGCGCAGGTGCTGGCGCTGCGCGCGGCGGCGACGGGTGCGCGGGTCACGGTGGAGACCGGCAGACCCGGGCACTGGGCGCAGGTCGTCCAGGCGGTCGGCGGTGGCCAGTCGGGGATGACGGTGCACGACGTGGGCCGGGTGCCCCCGCAGGGTGCCTCGGCGATGGGGCCGGTCCTGGTGATCCGGGACTGCGGCATGCGGCCCCCGCGCGGGCGGGTGGCGTCGGCGCCCTGGCAGTCGGTGCTCACGCTGCTGCCCTATCTGAGCCCGGTGGCACCGCGGTTGATGCGCCAGGCGCGTCTGGTGGGTGTCCAGCGGGTCTCGCCGGACGAGGCGGTGGAGATCGGCCGCGCGGCGCGGCTGCCCCGTGCCGAGTACGAGGCCCTGCCCACGCTCGCCGACGGCGTCACCCTGTGGTGTACGGAACGGGACCGGCAGTACGTGATGACGCAGCCGACGGACGCCGAGGTCGGTCTGCTGGGTACTCCTCGCCGGATGGACTGACCGACCGCCTTTCGACCGTTTTGGTGCCTCACGTCGCCCCTGCCTGCCCGTCCTCGTCGCGGGGGTTGTCGAGATCGGCGGGTATCGGGGGGCGGGCGGGGCTGCCGGGGTGGTGCCTGTGGTGATTAGGCTGGGTCCCGGCGCGACGCCAGAACCCGTGGACGGGGCGTCGGCGTCCCAGGGGGAGAGCCGGTGGATCGGACGACCTCGAACGACCTCGGACAACGGCGAACGACAAGCAAGGGTCGCCCCAGCACGGCGTGAGGGTGCTCGACCACACCAGGAGGAATTGTGAGCAGCGATCGGGACGGGATCCGCGGGGGCTGGGCGACACCCGGCGATGACCAACCCGACGCGGAGTCCGCAATCGAGACGACGGGCGAGTTCACCATCGACTACGCGCCGCCCGCCTGGTACACGCAGAACGCGTCCGGGGATTCCGGACAGGGGCAGGGGGCCGGTGCGTCGGGTGGCGCCGCGTCCCCGCCCGCTTCTCCTGCTCCTCAGCCGCCGTCCCAGCCGGCCGGGCCCTTCACACCGCCACCCCCGCCGGCGACGAGTACGCCCTACGCCCCGCCCGCACCGTCCGCGCCTCCCACCGCCGGGTCGGCCGGGGTGCCCGGTCTTCCCGTGGGGAGCGGTTTCGAGCCTCAGCAGCCGCCGGCCCAGGCGGCGGCCCAGCCCGCGCCGGATCCGGAACCGGAGGTGCGGCAGCCGGAGCCGCGGGTGGAGCCCGAGCCCGGCAACGGCGACCTCGAGAGCGGTGCCACGATGCGGTTCTCGGCCGCTGCCCTGAAGCGGGAGTTCGCGGAGCTCGCCGCCGCCGACGAGGCGCGGCAGGAGGAAGCGCGGCAGCACGACGAGCGGGAGAGCGCTGCCGGCGGGGCGGCGAGTGCGGCCGGGGAAGCCGACAGTGAGCCGGCCGCCTCCGACCCGTCCGTCTCCGACGAGGCCGACGCCGTCACCGGCACCGGCACCGGCGACGGCGCCGATGCGGGTGACGCCACGGCAGAGGCCACCTCGGTGGACGACGCTGCGGAGCCCGAACACACCGACGGCGACGACGAGGTGGCGGAAGGGGACAGCGCGGTCGGCGACGAGGAGCTGTCCGCCGGTGCCTCCGAGGCTCCGGAAGCGGCCGGTGACGCCGACCCGGCCGCGGAGCCCGTTCCGGACCAGCCCGCTGAACTCGCTCCGGCGACTCCGGTCGCTCCGGCGCCGCAGGACATCGCGCCGCAGGGCACGGCACCGGAGGGCACGGCACCGCAGGGCCCCGCTTCCGTCGGCGTACCTCCCGCCGCGCCGGACGGTGTGCCGCCGTTGCCTCCGTCGTACCCTCCGGCCGCGCCCGCTCCGGCGCATCAGTGGCCCGCGCAGCCTCAGCCGACGCCTGCCGCGCCGGGGCAGCCGGACGTGCCGGCGCAGCAGCCCTCTTTCCAGCCTCAGGCCCCGCAGCCGGCGCCCGCCGCGTGGCACGCGCAGGCCGGTACGCCGATGCCTCCCGCCCAGGGCCCGGGGCAGCCTCCGGCCCCGGCGGGTTACGGCTTCCCGCCGCAGGGCGCCACTCCCCCGGCGGCCGCCCAGCCCCAGGCACCGCCGCCGGGCGGTCCGGGTGCCATGCCCGCCGCCGGCTACGGCTTCCCGCAGCCGGGTGGCTCGGTTCCGCAGCCCCAGCCCGGCGGTTACGGCTTCCCGCAGCAGGGCGCCCCGGGTGCCACGCCCCCCACCGGTTACGGCTTCCCCCAGCCGCCCGCGCCGCAGGGACAGCCGCAGCACCCCGGCGTCCCGCACCAGGCGCACCCGGGGCACCAGGTGCCGCCGCAGGCGCAACCCGGCCAGACCCCGCAGTCGCCTCAGCCGCCGCAGGCACCGCAGCCGGCACAGCCCGACCAGCAGCAGCATCAGCCGCCGCACCAGGCCGGGCCCCAGCCGCACCCCCAGCAGCCGGCCGACCCCCGGCTCGGTACCGCCTGGCCGCAGCCCATGCAGCACGACCAGCGGCAGCCCACCAACCCGGGTGCGGCGCCGCTCGGTTACACGGCGGCTGTGGAGCTGTCGTCGGACCGGCTGCTCAACAAGAAGCAGAAGGCGAAGAGCAGCCGCCCGGCGGCCGGCGGTTCGCGCTTCAAGCTGGGCGGGAAGAAGGAAGAGGCCGAGCGGCAGCGGAAGTTGGAGCTGATCCGCACCCCGGTGCTCTCCTGCTACCGCATCGCCGTCATCAGCCTCAAGGGCGGTGTCGGCAAGACGACCACGACCACCGCGCTGGGGTCCACGCTCGCCACCGAGCGGCAGGACAAGATCCTCGCGATCGACGCGAACCCGGACGCCGGTACGCTCGGCCGCCGGGTGCGCCGCGAGACCGGGGCCACCATCCGTGACCTCGTCCAGGCGATCCCGTACCTCAACTCGTACATGGACATCAGGCGGTTCACGTCCCAGGCGCCGTCCGGGCTCGAGATCATCGCCAACGACGTCGACCCGGCCGTGTCCACGACCTTCAACGACGAGGACTACCGGCGCGCGATCGACGTCCTGGGCCGGCAGTACCCGGTCATCCTGACCGACTCGGGCACCGGTCTGCTGTACAGCGCCATGCGCGGAGTACTCGACCTCGCCGACCAGCTGATCATCATCTCCACGCCGTCCGTGGACGGCGCGAGCAGCGCCAGCACGACGCTGGACTGGCTGTCCGCGCACGGGTACGCCGACCTCGTGTCCCGCTCCATCACCGTCATCTCCGGGGTCCGCGAGACCGGCAAGATGATCAAGGTCGAGGACATCGTCGGCCACTTCCAGACGCGCTGCCGGGGTGTCGTGGTGGTGCCGTTCGACGAGCACCTGGCGGCCGGCGCCGAGGTCGACCTCGACATGATGCGGCCGAAGGTGCGGGAGGCGTACTTCAACCTCGCGGCGATGGTCGCCGAGGACTTCGTCCGCCACCAGCAGTCGCACGGCCTGTGGACGTCCGACGGCAACCCGCCGCCGGTCGCCGCGCCGCCCATGCCGGGCCACGAATTCCCGGGGCAGGCGATGCCCGGTCAGCCCGTACCGGGGCAGGGCGTGCCCGGACAGGCGCCCTATCCGGGCCAGCCGTACCCCGGGCAGCCGTACCAAGGGCAGCCGGGTGCGGGCCAGTTCGCGCCCCAGCCGCCCCATCCCGGACAGCCCCAGCCGGGGCAGCCGCAGCCGGGGCAGCCGCAGCAGTACGGGCAGCCCGCCCAGCAGCCGGGGCAGCCGTACCCCCAGCAGCCCGGTCACCCCCAGCAGCCGCAGGCCCCGCAGGGCCAGATCCCGCCCCCGCCCCCACCACAGCAGTGAGCCGGCGGCCCCCGGGCCCGCGTCGTCACCCGACGGCGCGGGCCTTCGCGCGTTCGCGGTCAGAACCGGCGGGAACGCGCCGCCACACTCTCACCAGCAAGGCGTCAATGGTCTCCACCAATGTGGGCGACCCGGCGGTGAACTCGTCGTTTCCGCAGGCCACATGGGGTTTGACACACCGTTGACGCGCGCAGACTGCCGCTGATAGACACACACTTCATTCCGTCGGCGTCAACCGATCAAGCTTCACGCAAGGCTGCTCAAAACACGTTCACGTCTGTTCGCACCTGTTCAAGCCCGCCCCGTGTGGCACGCCGAGCGAGCGTCCCGCGCGAGTGATGACGCGAGGTCTCCGAACCATGAACACACAAGATCAGCACGGCAGAGGACGTATCGGCTCCCGCCTGAAGAGGACGCGGCTGCCGGCCGCCGCGGGCGCTGCCGCCGCCCTCGTCCTCGCGTCCGGCATCGCCACCCCGTCGGCCTCGGCCGGACCTCGGAGCGGCCCGGTACAGGCCGGGGAGGGCAAGGGCGACAAGGTCCTCACCGTCGCGGTCGCCCAGAGCGTCGACTCGCTCAGCCCGTTCCTCGCGGTACGGCTGGTCAGCACGAGCATCCACCGGCTGACGTACGAGTACCTGACCAGCTACGACCCCAAGGACAACCACGTCATACCGGGCCTGGCCACCCAGTGGCAGTCGTCCCCGGACAAGCTGACCTGGACGTACACCATCCGCTCCGACTCCAAGTGGTCGGACGGCCGGCAGGTCACCGCCGAGGACGCGGCGTGGACGTTCAACACGATGATGACCGACGACGGCGCCGCCACCGCCAACGGCAGCTTCGTCACCAACTTCGAGAAGGTCACCGCGCCCAGCCCCACCCAGCTGGTGATCAAGCTGAAGACGCCGCAGGCCACGATGACCGCGCTCGACGTGCCGATCGTGCCCAAGCACGTGTGGGAGAAGGTCGACGACTTCTCCGAGTTCAACAACGACAAGAGCTTCCCGCTCGTCGGCGACGGACCGTTCGTCCTCACCGACTACAAGCCGGACAGCTATGTGCGGCTGAAGGCCAACAAGGACTACTGGCGGGGCGCGCCGAAGTTCGACGAGCTGGTCTTCCGGTACTACAAGGACCAGGACGCCGCCGTCGCCGCCCTGCGCAAGGGCGAGGTGTCCTTCGTCGCCGGATCCCCGTCGCTGACCCCCGCCCAGGCGGCCTCGCTCAAGGGCGACAAGAACATCCACGTCAACGACGCGCCCGGCCGCCGCTTCTACGCCCTCGCCACCAACCCGGGCGCGCAGTCCAAGGACGGCACGAAGTTCGGTGACGGCGACCCGTCGCTGCTCGACCAGCGGGTGCGGAACGCGCTGTTCATGGCGGTGGACCGCAAGACGATCGTCGACAAGGTCTTCCAGGGCCACGCGGTCCAGGGCGAGGGCTACATACCGCCGCGCTTCTCCTCGTACTTCTGGAAGCCGTCGGCGAGCCAGGAACTCGCCTACGACCCGGCCGCCGCGGGCAAGCTGCTCGACGAGGCGGGCTACAAGAAGAACGCCGACGGCAAGCGCGTCGGCAAGGACGGCAAACCGCTGAACTACCGCGTCCTGTGCCACGCCACCGACCCCAACGACAAGGCGGTCGGCAAGTACCTCCAGGAGTGGTGGGGCGAGCTCGGCATCGAGACCACCCTCAACTGCCTCGACAACGTGACCGACCCGTGGCTGGCGGGCACGTACGACCTGGCCTTCGACGGCTGGTCCGTCAACCCGGACCCCGACTTCGTGCTCTCCATCCACACCTGTGCCGCCCGTCCGCAGACACCCAAGGACACCGGTGCCACGGACAACTTCATCTGCGACAAGACGTACGACGACCTCTACGCCAAGCAGCTCGCCGAGTACGACCCGGCCAAGCGGGCGGAGATCGTCAAGCAGATGCAGTCGCGGCTGTACGACCTGGGCTACATGAACGTGATGGCCTATCCGAACGCCGTCGAGGCCTACCGCACGGACCAGATCGAGTCGATCACCACGATGCCCTCGAAGGCGGGCAACATCTACGGCCAGGACGGCTACTGGAGCTGGTGGTCCGCCGTCCCCGCGGACTCCGGTGACTCCTCGGACGACGCGTCGTCGACCGGCGTGGTGATCGGGATCGTCGCGGGCGTCGTCGTACTCGTCGGACTCGGGGTGCTGGTCGCGGTGCGCCGCCGGTCCACGGCGGAAGAGCGTGAGTAGGCGGGCCCGCTCATGACCGCGGAAGCGACATCCTCCTCGCTCGGCACAGCGGCCGCGGCCGGTCCGGTGAAGTCCGGGCCGGCCGGGGCGGGGCGCGCGTCACGGGCCGGCGCCGGGGCCGCGTATCTGCGGTACGTGGCCGGCAAGCTGGCCGGTGCGGCCGTCTCGCTGTTCGCCGTCCTCGTCACCAGCTTCTTCCTCTTCCGGCTGATCCCCGGCGACCCGGTGAAGTTCATGACCGGCGGCCGCCCGGTGTCTGCGGAGCAGATCGCCTCCTACCGGCGGGAGTTCGGTCTCGACCTGCCGGTGTGGCAGCAGTTCACGCAGTACTGCGGCAAGGCGCTGACAGGGGACCTGGGGACCTCGTACCAGTTCCACGGCCCCGTCATCGACAAGATCACCGAGGCGCTGCCGAACACGCTGCTGCTCACCGGCACGGCCTTCGTGCTGTACACGGCCCTGGGCATCTTCCTCGGCACCCGCTCCGCGTGGCGGCACGGCCGGCTCGGCGACCGGATCAACACCGGGCTGGCACTGACGCTCTACTCCATCCCCTCCTTCTGGCTGGGGCTGCTGCTCATCATCGTGCTGTCGGTCGGCGTGGGGCCGGTCCCGGGCATGTTCCCGACCGCGGGCATGGAGTCGGGCGGCGAGCAGGGCTTCGCGTACGTCGCCGACGTCGCCCACCACCTCGTCCTGCCGGTGGTGACGCTGGTGGCGGTGGAGTACGGGCAGACGCTGCTGGTCACCCGGTCGGCGCTGCTGGACGAGATGGGCGGCGACTATCTGACCACGGCGCGCGCCAAGGGCCTCAGGGACGATCTCGTACGGCGCCGGCACGCCGTGCCGAACGCGCTGCTGCCGACCGTGACGCTGATCTTCGTCAACCTCGGCCGGACCGTCGCCGGTGTCATCCTCGTCGAGACGGTCTTCTCCTGGCCGGGGCTCGGCGGGCTGTTCTACCAGGCGCTGAGTGTGCCCGATCTGCCGTTGGTGCAGGGGCTGTTCTTCGTCTTCGCCTCGGCGGTGATCCTGATGAACACCCTGGCCGACCTCCTGTATCCGCTGCTCGACCCGAGGGTGGGCCGATGACCGCCGAGACCGCTCCGCCGCTCGGCCCGCGCATGCTCGCGTGGCAGCGCCGCCGGGCCTCCGCCGCACGTTTCTGGAAGGAGTACCGGCGCCACCGCGCGGGCCTGTTCGGGCTCGCCGCGCTGCTGCTGTTCGGGCTGCTGGCACTGACCGCGCCGCTGACCGTCGGGTCGGACGTGCAGGGCGTGACCGACGCTCCCGGGCAGCCGCTGGAGGGGCCCAGCGGCCGATTCCCGCTGGGCACCGACCAGTTCGGGCGCAATCTGCTGGGGCTGCTGATCTGGGGGTCGCGCGTCTCCCTGCTGGTCGGGCTGCTCGCGGCCGTGCTGTCGGTGGCCATCGGCGCGCTGATCGGCATCACCGCCGGGCATTTCCGCGGGTGGTACGCCACGGTGGTCATGCGTGTCACGGACTGGTTCCTGGTGATGCCGACGCTGGTGCTCGCCATCGTGCTCGCGACCGTCATGTCCCGTTCGCTGGGCACGATCGTCCTGGCGATCGGCGTCACCACCTGGCCGACGACCGCGCGGCTGGTGCGGGCCCAGACGCTGGCGGTGGAGTCGCGGCCGTACATCGAACGCGCGAAGGCGCTCGGCGGCGGGCACGGGCACATCATGTCCCGGCACGTGCTGCCGAACGTGATGCCGCTGATCCTCGCCCAGACCACCCTGATCATCTCCTCCGCGATCCTCGCCGAGGCCACCCTGGCGTTCCTGGGGCTCGGGGACCCCTCGGTCGTGTCGTGGGGCGGGCTGCTGCAGGACGCGCGGGAGGCGGGGGCGGTCAGCTCCGGCGACTGGTGGTACCTGGTGCCGCCGGGCATCGCGATCGCGGTCGTCGCGCTGGCGTTCACGCTGTGCGGGCGTGCGGTCGAGTCCGTTCTCAACCCCAGACTGGGGGTGTCCCGTTGAGCCTGCTCGACGTCCGGAACCTGGAAGTGACCTACCCGGGGGGCGCGGCCGCCGTACGCGGGGTCGACCTGAGCCTCGCCGCGGGCGAGAAGCTCGGCATCGCGGGCGAGTCCGGCTGCGGCAAGTCCACGCTGGCACTGGCGCTGCTGCGGCTGCTGCCCGCCGGCGCCCGGGTCGGCGGCGAGATCCTTCTCGACGGGGAGGACGTGCTGACGATGAAGTGGGGCCGGGTCCGTGCGGTGCGCTGGGCCGGGGCGTCGATCGTCTTCCAGGGCGCGATGCACTCCCTCAACGCCGTGCACCGCGTCGGCGACCAGATCGCCGAACCGATCCTGCTGCACCGCAGGGCCACCCCGGCCGACGCGCGGAAGAGGGCCGGTGAGCTGCTGGAGCAGGTGGGCCTGCCGGCGGCACGGGCGTCCGCCTACCCGCACGAGCTGTCCGGAGGACAGCGGCAGCGCGTGATGATCGCGATGGCGCTGGCCTGCGATCCGCGTCTGATCGTCGCCGACGAACCCACCACCGCGCTCGACGTGATGGTCCAGGCCCAGATCCTCCGCCTGATCGAGGAGCTGGTCAGCGAGCAGGACGTGGGCCTGGTGATGATCAGTCACGACCTCGCCGTCCTCGCCGACACCTGCGACCGGCTCGCGGTGATGTACGCGGGCCGGGTGGTCGAGGAGGGCCCGGCACGGCTGGTCCACGACGACGCCCGGCACCCCTATGGCAGGGCGCTGTCGGAGGCCTTCCCGAGGATCGGTGACCCGCGGTCGCGGTTCGCGCCGCGCGGACTGCCCGGCGACCCGCCCGACCCTGCCGCGGTGCCGTCCGGCTGCGCCTTCCACCCGCGCTGCCCCGTCGCGCTGGACGTCTGCGCCACCGACGACCAGGCGCTGCGCGCGGCGGGGGCGGACCGGTGGGCGGCGTGCGTGCACGTGACCGCGGGGACACCGGCGGCCACGGAGGAAGCGGAAGTGAGGAGCAGCACCGCATGACGACCACGCCACCCCTGCTGAGCGTCGAGGACCTGCACGTCACCTTCCCCGGCCGGCACGGCGCACCGCCCGCCCGGGCCGTGGACGGGGTCGACCTCGACATCCGGCCGGGCGAGATCGTGGCGCTGGTCGGCGAGTCCGGCTGCGGCAAGACGACCCTGGCCCGGTCCCTGCTCGGCCTCGTCCCGCCGACCTCGGGCCGCGTCACCTTCGACGGGGCGCCGCTCGACTACTCCTCGCGCGCGCTGAAGGCCTACCGCAAGCGCGCCCAGCTCGTCCTCCAGGACCCGAGCGGATCCCTCAACCCGCGGCACACGGTGTACGACGCCGTCGCCGAGGGGCTGCGCATCCACGGGTACGGCGGTGACGAGCGGGCGGCGGTCGCCGGTGCGCTGGCCCGGGCGGGGCTGCGGCCGCCGGAGCGGTTCTTCCTGCGCTACCCGCACGAGCTGTCGGGCGGCCAGCGCCAGCGGGTCGTCATCGCGGGCGCGCTGGTCCTGGAGCCCGAGCTGGTCGTCGCCGACGAGCCGGTGGCGTCCCTCGACGCCTCGGTGCGCGGCGAGATCCTCGCGCTGCTGCTGCGTCTGCGTACCGAACTCGGGCTGTCCGCGCTGGTGGTGACCCACGACCTCGGTCTGGCCTGGAACATCGCCGACCGGGTCGCGGTGATGTACCTCGGCCGGATCGTGGAGACGGGCGAGGTCGAGCGGGTGCTGACGGCGCCGCGGCACCCGTACACCCAGGCCCTGCTGTCCGTCCTGCCCGAGGCCCCCGGGGCCCCGGTCGTCCTCACCGGCGAACCCCCGGACCCGTCCCGGGTCCCCGCCGGCTGCCGCTTCCACGCCCGTTGCCAGATCCTGGCGAGCGGCGAGGCGTCCCGCGCCGGCGTCGCCGACGCGTGCCGGACCCGGGACCTGGAGATTCTCGACGGCGGCGGGGAGGCGCAGGTGGCGTGCCACTGGGCGCGGGCGCGGGAGCAGGCGGGGGCGGAGACCGGAGCGGTCTGAGGGCGCCGGACGGCGTGGCCGCGACCGACGGCCACTCGGGACACCGTCGCCCGGTGACAGGTCCCGGTGACAGGTGGGGTCAGGCCCGCTTGTCGTCCGCCGCGATGATCTCGCGGCACTCCTGGACGTCCTCGGCCATCCGCTCGAGGAGCGCGTCCAGCGTCTCGAACTTCGCCTGGCCCCGCACGAAGGCCAGGAAGTCCACGGCGACGTGCAGCCCGTACAGGTCCAGGCCGACGCGGTCGATGGCGTACGCCTCCACCGTGCGCTCGGTGCCCTCGAACTGCGGGTTGGTGCCGACGGAGATCGCGGCCGGCATCACCTCGCCCTGGGCGTGCAGCCGGCCGGCGTAGACGCCGTCGGCGGGGATCGCGGTGTGCGGCAGGGTCTCCACGTTGGCCGTGGGGAAGCCCAGCTCCCGGCCCCGCTGGGCACCGCGGACGACCACGCCCTCCACGCGGTGCGGCCGGCCCAGGATCTCGGCGGCGCCCCGGACGTCGCCCTCGGCGACCAGGCGGCGGGTCAGGGTGGAGGAGAACGGCTCGCCGCCGCCCGCCTCGCCGGACACGTACAGGTCGACGACCTCGACCTCGAAGTCGTAGATCCGGCCCTGCTCGGTGAGGAAGTCCACGTTCCCGGCGGCCTTGTGGCCGAAACGGAAGTTGGGGCCCTCGACGACGGCCTTGGCGTGCAGCTTGTCGACAAGGACCTTGACCACGAAGTCGGCCGCGGACAGCTTGGAGAACTCCGTCGTGAAGGGGAGGATCAGCACCGCGTCCACGCCCAGTTCGGCACAGAGTTCGGCGCGGCGGTGGTGCGGCGCGAGCAGCGGGGGGTGGCTGCCGGGGCGGACGACCTCGCTGGGGTGCGGGTCGAAGGTGACGACGACGGCGGGAACGCCCAGCTCACGGGCGCGGTCCACGGCGTGCTTGATGATCAGCTGGTGTCCGCGGTGGACTCCGTCGTAGGAGCCGATGGTGACGACGCTGCGCCCCCAGTCCTCGGGGATGTCCTCCAAGCCACGCCAGCGCTGCACTGTGTCTGCTCCTTGTCGCACACTCGTCGGAGTCGAAGCCTTCGATGCAGGTCTAAGGGTGCCATGCCGGGCGCCTCCCGCCCGCATCGGCATGGGTGCTGTGACCGGCCGCACGCCGCGCCGTGCCCCGGCCGCGGTCAGGCGGGGACGCGGGCGCCCGCCAGGCTCTCGATCGTTCGGCGTGCGCTCGGGCCGACCAGTGCCGCCCACTCGTCGGGGGCGTCCGCCAGCCAGCCGGTCACCCGGCCGGCGAACCCGGGGAGGTGGCGGGCCAGGTCGACCAGGGCGCGGTCGAGGCGGGTGGTGCCGTCCGGGGTGCGGACCAGCAACAGGGCGGTGCGGTGGACCAGGGCCCGCCGGCCGTCGCCGCCCTGGGAGGCGGCGGCGCGCAGCAGCGCGTCCAGGACGGCGGGGTCGTCCTCGTGGGCCAGGAGGTGGTCCCGCAGCTCCCGGCGCAGGGACCCGGAGGCGGGGGCGCCGTCGCCGGCGAGGACGCCGGCCAGCGCGGCTCGCACCGGCTCCGGCCCGCCGTCGAGCAGTCCGGTGACCAGCGGGAGGAGTACGCCGCGGGCGGCGGGGCCCTGGTCCAGGCGGCGGTCGGTGTACGCGGCCACGTGCCCGGCGGTCTCCGGCCGTTCCGCCACGGCCTCCCCGATCAGTACGGCGACCCGGCGGGCCAGCTCAGGCGTGGTGGCGTCGAGGAGCCTGCGCAGCGCCTCCCCGGCGTCCGGGCCGCACAGCCGGGCCCGGAAGGCGTCGAGGACCGCGTCCGGGTGGGTCGGCAGGGCGGCGGCCACCGCGCTCGGCGGCAGGTAAGGGTCGCCCGCCGCGAAGTGGTCCAGCGCCCGCGGGAGGTGCCGGTCGCGGCTGCCCGGGTCCTGGACGAGCAGGGCGAGGGCGCCGCCGTGCAGCAGGCCGTCGGCGGGGCGGGTGAGCAGGACGAGGGCGGCGTGGCGCAGCAGGGTGCGGTCGGCGGCGGTGCGGGCGTGGGACGCGGCGCGCAGCCCGTGGGTCACGGCCGCCGTGTGCCGGGCCGGCCGCTCGTCGCGCGCCCACCGGTCGACGGCCCGGCACACGGCGGACGGCTCCTCCTCGGCCAGGACGGCGAGCAGTTCGTCGGCCCGTCGGTGCGTGCTGTCGGCGAGCACCTCGGTGAGGCCGTCCAGACCGCGGTGGCGGTGGGTGTGCAGCAGCGCCTGGGCGGCGGTGGCCACGGTGGCGTGCGGGGTGGCGGGCAGGGGCCGTTCGTCGTCGAACCAGCGGACGAGGAGCGGCTGTACGGTCGCGGGGTCGGCGGCGAGCAGGTGGGCGACGGTGTCGAGGTGTCGGGGGCCGGGCTCGTGCGGGGCGCCGTCGGCGAGCAGCAGGCGGCGCAGCAGGTCGAGGCGCGTGGCCTCCGGCAGCCGCAGGTCCGTCCAGAACGCGGGCCCGAACTCCGCGGGCATGGGCCGCCCTGCGCCCCGCCGCTCCGCGATGCCGTCGGCGAGCAGACGCAGCACCTCCGTGTACGGCGTAGCGTCGGGCACGCGCGTCAGCGTCCCGGCGAGGAGCCGGCCGGCCCACCAGGAGTGCGGCTCGGCGTCCAGGGCGTGCACCAGCTCCTCGAGTGTCAGGGCGAGCTGGGGAACGCCGTACTGCCGGCCGAGGTGCAGCAGGGCCTCGACGACGGGGCCGATGCGGTGGCGCGGGACGGGGAGGGTGTGAGTGTCCTGCGGGACGTGGCGGTCGTGGACGAGGACGCGCAGGGCCTCGTCCAGGTCGAGGTGAGTGCCCTGGATCCAGTCGGCGAGCTCCTCGTGCGCGAAGCGGTAGCCGCTGCCCGCGGTGACGAGGAGGCCCTCGGCGAGTACGGCGTACGCCCATCCGGTGCCGCCGCCGAGCCGGGCCGGCGCCGGACCCCAGGGGAACAGCGCCCCGAAGGACTCCCGGTCCAGCTCGCCCTGCCCGGGGCCGAGACTGCGCCGGGCGGCCTCGTGGACCTGCCCGGAGACCCGTGCCGCGAGCCGGCGCACGGCGGTGCCACGCAGGCCGTTCTCCGCGGCCAGCCGGGTCGCGACGCGCAGGCACAGCAGGTCCAGATAGGCGCCGAAGACGGCGTCGCGATCGATGCGGACGGGTGGCGGGCCGCCCGGGAGGGCCGCCTGGACCTCGGAGAGCAGGCGGAGGGTGAGGGGGTGGCGCCCGTCGCCGTCCGACAGGGTGCCCTCCGCGATGCGGTAGCGCGCCCGCGCCTCCCGTGCCTCGTCGTCCCGCAGGTCACCGAGACGCACACAGGGCGGCAGCGCGCCGCACCCGGCGCCGTCCGCCGCGGGACGCACGGCGCCCACGGCCGGCCGGCGCCCCACGGGGACAGCCCCCGACCGTCCCGGGCCCCCGACGGCGGCCTCCGGCCCCAGCCGCGACGGACCACCCGCGGACTCCGCGGAGTCCCGCGTGCCGGCCTCCGGCCCATGACCCGGCCGGACTTCCCCGGCACGCCCCCGGCCCCCGACGGTCACCTCCGCGCCCGGCCCCGACGACCCACACCCGAATCCGGCAGAGCCCCCTCGGGGGCCGGGAAGGGACGTGGCGGGCTCGCGGTCCGGGGCCGGGGGCGCGAACGCGGTGACGCCCGTGTCGGGTGCGGGAGGCGTCCGGACCGAGCCCGGCGGTCGGAGGGACGGCTGCGTGGGAGGCGGGGTCGGCGCAGCGGGTGCGGCGTCGGGCCCGGGACCGGAAACGGATGCTGCCGGTTCCGCGGGAGCGGTGGGCGATGCCGGGCCGGGCGGAGAGCCGGCCTCCGTTCCCACGCCCGACGAGACGGCCCCGAAGCTGCCGGACGCCCCCGCGACCACCTCCGCCGCAAGGGGCCGGGAACCCCCGGCGCCGGTCCCGGCCGCCCCCTCCCCGCCGGGCACCCGACGGGGCACCGGCCCCCCATCACCGTCTCCGGACCTCAGCCCCTGCGCAGTCACCCCGGACAGCTCCCCTGCCTCCGCCGCCCAGGACGGCACCGGTCCCCACAGCCGCTCCCCCGGCCCGCACACAGCCGCCGGTTCTCCGGCCGCCGCCCCGTGCAGCACCTCCCGTGGGAACTCCGCCCCCGCCCGCTCCCAGTACTCCGCCCGGCACGCCACGACCAGCCGTGCCCCCGTCTCCCTCAGCCACGCCGTCGTGCCCTCGGTCCACTCGCCGAGGCGATGGGCCAGGGCCGGCGGCATCTCCTCCGGGCCGTCGAGGAGGATCAGCAGGGGACGGCCGGCGGAGCCGGCGAGGCGGGCGAGGCGCTCCGGGGTGATGTCGCCGAGACCGGCATGGCGGGGCCGGTCCGAGGCGGCCACGACGCGCGCCGCGCGGGCCAGCGTCCTGCGCGCCGCGTCGGCCACCGACGTGTCGTCGTCGCACAGGTCGGCGCCGCGCAGCCACAGCGTGGGCGCGGGTTCCGGGCCCCGGGAACGGCGGGCGGCGAGGGCCTCCAGCTCGGTCGTGCGGCCGGTCCCGGGCGCGCCGACGAGCCCGAGGACCTGGGCCGGCCCACCCGTGCGGGCGGCGAACGCGGCGAACGCGCGGGCGGGCACGTCCCGTCCGACCGGTTCGGCACGACCCGACGGATCCGCCGAGCCGGCCGGGGCCACCGGCGCTACCGGCCCCGCCCCGCCCGGGGCCTCCCGCCGCACCGACGTCGCCGTGAGTTCGAGGACTCCCGCCAGATTGAGGTCGGCGCCGTACGCCGGAACCGTCTCCGCGTTCTCGGCGAGCAGGTCGGCGAGGGGGCCGGAGGCCGCGCGCAGCGGCACGGCGAAGCCGACGTCGCGGTGCCCGGAGGTGAGGGCGGTGCCGAGGACGCCGAGGACGGCGCCGGTCGTGACGTCGAGCACGGGTCCGCCGGCGGCGCCGCCGCCCAGCCGCAGCGCGTCCCGCCCGGACATGCCGACCGCCAGCTCCAGGGCGTCGCCGACGTGGTGGAAGCGGTCGGTGGCCGTATAGGTGACGTCGGTGGTACCGAGGACCCTCGCCTCGCGCCAGCAGCCGGCGGCGATCCGGACGTAGGTCCCCGCCTCGACCCGGTCCCGCACGGTGACGGGCAGCGGGCCGGTGCCGAGCCCCTCGGCGCGTACGAGGGCCAGGCCGAGGCCGGGCAGGGGGGTCACGTCCGCGGCGGCCACGACCAGGCGGCGGTCCCCGGCGGTGCGCAGGACGAGCCGGGTCAGGCCGTCGACCGCTTCGTGGCTGGTGATCACCGTGCCGTGGTGGTCGGCGGCGAATCCCGTGCCCCGGGGGCGGCCGGCCAGGTCCTGGATGCGGACCAGGGCGCCGTCCGCGTCGTCCGGCGGCGGCAGGGCATCGTCCTGCGTGCCCGGGAGGTCGTTCCGCGGCAGTCGTCGTGCGCTGCCGTCCGCCTCCCGGGACCGGTTCCGCGACGCCATCGCCGCACCTCCCCGCCGTACCGCCGTACACCCGTGCTCTGTTCGACGGTAGGCACGTGAAGATCGGCGGGACAGATCTCCTCGCGAACGCGCCCCCTTCCGCTCCCCCGGTTCACTCCGAGCGCCTGCCCGGACGGGTGAACAGAAGGGAGAGGTTGGATACACCCTAGGGGTGGGGGAACCGAGGGGGACCGTGGAGCGGCGGAAACCGGCAGTCCCCGTGACCGCCGCTCCACGGACGGGAGTTGACGTGGCGTCGGCTCAGCCGAAGACGGCCAGGCTCTTCGCCTTGCCCCGGTGTTCCTCCACCAGCGCGAGGAAGCGGCCCTCGGGGTCGAAGACGGCCACGGCACCGGCGCCCGCGTAGGTGTCGGGCATCTCCAGCCGCACCCCGTTGAGGAGCAGCCGGGCCCGCTTGACGTCCACGTCCCAGCGCGGGAAGGCGGCGGCCGCCGCGTCGGCGACCGGCATGACCGCGAGGTCCTGCTGGAGCTGGTCGAGCGTCTTCGCCGCGTCCAGCTTGTACGGGCCGACGCGGGTGCGGCGCAGCGCGGTGAGGTGGCCGCCCACACCCAGGTCGGTGCCGAGGTCGCGGGCCAGGGCGCGGATGTAGGTGCCGGAGGAGCAGACCACCGAGACCAACAGGTCAAGCACCGGGGTGCCGTCCTCGGCGACGGCGTCCCGGACGTCGTACACCGCGAAGGAGGAGACGGTGACGGGACGGGCGGGGATCTCGAACTCCTCGCCCTCGCGCGCCCGCTTGTAGGAGCGCACGCCGTTGATCTTGATGGCGCTGACCTTGGACGGCACCTGCATGATGTCGCCGGTGAGTTTGGCGACGGCGGCGTCGACGGCTTCCCGGGTGACCTTCGAGGCGTCCTGCGACCTCGTGATCTCGCCCTCGGCGTCGTCCGTCAGCGTCGTCTGCCCGAGCCTGATGGTGCCCAGGTACTCCTTCTCGGTGAGGGCGAGGTGCCCGAGGAGCTTGGTGGCCCGCTCCACGCCGAGGACCAGGACGCCCGTCGCCATCGGGTCGAGCGTGCCGGCGTGCCCGACGCGCCGCGTCCGGGCGATGCCCCGCATCTTGGCGACGACGTCGTGCGAAGTGAAGCCCGACGGCTTGTCGACGATGACAAGGCCGTCGGGCGTGGGGTGCTTGTCGGTCATTCGGCGGTGTCGTCCGTCTCGTCGTCCTCGGCGCCCGGCTTCTTGTACGGGTCCGGCTCACCGGCGTACGCGGCGCCCGCGGACACCTCGCGCACCTTCGCGTCGGACTGGCGCGCCTTGTCGAGGAGGTCCTCGATGTTCCGGGCGGTGTCGGGGAGGGCGTCCATGACGAAGGTCAGGGTGGGCGTGAACTTCACGCCGGCCGCCTTGCCGACCTCGGAGCGCAGGATGCCCTTGGCGCTCTCCAGCCCGGCGGAAGCGGCCTTGCGCTCCTCGTCGTCCCCGTACACCGTGTAGAAGACGGTCGCCTCCCGCAGGTCACCCGTGACCCGGGTGTCCGTGATGGTGACGTGCGAGCCGAGCCGCGGGTCCTTGATCCCGCGCTGCAGCTTCTGGGCCACCACCTCTCGGATGAGGTCCGCCAGCCTTTTCGCCCGCGCGTTGTCGGCCACTGGTCCGTCTCCCGTTCTTTCCTGTCTCTGTTCTTGGGCTGGGGAAGTCAGTCGTCCTCGCCGTGGAAGCGCCGTCTGACGGACAGCAGCTCCACCTCGGGACGGGCGGCGACCAGCCGTTCGCACCGGTCGAGTACGTCGGTCAGGTGCCCCGCGTCCGCGGAGACCATGGCCAGACCGATACCGGCTCGCCGGTGCAGGTCCATGTTGTCCACCTCGGCCGCGCTCACGGAGTACTTCCGCTGGAGCTCGGCGACGATCGGGCGGACGACGGAGCGCTTCTCCTTCAGCGACCGTACGTCGCCGAGGAGGAGGTCGAAGGACAGCGTCCCCACGTACATGTGTGTATCCGGATGACCCGCCGGTACGGGATCGATGGCCCTGCCACAGGTGTGGGCGGGGACATCAAGAACGGTACCCCGATCCGGCCGGTGGCTCGACGGGGTTTCCCCGCCGGCCGCCGGGCGACGCGGCGGGGTGCCGCAGACAGCGGCCGGCCGGCCGACGGGACAGGTCCCGTCGGCCGGCCGGAGCAGCCGGGTGTCACACCCGCGGCTTCTCGCGCATCTCGTACGTCGCGATGACGTCGTCGACCTTGATGTCGTTGAAGTTTCCGAGGTTGATACCGCCCTCGAAGCCTTCGCGGATCTCGGTGACGTCGTCCTTGAAGCGACGCAGACCCTCGATGTTGAGGTTCTCCGCGATGACCTTGCCATCGCGCAGCAGGCGCGCCTTGGTGTTGCGCTTGACCTCGCCGGAGCGGATGAGAACACCCGCGATGTTGCCCAGCTTGGACGAGCGGAAGACCTCGCGGATCTCCGCCGTACCGAGCTCGACCTCTTCGTACTCCGGCTTGAGCATGCCCTTGAGGGCCGCCTCGATCTCCTCGATCGCCTGGTAGATGACCGAGTAGTACCGGACGTCCACACCCTCGCGCTCGGCCATCTGCGCGGCACGCCCGGCGGCGCGCACGTTGAAGCCGATCACGATGGCGTCGGAGCCCATCGCCAGGTCGATGTCGGACTCCGTGACCGCACCGACACCACGGTGCAGGACGCGGATGTCGACCTCTTCGCCGACGTCCAGCTGGAGCAGCGAGGACTCGAGGGCCTCGACCGAACCGGAAGCGTCACCCTTGATGATCAGGTTCAGCTGCTGGACCTCGCCGGCCTTGAGCACCTTGTCCAGGTCCTCGAGCGAGACGCGGCGCGTGCGCTTGGCGAACGCGGCGTTCCGCTCGCGGGCGGCGCGCTTCTCCGCGATCTGGCGGGCCGTACGGTCCTCCTCGACCACGATGAAGTTGTCACCGGCACCCGGGACGTTGGTCAGGCCCAGGACCTGAACCGGCGTCGACGGACCGGCCTCGGCGACGTTGTTGCCGTTGTCGTCGAGCATGGCGCGCACGCGGCCGTAGGCGTCGCCCACCACCATCGTGTCGCCGACCCGCAGCGTGCCTCGCTGGACGAGGACCGTCGCCACGGCACCGCGGCCGCGGTCGAGACGGGACTCGATCGAGATGCCCTGCGCGTCCTGGTGCGGGTTGGCCCGCAGGTCGAGCGAGGCGTCGGCCGTGAGGACCACGGCCTCCAGCAGCGAGTCGATGTGCAGACCCTGCTTGGCGGAGATGTCGACGAACATGGTGTCGCCGCCGTACTCCTCGGCCACGAGGCCGTACTCGGTCAGCTGACCGCGCACCTTGGTCGGGTCGGCACCCTCGACGTCGATCTTGTTGACCGCGACGACGATCGGCACGTCGGCCGCCTTCGCGTGGTTGAGCGCCTCGACCGTCTGCGGCATGACGCCGTCGTTGGCCGCGACGACCAGGATCGCGATGTCGGTCGAGCGCGCACCACGGGCACGCATGGCGGTGAACGCCTCGTGACCCGGGGTGTCGATGAAGGTGATCTTGCGCTCTTCTTCGTTGACCTCGGTCGCGACCTGGTAGGCACCGATGTGCTGGGTGATGCCGCCGGCCTCGCCCGCGATGACGTTCGTCTTGCGGATGGCGTCGAGCAGTCGGGTCTTACCGTGGTCGACGTGACCCATGACGGTCACCACCGGCGGACGGACGACCAGGTCCTCCTCGGAGCCCTCGTCCTCACCGAACTCCAGGTCGAAGGACTCGAGCAGCTCGCGGTCCTCCTCCTCCGGGCTGACGATCTGAACGTTGTAGTTCATCTCGCCGGCGAGGAGCTGGAGCGTCTCGTCGGAGACGGACTGGGTCGCGGTGACCATCTCGCCGAGGTTCATCATGACCGCGACGAGCGACGCCGGGTTGGCGTTGATCTTCTCCGCGAAGTCGGTGAGCGACGCACCGCGCGACAGGCGAATGGTCTCGCCGTTGCCGCGAGGCAGCATCACGCCGCCGACCGACGGGGCCTGCATGGCCTCGTACTCCTGGCGCCTCTGCCGCTTCGACTTGCGACCGCGACGCGCGGGACCGCCGGGACGACCGAAGGCGCCCTGCGTGCCACCACGGCCACCGGGACCGCCGGGACGGCCACCGAAGCCGGGACGGCCACCGCCGCCGCCGAAGCCGCCGCCACCGGGACGACCGGCGAAGCCGCCGCCGCCACCGGGACGACCGGCACCGCCGCCGCCACCGGGACGGCCGGCGAAGCCGCCGCCGCCCGGACGACCGGCGCCACCGGGACGACCGGCACCGGCCGGGCCGCGGCCGCCGGGGCCACCGCCGGGACGCGGGCCGGCAGCGGGACGCTGCGGCATCATGCCGGGGTTCGGACGCGGACCGCCGCCGGGACGGGGACCGGCCGCGCCGCCCTGCGGACGCGGCATCGAGCCCGGGCTCGGGCGGTTGCCGCCCGGAGCCTGGGGACGCGGACCGCCGCCCTGGCCGGGAGCCTGCGGACGGGGACCGGCGCCGGGGGCACCGGGGCCGCCGGGACGCGGGCCGCCCTGGGGGCGGGGCGCCTGCGGGCGCGCCATGCCGGCGTTGCCGCCGGAGGTGAAGGGGTTGTTGCCCGGACGCGGACCGCCGGGGCGGCCGCCGGGACGCTGTGCCGGGGCACCGGGACGCTGGCCGCCGGGACGGCCCTGGCCGCCCTGGGGACCGCGGTCCTGACCGGGACCGGCGGGACGACCGCCGGGCTTCGGGGCGCCGGGACGCGCGCCGGGCCGGGGGCCGGACGGTGCCGAGGCGGCGGGAGCCGCCGGAGCCGCCGGAGGTGCCGGAGGCGCGGTGAACTCCGGCGCGGCCGGAGCCGGACGCGGGGCCGGCTTGGGACCCGGCGTCGGACGCGGACCCGAGGCTGCCGGCGCGGGCGCCGACGGGGTCTCGGGCTGCTCCGCGACCGCGGGCTTGGGTGCGGCCGGCCGCGGCGCAGCCGGACGGGCCGCCTGCGCCGGAGAGGGCGCGGCAGGCCTGGGGGCAGCCTTGCGGGGGGCGGGCTTGGCGGACTTGCCGTTGCCACCGCCCTGCTGGAAGGCGTCTGTCAGCTTGCGTACTACGGGCGCTTCGATGGTCGAAGACGCCGAACGGACGAATTCACCGAGTTCCTGGAGCTTGGCCATGACGACCTTGCTCTCGACGCCGAACTCCTTGGCGAGTTCGTAGACCCGGACCTTAGCCACTTCGCTCCTCTGAGGTCCGGGTTGCGTCCGGACCGTCGCTAGTTCATGGGCGTACTCATCGCGTACTCATCGAGTGCTCATCGCAATCTCGACCTGCTTTCGACTCGCGAGGTACCAAGCCGCACGGGGTTCCGTGCGGCATGTCTTCCTTACCACGTTGCTTCCATGGTGCTTTCAGCAACCTTGTGCCTGCTCGACGTAGCGGCGCAACGCCTTTACGTCGAGCGGACCCGGGACGCGGAGCGCCCGCGGGAACGCCTTGCGGCGCACTGCCTGGTCGACACAGACCGTGGCGGGATGCACGTACGCACCCCGGCCGGGCAGCGTACCGCGTACATCGGGGACGCACGCGTCCTCGATCACCACGGTCCGCAGCAGCTCGCTCTTGACCGCTCGCTCCCGGCACCCCACGCAGGTGCGCTCAGGGCGTGCGCGGCTAGGTGTCCGGCCAGACACTCCTAAGTCTACCTCCCCGGACCGACCTCACCCCTTTGGGGCAAGAATCGAACACATGCCGTGCACCAACCTGTCGTGATCTCAGCGGCGGGCGGCTTGGATCTATTCCCCGTTCCCGGCCCGGCGGCCGGGAACTCCTACTCCGCGGGCCGCTCGGACGGCTGCTCGGTGTCCGGCCGGATGTCGATCCGCCAGCCGGTCAGCCGGGCCGCGAGCCGGGCGTTCTGGCCTTCCTTGCCGATCGCCAGCGACAGCTGGTAGTCCGGCACGATCACGCGCGCGGAGCGGGCCGCGAGGTCCACGACCTCGACCTTGGAGACGCGGGCCGGGGAGAGCGCGTTCGCCACCATCTCGGCCGGGTCGTCCGACCAGTCGACGATGTCGATCTTCTCACCGTTCAGCTCACCCATCACATTGCGGACCCGGCCGCCCATGGGGCCGATGCAGGCGCCCTTGGCGTTCAGACCCGAGCGGGTGGAGCGGACGGCGATCTTCGTGCGGTGGCCGGCCTCGCGGGCGATCGCGGCGATCTCGACGGACCCGTCGGCGATCTCCGGCACCTCCAGGGCGAAGAGCTTCTTCACCAGGTTGGGGTGCGTGCGCGACAGGGTCACGGAGGGACCGCGGACACCCTTCGCCACCCGGACGACATAGCTGCGCAGCCGCGTGCCGTGCGGGTAGCTCTCGCCGGGGACCTGCTCCTGCACCGGCAGGATGGCCTCCAGCTTGCCGATGTCGACGAGCACGTTCTTCGGGTCGCGGCCCTGCTGGACCACTCCGGTGACGATGTCGCCCTCGCGGCCCGCGTACTCGCCGAGCGTCGCGTCGTCCTCGGCGTCGCGCAGCCGCTGCAGGATGACCTGCTTGGCGGTGGTGGCGGCGATACGGCCGAAGTCGGACGGGGTGTCGTCGAACTCCCGCGCCTGCTGGCCCTCTTCGAGGTCGTCGGGGTCCTCCTTCGCCCACACGGTCACGTGCCCGGTCTCCCGGTTGAGCTCCACGCGCGCGTGCCGGCGGCTTCCCTCGGTGCGGTGGTACGCGATGAGGAGGGCCGACTCGATCGCTCCGACCAGCAGGTCGAAGGAGATCTCCTTCTCCCGTACCAAGCCCCGCAGGGCGCTCATGTCGATGTCCACGGCTACGCCTCCTCCTCTTCCGTCATGTCCTTCTGGTCCTTCTGGTCCTGCTTGTCCTTGCGGTTGAACTCGACCTGGACGCGTGCCTTGTCGATGTCACCGAAGGCGAGTCTGCGGGTGGTGGCCTTGCGGCCCTTCACGCCGGGCACTTCGAGGTCGAGTCCGTCGTCGTCCACGCCGAGGATCCGGGCGACCAGTTCGCCGTCCTCGTGGAGCTGGAACCGCACCAGGCGGTCCACGGCACGCGTGTAGTGGCGGTGCTCGGTGAGGGAGCGCTCCGCGCCCGGGGTTCCGACCTCGAGGGTGTACTCCGCGTCGCCCATCGCGTCCGTCTCGTCGAGCTTCGCCGAGAGCGCGCGGCTCACATCGGCGATCCGGTCGAGGTCCGCACCGGTGTCGGAGTCGACGACCACCCGCAGCACACGCTTGCGCCCGACCGAGTCCACGGCGATCTCTTCGAGGTCCAGACCCTGGGAGGTGACGAGCGGCTCGAGCAGCTCTCGCAGCCTCTCGCTCTGGGTGGTGCTCATCCGGGTGACTCCTCGGCCGCGTGTGCTGTTGTGGGATGGGTCGCGTGTCAGGTCAAAGGGTATCCGGTCGCGGAGGGTGTTGCCGTCCACCCCGGACCGGCGGTGCCGTTGAGTGGTGCCCGGGCGAGGCCCGGGTACCGTGATCACGGGCGTGCCGCGCCGCTGGTCCCCGCTCTCCCGCCGCGCGCCCTCGCTCACCCGTCGGTTCCGAGTCTGCCGAGGACGTCTGCCGTGCCGTTCCCCTCATCGCCGCGCGTGCCCTCGGGGCCGCGCCGAAGGAGCCTGCTCGCCTCGGCCGCCGGGGCCGCCCTGCTGGTCGGCTGTTCCGGCGGCTCCGGTTCCGACACCGCACCCGCTCCCTCCGCCGACGAGCGGGACCGCGCGCGTGCGGCGCGGGACAGCGAGGTGCTGGCCGCTCGGTACGACGCGGTGATCGCCGCCCACCCCGGGCTGGCCGCGCGGCTGCGGCCGCTGCGGGACGAGGTCGTACGGCACGCGGAGGCGTTCGGCGGCGCGCGGACCGCCTCCCCCACGGCGTCGCCGTCGGGGACGGCGCGGGCCGCCGGGCCGGGGGACGGATCCGGTGTACCGGTGACCGAGAAGGACGCGCTGGCCGGTCTGGCCGCCGCCGAGCGCGAGCTGGCCGACCGGCGGGCCGGGGCGTTGCTGGAGGCACCGGGTGAGTCGGCACGGCTGCTGGCGTCGGTGGCGGCGGCCGGGGCGGCGCACATGTTTCTGCTGACGGAGGGTCACGGGTGAGCGAGGCGAAGGACCGGGTGCTGGACGCCCTCCAGGCGGCGCTGGCGGCCGAGCATGCCGCGGTGTACGGCTACGGAGTCGTCGGCGGGCGGATCGGCGAGGACCGGCGCGCCGAGGCGCGGACGGCGTACGACGCGCACCGGGCGCGACGCGACGCGCTGGCGCGCGAGGTCGGCGATCTCGGCGGCAGGCCGGTCGCCGCGGCGGCCGGGTACGCGCTGCCCTTCGCGGTGCCGGACGCGGCGGCCGCGGTGCGGCTGGCGGCCGAGCTGGAGAGCCGGACGGCCGGGGTCTACTCCGACCTGGTCCGGGCGGCCGAGGGCGGCCTGCGGGCCACGGCGGCCGGGGCGCTGCGGGAGGCGGCGGTGCGGGCCGTGCGCTGGCGCGGCGGGAGCGTAGCCTTCCCTGGGCTCGCCGAGCGGGCCGGCACAGCGTCGGCTTCGGCGACACCGACTGCGTAACACGTACGGGAGGCCCCGTACGGGAAGGGAACGGCTCGCGCATGGCTTTCGAACCGCCGCGGCGTCTGGTCAGGGCGCTCGGTGAGACGGCACCGGCCGGTGACGACTGGCTGGAGAAGCTGCCGGAGACGGCGCGGGAGGCCGTGGCGCTGTGCGGGGCGACCGTGGAACGGGTGCAGGTGCCCGGCGGACGCAGCAGCCTCGTGATCCTGGTACGGCAGGCCGACGGGACGCCGGCGGTGCTGAAACTGGCCCCCCGCCGGGCCCGGCCCGGGAGCGAGCGGGCCGCGCTGGCCCACTGGGGCGGGCTGGGTGCCGTGCAGCTGCTCCGGGAGGACACGCCGGAGGGCGTGCTGCTGCTGGAGCGGCTCCACCCGGACGTCTCGGTGCGGTCGCTGCCCGAGTCGAAGGCGCTGCTGGAGGCCGCGGGCACGCTGCGGCGGCTGTGGGTGGAGCCGCCCGCCGGTCACTCCTTCGAGACCGTCGCCGAGCGGACCGGGCGGCAGGCCGAGGCCATGCGGGCCGGCGCCGCGGCCGATCCGGCGGTGGCCGCGCTGGTGGACGCGGCGCTCACGGCCCGCGCGGAACTGCTGGCCGCGCCGCCCGAACAGCGGCTGCTGCACGGCACGTTCCGGCAGAGCAAGGTGCTCGCCGGGGACCGGATGCCGTGGCTGGCCGTGGGGCCGGACCCCGTGGTCGGCGAGAGCGCCTTCGACCTGGCGCGGCTGGTGCGGGACCGGGTGGAGGACCTGATCGCCCAGCCGTCGGGCGCCTCGACGACCCGGCGGCGGGTGAAGCGGCTCGCCGAGTCGCTGGAGGTCGACCAGGAGCGGCTGCGCGGCTGGACGCTGTTCCGCGCGGTCGAGTCGGGCGTAAGGGCCCACCGGGTCGGCCGCGAGCGGGACGCGGAACTGCTGCTGGAGTTCGCGACCTGGCTGTAGGGCGGCCCTGGGGCCCGCACACCCTGCCTGGGCGAACGGGAGCACGCCGCAGGGGCGCCCGCCGGTCGCGGACGCCCCCGGGGTGGTGGGATCAGGCCGTCAGGCGGGCGATGGCCTCGTCGACCGCCAGTTCCTCGCGCTCGCCGGTACGGCGGTCCTTCAGCTCGACCACGCCTTCGGCCGAGCGGCGGCCGGCGACCAGGATCTGCGGGACGCCGATGAGCTCGGCGTCGGTGAA
Organism: Streptomyces flaveolus; assembly: GCF_044765825.1. Taxonomy (NCBI): domain Bacteria; kingdom Bacillati; phylum Actinomycetota; class Actinomycetes; order Kitasatosporales; family Streptomycetaceae; genus Streptomyces; species Streptomyces flaveolus. Next base: position 256,292 of record NZ_JBIWKU010000011.1, on the reverse strand, counting down.
CTTGACGCCCGGGGAGACGCCGGCCCGGTCGTCCACCAGGACGCGGACGCCGGCGGCGGCCAGCTTGTCGGAGACCTCGAGGGCCAGCTCGGTCTGCAGGGCCTTGCCGGCGGCGACGACGTGGACGTCGGCGGGGGCGACCTCCTTGGACCAGACGAGGCCCTTGTCGTCGGCGTGCTGCTCGGCGAGGGCGGCCACGGCGCGGGAGACGCCGATGCCGTAGGAGCCCATGGTCACGCGGGCCGGCTTGCCGTTCTGGCCGAGGACGTCGAGCTTGAGGGCGTCGGCGTACTTGCGGCCCAGCTGGAAGATGTGGCCGATCTCGATGGCGCGGTCCAGCTTCAGGCCGGTGCCGCACTTCGGGCAGGGGTCGCCCTCCCGGACCACGACGACGTCGACGTACGCGTCGACCTCGAAGTCACGGCCCGCCACGACGTTCTTGGTGTGCGTGTGCTCCTTGTTGGCGCCCGTGATCCACGCCGTGCCCGGCGCCACGCGCGGGTCGGCGATGTACGTCACCTTCTCGCCCAGGCCCTGCGGGCCGACGTAGCCGCGGACCAGGTCGGGGCGGCCGACGAAGTCCTCGGCGGTGACCAGCTCGACGGCGGCCGGGGCGAAGTGCGCCTCGACCTTGTCCATGTCGACCTCGCGGTCACCGGGGACGCCCACGGCGACGATCTCGCCGTCCACCTTGACCAGCAGGTTCTTCAGCGTGGCGGAGGCCGGGACGCCGAGGGAGGCGGCGAGGGTCTCGATGGTCGGGGTGTCCGGGGTCGGGATGTCCTCGGCGGCGGGCACGCCGGCCGCGTCCACCGGCTGGAGCGCGTAGGTGATCGCCTCGGTGTTGGCGGCGAAGTCGCAGTTCGGGCAGTCCGCGAAGGTGTCCTCGCCGGCCTCGGCGGGCGCGAGGAACTCCTCGGACTTCGAGCCGCCCATCGCGCCGGCGGTGGCCGCGCAGATGCGGTAGTCGAGGCCGAGGCGCTCGAAGATGCGCTGGTAGGCGGCGCGGTGCAGGGCGTAGGACTCGGCGAGGCCCTCGTCGGCGACGTCGAAGGAGTAGGAGTCCTTCATCAGGAACTCGCGGCCGCGCAGGATGCCGGCCCGGGGGCGGGCCTCGTCGCGGTACTTGTTCTGGATCTGGTAGAGGATGACCGGCAGGTCCTTGTAGGAGGACGCCTGGTCCTTCACCAGCAGCGTGAAGATCTCCTCGTGGGTGGGGCCGAGGAGGTAGTCGCCGCCCTTGCGGTCCTGGAGGCGGAACAGCTCGGGGCCGTACTCCTCCCAGCGGCCGGTGGCCTCGTACGGCTCGCGCGGCAGCAGGGCGGGGAGCTGCACTTCCTGGGCGCCGATGGCGTCCATCTCCTCGCGGACGATGCGCTCGATGTTGCCGAGGACCTTCTTGCCGAGCGGCAGCCAGCTCCACAGGCCGGCGGCGGTGCGGCGCACGTAACCGGCGCGGACCAGCAGCTTGTGGCTGAGGACCTCGGCGTCCGCCGGGTCGTCGCGCAGCGTCTTCGCCATCAACTTCGACATGCGCTGGACCGGTGCGTTGGCCATGGTTCGAGACTCCTGCTGATGGGGGTCCCCCCGCCCGAGCGGAGCCGAGAGTGGGGGAAGGTGTTGGCAGGAGGTTAACCGGGGGGTCCATCCCGGCGGAAATCGGTTAACGCCTGCGCAGGGGAAGGTGCGCGCCCATCACGGCGTACGGCCGGGGCGCGCTGGGGAACAGGACCTGGCGGGCGAGGTCGGTGTAGCCGAGGGAGCGGTAGAGACCGCGGGCGGGGCTCTCGGTGTCGATCGCGGAGAGGATCGAGCGGGGCTCGGCGGCGGTGTCGGTGATCGTGGTGATCAGCGAGCGGCCCGCGCCGCGGTTCTGGTGGGCCGGGTGGACGTGCAGTTCGGTGATCACGAAGGAGTCGTCGAGCCAGGCCTCGTTGTGCAGGGCGCGGAGGTACGGCTCGACGACGGTGGACCACCAGTGGCTGCGGTCGTTGGGCATGCCGTAGACGAAGCCGGCGAGATCCCCGTCGGGAGTGGTGGCGCCGAGGGCGCGGGCGCCGGGGTAGGTCATGTGGCGCAGGACGATCTGGCGGCGGACGGCCACCTCGTCGGGGCCGAGGCCGAAGGCGGCGGCTTGGACGGCAAGGGCCTCGTCGACGTGCGCTGACAGGTCCAAGGGGCCGATGACGAGGTCCATGGCGGGGAGCCTACAGGGGTGGCGCGGCTGTGTGCCGGGGCGATCGGGCGGGGTCAGAACAGCACGCTCATGAAGGAACCGACCTCCTGGAAGCCCACCCGCCGGTACGTCCGTCGGGCCGCGGTGTTGAAGTCGTTCACGTACAGGCTCACCACCGGGGCCACGTCGGCGAGGGCGTAGCGCAGGACGGCCGCCATCCCGGGGGCGGCGAGTCCCCGTCCCCGGTACTCGGGGGCCACCCATACGCCCTGGATCTGGCAGGCGCGGTCGGTGGCGGCGCCGATCTCGGCCTTGAAGACGACCCGCCCGTCGTTGTCGAATCGGGCGAAGGAGCGGCCGGAGCCGACGAGTTCGGCGACCCGGGCCTGGTAGAGCAGGCCGCCGTCGCCGGCCAGCGGGGAGATGCCGACCTCCTCGGTGAACATCGCCACGCAGGCCGGCATGATCCGCTCCATCTCGTCCTTGCGGACGCGGCGGACGCGGGGGTCGGGGGCGACGTCGGCGGTCATGCGGTCGGTGACCATGAGGGGCTGCCTGCCGCGGACTTCGCGGGCCGGGCCCCAGCCGGGTTCGAGGAGCCGCCACAACTGGGCGGTGGACTCGGCGGGGCCGACTATGGAGGAGCAGCGGCGGCCGGCCCGACGGGCGCGGTCGGCGAAGGCGCGGACGGCGCGCGGGGTGGCGCAGATGGGGACGAGGTTGGCGCCCGCGTAGCACAGGGAGGTCAGCATGCCGTCCTCGTACCAGCCCCACATCTCGCCGCCGAGGCGCCACGGGTCGAGGCCCGCGATCTGCACCCGGGCGGTCACGAAGGCGTTGGCGACCGGCTCGCGGTCGAGGACGGCGAGCGCGGCGTCCAGGTCGCTCGGTTCGAGCACGCGGGAGGTGGTCTGCGTCAACACGTGCGGGGCCTCACCCTAAGATCTGCTGATCTCCGCACTGTACCTGCGGATGCTGAGCGGCGTCGCCCCGCCTGCTGTTGCCGTCTCTTCAGCGGTGGGCGCCGGGCGCCGTGCCGTTCGGGGCTGCTGCCCCCGGACCCCCGCTTCGGCCCGGACGGGCCTCGTCCGCGAGCGCCGGACGGGCTGGAATGCACCGGGCCGGCGCCGGGACGTGACGCTCGCGAAACCTCAGCCCGCTACCGACACCGACGGCTCGCCGGAGGTGACGCCGTCCTTCTCCATCTGCTCGGCGAGCTTCATGGCCTCCTCGATGAGGGTCTCCACGATCTTGGACTCGGGCACGGTCTTGATGACCTCGCCCTTGACGAAGATCTGGCCCTTGCCGTTGCCGGAGGCGACGCCGAGGTCGGCCTCGCGGGCCTCGCCGGGCCCGTTGACGACGCAGCCCATGACGGCGACGCGCAGCGGGACGTCCATGCCGGTCAGGCCGGCCGTGACCTCCTCGGCCAGCTTGTAGACGTCGACCTGGGCGCGGCCGCAGGACGGGCAGGAGACGATCTCCAGGCCCCTCTGGCGCAGGTTCAGCGACTCCAGGATCTGGATGCCGACCTTGATCTCCTCGACGGGCGGTGCCGACAGGGAGACGCGGATGGTGTCGCCGATGCCCTGGGAGAGCAGGGCGCCGAAGGCGACGGCCGACTTGATGGTGCCCTGGAAGGCGGGGCCGGCCTCGGTGACGCCGAGGTGCAGCGGGTAGTCGCACTGGGCGGCGAGCTGGCGGTAGGCCTCGACCATGACGACCGGGTCGTTGTGCTTCACGGAGATCTTGATGTCCCGGAAGTCGTGCTCCTCGAAGAGGGACGCCTCCCACAGGGCGGACTCCGCGAGCGCCTCGGGGGTCGCCTTGCCGTACTTCTGGAGCAGGCGGCGGTCCAGGGAGCCCGCGTTCACGCCGATGCGGATCGGGGTGCCGTGGTCCTTCGCCGCCTGGGCGATCTCCTTGACCTTGTCGTCGAACTGCTTGATGTTGCCGGGGTTCACCCGGACCGCGGCGCAGCCCGCCTCGATCGCGGCGAAAACGTACTTCGGCTGGAAGTGGATGTCCGCGATCACCGGGATCTGCGACTTCTTCGCGATCACGGGGAGGGCGTCGGCGTCGTCCTGCGTGGGACACGCCACACGCACGATCTGGCAGCCGGAGGCCGTCAGCTCGGCGATCTGCTGGAGCGTCGCGCCGATGTCGGACGTACGGGTCGTCGTCATGGACTGCACCGACACGGGGGCGTCACCGCCGACCGCCACGGAGCCGACCTGGATCTGCCGGCTCTTGCGGCGCACGGCGAGCGTGGTCGGAACGGACGGCATGCCGAGAGAAATCGCAGTCATCTGCTGTGCAACCCCAAGTCTTGGATCAAGATCCGGCCCCGGTCAGCGGCGGGCTCCGGCCCTTCGAGATTACGGCACGGACCTGAACCCCCGGCACACAGCGTACGGGGAATCCACCCGATGGCATCCATCTACCCCAAGACAGGCGTGAAGCCCGTTCCGGAGGGACAGGCTCCCCGGATCGGGCTTCTCGCCGGACCGTGGGACGTCAGCTGATCCGTACGGGATTGACGACGTCCGCGACCAGGACGAGCAGGGTGAAGCAGACGAACACGCCCGCCACCACGTACGCCACCGGCATCAGCTTCGCCACGTCGAAGGGGCCCGGGTCGGGCCGGCGCAGCACCTTGGCGGTGCTCCGGCGCAGCGACTCCCACAGCGCGCCCGCGATGTGGCCGCCGTCGAGCGGCAGCAGCGGCAGCATGTTGAAGAGGAACAGGGAGAGGTTGAAGCCGGCGACCAGCATGACGAACATGGCCAGCTGCTGGGTGGGCGGTATGTCCAGCGTGGCGATCTCGCCGCCGACCCGGGCGGCGCCGACGACGCCCATCGGGGAGTCGGCCTCGCGGGGTCCGTCGCCGAAGGCGGCGTCCCACAGCGCGGGGATCTTGCCGGGCAGGGCGGCGAGGGAGTCGACGGCGTCGCCGATGCGGTCGCCCATCCAGGTCACGGACTGGCCGAAGTCCTGTTTCACCACGCCGGTGGCCGCGCTGAAGCCGAGGAAGCCGGCCGTGACGTACTCGCCCTGGACGATCTGTCCGTGGGAGTCCTTCTTGGCGACCTGGTTGGTGGCGATCCGGGCGTGGAGCGTGACCTCCTGGCCGCCGCGCTCGACGACGATCGGCACCTCCTGGCCGGGGGTGGCGCGGATCAGGTTGGACAGTTTGTCCCAGTCGTCGGTGCGGACGCCGTCGAAGGAGACGATCTTGTCGCCCGCCTTCAGGCCGGCCGCCGCGGCCGGGGAGGCCGGGTCGGACTTGACGCAGTTGTCGCGGTTCTCGCTCTGCGAGATGACGCACCGGGAGACGGAGCCGACGGTGGTGGTCTGCTGCGAGATGCCGAAGCCCATCAGCACCGTGAGGAACAGCACCACCGCGAGGATCAGGTTCATGAACGGGCCGGCGAACATGACGATGACCCGTTTCCACGGCTTGCGCGTGTAGAACAGGCGCTTCTCGTCACCGGGCTGGAGTTCCTCGAAGGCCGCCGAGCGGGCGTCCTCGATCATCCCGCGCCAGGGCGAGGTGGAGCGGGCCTCCATCCGGCCGTCGGGACCGGGCGGGAACATGCCGATCATGCGGATGTAGCCGCCGAACGGGATGGCCTTGACCCCGTACTCGGTGTCGCCCTTCTTCTTCGAGAAGATCGTCGGTCCGAAGCCCACCATGTACTGCGGCACCCGGATGCCGAACATCTTGGCCGTGGAGAGGTGGCCCAGTTCGTGCCAGGCGATGGAGAACAGCAGGCCGACCGCGAAGAGGACTATGCCGAGGATGAACATCAGGGTCGTCATGCACGGGCCTCCGCCGTCTGTGCCGCCAGTTCCCGGGCCCGGGCGCGGGCCCAGGTCTCGGCTTCGAGGACGTCCGCGACGGTGAGCGAGGTTCCCGTACGGGGGGTGCCGTGTTCCTCGACCACCCGCGTGACGGTCTCCATGATCCCGAGATACGGCAGTGCGCCGGAGCGGAACGCCTCGACGCACTCCTCGTTGGCCGCATTGAACACCGCCGGGGCCGTGCCCGCGAGCGCCCCGACGTGCCGGGCCAGGTTCACCGAGGGGAAGGCCTCGTTGTCGAGCGGGAAGAACTCCCACGTCGAGGCCTTGCTCCAGTCGAAGGTGGGGGCGGCGTCGGGGACGCGTTCGGGCCAGCCGAGGCCGATGGCGATGGGCCCGCGCATGTCGGGGGGCGTCGCCTGGGCCAGTGTCGATCCGTCCGTGAACTCGACCATCGAGTGGACATACGACTGCGGGTGCACGACGACCTCAATGCGGTCGAAGGGAATGTCGTAGAGGAGGTGCGCCTCGATCACCTCCAGGCCCTTGTTGACGAGGGTGGCGGAGTTGATCGTGATCACCGGGCCCATGGCCCAGGTGGGGTGGGCGAGGGCGTCCTCGACGGTGACGGCCGCCAGCTGTTCCCTCGTACGCCCCCGGAACGGGCCGCCGGAGGCGGTGACGACCAGCTTGCGCACGTCGGCGCGGGTGCCGGCGGCGAGGGCCTGGAAGAGGGCGGCGTGCTCGGAGTCGACCGGGATGATCTGTCCGGGCTTGGCGAGGGCCTTGACCAGCGGGCCGCCGACGATGAGCGACTCCTTGTTGGCGAGCGCGAGGGTGCGGCCCGCCTCCAGGGCGGCCAGGGTCGGGGCGAGGCCGATGGAGCCGGTGATGCCGTTGAGGACGGTGTGGCAGTCGGAGGCGGCGAGCTGCGTGGCCGCGTCCGGTCCGGCGAGGATCTCGGGGAGCGGCGCTCCGGTGCCGTACTGGGCGCCGAGCGCCTCCCGCAGCGCCGGTACGACGTCCTCGCGGGCCACGGCGACGGTCCGTACCTTCAGCCGGTACGCCTGCTCGGCGAGGAGGGCGACCCGGCCGCCGTTGGCGGACAGGCCGGTCACCCGGAAGCGGTCCGGATTGCGCAGCACGAGGTCGATGGCCTGGGTCCCGATCGACCCGGTGGACCCGAGGATCACCACGTCCTTCGGGCCGTCGCCCGCCACCGGGTCGTAGACGAGGTGCGGGTCGGCGAGTGGGGCTGGACTGTCGCTCATTCCCCCATTGTGGCCGCAACCGCCCTCGGGGAGGACAGCGCGTCCCTCGGGCGGGTGGCGTGCCGGTCGGCGCGGGGCGGCCGGGGCCCGGCCCTGTCGTCGCCGTGCGGACGAGGCGGTGACGACAGGGCGCGGGTGTCAGGGGATGGGGCGGTGGACGTTCTGCCTGGTACTCGGCCCGGGTGTCGCGTCCGCGATCCAGGGGCCCTGGCCGGACGGGTCGACGACGCCCTGTTCCAGCCACTCGTAGGCGCCGCCCAGGACGCCCTTGACGACCTTGTGGTCGAGGTCGTCGGTGTTGGTCCACAGCCGGCCGAAGAGTTCCTCGACGCGGATGCGGGCCTGGCGGCAGAAGGCGTCGGCGAGCTGGTAGGCCTCGCGGCCGTGGTCGCCCTTCGCGCGCAGGTGCTCGGCGCGGACGCAGGCGGCGCTCATGGCGAACAGCTCGGCGCCGATGTCGACGATGCGGCCCAGGAAGCCCTGCTTGGTCTCCATCCGGCCCTGCCAGCGGGACATGGCGTAGAAGGTGGAGCGGGCGAGCTTGCGGGCGGTGCGTTCGACGTACCGCAGGTGTCCGGAGAGGTCGACGTGGCCCGTGGGGTGGAATTCGGCGTAGGAGCGCGGGAGGTGGCCCGGTCCCGCGACCAGTTTCGGCAGCCACTTGGCGTAGAAGACGCCGGCCTGTGCACCGGCCCTCGCCTTGTCGGACAGGGACTTGTCCGGGTCGATCAGGTCCCCGGCGACCGACAGATGGGCGTCGACGGCCTCGCGGGCGATCAGCAGGTGCATGATCTCCGTGGACCCCTCGAAGATGCGGTTGATCCGCAGATCGCGCAGGAGCTGCTCGGCGGGTACCGCACGCTCGCCGCGGGCTTCGAGGGAGGCCGCGGTCTCGAAGCCCCGTCCACCGCGGATCTGGACCAGCTCGTCGGCCATCAGGCACGCCATCTCCGAGCCGTAGAGCTTGGCGAGGGCGGCCTCGATGCGGATGTCGTTGCGGTCCTCGTCGGCCATCTGGGAGGAGAGGTCCACGACGGCCTCGAGGGCGAAGGTGGTCGCCGCGATGAAGGAGATCTTGGCGCCGACCGCCTCGTGCAGGGCGACCGGCTTGCCCCACTGCTCGCGCGCCGCCGACCACTCTCGGGCGATCTTCAGGCACCACTTGCCGGCGCCGACGCACATGGCGGGCAGCGAGAGGCGGCCGGTGTTCAGGGTGGTCAGGGCGATCTTGAGGCCGGCTCCCTCGGGGCCGATGCGGTTGGCGGCGGGGACGCGGACCCGGTGGAAGCGGGTGACGCCGTTCTCCAGGCCGCGCAGGCCCATGAAGGCGTTGCGGTTCTCGACGGTGATGCCCTCGGAGGCGGCCTCCACGACGAAGGCGGTGATGCCGCCCTTGCGGCCCTCGGACTTGGGGACGCGGGCCATGACGACCAGCAGGTCGGCGACGACGCCGTTGGTCGTCCACAGCTTCACGCCGTCGAGGACGTACTCGTCGCCCTCCCGCACGGCGGTGGTCGCGAGGCGGGCCGGGTCGGAGCCGACGTCCGGTTCGGTGAGCAGGAACGCCGAGATGTCGGTGCGGGCGCAGCGCGGCAGGAACGTGTCCTTCTGCTCCTGGGTGCCGAACATCTTCAGCGGCTGCGGTACGCCGATCGACTGGTGGGCGGAGAGCAGCGCGCCGATCGCCGGATTCGCGGATCCGACCAGGGCGAGGGCCTTGTTGTAGTACACCTGGGTGAGGCCGAGTCCGCCGTACTTGGTGTCGATCTTCATGCCGAAGGCGCCCAGCTCCTTCAGCCCCGTGATCACCTCGTCGGGGATCCGCGCGTCGCGTTCGATGACGGACCCGTCGATCTTCGTCTCGCAGAAGTCGCGGAGCTTGGCGAGGAACTCCTCGCCCCGCTGGACATGCTCGTCGGCCGGGACCGGGTGGGGGTGGAGGAGGTCGAGGCGGAAGCGGCCGAGGAACAGCTCCTTGGCGAAGCTGGGCTTGCGCCAGTCCTGTTCCCGGGCAGCCTCCGCCACCTGACGGGCCTCACGTTCGGTGACGGTGGGTCGGGAGGAAGGGGTGGGTGGAGCTGACATGAGGCTCACCTCGCCGCGAATCGGCATCGAAGGGAGGTACGGCCACGAAGTCCCCGATGGGCGAACTCGCGGGCGTACGTGACGAGTCGGTGCTACCCGATCGTGTGTACCCGTTCCGGGGCGGACCCACCACCCTTTGTGCGGCCGTTCGGCCGATGGCCGCGGGCGCGAGAGGATGGGCGGGAGGCCGGGGAAACAGCGGGAAAGAAAGCTGTCGAAGCGCTTCGACAACCTATGGACACCCACTCCCGCTGGGGCTACTGTCGAACCACCCTCACTCGCTCATGTCCACCCTGCGCGCTGTCGAAGCGCTTCACAAAGCTTGGAGAGCTGGATGGTCACCCTCGCCGAGGTCGCCCAGCACGCCGGAGTCTCGGCGAGCACGGTGAGCTATGTCCTCAGCGGCAAGCGGTCCATCTCCACCACCACCCGGCAGCGGGTCGAGGAGAGTATCCGGAAGCTCGGCTACCACCCGAACGCCGGCGCCCGCGCCCTGGCCAGCAGCAGGTCGAACATCATCGCGCTGATGATCCCGCTGCGCACGGACATGTACGTGCCGGTGATGATGGAGATCGCCATCGCGGTCGCGACCAGCGCACGTGCCCACGGATACGACATCCTGCTGCTCACGGGCGAGGAGGGACCCGACGCGGTGCGCCGCGTCACCGGCAGCGGCCTCGCCGACGCGATGATCCTGATGGACGTCGAACTCGACGACGAGCGGCTGCCGCTGCTGCGCGGCACCGACCAGCCCTCGGTGCTGATCGGGCTGCCCGCCGACACCACCGGGCTGACCTGCGTCGACCTCGACTTCCGGGCGACCGGTGCGCTGTGCGTGGAGCATCTGGCGTCGCTGGGACACCGCGACATCGCTGTCATCGGTGAGGCGCCCGCCGTCTACGAGCGGCACACGGGCTTCGCCGAGCGCACCCTGGACGGGCTGCGCACCCGCGCGCGTGAGCTGGGGCTGCGGCTGCTGCACCGCCCGTGCGAGGGCGGCTACGACGCGATGTCCGCGACCCTCGCCCGCGTCTTCGACGAGCGCCCGGACACCACGGGATTCGTCGTCCAGAACGAGTCGGCGGTCGAGCCGCTGCTCGCGCTGCTGCGTCAGCAGGGCCGGGCCGTGCCCGAGGACGTGTCGGTGGTCGCGGTCTGCCCCGAGCAGGTCGCCGCCCAGGCCTCGGTGCGGCTGACCTCGGTCGCCGTGCCCGCGCAGGAGATGGGCCGGCACGCCGTGGAGCAGCTCGTCGCCAAGCTCGACGGGCGCGGCAGCGAGGAGGTCGTGCTGCTCACGCCGGAACTGACGGTACGGGCGAGCTCGGGGCCGGCACCGGTCCGGCCGTAGCCGGCACGGGAGCGGGCCGTGGTCCCGGCCTCCCTGCCGTGTCGCGGCCCCGCTCCCTTCGCCGCCGTCCCGGTCACGCCTCACCCCGCCGTGGGCCACCACCCCGTCCGTCACCCGGCCCCCTCGCCACCGCCCGCCGTGGGCCACCGCCCCGTCGCCACCGCCCCTTCGCAGCCCGGTCCGTCCTGGACCACCCCGCCGTAGGCCACCCTCCCGTCGCCGCCCCCGTCCGGTTCTGCTCTCCGCACCGCCGCGGCGTCCCGCGGCCGCGCTCTTCGTCGGCCGCCGGCCCTCGGTGCTCACCCGTTCGGCCCGTGCCAGGGCACCGCCATGTCCGCACTCCCCAGGAGCACGCCTCGTGAATCAGCCTGCCCAGACACCGCCCGAGGTCAGCCTCGCCCAATCCAAGTACCTGCGGCTGCGCGAGCGGCTGAAGCCGTACGTGCTGGACGTGATGCGCGAGGCGCACGAGGAGGGGTTGCCGGTGATGCGGCCGCTGTTCCTGGAGTTCCCCGGGGACCCGGCGGCGTGGGGGGTGGACGACGCCTACCTCTTCGGCCGGGACCTGCTGGTCGCGCCGGTGCTGACGGCGGGCGCCACGGCCCGGACGGAGTACCTGCCGGCGGGCGCGCGCTGGACGGACGCGTGGACGGGTGAGACGTACGAGGGCGGGGCGACCGTGACGGTCGACGCTCCGCTGGACCGCATCCCGCTGTTCCTGCGGGACGGGGCGCGGCTGCCGGTCGCGGAGTAGACGCGGGGAGGGGCCGGTCCCGGGCGGGGCCGGCCCCTCGGCCGTGGTGCGGTGGGTCAGCCGCCGCTGACCGTCAGGTTGTCGGTGCGGAAGTCCAGACCGCCGGCGGACGAGGTGATCTCGTAGCCGAACTGGACGTCACCGATGGTCTCGTTGCCCATCCAGCCCTTGGTGTCCTTGATCCACTTCAGGATCGGCAGGATGTCGACCGTGCCGGAGCTGGAGTCCGAGGTGCGCAGGAACGAGAAGACCTCGTTGGCGCCGTTGTTCCCCTTGTAGACGTTCCACGAGTGGCCGCCGAGGGTCACCGAACCCTGCGAGGTGCCGAGCGGACCGACGGCGCCGTTGTAGTTGACCCAGAGCATGATCTCGTAGTCGTAGTCCGTGTCCCAGATGTCGTACGACGTGTTGTACGCGCCGGAGGACGGGACCGTGACGTTGTAGCTGCTGGTGAGCGAGCCGAGGGAGGTGATCGGCTTGTTGATCACCTTCTTGGCGTTCGGGTACGACTTGATGCCGCCGGTGTTCGGGTGGTCGGCCCAGACGCCCCAGTTGGTGCCGGAGTTGGCCCAGACGCACTGGCTGCCGGCGCCGGAGCCCCAGATGTTGTTGTAGAGGGTGTAGCCGTTCAGGCTCGTGTTGCCCCACTGGTCGCAGGAGTTCCAGACGGCGGCCTGGGCGGGGGCGGAGGCGAGGCCGACGGTGGCGCCGAGCGCGAGGGCCGGGGCCAGGAGAGCGGTCAGGGTGCGCGTGCGTGGTGCCATGGCGTGTCCTTCCATGGGTGGGGGGAGGGGCGCTGCTGCTACCGCGCCTTGACGCTGATGACGCGGTCCTCCCCGGCGACGAGGTCGAGCGGTTCGGCGCCGGAGGGAGTCCTGAGGTCGATGCGGTGGGTGCGGTCCGGGCGCAGGACGGCCGTCGCACTGCCGTCGGGCGTCCAGGTGAGGTCGAGTGCTGCCCCAAACCGGGTGCGTACGCCCCTGAGTTCGCCCTCGGGGCAGGTGGCCGGGAGAGCGGGGAGCAGCACCAGCCGGCCGGGCGTGGACTGCACGAGCATCTCGATGAGCACGGCCGGGAGGGCGTGCGCGGCGTCGGCGTTGTAGACGTCGCGGTGCGGGTAGTGCGCGCTCATCAGGGACGCGTGGAAGTAGTCGCCGTCGAGCACCCGGCCCAGGGCGTGGGCGACCCGGGCGCCGTCCCCGAGCCGGGCGGCGACCAGGGCGTGGTGGAGGTGACCGTGGGCCGAGCCGTTCTCGGCGCCCCGCAGTTCGAGGGCGCGGTGGGCGGCCTCGGCGAGGCCGGGGGTGTCGTAGGGGGTGATCTCGTCGAGCGGCCAGACGCCGTAGAGGTGGCTGAGGTGGCGGTGGTCGTAGGCGTCCGCCAGGCCGGGCCGGGCCCATTCGGCGAGGGCGCCGTCGGCGTTGATCCGGTGCGGCGGGAGCCGGTCGGCGAGGGCGCGCCAGCGGTCGGCGTGCTCGGGGTGGCGGTCGGCGGCGGTGCGCAGGGCGTGCCGGGCGGCGGAGAGGTCCATGGCCGCGTCGACGGTGCCCCAGCTCGCGTTCGCGGGCCGGTTCTCGGGCGAGTAGGAGGGGACGACGGCGAGCCGGCCGTCGCCGTCGGTGCGGGTGAGGAAGTCCTCGTAGAACAGGGCGACTTCGGCGAGAGCGGCGGTGGTCCGGGGGTCGTGGACGCCATAGGTCTCGTCGTGGTCGACGAGGGGCTTGAGCAGCCAGTCGGCGCCGGCCGTCCACAGGTGCAGGGGGTACTCGCGGCTGAAGTGGTACGTGTGGCCGCACTCGCCGTCGGTGTGCGAGGGCGCGACGACACCGCGGGTGCCGAAGATGGCGCGGGCGTTGTCCCGCCAGTCGGGCAGCTGGCGGTGGACCAGGGCCGCGTGTGCCTCGGTGACCTCGGGCAGGGCGGCCGCGGCGGCGGAGGCGGTCTGGAGGTTGAGGTTGGCGTTGGTGGTGAACGCGCCGGACCAGGCGGTGTTCCAGTCGCCGGTCCACAGGCCGGTCAGGCGGGGCGGGAGCAGGCCGCCGGCCGACAGCAGGTGGTAGCGGCCGGCGGCGAAGAGGCGCTCCAGGAGCGCCGGGCTGTGGGGGTGCGCGAGCAACGCCGAGCCCGGCAGGGCGCGTTCGGCGGGGTCGGCGGCGAGGTCGAGGGTGACACGGTCGTACGCGGTGCGGTGCAGGGCGAGGTGGCGGCCGAGGAGGGCGTCGTACGCGCCGCCAGGCCCGTCGTCCGAGGTGCCGTGCGGTCCGTCGGGGAGGCTCCCGGCCGCCAGGTCGCGCAGGGCGCGTCCCTCTGCGGTCACGTCCAGTTCGCCGGTGTGCCGGCGCACCCGGGTGAGGAGCAGGACCTCCGTGGCGCCCTCGACGAGGACGCCCGGCGGGACCAGCTTCGTGGTGCCGCCGGTGACGGCGACCAGGGTGACGCCGGTGTACGCCAGGTCGCTGCCGGGGTAGCGGGCGCGCAGGCTGAGCAGGGCGCCCCCGGGGGTGAGCACGGCGCCGTGGCCGATGCCCAGGCCGGCGGGGACGCCGGGGAGGCGGGGGTCGAGGGAGAGGTCGAGGGTGAGGTGCGGGGCGGCGAGGTGCTGGACGATCACGTCGTCGGCGCGGGAGACGAAGACCCGGCTGGTCCAGGTGGAGCGGGCCGCGGTCGCCTCGCCGGTGGTGAAGTCGACGGAGCGGCGGTAGGGGTGGCCGGTGTCGCCGGGGGGCCTGTTCAGCCGGATCTGGAACGCCGGGTGGAAGGGCCGGACCCACTGCAGCGGGCGGCCGTCCGTGAACTCCTCGGCGGCGGTCGTGTCGCCCGCGAGCAGGCGGTCCTGCAGCGCGGGGAGCCCGGCGGCGAGCCGGGGCGGCCGGCGGAGCTCGTCGCCGCCGTTCGGGCGTACGAGGGTGTGGTGGGTCACGACGACCCGGTCGGCCCCCGGGTCGCCGAACACCAGGGCGCCGTGGTGGCCGTTGCCGCTGAGGAAGGCGTCCTCCCAGCGGGCGGCGGGCTCGGGTTCCCAGGTTCCGTGCACGGGCCCGCCGGTCATGAGGCCGGCCCCGCCAGGACCGCCACGCCGTAGCGGTCGAGGGTGACACGGTCGGTGACGGTCGTCTCGGTCAGCAGGTCGCGGTGGGTGCCGGGGACGTCGACGGTGACCGGCTCGCGGCCGTGGTGGAGGAGGAACAGCAGGTCGCCGCGGCGTACCGCCTCCACCTGGGCCGGGAGCCCGTCGAGCACCGGGCGGGCGCCCGCTTCGGCTGCGGCCCGGGCGAGCAGCCCGCGCAGCGCGTCCGGTTCCGGCAGGGTCGACACGTACCAGGCGCGGCCCTTGCGCAGGACGGCCGGGAGTCCGTCCAGCTCGCCGCCCTTGTACGGGAGGGTCTCGGTGGCGGTGCCGTCCGGTTCGATCTCCTCCGACCACAGCGTGCCCCGGAAGCCGTCGCAGGCGGCCGTCTCGTCCGCCTCCAGGGGCCACCACTCGTGCAGGGTGCGGATGCCGAACAGGTCACGCAGCCGGGCGTCCATGCCGCCGGGCCTGATCCGGTCGTCCTGGTCGGCGATGCCGGTGAGGAAGCCGCAGACGAGGGTGCCGCCGCCGCGGACGTAGGCGAGGAGGTTGTCGATCGCGGCGTCCGTGAGTGCGTAGAGCTGCGGCACGACGACCGCCCGGTACGGGGTCAGGTCGTGCTCGGGGTGGGCGAAGTCGGTGGTGAGGTGGGCCTCCCACAGGGCACGGTGCCAGGCGTGCAGGACGTCCGGGTAGTCGAAGCGGGTGGAGGGGCGGCCGTCCTGGGCGCCGGCCCACCAGGAGTGCCAGTCGTGCAGGACGGCGACGTCGGCCGTGATCCGGGTGTCCGCGACGTGGGGGCCTATCTTCGCCAGGTCGGCGCCGAGCTGTTTGACCTCCTGGTGCGTACGGCCCTGCTCCCCCGCGTGGCCGACCATGCCGGAGTGGAACTTCTCCGCGCCCTGCCTCGACTGGCGCCACTGGAAGTAGCAGACGGCGTCCGCGCCGCGCGCCACGGCCTGGAGGGACCACAGGCGGTTCAGACCGCGCGGCTTGGGGTGGTCGGCGCCGCGCCAGTTCACCGGTCCGGCCGCCTGCTCCATCAGCATCCAGGGGCCACGGGCCTGCGAGCGGGTCATGTCCTGGACCAGGGCGCCGTGCTGGGCGCCCAGGGGGTCGCGCGGGTCGGGGTAGAGGTCGACGGAGACGACGTCCTCCTCCTCGGCCCAGCGCCAGGCGTCCTGGCCGTGCCACAGCGGCATGAAGTTCGTGGTGACCGGGAGGTGCGGGGTGTGGCGCCGGACGATGTCGCGTTCGGCGGTGAAGCACTCCAGGAGCATGTCGGAGGTGAAGCGGCGGAAGTCCAGCACCTGGGTGGGGTTCTTCAGGTAGTGGGCGCGGCGGGCCGGGAGGATCTCCTCCCAGTCGCCGTAGCCCTGGCTCCAGAAGGCGGTGCCCCAGGCGGTGTTGAGGGCGTCGAGGGTGCCGTACCTGTGCTGGAGCCAGCGGCGGAAACGGGCGGCGGACTCGTCGCCGTGGTCGAAGGTGCAGTACTCGTTGTTGATGTGCCACATGGTGAGGGCCGGGTGGCCGGCGTAGCGGGCGGCCAGGGCCTCGGTGATGGCGGCGGCGTGGCGGCGGTAGGTGGCGCTGGAGTGCGAGAAGTGCTGCCGGCCGCCCCACCACTCGGTGCGGCCGTCCTCGTCGCGGGGCAGGGTGTCCGGGTGGAGGCGCCCCAGCCAGGGCGGGGGCGCCGAGGTGGGGGTGGCAAGGACGACACCGATGGCGTGGGCGTGCATCAGGTCCATCAGGTGGTCCAGCCAGGCGAAGTGGTGGACGCCGGGCCGGGGTTCGAGCTTCGACCAGGAGAAGACGCCGAGGGTGACGGAGTTGACGCCGGCGGCCTTCATCAGGCGGACGTCCTCGTGCCAGGTCTCCTCGGGCCACTGCTCGGGGTTGTAGTCGCCGCCGAAGAGGATGCGGCCGCGGGTGGTGTCCGCGAGGCTCGGCGTCATCAGGGCTCCCCGTACTGGATGCCGCGCCCGTTGGTGGCGAGGTGGACACGGCCGTGGACGCGCGGGTCGCCGGTGATCGTCTCGCCGGTCCAGAAGCCGGTGCCACCGATGACGACGTTGCGCCAGTGGTAGGGGGTGTCCCCGCCGCCTTCGGCGGCCCGGGCTCGCCCGGGGGCGACAGGAACGGCGGCCGGCACGGCACCGGCCGCCGCCCCGGCGAGTACGGCGCGTCTGTTCGGGCGGAACGTGGACATGAGACACCTCGCTCTGCAAGGGACGGGGAGGGGAGAAACCCAAGGGGCGCGGGACACCTCACCCCTTCACCGCACCGGTCAGCATCCCCTTCTTGAAGTGACGCTGGACGAACGGCGACAGCACGGCCACGGGCAGCAGGGCCATGACCATCACGGCCATCTGCACGGCCAGACCGGAGAGCTCACCGGTCTTGATCGCCTGGCCCAGGCCGACCGGCGCCTCCTGCTTCTGCACGAGCTGGATCATGACGTTCTGCAGGGGCAGCATGTCCTGGTCGTTGAGGTACAGGGAGGCGTTGAACCACGCGCTCCAGTAGCCCACGGCGTAGAACAGGGTGATCACCGCGACGACCGCGCGGGACAGCGGCAGGACGATCTGCCACAGGATGCGCAGGTCCCCGGCGCCGTCGATGCGGGCGCTGTCGGTCAGCTCCTGGGAGATGCCCATGAAGAAGCCGCGCAGCACCAGGATGTTGAAGACGCTGATCGCGCTGGGCAGGATCAGCGCGAGGTAGCTGTCCGTCAGGCCGAGGGACTGCACCAGCAGGTAGGTGGGGATGAGGCCCGCGCTGAAGAACATCGTGGCCAGCAGCACCATGAGGATCCAGCGGTGGCCCAGTGAGCCGCTGCGGGACAGTCCGTAGGCGCACAGGACCGACACCGCCATCGAGAACAGCGTGCCGACGAGGGTGATGCCGATGCTGACGAGCGCGGCGCGGGTGACCTGGCCGCCGCTGAGCAGTTCCTGGTAGGCGACGAAGGTGATGTCCTTCGGGATCATCACCAGCCCGCCGGCCTCGTCGATGGCCTTGCGCGAGGAGAGGCTGGTGACGACGACGATCCACAGCGGGAAGAGGATGCCCAGGCAGGCCAGGAGCAGTACCAGCCCCTTGCCGGCGAGTCCGGCCCGGCTGGGCTCCTCCTCCCACACCGGCCGGGGCGGGGCCGCCCACCGGCCGGGCGTGCGCGCGGACTTGTCGGTCACCGCGGTCGCTTCTTGCACGGCGGTCACTTCTTGTACACCCCCTGCTCGCCCATGAGGTGGGCCACCTTGTTCGCGATCAGGACCAGGCCGAGGCTGATGACGCCCTTGACGAGCCCGGCGGCGGCCGCGTAGCCGAAGTCCTGGTTGCGGACGCCGTTCCACCACACGAAGGTGTCGAGGACCTCCGCGGCTCCCGGTCCGACGGCGTCGCGTTGCAGCAGGATCTGTTCGAAGCCGACCGTCAGGGCGTCGCCGACGCGCAGCACCAGCAGCAGGGCGATCACCGGGCGCAGCGCGGGCAGCGTGACGTGCCACATGCGGCGCCAGCGGCCCGCGCCGTCCATCGCGGCGGCCTCGTACAGGTCGGGACTGACGGAGGCGAGCGCGGCGAGGAAGACGATGATCCCCCAGCCGGCGTCCTTCCACACGCTCTGCGCGGTGACCAGGAACTTGAAGGTGTCCGGGTCGGTCATGAGACTGAGTCCGTCGTACCCGTGGTCGCGCAGCAGCTGGGACAACAGCCCCGCCCCGCCGAACAGCTGCTG
This sequence comes from Streptomyces flaveolus, assembly GCF_044765825.1. Lineage (NCBI taxonomy): Bacteria > Bacillati > Actinomycetota > Actinomycetes > Kitasatosporales > Streptomycetaceae > Streptomyces > Streptomyces flaveolus. Next base: position 238,045 of record NZ_JBIWKU010000011.1, on the reverse strand, counting down.
GAAGACGGCGATGACCAGCACCCACGAGAAGAAGTGCGGCAGGTAGAGGATGGCCTGCGAGATCGCCCGCACCCGGGGCCGGACCACGCTGTTGATGAGCAGCGCGAGGAGGATGGGGACCGGGAAGTACAGCACGAGCTGGAGGAGGAACAGCACCAGCGTGTTCCGCACGGAGTTCCAGAAGGCGGAGTCCTCGAAGATCCGCTGGAAGTTCTCCAGGCCCACCCAGGGGCTGTGCAGGATGGAGACGATCCCGTTGTCGCTGATGTAGGGGTCGTACTCCTGGAAGGCGACGACGTTGCCGAGGATCGGTACGTAGTTGAAGAGCAGCACCAGCAGGACGGCCGGCAGTGTCATCAGCAGCAGTACGCGGTCGCGCCGGAATCTCAGCCGCAGGCCGATCCTCCCCGTGCTCTTCTTGCCCTTCCGTGAGCCGGTGGCGTCGCCGGACGCCACCGGGGTCTTCTTCGTCGCGTCGGCCTCGGCCCTGGTCCGAGGCACCGTGCTGTGGGACACGGCCGTTCTCCTCGCCTCGGTACCGGTCAGCCCGCCGCCGCGCCGTTGTCGTCGAGCAGCTTCTTGTACCAGTCGCGCAGTTCGTCGCCGCCCTTGCTCCGCCAGTCGGAGACGGCCTGCTGCATGTCGCTGACCTTCTTGCGGCCGCGGACGACGTCGTCCTCCAGCTGCTCGAAGTCGTTGGAGAGGTTGGTGTAGCGGGCGGGCTCGGTGATCTGCATGCCGTAGAAGGCGGGCTTCCTGGTGAAGGCGCCCATCCGCTGCTGCCACTCGACCTGTCCCTTGGCGACCTCGGGGAAGTCGGGGTGGGCGATGGTCGCGGCGGGGCTCGCCACCATCACGTAGGCGTTCATCACGTCGATGTTGCCCTGGTCGGTCTTGGTGGGCACGCCGTCCTTGACGGTGTAGTGGGTGCCCTCCACACCGTAGTTGGTGGCCATGTACTCCTTGGTGCCGTACGGCGCGGCGGTGACGTTGGCGACGGCCAGCACGTCGCGGATCACGGACTTGGACGCCTTCTTGTTGACGAAGGCGAAGATGCTCGCCGGGTTCTGCGCCCACAGCGTGGGCTCACCGCCGTCGTGCCCGAAGAAGTCCATGCCCCAGATCCTGAACCCGGGGTTCTGGGTGGCCTGTTCGGCGGTGCGGCTCCACCACTGGGAGATGTCCTGGTTGTAGATGAGGAACTCGCCGGCGGCGAACTTGGGCCCGGGGTCGACGGCGTTGCTCTTGCCCAGATGGGCGTCGGGGTGCACGACCCCGGCGGCGAACAGCTTGCGCGTCCATTCCAGAGCCTCGAGATACCCCTCCGTCTCGATGCGGTTGATCAGCTTGCCGTCGACCTCGTTCCAGCCGAGGGACTTCTCGTTGCCGGAGAGCACGCCGAAGGCGTTGAAGGCGGTCCACTTCATGTCCAGGCAGGCCCAGCGCCTGGCCTTCGCGTTGGTGGCCTCCTTGGCCAGCGCCATGAACTCGTCGCAGGACCGGGGGACCTCGTAGCCCTCCTTCTCGAAGACGTCCTGGCGGTACAGCGGCAGAATGCCGGACACGTACGAGGACGGCATCGGCAGGCCGAGCAGCTTGCCGCCGAAGAGGGAGCGCTGCCAGGCGTCGGTGGGGATCGCCGCGAGATTGGGGTACTCCTTGACGGCGTCGCCGGAGAGGTAGGGGCCGAGGTCGGCGAACTTGCCGATGATGGCGCTGGGGATCTTGCCGGTCATGTTCCAGCCGGGGACGACCACGACGTCGGGCACCTCGCTGGAGGCGAGGACCGCGCCGAGCTTCTGGTCGTAGGTGTTGCCGTCCTGGTTCTGCCAGACCACGTCGACGCCGATGAGGTCGTTCATCGCCTTGTAGTAGGCGTTGTCCTCCTTCGGCGGGGACCCCCAGAACGGCGACATGACGGTGACCCGGCCGCCCTTGCCGAGCTTCTTGGGCACCGAGGTCTTCAGGTCCGCGAGGTCGAGCTTGCCGGTGAAGCCGACCGCGGAGCCGTTCTTGCTGGGGATGTCGGGGGTGACCACGTTGCCGGCCACGTACGCCGGCAGCAGCTTCTCGGCGTCCTTGCCCGACGTGGTGCCGTCGCGCGAGCCGCCGTCGGATCCGCCACAGGCGGAGAGCAGCGGCATTCCTCCCGCCACCGCTGCGGTGGCGACCGCCGTGGAGGCGAGGAACTTTCTCCGGCTGGGGCCGGAGGCGGCGTTCGGCGTCATTGCGTCAACCCTTCATGGCGCACCAGGACACCCGGCGGTGGCCGTCGGCTGCGGTGTCTAGTGGAACTGGCTGAGCTGAAGCGGTCGTCGGAGGAATGCGCGGCACCGGACGCACTCGAGGTACGTCCCTGGTTCACCGCTTCCGTAGTCGAAGCGCTTCGATGTTGCTGCGAGGTTAAGTGAACGCCTGAGGGCGCACAAGGGTCGCTTCCAAGATTCCTCCGAGGCGTGCCGAGCGACGAGCGACAGACCGAGTTCGTGCGGGACTTGGAGAGTGACCAGAAGTCTGAGTTCGTGTGCGGATACGGGTTGACACCCGGCCCGGAGCCGAATGAGCATCGAAGCGCTTCGAAAGCGTCTCGCCGCTCCATCGCAAGGGGATCTCCACGTGACCGCACCCACGCCGCCTTTCCGCGATCCGCACCTGCCGTTCGGGAAGCGCGTCGACGACCTGATGTCGCGGCTGACGCTCGACGAGAAGACCGCGTTCCTGCACCAGTTCGCCCCGGCCGTCGAACGGCTCGGCATCGCCGCGTTCCGCACCGGCCAGGAGGCGCTGCACGGGGTGGCCTGGATGGGCCCGGCGACCGTGTTCCCGCAGGCCGTGGGCCTCGGCGCCACCTGGAACGAGGACCTGGTGCGCCGGGTCGGCGAGGCGGTGTCCAAGGAGGCCCGGGCGATGCGCGCCCGCGACGGACGCGTCGGCCTCAACGTGTGGTCCCCGACCGTCAACCTGCTGCGCCACCCCCTGTGGGGCCGCAACGAGGAGGGCTACTCGGAGGACCCGAAGCTCACCTCGGCCATCGCCACCGCCTACACCCGCGGCCTGCGCGGCAGTCATCCGACGTACTGGCGCACGGCGCCCGTGCTCAAGCACTGGCTCGCCCACAACAACGAGACCGACCGGGACACCTCCTCGTCGTCCGTCCGCCCGCGCGTCCTGCACGAGTACGACCTGCGCGCCTTCCGCGAGACGGTCGAGGCGGGCGCGGTGGCCGGAGTGATGCCGGCGTACAACCTGGTCAACGGCCGCCCGAACCACGTCTCCCCGTACCTGCGCGAGCAGCTGCGCACCTGGACGGACGAGGAGCTGCTGGTCTGCTCGGACGCCGGCGCCCCTTCCAACCTGGTCGACTCCGAGCACTACTTCGACACCCACGAGGAGGCGACCGCCGCCGCGCTGCACGCCGGGGTGGACAGCTTCACCGACCACGGCACGGACTCCACGAAGACCGTCGCGCGGGTCCGGGGCGCCCTCGGACAGGGACTGCTCACCGAGGCCGACCTCGACGCGGCCGTACGCCGCCAGCTCTCGGTCCGCTTCCGCCTCGGCGAGTTCGACCCCGAGCAGGACCCGTACGCCGCCACCGCCGACTTCGACACCCCGGAGCACCGCGCGCTCGCCCTGGAGGCCGCCGAGCAGGCGGCCGTCCTGCTCAAGAACGACGGCGTGCTGCCGCTGGCCCCGGACACCCGCGTCGCCGTCGTCGGACTGCTCGCCGACGAGTGCAAGCTCGACTGGTACAGCGGCACGCTCCTGCACCGCTCCACCCCGCTGGAGGGCCTGTACGAGCGGTTCGGCGCGAAGAACGTCAGCTTCGCGGAGGGCGTGGACCGGATCCGGCTGAGGACCACCGCCGGTACGTTCCTGCACGTGCTCCCGGCAGAGGACTCCCCCGACGGGGCGCCCGGCGCCGAGGGCGCCCTCGACCCGGCCCTGATCGCCGGCCGCACCGACCTGCCGCCGCTCACCACCGACGCCACCGGCAGCGAACTCGCGCTCGTCGACTGGGGCGAGGGGGTGCTCACCCTGCGCGCCCACGACGGCCGGTACCTGTCCGTCGCCGAGGACGGCTTCGTCCGCGCCTCCGCCGACCAGCCCGGCGGCTGGGTCGTGCAGGAGACGTTCCGCCTGGAACCCCACGGGAACGGGCACCTCCTCCGGCACCTGGGGACGGGTCGTCCCGTCTGTGTCGCCGCCGACGGCGTGAAGGTTGCCGCGGACGACACGGGCGGTGAGGTCTTCGGGCTGGTCGTCGCCGAGCGCGGCGAGGACGCGGTGACGCGGGCCGCGGCCGGGGCCGACGTGGTCGTGGTGGTGGCGGGCAACGACCCGCACATCAACGGCCGGGAGACCGCGGACCGTACGACCCTGCGGCTGCCGGAGCAGCAGGAACGGCTGCTGCGCGCGGCCCGCGCCGCCAACCCGCGCACGGTGCTGGCGCTGGTCTCCGCCTACCCGTACGCGGTCGACGCGGAGACCCTCCCGGCGGTGCTGTGGACCGCGCACGGCGGCCAGGCGGCCGGCACCGCGCTGGCCCGGGTCCTGGCCGGTGACGTCTCCCCCGCAGGGCGGCTTCCGCAGACCTGGTACGCCGACGACGCCGACCTGCCCGGTCTGCTCGACTACGACGTGATCGGCGGCCGCCAGACCTACCTGTACTTCGAGGGGGCCCCGCTGTTCCCCTTCGGACACGGCCTGTCGTACGCGTCCTTCGCGTACGCGGACCTCTCCGCCCGGGTCGGGGACGGCTCGGTGTCCGTGTCCTTCACGGTCACCAACACGGGGGACGTCACCGCCGACGAGGTGGCGCAGCTCTACGCCCGCGCCGAGGCACCCTCGGTCCCGCGCCCGCGCCGGGAGCTGCTGGCGCACCGGCGGCTCACCCTGGCCCCGGGCGAGCGGGCGCAGGTGTCCTTCGACGTGCCGCTGTCCGCCTTCGCGTTCTGGGACGTCGCGCACGGCCGGTGGCGGCTGGAGCCGGGCCCGTACGCCCTGCTGGCCGGCGCGTCCAGCGAGGACGTGCGCCTGGAGACGAATGTCGTGCTCGACGGGGAGCCCGCCGCGCCGCGCCCGGTGCGCGAACGGGGCCTGGAGGCGGCCGGCTTCGACGAGCAGAGCGGCACGGAGATCGTGGACCGCACGAAGCCGGCGGGCGACGCGGTGACGCCGGTCGCGGGCGGGGCCGGTGAACTGCTCTACCGCGCCTGCGACTTCGGTTCCGGCGTCACAGGGGTGACCGTCGCGGTGGCGGGCGGGGGCACGGTGGAGATCGCCCTCGACGGGGGCCCCTCGTCGGCGGTGCTGTCGCCGCGGGCGCCGACGCAGGGCCCGTACGACTACGTGGAGCTCGGCGCCGCCCTGACCGCCGAGGGCGTGCACGATCTGACCATCAGGCTGCGCGGCTCACTGCGGCTCGCGCACGTCGGCTTCTCCGGTTGAGGGTCCGGAGGAAGCCGGCACGCCGACGGCCCGAACCCCCGCACAGTGGGCTCGGGCCGTCGGCCTTCTCGGGGTGGGTCAGAGGGCGAGGCCCGTCAGCACCAGCACCCGCTCGTAGGTGTAGTCGTCCATCGCGAACCTGACGCCCTCGCGGCCCACGCCGGACTGCTTGGCACCGCCGTACGGCATCTGGTCGGCGCGGTAGGAGGGCACGTCGCCGACGACGACACCGCCGACCTCCAGCGCGCGGTGGGCACGGAAGGCGGCCTGCACGTCGTGGGTGAACACGCCTGCCTGAAGGCCGTACTTGGAGTCGTTGACGGCGGCGAACGCCTCGTCCTCGCCGTTCACCTTCTGCACGCTCAGCACGGGACCGAAGACCTCCTCGCAGGCGAGGGTGACGTCGGCCGGCAGATCGGTCAGGACGGTCGGCGCGTACGAGGCGCCGTCCCGCTTGCCGCCGGTGAGGAGCTTCGCGCCCGCGGCGACGGCCTCGTCGACCCAGGACTCCACGCGCTCGGCGGCGGCCTCGCTGACCAGCGGGCCGACGTCCGTGGCGTCGTCGTTCGGGTCGCCGGTGACCTGGGCCTCGACGGCGGCGACGATGCGCGGCAGCAGACGGTCGTACACGGCGGCGTCGGCGATCACGCGCTGCACCGAGATGCAGGACTGGCCGCCCTGGTAGTTGGAGAAGGTCGCGATGCGGGTCGCGGCCCAGTCGAGGTCCTGGTCGCTCGCCCAGTCGCCGAGGACCACGGCCGCGCCGTTGCCGCCCAGCTCCAGGGTGCAGTGCTTGCGCGGCACCGAGTCCATGATCGCGTAACCGACCGTCTCGGAGCCGGTGAAGGAGATGACCGGCAGCCGCTCGTCCTGGACGAGGGCGGGCATGCGGTCGTTGGAGACCGGCAGGATGCTCCAGGAGCCGGCGGGCAGCTCGGTCTCGGCGAGCAGGTCACCGAGGATCAGGCCGGAGAGAGGGGTGGCGGGGGCCGGCTTGAGGATGATCGGCGCACCGGCCGCGATCGCCGGGGCGATCTTGTGGGCACACAGGTTCAGCGGGAAGTTGAACGGCGCGATGCCGAGGACGACGCCCTTGGGGAAGCGGCGGGTGAGGGCGAGCCGGCCCTGGCCGCTGGCGTCGGTGTCCAGGCGCTGCGCCTCGCCGCCGTTGAAGCGGCGGGCCTCCTCGGCCGCGAAGCGGAAGACGGACACGGCGCGGCCGACCTCGCCGCGGGCCCACTTGATCGGCTTGCCGTTCTCGGCGGAGATCAGCCGGGCGAGCTCCTCCGTGCGCTCGGCCAGGCGGCGGCTGACGTGGTCCAGGGCGGCGGCGCGGACGTGGGCGGGGGTGGCGGCGAACTCGTCCCGTACGGCGTACGCGGCGGCCACGGCCTCCTCGACCTGGGCGTCGGTGGGCAGGCTCACCGTGGCGACGGTGCGGCCGTCCCACGGGGACGTGACGTCGAAGGTGTCCTCACCGGTGGCCTGGCGGCCGGCGAGCCAGAAGGCGTGGGTGGAAGTCATAGTGGAGTCCCGGCCCTTCCGCGTTGGGGGTGTGTGTACGGGTGTGCGGAGTCCACGGTAGGGCGGGGGGCGGCGGGTGGCGTTTGTCCGAGCCGTAGTGGTGGGGGGTGGGGGTTCGACGGATTGGCGGGGTGCGGGGTCCGGGGCTGTGCGCTTCTCGCCCCCGCCGCCCCTTCCCGTCCCTGGGGGCTACGCCCCCCAGACCCCCCTTCGGCCTGGACGGCCTCGTCCTCGAACGCCGGACGGGCTCACATCACTCCGCTGACGTCGCCTTCAGGGCCAGCCACAGCTCCATCCGTACGTCCGGGTCGTCCAGGGAACGGCCGAGGATCTCCTCCACGCGGCGCATCCGGTAGCGCAGGGTGTGGCGGTGGACGCCCAGGTCGGCGGCCGCCGCGTCCCACTGGCCGTGCCGGGAGAGCCAGGCGCGCAGGGAGGCCACCAGGTCGCCCCGGCCGGTGGCGTCGTGGTCGCGCAGCGCCCGCAGCAGGCCGTCGGCGAAGGCGCGCACCGCGTCGTCGGCGAGCAGCGGCAGCACCGAGCCCGCGGCCAGGTGTTCGTGCTCCACGCAGACCCGGCCGCGCCGGCGGGCCACCGACAGCGCCTGCTCGGCCTGCTTGTAGGCGGCGGACGCGGCGATGGGCCCGGACGGCGCCGACAGGCCGACGACCAGCCCCTCCTCGTCGCCGCCCGTGATCGGCTCCGGCGTCGGCCGGGACGCTTCCAGGGCCGCCGCGTACGCGGCGCAGGCGGCGACGGCCGCGCCCTCGTCGGTGGCCAGGACGACCAGACGTTGCCCCTCGGGCACCACCAGCACCGCCTCACCGGCCCGGGCCGCCGCCGACTCGACGGCCTCGGCGAGGGCGCCGAGCGGGTCGCCGCCGGTGTCGGCCGCGGCCAGCGATGCGGCGGACGGCTTGAGGGCGGGCACGCGCGGTGGCGGCCCGGCGTGCGCCCGGGCGGCCGAGGCCGACGCGGACTCGGCGACGATCATCCGGAAGGGCGCGTCGAGCAGGTCGCCGTACAGGTCGCCGGCGACCGCGCGGGCGTGGTCGGGTTCGCCGGCGAGCAGCATGCGCAGCACGGCCGCGCCGATGCGCTGCTCGGCGGCGTGCAGGGAGCGGGAGCGTTCCGTGGTGAGCGTCAGCAGGGCGATGGCGGAGTGGACGGCGTACCGCTCGGCGGTGCCGAGGGTGGCGGCCGTGCCGACCGCGAGCGCCGCGCGGGCCTTGCGGGAGGTGCCGAGGGAGTGCAGCTCGACCCGGTCGGTGTTCTCGGGCTGCTCGGAGTCGCCCGCGCCGCCCCCGACCACGGAGGAGGCCGGAGCCGGCCGCTCCCGCAGCCGCTGCACGTCCGCGGTGAGCCGCGCCGCCCTGCGGCCGGCCCACTCGGGTGCCGCGGCGACGACGGCGCCCGCCGTGTCGTACAGCGCCGCCCAGCCGTCGACCTGCGCGGCCAGGGCGGCCAGCAGCCCCTCCGGGCCGTCGGTCAGTGCCTGCTTGGTCAGCTCCCGCTGCGCCGCGAAGCCCGCCGTGACCGCCCGGTACTGGTCGGCGGCGATGGCGGCGGACACGGCCTTGCTGATGGCGAGGAAGGGCGTGCGGCGCGGGACCTCCAGCAGCGGCAGGCCCTCTCCCCGCGCGGCCTCGACCAGCGCGTCGGGGATGTCCTCGTAGTGGACCCCGACGGCGAACCCGAGCCCCACCACCCCGGCCCCGGCCAGCCGCCTCACGTACTGGCGCATCGCCTGCGGGTCCTCCGCGTCCAGCTTGAGCGCGGTGATCAGCAGGAGCTCGCCGCCCTCCATGTAGGGCACGGGGTCGGCGAGCTCGCTGGAGTGGGCCCAGCGGACCGGCACGTCGAGGCGGTCCTCGCCCGCGCGCACGGTCAGTTTGAGCGCGGAGTGGTGGACGAGCGAGGCGAGCGTCGGGGGCATGGGGCCTTCAGATCTGCGTCAGGTGTGCGAGGGCGGTGCGGAATCTCTGTGATCCTTTGGCCGCCGCGTATGAACGGCCTGTGTCGATTCTGCCTCACCGTACGGTCCCCGCGGGTGGATCCCCGGGCGGGGACCTCAGCCGCGCAGATCCACCAGGAGCGGCGGTGCGTGCTCGCCGCCCACGGTGGTCAGTGACAGCACCGCGTGCCCCGCCGGCACCGCGTGCGCCAGCTCGGACGCCGACCACCGCTCGCGCTCGACCTGCCGCACGGTGACCGCCCGCGCGGTGGGCGCCTTGCCGGTGATCACCCGGCGCAGCATGTGCACGGCCTTGCCGGCCGGGGTCTCGGCGATGATCTGCCGGTCGGTGACGTCCCGGGCCTCGGTCCACTCCTTGCCCCACACCTCGGCGAAGTCCTGCCCGTCCCAGGGGGTGAGCCCGGACAGCGCCATCCGGCAGCCGATGGACCCGAGCAGCGGCCCGCGCAGCGGACGCGGTACGTCGTCCAGGGTGCGCAGGGTCAGCACGACCCCGGCGCCCGCGGAGCGCAGCCGCTGGACGCCCCGTACGGCCTCCGGCGTCACGACACCGCTCGCGTCGTCCAGCATCAGGCAGGCGAACAGCGACCGGTCCTCCCGCACCGACACGCTCGCCGTGAACTGGGCGAGCACCAGCCGGGCCAGGATGCGCGAGGCGTCCGCGTGGCCGCGTTCGGGCAGGTCGATGCGGACCCGCACCGGATGGTCGAGGGCCTTGAGCGAGAACGGCCGGGTCTGCCCCGAGGTGTCGAAGAAGGGGGCGAAGGCGGGCCGGTCGAGGAGCGCCACCCGGTCGGCCAGGACACCGCCCACGTCACCGGGGTGCCCCATCTGGCGCTCGCGGGCGTCCAGCTCGCGCAGCAACGACTCCTGCCCGGCCTCCTGGAGGCCCTGGCGCAGCTCGGCCAGCGGTCCGGGCGTCCCGTCGAGGAGCTGCCGCAGCTCGGGTACGCCGGGGAAGCGTCCGTGCACCGCCCGGAACGGGCCGAGCAGCTGGGCGAGGACGGTGGTGGAGCGGCGGCTGTCGCTGCCCGGGTGCGGGTCGGCGAGGTCGCCGACGAGTGCCTCGGCGAGGACGGCGGCGGCCTCGTCGGGGTCGGTCGTGCCGCCGTAGAGGTCGAGGTCGTACACGGAGTCCGGGTTCCCGACGCGTACGACGACGTCGTAGGCGTCGGCCGGGCCGAGCCCGGCGCCGGCCGCGCCGACCACGACGACCGCGGCCCGGCCGGCCAGGGCGTGCAGGCACAGGGACTCGGCGAGCGGCCGCACGACGGCGCCGGTCTTGCCGGACCCGGCCGGTCCGACGGCGAGCAGGGAGGTGCCGAGCAGGTCGGGCCCGAGGGCGAGGCCGGTGCCGCGGTAGGCGTAGGGGTTGCGCTCGTCGTCGGCGGTGGTGCCGAGCCGTACCTGCCCGGTGACCAGGTCGTGCCGGGCCTGCCGGGAGGGCAGGTCGCGGGCGCCGGAGGGGTGCGGGCAGGCGCCGGCGCCGTGGCTGAGCACGGCACCGGTGAAGGTGGCGAGGCTGTGCCGGCCGCGCACCACGCCCTGCCAGGCGCGGGCGATGCGGGCGTGGTCGACGTCCCGCATCAGTCCGGAGCGCGCGTCGGCGGCGAGCCGCTCGGCGGCGTCGACGGCACCGGCGGCACGCAGGGCGGGCCAGGCGGCGGGGTCCTCCTCGGGCGCGGGCGGGGGGCCGCCGCCCGGGGCGGCGCGGCGCCAGGCGGGCGGGCCGTAGCGGCGCCAGATCTCACCCCAGCGGCCGAGCCGGCCGACGCCGACCATGATGATCGCGGCGACCAGGACGTAGTAGGCGTAGACGGCCACGACGGCGCCGAAGCTGTGCGGCTCGGCCCAGGAGTCCGGGATCATCGCGTACAGGGGCAGCAGCCACCAGCCGCCGAGGTAGCCGTTCCACAGCAGTGACCAGATCAGCCAGCCGACGAGGAAGGCGATCAGCGCCCCGCTCAGCAGCTGCCGTGCCGGGATCCGCTCGGGCTCCTCCTCCGGCCGCGGCCGGTGTCCGAAGCGCCACACGCCGGGCAGCGTCTCGGGGCGCGGGGTGCGCAGCCAGGTCAGGAACGCGGAGCCGTCCGGCAGCGGGGGCACGGCCGGTGCCGCGGGCGTCCCGGGCTGCCGGGCAGGCCGCGGCGGCACCGCGGGCACCTCGGGAGGCCCCGCCGGACGCGGCACAGGATTCGCGTGCGTACCCCGCGTGTCCCGCATGCCGTCGCTGTCCATCGACCTTGCCCCCTGACCAGCCGCTCCGTCCACCATCAGCGAGCCAATCTAACGCCCTGGCAGGGCGAGTTCACCGTTTACGCGGCCGGGTCCGCGTCGACGTGTCCACATGCCGCCGTACACGCCACCTGTCCACCGCGGACAACCGACGGCGCGGACAACGCCCACATGGAGCATGCCCACCCCCCGCTCACGGTCCTAGCCTGCGAGAAAAGAAGGCAAGCGTCCGAAAAGATCCACAGGAGCCCCCATGACCGCACTTCCGCAGGAGCGCCGCGTCGTCACCGCCATTCCCGGCCCGAAGTCGCAGGAGCTGCAGGCCCGCCGGACCGCCGCGGTCGCGCAGGGCGTGGGCTCCACGCTGCCCGTCTTCGTCACGCGCGCCGGCGGCGGCGTCATCGAGGACGTCGACGGCAACAGCCTGATCGACTTCGGCTCCGGCATCGCCGTGACCTCCGTCGGCGCCTCCGCCGAGGCCGTCGTACGCAAGGCGTCCGCGCAGCTCGCCGACTTCACCCACACCTGTTTCATGGTCACGCCGTACGAGGGCTACGTCGCCGTCGCCGAGGCGCTTGCCGAGCTGACGCCGGGCGACCACGCGAAGAAGTCGGCGCTGTTCAACAGCGGCGCCGAGGCCGTCGAGAACGCCGTCAAGATCGCCCGTGCGTACACCAAGCGCCAGGCCGTCGTCGTCTTCGACCACGGCTACCACGGCCGCACCAACCTCACCATGGCGCTGACGGCGAAGAACATGCCGTACAAGCAGGGCTTCGGCCCGTTCGCGCCCGAGGTGTACCGCGTGCCGGTCGCCTACGGCTACCGCTGGCCGACCGGCCCGGAGAACGCCGGCCCGGAGGCCGCCGCCCAGGCCATCGACCAGATCACCAAGCAGGTCGGCGCCGAGAACGTGGCCGCGATCATCATCGAGCCGGTGCTCGGCGAGGGCGGCTTCATCGAGCCGGCCAAGGGCTTCCTGCCGGCGATCCGCCGGTTCGCCGCCGACAACGGCATCGTCTTCGTCGCCGACGAGATCCAGTCCGGCTTCTGCCGCACCGGCCAGTGGTTCGCCTGCGAGGACGAGGGCATCGTCCCGGACCTGATCACGACGGCCAAGGGCATCGCCGGCGGTCTGCCGCTGGCCGCCGTCACCGGCCGCGCCGAGATCATGGACTCCGCCCACGCCGGCGGCCTCGGCGGCACCTACGGCGGCAACCCGGTCGCCTGCGCGGGTGCGCTCGGCGCGATCGAGACGATGAAGGAGCTCGACCTCAACGCGAAGGCGAAGCGGATCGAGGAGGTCATGAAGGGCCGCCTCACCGCCATGGCCGAGAAGTTCGACATCATCGGCGACGTCCGGGGCCGCGGCGCGATGATCGCCGTGGAGCTGGTCAAGGACCGCGCCACCAAGGAGCCGAACCCCGAGGCGACCGCCGCGCTCGCCAAGGCCTGCCACGCCGAGGGCCTGCTGGTCCTGACCTGTGGCACCTACGGCAACGTGCTGCGCTTCCTGCCGCCGCTGGTCATCGGCGAGGACCTGCTGAACGAGGGCCTCGATATCATCGAGCAGGGCTTCGCCCGCGTCTGAGCGGGGCACCCGCGCGAGCCCGGGTTCGCGCACGTGCACGACCGTCCGAACGCGCATCTGAGCTGCGGTTCGCACGCCTGGCGCGGCGAGCCGCAGAGCGTGTGAAGAACGTGTGCGGGGTGGATGGCAGGACGCCGATGCCCCTGTCCTGAGCGCACCCCCTGTCGTAGGTTCTACGCAGATGAGAGATACACCCCGCCCACGGGGGACCGTGGGCGGAGCTCAGGCCGGGGCCTCCCCAGCTTCGACCTGGTCGTGCCTCGCGCACACAGCCGGAACCCACGGGTTCCGGGTCTCCTCACCGATCGGACGGTCGCCCGCCCCAAACCCCCCGGGGCGCGCGACGTTCCGGTCAGGACGCCGCCTCGGCACCCGGGACGGTGGTTCACCGAAGGGCCGGCACACTCCCCCCCTTGTGCCGGCCCTTCGGTGTTGTTTGCCAAGCTGTGCCCCATGCTGCTGCTCGGGGTCCCGGCCCTCCTCTTCGCGCTGATCACCTGGCAGGTCGTCGCCGACGGGCCGCTGGTGGGGGTGGACGAGCGGGTGAGCCGGGCGCTCGTCCACCCGGACCGGTTGTCCGAACTGCTGGCCGACCTCGGCAATGTGCAGGTGGCGGTGCCCGTCCTCGCCCTCGCGCTGGCCGGCGCCGCCTGGTGCGGGCGCGCCAGAGGTGTGGACCGCTGGTGGCTGCCGCCCCTCGTGGGAGCCGCGGCGATGGTCCTGGTGCCGGTGCTGGTCGCCCCGCTGAAGGAGTGGACCGACCGCCCCGGCACCCCGGCGGTGCCGCCGGCCGTCGGCTACTACCCCTCCGGCCACACCGCCACCGCGCTCGTCGCGTACGGCGCGGCGACGCTGCTGCTCCTTCCGCTGCTGCGCGCGCCGGCCGTCCGCCGTCTGCTCGTCGTGGTCTGCGCCGTCCTCGTCCTCGGCGTCTCCTACGGGCTGGTCCGCCGGGGCTATCACTGGCCGCTGGACGTGGTGGCCAGTTGGTGCCTGGGGGCGGTGCTGCTGACGGGGGTGTGGTCGCTGCTCAGCCGAAGTACGCGTCGAAGTTCTTCTGGAACTCCCAGTTCGCGTACCGGTCCCAGTTGATCGACCAGGTCATCAGGCCGCGCAGGCCCGGCCAGGTGCCGTGGGTGGCGTACGAGCCGCAGTCGGTCTTCCTGGTCAGGCAGTTCAGGGCCTTGGTGACCTCGGCCGGGGAGACGTGACCGTTGCCCGCGTTGGTGGAGGCGGGCATGCCGATGGCGACCTGGTCGGGGCGCAGCGGCGGGAAGACGTTGTTCGCGTCGCCGGCGACCGGGAAGCCGGTGAGCAGCATGTCGGTCATGGCGATGTGGAAGTCGGCGCCGCCCATGGAGTGGTACTGGTTGTCGAGGCCCATGATCGGGCCCGAGTTGTAGTCCTGGACGTGCAGCAGGGTCAGGTCGTCGCGCAGGGCGTGGATGACCGGGAGGTAGGCGCCGCAGCGCGGGTCCTGGCCGCCCCACTTGCCGGTGCCGTAGAACTGGTAGCCGTTCTGCACGAAGAAGGTCTCCGGGGCCATGGTCAGCACGAAGCCGTCGCCGTACTTGGCCTTCAGGGTCTTCAGGGCCGAGATCAGGTTGACGATCACCGGGGTCTTCGGGTTCCTGAAGTCCGTGTCGTCGGCGTTCAGCGACAGGGAGTGGCCCTCGAAGTCGATGTCGAGGCCGTCGAGCCCGTACTCGTCGATGATCTTCGAGACGGACGAGACGAACAGGTCGCGGGCCCCGGTCGTCGACAGCTGCACCTGGCCGTTCTGGCCGCCGATGGAGATCAGCACCTTCTTGCCGGCCGCCTGCTTGGCCTTGATCGCCGCCTTGAACTCGGCGTCGCTCTCCACGTTCGGGCACGCGGTGACCGGGCAGCGCGTGAAGCGGATGTCGCCGGAGGTGACCGAGGTGGGCTCGCCGAAGGCCAGGTCGATGACGTCCCAGCTGTCGGGCACGTCGGCCATGCGGGTGTAGCCGGAGCCGTTGGCGAAGCTCGCGTGGAGGTAGCCGACCAGGGCGTGGGCCGGGAGGCCGGAGCCGCCGCCGTCCGAGCCCTGGGCGGTGGTGGCGGTGACCGTCGCGGACCGTGCGGACTCACCGGCGTCGTTGACCGCCGCGACCTGGAAGGCGTACGCCGTCGACGGGGTCAGGCCGGTCACGGTGGCGGAGGTGCCGGTGACCGTGCGGACCCTGGCGCCGTCGCGGTAGACGGCGTAGCCCGTCGCGCCCGGGACGGGTGACCAGGACAGGGCGACGCTGGAGGAGGTGACGGAGCCGGCCGTCAGACCGGCGGGGGCCGCCGGGGGCTGACCCGTCTCGCCGCCGGGCCCGGTCAGTGAGATGTCGTCGGCGTGGTAGGCGCCGGTGCCGTACCAGCCGTGGGTGTAGACGGTGACCTTGGTCGTGGTCGGGCCGGTGCGGAAGGTGGTCGTCAGGCGCTGCCAGTCGGGGGCGGACTGGGCCCAGGTGGAGACGTCGGTGGTGCCGGTGCCGCTCGCGCCGAGGTAGACGTACGTGCCGCGGACGTATCCCGACAGCGTGTACGCGGAGTCGGGCTTCACGGTCACCGTCTGCGCGCAGCGGGCGTTGTCGGCGCCGGCCGGGGTGGCCTTCAGGGCGGAGGTGCCGCCGTGCACGGGTGAGGTCACGGTCGTGCCCGCCGTGCAGGTCCAGCCGTCGAGACCGGACTCGAAGCCGCCGTTCCTCGCGAGGTCCGCGTCGGCCGCACGGGCGGCCGACGAGAGCGCGGTCATGCCGGACACGGCGAGAGCCGTGGCGGTGAGCAGCGTGACGAGGGGTCGTCGGGCGAGAGGTCTGGAGCGTTCCACAAGTGCCTCCGGACATGGGGGAGATGGGGAGGGTGGAGCGCGCCCAACTTGGTCCAGACCAATTCGGTTGTCAACCCCTCGCGCGGCTCACCGCCCGTCCTCCCCCGCCGCGAGAGCCGCCGCCGCCTCGTGCATCGCCAGTTCGAGGAGCGCGGGATCGGTGAGGGTGCCGGACCCGTCGGGCGGGATCAGCCAGCGGACGCCGGAGGCCGACAGCCGCCCCGGGTACGGCACGACGATCCAGGTGCCGGGTCCGGCCGTCCGGATGCCGGTGCCCAGCCAGCGGGCAGCCGTGCCGGGCGGCACGAGGAATCCGGTGCGCGCGTCGCCGAAGTCGACGAGCACGGGGCCGGGTTGGTCCAGGACGCGGGACAGCACGTCGAGCGTCGGATAGCCGAGCCGGCTCGGCAGGATGAGCACGTCCCAGGCCTTGCCGGCCGGCAGCAGCACGATCCCCTGGGGGTTGCGCTCCCACTCCCGCCGGCAGGACTCGGGATCCGGTGCGACGGATGCCAGCCACGCGACCGCCGTCTTCGCACCAGGCATGTGAAGACCTCCCTCTCTCTCGTGGACGCGGGGTGCGTCACGAGAGAGAGGGAGGTCCGGGGGCAGGCATTACGCGGGTTGCCGCGACTCCTTGGGGTGAACCGGATCACACCCCGGGTCCGGCCGGGTCAGCTGTCGAAGCCCAGACCCAGCTTGTCCATCGTCCGCAGCCACAGGTTGCGCCGGCCGTCGTGCGCGTCCGCGCGGGCCAGCGACCACTTGGTGAGCGCGATGCCGGTCCAGGCGAAGGGCTCGGGCGGGAACGGCAGCGGCTTCCTGCGGACCATCTCCAGTTCGGTGCGCTCGGTGCGCTCCCCCGCCAGCAGGTCGAGCATCACCTCGGCGCCGAACCGGGTCGCCCCCACACCGAGGCCGGTGTACCCGGCCGCGTAGGCGACCTTGCCCCGGTGCGCGGTGCCGAAGAACGCCGAGAAGCGCGAGCAGGTGTCGATGGCGCCGCCCCAGGCGTGCGTGAAGCGGACGCCCTCCAGTTGCGGGAAGCAGGTGAAGAAGTGCCCGGCGAGCTTGGCGTACGTCTCCGGGCGGTCGTCGTACTCGGCCCGCACCCGGCCGCCGTACGGATAGATCGCGTCGTAGCCGCCCCACAGGATCCGGTTGTCGGCGGACAGCCGGAAGTAGTGGAACTGGTTGGCGCTGTCCCCGAGGCCCTGCCGGTTCTTCCAGCCGATCGAGGCCAGTTGCGCGTCGGTGAGCGGCTCGGTCATCAGGGCGTAGTCGTAGACCGGGACGGTGTACGAGCGCACCCGCCTGACCAGGTTCGGGAAGATGTTGGTGCCGAGCGCGACCGTGCGGGCGCGGACACCGCCGTAGGGGGTGCGTACGGCCATGCCGGCGCCGTACGGCCGCAGGGTGAGCGCCGGGGTGTGCTCGTAGACGCGGACGCCGAGGTCGAGGCAGGCCCGCTTGAGGCCCCAGGCGAGTTTGGCGGGGTTGACCATGGCCACGCCCCGGCGGTCGTACAGGCCCGCCCGGAAGGTGGGTGAGTCGACCTGCTCGCGTACGGCCTCGGCGTCCAGGTACTCAACGCCGTCGGCGAGGCCCTGGGACCGGATCTCCTCGTACCAGTCCGACAGTTCGCGGGCCTGGTACTCCTCGGTCGCGACGTCGATCTCGCCGGTGCGTTCGAAGTCGCAGTCGAGAGAGTGCCGGGCCACCGCGGCCTCGATCGCGTCGAGGTTGCGCGCGCCCAGCTCCTCCAGCTTGTGGATCTCGCCGGGCCAGCGGGTGAGGCCGTTGGACAGCCCGTGCGTGAGGGAGGCCGCGCAGAAGCCGCCGTTGCGGCCGGAGGCGGCCCAGCCCACCTCGCGGCCCTCCAGCAGCACCACGTCCCGCTGCGGGTCGCGCTCCTTGGCGATCAGCGCGGTCCACAGTCCGCTGTAGCCGCCGCCGACGACCAGGAGGTCGCAGGTCTCGGGGCCGGTGAGGGCGGGCTCGGCGCGGGGGCGGCCGGGGTCGTCCAGCCAGTACGGGACCGGCTGGGCGTCGGAGAGTGATGTCGTCCAGTCGTTGCTGCGGCTCATGGCGCTCGGGGCCATGATTTCAACTCCCTACGAATGCACTGATGCGCTTTATGCCTTGCGGCGGTTTCGACGGTTGCCGATGACCATGGAGGCCAGGACGAACAGTACGGCGACGACGAACATGGCCGTACCGACGACGTTGATCTGAACGGGCGTTCCACGCTGGGCCGATCCCCACACGAACATGGGGAAGGTGACGGTGGAACCCGCGTTGAAATTGGTGATGATGAAATCGTCGAAGGAGAGCGCGAAGGCGAGCAGCGCGCCCGCGGCGATTCCGGGTGCGGCGATGGGCAGCGTGACCCGGACGAAGGTCTGGAAGGGACCGGCGTACAGGTCCTGCGCGGCCTGCTCCAGTCGCGGGTCCATCGACATCACGCGCGCCTTGACGGCCGTCACCACGAAGCTGAGGCAGAACATGATGTGGGCGATGAGGATCGTCCAGAAGCCCAGCCGGGCGCCCATGTTGAGGAACAGGGTGAGCAGCGAGGCGGCCATCACGACCTCGGGCATCGCCATCGGCAGAAAGATCAGCGAGTTGATCGCGCCGCGCGCCCGGAAGCGGTAGCGGACCAGCGCGAAGGCGATCGCCGTGCCGAGGGCGGTGGCGCCGAGCGTCGCCCAGAAGGCGATCTGGAGACTGAGCGACAGCGAACCGCACAGCCCGGCGACCCCGCACGGGTCCTTCCAGGCGTCCGTGGAGAACTGCTGCCATGCGTAGTTGAAGCGCCCGTTCGGTTTGTTGAACGAGAACACCGTGACGATGACGTTGGGCAGCAGGAGATAAGCGAGCGTCAGCAGTCCGGCGAGCACGACCAGATTGCGCTTGAACCAGTTGACGAAGGTCATTTAAACCAGATCCTCCGTGCCGGACTTGCGAATGTAGACGGTGACCATGGCGAGAATCGCGGCCATGAGGATGAAGGACAGTGCCGCGGCCGTCGGATAGTCCAGCACCCGCAGGAACTGGGACTGGATCACGTTGCCGATCATTCCGGTGTCGGCCGAGCCCAGCAGGGAGGCGTTGACGTAGTCGCCGGTCGCCGGGATGAAGGTCAGCAGCGTGCCGGAGACCACGCCCGGCATCGACAGCGGGAAGGTGACCTTGCGGAACACCGTGGACGGCTTCGCGTACAGGTCGCCGGCCGCCTCGTGCAGCCGGCCGTCGATGCGCTCGAGCGACGTGTACAGCGGAAGGATCATGAACGGCAGGAAGTTGTACGTCAGACCGCACACCACCGCGAGCGGGGTGGCCAGAACGCGGTCGCCGGCCGTCCAGCCGAGCCAGTTGGTGACGTCCAGGACGTGCAGGGTGTTCAGGGCGCCGACGACGGGTCCGCCGTCCGCGAGGATCGTCTTCCAGGCCAGGGTGCGGATCAGGAAGCTGGTGAAGAACGGCGCGATCACCAGGATCATGATCAGGTTGCGCCAGCGGCCCGCCCGGAACGCGATCAGGTAGGCGAGGGGGTAGCCGAGCAGCAGGCACAGCACGGTCGCGGAGGCGGCGTAGGCGACCGAGCGCAGGAACTGCGGCCAGTACTCGGACAGCGCGTCCCAGTAGGTGGCGAAGTGCCAGGTGACCTTGTAGCCCTCCTCCAGCGAGCCCGTCTGCACGGACGTGGAGGCCTGGTAGATCATCGGCGCGGCGAAGAAGACGACCAGCCACAGGATGCCGGGGAGCAGCAGCCAGTACGGGGTGAGGCGGCCCCGTTTGCGCGGGGGCTTCTTCGCCGGTGCGGCCGGGGACAGCGGCGGTGGCGCCTCGGTGAGGGTGGACATCAGGCGGCCTCCCCCTCGGCCGCACCGGCGTCGCCCGTCGTCCCTGCGTGCACGGACTGGGAGGCGTCCAGGCCGAAGGTGTGCGCCGGGTTCCAGTGCAGGACGACGTCGGCGCCGGGGGCGAGCCGGGCGTCGCGGTCGATGTTCTGGGCGTAGACCTCGAACTCGGGGCAGGCGGCGCAGTCGACCACGTACTGCGTGGAGACGCCGATGAAGCTGGTGTTGCTGATCTTGCCGGTGATGCGGTTGCGGCCCTCGGGGATGGAGCCGGCGTCGTCCGCGTGTGTGAGGCTGATCTTCTCCGGGCGCACGCCGACCAGGACCTTGCCGCCCGCCTGGGCCGGCGCGGAACATCGGGCGCGGGGCAGGACCAGCTTGTCGCCGGCCGCCTTCACCGCGATGTCGTCGCCGCCGGTGGAGACGACCTCGGCCTCGACGAGGTTGGAGGTGCCGAGGAAGTTGGCGACGAAGGTGGTCCGCGGGTTCTCGTACAGGTCGGCGGGGGCGCCCAGTTGCTCGACGCGGCCGGCGTTCATCACGGCGACCTGGTCGGCCATCGTCATGGCCTCCTCCTGGTCGTGCGTGACGTGCACGAAGGTGATGCCGACCTCGGTCTGGATGCGCTTGAGCTCCAGCTGCATCTGGCGGCGCAGCTTGAGGTCGAGGGCGCCGAGCGGCTCGTCGAGGAGCAGCACCCTGGGGTGGTTGATCAGGGCGCGGGCGACCGCGACGCGCTGCTGCTGGCCGCCGGAGAGCTGGTGCGGCTTCTTGCGGGCCTGCTCACCGAGCTGGACGAGGTCGAGCATCTCCTCGACCTGCTTCTTCACGCTCTTGATCCCGCGCCGGCGCAGGCCGAAGGCGACGTTCTCGAAGATGTCGAGGTGCGGGAAGAGGGCGTAGGACTGGAAGACCGTGTTGACCGGCCGTTTGTACGGCGGGAGCACGGTCACGTCCTGGTCGCCGAGGTGGACGGTGCCGCTGCTGGGCTCCTCCAGTCCGGCGATCATGCGCAGGGTCGTGGTCTTGCCGCAGCCGGAGGCGCCGAGCAGGGCGAAGAAGGAGCCCTGCGGCACGGTGAGGTCGAGCGGGTGCACGGCGGTGAAGGAGCCGTAGGTCTTGCTGATGCCGGAGAGGCGGACGTCGCCGCCGCGGTCCGTCGCGTCTGTCGTCGTCTTCATCGTCGTCACGCCCCAGTGAGCTTCGCGAACTTTTCTTCGTAGGCCGTCTCTTCCTTCGCGCTCAGGGAGCGGAAGGGGTGGGACCTGGCCTGCATGGCCTTGTCGGGAATGATCAGCGGATTGTTCGCCGCGTCCTCGTCGATCTTCGCAAGCTCGTCCTTCACGCCGTCCACGGGACAGACGTAGTTGATGTAGGCGGCGAGCTGCGCGGCCGGACCCGGCTCGTAGTAGTAGTCGATGAGCCGCTCGGCGTTGGTCTTGTGCCGGGCCTTGTTGGGGATCAGCATGCTGTCGCTGGACGTGATGTATCCGCTGTCCGGGACGAGGAACTCGACGTCCGGGCTGTCCGCCTTGAGCTGGACCACGTCACCGGCCCAGGCCAGACAGGCCGCGAAGTCGCCCTTGGTGAGGTCGGACGTGTAGTCGTTGCCGGTGAAGCGGCGTATCTGACCGCTGTCGACGCCCTTCTGGAGGCGGGCGATCGCCGCGTCGTAGTCGTCGTCGGAGAAGCGGGCCGGGTCCTTGCCCATGTCGAGCAGCGTCATGCCGACGGAGTCGCGCATCTCGGTGAGGAAGCCGACCCGGCCCTTGAGCTTCGGGTTGTCGAGCAGGTCGGAGACCGACTTCACCTCGATGCCGTCCAGCGCCTTCTTGTTGTAGGCGATGACCGTCGAGATGCCCTGCCAGGGGTACGAGTAGGCGCGGCCGGGATCCCAGTCCGGGTCGCGGAACTGCCGGGACAGGTTGGCGAAGGCGTGCGGCAGGTTGGACGGGTCCAGCTTCTGGACCCACCCGAGGCGGATCATCCGCGCGGCCAGCCAGTCGGTGACGACGATGATGTCGCGGCCGGTCTCCTGGCCCGCGGCGAGCTGCGGCTGGATCTTGCCGAAGAACTCGTTGTTGTCGTTGATGTCCTCGGTGTACTTGATCTTGATGCCGGTCCGCCGGGTGAACGCGTCCAGCGTCGGGTGCCGGTTGCCGCTGTCGTCCACGTCCATGTACTCGGTCCAGTTGGAGAAGGAGATCTCGTTCTCCTCCTTCGACCGGTCCTCGGAGGACACCCCGCCCTCGGTCTTGCCGGCCGCGGGGATGCCGCAGGCGCTCAGTGCCCCGAGGCCGCCGACCGCGAGCGCGCCGCCCGCGGAGGCCCGCAGCAGCGAGCGGCGGGTGAGGGCGGCCCTGCCGTTGGTGAAGCTGCGCCGCATGGCGGCCACTTGGGCCGGGGACAGGCGGTCGGGCTCGTACTGCTCCATGCGCGTGATGGCCCTTTCGGGTGGGTCGGCCGTGGTCGGCGGCCTGGCGTGATGGCTATCGGTCCCCGAAGACGGTGCGGTGCCAGTCCTTGCGGACCACCGCGGTGTTGTCGAACATGACGTGCTTGACCTGCGTGTACTCCTCGAAGGAGTAGGCGGACATGTCCTTGCCGAAGCCGGACGCCTTGTATCCGCCGTGGGGCATCTCGCTGATGATCGGGATGTGGTCGTTGATCCACACGCAGCCCGCCTTGATCTCGCGGGTGGCGCGGTTCGCGCGGTACACGTCCCGGCTCCAGGCGGAGGCGGCCAGCCCGTACGGCGTGTCGTTGGCCAGCCGGATGCCCTCCTCGTCGCTGTCGAAGGGCAGGACGACGAGGACCGGTCCGAAGATCTCGGCCTGGACGGCCTCGCTGTCCTGCGGGGCGTCGGCGATGAGCGTGGGCCGGTAGTAGGCGCCGTCCTTGAGGTCGCCCTGCGGGGCCTCGCCGCCGGTCACCACGCGCGCGTAGGAGCGTGCCCGGTCGACGAAGCCGGCGACGCGGTCCCGCTGGACGTGGCTGACCAGCGGGCCGAGGTCGGTGCCCGGGGCGAAGGGGTCGCCGACGCGGACGGTGTCCATGAGGGCCGCGGTCCGCTCCACGAACGCGTCGTACAGGGGCCGCTGCACGTACGCGCGCGTGGCGGCCGTGCAGTCCTGGCCGGTGTTGATGAGCGCGCCCGCGACGGCGCCGTTGACGGCGGCGTCCAGGTCGGCGTCGTCGAAGACGAGGAAGGGCGCCTTGCCGCCGAGCTCCAGGTGGATGCGCTTGACGCCGGCGGTGGCGACCTCGGCGACGCGCTTGCCGACGGCGGTGGAGCCGGTGAAGGAGGTCATGGCGACGTCGGGGTGGCCGACGAGGTGCTCACCGGCCTCCTGCCCGGTGCCGGTGACGATGTTGATCACGCCGTCCGGGATACCGGCCTCGGTCGCCGCCTGGGCGAACATCAGGGAGGTGAGCGGGGTGATCTCGGCGGGCTTCAGCACGACGGTGTTGCCCGCGGCGATCGCCGGGAGGATCTTCCAGGCGGCCATCTGGAGCGGGTAGTTCCAGGGCGCGATGGAGCCGACGACACCGATCGGCTCGCGGCGGACGTACGACGTGTGGTCGCCGGAGTACTCGCCGGCCGACTGCCCCTGGAGATGCCGGGCGGCACCGGCGAAGAAGGCCGCGTTGTCGACCGTGCCCGGCACGTCGAACTCGCGGGTCAGCTTCAGCGGCTTGCCGCACTGCAGGGACTCGGCGCGCGCGAAGTCCTCGGCGTGTTCGGCGAGGACGGCGGCGAAGCGGTGCAGGGCGTCGGAGCGCTCGCCCGGGGTGGCGCCGGACCAGCCGGGGAACGCCGCCCGCGCGGCGGCCACGGCCGCGTCGACGTCCTCCGTGCCGGCGAGCTCGTAGATGAGGACGTCCTCGCCGGTCGCCGGGTCGACGACCGTGTGCGTGCGGCCGGAGGTGCCCTTCGTCAGGCGGCCCCCGATGTACTGCGCGCCGTCCGAAAAGCGCTGCTGGGCCGGGAATCGGTCCGGGGTGGCATTGCCCGGGTTGTGCATGTCGGCTCTCCTCGATGTCCCCGCGACAGGTCCTCGCGTCAGGAAGGCCCGCGACGGGAGTCCCCATGACGGGGCCGGCGTGGCTCAGGCTCGATGTGAGTGCCGATCCTGGCAGAGCACCAGGCACCCAACAAGTGATTCCGTTGTTGCCATTTGGTTACGCGACGGAATCTGTCGACCAGGTGTCGAGTCGCCACGGAAAAGGACGGACGGAGTGTCAGTGGCGCGTGCCAGACTCGCGTGCATGGAGAGGATCACGGGGGCGGCGGAGATGATCGACAGCAGAGAAGCGCTGCTCAGGGAGGCCCGGGCGGGCGCGAGGATCAAGTACCTCTGCTTCTGGGGGCACCGGCCGCTGCCCGATGGCCGGATCGGGCCGAGCTGTCTGAGCCAGTGGTGGCCGTCGCCCTTCACCGTGGACGGGGTGGAGTACGCGACCGCCGAGCACTGGATGATGGCCGGCAAGGCGCGGCTCTTCGAGGACGCGGAGGCGGAGCGGCGGGTACGGGCCGCGGGGCATCCGGCGGAGGCGAAGAAGGCGGGCCGGCTGGTGCGCGCCTTCGACGAGGCGGTGTGGGAGCGGGAGCGCTTCCGGATCGTCGTCGTGGGCATCGTGCACAAGTTCGCCTCGGACCCCGCGCTGCGCGCCTTCCTGCTGAACACCGGCGACCGCGTGCTGGTGGAGGCGAGCCCGGTGGACCGGGTGTGGGGCATCGGCCTGACGGCGGACGACGAGGCGGCGACGGACCCGGAGCGGTGGCGGGGGGAGAATCTGCTGGGGTTCGCCCTCATGGTGGCGCGGGGGCGGCTGCGGGGGAGGTGACGGCCGACGCGGCCGCGGTGGGGGGCGTGAGGGCCGACGCGGCTGCGGGCAGCCGTGCCTCCCTCAGTGCCTGAACGGCCTGGGAGGTCCCCCAGGGGCGGCACGGGTGCGGTGGGGGAGGGCACCCCGTCAGCGCCGGGCCACGCGACCCTCCTCGCACCAGCGCCAGGCACCCCGCACGGCCGGGGCACACGTCGAGGCGACCGCTAGGTGAAGATCACCAGAGCGCCGAAGCCGATACCGAGCACGATGCCGGCGGCTCCGCAGATAATGCCGGCCAGGGCCTGGCCCGGGTTGGTGGCCTCGCCCGACCGGGCCTTGCCGCGGCCGAGCGCGCCGAAGACGACGCCCAGGACGCCCAGGACGATCGCGAGCGGCCACAGGCAGAAGACGGCGGCCGCGACGATGCCCAGCACGAGACCGGCCGTGCCCATCCCGTTGCTCGGCATCGGCGCCATGCCGGGCCAGCCGTAGTAACCCTGCGGCTGGGGGCCGCCGTAACCGCCCTGGCCGGGGTAGCCATGGCCGCCGGGATAGCCGTAGGGCACCTGGCCGGGGCCGTCGGGGGCGATGGGCGGCGGGGGAACGGCCTGGTCCTGACCGGGATACGGCGGTGCCGGGGCCGCGAAGGGGCCCGCCGCACCACTCACCGGCGCGGCCGCCCCGGGCGGCGCGAAGGGATTGGCGGTGCTCGCAGGGTCCGTCGCACCCGGCGCCGCGAAAGGATCGGCCCCACTCGCAGGAGGCGTCGCACCCGGCGGCGCGAAAGGATCGCCGCTGCTCGGATAGGCCGTCGCACCCGGCGCCGCGACGGGGTCGACGCCGCTCGCAGGAGCCGTCGCACCCGGCGGCATGGAGGGGCCCGTCGTGCCGTCCGCCGGTGTCGCGACCCCGGGGTTCACCCACGGCGGAGGCTGCATGCCCACGGCCGGCATGGACGTGACCGTCCGCTGGTCGTGGACGGACGGGGCCGACCACGGCGCCGGTCCGTTCGCCCCGAGGGTCTCTCCGGGGCCGCCGGGTGCGGCGACGTCCGCGGGCGGCGCCCACGGCTCCGCCCCCGGGCCCGCGTCGGCGGCCTGTCCCACGGGCGCCGACCGGCCGTCGCTCCCCGCCGAGCGGTCCGGCTTGTCGAGACCGACTCCGGGGACCGCGTCCGCGATGACGTCGTCTCCCCCGCCGGCCGGCCCGGCCCAGGTGCCGCCGGAACCACCCGCACCCGGCGGGTCCGGCCGGGGCGCGGGCTCGTTCCCCGCGGCTTCCGGCGCCTGCGCGTCGGCTCGCGGCGGCTGCGCGTCGTCGGACATGCGCGGGATCCCCTCTGTTCGAACGTCCCGTCATGCTACGGCCCGTCCCCGGCCCGCACGGCCCCGGCCTACGATGATCCCGAGTCACCGATCAGCCGATCACCCGCGTCCCACGGGACCCGTCCGCACCAAGGGCGGCACCGGGACGCCGTTCCGGGGAGGAACCCCTTGACCGAGCACCTCGTCGACCCCGACGTCCCGCGCGACCTGCACGCCTTCATCGCCGGACTGCCCAAGGCCGAACTGCACGTCCACCACGTCGGCTCCGCCTCCCCGCGCATCGTCTCGGAGCTGGCCGCGCGCCACCCCGACTCCAAGGTCCCCACCGACCCCGAGGCCCTGGCCGACTACTTCACGTTCACGGACTTCGCGCACTTCATCGACGTGTACCTGTCCGTCGTCGACCTGATCCGCACCCCGGAGGACGTACGGCTGCTGACGTACGAGGTGGCCCGGGACATGGCCCGCCAGCAGGTGCGCTACGCCGAGCTGACCATCACCCCCTTCTCCTCCACCCGGCGCGGTATCGACGAGGGCGCGTTCATGGACGCGATCGAGGACGCCCGCAAGGCGGCCGAGGCCGAGTTCGGGACCGTGCTGCGCTGGTGCTTCGACATCCCCGGCGAGGCCGGCCTGGAGTCCGCCGAGGAGACGACGCGGCTCGCCACCGACGACCGGCTGCGCCCCGAGGGACTGGTCTCCTTCGGTCTCGGCGGACCCGAGATCGGCGTTCCCCGGCCGCAGTTCAAGCCGTACTTCGACCGTGCCATCGCCGCCGGGCTGCGCTCGGTGCCGCACGCGGGCGAGACGACCGGCCCGCAGACGGTGTGGGACGCGCTCACCGACCTGCGCGCCGAACGCATCGGGCACGGCACCAGCTCCGCGCAGGACCCGAAGCTGCTGGAGCACCTCGCCGAGCACCGGTTCCCGCTCGAGGTGTGCCCGACCTCGAACATCGCCACGCGCGCGGTGCGCACCCTGGACGAGCACCCGATCAAGGAGTTCACGCGCGCCGGTGTCCTGGTGACGATCAACTCCGACGACCCGCCGATGTTCGGCACCGACCTCAACAACGAGTACGCCGTCGCCGCCCGGCTCCTCGGCCTCGACGAGCGGGGGCTCGCCGACCTGGCGAAGAACGGCGTCGAGGCGTCCTTCCTGGACGGGCCCGGCAAGGTCCGGCTGCGGGACGAGATCGACACGTACACCTCCTCCTGGCTCGCCTCCTGAGACGGCTCCTCACCGTGAATCCCCTGCGTGACGTGACCGCCGTGGCCCACCGCGGCGACCCCTACCGCTTCCGCGAGAACACGATCGCCTCCCTGCGCTCCGCCCTGGCCCGCGGCGCGGACGCGGTGGAGGTCGACGTCCGCCTCACCCGGGACGGCGTGCCCGTGCTCCTGCACGACGAGACGCTGAAACGGCTGTGGGAGCGGGACCGGCCGCTGCGCTCACTGACTGCGCGGGAGGTGAACGACCTGACGGAGGGCCGGGTGCCGACCCTCGCGGAGGCGCTGACCGCCTGCGCCGGCAGCCGGGTGATGCTCGACCTGCCGGGCGCGCCCGACGTGCGCGCGGCACGCCGGGTGGTGGACGCCGTGCGCGAGTGCGGTGCGGACGACCGCGTCTACTACTGCGCGGGGCCCGCCGCGATGCTCGCCGTGCGCGCCGCCGACCCGGCCGCCGAGATCGCGCTGACCTGGACGACGGCCGCGCCGCCCCGGCCCGCGCTGCTGGCGGCGGTCCGGCCGCGGTGGCTCAACTACCGGTTCGGGCTGGTGGACCGGGCGCTGGCCGAGCGCGTGCACGACGGCGGGTACCTGCTGTCCGTGTGGACGCCCGACACCCGCCGTTCCATGCGGCGCCTGCTGGCCCTGGGCGTCGACTCGATCACGACCAACCGCGTCGACGCCCTGCGCGCCCTGCGCGCAGGAGGCCGCCCCGTAGGGGCGGTCCGGAACACGTCTCCTCGTTCGTAGTCATCGCGGTCGGGCTCGAGCGCCCCGGACGACCCGTCGCGCCACGGTGTGCGACACGACGGTCGCCGCGCCCGCGAGGCCGAGCCCCAGGGCGAGGTCGCGCGGGCGCGTACGGCGCAGGACACCCGCCCGGCGCAGCCGATGGCGGGCCCAGAGCGTGTACGGCACCACGAGCAGGGGGGAGGTCGCGGCCCCGGGCGTGTATCCGCGGACGAGCCCCGCCTGCGCGAGGTGGACCAGACCGTGCAGGCCGAAGGCGTTGAGCGCGGTCTGGTACGCGGCCGACCGGCCGCCGGTCAGCCGTCCGGCGGTGGACGCGGCGGCCACGATCACGGCCATCGCCCCCACCGCGACCGCGAACTCCCGGGGTTCGACCGACGCGGCCCGCCGCCACACGGTCTCCGGCACGGCCGGGTACCGCTCGCGCAGCGCGGGCAGGGTGCGCCGCCACCAGCCGGGCACGGCCGCCAGTTCCTCGGCGTCGTGCAGGGCCCAGGCGGCCAGCAGCCCCAGCGTGACCGCACCCCCGACTTTTTCCTCACTCGATGAATTGACCACGCCGGTCAGTCTGCTACACGCCCACGATCCCGTTCCACCGCTTCGCGAACTCCGCGCGCTGCCCCGCCGGGATGTCCGCGGCGATCGCCAGCCGTTCGCGCATCGCCGCGTCGGGGAAGATCAGCGGGTCCTCGGCCAGGGCGGCGGTCTCCTCGTCGTCGCTGGAGGCGAGCACGTCCCGCGCGGCGGGGACCGGGCAGACGTAGTTGACCCAGGCGGCCAGTCCGGCGGCGACCTCGGGCTGGTAGTAGTAGTCGATCAGCCGCTCGGCGTTGGCCTTGTGACCGGCCAGGTTCGGGATCATGAGGGACTCCGCCCACAGTTCGGCGCCCTCCTCGGGGACGACGAACTCGATGTCCGGGTCGTCCGCCTGGAGCTGGATCACGTCACCGGAGTAGGCCTGGCAGGCCAGGACGTCGCCGCTGGAGAGGTCCTTGATGTAGTCGTTGCCGGTGAAGCGGCGGATCTGGCCCCTGCCGACCTGCTTCTCCACCTGGTCGCAGACCGTGTGGAAGTCGTCCGCGGTCCAGTCGGTGATGTCCACGCCGTTGCCGAGCATCAGCAGCGCGAACGCCTCGTCGAGCCCGGAGAGCAGGGTCACCCGGCCCTTGAGGTCGTCGGCCCACAGGTCGGACACATGGCGGATCTCCCTGCCGAGCCTGCGGCGGTTGTAGGCGATGCCGGTGATGCCCGACTGCCAGGGCACGGTGAACTTCCGGCCCGGGTCGAAGGCGGGCGAACGCAGCAGCGGATCCAGGTACTTGGCGACGTTCGGCTGACGGGAGCGGTCCATCTCCTGCACCCAGCCGAGCCGGACGAACCGGCCGCACATCCAGTCGCTGATGACGATCAGATCGCGGTCGGTGGGCTGGTGGTTCATCAGGGAGGGGCTGATCTTGCCGAAGAACTCGTCGTTGTCGTTGATCTCCTCGATGTAATCGACGGAGATCCCCGTCCGCTTCTCGAACGCCTCGAGCGTGGGCCGCCGGCTCGGGTGCTCGTCGTCGGTGTCGATGTAGAGCGGCCAGTTCGCCCAGGTGAGCCGCCGTTCGGAGGCGGACCGGTCGGCCGCTGCGCGGTCACCCGGAGCGACGTACGCGGCCGGGACGCCGCAGCCCGCCAGGGCGACGGACACGGCGGAGCCGCCCAGGCCGCGCAGCAGGTTCCGGCGGGAGAACGAGGGCGTCTTCGTCAGGAGGGGCATGGCCGCAGCTTGCCGCGCCCGCCGCCGCAGGGACAATCGACGCTGCGTCGAGCGCCGCGGTCCAGGCCCGACACCCTGTCGAGCGGGGGGAGTTCACGGTCGACGCACCGCGGCCCCGGACGGGGGTTCCCGTCCGGGGCCGCGCGCGGGCCGGGTCCGTCAGCCGTCCAGCGACGTCATCACGTGCTTGATCCGCGTGTAGTCCTCGAAGCCGTAGCCCGACAGGTCCTTGCCGTAGCCGGACTTCTTGAAGCCGCCGTGGGGCATCTCGGCGACCAGCGGGATGTGGGTGTTGATCCACACACAGCCGAAGTCGAGCTTCTTGGACATCCGCATGGCGCGGCCGTGGTCCTTGGTCCACACGGAGGAGGCCAGCGCGTACTCGACGCCGTTGGCCCACTCCACGGCCTGGTCCTCGTCGCGGAAGGACTGGACGGTGATGACCGGGCCGAAGACCTCGTTCTGGACGATCTCGTCGTCCTGCTTGAGGCCCGAGACGACGGTCGGGGCGTAGAAGTAGCCCTTGTCGCCGACCTGGTGACCGCCGGCCTCGACCTTGGCGTGGGCGGGCAGGCGCTCGATGAACCCGGCGACCTGCTTGAGCTGGTTGGGGTTGTTGAGCGGCCCGAACGCGACGTCCTCGTCGTCCGGCTGCCCGGTCTTGATCTCGGCGGCGGCCTTGGCGAGGGCGCTGACGAACTCGTCGTGGATCGACTCGTGCACCAGCACGCGGGTGGCCGCGGTGCAGTCCTGACCGGCGTTGAAGTAGCCCGCCTCCGAGATGCCCGCGACGGCCTTGGCGATGTCGGTGTCCTCGAAGACCACGACCGGGGCCTTGCCGCCCAGCTCCAGGTGGACCCGCTTGAGGTCCTTGGAGGCGGACTCGGCGACCGACATGCCGGCCCGCACGGAGCCGGTGATGGAGGCCATTGCCGGGGTCTCGTGCTCGACCATCAGACGGCCGGTGTCGCGGTCGCCGCAGACGACGTTGAAGACGCCCTTGGGCACGATCGAGCCGATGATGTCGGCCATCAGGGCCGTGGAGGCGGGGGTGGTGTCCGAGGGCTTGAGGACGACCGTGTTGCCCGCGGCGAGCGCCGGGGCGAACTTCCACACGGCCATCATCATCGGGTAGTTCCACGGCGCGACCTGCGCGCAGACGCCGATCGGCTCGCGGCGGATCATGGAGGTCAGGCCCTCCATGTACTCGCCGGCCGAGCGGCCCTCCAGCATCCGGGCCGCGCCCGCGAAGAAGCGGATCTGGTCGACCATCGGCGGGATCTCTTCGGAGCGGGTCAGTCCGATGGGCTTGCCCGTGTTCTCCACCTCCGCCGCGATCAGTTCCTCGGCCCGCTCCTCGAACGCGTCCGCGATCTTGAGGAGGGCCTTCTGCCGCTCGGCCGGGGTGGTGTCCCGCCAGGCCGGGAAGGCCGCGGCGGCGGCCGCCATGGCGGCGTCCACGTCCGCCTGCCCGGACAGGGGGGCGGTC
Source organism: Streptomyces flaveolus (assembly GCF_044765825.1). Lineage (NCBI taxonomy): Bacteria > Bacillati > Actinomycetota > Actinomycetes > Kitasatosporales > Streptomycetaceae > Streptomyces > Streptomyces flaveolus. The sequence continues at coordinate 207,182 of NZ_JBIWKU010000011.1, read as the reverse complement.
GCGTAGGCCTCGCCCGTTGCGGGGTTGACCACCTCGGTGGTCCGTCCGTCGGCGGCGTCCCGGAACTCACCGTCGATGTAGTTGCGCAGACGACGCAGCTCGGTGCTCACTGCCGGCCCTCCAAGTTCGGTGTCTACTTCGGGTCTCTCGGTTCGGACCTTGCCGATGTCCAAACACTGAGACACCCACCCTAGACGGAGACCCGACGTTTTCAACACCCCCGGCGCCCCCCGTATTGCGAAATCCGCACACTCGAAGCACTCAGACAACGAATTTCATCGATCCGGCCTTGCAAAACTGTCGATACGTCGTGCACAGTGAAGTCGTGGCCAGTCGAAGCGCAGACCCGAAGGACTCCCGCGAGTCCAGGAACGGCGGACCCCAGTTGGACGCCGTCTCCCTCGCCATCATCGAACAGCTCCAGGAGGACGGCCGCAGGCCGTACGCCGCGATCGGCAAGGCCGTCGGCCTGTCCGAGGCGGCCGTGCGCCAGCGCGTCCAGAAGCTGCTCGACCAGGGCGTGATGCAGATCGTCGCCGTCACGGACCCGCTCACCGTGGGCTTCCGCCGGCAGGCGATGGTCGGAGTCAACGTCGAGGGCGACGTGGAGTCCGCCGCCGACGCGCTGGCGGCCATGCCGGAATGCGAGTACGTGGTGATGACCGCGGGCTCCTTCGACCTGATGGTGGAGGTCGTCTGCGAGGACGACGACCACCTCCTCGAGGTCATCAACCGACGCATCCGGGCCATCCCCGGAGTGCGCTCCACCGAGAGCTTCGTCTACCTCAAGCTCAAGAAGCAGACCTATATGTGGGGAACCCGATAATCGTGAGCACCGACAGCCCCAAGGACCTCAGCAGGACCGCCTACGACCACCTGTGGATGCACTTCACCCGCATGTCGTCGTACGAGAACGCCCCCGTCCCCACCATCGTCCGCGGTGAGGGCACCCACATCTACGACGACAAGGGCAGGCGCTACCTCGACGGCCTCGCCGGCCTGTTCGTCGTCCAGGCCGGACACGGCCGCCAGGAGCTGGCCGAGACCGCCATGAAGCAGGCGCAGGAGCTCGCCTTCTTCCCCGTGTGGTCCTACGCCCACCCCAAGGCCGTCGAGCTGGCCGAGCGCCTGGCGAACGAGGCCCCCGGCGACCTCAACAAGGTCTTCTTCACCACGGGCGGCGGCGAGGCGGTCGAGACCGCCTGGAAGCTGGCCAAGCAGTACTTCAAGCTGATCGGCAAGCCGACCAAGTACAAGGTCATCTCCCGCGCGGTCGCCTACCACGGCACCCCGCAGGGCGCCCTGTCCATCACCGGTCTGCCCGGCCTGAAGGCCCCCTTCGAGCCGCTCGTGCCCGGCGCGCACAAGGTGCCGAACACCAACATCTACCGCGCCCCGCTCTTCGGCGACGACCCCGAGGCCTTCGGCCGCTGGGCCGCCGACCAGATCGAGCAGCAGATCCTGTTCGAGGGCCCGGAGACGGTCGCGGCCGTCTTCCTCGAGCCCGTGCAGAACGCCGGCGGCTGCTTCCCGCCCCCGCCCGGCTACTTCCAGCGCGTGCGCGAGATCTGCGACCAGTACGACGTGCTGCTCGTCTCGGACGAGGTCATCTGCGCCTTCGGCCGCCTCGGCACGACGTTCGCCTGCGACAAGTTCGGCTACGTCCCGGACATGATCACCTGCGCCAAGGGCATGACCTCGGGCTACTCCCCGATCGGCGCCTGCATCATCTCCGACCGGCTGGCCGAGCCGTTCTACAAGGGTGACAACACCTTCCTGCACGGCTACACCTTCGGTGGCCACCCGGTCTCCGCCGCGGTCGGCATCGCCAACCTCGACCTGTTCGAGCGCGAGGGCCTCAACCAGCACGTCCTCGACAACGAGGGCAACTTCCGCGCCACCCTGGAGAAGCTGCTCGACCTGCCGATCGTCGGCGACGTCCGCGGCAACGGCTTCTTCTACGGCATCGAGCTGGTGAAGGACAAGCACACCAAGGAGTCGTTCAACGACGAGGAGACCGAGCGGATCCTGTACGGCTTCCTGTCGAAGGCGCTCTTCGACAACGGCCTGTACTGCCGTGCCGACGACCGCGGCGACCCGGTCATCCAGCTCGCCCCGCCGCTGATCTCCAACCAGGAGACCTTCGACGAGATCGAGCAGATCCTGCGCGCCACCCTGACGGAGGCGTGGACCAAGCTCTGATCCCGCGGCGCTCCGATCATCCTTCTGGATGATCATCACCGGCCCCGGTGCCGTCCGTTCGAGTGAGAAACGGCGGCCCGGGGCCGTGTGCTGTCCGGCCGCGCCCCGGTGACTGCCTACGGTGCCTCGTGACCGATCGGCCCCGCCTTCGTTCACCCGGACGGGGGAACGACGGGGAAAACGGATCAGAACCGAGGTGTACGCCCATGGAGGCTCCGCCGGACAACGACGTGCTCTGGGCACGCGCCCTGCACTTCCAGCACCATGACGGCTCTCCCGCGCTGCGGGGCGTCTCGCTCGGCGTCCGGGAGGGCGAGATCCTCGCCGTCAGCGGCCCGCGCGGCAGCGGCAAGACGACGCTGCTGCGCTGTCTGTCCGGGCTGTTGCGGGTGCAGGAGGGCGAGGTCTGGTTCAACAGCGTGCCGGTGCACACCATGGGCCCGATCGGCCGCGAACGGCTGCGCCGCGACCGCTTCGCCTGGATCGACCCCTCCCCCGTGCTCGTCCCGGAACTCAGCGTCTGGGAGAACACCGCCCTGCCCCTGATGCTGCGCGGCACCGGCCGGCGCCGGGCCAAGACGACCGCCGTGGAGTGGCTGGAGCGCCTCGACGTCGGCGGCGCGTCCCGCCGGCGCCCGCACGAACTCCAGCAGGCCGAACGGCAGCGTGTCTGCATCGCCCGCGCGCTCGCCGTCGCCCCCTCGGTCCTGTTCGCCGACGAGCCGACGGCGCCCCTGCACCGGGCCGACCGCGCCCATGTGCTGCGGACGCTGACCACGGCGGCCCGCTCCCACAGCATCACCGTCGTCCTCGCCACGCACGACGCGCAGACCGCCGCGCTCGCCGACCGCACGGTCTCACTGCTCGACGGCCGGCGGGTCAAGACCGTGCACCTGCCGCCGGTGTCCGACACCACGGTGGCCTCCGGAGGCGCCGCGACGGAAGGCCGGGCAGCGTGCTCGCTCTCCGTCTGACCCGCCGCGCCCGGTTCGCCGTCCAGCTGCGCCGCCTGCTCGTCGCGGCGTTCTCGGCGGGCACGGGCTTCCTGCTGCTGTGCGCCCTCGGCCACGCCATCGGCCACCCGGGCACGCCCGGCGCCTCCGCCCTCCGCCTGGCCTGGTGCGCGGCCCCCCTCGCCGCCACCGTGTACTTCGCCGTCGCCGTGGCCCGTACCGACCCGGGCGCCCGGCCCCGCCCCGGCCTGTCGGCGATCGGCCTCGGCCCCGGCCGGCTGATGGCCGTCTCCGCGACGACCACGGCCCTGGCCGGAGCACTCGGCTCGCTGGTGGCCCTGCTCGCCTTCCTCCACCTGCGCGGCGACCTGACCGCCAGGCCCTTCGACGGCGCCGCGGCCGACTCCCTCGCGGCAGGCCTGCCCCTGCCCTTCCCGGCGGCCGTGACCCTCCTGACGCTGCTCCCGGCGACCGCGTCCGCCGCGGTGGCCCTGTCCCTGCGTCCCCGGGAGGCGCGGCCCGCCCGCGCCACGGGCACCCGCGGTTACGGCCGCTTCGGCGCGTACGGCTGGGGCGCGGCGCGCGAGACCTTCGGCACCTACGGCCGCTTCGGCGCCCGCTGGGCCCCGAGACCGACCACGACCGACACCACCGCCGCGGCCGCCACCTCCGCCGACGTCCGCACCGCCGAACTCGCCGGCGCCCTCGCCACGGCCCCCGGGGGCAGCCACGCCACCGAGCCTGCACAGCCTGCGGGCAGTCGTGCCGCCGGGGCGGCGCGGGTGGGCGCCGGGGGCACCCCCGCCGGGGGAGGCACCTTGCACGCGCCGGCAAGCGCCTCCCAGCCCTCGGCCCAAGCGGACGCCCAGCCCCGCACGCCGGACACCCCCCGCCGCCAGAGCAGCACCACCACCCTCCCTTGGGGCATCGCCCTCCTCACCGCAGGCCTCGCCGTCGAGGCCTACACCCGCAACGCGGCCACCTCCCACCCCACCCCCTCCGCCGGCATCCTCCTCGGCTGGACCCTGACCGCCCTCGGCCTCGCCCTCGCCGGCCCCGGCCTCACCCACCTCTGCGGCCGCCTCCTGCAGGCCGCCCGCCCCGGCGCCCTGCGCCTGCTCGCCGGCCGCGTCCTCATGGAGGAGTCGAGCCGCATCGGCCGTCCCCTGGGCGTCGTCTGCGCCGTGACGTCCGCGCTCTACGCGGCGGTGACGCTGTACGGCGGGGACGGGCCGGCGTCCCACCCCCTGGGCACCCTCGGCGCCCTGGTCGTGGCGGGCGCCACCGTGGCCACCCTGCTCACCGCGGCCGTCGAGGCCAAGCACACCCGCGCCGACACCATCGACGCCCTGCTGCGGCTGGGTGCGCCCCGGTCGACGCTGCGCGCCGCCGCCGCCGTACGGGCCACCGTGCTGCTCGCCGTCTTCGGCCCGCTGACCCTCCTCGTCGCGGCCCTGGCCGCGCTGCCCCTGGCCCGCTGAAAAACATCCCGCGAGATTTCCCGGGGACCGCCGATGATTTCCGCGCCGCCCTCCCGTCTAACCCTGCGAACGGCACGACACCAGCACGGCACGACACGAGCACGGCACCGACGGGAGAGGCCCCCATGTACCAGCAGATGATCTTCGTGAACCTGGCGACGAACGACCTCGACGCCTCGAAGAAGTTCTTCACGGAGCTCGGCTACACGATCAACGCCCAGTTCAGCGACGAGACCGCCGCCTCGGTCGTGATCAGCGACACGATCATCGCGATGCTGATGACCCGGGAGAAGTACGCGCAGTTCACGAAGAAGGAGATCGTGGACTCGACGAAGGCCAGCGAGGTGCTGATCGCGCTGAGCGCGGAGAGCCGCGAGAAGGTCGACGAACTGGTGGACAAGGCGGTCGCCGCGGGCGGTTCGATCTCCGGCGAGACCCAGGACCACGGCTTCATGTACGGCCGGGCCTTCGACGACCTCGACGGTCACACCTGGGAGGTCGCGTGGATGGACCCGGCGGTCGTCGAGGGCTGATCCGGACGCGGACCTAGCATGGGCGGGTGGATCCGACACCCGCCCAGCCCCAGCAGCCGTCCCCGTCCCCGGCACAGTCCCACCACGCCTCGCACGACCGGGAGATAGAGACCCTCGCCGAGTTCGACGAGGTCGTCTCCGTACACGGCACCCTCGCCCACTACCGCGTCCAGGCCGTCGACCTGACGGACCGTACGAACAGCCTGCTCGCCGCGGACCCCACGGGCGCCGTCTTCCTCGGCTGCCCGATGACCCCCGAGGCGGCGGCCCATGTGCGCGCCGCCGGGGCCCTGGTCTTCCCGCCCGTGCCGGGTCTGCCCTTCGACCCGTACCGCGGACACGTCTACTCCCCCGACGAGTTGTACGCCTCCCTCGACGGCGGTTACGAGGCGACGCCGGACGCGCTGGCCTACGACTGGTTCCAGCGCACCAAGGCGGACGGAGACGTGTTCGCCTCCATGCTGCGCGCGGTCCACGACGACGCGGTCTCGGACGCGGTCGACGAACTCCTCGCCGGCGCACGGGTGGTGGGTGTCATGGGCGGCCACGCCATGGCCCGCGGCACCGACGCCTACGCGGGGGCCGCGCGTCTCGGACGCGAGCTGACCCGCGCCGGGTTCACGGTGGCCACCGGTGGCGGACCGGGCGCGATGGAGGCCGCGAACCTCGGTGCGTACGCGGCCCCGTTCCGCGACGGCATGCTGGACGACGCCCTGCTCGTCCTCGCGAAGGTCACCTCGTTCACGCCGTCGGTCACCGACTGGGCGCGCTCCGCCTTCGAGGTGCGTGAGCGCTGGCCCGGGGGCGGTGCCTCGGTGGGCATCCCGACCTGGTTCTACGGCCACGAGCCACCGAACGCCTTCGCGGCGCACATCGCCAAGTACTTCGCCAACGCCACCCGCGAGGAGGGCCTGCTGGCCCGCTCGACCGCGGGCGTGGTGTTCCTGCCGGGCGCCGCCGGCACCGTGCGGGAGATCTTCGACAACGCGACGCCGAACTACTACGAGTCGCGGGGCGAGCCCACCCCCATGGTGCTCGTGGACCGGGCGCACTGGACGCGGACGCTGCCGGCCTGGCCGCTGCTGACGTCGCTGGCCGAGGGGCGGTCCATGGAGGCCCGGATCGCGCTGGTGGACCGGATCGAGGAGGCTCCCGAGGCGCTGAAACGTCTCGGCGGTTAATAAGAGAGCAAAGCCAACGCCCTTGACAGGCATATGCGTTGACACTTCTTATGGCCCGCTTATAGACCAGTGAGGCTCATGGGTGTGCTGATGACGTCAGCACCCTCTCCACCCCCCGCATCCGCGCTTCCCGTAAAGGAAAAACGTGGCAGTCCTGTCCATACTCAGCCGCACGGCGTCACGCCGTAGCGTCCGTGCCCTCGGCGTCGCCTCGGCCACGGCGGCCCTCGCGCTCGGCGCCGCCGGCAACGCCTTCGCCTGCAACATCGGCGAGTTCTCCGCCGCCGCCAAGTGCGACGGCGACAAGGGAGTCATCACCGTCACCGACGTGGACCCCGCCGGCATCCCCGCCACCGTCACCGTGTACCTGGAGAACAACGGCGGGGACGCCCAGAAGATCGACGAGCAGGTGGTCAAGGGCTCCCGCGAGGGCAGCACCATCACCTTCGCCGCGGACTGGAAGCCGAACGCCGAGTACCGCATCCACGTCAAGGCCGGCGGCTACGTCGACGAGGACATCAAGCCGAACCTCGTCACCCCGGCCACCGCCTGCAAGACCGAGGACACGCCGTCCCCGACCCCGTCCCAGAGCTCGTCCGCCCCGGCCGAGGAGACCGAGTCGCCGGCTCCGGCCCCGTCGCCGTCCACCCCCGCCGCCTCGCAGAGCGAGAGCAGCGCCCCGGCGGCCGTGCCGAGCAACGCCCCGTCCCCGGCGGCCGGTGAGTCCAACCTCGCCGAGACCGGTGCCAACTCCAACACCGGCATGATCGTCGGCATCGCGGCGGCCCTCGTCGTCGCCGGCGGCGGCGCGGTCTTCTTCGGCCTGCGCCGTCGCGGGGCGACCAGCAGCCGCTGACGTCCCGTAGGAACCGTGCGAACGGTGGCCCGTCCCCGGCCGGGGGCGGGCCATCGGCGCGTCAGCCGAACGACGCCCGCTCCAGCCAGAACTCCAGCAACTCCCGTTCGCCGAGCACCTCGACGCCGGGGGCGTCCAGCGGCAGCCTGCGGTAGAAGGCGAGCAGGACGTCCGTGAGGGACCCCCGCAGAGCGACGGTCGCCTTCGCGTGGCCGCGGCGCCAGGTGAAGCCGTCCTCGCCGAGCTCGATCAGCCTCCCCCAGCCTTCGGCCGGGGGGACCCCCATCTCGCTTCGCTCGGCATCGGCCCCGGGGGCGGCGTCGGTGGCGTGCAGATGGATGCTCCGGCCGGGCCCGCGCAGCTCGTTCGCCTCGGGGTCCGTGCCGGTCCGCTGCACGAACTCCACGATCTCCAGCCATTCGTCGATCGCGTCGGCGGCCACGTCCGGCGCGACCCGGTAGGGCTGTCCGGCGGTGAGCGCGGCGTCCGCGCGGTGGACGGTGACCTCGTGCGTCATCCGGCGCGCCCAGAAGCCCGCGTCGTGCCGCCCGCCCCACGACCACACCTTCGCGTCCGGCCCGGCCTCGCGGAGCGCGCCGACGAACGCCTCGCCCGACTCCGCGAGCCAGGCGTCCAGCGCGGCGGCGTCGCCCCGGGCGTCGGGGCCGGCGGCGCCCGGCACCTCCTCGTCGGGGATGTTCTCCTGGGCCCGTGTGCGCACCAGCAGCCCCGCCCAGCGCAGGGCTCCGCCCGTGTGCCGGACCAGATCCTCCAGGGACCAGTCCGGGCAGGTCGGGACGGTGGCGGAGAGATCGGTGCCGGAGGTCACCAGGTCCCTCAACTGCCCGACCTGGTGGGCTGTCTCGTCGCAGTAGCGCTCGTGTGCCAGTGACGTCATGCTCCGCATCCTAGGAGCGGGACGATCACCCGAGCACCACGATTTCCGCCCCGTCGAACTCCACCCCGACCGTGTCCCCGACCTCCGGGGCCGCCCGCAGCGCGCAGGCCGCCTCCAGGCGCGGCGCGTCCTCGGGCTGCAACTGGACGGCGACGTGGGTGCCGCGGAAGGTGCGGGCGGCGACCGTGCAGCGCAGCCCGGCGTCGGCGGGCACGATCCTGACCCCGGCGGGCCGCACGAGCACCGTCCTCGTCCCCTGGGGAGCGCCCTCGGGGACCGGCACCTTGCCCCAGGGCGTGGCCGCGGCCTGCCCGGTGACGGTCCCCTCGGCCACGTTGTCGAAGCCGAGGAAGCGGGCCACGAAGGCGTCCGCCGGCCGCTGCCACACCTCCAGCGGCGTGCCCTCCTGGGCGATCCGCCCGTCCCGCATCACCACCACCCGGTCGGCGAGCGCGAAGGCCTCCGACTGGTCGTGCGTCACGGCGAGCACGGTGGTGCCCAACAGACCGAACAGTTCGCGCAGTTCCACCACCAGCCGCTCCCGCAGCGAGCGGTCGAGCTGGCCGAGCGGCTCGTCCAGCATCAGCAGCCGGGGCCGGGGCGCGAGGGCCCGGGCCAGCGCCACCCGCTGCTGCTCACCGCCGGAGAGCGCGGCGACGGACCGGCGCTCGGCACCCGGCAGCCCGACCAGCTCCAGCAGCTCCCGTACGTCCTGCTGCTGCCGGGACCGCGACGCTCCGCGCATCCGCGGGCCGAAGGCGATGTTGCCGGCCACGTCCCGCTGCGGGAACAGCTGATGGTCCTGGAACATCAGCCCCACCTCGCGCTTGTGCGCGGGCACCCCGGCCTGGTCGCGCCCGTCCAGCACCACCCGCCCGGCGTCCAGCCGCTGCAGCCCGGCGACCGCGCGCAGCAGCGTCGACTTGCCGCTGCCGCTTGGTCCCAGCACGCACACGACCTCGTGCTCGGCGACATCCAGGCCGACGGCGTCGAGCACGGCCCGCCCGCCGAAGCGGACGGTGGCGTCCCGCAGACTCAGCAGCATTGCTAGAACTCCCCGCTCCGGTCGGTCCGCAGCCGCTCCAGCACCACGAGGGCCACGGCGCACACCACCATCAGAATCGTCGACAGGGCCATCGCCTGCCCGTAGTTCATGTCCCCGGGCCGCCCCAGCAGCCGGGCCACGGCGACCGGCAGCGTCGGGTTGTCGGGCCGCGCGATGAACACGGTCGCCCCGAACTCCCCGAGCGACACCGCGAAGGCGAACCCGGCCGCGATCAGCAGCGCCCGCCGCACCATCGGCAGGTCGACCTCCCGCCACACCCGCCACGGCGACGCCCCGAGCACCGCCGCGGCCTCCCGCAGCCGTACGTCCACCGCCCGCAGCACCGGCAGCATGGTCCGTACGACGAAGGGGACGCCGACCAGTGCCTGGGCGAGCGGCACCAGGATCCAGGAGGACCTGAGGTCCAGCGGAGGCTCGTCCAGCGCGATCAGGAACCCGAAGCCGACCGTCACGGCGGAGACCCCGAGCGGCAGCATCAGCAGCGCGTCGAAGCCGCGCACCAGGCGGCCCGCGTCACGCCGGGTCAGCGCGGCCGCCGCCAGACCGCCGATGAGCACGGCGACGGCGGTGGCGGCGAGGGCGTACTGCAGGGAGTTGCCGACCGCCTCGATCGGCGGGACGAGGAAGGTGCCGCCGTCCTCGTGGGTCAGTGCCCGGTAGTACCCGAGGCCGCCGGCGCCGAACGACCGCTGGACCAGCACGGCGAGCGGCAGCACGACGAGGACGGCCACGGTGACGAGCACGCCCCCGAGCAGCGCCCACTGTCCGGCGCCGCGCGGGCGGCGCGCGGTGCGGGACGCGTCCACCAGCCGCAGGGCCGTCTCGCGCCGCCGGACCGTCCAGGCGTGCACGGCGAGGATGGCGCAGACCGCCGCGAACTGGATCAGCGTCAGCACGGCGGCCGTGGAGAGGTCGAAGACGTGCGAGGTCTGCCGGTAGATCTCCACCTCCAGGGTGGAGAAGGTGGGCCCGCCGAGGATCTGGACGACGCCGAAGGAGGTGAAGGTGAACAGGAACACCATCAGCGCGGCGGCGGCCACGGCGGGCGCGAGCGCCGGCAGGGTGACCCGCCGCCAGGCCCGCAGGGGGGACGCGCCGAGCATCCGCGCCGCCTCCTCCTGGCGCGGGTCGAGCTGTGCCCACAGCCCGCCGACGGTGCGTACGACGACGGCGTAGTTGAAGAAGACGTGCGCGAGCAGGATGGCCCACACCGTGGTGTCCAGCCGGACGCCCCACAGCTCGTCGAGCAGGCCGCCCCGCCCGACGAGCGCCAGGAACGCGGTGCCCACCACGACCGTCGGCAGCACGAACGGCACGGTCACCACGGCTCGCAGCAGCTGCTTGCCGGGGAAGTCCAGGCGGGCGAAGACATAGGCGCCGGGCAGGGCGATCAGCAGCGTGAGCGCGGTGGAGGCGAGCGCCTGCCAGGTGGTGAACCACAGCACGTGCCGGACGTCGGACTGGGCCAGGACGTCCCCGATCCGCCCGAACCGCCAGACCCCGTCGACCTCCAGTCCGCGCGCGACGATCGCGGCGACGGGGTAGGCGAAGAAAACCGCGAAGAACGCGACGGGGCCGGCCATCAGGGCCAGCCGCGCCGCGCTCCCGCGCCGCCGGGTACGGGCGGACCGGGCGGCCTCGGTCACTCCGGTCACTTCAGGAGGAGCGAGGTCCACGACTTGACCCACTGGTCACGGTTGTCGGCGATCTTCTTCGGGTCCAGGGTCTGCGGGTTCTTGGCCTGGGGGCCGTACTTCACGAACTCCGGCGGCACCTGGGCCGCCTCGCGCACCGGGTAGACGAACATGTTCAGCGGCATGTCGTCCTGGAACTTCTTGCTGACCAGGAAGTCCAGCAGTGCCTTGCCGCCCTCGGTGTTCTTCGCGTTACTCAGCAGGCCCGCGTACTCGACCTGGCGGAAGCAGGTGCCGGTGGCGACGCCCGTGGGCGCGGTGTCCGGCTTCGGGTCGGCGTAGATCACCTCGGCGGGGGGCGAGGAGGCGTAGGAGACGACGAGCGGGCGGTCGCCCTTCGCCTTCTTGCCGCCGGACAAGCCGGAGAACTCCTCGTTGTACGCCTGCTCCCAGCTGTCGACGACCTTGACGCCGTTCGCCTTCAGCTTCTTCCAGTAGTCCTGCCAGCCGTCGTCCCCGTACTTGGCGGCGGTGCCCAGCAGGAAGCCGAGACCGGGCGAGGAACTGCCGGCGTCCTCGGTGACGAGGAGGTTCTTGTACGCGGGCTTGGTGAGGTCGTCGAAGGAGTCGGGCGGGGTCAGCTTGTGCTCGCTGAAGTACGCCTTGTCGTAGTTGACGCAGATGTCACCGGTGTCGATCGGCGTGACGCGGTGCTTGTCCCGGTCGACCCGGTACTCGGGCAGGATCATGTCGGAGCCCTTGGGCTCGTACGACTGGAACAGGCCGTTGTCGAGCGCGCGGGACAGCAGCGTGTTGTCGACGCCGAAGAAGACGTCGCCCTGCGGGTTGTCCTTGGTGAGGATGGCCTTGTTGACGGCCTGTCCGGCGTCGCCGTCCTCGAGGACCTTGACCTTGTAGCCGGAGCTCTTCTCGAAGTCCGCGATGACGCTCTTGGACGCGGCCCACGAGTCGTGGCTGACGAGGGTCACGGTCTTGGAACCGCCGGACCCCTGGTCGTCGCCGGTGGACGACGATCCGCAGGCGGCCAGGCCGCCGACGAGGCCGAGCCCGACGGCCAGGACACTGGCCTTCTTGGTGATGCTCACGGAATTCCTCCTGGGTTACCAGGAGAAGACGCGGCCCCGCCCGGGACCCCTGGCGAGGGACCCGGGCAGGGCGCAACAGCTCGAGTGATGACCGATCTCCCTACCCAGAATGACCTGGGCCAGGTTCGGAGGGTCTGCGGCCGGTGCCGCACTCTCAGCGCTGTGGCGCTCCCCTGTCGGAATATGAAGATGTCTGAATATGAAGATGTACGCCGGTCAGATTACCGCTCGCTCGCGGCGAGCTGACCACACGCCCCGTCGATCTCCTGCCCACGGGTGTCCCGGACGGTCACCGGCACACCGTGCGCCTCGATCGCCGCGACGAACGCCTTCTCGTCCTCGGGCCGCGAGGCGGTCCACTTCGAGCCCGGCGTCGGGTTGAGCGGGATGAGGTTGACGTGCACCGGCTTGCCCTTGAGCAGCCGCCCGAGCCGGTCACCGCGCCACGCCTGGTCGTTGATGTCACGGATCAGGGCGTACTCGATGGACAGCCGGCGCCCGGACTTCGCCGCGTACTCGAAGCCGGCGTCGAGGACCTCGCGCACCTTCCACCGCGTGTTGACGGGCACGAGGGTGTCGCGCAGCTCGTCGTCGGGGGCGTGCAGGGAGATGGCGAGGCGGCACTTGAAGCCCTCGTCGGCGAACCGGTGGATCGCCGGGACCAGGCCGACCGTGGAGACGGTGATGCCGCGCTGGGACAGTCCCAGTCCGTCGGGCTCGGGGTCGGTGAGGCGGCGGATGGCCCCCACGACCCGGTTGTAGTTGGCGAGGGGCTCACCCATGCCCATGAACACGATGTTGCTCAGCCGCGCGGGGCCGCCGGGGACCTCGCCGTCCCTGAGCGCCCGCATGCCGTCCACGATCTGGTGCACGATCTCGGCGGTGGACAGGTTCCGGTCCAGCCCGGCCTGCCCGGTGGCGCAGAAGGGGCAGTTCATGCCGCAGCCCGCCTGGGAGCTGATGCACATGGTCACCCGGTCCGGGTAGCGCATGAGCACGGACTCGACGAGCGTGCCGTCGAACATCTTCCACAGCGTCTTGCGGGTGGTGCCCTGGTCGGTCGACAGATGCCGGACGACCGACATCAGCTCGGGCAGCAGCGCGTCCCGCAGCCCCTGGCGCGAACCGGCGGGGATGTCGGTCCACTGCTCGGGGTCGTGCGCGTACCGCGCGAAGTAGTGCTGCGAGAGCTGCTTGGCACGGAACGGCTTCTCACCGATCGCGGCGACGGCCTCCTTGCGCTCGGCAGGCGTGAGATCGGCGAGATGCCGCGGCGGCTTCTTGGCTCCGCGCGGGGCGACGAATGTGAGTTCTCCGGGCTTAGGCATGACCTCCCCAGTGTCGCAGATCCACTCGGGTGATCTGCGGCCGTCGTCCGGCCGTGGCCGGGGCCCGTTTTCACTCGCTCCTCGTACTCCCCAGCCGCAGGCACATCCCCCGGCGTTCGGAGCCTCCTCGGCGGCCCGGCCGGTGCAGCAGCCGTCGCCGCCGGCGTGGGGGTCGGCGCTCTTGCCGAGGGTGCCGGCTGTCGGCCTTCACGACGTAGACCTCCCAGGGCTCCTTGCCGGGGCCGTGCACCCACACCTTGTCCTGGAGGGCGTAGCAGCAGGACGGCAGCGACGAAGGCGACGCCACCTTCGAGGCCATCGCTTCCAGCTGTGAGGAGTTCAACGCCACCAAGCTGCCGGAACACCGTCACGTCGCGCTCGACGCCACGGGCCGGGTCCTCGGCCGGGTCGCCGCGGTAGCGGTCTCCGACCGGTGCGCGTACGCCGGCGTCGTCGAGCACTCGGTCCGCCGGCCTCGCCCTCCATAGGAAGGCGGAGTTCCGCGTCGTCGGAACGCGGAAGCGCATCGGCCGGCACCATGGCGCATGGCGCGACGTCGTACTGATGGAACGGAGAAGCCCGGTCCTCTGACCCTCGATCGGATCGTGTCCCGACCGGTCACTCACCTGTCTGGACTTGCCGGACTGTGCGGGCGGTGCGGTCGGCGTGAGGCTGGAAGCCGAACCCGTGGACCGGCCTGCGAGACAGCCCGGTGCGCCGGGCCTGCCCCGGCGAGCCGAGTCGTGGCCGAGTTCCCCCACCCTGGCTTCGGCCGCCCGTCCTCCAGGAGCGTGACCATGGCCCGGAACCGCTGTCTGATCCTGAGCTCACCGTCCGAAGTCTGGAGCCTGCTGTCCGACGGTCACCGCTACGGCGAGTGGGTGACGGGAACGCAGCAGGTTCTTGCCGCGGACCCGCAGTGGCCAGAGGTGGGCGCCCGACTGAGAGTCCGCGTCGGCGCGGGCCCCGTGACCCTCGACGACACCTGCGTCGTCCGCATCTGCGAACCTCACCACCGCCTGGAGCTGGAAGCGAAGGCGGAACCCTTCGGCGCGGCTCGCATCGCCATGAAGTTGACCCCCTGGGGCGAGCACACCCTCTTCACCCTCGACTGGCACCCCCTCCGGGGCCCGGGCACCCGGATGCACGGCCTCCCCGTGGACTACTTCGTCTCGGTCCGCAACGGCATGATGCTGACGAAGCTGGCCCGGATCGCGGTGCGCGAGCACGCCGCGAGGGTCTGAGGGTCTCCCCGCCCCGCGGGCCGGCCCGGTCCGGGCGCTCAGGCGGAGCCGACGAAGACGACGAGCAGCAGCCACACCACCGGTGCCGTCGGCAGGAGCGAGTCCAGGCGGTCCATGATGCCGCCGTGGCCCGGCAGCAGGGTGCCCATGTCCTTGATGCCGAGGTCGCGCTTGATCATGGACTCGCCGAGGTCGCCCAGCGTGGCGCTGGCCGCGACCGCGAGGCCGAGCAGCAGGCCCTGCCACCAGGAGCCGTCGTCGATCAGGAACTGCATGCACAGCGCGCCCGCCACCATGGCGAAGCCGACCGCCCCGAGCAGGCCCTCACGGGTCTTGCCGGGGCTGATGCGCGGGGCGAGCTTGGTCCTGCCGAAGCGCCAGCCGACGGCGTACGCGCCGGTGTCGCTGACGACCGTCAGCAGCAGGAAGGTCAACACGCGCCACGGACCGTCGTCGGCCATCAGCATCATGGCGACGAACGTGGCCAGGAACGGCACGTAGAAGGCCGCGAACAGGCCCGCCGTGACGTCCCTGAGGTAGCCCTCCGGCGGCTCGGTCATCCGCCACACGAGGACCGCCAGCGCCGTGAGCGCCATGGCGATCCACGCGCCCTCGGCGCCGCGCACATACCCGGCGACCACCATCGCCGCGCCGCCGATCGCGAGCGGCACGAGGGGCGCCTTGATGCCCTTGCGCTCCTGGAGCCGCGTGGTCAGTTCCCACAGGCCCACCACGACGGCTATCGCGATCACGCCGACGAAGACGGCCTTGACGAAGAACAGCGACGCGATGATCACCACGCCGAGCCCGACACCGACCCCTATCGCGGAACTCAGGTCGCGCCCCGCGCTCTTCTTCTGCGGCTGCGGCTGCGGCTGCGCCGGCTGCTGGGCGTCGGGCATGGGCTCCGGATTCTGCGGCACCGCCGCATACGGCTGTGCCGACGGGGTCTCGCCGCGGTACGTGTCGTCGCGGAACGGCTCGTCTCGGAACAAGGGGCCGCTCAGCCGAGCGGCCCCCTGGCCGTCATCCTGGGCTCCGCCGTGTTCGGGTACGTCGGGCACGATGGGCATGGGGCGAGTCTGCTGCGCGCTGTGCGCATCGTACGCGGGACCCGCCGGGGCAGCCGCCTGGCCAGGCCCCTGGTCGGACGGCCCCCAGTACCCGGCTTGTGGCGGCGCTCCCCAGGAAGAGTCGTTCATCAGACCTCGAGCAGTTCGGCTTCCTTGTGCTTCAGGAGCTCGTCCACCTGGGCGACGTACTTCGCGGTGGTGTCGTCGAGCTCCTTCTCCGCACGGCGGCCCTCGTCCTCGCCGACCTCGCCGTCCTTGATCAGCTTGTCGATGGCGTCCTTGGCCTTGCGGCGCACGGAGCGGATGGACACCTTGGCGTCCTCGCCCTTGCCCTTGGCGACCTTGATGTACTCGCGGCGGCGCTCCTCGGTGAGCTCGGGGAACACCACCCGGATGATGTTGCCGTCGTTGCTCGGGTTGACGCCCAGGTCGGAGTCGCGGATCGCCTGCTCGATGTTGCGCAGGGCGCTCTTGTCGAACGGCGTCACCACGGCCATGCGCGGCTCGGGCACGGAGAACGAGGCCAGCTGGTTGATCGGCGTCGGCGCGCCGTAGTAGTCGGCCACGATCTTGTTGAACATCGCCGGGTGCGCACGGCCGGTGCGGATCGCGGCGAAGTCCTCCTTGGCGACCACGACGGCCTTCTCCATCTTCTCCTCGGCCTCGAGGAGGGTCTCTTCGATCACCACTTGCTCCTGCGTGTCTTGAGTAGGCCCGGCTGCGGTCCTGTCTGAGCTGCGGCCGGCTGCGTCGCGTCTTCTTCCTGCACGGTTCCCGACCGGCGGGACATTGTCCATCCCCCGGCCCGGCCCCGTCCCGTCCGTCCCCCGGACAGGTGGCGTCCGCGGACAGGGGGTGGTTCTCCGGTCAGTCCTGGCTGCCTTGGTCACCCACAAGCGTGCCGATCTTCTCACCCTTGACGGCGCGGGCGATATTGCCCTCCTTCAGAAGCTCGAAGACCACGATCGGGAGGCTGTTGTCGCGGCAGAGCGTGACGGCCGTGGCGTCGGCGACCTTGAGGTCGCGGGTGATGACCTCGCCGTAGCCGAGCGCATCGAACTTCACGGCGTCCGGGTTGGTCTTCGGGTCGGCGTCGTAGACCCCGTCCACGCCGTTCTTGCCCATGAGCAGTGCCTCGGCGTCGATCTCGAGGGCGCGCTGGGCGGCGGTGGTGTCGGTGGAGAAGTACGGCATGCCCATACCGGCGCCGAAGATGACCACGCGGCCCTTCTCCAGGTGACGCACGGCGCGCAGCGGGATGTACGGCTCGGCGACCTGGCCCATGGTGATGGCGGTCTGCACGCGGCAGTCGACGCCCTCCTTCTCCAGGAAGTCCTGGAGGGCCAGGCAGTTCATCACGGTGCCGAGCATGCCCATGTAGTCGGAGCGGGCGCGGTCCATGCCGCGCACCTGCAGTTCGGCGCCGCGGAAGAAGTTGCCGCCGCCGATGACGATGGCGATCTGCGCACCGTCGCGTACGACGGCCGCGATCTCGCGGGCGATGGCGTGCACCACGTCGGGGTCGACGCCCAGGCCCCCACCGCCGGAGAAGGCCTCTCCGGACAGCTTCAGCATGAAGCGGCCGCGTACTTTGCCGTCGTCGCTCTTCTCGGCCTTGGTGGTCATGGAGATCTCGCCTCTTTTACGTGGGTCACACACACGAAGAAGGCCATTGCCGGTGGGGGCGTGTTTCGCATCCCGTACGCGGCAATGGCCTCCTCGTCAGATCTGCTGTCGTCCGCCGCCACGCGCAGGTGCACAGCGGCAGACGGCAACGGCGCGGACGACTGCTGTCGACCCTACCGGGGTCGTGCGTCCGTCGCGGTACGGACTCAGATGCCGACCTTGATGCGCGAGAAGCGCTTCAGGGTGACACCGGCCTCGTCCAGCACCTTCTGGACGGACTTCTTGTTGTCCAGGGCGTAGGGCTGGCCGAGCAGGGTGGCGTCCTTGAAGAAGCCGTTGAGGCGACCCTCGACGATCTTCGGCAGGGCGGCCTCGGGCTTGCCCTCGGCGCGGGTGGTCTCCTCGGCGACGCGGCGCTCGGACTCGACGACCTCGGCCGGGACGTCGTCCTTGGAGAGGTACTTCGGCGCGAAGGCGGCGATGTGCTGGGCGACGCCCTTGGCGATCTCCGCGTTCGGCTTGTCCAGCTCGACGAGGACACCGATCTGCGGGGGCAGGTCGGGCATCGTGCGGTGCATGTACGCGGTCACGTAGCCGCCGGAGAACTGCGCGAAGCGGTCCAGGACGATCTTCTCGCCCAGGTTGGCGTTGGCCTCGTCCACGAACGCCTGGACGGTCTTGCCGGGCTCGATCTCGGAAGCGAGCAGGGCCTCGAGGTCGGCCGGGGCGGCCTTGGCGACGTGCTCGGCGATGGCCGTGGCGACGGCCTGGAACTTCTCACCCTTGGCGACGAAGTCCGTCTCGCACTTCAGCTCGACGAGGACGCCCGAGGTGTTGTCGTCGGCGATGATCGAGACGACGGCACCGTTCTCGGCGGAACGGCCCTCGCGCTTGGCGACGCCCTTCTGGCCCTTGATGCGGAGCGCCTCGACGGCCTTCTCGACGTTGCCCTCGGCCTCGTCCAGCGCCTTCTTGCAGTCCATCATGCCGGCGCCCGTGAGCTCACGAAGCTTCTTGACGTCGGCGGCGGTGTAGTTCGCCATGATTCCGGAATCTCTCTCGAAGTCTGAAGATCTACGGGCCGAACGGCGGGGACTGGTGTGGTCCCCGCCGTCCAGCACCCGAAGGTGGTGAGGGGTCAGGCCTGCTCGGCGTCCGCGGCAGGGGCCTCGGCCGGAGCCTCGGTGGCGGCCTCGGCCGGAGCCTCGGCGGGGGCCTCCGCGGCAGCCTCGGCCGGAGCCTCGGCAGCGGCCTCGGCGGGCTTCTCCGCCTCGTCGGCCTTCTTCTCGCCCTCGAGCAGGTCACGCTCCCACGCGGCCAGCGGCTCGCCGGCGGCCTTGTCGCCCTTGCCCTCGGTGGCAACACCGGAGCGGGCGATGAGGCCCTCGGCGACGGCGTCGGCGATCACGCGGGTGAGCAGGGTGACGGAGCGGATCGCGTCGTCGTTGCCCGGGATCTTGTAGTCGACCTCGTCGGGGTCGCAGTTGGTGTCGAGGATGGCGACGACCGGGATGTTGAGCTTCCGGGCCTCGCCGACCGCGATGTGCTCCTTCTTGGTGTCCACGATCCAGACGGCGCTGGGCACCTTGGACATCTCGCGGATACCGCCGAGGGTCTTCTCCAGCTTGGCCTTCTCGCGGGAGAGGACCAGCAGCTCCTTCTTGGTGAGGCCGGAGGCGGCCACGTCCTCGAAGTCGATCTGCTCGAGCTCCTTCAGGCGCTGCAGGCGCTTGTAGACGGTCGAGAAGTTGGTGAGCATGCCGCCCAGCCAGCGCTGGTTGACGTAGGGCATGCCGACGCGGGTGGCCTGCTCGGCGATGGCCTCCTGCGCCTGCTTCTTCGTGCCGACGAACATGACCGTGCCGCCGTGGGCGACGGTCTCCTTGACGAACTCGTAGGCGCGGTCGATGTACGACAGCGACTGGAGCAGGTCGATGATGTAGATGCCGTTGCGCTCGGTGAAGATGAAGCGCTTCATCTTCGGGTTCCAGCGACGGGTCTGGTGACCGAAGTGGACGCCGCTCTCCAGCAGCTCCCGCATCGTGACGACGGCCATGGCCGTATCTCCTTGAGTTTCTCGGTTGTGCCGCGGAAGCCGGACGGCTCCCGCGCCTGACGCCCGCGATGCGCCGTGCCACAAGGGACCGAGGGGCGCTGACACGAGATCTTTGACGGCCTCGTGTCGGGGCGTGCGAAGTCGACCCGGTCACCCGGATCGCCACCAGAAGTGTACGGGACCGGAGGGGCACCGGGTGACGCAGCCGTCCACAACCGGCGAGTGGTCCACAGGGCCGGACGGCGGCCGGTCCCGGTGCGGGACGGTTCTCGCATGCGAGCGAGGCGATGTGCGGGTGTGTGTACGTGGGTGGCGATGCTGCTGGCCGTCATGGCCCCGGCGCCGCCGCGACCGGAACGGCCGGTGGCACCGGTGGCGGTCGGCGTGGCGGGCCCCCGGCAGGAGCCGGGCCCGGCGGTGCCGGCCGTCGCCCGGTTCTGGCCGGCCGGCACCCGGCCCGCGGTCCTGCGGGGCTGGGAGCCCCCGTCGACGCCGTACGGCCCGGGGCACCGCGGCGTGGACCTCGCCGCGCCGGCCGGGACCGCCGTGCGGGCGGTGGCTGCGGGAAGGGTGTCCTTCGCCGGGCGGGTCGCGGGGAGAGGTGTCGTCTCGCTGGAACTGACGGGAACGGGCGACCCGCCGCTGCGGACGACGTACGAACCGGTGCGGGCGTCGGTGCACAAGGGCGACGAGGTCGCCGCCGGAGAACTGCTGGGCAGGGTGGAACCGACGGGTTCCCACTGCTCGGCGTGCCTGCACTGGGGGGTGCTGAGAGGCGATGTCTATCTGAACCCGCTCGCGCTGCTGCCGCCGTGGCTGCTCGGCGCGGGCCCGTCGAGACTGCTGCCGGTGCTGGGAGTCCCCCTCCCCACCGGGCCGCGGCCCTAGGCGCGTGCCCGCGCGCCTGTACCGGCCTGGTCGGCACCCCCCGCGGAGGCAGGGGCGGCCCCGGTGAACGCCGGGCCCGGCACCACGCCCCCCGGGGGGCGAGAAGGCTGGGCACCCTGGGCGCACCGAGGGCCTCGACGGCCCGGGCGGTCAGCCCCGGACGCCTCGCAACGCCATGGAGACAGCCGCCTCCGTGATCACCGCCGGTTCCTCGGCCGCCCCGAGCTCGATCCGCCGCACGGCCGCGTCCACGACCCCCTGGAGCAGCATCGCCGCCAGCCGCGGCTGCTCGTGCCCCATCTCGCCCAGCGCCTCGACGATCATCGCGACCAGACCGCCGTGCGCCGCCCGGATCTTCTCCCGGGCGCCGGCGTCCAGTTCGCTCGCGGAGATGGCCACCACGGCCCGGTGCCTCCGGTCCCCGACCAGGTCGAGCTGCCGGCGCACATACGCCTCGACCCTGCCCTCGGGCGTCGCCTCGCGCTCCATCGCCGCCTCGACCTCCGCGGCCCAGACGGGGAAGTCGACGGCGCACAGCTCCTCGACGACCGCGGCCCGGGACCGGAAGTACTCGTAGACGGACGAACGGGCGAGACCCGTCCGCTCGGCGAGGGCGGGGAAGGTCAGCGCCTCCGTCCCGCCGTCGGACAGCAGGGAGCGTGCCGCGTCCAGCAGGGCGGCACGCTGCATCGACCGGTGCTCGGCCACGGAGGCCGCTCGAATCCTTGGCACGTCACCACTTTACGGAGGCGTTCCCCCGTACGGGAGTCACCCACCCGGCTCCCGGGCCGCGGACCAGGCCACCGGTGCGGCCGGACGGGGGACGTACGGCCAGGTCAGCGGCCGAATGCCGCCAGCTTCGCACGGAGCTGCAGTACGGACTTGGTGTGGATCTGGCTGACCCGGCTCTCGGTCACGCCCAGCACGTTGCCGATCTCGGCGAGGGTGAGTCCCTCGTAGTAGTACAGGGTGACGACGGTCTTCTCGCGTTCGGGCAGCGTGTTGATCGCCCGCGCCAGGAAGCGCCGCAGTTCGCGGTCCTCGGCGATCTCCACCGGGTTGTCGGCGGCGGTGTCCTCCAGGGTGTCCATGAGGCTGAGCCGGCCCCCGCCCTCGCCCCCGGCGTGCAGCAGCTCCTCCAGGGCCACGACGTTGGCCAGGGACAGCTGGCTGAAGACCGCGTGCAGGTCCTCCACCGCGATGCCCATCTCGCCGGCCACCTCGCCCTCCGACGGGGTCCGCCGCAGCCGCGCCTCCAGCGTCGCGTAGGCCCGCTCCACGCTCCGCGCCTTCTGCCGCACGGACCGCGGGATCCAGTCCAGCGCCCTCAGCTCGTCGATCATCGCGCCCCGGATCCGGGTGATCGCGTAGGTCTCGAACTTGATCTCCCGGTCGACGTCGAACTTCTCGATCGCGTCGATCAGCCCGAACACCCCGGAGGAGACGAAGTCCGCCTGCTCGACATTGGGCGGGAGCCCCACGCTCACCCGGCCCGCCACGTACTTCACCAGGGGCGAGTAGTGCAGGATCAGCTGTTCCCGCAGCCGCTCGTCCCCCGTCGCCTTGTACGACCGCCACAGCTCGTCGAGCGTCGAGGGGGCGGGCGGTCGCACGCTGCCACCGTCGCGGGCGGCTGGGGGGAGCGCCGCCCGGTCGGACCCGGAGGTGTGCTGGGGCATTCGTCGCCTTGTGCCGTTCTGCCGTGATGTGGTGTGCCTGTGGTGAGGCCGCCGGTCTGCTGTCTGGTTGTCGCCTGTTGTCGCCTGTCTGCGTGGGGGTCCTCGTGAGCGTAGCGTGACTGGACTGTCGCGGTGGGCGAAGGACGGCCGGGGGGTCGTACGCAGATACGTTCCGCTGAACGCCCAACTGGGGGGACGCCGATCGCTCAGCGTGATCATCCGAATCACCCAACTGCGGGAATCCCCAAGGGCGTCGGGCTTCCCCCGGACGGCCGAACACGCTCGGTCAGCGCGGGCCCCGGCCGCCACGGACCGAGATCATCGCCTGGCGTGTCAACTTCCAGCCGTCGCCGTGTCGTTCGACGTAACCGAGTGCTCGAAGCTCGTACAGTCTCGCGACCGCGTCGTCCTGCGTGGTCTGTGCGCGGCGCGCGACGTCGGCCACCGCGGCCGTGCCGCGCGCCGGGAGCCCGGCCAGCACCTGCCGGGTCCGGGGTTCCAGCAGGTCGGTGGGCAGTACCGGGCCTCGCCGGTCCGGGGCCAGTTCACCCATGTCGCCGACCAGCTCGACGACCTCCGCGGCGTCGGTGACCAGTACGGCGTCGCCGCGCAGCAGCTCGTGCACTCCCGCGGACAGCCCGCTGGTGGCCGGCCCGGGCACTCCCATGGTGTGCCGGCCCAGACGCTGTGCCGCCCGTGCCGTGACCAGCGAGCCGCTGCGCAGGGCCGCCTCGACGACGACGGTACCCCGGGTGAGCGCGGCGATCACGCGGTTGCGCAGGACGAATCTGCTCGGTGTCGGGTGATCACCCGGCGGCAGCTCCCCGACGACCAGTCCCTGCTCCGCGATCCGGGTGATCAGCCCGGTGTGTCCGGGCGGGTAGGGACGGTCGACCCCGCAGGCGAGGACGGCCGCGGTGGCACCGCCCGCGCCGAGGGCGCCCCGGTGCGCGGCGCCGTCGACGCCGTACGCTCCGCCGGACACCACGACCCAGCCGCGTTCGGCGAGGCCGGCGGCGAGGGTGGCCGCCATGTGGGCGCCGTACTCGGTGCAGGCGCGGGCGCCCACGACCGCCACCGACCGCAGCGCCCACATGCGCAGGCTGGGCCGGCCGCGCACCCACAGCCCGAGGGGCCGGGCGTCCCCCAGGTCGTCGAGCTGCCGGGGCCACTCGGCGTCGCCGGGCGCCACGAACCGCACCCCGGCCGCCCGCGCGACGGCGAGGTCCCCGCGCGGGTCGGCCCGGGCGGCCCGGGCGCAGAGCCCGGCCCACCGCTTTCCGCTCACGCCCGGCAGGGCGCGCCCGCCCTCCCGCAGCCGCCGCACCACCTCCGTGACACCCCGCTCCCGCACCCACCGTCCGCCGGTCCCGTCGCCTGGCTCGATGACCCGCGTGAGGAAGACCCGGCCGAGCAGCTCACCCTCCACGGACTCGCCCCCCACCCGTTCCCCCCGGCCCACACCGTCACGCGGGCTCCCGTCGCCGCCCGCATCACTGCCGTCGCCCCTGTTCATGTCAGCGCTCCCAGCTCCATGGGAACGCCGCGCGGCACCCCCGTGCGCAGTTGCAGTGCCAGGGCGACGTCCCTCGCGTCGGGCCGGTCGTGGCCGACGAGGTCCGCGACGGTCCAGGCGACGCGCAGGACCCGGTCGAGGCCCCGAGCGGTGAGCACACCCCGTTCGAGGCAGCGCTCCGCGTCCTCCAGGGCGCCGGGCGCGGCGTACCACCGGCTGCGCAGCTCCCGTCCGGGCACCTCGCTGTTCGAGCGCCACGGGGTGCCGGCGAGGCGGGCGGCGGCCCGTTCGCGAGCCGCACGCACCCGGTCGGCGACCGTCGCGGTGGAGTCGCCCCGGGTGCCGTCCCCCGCGAGCTCCCTGCGCGTGACCCGGTCCACCTCGACGCGGAGGTCGACCCGGTCGAGCAGGGGACCGGACAGCCTGGCCTGGTAGCGGCGGATCGACGCGGGCGAGCACTCGCACAGGTCGTCCTTCCGCGAGAAGCGCCCGCACGGGCAGGGGTTGGCGGCGAGCACCATCAGGAAGCGCGCCGGGAACCGCACCACGCCCGCGCTGCGCGCGATGACGACGTGCCCGGCCTCCAGGGGCTGGCGCAGCGCGTCGAGGGCATGGCTGCTGAACTCGGGGGTCTCGTCCAGGAACAGGACGCCCCGGTGCGCGAGCGACACGGCGCCGGGCCGTGCCACGCCGGGTCCGCCGCCGACGAGGGCCTGCATCGTGGCGGAGTGGTGCGGCGCGCAGTAGGGGGCGACGTCGATGAGGGGTTTGCCCGGCGGCAGCAGGCCCGCCACCGAGTGCACCGCGGTGACCTCCAGCGACTCCGCCCGGCCCAGCCGGGGCAGGATCGCGGGCAGCCGTTCGGCGAGCATGGTCTTGCCGGCACCGGGCGGTCCCTCCAGGAACAGGTGGTGTCCGCCGGCCGCGGCGACCTCCACCGCCGTGCGCGCCGAGGTCTGGCCGACGACGTCGGCGAGGTCGTGATCGTGGGCGTACTGGGCGGCGCCCATGCCGTGCATGCCCGTGCCGGGCATGCGCAGGCCGGCCATGAGCGGGTCGGGCCCGCCCTGCCGTTCCTGCTCCTCCTCCGGCACGGGTTCGTCGGCGAGGACGGCGATCAGCTGGCGCAGGCTGCGCACGCCGAGGATGGACACACCGGGCACCAGGGAGGCCTCGGCGGCGGCGCACTCGGGCACGACCACCTGCTCGTACCCGGCCTCCGCGGCGGCCAGTACCGCCGGCAGGATGCCGCGCACCGGCCGCACCCGTCCGTCCAGGCCCAGTTCCCCGATCATCAGGATGTCGGCCAGTACCCGCGGGTCGATCCGCTCGGCGGCGCCGAGCACGGCCGCGGCGACCGCCAGGTCGAACCCGCTGCCGCTCTTGGGCACCGATGCCGGGCTGAGGCCCACCGTCAGTTTCTTCTGCGGCCACTCCGCGCCCGAGTTCACCACCGCCGCCCTGACCCGGTCCCGGCTCTCGGTCAGGCTCTTGTCCGGCAGCCCGACCAGGGTGAACGCCGCCACGCCCGGTTCGAGGTCGGCCTGCACCTCGACCACCACGCCTTCGACGCCGACCAGCGCCACGGAGCACGTACGCGCGAACCCCATCACGCCACCCCCCGCGCGTGCTCGACGACGGGCGCGCCTCGCCGCGGCAGGAGCACGCCCACCAGGTCGATGCGGACGCCTCCGGGCGGGGCTCCCCCGTGGGTCTGGATCCAGCGCTCGGCGAGACGGCGCAGCCGTTCCGCCTTGTCGGGGGTCACGGCGGCCATCGGGTGTTCGAACGCGCCACCCCTGCGGGTCTTGACCTCGCAGACGACCAGGACGTCCCCGTCCCGGGCGACGATGTCGATCTCGCCGGCCCTGCCGCACCGCCAGTTGCGTTCCAGGACCGTCAGTCCGGCCTCACCCAGCCGGCGGGCGGCGAGCGTCTCGCCGTACTTGCCCAGCGCACCTCGTGCGTTCATGTCGGCACCACCTCCGGCGCCCACGATCACGCAGACGGGCCGATCCCGTCGCTCACGGTGAACTACTCACCGGTTGTGGAAAACTCCGTCACCCGCCAGGTAGCTCCAGGTCGCTCTTGTTGAGCTCCTCGATGTTCACGTCCTTGAACGTCAGCACCCGCACCTGCTTCACGAACCGGGCCGGCCGGTACATGTCCCACACCCAGGCGTCGGCCATGGACACCTCGAAGAACACCTCGCCCTGGACCGAATGCACCTGCATCTCGTAGTCGTTGGTGAGGTAGAAACGTCGCTCGGTCTCGATCACGTATTTGAACAGACCGACGACGTCGCGGTACTCCCGGTAGAGCTTGAGCTCCATCTCGGTCTCGTACTTCTCGAGGTCCTCGGCGCTCATGGCATGTTCCCCTTCAGCCGTGCGATCCCCCCATTGTGCGCCAGTCCCGCGTGCCCCTAGACGATTTCGGTGTCCAGGGTCACCGGTCCGGCCGGAGGACCTTCGTCGAGCAGCGTGCGCAGCAGCTCGGCGAGTCTGGTCGGATACACCGTCTCACGTGCGCGGGTCAGTTCCCGACACGTCCACCAGCGCGCTCCGGCGACGCTGCGCCGCTCCAGTTCGGTCAGGCCTGCCGCCTCGGTCGCGGTCTGGGTGGTGCGGGCCAGGTAGTACCACTCGTCCTGGTCCCAGCGGCGGCCCGTGAACGGGAAGGAGCATCTGCGCCGCCACAGCACGGGGCCGAGTTCGACGTCGGCGATGCCGGTCTCCTCCTGGAGTTCCCGCCGGGCGGCCTCCTCGCGGGTCTCGTCGCCCTCCACACCGCCACCGGGGGTGAACCACCAGTCGTCGGCCGGGTCGTCCGGTTCGTGGCCGTGCAGCAGCAGGATGCGGTCTTCGGGGTCGAGCAGCACCACCCGGGCGACCTTGCGCAGCCCGCCCTCGCAGGTCTCCCGGCCGGCCGTCGTCTCAGCGGCCACCGGTGGGCTCCGTCCCGGCCCGGGCGCGGGAGCCGGCGGACCGTTTGGCGATCGGGCCGTACGCGGCGCCGCCGAGGATCAGTACGGCACCGGCGATCACCAGCGCCACGACCGTGCTCAGCGGACCCGGCGAGGAGAGGCCGCCCAGCGTCTCGAAGCCCGTCGGCCGTTCGAGCATGCCGTTCATGGGCCACACGACGGCGTCGACACGGGCGTCCACGGCGCCGCGCGACACGGTGCCGCCGGCGGCGTCGGTGAGGTGGGCGGTGGAGTCCACGGAGTTGTCGCGCTCGTCGCCGAGCAGGAACAGGCGCCCCTCGGGGACGGTCACGGTCGGGAAGTTGGTGATCTCGGCCGGCATACCGGCGGGCAGGTAGGGCTCGTCGATCACCTTGCCGTTGACCTTGAGCTTGCCCTCCTGGCAGCAGGAGACGGTGTCCCCGCCGATGGCGACCACGCGCTTGACCATGGGGGCGTTGGCCCAGGTCGCGTCCTTGAAGACGACGACGTCGCCGCGGTGGACGTCCGTGCCGTCGATCCGCTGCGCGAGCACCCGGTCACCGGCGTGGATCGTCGGCGTCATGGAACTGGTCGGCACGGTGTAGGGCCGGTAGACCACCGCTCCCCAGGCGAAGCCGCCGAGGAACAGCACCAGGCCGAGCGCCACGGCGATGCCGGACAGCCGCTGCCCGGTCCTGCCGGCCGCCGGGGTCTTGCCTGCGCCTCCGCCGTGCGGGGCCGTACGTGTCGTGCTCTCGCCACCCATGGATCCGCACCCTACCGGGCAGTACCCGAACGGGGCAGCCCCTCCCGGCGCCGGAGACCGGCCGGCCCGGAGGGACGGGCTCCGCGGTGCTTCAGCGGGTCTCGGCGGGGGCGGCCCTCCTGCGGCGCCACCAGACGACCGGGGCGACGCCGGCGAGGGCGAGGCCCTGGGGTGCGACCGTGAGCGCGGCGGCGGCCGACGGCGGGTTCGTCAGACCGTCCTGGTCGAAGGTCTCCGGCACCGGCAGGGTGTCCCAGTGGTTGATCGGCCAGGCGACCACGATGGCGCGGCCGACGACCTCCTTCACGGGCACCATGCCGCCGTGCTTGTCCGACTGGTTGTAGCGGGAGTCCGCGGAGTTCTGCCGGTGGTCGCCCATGACCCAGATGGAGCCCTCGGGGACCTTCACCTTGAACCGGCCGCCCTGGTCGTCGTCGCTGCACGGCGTGTTGCCGGGGTAGACGTACGGCTCGTTCAGCGCCAGGCCGTTGACCTTGAGCGGGCCCGTGCCGTTGCACTCGACCGTGTCGCCGCCGACTCCGATGACGCGCTTGATCAGGTCCTTCTCGTCCGCGGACGGCATCAGACCGATCCAGCTGAGGACCGTCTGCAGCGCGTTCGGCTCGGGCGTCGGCTCGCCGGCCAGCCACTGGTCGGGGTCGTGGAAGACGACGACCTCGCCGCGCTCGGGTTCCGAGCCGAACCACGGGGTGAGCTTGTCCACCAGGACGCGGTCACCCTCCGTGAGGGTGTTCTGCATCGATGCGGACGGGATCGAGAACGCCTGCACCAGGAAAGTCTTGATCAGCAGCGCGAGCACCAGCGCGATGCCGATGAGGATCGGCAGTTCCTTCCAGAAGGAACGCTGCTTCTTGGCCTCGGGGCGCTTCGCGGGCGGGGTTCCGCCCACTCCTTCGTCCTCGGTCCCGTTCTGTTCGTCCGTCACCCTGCCGTCCTCGGCCGTCCCGGAGTCGCTCGCGAAGGCCTGGGCGCCGTCCGTGGACGGGCCGGCCGCTTCCGTGGGGCGTTCCGGATGTTCCTCGCCGTCGTGACCGGACCGTGCGCCAACCGCCACATCCCCCACGCCAACTCCTTACTCTCTGCCACCGCCTGCCCCGTACACGGCGCAGGCCCACCACTCCCATAACGAGCGGGAGTTCCGCAGGGATCGGGAGTTGAATCATTGCGTTCGGATCGTCGGGGGCAACCCTATGCGACAGGGCGGGGACAGCGGCCGAACCGGAGGCCGAGTCGGACACGGACGCGTACGTTTTCGGTTCGTCCAGCGTGGTCCAGTGACCGAACGGCCAGGCGATCACCATGGCCCGCCCCACCACCTCGTCCTCGGAGACCGTGCCGTGGTCGGTGTCCTGGTGGACACGGGAGTCGGCGGAGTTGGACCGGTGGTCGCCCATCACCCACAGCCGCCCCTCGGGGACGGTGACGTCGAACGGCGTGGTGGAGGGAACGTCGCCGGGATACAGGTAGTCCTCGTTCAGCGGAACGCCGTTGACGGTGATCCGCCCCTGGGTGTCGCAGCACTTGACGTGGTCCCCGCCGACCCCGACGACCCGCTTGATGAGGTCCTTCTCGTCGTCGGACGGCAGCAGGCCGATGAAGGCGAGACCCTCCTTGACCTGCTTGACGACGACGGGGTCGTCCTTCTTGGTGGTCTGCTCGCCCTGGAGCCAGCCGCCGGGGTCGCGGAAGACGACGACGTCCCCCCGCTGCGGCTCGGAGCCGAACCAGGGGGTGAGTTTGTCGACCAGGACCCGGTCGCCGATCCGGATCGTCTGCTCCATGGAGCCCGACGGGATGACGAAGGCCTGGACGAGGAAGGTCTTCAGGACCAGTGCGATGAGGACGGCGACGCCGATGAGGAGCGGAATCTCCTTGACGGCACCGCGTCTGCGGCGCCGCTTGACCTTGCGCTGGAGCTTGCGCCGCTCGGCACGGGACCGGCCGCCGGACGGAGCGGCGGCGCGCCGGGACCCGGTGGGCAGGAGGTCCTCCGCGGGGCTGCTGGGCGCCCCGCGCGGCTTGCCCCGGCTACCCATCGGCGCCCTTGGCGGCCGGTGCCGTCGCGGGCACGCGCGCGTAGGCGTCGGGACGGTCGAGGTGGGTGGCGTGGCCGAAGGGCCAGACGATCCAGTCGGCGCGGCCGATCACCTCGTCCACCGGGACCATGCCGCCGCCCGGCGAGCCCAGGTGGTCGCGGGAGTCGCTGGAGTCGCCGCGGTGGTCACCGAGGACGAACAGGGTGCCGTCGGGCACCACGACGTCGAAGGGCACGGTGGACGGACGGTCACCGGGGTACAGGAACGCCGACTCGTCGACCGAACGGTCGTTCACCTGGACCCTCCCCTCCTTGTCGCAGCACACCACGTGGTCCCCGCCCACACCGACAACGCGTTTGATGTAGTCGCCGTGCCCGAAGAACCCGGTACCGTCGAAGACGACGATGTCGCCCCGCTGCGGCCGGCCACCGAAACGGTACGCCAACTTGTTTACGAGAACCCGGTCGCCGATCCTCAATCCGCGCTCCATGGATCCGCTGGGGATCTGGAAGGGGCGCAGCACGAAGGTGCTGAGCAGCAGCAGGAAGGCCAGGAGGACGAGCAGGGTCACGGTGATCCGCCCGCCCGGCACCCAGTCGGCGAGCCACGCCGAGAACGCGGAACGCGACCGTCCCTCCGGGCCCTCCGGGACCGAGGTCTGCTCGGCGTCGGAAGGGCGGGAGGAGCGGTCGCGCTCCGTGGGCTGTGCTTCGGTGTCCATCGGAGCCAGATGTTATCCGGCTCCGCCGTGGACCTCGGAGAGCGCTCAGCTCTCGCGCTTCTCCTTGATCTTCGCGGCCTTGCCGCGCAGCTCGCGCAGGTAGTACAGCTTGGCGCGACGGACGTCACCGCGGGTGACGAGCTCGATCTTCTCCACGATCGGGGTGTGCACCGGGAAGGTGCGCTCGACGCCGACGGAGAAGGAGACCTTGCGGACCGTGAAGGTCTCGCGCACGCCGGCACCCTGGCGGCGGATGACTACGCCCTTGAACTGCTGCACACGGGAGCGGTTGCCCTCGATGACGCGGACGTGCACGTTGACGGTGTCGCCGGGGCGGAAGGCCGGGACGTCGCTGCGCAGCGACGCGGCGTCGACGGTGTCGAGCAGGTGAGACATTTCGTCTGCTTTCCTCGCTGATGCCACAGGTCATCAACGGAAACTAGGTGTTTCGGAATCAGGGCTGTGCGGGTCGGGACGGGCGTCGTGTCCCCCTGTGGCAGGGGCGCGCTCCGGACGGACGCACAACAGCGGCCTATTGTTCCACGCCCGGCGTCCTGCGCCAAAATCGGCCGTACGGTTCCCCGTCCGGGTCGGGTTCCCAGCCCAGGATGGAGAGCATCTCGCGGTCCTTCTTGTCGAAGGCCTCGGGGTCGCACCGCTCGATCAGGTCGGGCCGGTTGGCCGTGGTGCGCCGCAGGGCCTCGTCGCGGCGCCAGCGGGCGATCTTGCCGTGGTGGCCGCTGAGCAGCACGTCCGGGATGCCGCGCCCGCGCCACAGGGGCGGCTTGGTGTGGACGGGACCCTCGAGGAGGTTGGCCATGGCACCGGGGGCGAAGGAGTCGTCCCGGTGGGATTCTGCGTTGCCCAGGACGCCGGGCAGCAGCCGTGCCACGGCCTCGGTGACGACCAGTACGGCCGCCTCGCCGCCGGCGAGCACGTAGTCGCCGATGGACACCTCGTACACGGGCATCCGGGACGCGTACTCGTCGATGACACGCCGGTCGATGCCCTCGTAGCGGGCGGGCGTGAAGATCAGCCAGGGGCGCTCGGAGAGGTGGACGGCGAGTTCCTGGGTGAAGGGCCGGCCGCTGGGCGTCGGCACGATGAGGGCGGGCTCGCCGGAGCCCGTCTCGTAGCCGTCGGCCAGGACGGAGTCCAGCGCGTCGCCCCACGGCTCGGTCTTCATCACCATGCCGGGGCCGCCGCCGTACGGGGTGTCGTCGACGGTGTTGTGCCGGTCGTAGGTCCAGTCGCGCAGGTCGTGCACGTGGACGTTCAGCTGTCCGCGCGCGCGTGCCTTGCCGACGAGAGAGACGTTCAGCGGTTCCAGGTACTCGGGGAAGATCGTGACGACGTCGAGCCGCATCACGCATCGTCCCCGGAGGCGTCGCGCGAGGAGGCGATCTCGGCCCGGTCGTCGATCAGGCCGGGCGGCGGGTCGATGACGGCACGCTGCTCCTCCAGGTCGACCTCGGTGACGATCTCCGACACGAACGGCACGTAGACCTCGCTGCCGTCGGGGCGCTCCACGACGAACAGGTCCTGGGTGGGCAGGTGGGAGATCTCGGTGATGCGGCCGACCTCCTCGCCGTCCTTGGTCACCACGTCGAGATCGATGAGCTGGTGGTCGTAGTACTCGTCCTCCTCCTCGGGCAGTTCGTCGGGGTCGACGTCGGCGATGAGGAGGGTGTTGCGCAGCGCCTCGGCGGCGGTGCGGTCGCTCACACCGGCGAAGCGCAGGAGGAGGCGGCCGCTGTGGACCCGGCCGGTCTCGATGGTGAGCGGCCCGACGGAGGCGGGGTCGGTGGTCAGTACGGCACCGGGCCCGAGCCGCAGTTCCGGCTCGTCGGTGCGGACCTCGACGGTGACCTCGCCCTTGATCCCGTGGGCGCGGCCGATGCGCGCGACTACCAGCTGCACTGTGCTTGATCTCCTGTCATACGACTGCGGGCCGGGGACGGCCCAGAGGCCTTCCCCGGCCCGAGCCGGTGCTGCGTTGCGAAGCGTCAGCGGACGTGGTCCACGTCGACGAGGTCGACGCGGACACCGCGGCCGCCGATGGCGCCCACGACGGTACGCAGGGCGCGTGCGGTGCGGCCGTTGCGGCCGATCACCTTGCCGAGGTCGTCCGGGTGGACCCGGACCTCGAGCACTCGCCCGCGGCGCAGGTTGCGCGAGGCCACCTGCACATCGTCAGGGTTGTCGACGATGCCCTTCACGAGGTGCTCGAGAGCCTCCTCGAGCATGCTCAGGCCTCGGTCGACTCGGACTCGGCGGCAGCCGCCTCGTCCTTCTTGTCGGCCTTCTTCTTCTGGGTGATGGCCTCACCCTTGCCCTCGTCGTCGCCACCGAGCGCCTCGAAGGACGGACGGGCCGACTTCTCGGCGGCCACGAGCAGCGGAGCCGGGGCGGGCTCGCCCTTGAACTTCTGCCAGTCGCCGGTCTTCTTCAGGATGGCGAGCACGGGCTCGGTCGGCTGGGCGCCGACACCGAGCCAGTACGCCACGCGCTCGGCGTCGACCTCCATCACCGACGGGTTGTACGTCGGGTGGTACTTGCCGATCTCCTCGATGGCCCGGCCGTCACGGCGGGTACGGGAGTCGGCGACGACGATGCGGTAGTGAGGCGAACGGATCTTGCCCAGACGCTTCAGCTTGATCTTGACTGCCACGGGAGTGGGTTCTCCTGGATTGACGTGGTTGGGCACGGCGAGAGAGCCGCGTGGGGTTGCGGTACCCGAGTGCCCGACGGACGCGTCAGCCGGAGGAGAGAGGGGTCCTGTGCGGCTGTCGAGTACAGCTGTCCATTCTGCCACACGCCGCCGGCCCTCCCGACCGAGGGCCCTGGGTCACGGTCCGGCCGCCACGAGCAGCCGGACCGTCAGCTCGCCGCCGCGCCCACCACCTCCGGGATGCGGAACGGCTTGCCGCAGCCGCCGCACATGATCGGGGCCTGCGCCAGGACCGACGGGACGACGCGCACGTTGCGGCCGCAGTCGCAGACCGCCTTCACGCGGACCCCGCCGCCGGAGGAGCCGTGGCGGGCGGCCGGACCGCGGAAGCTGCGGGCCGAGTCGGTCGCGGTCGCGGCGGTGTGGGCCTTCAGCGCGCGCTGGAGGCGTTCGATCGTCGGACGGTAGCGGCGCTTCGCCTCGGGGGTGAGCGTGACCAGGGAGAAGCCGCTGCTGGGATGCGGCTCCTCGGGGTGGTCCAGGCCCAGCTCCTCGGCGATCGCGAGGAATCGTCGGTTGTGGTACCGGCCGGCGCGGGAGGTATCGCGCACTCCGCGCGCGGCGGCGATGCCGTGGACTGCCTCGTGAAGCAGTCGTTCGAAGGAGAGTTCGTGCCCGCAGGCGGACGACGACTCTCCGATCAGGGACTCGGGCGCGGCAAGATCGGGCAGCTCGGGGTGGTGCCGCTGAATGTCGGCCCACGCCTGCGCCAGCTCTGCGGCGAGAACAGGTGGTGTCGTGCTCACGTAATGACAACGAGCCGGGGTGCCGCTGTGTTCCTATTCCGGGGCATCCCAAATAATTTGCACGTACCCGTCAGTTGCCACTGATGCGTCCCGACGAGGGCGGGTGCGCTGATCTGCGGAGAAGCCTCACAGCTCGTACCAAGCTGGTGCGTAGTCCGACGTACGCGCCGGCGCGTAGGCCCCGTCCACGCGCCGGGGTGCGTGGTGCTCGCGGACGCGCAAGGGGCGTTTCGGCCGCCGTCGAAACGGAAGGGCGCCCCCTGGGCGGGCGCGTCGACGGGCGTGACGTTACCGGGTCGGCCGCCGGCGTGCGGCACCGCCCCGTCCCGGGAGCGTTCCGGGCACCGCGGGACGTCCGCACGGCCCGCCGGCCTTGGCCGAAACGGCCTCTTCCGCGCCGCCGCCACCCGCTGTCATCGCCGAGCGGCATGATCCGGCCATCCGCCGGGGAGACCGGGCAGGGGCTACCGGACGTAACGCGCGGCCTGGCGCACGTTGCCGGGAAGTGAAATCTCGCCACTCGGGCGGGGATCGGGCAAACCGGTCGTCGCTACCACTGGACGCCACGGCGAGCCCGGAGTTACCTGGCATACGGGGGGAGTGCGAGCGCACTGCACGGGGGCCATGGAATCGGGCACATCGGCAACAGTCGGCGATTGGGGCACTTTCCTATGACACCTACGCTCGTGCGGCAGCACTCACCCCACGCGAGGGCGACGCCCGGCGTGGACCTGGATGCACGCGCGCGTGACTGGTCCGAGATACAGGAGCGGATGCTCGTGCCGCTCTACGAGGCCGTCTACGAGCGACTGGACGTCGGCGGCGGCACGCGGATGCTGGGCCTGGGCTGCGGTTCCGGGCTGGCCCTGCTGATGGCCGCCTCACGGGGCGCTGCGGTGACCGGCGTCGACTCCGGCTCCCCGGAGCGCCTGGCCCTCGCGCGGCAGCGGCTGCTGCCCGAGGCGCCCGAGGCACGGGACGCACGCGCGCGTGCGGACGCCCGGATCGTCGAGGGTGTCCCCCGCGACACGCGGGACCCGGCGGCGCCCGCGTTCACCCTGGTGACCGCCTTCGAGCCCATCGGATGTCTTGCGGGCGACTCCGAGGGCCTGGGCGGGCTGCTGGCGGAGGCGACGCCGCTCGCCGCGCGGGGGGCGGCCGTGGTGCTGGCCGGCTGGGGCCCGCCGGAGCGGTGCGCCACGACGTCCGTGCTGCGGGTGGCCACCAAGCTGGCGGATCCGCTGCGCAGCCCGGGCAGCTGGCGCCCGGCCCTGCGCGACGACCTGGAGGAGGTCGCCCACCGGGCCGGACTCGCACCGGACGGTTCCGGCCGTGTGGCGTGCCCGTTCGGGTACGCCGACGTCGACAGCGCGGTGCGCGGGCTGCTGTCGACGGGACTGTTCGACGCGGCCATCGCCGCCACCGACCAGGAGCAGGTGGACAAGGAACTGGCCGAGGCCCTGCATCCCCACCGGCGGCCGGACGGCACGGTGTGGATGTCGAACGTGTTCCGCTACCTCGTCGCCCGCACGCGCTGACGGCGACCGCGGCTCGCCCGCCCGCCCCCGCCCGGTCCCTCACCGTGTGCGGGGGCGGGGACGGCGGCGCTCACGCCTCCGGGACGTCCTTCGTCAGCCGGGTGATCCCGGCGATCCGGTAGGCGTCCGCCTCGTCCAGCGTCTCGTTGGCCAGCAGCGCCTCGGCGAGGGCGTCGAGCTGTCCGCGGTGGTCGCGCAGCTTGCGGACGGCCTCCGCGTAGCACTCGTCGACGACGCGCCGCATCTCGTCGTCGATGGCGTCCAGGGTGCCCGGGGCGGCGGCCAGCCCGTAGGCCTGCTGGGCGTCGCCGGGCAGGGCGGACAGCCGGCCGACCAGTTCGCTCATGCCCCAGCGGCCGACCATGCCGCGCGCGATCCGGGTGACCTGTTCGAGGTCGCTCTCCGAGCCGGTGGTGATCACGTCGTACACGACGTGCTCGGCCGCCATCCCGCCGAGCGCGCCGATGATCCGGCCGCGCAGGTACTCCTCCGTGTACGCGTACCTGTCGGCGT
Source organism: Streptomyces flaveolus (assembly GCF_044765825.1). NCBI lineage: Bacteria > Bacillati > Actinomycetota > Actinomycetes > Kitasatosporales > Streptomycetaceae > Streptomyces > Streptomyces flaveolus. The sequence continues at coordinate 171,843 of NZ_JBIWKU010000011.1, read as the reverse complement.
CCGGCGTGGACAGCGTCACGCCGAGCGCCCGCCCGCGCGGCACGATGGTGATCTTGCGGACGGGGTCGGCGCCCGGCTGCAGCATGCCCAGCAGGGCGTGCCCGCTCTCGTGGTAGGCGGTGCGCCGGCGTTCCTCCTCGGGCATCACCAGCGGGCGTTCGGCACCGAGCTGGACCTTCTCCAGGGCCTCGGAGAGGTTGGCCTGCGTCACCCGGTCCTGCTTGCGCTTGACCGCGAGGAGGGCCGCCTCGTTGGCGAGGTTGGCCAGTTCGGCGCCCGTCATCCCCGGCGTCGTACGGGCGACCTGGGCGAGGTCGACGTCCGGGGCGAGCGGGATCTCGCGGGTGTGGATCTCCAGGATGGCCTCCCGGCCGCCCCGGTCGGGGGGCGAGACGCTCACCACGCGGTCGAAGCGGCCCGGGCGGGTCAGGGCCGGGTCGAGGATGTCGGCGCGGTTGGTGGCGGCGATGACGATGACGCCCTCGGCGCCCGAGAAGCCGTCCATCTCCGTGAGGATCTGGTTCAGGGTCTGCTCGCGCTCGTCGTGGCCGCCCATGCCGGAGCCGCCGCCGCGGGCCCGGCCGATGGTGTCGATCTCGTCGATGAAGATGATCGACGGCGCCACCTTCCGGGCCTCGGCGAACAGCTCCCGCACCCGGGAGGCGCCCACGCCCACGATCATCTCGATGAACTCGGACGCGGACGCCGAGAAGAACGGCACCCCCGCCTCACCGGCCACCGCGCGTGCGAGCAGCGTCTTGCCGGTGCCGGGCGGGCCGGTCAGCAGGACGCCCCGGGGCATCTTGGCGCCCATCCGCCGGTAGGCACCGGGATTCTTCAGGAAGTCGACGACGTCGTTGAGCTCGCCCGCGACCTCGTCGATGCCGGCCACGTCCGCGAAGGTGGTGCGCGGCTTGCCCGCCTCCAGCTCGACCGGCTTGGGCGGTGGCTTGCGGCCGAGCATGCCGCCCGCGCCGCCCATCGCCCCGCGCATCCGCCGGGCGATGAGGACCCACAGGACGACCAGGATCAGCATCGGGGCGAGCGCGATCAGCAGGTTGGCCAGCCAGCTGCGGTGCTGGACGACCGGCTCGGCCGTGACGGTGACGTCGTGCTCGGTCAGATCCGCCCAGAGCTTGTCGTCCGCGAACGTCGGCCGCTCGGTCGTGAACTTGGTGTACGTCCCCTCGCCCTCGGGATTGTCCCGGGCCTTCTTCAGCTGGCCCTGGATCGCGTCGCCCTTGGCGTAGATCTTGCTGACGTTGCCCTCGTCGACCTGCTTGCTGAACTCGGTGTACGAGATCGTCGGCTCGTCGCCCTCGTTGAAGAACGACAGCACCAGGTTGGCGATGAGGTAGACGACCAGCGCGGCGAGGATCAGGTTCCACCAGCCGCCGCGCATCCTGCGTCCACCGGACGGCGGCTTCGGCGGCTCGTCGGGCGTGCCCTCGGTGCGCCAGGGCGGCTCGGGGGCCTTGCGCGGCGGGGACGGGTTGGTCATACCGGGACGTTACGACAGGAAAGCCGCGCGGGCATGTGCGTGTACGTCACCGGGGGCGCCCCCTGCGGCAGGGGCGCCCCCGGTGACGTACGACGGAACGGGTGTCGGGCGGAGCCGGTGTCAGCCCATGAACTTCTTGAACTCGTCCGGGAGCTCGAAGTCCTTGGCGCCCTGCTGCGGCAGCCCGAAGGCGTTGCCGCCCTCGGCCGCGGCGGCGCGGCGGGCGGCCTCCTCCTGCTCCTGCTGCTTGCGCTTCATCGGGTTGCCGGAGCGCTGCTTGCCCTTGGCCTTCTTCTGCTGCTTCTTCTGCCGGCCCGGGCCGCCGCCCATGCCGGGCATCCCCGGCATACCGGGCATGCCGCCGCCCTGGGCCATGCGGGACATCATCTTGCGGGCCTCGAAGAACCGCTCGACCAGGCCCTTCACCGCGCTGACGTCGACACCGGAACCCTTGGCGATGCGGGCGCGGCGCGAGCCGTTGATGATCGTCGGCTCCTGGCGCTCGGCCGGGGTCATCGACTTGATGATGGCGGCCGTGCGGTCGACGTCCCGCTCGTCCAGGTTGGCGATCTGGTCCTTGATCTGGCCCATGCCGGGCAGCATGCCGAGCAGCTTGGAGATGCTGCCCATCTTCCTGACCTGCTCCATCTGGGCCAGGAAGTCATCCAGGGTGAAGTCCTGGCCCTTCTTGGACGCCAGCTTGGAGGCCATCTTCTCGGCCTCTTCCTGGCTGAACGTCTTCTCCGCCTGCTCGATCAGGGTGAGCAGGTCACCCATGTCGAGAATGCGGGAAGCCATCCGGTCCGGGTGGAAGGCGTCGAAGTCCTCGAGCTTCTCGCCGTTCGAGGCGAACATGATCGGCTTGCCGGTCACCGAGGCGATCGACAGGGCCGCACCACCGCGGGCGTCGCCGTCGAGCTTGGACAGCACCACGCCGTCGAAGCCGACGCCGTCACGGAAGGCCTCGGCGGTGTTGACGGCGTCCTGACCGATCATCGCGTCGACGACGAAGAGGATCTCGTCGGGCGACACGGCGTCGCGGATGTCCGCGGCCTGCTGCATCAGCTCCTGGTCGATGCCGAGGCGGCCGGCGGTGTCCACGATCACGATGTCGTGGACCTTGGCCTTGGCGAACTCGATGGAGTCCTGGGCGACCTTGACCGGGTCCCCCACACCGTTGCCCGGCTCGGGCGCGTAGACCGCGACGCCGGCGCGCTCGGCGACGACGCTCAGCTGGTTGACGGCGTTGGGACGCTGGAGGTCACAGGCCACGAGGAGGGGAGAGTGTCCCTGCTCCTTGAGCCACTTGCCGAGCTTGCCCGCGAGGGTGGTCTTACCGGCACCCTGCAGACCCGCGAGCATGATCACGGTCGGCGGCTGCTTGGCGAAGCGCAGGCGGCGGGTCTCGCCGCCGAGGATGGTGACCAGTTCCTCGTTGACGATCTTGAGGACCTGCTGGGCGGGGTTGAGCGCCTTGGAGACCTCGGAGCCCAGCGAGCGCTCCTTGACCTGCTTGATGAAGGCACGCACGACCGGCAGGGCCACATCCGCCTCGAGGAGCGCGATGCGGATCTCGCGTGCCGTGGCGTCGATGTCCGCCTCGCTCAAGCGCCCCTTGCCGCGCAGGTTCTTGAAGGTCGCTGAGAGGCGATCGGAGAGAGTGTCGAACACGGCGGCGTCGGTCCTCGGAGTCGGGGGCAGTCTGAGCGTCTTCCAGGGTATCCGGCCACGCAAGGCATTCGTCCCCGCCCGACGCATTCGGCGTGCGGGAACCGCACGGCAGGGGCCGCGTCACCCCCGCAGCGCCTCCTCCAGCACCCGCGCCACCTCTCCCGCCTCCTCCCCGGGCAGCCGCTCCCCCTCCGCGCCCGTGACGTAGAACGCGTCGACGGCGTTCGACCCCAGGGTCGACACATGGGCGCTGCGCACCCGCACCCCCGCCCCCTCCAGTGCCCGTCCGATGCGGAACAGCAGGCCGGGCGCGTCCTGGGCCCGGACCTCGATCACCGTGGCATGACGGGACGCGGCCGGCTCGACGCTCACCCGGGGCGGGGGCGGGACCACGCCCCGGCGGCGCGGGTAGGCGGCGTCCCGCTCGGCGAGCCGGCCCGCGATGTCCAGGGTGCCGTCGAGGGCGCGGACCAGGTCGGCGCGCAGCCGGGCGGCCTGGGGCAGGGAGCCGTACTCGGCGGCGACCCGCCAGGCCAGCAGCAGGACGGAGCCGTCGACGCCGTCCGGCAGCGGAAGGGAGCGCAGCTCAGCCGTGCGGACGGTCAGGCGGTGCATGGCCAGGACACCGGCGACGGCGGGGAGCACGCCCGCCTGGTCGGGCACGGCGATGAGCAGTTCCACCCCGAGGGGCTCCTGCTCGGCGGTCGACGGCTCGGCCTGGGCCCGCAGGGACAGCACCGGCCCGCCCGTGCGGAACGCCTCGACGGCGAGCCGTTCCTGCTGGGCGGTGGGCGCGGGGGCCTCGGGTTCCTCCAGCGGGTCCCCGGCGAGGACCGCCGAGACCCGTTTGACCAGGTCGGCGACGAGCGATGCGCGCCAGGCCGACCAGGCGGCCGGCCCGGTGGCCAGGGCGTCCGCCTCGGTCAGGGCGTGCAGCAGCTCCAGGGTGCCCTGGCTGCCGACCGCCTCGGCGACCGCGCGGACGGTGGCCGGGTCGTCCAGATCGCGCCGGGTGGCCGTCTCGACGAGCAGCAGGTGGTGGCGTACGAGGGTGGCGAGGACGGCGGCGTCCGTACGGTCGAAGCCGATGCGGGCGGCCACGTCCCGGGCGATGGTCTCGCCGGCCACCGAGTGGTCGCCGGGCCAGCCCTTGCCGATGTCGTGCAGCAGCGCGGCGACCAGGAGCAGGTCGGGGCGGTGGACGCGGCGGGTGAACGCGGAGGCGCGGACGGCGGTCTCGATGAGGTGGCGGTCGACGGTCCACAGGTGGACGGCGTTGCGCTGCGGGCGGCAGCGGACCCGCTCCCAGTCGGGCAGCAGCCGGGTGACCAGGCCCTCGGCCTCCAGGGCCTCCCATACCTCCACGGTGGGCCGGCCCGAGCCGAGCAGGGTCACCAGCTGTTCGCGTGCCTCGGCGGGCCAGGGCGCGGGCAGCGGGCGTGCGGTGGCCGCCAGGCGCCGTACGGCGTGCAGGGAGAGCGGCAGCCCGGCCTGGGCGGCGGCGGCCGCGGCGCGCAGCGGCAGCACGGGGTCGCGTTCGGGGCGTGCGGTGCGGGCGAGCACCACCTCGCCGTCCTGCTCGACGACGCCCTCGGCGAGCGGGGAACGCTCGGCGATCTGCTTGCCGCCGCCGAGCATGGCGCGCAGCCTTGGCCGCACGGAGCGCGACCGGATCACGCGCCCCACCTCCCGCCAGGTGACGTCGCCCGCGTACGAGATGACGCGCGCCGCCTCGTACACCTGCCGCAGCAGCGCGTCGGCGTCCAGCAGGCCCAGCTCGGCCGCCACCTGGTCCTGCTCCTGGAGGGCCAGCCGGTCCGTCGCCCGGCCCGTCGTCAGATGGAGCGCGTCGCGTACGTCGAGCAGGCGGCGCCGGGCCTCGGCGAGGCCCTCGCGCGGGGCGTCGGCGAGCCAGGAGGCGGCGACGGCGCGCAGGGCGGTGGCGTCGCGCAGACCGCCGCGGGCCTCCTTGAGGTCGGGTTCCAGCAGGTACTGCAGCTCGCCCTGGCGTTCGGCGCGCTCGGCACAGAGTTCCCGCAGTTCCGGGAGGCGTTTGGGGGCCTGGTTGCGCCAGTCGGCGAGGACGGCGGTGCGCAGGGAGGCGGTCAGTCCCAGGTCTCCCGCGAGATGGCGGGCGTCCAGCAGGCCCAGGTGGACCTTCAGGTCCTCGCCCGCCGTCTTGCGGGCCTCCTGGGGCGTGCGTACGGAGTGGTCGAGGGCGAGGCCCAGGTCCCAGACGGGGTACCAGAGGCGGTCGGCGAGGGCGGCGACCGCCTTGTCGTCGCTGCCGTCGTGGAGCAGGAGCAGGTCCAGGTCGCTGCGCGGGGACAGCTCGCCGCGTCCGTAGCCGCCGACCGCGACGAGCGACACGCCCGCGAGCCCCTCGGAGCCGGCGCCGAAGAGGCCCGCCAGCCAGTCGTCGGTCAGTCCGGCGAGGGCCGCACGGCGCGGCGGCCCGGACCGCGCCCCCTCGGTGAGGAGGCGCAGCCGGGCCGCCGCGTAACCGCCGGGTCCCGAGTCCTCTGCTTCGTTCGTCAGCTCCGTATGCGTCACCCGGCGGCTCCTGTTCCGTCGTCCTGGTTCAGAGCGCGTCGGGGCCGCGCTCGCCGGTGCGGACCCGTACGGCCGTGTCGACCGGGACCGACCAGACCTTCCCGTCGCCGATCTTGCCGGTGCGGGCGGCCTTGACGACGACCTCGATCAGTTCCTCGGCGTCGTCGTCCTCGACCAGTACCTCGATACGGATCTTGGGTACCAGGTCGACGGTGTACTCGGCGCCGCGGTAGACCTCGGTGTGGCCGCGCTGGCGGCCGTAGCCGCTGGCCTCGGTCACGGTGAGGCCGTGGACTCCGAAGGCCTGGAGGGCCTCCTTGATCTCGTCGAGCCGGTGCGGCTTGACGACCGCGGTGATGAGCTTCATGCGTCCACCTTCTTGCTCTGGGCCTGCGCGGCCGCGGTGGCGGCCGGCGCGGCGGTCCGGGCGGCACCGCCGCCGGCGCCGCTGAAGTCGTATGCGGTCTCGGCGTGCTCGGCCTGGTCGATGCCGGTCACCTCGTCGTCCTCGGGGACCCGCATGCCGATCGTCTTGTCCAGGGCGAACGCCAGGACCGCGGAGACGACCAGAGAGTAGGCGAGGACGGCGAAGACACCGGCGCACTGCTTCCAGAACTGGTCCAGCCCGCCCCCGTAGAACAGGCCCTGGACGTCGGACTGGCCCTTGCCGCTGGCGAAGAAGCCGACGAGCAGCGAGCCGGCGATGCCGCCGACGAGGTGGACGCCGACGACGTCGAGGGAGTCGTCGTAGCCGAACTTGTACTTCAGGCCGACGGCCATGGCGCACAGCACACCGGCGATGGCGCCGACGGCGATCGCGCCGAGCGGGGAGACGGCACCGCCGGCCGGGGTGATGGCGACCAGACCCGCGACGGCGCCGGAGGCGGCGCCCAGCGTGGTGAAGGCGCCGTGGCGGATCTTCTCGTAGGCGAGCCAGGCCAGCATGGCCGCGCCCGTGGCGACCTGGGTGTTGACGAACATCAGCGCGCCGACGCCGTCGTCGTTGCCGAGCCACGAGCCGGCGTTGAAGCCGAACCAGCCGAACCACAGCAGGCCCGCGCCGAGCATGACCAGCGGCAGGCTGTGCGGGCGCATCGGGTCCTTCTTGAAGCCGACCCGCTTGCCGATGACGAGGATCACGCCGAGCGCCGCGGCACCGGCGTTGATGTGCACGGCCGTGCCGCCGGCGAAGTCGATCACGCCCAGTTCGAAGGCCCAGCCGCCCGCGCCCCAGACCCAGTGGGCGACCGGGAAGTAGACCACGGTGACCCACAGGGCGACGAACAGGGCCCAGGCCGTGAACTTCACGCGGTCCGCGAGGGCGCCACTGATCAGCGCGGGCGTGAGGACGGCGAACATCATCTGGAAGACCAGGAAGACGAAGACGGGGATGGTGTAGCCGTCCCACAGCTCGGTCAGGCCGATGTTGCTGAGGCCGACCCAGTCGGAGTTCCAGCCGATGATGCTGCCGGAGTCCGTGCCGAAGGCCAGGGAGAAGCCGTACAGCACCCACAGCACGGTGACGATGCCGAGGCTGATGAAGCTCATCATCAGCATGTTCAGGGTGCTCTTGACGCGGACCATGCCTCCGTAGAAGAAGGCGAGGGCCGGGGTCATGAGCATCACCAGGGCGGAGCAGATGAGCATGAAGCCCGTGTTGGCGGCGGAGAGCTGTGTCTCCGCGGCGAGCGTGATGGCTGGAGCCATCGGCGTCTCCTCGTCGTTGTACGGCCCCGTGCGGGCGAAGCCTGAGCGGCAATGAGGGGTGGGCCGGTTATGCGCCACGAGATTGGCGCAGCGCCGTTTCGGTGGGTGCCCCCCACTGTTTCGCCGCCGTGACGAAGGCGCCGTGCGTGTTACGCGTGGATGAACCGCCGGTTCACGGACCGGGTCGCCGATATCGTGACGCGGCCTCCCCGGGAATGTCCGCAACCATCAGTTGAGCACCCCCTGCGGCGAGCAACCAGCTCCGCGAGAGCGGCGCCGGTTCAGGCGCAAAAAGGAGGGCCGGCCGCGGCGGCCTTCCGAGTGACCTGGCATGGGGGAGCCGAGTCGGGCAGTTCGGGAGGGCCGGCCGCGGCCGGGGTCTGTGGGCGGTCAGACCGCTTCGGCGGTCTCGGGCAGTTCGGCGGCGAGCCGTGCGGTGAGGTCCGTGACCTCCGCCAGGTCACCGAAATCGCGTACGGCCGTGTCGACGGTCTTGCGGATGCGGGTGTTGACGCGTTCGGAGCGGACCTTCTTGGCGATGGCCATGGCCTCGGTGGCGAGGACGGTGCTCTCCTCGGGCTCGCGCCGCAGCAGGTGCACGGTGGCCATGCCGATCAGGTTCAGCGCGTAGGAACGCTGGTGTTCGTCGTCCTTGGAGAACAGCTCCACGGCCCGCCGCATCAGCGGCTCGGCCAGGGAGGCGTAGGCGGGGCTGCGGCCGGCGACGTAGGCGAGGTCGCGGAAGGAGTGGCTGTTCTCGCCGTACAGCTCGGCCTCGGAGAAGAAGCGGATCCAGTCGGGGTCCGGCTCGTCCCACTCGTCGGCCTCGGTGAAGGTGTCCTCGGCCATGCGCACCGCCCGCTTGCAGCGGCCGGGCTGTCCCATGTTGGCGTAGGCGCGGGCCTCCATCGCATACAGCATCGACTGGGTGCGCGGGCTCGCGCAGTCCCGGCTGCCGTACTGCGCGAGGTGGATGAGCTCCAGGGCGTCGTCGGGCCGGCCGAGGTGGATCATCTGACGGCTCATGCTGGAGAGGATGTACGAGCCGAGCGGCCGGTCGCCGGCCTCCTTGGCGGCGTGCAGGGCGAGGACGAAGTACTTCTGCGCGGTCGGCTGGAGTCCGACGTCGTACGACATCCAGCCGGCCAGTTCGGCGAGTTCGGCGGCGACTTTGAAGAGTTTGGCGCGGGTGGTCTCCGTCTGGGGTTCCTGGAGGAGGTCGGTCACCTCGTGCAGCTGGCCGACGACCGCCTTGCGGCGCAGGCCGCCGCCGCACTGAGCGTCCCAGCGGCGGAACATCACGGCGGTGGACTCCAGCAGCTCCAGCTCGGGCCGGGACAGCCGGCCCCGCGCACGCGTGGCGGGTGCGGTCTCGCGTCCGGACGGGGCGGCCGGCGGCGAGGGGACGAGCCAGCGCTGCATGGGCTCGATGAGGGACGGGCCCGCGGAGAGGGCCAGCGAGCTGCCGAGGAAGCCGCGCCGCGCCAGCATCAGGTCGCTGCGCGAGAACTCGCTGAGCAGGGCCACGGTCTGCGGGCCCGTCCAGGGCAGGTCGACGCCGGTCGCGGAGGGCGACGGGCGGGTGCTGCGCAGGCCCAGGTCCTCGACGGAGACGACGACGCCGAAGCGTTCGGAGAACAGCTCGGACAGGATCCGGGGGATCGGTTCGCGCGGGTTCTCGCCGTCGAGCCAGCGGCGCACGCGCGAGGTGTCCGTGGAGATGTGGTTGGCCCCGAGCTGGCGGGCCCGGCGGTTGACCTGCCGGGCGAGCTCGCCCTTGGACCAGCCGCTGCGCGCGAACCACGAGGTGAGCAGCTCGTTGGGGCGCTTGTCAGCGTGCGTCGCGCTTCCCGCGCTCGTGCCGCCTTCGCCGTTGCCGCTCACTGGAACGCCCCCATCCCTGAGACCACCTGTCGCCGAGTGCGCCAAGCCCTATCAGCATGCCGGTGACCCGGGCCCTCCGTCCGGCGTACGCCACCCTTCGAACGGAAAACCGAGTTGCCTCCGGCATACCCACAAGTGCATGTGCCCCAAGGCTCCATGTACACAAAGTAATCCTGCGATCACTGGGCCTGCCACGGTGATTCGGGAATCGCCACCATTCGCCACCCCTTCGGATGAACTCCCGGTGGCCTGCGCACGATTCACTTGACATAGGCCGATCGGGAGGCGGTGCAACGGTGTCCACCGGGGCGTGCGCCGCCGGGCGCACCACCCGCGGTGCTTCCGGGCGCCGTCTGAACCGCGTCGAACCCGGGGAGTGGGAAACAGAGAGTCACGCATCACGTCCGCTGCGTAACCGCCGCTGCGTCGAACCCGTTGGAGGGGGCATGGGCTTCACGATCGGCATCGGGACCAGTCGGGGCATGCGCGACGTCCGGTCCGGCACGCGCCGCCGCGGCCGGGCCTCGGAGGCCACCGCCGCGGCCGAGTGCACGGGACTGTGGGGCTGGGACGTGGTGCCGGGGGCACGGGCCGCCGCGGGCGCCTGCTCCTGCGGCCGGCACGACTGCCCGGCACCGGGCGCGCATCCGCTGGACTTCGCGCCCGAGCTGCCGGCCGGATCCACGCTGCTCGAGGCGAGCGCGGCCTGGGCCGAGTTCCCGGGCGCCGCGGTGATGCTGCCGGTGGGGCGGACGTTCGACGTGATCGAGGTGGCCGAGGCCGCCGGGCGCCGGGCACTGGCGCGGCTGGAGCGCATGGGCCTGCCCCTCGGCCCGGTTGCGGCGACCCCCGAGGGCCGCGCCCACTTCTTCGTCGCCCCCGGCGCCGCCGCCGAGCTGCCCCGGCTGCTCTACCGGATGGGCTGGGACGACCCGACCGCACTCGACCTGCGCGGCCTCGGCCCCGGTACGCACGTCACGGCACCGCCCTCGGACCGCGGCGGTCTCGGTCCGGTGCGCTGGCTGCGTCCGCCGGCCCTCGACTCGGCGACGAAGCCGCCGGCGGCGCGACTACTGCTGGGCACGCTGGCGTACGTGGCCCACCGCTCTCGGGCGTAGGCCGGCCGGCAGGCCCTCCGGCCCCGGCACCCGCCCGGCACGGCGAAGCGCCCGTCCCCCGACTGCACCTCGGGGGCGGGCGCTTCTTCGTGCGCGTACCGGCATCGGGCCGGCGGGACGTCACTCGCCGATGAGCGCGTCCACGAACGCCGCCGGCTCGAACGGCGCCAGGTCGTCGGCGCCCTCGCCGAGCCCGATCAGCTTGACCGGCACGCCCAGCTCGCGCTGCACGGCGACGACGATGCCGCCCTTGGCCGTGCCGTCCAGCTTGGTGAGGACGATGCCGGTGATGTTGACCACCTCGGCGAACACGCGGGCCTGGATCAGGCCGTTCTGGCCGGTGGTCGCGTCGAGCACCAGCAGCACCTCGTCCAGCGGGGCCTGCTTCTCCACCACGCGCTTGACCTTGCCGAGCTCGTCCATGAGACCGGTCTTGGTGTGCAGGCGGCCCGCGGTGTCGATGAGCACCACGTCGGCGCCGACGTCCTTGCCCTCCTTGACCGCGTCGAAGGCGACGGAGGCGGGGTCGCCGGCCTCCGGGCCGCGCACGGTGTGGGCGCCGACCCGCTCGCCCCAGGTCTGCAGCTGGTCGGCGGCGGCGGCACGGAAGGTGTCGGCGGCACCGAGGACGACGCTGCGGCCGTCGGCGATCAGGACGCGGGCGAGCTTGCCGGTGGTGGTGGTCTTGCCGGTGCCGTTGACACCGACGACCATCACGATGCCGGGCTTGCCGGTGGCGGGCTCGGTCTTGAGTTCGCGGTCCATGTCGGGGCCGACCAGCGTGATCAGCTCTTCGCGCAGCAGCCCGCGCAGTTCCTCGGGCGTGCGGGTGCCGAGCACCTTCACCCGCTCGCGCAGCCGCTCGACCAGCTCCTGGGTGGGCTGCACGCCGACATCGGCGGTGAGCAGCGTGTCCTCGATCTCCTCCCAGGTGTCCTCGTCGAGGTGCTCGCGGGAGAGCAGGGTGAGCAGGCCCTTCCCGAGGGCGTTCTGCGAGCGGGAGAGGCGGGCACGGAGCCGGACCAGACGGCCGGCGGTGGGCTCGGGAACCTCGATCTGCGGGATCTCGAGCTCTTCGACGACGGGCGGCTCCTCGACACCGACGGGAGCGGTGCCGCCGTCCGGGAGGTCGACCTCCTCTATCGTCCGGCGCGTTTCGTCGCGCGGCGTCTCGGCCTCGTCGCCGACGTGCGGCTCGGCCGGAGGGGCGGTGATGTCGGGTGTCGACGGAGGCGGCGGAGGCAGCTGCTTCTTGCGGCGACTGCCCACGATCAGCCCGCCGAGTGCGCCGATCACGACCACGGCGATGACTACAGCAAGGATGAGGATTTCCATAACCCGTCCAGTATCAGTCATGGGCTCGTGGGACACCCGCTTGTGACTTCCTCCAAAGGACAAAGGCCCCTGGAAGGAAGGAGTCGGACCAAAGTACGATGGAAGAGGCCGCGTCAACGCGCGTAGAGTCCCGAACGCATCCTCTTCCCCACGATCGAGGCACGGACCCCCCATATGAGCAAGACCGCCGAGACAGAAGGCGCCCTGGAAACCCGTGGTATCGAGCAGGTGCCCGACCACGAGCGCACCGCCCGGACCCGCGAGCTCTTCCCGACCTGGGTCGGCGCCAACATCAGCGTGCTGCTGCTCACGATGGGCGCGAGCCTGGTCGTGGCGTACCACCTCAACTTCTGGCAGGCGCTGGTCGTCGCGGCCGCCGCGCCCGTGGTGTCGTACGGCCTGGTGGGTCTGATCGGCATCGCCGGCAAGCGCGGCGGCGCCCCCGGCATGGCGCTGTCCCGGGCGGTCTTCGGCCAGCGGGGCAATCTGCTGCCCGGGTCGCTGATCTGGGTCGCCCGCTGGGGCTGGGAAACGATCAACGCGGTGACCGGCGCCTACGCCGTGCTGACCGTGCTGCACATCGTGTTCGGCATCCGGGCCAACAGCGTGCTGGACATCGTGACGCTGCTCGTCTTCGTCGTCGCGACGTTCGCGATCTCCGGGCTGGGCATCAACGCCGTGCAGAAGTGCAACAAGTACGCGGCGTACCTCTTCGGCGTCTTCTCGGTGCTGGTGCTGGGCTACCTGGTCGTCGACACCGACTGGTCCGCGGTCTTCGACCGGTCCGCCGGTTCGGTGGCCGCGATGATCACCGGCGTGGGGCTGATCGCGGCGGGCGGCGTGAGCTGGATCCCGTCCGCCCCGGACTTCACCCGGTACCTGCCGCGCACCGCCTCCTCCAAGGGCATCGTGGGCGTGACGATCGGCGGTGCCGGCATCGTCGTGCTGCCGATGGTGCTGATGGGGATGGTCATGGCGGTCTCCACGCCGGACCTGGCCTCCGCCGGCGACCCGGTCTCCTTCCTCGGCGAGATCCTGCCGACCTGGATCGCCGTGCCGTACCTGCTGATCGCGCTGATCGGGATGCTGCTGATCAACTCCATGTCGATGTACTCGGCCGGCTTCACCGCGCAGACCCTCGGCTTCAAGATCCCGCGGCACTGGGCGGTCTCGGTCAACGCCGTGATCTCGCTGGTCTTCGGCGGGGTGCTGATGCTGGTGGCGACCAGCTTCATGGGCTCCTTCATCGCCTTCCTGTCCCTGCTCGCGGTCGCGTTCTCCGCCTGGGTCGGCGTCTTCGGCGCGGACATGCTGCGCCGCACGGAGTACGACGGCGAGGCCCTGGCCGACACCGGCCGCACCAGCGCCTACTGGTACCGGGGCGGCTTCTCCCCCGCCGCCGTCGCCGCATGGGCGGTCGGTCTGGCCGCGGGCCTGATGTTCACGACGTCCGACTGGTTCACGGGCCCGCTCGCGGCGAACAACGTCATCGGCGAGTACGGCCTCGGCTGGGTCGCCACCGTGGTGATCTCCGGTCTCCTCTACGTGGTGCTGCCGAAGCCGCCGGTGGTCGTCCCGGCGGCGCCCGCCGAGCGGGCCGAGCAGCCCGAACACTCCGAGGCGCTGAGCGTCTGACCCCACGCTCCCACCCACGTCCCCCTTCGCCCGGCCCGGCGGAGGGGGACGTTTCACGTCCCGGGGCGCCACGCCGGCCCCGGCCACGGCGAGAGGTGCGCCGCGGGCGACCGAGCGGGGGCAGTGGGCGGCCGACGGGTGCTCTGCGGGCGGCAGACCGGGGTCAGAAGGCAGCCGACGGGCGCACCAGGCTCGGCCAACCGGGGATCTGTGGGTGGCTGACGGATGCGACAGGCGCAGGCGACCGGGGGCCGTTGGACGGTCGCCGTCGCCCTCGTCGGCGGACCACCGTCCAGACCTGGGGGCCGTCGCCGTCGTCCCCCAGGCGGACCACCGACCAGACCTGGTGGGCGGTCGTCGTCCCCGTTGGCGGACCAGGTGGGCACTTCCCCTCGCACCCCGGCCGGAAGCCCGGTCCGTCCCATGCACCCCCCGCGGCCCGGCAAGCCCGTCCCGTCACCGCGCCGGCCCGGGACCCCCTTGACTCCCCGCCGCACCTCCGCCGGTCGCCCCCGCGTCGCGGGGCGGCCCGACCGTGGAGACACGGCACCGCCCCGGTGCGCAAGACACCTCCGCCCCCGTCCGGAGGTGTCCGGACGGGGGCGGAGGCACGGTACGAGGAGAGGGGCAGCGGGGACTTGGCCCTTCTCCCCGAGCTCGGGAAGGGCGGTCAGCCCATCTCCTCCAGGGCCTTGCCCTTCGTCTCCTTCACGTACTTCAGTACGAACGGGATGGAGAGCGCGGCGAAGATCGTGTAGATCACGTAGGTGCCGGACAGGTTCCAGTCGGCCAGCGACGGGAAGCTCGCGGTGATCGCCCAGTTGGCGATCCACTGCGCGGACGCGGCCACACCCAGGGCGGCGGCGCGGATCCGGTTCGGGAACATCTCGCCGAGGAAGACCCAGACGACCACACCCCAGGACAGGGCGAAGAACAGCACGAACACGTGGGCGGCGATCAGGGCGACCCAGCCCTGGGTGGCCGGAAGCTTGCCGTCGACCAGGTCGAAGGAGAACGCCCAGGCCTCCAGCGCCAGGCCGATCACCATGCCGACCGAGCCGACGAGGGCGAGCGGCTTGCGGCCGACGCGGTCCACGAAGATCATCGCGATCACGGTGCCGACGATGTTGATGATCGATGTCGTGAACGAGTAGAAGAACGAGTCCGACGGGTCGACGCCGACCGACTGCCACAGCGTCGAGGAGTAGTAGAACGCGACGTTGATGCCGACGAACTGCTGGAAGACCGACAGGCCGATACCGATCCAGACGATCGGCTTGAAGAAGAAGCTGCCGCCGAGCAGGTCCTTGAAGGACGACTTCTCCTCGCGGTGCATGGCGTGCTCGATCTCGGTGATGCGCGCGTCGAAGTCGACGTCCTTGCCCTCGACCTCTTCGAGGATCTGCTTGGCACGCTCACGCTTGCCCACCGAGACCAGGAAGCGCGGGGACTCCGGGATGGCGAAGGACAGCAGGCCGTAGAGGACGGCCGGGACGACCATGACGCCGAGCATGACCTGCCAGGCCTCCAGGCCCATCAGCTCACCGCGCTGGTCACCGCCCGCGGCGTTCAGCAGCCCCCAGTTGACCAGCTGCGACACCGCGATGCCGACGACGATCGCGGCCTGCTGGAAGGAACCGAGCCGGCCGCGGTAGGCGGGCGGGGAGACCTCGGCGATGTAGGCGGGACCGATCACCGAGGCCATGCCGATGGCGAAGCCGCCGATGACGCGCCACATGGCCAGATCCCACAGCGCGAAGGGCAGGGCCGAACCGATGGCGCTGACGGTGAACAGGACCGCCGCGATCTGCATGCAGCGGATGCGGCCGATGCGGTCCGCGATGCGGCCGGCGGTCGCCGCGCCGATCGCGCAGCCGATCAGCGCGACGGCGATGACCTGGGCCAGCACCGCGGAGCCGACGTCGTAGCGGTCCCGGATGGCCTCGACGGCGCCGTTGATGACGGAGCTGTCGTAGCCGAAGAGGAAACCGCCCATCGCGGCCGCCGCCGCGATGAAGATGACGTGCCCGAGATGATCGGGATGAGCCGTCCTGGCTCCTGGATTGGGTGCCTGCGCTGTGCTGGCCACGTGTACTCCTCGGGCTTCCGGCAACGCTGCCGGGGTGGTTCGCCCTTCGAGGTGCCACTGGTAGGTACCTGAAGGTAAAAGCAACGTTGCAGAGACTATGCCTTCAAGTTTCGAAGTCAATAGGGCGAGAGCTGTGAGTTATCCGATGCCCTCGACGGCATTGTGTTCAAGAGTTGAATTTGACATGCCCGACTTGCGACGCTCTCTACACAGGCTGGCGCAGGCGCTGGCCGATGACCTTCGACACGCCGTCGCCCTGCATGGAGACGCCGTACAACGCGTCGGCGACCTCCATCGTCCGCTTCTGGTGCGTGATGACGATCAGCTGCGAGGCTTCCTGGAGCTCCTGCATGATCCGGATCAGCCGCTGCAGGTTGGTGTCGTCGAGTGCCGCCTCGACCTCGTCCATGACGTAGAACGGGCTCGGCCGCGCCTTGAAGATCGACACGAGCAGCGCCACGGCGGTCAGCGAACGTTCCCCGCCCGAGAGCAGCGAGAGCCGCTTGACCTTCTTGCCCGGCGGCCGCGCCTCGACGTCCACACCCGTGGTGAGCATGTTGTCGGGGTCGGTCAGCACCAGGCGTCCCTCACCGCCGGGGAAGAGCCGGCTGAACACGCCCTCGAACTCCCGGGCCGTGTCCCGGTAGGCCTCGGTGAAGACCTGCTGGACGCGCTCGTCGACCTCTTTGACGACCTGGAGCAGGTCGGCGCGGGTCTTCTTCAGGTCCTCGAGCTGCTCGCTGAGGAACTGGTGCCGTTCCTCCAGCGCCGCGAACTCCTCCAGTGCCAGCGGATTGACCTTGCCGAGCTGCTGGTACGCCCGTTCGGCCGCCTTCAGCCGCTTCTCCTGCTCGGCCCGTACGAAGGGCCGGGGACGGTTGCGCGGGTGCTCAGGATCGTCCGGGAACTCCTCGCCCTCGGCGGGGGGCGAGGGCGGCACCAGTTGATGCGGCCCGTACTCGGCCTCGAGCCCCGCCGGTTCCACACCGAGTTCCTCCAGCGCCTTGGTCTCCAGCTGCTCGATGCGCAGCCGCTTCTCGGCGCCGAGTACCTCGCCCCGGTGAACTGAATCCGTCAACTTGTCGAGTTCGGCCTTGAGGTCGCGCCCCGCGGTGCGCGCGGCGGCGAGTTCCTGCTCGCGCCGGGCCTTGGCGGCCTCGGCCGCGGTGCGCTCCTCGTCGGCGCGGGCGAGCGAGACCTCGACGTGCGCCAGCAACTGCCGGGCGCCCGCGGCGACGGCCTCGGCGACGGCCGCCTCGTGCCGCAGCCGGGCCCGCCGCTGCTCGGCACGCGCGCGTGCCTCGCGTTCCGCGCGGGCGGCCCGGTCGAGGGAGTCGGCGCGTCCGGCGAGCGCCTTGACCCGCTCCTCGTGCGTACGGGCCTGGAGACGGGCCTCCATCTCGGTCTGCCGTGCGTTGGCGCCGTCGGCGGCGAGCCGGTCGCGGACGGAGGTGTCGGGTTCCTCCTCGACCGGCATCTCCTCGGCGACCGCGAGCCGCTCGGCCAGCTCCTCGACGTCCATGAGCGCCTTGTCCAGCGCCTCCTGCGCCCGCTCCGCCGCGGCGGCGGACCGCTCGGCCTCGCCGGCAGCGCCCCGCGCCTGTCCGGCGAGCCGCCCGAGCTGCTGGGCGACGGACGACTTCTCCCGGTCGGCGGCACGGCGCCGCTCCCCCAGCTCCTCGACGAGCGCGGCACACTCCCGGCGCCGTTCGACGGCCGCCTCCTGCGCCTCGGCCAGCTCCGCGCACCGCACGCCCAGCTCCGTCAGCTCGGCGGCGGCCTCGTCCACGGACGCCTGCACCTCCAGCAGGCTGGGCGCCCCGGCGGACCCTCCCTGCGCGAAGTGGGCGCCCAGCAGGTCGCCCTCGGCGGTGACGGCGGTCAGCTCGGGGTGGGCGTAGACGAGGTCCTCGGCGTCCTCCAGGGTGCCGACGACGACGATCCCGCGCAGCAGCCGCCGTACGGCGGGCATCAGGTCGGCGGGCCCGCGGACGAGGTCGGCGGCGTACGGCGGCCCGTCGCTCCGCGGTTCGTGCGCCACGTCGTCGGGGGCGCCTGCGAGCAGCAGGGCGGCGCGGCCCGCGTCCTGCTTGCGCAGGTGCCGGATGGCATCGGCGGCGGCCGCCGGGGACGCCATCGCGAGGGCGTCGGCGGCGGCCGCGAAGGCGGCGGCCACGGCGACCTCGTGGCCCGGCGCCACGGTGAGCAGTCCGGCGGCGGGGCCGAGCAGTCCGCCGAGGCCGTCGCGCGCGGCGAGCAGCGCACCGGTGCCGTCCTTGCGGCGCAGGCCCAGCGCGAGGGCGTCGTGGCGGGCCTGCGTCGCCGCGCGCCGGCGCTCCGCCGCGGTGGCTGCCTCGCGGGCGTCGCTCTGGGCGGCCTCCGCCTCGGCCAGCCGGCGCTTGGCGGCCTCGTGCCGCTCGGCGAGTTCCTGGTCGCCGGCGTCGAGCCCGTCGACCTCGGCCTGGAGCGCCTCGTACTCCTCCTGGGCGGCGGCGGCCCGTTCCCGGGACTCGTCCCGGGCGGCGGCCAGCCGCTCGATCTCCGCCTGGGCGGAGGCCGCGCGGGAGCGGGCGGCACCGACCTGGCCGCTGAGCCGGGCCAGCCCCTCGCGGCGGTCGGCGATGGCGCGGGCGACGTCCTTGAGGCGGCGCTCCTCCAGTGCCAGTTCGCGTTCGAGGTCGGCGCGGTGGGCGACCGTGTCCTCCAGGGCGCGCTCGGCCGCTTCCAGGGCCGCTTCGAGTTCGGCCTCCTGTTCGCGCACCCGGGCGGCCTCGCGTTCCAGGTCCTCCGGGTCCCGGCCGCGCCGTTCCTCGGGGGGCGTGGAGGTG
The DNA here is from genome assembly GCF_044765825.1 of Streptomyces flaveolus. Taxonomy (NCBI): domain Bacteria; kingdom Bacillati; phylum Actinomycetota; class Actinomycetes; order Kitasatosporales; family Streptomycetaceae; genus Streptomyces; species Streptomyces flaveolus. The sequence goes on along the minus strand of NZ_JBIWKU010000011.1, from coordinate 153,522 downwards.
GCGCTCTTCACGCGGGCGTCGGCCAGGGAGATCGTGCCGCGCACCCGCTCCGCGAGCTGGGACAGCTCGTACCAGGTCTGCTGGGCGCGTTGCAGGCGCGGGGTGAGCCGGCGCACCTCGTCCTCCAGGTCCGCCTCGCGCCGCAGCGCCTTGCCCAGCTCCCGCTCGGCGCTCTCCTTGCGCTCCTTGAGGGCGGCCTCGTCGGCGATCTCGGCCTGGAGCGCCTCGCGCAGCCGTACGAGATCGTCGGCGAGCAGCCTGAGCCGGGCGTCCCGCAGGTCGGCCTGGATGACGGCGGCCCTTCTCGCCACCGCCGCCTGCCGGCCCAGCGGCTTGAGCTGGCGCCGCAGTTCGTCGGTGAGGTCCTGCACGCGCGCGAGGTTGGCCTGCATCGCGTCCAGTTTCCTGAGCGCCTTCTCCTTGCGCTTGCGGTGCTTGAGGACGCCGGCGGCCTCCTCGATGAAGGCGCGGCGGCCCGTGGGGTCGGCGTGCAGGACGGAGTCGAGCTGGCCCTGGCCGACGATGACGTGCATCTCGCGGCCGATGCCGGAGTCGGAGAGCAGTTCCTGGATGTCGAGCAGGCGGCAGGTGTCGCCGTTGATCTGGTACTCGCTGCCGCCGTTGCGGAACATGATCCGCGTGATGGTGACCTCGGCGTACTCGATGGGCAGGGCCCCGTCGGAGTTGTCGATGGTGAGGGACACCTCGGCGCGGCCCAGCGGGGGGCGGCCGGTGGTGCCGGCGAAGATGACGTCCTCCATCTTGCCGCCGCGCAGCGACTTGGCGCCCTGTTCGCCCATGACCCAGCTGAGCGCGTCCACGACGTTGGACTTGCCCGAGCCGTTCGGGCCGACGACGCAGGTGATGCCGGGTTCGAACCGGAGCGTGGTCGCCGAGGCGAACGACTTGAATCCGCGGAGGGTCAGGGCCTTCAGGTGCACGCCGCCGGACTCTACCTTTCGGGGGTGTCTCACTCCATGAACCGGTGAACCAGCGCGGTTTCACAGGTGAACGTGCAGGGCACATCAGACGTTGAAGAGGCTGAAAGGATGCACGGGGGAAAGTTCGGGCGGGGCAGGAGTCGCGGACGAGTCCGACGAGACGGATGGGGCGGGGAAAGAAAGAAGGGACGCCGAAGCGTCCCTTGCAACTCTGACATCTGAGCGGTTGTACGGGCGGCCCAACCACTGCTGTGCCGTCGTGAAGCGATGCAGTGATCAGGTGAGCGCAGGCTCCGCCTGGTGTGCGTCAACGCTCTCCATGCTCTCCATGATCCTGTCGTGAGAAGCGGCAGCCGCCAGCTCGTCGTTCTCCGCCTGGATTCGTCCGAGTTCGGATTCCAGGTCCTGGACGCGCTGCTGGAGCCTTCGCATCTCGGCGAGGAGTCGCGGGTCGGAGCCGCCGACGTAACCGAGAAGCGCCTTTGCCATGATGGATGGTCCTCCACAATGAGTGACCGACCGAAGCGGTGTGGGTCGATGGGTCGTGAGGGATTCGCACCCGCGGTGCTTGGCACTCTTGAGTTTTTACTGCCGTTCAACCATGCCAAACAGCTAAGGTGCGCGGGGCTTTCAGCGTCTCACCAAAAAGTTTGACGGTCAACACGATCACGCCCCGTATTGACGGGTGCCCGGGGCGCGCGACCGGGAAACGGCGGCGCGGCGACTCCTGCGGGCCCCTGGGGGCGTGGCGATCATCCTGGGTGGGGAGCCTGCCACGAGGTCGGCGTTCTTGGCAACCACCTGCTCGTTTTCGGTCCGGCGGCCCTCGGCGCACCCTCGCCCCGGGGCCCGGAGGCGCTCCGCGCGGTGCCTCGTCAGCGGATGGCGAAGCCGTCGTAGCCGCCGCGGGGTGTGTCCCAGATCTCGGTGACGCCGTCCACGCGTCCGGGCGTGTCGTCGCCCCGCAGCCAGTCGAGGAGCCCCTCGCACCGCTCCCGCGGGCCTTCCGCGACCACCTGGACGCGCCCGTCGGCCAGATTGAGAGCAAAACCACTCATGCCGCCGAGCTCCAGCGCCCTGGCCCGCGTGAACCAGCGGAAACCCACACCCTGGACCTGTCCGCGAACCCACGCGACCAGCCGTACATCCTCGCTCATGAGTGCAACCTAACCAGTCAATGTCACTCCGGACACTTCGCCCCCTGGCGCCATGCGGTACCGTCCCCACCCAACGAATCGCACCTGAAACTCACTCGATCGTGTGAGTTCTGTGGTGAACGCGAGGACACGTCGACCGCGAGGACGAGGAAGGCCAGGACATGGGACGCCACCGACGCTCCCCCGCCGGCCGCGCCGCGGAGGGCCACCGCACGGACGGCTCCGCGGGACGGGGCCGGCACCCGTCGGGTGCGGGTGACCGCCCCACGATGGGCATCGCGCCCTACCTGAACCCCGAGGCGTACGCCGAGGTCCGCGCGAAGAGCGACGCCTATCTGTTCGGGCCGGACGACCGGGCCGGCGAGGGCCACCCGGAGGCGAGCCGCACGGTTCCCTTCCCCAGCGAGGGCTTCACGCCCGACGACGGTCCACAGCGCGCGGGGACGCGGCGCCGCCGGAAGAAGAGGGCCGTCACGCCGGTCCGCACGGGCCTGCTCGGTGTCTCCGCCGCGGTCGCCCTCGGCACGGTCGCCGTGGCCACGGGTGCGGTGCCCGGCCTCGACAACTACCGCGTCGGCGGCGCCGGCGGTGGCGACCGGGTGCAGTCCGCGGACGTACCGACCAACAACCCGGCCGAGCAGGGCGGCACCTCGGGCAGCGCGGACACCGGCCTCGACGGCGGCGCGCCCGCGAGCAGTGGCGCGGGCCGTTCCGTCTCGCCGTCCTCCCCCGCGTCCTCCTCCTCGCCCTCGGCCTCCCCCTCCCCGTCGGCCTCGGCCTCGACGTCGGCCGCGCCGACCGAGGCACCGTCGAAGACGGAGGAGCCCGAGGCGTCCACGCCCAGCCGGCAGCGGCAGCCCACACCGTCGCGCGCGGCCACGAAGGCGCCGGAGGAGCGGAAGACCGCCGCTCCCGCCGGCACCGTGTCCGAGCAGGCCGCCGCCGAGGCTCAGGTGCTCCAGCTCGTCAATGACGAGCGGGCCGAGGCGGGCTGCACCCCGGTCGCCGCCGACAGCGCGCTGCGCGAACTGGCCGAGGACTTCAGCGAGGCCATGGCGGCACAGGGCTTCTTCGACCACACCGACCCCGCCGGCGCCACCCCGTGGGACCGGGCCGAGACGGCCGGGATAAGCGGTCTCGGCGGCGAGAACATAGCCCGCGGGCAGGCCGACGCCCAGGCGGTGATGGACGCCTGGATGGACAGCCCGGGACACAAGGCCAACATCCTGAACTGCGACTTCCGGACCCTGGGCGTCGGCGTCCACTTCGGCCCGGGCGGCCCCTGGTGGACCCAGGACTTCGGCTACTGAGCGAGGCGCCGGAGGCGCTGTCGTGCGGTCGGCGCGCTCTGCGGGGCAGCGCTGTGCTCACGTACGCTGGAGACATGTCGACCACGCAGGAGCGCACGAAGGAGCAGGACCTCCCGTTCGACGTGTTCTCCCGGGCCTGCCCCTCGCGCGGCACCCTGGAGCACGTCACCGGACGCTGGGGCGCGCTGACGCTGGGCGCGCTGTACGACGGTTCCTTCCGTTTCAACGAGCTGCGCCGCCGGGTCGACGGCGTGAGCGAGAAGATGCTGTCCCAGACCCTGCACGCGCTGGAGCGCGACGGTCTGGTGCACCGCGAGGCCCAGCCCACCAACCCGCCCCGGGTGGACTACGAACTCACCCCGCTGGGACGCGAGGTGGCCGGGCGGCTGATCACGCTCATCCAGTGCCTGGAGGGGCACATGGACGAGGTGCTCGCGTCGCGTGAGCGGTACGACGCCCGGGGTTAGAGCACGGTGCGCGGCGGGCGCTGGCACTTCGGGCAGAAGTAGCTGGAGCGGTTCATCCACGGCCGGCGGCGCATCGGCGTCGCGCAGCGGCGGCAGGGCAGACCCTCGCGGCCGTACGCGTCGAGCGAGCGGTCGAAGTAGCCGGACTCCCCGTTGACGTTAACGTACAGGCTGTCGAAGCTGGTGCCGCCCACGGCGAGGGCCGCGTTCATCACGTCCCGGACGTGGCCGAGGAGTTCGGCGGTGCGGGGCCGGGTGAAAGTGGCCGTCGGGCGTTCGTAGTGCAGGCGGGAGCGCCACAGGGCCTCGTCCGCGTAGATGTTGCCGACGCCGCTGATCAGCGACTGGTCGAGCAGGGCCCGTTTGACCGTGGTGCGCTTGCGGCGCAGGGCCTGGTGGAACGCCTCGTCGTCGAAGAGCGGGTCGAGGGGGTCGCGGGCGATGTGCGCGATGACGTCGGGCAGTCCGTCGGGGGAGGTGTCGTGCAGCGACAGGCCGCCGAAGGTGCGCTGGTCGACGAAGCGGAGCTCGGTGCCGAGGGTGTCGGCGAAGCGGACGCGGATGCGCAGGTGCTTCTCGGCCGGCGCCTCGTGCGGCTGGACCAGCAGCTGGCCGCTCATGCCGAGGTGCGCGAGGACCGCCTGGCCGGTGTCCTCCAGCGGCAGCCACAGGTACTTGCCGCGGCGGCTGGGCGTGCCGATGCGGTGGCCCTTCAGGCGCTGGGCGAAGTCGTCGCCGCCGGCGATGTGCCGGCGTACCGCACGCGGGTGCAGCACCTCGGCGTCGGCGACGGTCCGGTGGGCGACCCAGCGTTCCAGGCCGCGCCGTACGACCTCGACCTCGGGCAACTCGGGCATGACTCCCCCTCGGACGGTCCGGTGGACGGCCCGAGCGCCCGCCCCGGGGCTGGGGCGGGCGCTCGGGTCGTGCTGTGCTGTGTGTGGTCAGGCGGAGGCCGACGGTGCGTCGGCGTTCGGCTCGGCGACGACGTCCGCGGCCGACGGGGCTTCCGTGGCCTTGGCGCGCTCGTCCGCCGCGGCGCGGATGGACCGCCACGCGGATTCCGCGGCCTGCTGCTCCGCCTCCTTCTTGCTGCGGCCGGTGCCGGTGCCGTACGAGACGCCTCCGACGCGGGCGGCAGCAGTGAAGGTCTTCTCGTGGTCCGGGCCGGTCTCCGTGACCAGGTACTCGGGGACGCCGAGCCCTTCGGTCGCGGTGAGTTCCTGGAGGCTGGTCTTCCAGTCCAGGCCGGCACCGAGGTTGGAGGACTTCTCGATCAGCGGGTCGAACAGGCGGTGCACCAGTTCGGAGGCCGCGTCGAGGCCCTGGTCGAGATAGACCGCGCCGATCACCGCTTCGAGGGTGTCGGCGAGGATGGACGCCTTGTCCCGGCCGCCCGTGCCCTCTTCACCGCGGCCGAGCCGGATGAAGGAACCGAGGTCGAGCCCGCGGCCCACCTCCGCCAGCGCACGCGAGTTGACCACCGCGGCCCGCAACTTGGCCAGCTGGCCTTCGGGCAGGTCGGGGTGGGTGCGGTACAGCGTGTCCGTGACGACGAGGCCGAGGACGGAGTCACCGAGGAACTCCAGCCGCTCGTTCGTCGGCAGGCCGCCGTTCTCGTACGCGTAGGAACGGTGGGTCAGTGCACGCACCAGAAGGGCGGACTCGAGCTGATAGCCGAGCCGCCCTTCCAGAAGCGTGTGGGACGAGGCCTGGGTGTCCGCCTTCTTCTTGGCGGGTGGGTCCGCCTTGGCGTCTTCCGCCTTCTTGGGGACTGACACAGTGCCTCTCACCAGCCGCTCAGACCTCGAGGACCTGGCGCTTGTTGTAAGTGCCGCAAGACGGGCACGCGATGTGCTGCTGCTTGGGCTCGTGGCAGCGCTCGCACGCAACCAGGGTGGGGACCGCAGCCTTCCACTGCGACCGGCGGTGGCGCGTGTTGCTGCGCGACATCTTCCGCTTCGGAACAGCCACGGCTACTTCTCCTGCTTCTCGTCGACGCCCGGTTCGGCGCCGCTCATCTCGTCCTTCTCGCCGTCTTCGAGTGAACCGGCGAGTCCCTGCAAAGCCGCCCAACGGATGTCGACGGCGTCATGGTGGTGGTCCGGGTCGTCCGACAGGCGCACTCCGCACTCGGAGCACAGACCCTGGCAGTCTTCCTGGCACACCGGCTGCATCGGCAGTGCGAGCACCACCGCATCACGCAGCACGCCTTCGAGGTCGATCAAGCCGTCCTCGACGAAGAGCCTGTCCTCGTCTTCCTCGGCGTCGTCGGCCGGTTCCGCCTTCACGCGGCCCCGGTCGTCGGCGTCAGGGTACGAGAACATCTCCTGGAAGTCCGCTTCGAGCTGCTGCTCCAGCGGCTCCAGACACCTTACGCACTCCCCCTCGGCCTTGGCACGGGCGGTGCCTGTGACGAGCACCCCTTCCAAGACCGACTCGAGCCGGAGCTCGAGCTCCAACGGGGCGCCTTCCGGCACTCCGATGACTCCCGCGACACCGAGGTCTCGGGGAGCGTCGATCGTGCGGTTCAGGCGCTGCAGCGCACCAGGACGCCGTCCCAGCTCGTGCGTGTCGAACACGAGAGGGTTTCGGTGGTCGAGGCGGGCGTTCAGAACCATTCCTGCTTTCGATCTTCTGAGCTGGGGGAACGCCGCCCTGCGGTGTCCCCGGGCAGCGTGGATCGCGGACGTACGCGCGACCGAAGAGCCAGGATACTGGACCTTCCGCTCTCGGCCCAATCCGACCCGGGGACCGGCGCCGGGCTAGAGCCCGCGGCCCTGTTCGTAGGCCCTCAGCTGCTCGGCACTGATCATGCTGGTGTCGAAGAGGCTGGTCTCGTCGAGGGCCCCCGGCTGGGCCGGCGGCAGCTGCTGGGGCTGCTGGGGCTGGGCGTAGCCCTGGGCGTCGTAGGCCGGCTGCTGGGCGTCGTAGCCCTGGAAGGGGGCACCTTCCGCCGGAGCGTAGCCCGGGGTGGGGGAGTACGGATCGGCGGGCTGCTGCTGGTAGCCGTACGCGTCGTGCCCGCCGTCGTAGGGCTGCTGGTAGCCGCCGTACGGGTCGGGCTGCTGCTGCGCGTAGCCGTACGCCGGCTGCTGCGCCGGCATCTCCGGTACGGCCGGCGCCTGTGCCGCCGCCGGCTGGTGCTCGCCGTACTCCCGCTGCCGGGGCTGCCCGGCGGGCGCGTCCGAGAGGGCCGCGAGGTCGGCGAGGTAGTCGGCGTCGCTGGAGTGCTGGACGGTGGTGAGGTCGTCGGCGAGGGCGCCGAGGTCGTCCGTGGCGATCCGGCCGTGCAGCTTCTGGCGGCCGCGGCCGACGGCCTCCAGGGTCTTGGCCAGGACCGCCTCGAAGGCGCCGAGCTTGGTGTCGACGTAGGTGTCGGCGTCGCGGCGCAGGGTCTCCGGGTCGTGGCTGCGCTCGGGGGCGTCCTCGTCCTCGTAGCCGTTCTCGTCGAGGCCGGGTCCGGTGCCGAGGAGCTTCTCCCGGCCGCGGCCGACGGAGCCGAGGGTCTTGGTGAGGACGACCTCGAAGTTGGCGAGCTTGGAGTCGACGTAGTCGTCGGCCTCCGCGCGGACCTCCTCGGCCTCCTGGCGGGCCTCGGCGAGGATCCGGTCGGCCTCGGCCTGGGAGCGGCGGGCCACCTCCGTGTCGGCGATCAGGGAGCCGCGCTCCGCGTGCGCGCTCTCGATGATCCGCTCGGCCTCCTGCCGGGCCTGCGCGACCATCTGGTCGCGGTCGCCGATCAGTTCCTGGGCCTGGGCGAGGGAACCGGGGAGCTCGGCGCGCAGCTCCTCCAGCATCGAGAGCAGCTCGGCGCGGTTGACCACGCACGAGGCCGACATGGGCATGGCGCGGGCGCCGGAGACCATCGCGGTGATCTCGTCGAGCTTCTTCTGCACGTCCACCGTGTGCTCGCCACTCTCTACAGCTGTGTTGGAGACGGACGGGACGACTGTACGACCCTGGGGTGTCGCGGGGACACCGGGTGACGGGATGTCAGTCTCCGGGGGCTGCTCGGGGTGCGTGCGGGGGTGCGCTCAGTCCTGCTTCAGGCGCTCCGACAACGCTTCGAGGACCAGCGGCGGCACCAGGTGGGCGACGTCGCCGCCCCAGGTCGCGACCTCCTTGACCAGGGAGGACGACAGGAAGCTGTAGGTGGGGTTGGTGGGGATGAAGAGGGTCTCCACACCCGAGAGGCCGTTGTTCATCTGGGCCATCTGCAGTTCGTAGTCGAAGTCGCTGACCGCGCGCAGGCCCTTCACGATGGCCGGGATGTCGCGCTGCTTGCAGAAGTCGACGAGGAGGCCGTGGAAGGACTCCACGCGGACGTTCCCGTACTCGGCGGTGACCTGGCCGATCAGGTCGATCCGCTCCTCGATCTCGAACAGGCCCTTCTTGGCCTGGTTGATCATCACCGCGACGTAGACCTCGTCATAGAGGCTGGAGGCCCGGGCGATGATGTCGAGATGTCCGTTGGTGATCGGGTCGAACGACCCGGGACAGACGGCGCGGCGCACTTGAGTTCCCTCGCTCTCCGGTCCGGTCATCGTGCGTCTTCGCACGTAGAGGCGGCGCGACCGTACCAAAACGTTCCCTCGCCGTAGCGACGGGCCCGGATGGCCTCGAAGCCGTCGGGCCAGCCGAATTCTCCGCCTCTGGTGCTGCGCTCCACGGTGACGAGCGCTTGCTCAGTGAGCCAGCCCTCCGTGCGGAGTGTGAGCAGGATCTCCCGAAGATCGTCGTCGGAGACGGCGTACGGCGGGTCCAGGAAGACGATGTCGTACGGCTCGGCCGGGGCCGGGGTGCGGATGATCTGTTCCGCTTTGCCCGCCCTGACCTCGGCGCCGGGCAGGCCGAGGGACTTGGCGTTGTCCCGGACGGTGCGGGCGGCGCGGGCGTCGGCCTCGACGAGCAGGACGTGCCCGGCGCCGCGGGACAGGGCCTCCAGGCCGACGGCGCCGGATCCGGCGTAGAGGTCGAGGACCCGTTCGCCGTCCAGGGGGCCGCCCAGCAGGGACTGCCAGGTGGAGAAGAGGCCCTCGCGCGCACGGTCGGAGGTGGGGCGAGTGCCGGTTCCCGGCGGGACGGCTAGGCGACGTCCGCCGGCTTTGCCGGCGATCACGCGGGTCATGGCGGGTCCTTGGTCGTGGGGCTTCGTGGGTTCAGTCTGGCAGGCGCAGGTCCGGGGTGCCTCGCTTCGTGAGGCGGTCGCGCATGCGTCGTGGTGCTCGCGCCCGCGCGGCGGAGCCGCCTGCCGACACAGCCCCGCGCCCCTTGCGGCGCTGCCGCTCAGCCCTTTTCCAGGTACTGCTCCCTCTCCTCGTCCAGGAGGGCATCGAGGGCCGTGCGCAGGCCGGGGAGGCTTGTCAGTTCCGGGTCGGCGGCGACCACCGCTGCCGCCTCCTCCCTGGCCTCGGCGATGATCTCCTCGTCCTCGATGACCGCGAGGACGCGCAGGGAGGTGCGGGCGCCGGACTGGGCCTGGCCGAGGACGTCGCCCTCGCGGCGCTGTTCGAGGTCGATGCGGGAGAGCTCGAAGCCGTCGAGGGTGCCCGCGACGGCGTTGAGCCGCTGCCGGGCCGCGCTCGCCTCGGGCATCTCGGTGACCAGCAGGCACAGGCCGGGTGCGGAGCCACGGCCGACGCGGCCGCGCAGCTGGTGGAGCTGGGAGACACCGAAACGGTCGGCGTCCATGATCACCATCGCGGTGGCGTTGGGGACGTTGACACCGACCTCGATGACCGTCGTGGCGACCAGGACGTCGGTCTCGCCCGCGGCGAAGCGGCGCATGACGGCGTCCTTGTCGTCCGGCTGCATACGGCCGTGCAGGATCTCGACCTTCAGCCCCTGGAGCGGGCCCTTCGCGAGCTGCTCGGCGACGTCGAGGACGGCGAGCGGGGGGCGTTTGTCGGCGTCGCCCTCGGAGGGGCCCGGCTGCTTGGACTTCTTCTTCGGGCCGTCCTCCTCGTCGCCGATGCGCGGGCAGACGACGTACGCCTGGTGGCCGTTCGAGACCTCTTCGCGGACCCGCTCCCAGGCGCGCGCGAGGAAGTGCGGCTTGTCGGCGGCCGGGACGACGTGGCTGGCGATCGGTGAGCGTCCGGCCGGGAGCTGGTCCAGGACGGAGGTCTCCAGGTCGCCGAAGACGGTCATGGCGACGGTGCGCGGGATGGGCGTGGCGGTCATGACGAGCAGGTGCGGAGGCTGTTTGCCCTTGCCGCGCAGGGCGTCGCGCTGCTCGACGCCGAAGCGGTGCTGTTCGTCGACGACGACCAGGCCGAGGTCGTGGAACTGCACCTTGTCCTCGATCAGCGCATGCGTGCCGATGACGATGCCGGCCTCGCCGGTGGCCAGGTCGAGAAGAGCGTGGCGGCGGGCGGCGGCGCCCATCGACCCGGTGAGCAGCACCACCTTGGTGGCGTGCTCGGCGCCGCCCAGCATGCCGCCCTGGGCCAGTTCGCCCATCATCTCGACGACCGACCGGTGGTGCTGCTGGGCGAGCACCTCGGTGGGCGCCAGCATCACGGCCTGCCCGCCCGCGTCGACGACGGCGAGCATGGCGCGCAGGGCCACCATCGTCTTGCCGCTGCCCACCTCGCCCTGGAGCAGCCGGTGCATCGGGTGGTCGGTGGCGAGGTCGTCGAAGATCTCGCGGGAGACCTTCTGCTGGCCGTCGGTGAGGGTGAAGGGGAGGCGGTCGTCGAAGGCGGTGAGCAGGCCGTCCGGCTTGGGTTTCCGCGGGATCGCCGGGAGTTGGGTCTCGGCATGGCGTCGGCGGGCCAGGGCGACCTGGAGGACGAAGGCCTCGTCCCACTTCAGCCGGGCGCGGGCGTCCTCGATGTCCGCCTTGGTGTGCGGGCGGTGGATCTTCAGGAGGGCCTCGGGCAGGGAGACCAGGCCCCGGCCCTCGCGCAGGGAGTCCGGGAGGGGGTCGACGGCCTCCTGTGCGCTGGGCAGGACCGTCTGGATCGCCTTGGCGAGCTTCCAGGACTCCAGCTTGGCGGTGGCCGGATAGAGGGGGATGAGGGCGCCCGCCCAGGACTCGACGGTCTCGTCGCCTTCGGGGTCGCCGCGCAGCAACTCGTACGCCGGGTGGGCCAGTTGCAGTCGGCGGTTGAAGACGGAGACCTTGCCCGCGAACATCGCCCGCGTGCCCGGCAGGAGCTCCTTGTGGGGCTTGTGGACGCCGTTGCCGAAGAAGACCAGTTGGAGGCGGCCGCTGCCGTCCGTGATGGTCACTTCGAGGCGCTGTCCCTTGCCGCGCGGCGCCTTGGCGGAGGCGAAGGTGTGCAGGCGGGCGTCGGCGACCTGGGCGACCACCGTGACGTGCTCGTCCATGGGGAGGTCGGCGAGGTGGGTGAGCTGGCCGCGCTCCTCGTATCTGCGGGGATAGTGGTGGAGGAGGTCGCCGACGGTGTGCAGGCCGAGATGCTCGGCCATCACCTTCGCGGTGGCGGGGCCGAGCACCTTCTTGAGGGGTTCTTGCAGTGCGGGCACGAGATCCATTGCACACCACGCCACTGACAATGCCGTCCACCCCGCCGGGAGGAAGCGCGCTACTCGACGCCGATCAGGAGCAGCGCGCCCTGCCGGCCGCCCCGGTAGACGACCGTGTCGACGGCGAGGTAGGCCTCGCGGACACGGGCCTCCAGGGTTTCGGCGAGGGGCTCGGGGGCGTCGTCGCCGAGGACCAGCGTGACCAGTTCGCCGCCCGCCGCGAGCATGCGGTCCAGCACGGTCCCGGCCACGGTCGTGACGTCCGCGCCGATCACGGCCACGTCGCCGTCGATGAGGCCGAGCACGTCACCGGCCTGGCAGATGCCGGCCGTCGTCCAGGACCGGTGCTCGGCGACGGTGACCTCCGCGTAGCGGGTGGCGCCGGCCGCCGAGGTCATCGCCACGACGTCCTCGTCGAAGCGCCGCTCGGGCTCGTGCACGGCGAGCGCGGCGATGCCCTGGACCGCGGAGCGGGTCGGGATCAGGGCGACGCGGATGCCTTCGGTGCGGGCCTGCTCGGCCGCCGCGGCCGCGGTGTGGCGCAGCTCGGCGTCGTTGGGCAGCAGCACGACCTCGCGCGCGTGCGCCCGCCGTACGGCCTGGACGAGCTCCCCGCTCGCGGGCGCCTCCCCGGGGCGGGCGAGCACCGCGGTGGCACCGGCCTCGGTGTACAGCCCGGCCAGGCCCTCGCCGGGCACGACGGCGACCACGGCGCGCTGGGCCCGTTCCCGCGGCGGGCGCTCGGTGCCGGTGGTGTGCACGTCGCCGAGCCCGAAGTGGGTGATCCGGATCCGGTACGGCCGCCCGGCCTCGACGCCCGCCTCCACGGCGGCACCGGCGTCGTCGACGTGCACGTGGACGTTCCACAGTCCGTCGCCGCCGACCACGACGAGCGAGTCCCCGAGGGCGTCGAGCCGCTGCCGCAGCCGCGCCACGGCGGCATCCTCGGCCTCCAGGAGGTAGATCACCTCGAAGGCGGGGCCGTCCGCCGCGTCGCACTCCCCGGCGGCCTCCTGCCCCGTGTGGTCCACGCGCGCGTGCGGCACGGCCACCGCTCCCGCCGCCGGTGCCTGCCCGGTGAACGTCTCGACCAGGGCCGCGAGCACGGTCACCAGGCCGTGTCCCCCGGCGTCGACCACCCCGGCGCGCTCCAGGACCGGCAGTTGTCCGGGGGTCGCGGCGAGGGCCGCGCGGGCGCCCGCGTAGGCGGCGTGGGCCACGGCGGCGCAGTCGTCCCCGGCTCCCTGTGCCGCGTCGGCGGCGGCCGAGGCGACCGTGAGGACGGTGCCCTCGACCGGATGAGCCACGGCCTGCCGGGCGGAGTCGGCCGCGTGCCGCAGGGCCAGCCGCAGGCCCGGACCGTCGGTGTGGGCGGGCTCACTCCGTTCGGTGAGCACCTGGGCCAGGCCGCGCAGCAGCTGGGCCAGGATGGTTCCGGAGTTGCCCCGGGCGCCGATCAGCGCTCCGTGCGCCATGGCGCCGACGGCGTCGGCCAGCGTGGGTCCGCCGGCCGTCCCCGCCGGGTCGGTGGGCCGCTCCGCGTGCTGTCCGGCCGGTGCCCGGCCGACCTCGTGCGCCGCGAACACCGCCTCCACGGCGGCGACGGCGGACTCCACGGTCAGATAGAGGTTCGTGCCGGTGTCCCCGTCCGCGACCGGGTAGACGTTGATCGCGTCGATCTCCTCGCGCGCCCGTCCGAGCGCGCGCAGCGACAGACCGCACCAGGTGCGCACCGCCAGAGCGTCGAAGAACCTCTGCGGCACCTGCGCCACCTGCGCCTCCTTGAGCTGCTGGACGTGGCAGGCAGCGTAGACCCCGCGAGGGTGCCCACCGGAAGAGGGCCGGGGGCGGACCGCTGAACCGCCATGGTAGTTTCGTTGTACGGGAGCAGCCGTTGTATGCTGCTCCGGTTGCCCGATCTGATCGGGCTCTCCCCCTGGCACCGCCACTCAGATCACGGACCGTTCGCGCTCGAGATCCTGTCCCGGCATGCCGGGATCAACCGTAAGTGCATCTGAAGTCTTTGGAGTGACCCGTGGCTGCCAACTGCGACGTCTGTGGCAAGGGGCCGGGCTTCGGCAACAACATCTCGCACTCGCACCGCCGTACGTCCCGTCGCTGGAACCCGAACATCCAGCGTGTGCGTACCGTGGTCGGCGGGACGCCGAAGCGCGTGAACGCTTGCACCTCGTGCATCAAGGCCGGCAAGGTCTCGCGCTGACGCGTCCAGCTGAGCGCGCGGCCACTGCCCGGTCCGCTGCACTGAGCCGGTCCACTTCGGTGGGCCGGCTTTTTGCCTTGCCCGCAAACCTCGTCAGACGCAGGCATCTCCTGCCTTCCCGCATGCCGGCCGCCTTCTTCCAGCGGCCGACGTAGCAGGGTCTACCCCCCCGGCATCACGCCGGGGACGTGTCCTGCCGGAGCTCCCAGCCGTGATCCACGGGGCCGATGCCGCCACCGAGCGCGAATCCGGCCGCGATCGCGCCGGTGACGTACTCCTTGGCGGCCGTCACGGCCTCCGGCACCGACTGTCCCTTCGCCAGACCGCAGGCGACGGCCGACGCGAGGGTGCAGCCCGTGCCGTGCGTGTGCCGGTTGTCGAGGCGCGGGGCGCGCAGCCAGTGCTCCTCGGAGCCGTCCGTGAGCAGGTCCACGGCATCGCCGGACAGGTGCCCTCCCTTGATCAGCACCCAGCGCGGCCCGTACTCCAGCACGGCGGCGGCGGCCCGGCGCAGGTCCGCGTCGGACTCGACGCGCACGCCGGTGAGTTGCGCGACCTCGTCCAGGTTGGGCGTGGCCACGGTGGCCGCCGGCAGCAGCTTGGTGCGGACGGAGTCCAGGGCGGAGGCGGCGAGCAGCGCGTCGCCGTGCTTGGAGACGCCGACCGGGTCGACGACGGCCGGTGCGTCGGTGCCGCCGATCAACTCGGCGACCGTCTCGACCAGTTCCGCGGAGGAGAGCATGCCGGTCTTGACCGCCTGCACGCCGATGTCGTCGACGACGCTGCGGTACTGGGCGCGGACCGCCTCCACGGGCAGTTCCCAGGCGCCCTGCACGCCCAGGGAGTTCTGCGCGGTGACGGCGGTGAGCACGCTCATGCCGTGCGTGCCGAGGGCGAGCATCGTCTTCAGGTCGGCCTGGATGCCGGCGCCGCCGCCGGAGTCGGACCCGGCCACGGTGAGGACCAGGGGCGGCCTCATGCCTCGACCTCCCCGCCGAAGTGGTCCCAGCCGCCCTGGCTGGTCCAGGGCGCCCCGTCGACGGTCACCTGGGGCAGCGCCGAGGGGTTGAGGACCTCGCCGATCACCTTCCAGCGGGCGGGCAGCTTCACGTCCGGCGGGAACGTGGCCACGATCGCGTGGTCCTCTCCCCCGGTGAGCACCCACTGCATCGGGTCGACGCCGACGGCCTGGCCGATGTCGTTCATCTGGGACGGGATGTCGATCTGCCCGGAGCGGATGTCGATCCTGACCTTGCTGGCCTCCGCGATGTGGCCCAGGTCGGCGATCAGCCCGTCGCTCACGTCGCACATCGCGGTGGCGCCGAGCCCCGCGGCGGCCGGGCCCGCGTGGTACGGCGGCTCGGGGCGCCGGTGGGCCTCGACGAAGGCGCGCGGCGAGCGGAAGCCGCGGGAGAGCACGGCGAACCCGGCCGCGGACCAGCCGAGCCAGCCGGTCACCGCGACGAGGTCGCCGGGCTGGGCGCCGCCCCGGGTGACGGGCTCCTGGTTGCGCAGGTCGCCGAGGGCGGTGATGGACACGGTGATGGTGTCGCCGCGCACCACGTCGCCGCCGACCACGGAGGCGCCCGCGACCTGGCACTCGTCGCGCAGCCCGTCCATCAGCTCGGTCGGCCAGGTCACCGGGAGTTCGGCCGGCACGACCAGGCCGAGCAGCAGCGCGGTGGGCACGGCGCCCATCGCGGCGATGTCGGCGAGGTTCTGTGCCGCTGCCTTGCGGCCCACGTCGTACGCGGTGGACCAGTCACGCCGGAAGTGCCGCCCCTCGACGAGGATGTCGGTGCTGGCCACCACCCGGCGGTCGGGCGCGGCCACCACCGCGGCGTCGTCGCCGGGGCCGACCCGGACCGCCGGGGTGGACGTGAGACGGGAGGTGAGCTCCCTGATGAGCCCGAACTCCCCGAGCTCACCAACAGTGCCCTTCATGGCCTTACTCCCCTTCTGTCCCTGTCCGTGCCCGGTCGCGCGTCATCTCTGTCCTGGTTACGGTCGACATGGCCGTTGCCACGGTCGGCGTGGGCGTCAACCCGTGTCATCACAACACCCCGGCGCGCGGGCTCCGCGTCCCGCGGGTCTCCCCGCGGAGAGCGACGACGCGATACCGTGGCGTTCCTTTTCCCCACATGATCCTCGTGGCCGCTCTGGAGGTTTCGTGGTACAGGCGTACATCCTGATCCAGACGGAGGTCGGCAAGGCGTCGGCCGTCGCCGAGACGATCAGCAAGATCCCTGGAGTGATCCAGGCCGAGGACGTGACGGGACCCTACGACGTCATTGTCCGCGCCCAGTCCGACACCGTCGACGAGCTGGGCCGCATGGTGGTTGCCAAGGTCCAGCAGGTGGACGGCATCACCCGCACCCTGACCTGCCCGGTCGTCCATCTCTAGCCCCCGTCTACGCTGGGCCGGTGCACTCCTACCGTCACCGGCGCCTCCGCCTGCCCGCTCTCGCGTTGTTGATCGCCGCCGCAGGCTGCTCCTCAGCAGACGACAGCGTGTCGGCGGCGGTTCCCAGCCCGGACGCGAAGGTCACCAAGCTGTGTCAGAACCTGGACAAGGCGCTGCCGTCGACGGTGGACGGCCTGAACCGTGAGGATCCCGAGCCCGCCTCCGCCCTGACGGCGGGCTGGGGAAACCCGCTGATCATACTGCGCTGCGGGGTGGAACGGCCCGCGGAGATGAACGATCCGGAGGCCGACGGCGTCGAGGTCGACGGTGTGGGCTGGCAGCTGCAGAAACAGGAGAACGGGGCATTCCGGTTCACCACGACGCTGCGTGAGGCGTACGTCGAGGTGACCATCCCCAAGGACCGTGCCGGGCGCGGGATGGCGCCGTTGGTCGACCTAGCCCCCGCCGTGAAGAAGGCGATCCCCGAGGGGATCGCCTTCTGAGACAGCGGGGCCGGCCGTGGGTCAGCGCAGTCCCGTGGACCGTCGCAGCGCCGCCTGGACCAGCCGGTCCACCAGCTCCGCGTAGCCGACGCCGGTGGCCTCCCACATTTTGGGGTACATCGAGATCGGCGTGAAGCCGGGCATCGTGTTGATCTCGTTGATCACGAACTCGCCGTCCTCGGTGAGGAAGAAGTCCGCGCGCACCAGCCCCTCGCAGGAGGCCGCGTCGAACGCCCCGACGGCCAGCCGCTGGACCTCGGCGGTCTCCTCGGGCGTCAGCGGGGCGGGCACGACACCGGGCGTGGAGTCGATGTACTTGGCCTCGAAGTCGTAGTACGCGTGCGCCGAGGGCGGCGGGATCTCGGCGGGGACGGAGGCCCGGGGGCCGTCCTCGAACTCCAGCACCCCGCACTCGATCTCCCGGCCGCGCAGGGTCGCCTCGACCAGGATCTTCGGGTCGTGGCGGCGGGCCTCCTCGATCGCCTCGTCGAGTCCGGCGAGGCCGTCGACCTTGGTGATGCCGATCGAGGAACCCGCGCGGGCGGGCTTCACGAACAGCGGCCAGCCGTGCTCACCGGCGAAGTCCACGATCTTCCTGCGGGCGCCGGAACGGTCCTGCTCCCACTCGCGGGGACGGATCACCACATACGGGCCGACCTTCAGCCCGTAGGAGCTGAACACCGCCTTCATGTACTCCTTGTCCTGGCCGACGGCCGAGGCGAGCACGCCCGAGCCGACGTACGGCACGCCGGAGAGCTCCAGCAGGCCCTGCAGGGTGCCGTCCTCGCCGTAGGGGCCGTGCAGCACGGGGAAGACGACGTCGACCTCGCCCAGCGCCTTGGGCACCGAGCCGGGTTCGCTGAAGACGACTTCGCGGTTCGCGGGGTCGACGGGGAGCACCACGGTGCCCTCGGTCGAGTCGGCGAGCTGGTCGACGCTCGGGGTGCGCCGCTCGGTGATCGCCATGCGCTCCGGCTCGTCGGCGGTGAGCGCCCAGCGGCCGTCCTGGGTGATGCCGATCGGCAGGACGTCGTACTTCGTCCGGTCGATGGCCGCGAGGACGGCTCCGGCGGTGACCACGGAGATCCCGTGTTCGGAGCTGCGCCCGCCGAACACGACGGCCACACGCGGTTTGCGAGGCGGCTGCTCGGGGCTCTGGGGGAGGTTCTCGGTGCTCATATCGCGTTGAGAGTACCCGCCCGTAGGGCCGCGAGACAGCGTCGGCGGGGCCGCGTGGCGCGGGTGGCGCCCGGGTGCCGGTCCGGCGTCGCTCAGCGTCGTTCGGGCTTCGCGCTGCGCGACATCAGCTCCTTGACCGCGACCACCGGTGGCTTGCCCTCGTGCACGATGGCGACGACCGTCTCGGTGATCGGCATGTCGACGCCGTGCCGGCGGGCCAGATCCAGCACCGACTCGCAGGACTTGACGCCCTCGGCGGTCTGCCTGGTGACCGCGACGGTCTCCTCCAGGGTCATGCCCCGGCCGAGGTTGGTGCCGAAGGTGTGGTTGCGGGACAGCGGCGAGGAGCAGGTCGCCACCAGGTCGCCGAGACCGGCGAGTCCGGAGAAGGTCAGCGGGTCGGCGCCGAGGGCGACACCGAGCCGCGTGGTCTCGGCGAGGCCGCGCGTGATGAGCGACCCCTTGGCGTTGTCGCCGAGGCCCATGCCGTCCGCGATGCCGACGGCCAGCCCGATCACGTTCTTCACGGCGCCGCCGAGCTCGCAGCCGATGACGTCGGTGTTGGTGTACGGGCGGAAGTACGGGGTGTGGCAGGCGGTCTGGAGCCGCTGGGCGACGGCCTCGTCGGGGCAGGCGACCACGGCGGCGGCCGGCATGCGCGCGGCGATCTCCCGGGCCAGGTTGGGGCCGGTGACCACGGCGATGCGCTCGGCGGCGACCTTGGCGACGTCCTCGATGACCTCGCTCATCCGCATCGCGGAGCCGAGTTCGACGCCCTTCATCAGCGACACCAGGACGGTGCCGGGTGCCAGCAGGGGCGTCCAGTCGGCGAGATTGGCGCGCAGGGTCTGCGAGGGGACCGCGAGGACGGTGAAGTCGGCGTCGCGCGCGGCCTCGGCGGCGTCCGTCGTGGCCCGCAGGTTCTCGGGGAGTTCGACGCCGGGCAGGTAGTCCGGGTTGGTCCGGGTGGAGTTGACGGCGTCGGCGAGTTCGGCGCGGCGCCCCCACAGGGTCACGTCGCATCCGGCGTCGGCGAGGACCGTGCCGAAGGCGGTGCCCCACGATCCGGTGCCGAAGACGGCCGCCTTGACGGGCTTGCTCACGTGCCCTGCCCTTCTGTCTGCTTCCCCTGCGGCGCCTGCGCTTGCGCCGCCTGCGCCTGTGCCGCCTGCGTCTGTGCCTGCGTCCGGCGCCGCTGCTCGATCCGCTCGCGGCGCGGGTCGTAGGGGGTCTCGGGCGCCTTCTCGCCGCGGATCTCCTCCAGCTGGCGGGTGACGGCGGCCATGATGACCTCCGTGGCCTCCTTCAGCAGGTCCGCGGTCATCTCCTTGTCGTAGAAGCGCGACAGGTCGACCGGGGGCCCCGCCAGCACGCGGTGGGTCTTGCGCGGCAGCAGGTTGGGCTTCTTGGCATACGGGGGCAGCAGTTCGTTGCAGCCCCACTGGGCGACCGGGATCACCGGGCACTTGGTCTGCAGGGCGACGCGCGCCGCACCGGTCTTGGCGGTCATCGGCCAGCCGTCGGGATCGCGGGTGAGGGTGCCCTCGGGGTAGAAGGCGACGCACTCGCCGCGCTCCACGGCGTCGATCGCGGCCCGGAAGGCACTGAGCGCGTCCGTGCTCTCGCGGTAGACGGGGATCTGCCCGGTACCGCGCATCGCGGCGCCGACGAATCCCTTCCTGAAAAGGCCGCTCTTCGCGAGGAATCGCGGCACGCGGCCGGTGTTGTACTGGTAGTGCGCGTACGCGAAGGGGTCGACGTGCGAATTGTGGTTCACGGCGGTGATGAATCCACCGTCGGCCGGCATGTTCTCCATTCCCCGCCAGTCCCGCTTGATCAGAACCACCAGCGGCGGTTTGCAGATCACCGCGGCGAAGCGGTACCAGAAGCCGATTCTGCGGCGGGGCACGCGGACACCTTTCCTCCAGGGCCTGGGGCCGGACAAGTGTCGCCCCGGGCCGCCCGTCTGTCGAGAACACCGTACGCCCCGGCGAGTGGACCGCCCGATCCCCCAGGTGACAATGGCGGCGACGAGAGAAGGACGGAACGCCCGTGCAGTGGACCTTGGTCGTGCCCGTGAAGACCCTCGCCCGGGCCAAGAGCAGACTGGCCGACACCGCGGACGACGGGGTGCGGCCGGGCCTCGCCCTGGCGTTCGCGCAGGACACCGTGACGGCCGCGCTGGCCTGCCCGGCGGTGACGGATGTGGCAGTCGTCACGGACGACCTCCGGGCGGGCCGCGAGCTGGCGAACCTGGGCGCCCGGGTCGTTCCGGACGAGCCGGGCGGCGGTCTGAACGCCGCCCTGGCGCACGGGGCGGCGGCCGTACGGTCGGCCCGCCCCGAAAGCCCGGTGGCCGCACTGAATGCCGATCTTCCCGCTTTGCGGCCGGCGGAATTGACGCGGGTACTGGGGGCGGCCGCACAATTCCGGCGCGCTTTTCTCCCGGATGCGGCGGGAATCGGAACAACCCTGCTCACCGCCGCGCCGGGCCATGAATTGGCCCCCGCATTCGGCCCGGATTCCCGGGCCCTCCACCGCACGTCCGGCGCGGTGGAACTGCGTGTCGACGCGGTGGATTCCGTACGGCAGGACGTCGACACCGGCAGCGACCTGCGGACCGCGCTGGCGCTGGGGGTGGGACCTCATACGGCCGCGGTGGCGGCGCGGTTGCTGATCGCCGGGCAGTAGGCTGCGGACATGCAGGCGACCGCGTACACGTACGACCCCGACAGCCGCAGCGGGCAGGTACTGCTGGACGACGGCACCCCGGTGCCCTTCGACGCCGCGGCGTTCGACGCGGGGGGCCTCAGGCTGCTGCGGCCCGGGCAGCGGGTGCGCGTCGAGACCGAGGGGACGGGCGCGGACCGCCGGATCACGCTGGTGACGCTCCACACGTTCTGATCGGCCGGGCGCCGTAGGGCCCCCGGACACGCCGCGGGCCGGACTCCCGAGGAGTCCGGCCCGGCGCGTGGGTGCCCCTGTGCCCTGTGCCCGTTACTTCTTGCGGGCGGTGGCCTTCTTGGCGGTGGTCTTGCGGGCTGTCGACTTCTTGGCGGGGGCCGTCGTGGCCGTCGCCTTCTTCGCGGGGGCCTTCTTGGCCGCCGTCTTCTTCGCCGCGGCCGTGGTGCTCTTGGCGGCGGACTTCTTGGCGGGGGCCTTCTTCGCCGTCGTCGCCTTGGCCGCGCCGGCGGTCTTCTTGGCCGTCGTCTTCTTCGCCGCCGCGCTGGTCTTCTTCGCCGCGCCCGTGGCCTTCTTCGCCGCACCGGTCGCCTTCTTGGCGGCGGCCTTCTTGCCCGCGGCCTTGGAGATGGTGGGCGGCGGGCCGGACAGGCTGCCCTTGGGGGCCTTCTTGACCGCGATGTCGTTCTTCGGGAGCTTCTTCGAGCCGCTCACCAGGTCCTTGAAGCCCTGACCCGCGCGGAAGCGCGGCACCGAGGTCTTCTTGACCCGAACCCGCTCGCCCGTCTGGGGGTTGCGGGCGTAGCGGGCCGGACGGTCGACCTTCTCGAAGGAACCGAAGCCGGTGACCGAAACCCGGTCCCCCGCGACCACCGCACGGACGAGGGCGTCCAGGACCGCGTCGACAGCGTCGGCGGCCTGCTGCCTGCCACCGAGCTTGTCGGCAATCGCTTCTACGAGCTGCGCCTTGTTCACGTCTTCCCCTTCGGAGACATCGCCAGAACGAATCTGTTCAAGCCTTTTCGCACGTTAGGCAGATATATACCGCAAATCAAACACGAAACGGGCTAATCACCCTTGTGCCGCAACAGACTCGGCGGTCTCGGCCTGTTCAGCGTTCCTCGTCGGGGAATCGACCCTCGTCGAGGTCCGCGGTGAACCGGTCCAGACGCCTTGCCGCACCGGCGAGATCGTGTTTGGCCGCGGCCGTAATGACCAGCAGCTTCCGGGTCAGCGCCATCCGTACGCCCTCCGGGACTTGCAGTGCGCGCACTCTTGTGTGCGCTTCTTTCAGCCGGACCGCGACCGCCGCATAGAGCTCGAGTTGGCCGTCGTGTTCCATGCACAGATTGTGCCATCTGGGGCGAGTTGTCGCCTGCGCAGGGGGTAACTGGCGCCCCGAACGGCCTTCCGGGCACCTGCGGAGTCCCAGGTTCCACAGCTCATGTACCCCACCAATCACAGCCGTAACGTGGGAAGTTGACCATTCGACCGACGGCTTCGAGCGCGCACCGGGCCCGGACACAGACGTACCCCCGATCGGGCTGATCGGGGGTACGGAGGGGGGCGTTGAGTGGCCGGAACTCGACCTTGTGCGCAGCCGGAGGGGCCGCCGGGTCAGACCTGGAGCGTCTGCGGCTTGTACGACGGGCGCTTCGCCTCGTAGGCGGCGATGTCGGCCTCGTTCTGGAGGGTGATCGAGATGTCGTCCAGCCCGTTCAGCAGCCGCCAGCGGGAGTTCTCGTCCAGCTCGAAGGAGGCGGTGATGCCCTCGGCGCGCACCTCGCGGGCCTGGAGGTCGACGGTGATCTCGGCCTCGGGGTCCTTCTCCGTGAGCTCCCACAGCGCGTCCACGATCTTCTGGTCGATGACCACCGTGAGCAGGCCGTTCTTCAGCGAGTTGCCGCGGAAGATGTCGGCGAAGCGGGACGAGATCACGGTCTTGAAGCCGTAGTTCTGCAGCGCCCAGACGGCATGCTCGCGCGAGGAGCCGGTGCCGAAGTCGGGGCCGGCGACCAGGACGGTCGCACCCTGCCGCTCGGGCTGGTTGAGGATGAAGGACGGGTCCTTGCGCCAGGCCTCGAACAGCCCGTCCTCGAATCCGTCCCGCGTCACCTTCTTGAGCCAGTGGGCGGGGATGATCTGGTCGGTGTCGACGTTGCTGCGGCGCAGCGGGACGGCCCGGCCGGTGTGCGTGGTGAATGCTTCCATGACTCTCAGACTCCAGCGGGCGTGGGGGCGTCGGCGGACAGGTCGGCCGGGGAGGCCAGGTGGCCCAGTACGGCCGTCGCGGCCGCGACCTGCGGAGACACCAGGTGGGTGCGGCCGCCCTTGCCCTGCCGTCCCTCGAAGTTGCGGTTGGAGGTGGACGCGGAGCGCTCGCCCGGGGCCAGCTGGTCCGGGTTCATGCCCAGACACATCGAGCAGCCCGCGTGCCGCCACTCGGCGCCGGCCTCCTTGAAGACGACGTCCAGGCCCTCGGAGACGGCCTGCAGGCCCACCCGCGCGGAGCCGGGGACGACCAGCATCCGTACGCCGTCGGCGACTTTGCGGTCCCGGACGATCTCGGCGGCGGCGCGCAGGTCCTCGATGCGGCCGTTGGTGCAGGAACCTACGAAGACCGTGTCGACCTTGATGGAGCGCAGCGGCTGACCGGCCTCCAACCCCATGTACTCCAGGGCCTTTTCGGCGGCGAAGCGCTCCGAGGCGTCTTCGTACGAAGCCGGGTCGGGGACGGCGGCGGAAAGCGGCGCGCCCTGGCCGGGGTTGGTGCCCCAGGTGACGAACGGCGACAGCTCGGCGGCCTCGATGACGACCTCGGCGTCGAACTCGGCGTCGTCGTCGGTGCGCAGCGTCTTCCAGTACTCGACGGCCGCGTCCCAGTCCGCGCCCTCGGGGGCGTGCGGGCGGCCCTGGAGGTAGGCGAAGGTGGTCTCGTCGGGGGCGATCATGCCCGCGCGGGCGCCGGCCTCGATCGACATGTTGCAGATGGTCATCCGGGCCTCCATCGAGAGCTTCTCGATGGCCTCGCCGCGGTACTCCAGGATGTAGCCCTGGCCGCCGCCGGTGCCGATCTTCGCGATGATCGCGAGGATCAGGTCCTTGGCCGTGACCCCGTCGGGCAGCTCGCCGTTGACGGTGATCGCCATGGTCTTCGGGCGGGCCATGGGCAGCGTCTGGGTGGCGAGCACGTGCTCGACCTGCGAGGTGCCGATACCGAAGGCCAGCGCGCCGAAGGCACCGTGCGTGGAGGTGTGCGAGTCACCGCAGACCACGGTGGTGCCGGGCTGGGTCAGACCCAGCTGCGGACCGACGACGTGCACGACGCCCTGCTCGACGTCGCCCAGCGGGTGCAGCCGGACGCCGAAGTCCGCGCAGTTCTTGCGGAGCGTCTCCAGCTGGGCCCGGGAGACCGGGTCCGCGATGGGCTTGTCGATGTCGAGCGTCGGGGTGTTGTGGTCCTCGGTGGCGATGGTCAGGTCGAGCCGGCGCACCGGGCGACCGCTCTTGCGGAGGCCGTCGAAGGCCTGCGGGCTGGTCACCTCGTGCAGCAGGTGCAGATCGATGAAGAGGAGGTCGGGCTCGCCCTCGGCGCGCCGGACGACGTGGTCGTCCCAGACCTTCTCCGCGAGTGTCCTACCCATCGCTTTCCCTCCGGTCGGCGACAACGCACCGACCCAACTAGAGATCTTGAGGAGGCAGCGCCCTCACCCCTGATTCCGGGCAACCGCCGCCAGGCCCTTTCGTCACGGGCCGTTGGTGACTTCGTGCCATCCAGAGTGGCGTGTTCCACGGAAAATTGAACTTGCGTTTCACAGAGTGAGACGGGAGTATCGTTGCATGGACAACAGTAGCGGCGTCGGCGTTCTGGACAAGGCGGCCCTCGTCCTGAGCGCTCTGGAGTCCGGTCCGGCCACCCTCGCGGGGTTGGTCGCGGCGACCGGACTGGCACGACCCACGGCCCACCGCCTGGCCGTGGCGCTGGAACACCACCGTATGGTGGCGCGCGACATGCAGGGCCGTTTCATTCTGGGCCCGCGCCTGGCCGAGCTGGCCGCGGCGGCCGGCGAGGACCGTCTGCTCGCCACGGCGGGGCCGGTGCTCACCCACCTCCGCGACGTCACGGGCGAGAGTGCCCAGCTCTACCGCCGCCAGGGCGACATGCGCATCTGCGTGGCCGCGGCCGAGCGCCTGTCGGGCCTGCGGGACACCGTCCCGGTCGGCTCCACGCTCACCATGAAGGCCGGCTCCTCGGCGCAGATCCTCATGGCCTGGGAGGAGCCCGAGCGCCTGCACCGCGGCCTGCAGGGCGCCCGCTTCACGGCGACGGCGCTGTCCGGCGTCCGCCGCCGGGGCTGGGCCCAGTCCATCGGCGAGCGGGAGCCCGGCGTCGCGTCCGTCTCCGCTCCGGTGCGCGGCCCCTCCAACCGCGTGGTGGCCGCCGTCTCGGTCTCCGGCCCCATCGAGCGCCTGACCCGCCACCCGGGCCGGATGCACGCCCAGGCGGTCATCGACGCCGCCGGCCGCCTCTCCGAGGCCCTGCGCCGCACCGGCTGACCACACCCCACCGGCAGCCGACCGGGAACGGGCCCGCCTCAACGCCGCGGCAGGCCCTCCCCCGGTCTCACGCCTCCCGCGAGGCGGCTTTCCCGGGGTCCGCCTTCTCCCGCGACCGGTACGCGAACCGGTCCCGCGCACGCCGGCCCCGCTCCTCGATCGGCACCTGCCCGTGGGCCGCCGCGAGCCCGAAGGCCGGCATGTCGGCGTAGATCGACTCGTACGACCCCTCGGGCACGACGTAGGTCTCGTGCCACAGACCGACGTACTGCCGGACCCTTCCCGCCCGTTCCTTGCGGTTGATGATCCCCCAGACCCGGTAGTGGAACATGTCGGGCGCGTGCGCGTACCGGTAGAGCTTCTCCTTGGACTCCCAGTACTGGACGACGTAGTACGTGCGCGGCGACGCCGTCAGCAGGACGTGTCCCAGGAGCCCCTGGTCCGGGGCCTTCTTCAGCTCGCGCAGCATGCGGAGCATGGCGAGGAGGACCGGCAGCCAGTGGTGCACCGCCCAGAACCGGTTGATCCTCATGCCGATCAGCAGGACGGTCACCTCCCCCTCGGCGGCGGCGGTGGTACGGCCCGCGGTGACGGACTGGCCGGGCATGACGCCTCCCCGTGTGGGTGAGCGGCACTGTCCAGTGCCCCATGTTTGGATAGTGCTGGTATCCGAGGATGGGCGCAAGGGATGCGACTGGCCGATCTGAGCAAACGCAGCGGGGTCTCCACCGCGACGATCAAGTACTACCTGCGCGAGGGCCTGTTGCCGCCGGGCCGGCA
The DNA here is from genome assembly GCF_044765825.1 of Streptomyces flaveolus. Taxonomy (NCBI): domain Bacteria; kingdom Bacillati; phylum Actinomycetota; class Actinomycetes; order Kitasatosporales; family Streptomycetaceae; genus Streptomyces; species Streptomyces flaveolus. The sequence continues at coordinate 127,824 of NZ_JBIWKU010000011.1, read as the reverse complement.
GGTCAACGCGACGACGGCCGAGTACGGGGAGGAGCATCTGCGCAGGCTGCGTCTGGTGCGGGCGCTGATCCAGGTGGGCAAGGTGCCGGTGGCGACCGCGCGGGAGGTGCTCGGGCACGTCGACGACGACTCCCTGAGCCGCACGATCCGGCTGGGGGCGGCCCTGTGGGCGCTGCCGCAGGACCCCGAGCCGGACGAGGAGGACCCGGCCGTCGTGGCGGCACGGGCGGAGGTGGACCGCCTGCTGGAGATGCTGGGATGGGAGACCGCCCGGGAACTGGCCCCCCTCTCCCCGGTGCACCGCTCGCTGGTGGTGGCGGTGGCCGCGCTGCGACGGCTGGACTATCCCTGGGACGCGGAACTCATGGCGCCGTACGGGGAGTTGATGCACGAGGTGGCCCGGCGGGACCTGGACTTCATGGAGAGCCGGGCCTCGGAGGCGGAGAGGGTCGAGCTGGCGGTCGCGGCGGCGGTGCTCTTCCAGCCCGTACTGCGGGCGCTGCACCGGCTGGCACAGGAGGAGGAGTCGGCGCGGCGGTACGGCATCGAATGAACGCCCAAGGGGGCTCCCGCCTGAGCGGGAGCCCCCTTGGGACTCGTACCCCCGACCGGATTCGAACCGGCGCTACCGCCTTGAGAGGGCGGCGTGCTAGGCCGCTACACAACGGGGGCGTGGACACTGCGTTTCCGCAGGTCCGAGCTGGTCTACCTGGACTCGAACCAAGACTAACTGAACCAGAATCAGTCGTGCTGCCAATTACACCATAGACCAATGATGGTTTAGACCAGTCAGTACCCCCGACCGGATTCGAACCGGCGCTACCGCCTTGAGAGGGCGGCGTGCTAGGCCGCTACACAACGGGGGCCCTAGCGATCCTGCATCGAAGTCAGCGGGAGCTACCCTTGCTGTCCTCGCGGGAAGGATCTGTACCCCCGACCGGATTCGAACCGGCGCTACCGCCTTGAGAGGGCGGCGTGCTAGGCCGCTACACAACGGGGGCTTTGCGGATGGTCTCCGCGATGCAGATGAGCTCTGCGAGCTGGCCTACCTGGACTCGAACCAAGACTAACTGAACCAGAATCAGTCGTGCTGCCAATTACACCATAGGCCACTGGAACGCAAGCCCCTGCGGGGATCTTGTTCTAGCGTTGCGCCTCCGGTTCCCGGCCTTTCGGCCCGCTCCCCGGCGGCGCAGGAAGAACATTACCTGAAGGTGGACGGGGCTCCAAAACGGGTATCGCCGCCGAGGAGCGCGGGGAGTTCGGACAGGGACGCGATGCGGCGCGGCCCGGCGGGCGGGTCGACGGTCGCACAGGCGCCGCCGCGGTCGATCCAGACCGACAGCAGCCCGGCGTCGTGGGCGCCGCGCCCGTCGATCTCCGGGTGGTCGCCGACGTAAGCGACCTGGTCAGGGGCCAGCGACAGGGCCTCGCAGGCCGCCAGGAAGGCGCCGGGCTCGGGCTTGGAGACGCCCAGCTCGGCGGCGCACAGGATCGCCTCGAAGCGGTCGTGCACGCCGAGGACCCGCAGCTTGCGGTCCTGGACGGTCAGACTGGAGTTGGACAGCACGGCGTGTCGGTGGCTGGCGGAGAGGGCGTCGAGGACCGGCAGGACGTCGGGGAAGAGGGACCAGGCGGCCTCGTAGTACGTGACGTAGCGCTGGAACCAGTCGTCGGCCTCGGCGTCCGTCAGGTCCGGGCGGCCCAGGAAGACCCGGGTGCGGTCGCGCCGCTGTGTGACGAAGTCCACCTCGCCGGCGGAGAAGCGGGCCCACTGCCGGTCGGTGATCTCCCGCCAGCGCACGAGGGCCTCCTCGGCCGACCCGTATCCGGCGAGCAGGCCCTCGGCCACCAGGTGGGCGCGCATGCCCTCGCGGTCGGCGGTGGTGTAGTCGAAGAGCGTGTCGTCGACGTCCCAGACCACGGCGCGAATGTTCATGATCCGACGGTAACCCCGGCACCCGGGTCCCGTCCGCCGCAACGGTGAGGGGCGGCACCCGCTCCGGGTGCCGCCCCTCACACGGGTACGGGTGTTACGCCGCGAGCCTCGCCAGCGCCGCGTCGATGCGGGCCAGTGCCTTCTCCTTGCCCAGGACCTCCAGGGACTCGAAGAGGGGCAGGCCGACCGTGCGGCCGGTGACGGCGACGCGGACGGGAGCCTGGGCCTTGCCGAGCTTGAGGCCGTGGGCCTCGCCGGCGGCCAGGACGGCCTCCTTGAGGGACTCCGGGGACGTCCAGTCGGCCGCGTCCAGCTTCTCGCGCGCCGTGCTCAGCAGGGCGTCCGAGCCCTCCTTCATGGCCTTGGTCCAGCTGGCCTCGTCGAAGACCGGCTCCGGCAGGAACAGGAAGTCGACGTTGTCCGTGATCTCGGAGAGGACCTTCAGGCGGGTCTGCGCGTGCGGCGCGATGGCCTGCCACTTGGCCTCGTCGAAGTCCTCGGGCGCCCAGGGGGCGGCGGGGGCCTTCAGCCAGGGGCGGCAGCGCTCGGTGAAGTCCTTCACCTCGAGCATGCGGATGTGGTCGGCGTTGATCGCCTCGCACTTCTTCAGGTCGAAGCGGGCCGGGTTGGGGTTCACGTCGGAGATGTCGAAGGCGGCGACCATCTCGTCGATCGTGAAGATGTCCTGGTCGGCGGAGAGCGACCAGCCGAGCAGGGAGAGGTAGTTGAGCAGGCCCTCGGGGAGGAACCCGCGCTCGCGGTAGAGGTTGAGGCTCGACTGCGGGTCGCGCTTGGAGAGCTTCTTGTTGCCCTCGCCCATCACGTACGGCAGGTGGCCGAAGGCCGGGATCTCCTTGGCGACGCCGAGCTCGATCAGCGCCTTGTACAGGGCGATCTGGCGGGGGGTGGAGGAGAGCAGGTCCTCGCCGCGCAGGACGTGGGTGATCTCCATCAGGGCGTCGTCGACCGGGTTGACCAGCGTGTAGAGGGGCGCGCCGTTGGCGCGGACGATGCCGTAGTCCGGGACGTTCTCCGGGAGGTACGTGATCTCGCCGCGGACCAGGTCGGTGAAGGTGATCGTCTCGTCGGGCATCCGGAAGCGGACGATCGGCTCACGGCCCTGCGCCTGGTACTCCTCGACCTGCGCGGCACTCAGGTCGCGGCAGTGTCCGTCGTAGCCGGAGGGCTTGCCGGCGGCGCGGGCGGCCTCGCGACGGGTGTCCAGCTCCTCCTGGGAGCAGTAGCAGTGGTAGGCGTGGCCGGCGTCGAGCAGCTTCCGGGCGACGTCCTTGTAGATGTCCATGCGCTGCGACTGGCGGTACGGCGCGTGCGGGCCGCCGACCTCGGGGCCCTCGTCCCAGTCGAAGCCCAGCCAGCGCAGCGAGTCGAGCAGCTGGTTGTAGGACTCCTCGGAGTCGCGGGCCGCGTCGGTGTCCTCGATGCGGAAGACCAGCGTGCCCTGGTGGTGCTTGGCGAACGCCCAGTTGAACAGGGCGGTGCGGACCAGGCCCACGTGGGGGTTACCGGTGGGGGACGGACAGAATCGGACGCGTACGGGGGAGCCGGGTGCGCTAGCCACGCTTGACAACCTTGTTGGTGAGAGTGCCGATGCCTTCGATGGTGACGGCGACTTCGTCGCCGACGTTGAGGGGGCCGACTCCGGCCGGGGTGCCCGTGAGGATCACGTCGCCGGGGAGCAGCGTCATGGCCTCGGAGATGTTGACGATCAGGTCCGCGATGGGGTGGATCATCTCGCTGGTGCGGCCGAGCTGGCGCTGGGCGCCGTTGACCGTGAGCTGGATCGTCAGGTCGTCCGGGTCGAGGTCCGTCTCCACCCAGGGGCCCAGCGGGCAGGAGGAGTCGAAGCCCTTGGCGCGGGCCCACTGCTTCTCGCGGCGCTGCACGTCGCGGGCGGTGATGTCGTTGGCGCAGGTGTAGCCGAGGATGACGTCCTTGACACGGTCGCGCGGGACCTCGCGGCACATGCGGCCGATGACGACGGCGAGCTCGGCCTCGTGGTGCAGTTCCTCGGAGAAGGAGGGGTACTGGATGGCGTCGCCGGGGCCGATGACCGAGGTGGACGGCTTGAAGAAGGCGAACGGGGCGTCGGGCACCTCGTTGCCGAGTTCGCGGGCGTGCTCCGCGTAGTTGCGGCCGAAGGCCACGACCTTGTTGGGGAGCACCGGCGGCAGCAGCCGTACCTTGCTCAGCGGCACCTTGGTGCCGGAGAGCTCGAAGTCCGCGAAGGGGATGCCCTTGATGATGTCGAGGACGAGCTCGTCCGGCTGGTCGCCCTCGACCGCGCCGAAGGCGACGTTTCCGTCGATGGAGAACCTGGCGATGCGCACGGGTGGTGTGGCCCCTTGACTGAGCTGGCTGGAGTCTGACGCTCCAGGCTAACGCGGCGGGCCTGTCCGGCGGATCAGGCCGGAGGAACGCGGCGTTGCCTCACCGGCACAGGTGAGCGGGGCGGCGGGGGTCCCTCCCGCCCGAGCGCAGCCGAGCGTACGGCCGAGGCGGAGGGGAGGCCGATGCGGAGCACCGGGGGCGAGGACAACGCCGCGGATACGCGTGCCACTCCCCGCGTCCTTGGCACGATCCGCCGAGGCAGGCCCTGGGGGCGGGCGCCTCGCGCATGACCCGCCGTGGCTCCGCGGGGAGCGGTGGCGCGGGCGCCCGTGTGCGGCCGGCCGGCTGAACATCGCGCGGCCGGGGGGCGTACTACTCTGCGGCGGAGGCCGCGACGGGGATCTCCATGAGGACCGTGCGCCGGGGGTTGGCGGTCTGGGTGGGGAGTTCGACGGCGTGCTCGCGCTGTTCCGGCGTCTGCAGTTCGTCGGCGCCGTCGAGGTGCGCCAGCGTCGTGCGTCGCGGGTTGGCGATCTTGTGGAACATCATCGTCGTCTTCACGGTTGTACGAGACCCTGTCGTGTGCGGGCGCCGGGAAGGGGCAAGTGACCCCTGCGGGGGCGCGGGTTGTCGGTTTTGCCTTCTCTGTAAAGCGTCAGGCTAAACATGCAATTCCCGGCCGAACCCAGGAGAGCCGGTGAAGGGCGTGTGAGTTTGCTCACTTATCAAGGGCCAAAGCGGTCAATTCCGACGGGCACCGCACCCCGACGAAACCGACATTGACTCCCTGAAGCCATCATTCCGCTGCTGATCATCTCGACTGGGACACCGCTTACCCCACGGCGAATCGCGGGCATACGTCCGCTTTGCGGGTGATCGTTTTCTACCGGCCGTGAAGCGGTCCTCACGTGCTGTCACGTATGCCGCGGCCTGGCCCACGGGCCTTGTTGGAGATCCGGCACTGTGCTGGAATTCCACGGACCGCCGCAGGATCGAGCCGGCGCACCGGGGGCGCACCACAGCGCCGGGCGGCGGCACGAAGGGGGAACCAGCGCCGGTCACTCACGACCACCACGGGGGCGTATTCAGGGCGCCCCTATGACGCCGACACCGTGCTCAGCCGTTCACGCGGCCGGGTGCCTGGTCCAGAGGTTGCGACGCTAGTGCAGGGACGTTTCAAGAGGGATGGCAGCGCTTCGGCGGAGCCGGAGCCGCACGGCGGGAATGGCCCCAGGGCCGTCAGCTCCTCGCCCCAGCACGCCCAGAACCCGGGTCAGGCCCAGTCCGGCGACGGCGGCGACCGCTCCGGGCGCCCCGGTCAGGGAGCGAAGTCGTCGGCTCCCGCCCAGAAGCCGCCCGCGAAGCCGGCCACGGGCTCGACCGGCCCGGGCCCGCGCATAGCCCTGCGCAACTGGCGGATCTCCACCCGCCTCGTGTCGCTGCTCGCGCTCCCGGTGGTCGCGGCCACCTCGCTGGGCGCGCTGCGCATCAACGAGTCGATGGACAACATCCAGCAGCTCGACAACATGAAGCTGCTGACGGAGATGACCAAGCAGGCCACCGAGCTGGCCGCCGCGCTCCAGGAGGAGCGCGACCAGTCCGCCGGCCCCCTGGCGCACGGCTCGACGTCCAGCGCGATCGCCGTCAAGGGCGACCGGGAGAAGACCGACCGGGCGCTGAAGAACTTCCTCGACCAGTCCGAGGAGATCGACGCCGCCAGCAAGGACGGCAACCTCGTCGGTGTCCGCGACAGCCTCGTCGGCCTCGCGAGCGATCTGAACGACCTGAACAAGATCCGCGGCACCGCCTACGCGGCCAAGAAGAACTCGACCCAGACGGTCGAGGCCTACCACCGCCTGATCACCAACCTGCTCGACCTCTCGCAGGACATGGCGGAGGCCACCAGCAACCCCGAGATGATCCAGCGCACGCGTGCCCTGGCGGCCTTCTCCTCGGCCAAGGAGTACGCGTCCATCCAGCGCGCGGTCCTCGCGGCGGCGCTTCCGGCGAGCAACACCACCAAGGGCGAGCTCTCCGAGAACGACCGGCTCTACGCGCAGTCCGCGCTGCAGAGCCAGACCTCCGAGATCCGCAGCTTCAGCAGCATCTACGGCGACGGCGCCGAGGACCTCCTCAAGCCGATCTCCCAGGGCAACCCGGTGATCGAGTCGTCCGACCAGTACGCCGGCCGCGCCTTCAGCCGGGTCAACGGCCTGTCCCAACTGGACGAGCGTTCCTACCAGGACTGGCTGGACGACAGCTCCACCAAGATCCAGCAGATGAAGAACATCGAGCTCCGCCTGCTGGAGGACATGGAGCAGAAGGCCCGCGAGCTGCGCAGCGAGTCCGAGCAGGAAGCGATCATCTCCGGTGTGCTGATCCTGCTCGTGCTCGGCGTCTCGCTGGTCGGCGCGTTCGTCGTGGCCCGGTCCATGATCCGCTCGCTGCGCCGCCTGGAGGAGACCGCGACCAAGGTCGCCCAGGACCGTCTGCCCGAGCTGGTCAAGCAGCTGTCCGAGACCGACCCGCAGGACGTGGACACCTCGGTGGAGTCGGTCGGTGTGCACTCCCGGGACGAGATCGGCCGGGTGGCCGCGGCCTTCGACGACGTGCACCGCGAGGCGGTCCGCCTCGCCGCCGAGCAGGCCCTGCTGCGGGGCAACGTCAACGCGATGTTCACCAACCTCTCGCGCCGCTCCCAGGGCCTCATCCAGCGTCAGCTCTCGCTCATCTCCGAACTGGAGTCGCGCGAGGCCGACCCGGACCAGCTGTCCTCGCTGTTCAAGCTCGACCACCTCGCCACGCGTATGCGCCGTAACGGTGAGAACCTCCTCGTCCTCGCCGGTGAGGAGCCCGGCCGCCGGTGGACCCGCCCGGTCCCGCTGGTCGACGTGCTCCGTGCCGCCGCGTCCGAGGTGGAGCAGTACGAGCGCATCGAGCTGGCGGCCGTGCCGACCACCGAGGTCGCCGGCCGCGTGGTCAACGACCTCGTGCACCTCCTCGCCGAGCTGCTCGAGAACGCGACCTCCTTCTCCTCGCCGCAGACCAAGGTCAAGGTCACCGGTCACGCGCTGCCCGACGGCCGGGTGCTGATCGAGATCCACGACACGGGTATCGGCCTCTCCCCCGAGGACCTGGCCGCGATCAACGAGCGGCTCGCCTCGCCGCCGACCGTGGACGTCTCGGTCTCCCGGCGCATGGGTCTGTTCGTGGTCGGCCGCCTGTCGCAGCGCCACGGCATCCGCATCCAGCTCCGTCCGTCCGACTCCGGCGGTACGACCGCGCTGGTCATGCTGCCCGTCGACGTCGCCCAGGGCGGCCGCAAGCCGCAGCCCAAGCCGGGTCAGCCGGCCGCGGGCAGCGGCGGTCCGGCCGCCGCACAGGCCGCGGCGGGTGTCGCGGCGGCCCGGCGCGGTGGCCAGGGCGGCGGCGCGCTCGGCGGTGGCGGCGCCTTCGGCGGCGGTGCCTTCGGCGGCGGCAACGGTGGCGGCGGTGCCCTCGGTGCCGGTGGCCAGGGCGGCGGCCGGCTCGGCGCCGGTCAGGGACCGCGGGCCGCACTGCCCGGCCGGGACGGCGGCGGTCGTCCGGGGGCGCCGGGTGGCGCGCATGGGCCCCAGTCCCCCGCGGCCCCGAACCAGCAGGGCCGTCCGGCTCCGGCCGGTGCCGGTGAGGCGCCCGGTGCCCCGCAGGGTCTGCAGGCCGCGGGCATGAACGCCCCCCAGGGCCAGGACGCCTTCGGCGGCCGTGCCCCGGTGCCGCCGCAGCGCGGCAAGCGCAGGAACAAGGGCAACGGCGATGCCGAGCAGGGCCGTCGTCCGCAGCTGCCGCCGCGCGGCGGTCCGCGGGCCGAGCTGCCCGGCGGCAACCCGCAGCCCCGCGTGCCCAGCTGGAGCGACGAGAACGCACAGCCGCCGGTGCCCCGCGCCTCGCTGGACGCCCCGCGCGGCCACGAGGAGCCGGACTCGTCCCGGACGGACCGGACGCCGCGTCACGGTGACCAGCAGGGTCCGGGCGCGACCGCCGAGATGCCGGCGATCCCCCGGCACGGCGAGCCCCAGGGCCCCGGCACCACGGCGCAGTTCGCCCGCCCGGACTTCGACGCCCCGGCCCCGCGCCAGGACGACCCGCAGAACACGGGCCGGTTCGCCCGGCCCGCCGCGGACCCGTACGGCCGCGACGGCTCGAACGCCCCGCACAACGACCAGTTCTCGCGGCCCGGGCCGGCCGCCCCGCAGCACGACGGCGGGCCGTTCGTCCGCTCGGACGTCTTCGGCGGGCAGCCCGGCCACCAGGGGACGAACGACCCGGCCTCGACCGGCCAGTTCCCCGGCGCCCCGGCGTACGGCGACGGCTCGACCGGGCAGCACCGCCTGCCGGACCGCCAGGACCCGGCCGCCACCGGCCAGTACGAGCGTCCGCAGGCCAACGGCGCCCACGTGGGCAACGACTTCGGCGCCCCGCGTCCGCCGGCCCCGCAGCAGCGGCCCGCCCAGCAGGAGCGTCCGGCCCAGCAGCAGCCCGGCCACGGTGCCCCGGCCCAGCAGCGGCCGGCCGACGGATGGGCCCTGCCGCCGGCCTCCGGTCCCGGCGACGGACGCACTCCGCTGTACGACACGCTGGAGACCAACTGGTTCCACGGCGACCGCCGGGACGGGGCGGAGAACAACGCCCCCGCGCCCGCGTCCGCCCCGGAACCGCAGGCCCAGCCCCAGACCCCGGCGGCCCCCCAGCGGCCCGCCGGCTCCGCCTGGCGCAGCTCGCCGAACGACGACCTCGTCCGGCAGGCCGAACGCGTCCGGCAGCCCGCGGCCGGTGGTGTCACCACCTCCGGCCTGCCACGCCGGGTACCCCGGGCCAACCTGGTCCCGGGCACGGCTCAGCAGCAGTCGCACCAGAACGGTCCGCAGGTATCGCGCGCGCCCGACGACGTGCGCGGCCGGCTGACCAATCTCCGTCGGGGAATCGCACAGGGCCGTCAGGCCGGTACCAACCAGACCGGCAGCTATCCGCGGCCCACTCACCAGCAGGAGCGTTAGTTGAGCCCGATGAGCCAGGCGGCACAGAACCTCAACTGGTTGATCACGAATTTCGTGGACAACACCCCAGGGGTGTCCCACACCGTCGTCGTGTCCGCCGACGGACTCCTTCTGGCGATGTCGGAAGGCTTCCCGCGCGACCGCGCCGACCAGCTCGCGGCGGTCGCCTCGGGGCTGACCTCGCTGACCGCCGGGGCGTCCCGGATCTTCGAGGGCGGCGACGTGGCCCAGACGGTCGTGGAGATGGAACGCGGGTTCCTCTTCCTCATGTCCGTCTCGGACGGCTCGTCCCTGGCCGTTCTCGCGCACCCGGAGTGCGACATCGGCCTCGTCGGCTACGAGATGGCGCTGCTGGTCGACCGCGCGGGCGCGGTCCTCACCCCGGACCTGCGCGCCGAGCTGCAAGGCAGTCTGCTCCACTGATCGGCCCCGGCACCACCCGTCTCACCAAATCACCGTCCGGCCGCCACAATCCCCCCACCGGCCCCGTCAGACGGCACGACTGACCAACCTGCTGTCCCGCCCGGAGGATTCATGACCCCGCCCACCGCCTCTCATGATCCGTACGCGGAGCCGTACGAGGACGAGGGCGACCAGCCGCTGGTACGTCCTTATGCGATGACCGGCGGCCGGACGAGGCCGCGCTACCAGCTCGCCATCGAGGCGCTGATCAGCACGACGGCCGACCCGGCAGCGCTCATGGGGCTGCTCCCCGAGCACCAGCGCATCTGCCACCTCTGCCGCGAGGTGAAGTCGGTGGCGGAGGTGTCGGCGCTGCTGGCCATGCCGCTGGGTGTGGCCAGGATCCTGGTCGCGGACCTCGCCGAGGCCGGACTCGTCGCCATCCACCAGCCGGGCGGCGACGAGAACAACGGCGGTGCGCCGGACGTGACACTGCTCGAAAGGGTGCTCAGTGGACTTCGCAAGCTCTGACGGAGGCCGGGCGACCACCTCCGCGAAGATCGTGGTGGCCGGCGGCTTCGGCGTCGGCAAGACCACGTTCGTGGGCGCCGTCTCGGAGATCAACCCGCTGCGCACCGAGGCCGTGATGACCTCCGCCAGCGCCGGGATCGACGACCTCACGCACGCCGGGGGCAAGACGACCACCACGGTCGCCATGGACTTCGGCCGCATCACGCTCGACCAGGACCTGATCCTGTACCTGTTCGGCACGCCCGGCCAGGACCGCTTCTGGTTCATGTGGGACGACCTGGTGCGCGGTGCCATCGGCGCGGTCGTCCTGTGCGACACCCGCCGGCTGGCCGACTGCTTCCCGGCGGTGGACTACTTCGAGAACAGCGGTCTGCCGTTCGTCGTCGCGCTCAACGGCTTCGACGGCCAGCAGCCGTACACCCCGGACGAGGTGCGCGAGGCGCTGCAGATCGGACCCGACACCCCGATCATCACCACCGACGCCCGGCACCGGGCCGACGCCAAGAGTGCGCTGATCACGCTGGTGGAGCACGCGCTGATGGCACGGCTGAGGTAGGTCCCGAGGCCGAAAGATCCAAGTCGGCAAGGAACTACGGCAGTTGTCGTAGACGTACCGGAGCCGGCTGTGTCCTTTGACACGGTCGGCTCCGGCGTTCATAACGTTTCGGCAGAGGAATCGGGTGGTACCGACACAGCTCGCGGTCGATCGGTGTCGCTGCGCGCACGAACGCCCCGTCTTTTGACGGGCCTCGCTCTTTATGACCGTTTTATCTAGGGCTTACATCACGTGTAACCCCCTCGTTCCACTGTTTGGAAGAGCGCAGGTCGTCGTGCTGGAATGCGAGAACTGCCCAATGGTCAAAGACGTACTCAGCAGTAGCACGTACTCGATGACGGACTGGGCGCTGATACACAGCGGCACGACGTAGGTGCCGACCGCCGAGAGGTTGTTGGTCGAGTGAGGCGAAGCAAGAGCAGTCCCGAGCCATCGGCCCGGGGCAACTTCACCCCGCCGCCGCGCGCAGCGGCGCCCGCCCCCGTGCCCGCTTCGGAACCTACGGCCGCGCCCGCCCCGAGCGGCGGCCGTTTCTCCCCGCGCAACTGGCGGGTGACCACCCGGCTGAACGCGATCCTCCTCATACCCGTGCTGGTCGGCCTCGTCATGGGCGGCTTCCAGGTGAAGAGCTCGATCGACACCTGGCAGGACGCCAAGGACGCCAAGAACACCGCACTCCTGGTGCGCGCGTCCCTCGGCTACGCCAACGCCCTCTACAACGAGCGCGACATCACCGCCGCGCCGCTGCTGCAGGGCAAGGACGAGAAGGACGAGACCGTCGCCAAGGCCCGCCGGGCCACGGACGAGGCCGCCGACACCTTCGACGAGGCCGCACAGGACATGCCGGGCAAGGCCGGCCTGGAGCGCCGGCTGAAGGTGTTCCGCGAGCAGGAGCCCAAGCTCCAGACGCTGCGCGTGGCCGCCTACACCTCCAAGCTCAAGGGCGTGGAGACCGAAGAGGGTTACACCGGGATCGCCCACCCGCTGATGGAGTTCGCCAACGAGCTCGGCCTGGGCACCGGCAACATCACCTCCTACGGCCGTACCGTCTACGCGATCTCCCTGACCAAGGCGGCGCTCTCGCTGGAGCGCTCCATCGGCATGCACATGCTGGTCAAGCCGGGTCCGGAGCCGAGCCACCTCGCCAGCCAGCGCGTCGCCCTCTCCTCGTACGCCTACCTCGAGCGCATCGCCGTCGAGGAGTACATCGGCGGTGGTACCGAGGCGGACGCGCAGAAGCTCGAGGACGCCGAGGCGAAGCTCAAGGAGGACGGCGCGGCCATGGCCAAGGAGGCCAAGGCCAAGGACCCGGACTACGTGCCGCCGCCGGCCAACCCGACCACCATGATCTCCGAGCTGGCCGGGCTGGACTCCACGGACGCGAGCGCCCGCGCCAAGCTGGCCGGGCATGGCATCACGCCCGAGAACTGGTGGGCGGTCAACACCCTCAAGTTCGACGCCTACGGCAAGATCGAGTCGGACATGGCCGACCGGGCCGTGGACGAGGCCTCCGCCATCGCCGACGACGCCGAGCAGGACGCCTACATCACCGGCGCCGCGGTCGTGATCGCGCTGCTCGCCGCGTTCATCCTGGCCGGCATGGTGGCCCGCCAGATGAGCCGCTCCATGCGCCAGCTGCGCAACGCCGCCTTCGGCATCGCCGAGCAGCGGCTGCCGATGCTGGTCGACCAGCTCTCCCGCACCGACCCCGGCCGGGTCGACACCCGGGTGGCCCCGATCCCGATCAGCTCCACCGACGAGATCGGCGAAGTCGCCCGCGCCTTCGACCAGGTGCACCGCGAGGCGGTCCGGCTCGCCTCCGAGCAGGCCCTGCTGCGGGGCAACATCAACGCGATCTTCACCAACCTGTCGCGCCGCAACCAGTCGCTGATCGAGGGCCAGTTGAGCCTGATCACCGACCTGGAGAACAACGAGGCCGACCCCGACCAGCTGGAGAACCTGTTCCGGCTGGACCACCTCGCCACCCGCATGCGCCGCAACGGCGAGAACCTCCTGGTTCTCGCCGGTGAGGAGCCCGGCCGCCGCTGGGACCAGCCGGTCCCGCTGGTGGACGTGCTGCGCGCGGCCTCCTCCGAGGTGGAGCAGTACGAGCGCATCGAGCTGTCCGGCGTGCCGGAGGCCGAGATCCACGGCCGGGCCGTGACCGACCTCGTGCACCTGCTCGCCGAGCTGCTGGAGAACGCCACCACGTTCTCCTCCCCGCAGACCAAGGTCCGCGTCACCGCGACCCGGCTGCCCGACGGCCGCGTGATGGTCGAGATCCACGACAAGGGCATCGGCCTGACCGCCGAGGACTTCGCGGACATCAACCACAAGCTGGCCAACCCGCCGACCGTGGACGCCGCGATCTCGCAGCGCATGGGCCTGTTCGTGGTCGGCCGGCTGTCCGACCGGCACGGCATCCGGGTCCAGCTGCGCCCCTCCGGCGAGCAGGCGGGCACCACCTCGCTGGTCATGCTCCCGGACGCCATCACCCACGGCGGTGGCGGCGAGCAGCAGCCGCAGCGCGACGAGTTCACCGTCTCGCAGATCATCCCCGAGCAGAACTTCCAGGGCGAGAGCTTCGGCCAGGTCGGCCAGCCCATGCGGACCGCCGCGGAACTGGGCTTCGACGACAGCCGCTACACCGAGGTCCCCGACGACATCCGCGAGCTCGACCCCGTCGGCCGCTCCCTGATGCGCGAGGAACGCCGTGCGGCCCTGGAGGCCCAGGCGCAGCCCGAGCTGCCCGGACCGGCGGACTCCGACGGCCACGAGCGCGCCGAGGCGGCCGGGTACCCGGACCAGTTCACCGGGCAGCAGCCGGTCTACGGCCAGGGCCAGGGCGGTTACCAGGAGCAACAGACCGGCGCGTACGACCAGCAGTCGGCGTACGCCGATCAGCAGCAGGCGTACGAGGAGCCGCAGCAGGCGTCGTACGAGGAGCAGTACTACGCGCCGAACGGCGGCCTGCCCCAGGGCGACGGCTACGCGCCGAACGGCGGCTACGCCGACCCCTCCTACGCGCAGCCGGGCCCGAACGGGCACCAGCCGGCCGGATCCGGCGCCCAGGAGCCCTACTCGGCCTTCGAGCAGCGGCGCTACCAGGACGACTGGCCCCAGCAGGACGGCTACCGGAACGGCTACCAGGACCAGTACCCTGCGGAAGCCCCCGAGGCGGAATCCGCGCAGGCCGCTGACGTGGCCGACGCGGACCGCGTAGGCTTCGACCGTCCGGGACCGGCCCCCTCCGCCGCCCACCGGCTCACCGACGCCGGCCTTCCGCGCCGCGGTTCCACCGCGAGCGGCCCCGGCGACGCAAGGCCCGTGGACCACGAGGCACCGGCTTCGGCGCCGGCGGCGGGCGGCCCCGGCGACTGGCGCTCGGCCAACGACGAGCGCTGGCAGCAGGCCTCACAGCTGCGCAAGCCGAAGGCGGGCGGGGTGACCTCCTCCGGCCTGCCGCGGCGGGTTCCCAAGGCCAACCTGGTCGAGGGCGCCGCCGAAACCACTCCCCAGGGGGGCCCACAGGTCTCCCGCGCCCCGGAGGACGTCCGGGGCAGGCTGAGCAACCTGCGACGCGGTGTGCAACGTGGCCGCACCGCAGGCAGTGAAACGAACGGCCAGGACACAAGGAATGAACACCGTGGTCCTGACAGCACCTACAACCAGGAGCGTTAGTGTGAGCCCGATGAGCCAGGCGGCACAGAACCTGAACTGGTTGATCACCAACTTCGTGGACAACACCCCGGGGGTGTCCCACACGGTGGTGGTCTCCGCCGACGGACTCCTTCTGGCGATGTCCGAAGGGTTCCCGCGCGACCGCGCCGACCAGCTCGCGGCCGTCGCCTCCGGTCTGACCTCGCTGACCGCCGGTGCCTCGCGCATCTTCGAGGGCGGCAGCGTGAACCAGACGGTTGTGGAGATGGAGCGGGGATTCCTCTTCATCATGTCCATCTCCGACGGTTCCTCGCTCGCGGTTCTCGCACACCCGGAGGCGGACATCGGCCTCATTGGGTACGAGATGGCCCTTCTGGTGGACCGTGCCGGCACGGTCCTGACGCCCGATCTGCGGGCCGAGCTCCAGGGCAGCCTTCTCAACTAAAGGACAGACGGTGCGTTTTGGCGTCCCGTGGCCGTAAAGTTTCGGGACGCGGCTCCACAGTGATGGGTGCCAGGCACAGTCGGAGGAGGAGAAAGTGGCAACACCCCCAGGCGGTCCGTCTTCGGGCAACTGGTCGTACGGCCCTGCGCAGGGCCAGAACGACGGCTCGGCGAACGGGTACGGCTTCCCCTCCGCCCCGAGCCACCGGCAGCCGTACGCGCCGCAGGGCCCCGGCCCTTCGCCGTACGACCAGCCGCACGCTCCGCGCATCCAGCCCGTGCAGCCGCAGCGCCGCACCCCTGAGCCGGCGCCCGCGGGCGCGTCGAACAACCCCCTGGTGCGTCCGTACGCCATGACGGGCGGCCGCACCAGGCCGCGGTACCAGCTCGCCATCGAGGCACTGGTGCACACCACCGCGCAGCCGCACCAGATGCAGGGCCAGCTGCCCGAGCATCAGCGGATCTGCAACCTCTGCCGGGAGATCAAGTCGGTGGCCGAGATCTCGGCCCTGCTGACGATCCCTCTCGGCGTGGCCAGGATCCTCGTCGCCGACTTGGCGGAGGCGGGCCTGGTCGCCATCCATCAGCCCGGCGGCGACGAGAACGCCGGCGGCCAGCCAGACGTGACACTGCTCGAAAGGGTGCTCAGTGGACTTCGCAAGCTCTAGCGGAGGGCCTTCCCGCTCCACCACGTCCGCGAAGATCGTGGTGGCGGGCGGTTTCGGCGTGGGCAAGACCACGTTCGTCGGCGCCGTCTCGGAGATCAACCCGCTGCGCACAGAGGCCGTGATGACATCCGCGTCCGCGGGCATCGACGACCTCACCCACACGGGGGACAAGACGACCACCACGGTCGCCATGGACTTCGGCCGCATCACGCTCGACCAGGACCTGATCCTGTACCTGTTCGGCACGCCCGGCCAGGACCGCTTCTGGTTCATGTGGGACGACCTGGTGCGGGGCGCCATCGGCGCGGTCGTGCTGGTCGACACGAGGCGTCTGGCCGACTGCTTCCCGGCCGTCGACTACTTCGAGAACTCCGGGCTGCCGTTCGTCATCGCCCTCAACGGGTTCGACGGGCAGCAGCCGTACAACCCGGACGAGGTCCGGGAGGCGCTGCAGATCGGTCCCGACACGCCGATCATCACGACGGACGCTCGGCACCGGGCCGACGCGAAGTCGACGCTGATCACTCTCGTGGAGCACGCGCTGATGGCGCGCCTCCGCTAGACCCCGGCGCGCGCCTGCGGGACGTCCCGGCGCCGTCCTGCGTCTCTGCCGCCTGAGGGGCGGCACGGGTGGGCGCAGGCGGCACCCCGTTACGCCGGGTTGCGACATGCCCCCTGCGGCCACTGGGCTGCCGGGGGCTGTTGTGTGCCGGGTGCGGGTGCTTCGTGGCTGGTCGCGCAGTTCCCCGCGCCCCTGGGGGGTTGTCCCTGGGGACGTTGCGAAGAGGCCCCCTCCTGGTGGAGGGGGCCTCTTCGTGGTCGGGGGTCAGCGCCAGCTGTGCGGGGCTCGGAAGCCCGGCTCGCGCTCCAGACGGCGCCAGCCCGCGCGGACGCGGCCACCGCCGTGGGTCGGGGCGATCTCGACGGGGCGGGCGGCGGCGCGGGCCACCAGGAGGGCCGTGATGGCGGCGACCTCCTCGGGCCCGGCGGTGCCCTTTTCGACGCGGATGTCGGGAGTGGTCATGGGAGTGGCTCCTCGGGTCACTGCGGCGGGTTGCCGTGTTTGCGGGAGGGCAGGTCGGCGTGCTTGGTGTGGAGCATCGCCAGGGAGCGGATGAGGACCTCGCGGGTCTCGGCGGGGTCGATGACGTCGTCCACGAGGCCGCGTTCGGCCGCGTAGTAGGGGTGCATCAGCTCGGTCTTGTACTCCTTGACCATGCGGGCCCGCATGGCCTCGGGGTCCTCGGCCTCGGCGATCTGGCGGCGGAAGATGACGTTGGCCGCGCCCTCGGCGCCCATGACGGCGATCTCGTTGGTCGGCCACGCGTAGGTCAGGTCGGCGCCGATGGACTGGGAGTCCATGACGATGTAGGCGCCGCCGTAGGCCTTGCGCAGGATCAGCGAGATCCGGGGCACGGTCGCGTTGCAGTAGGCGTAGAGGAGTTTGGCGCCGTGGCGGATGATGCCGCCGTGCTCCTGGTCGACGCCCGGCAGGAAGCCGGGCACGTCGAGGAAGGTGACGATGGGGATGTTGAAGGCGTCGCACATCTGCACGAACCGGGCGGCCTTCTCGCTCGCCTCGATGTCCAGGACGCCGGCCAGGGCCTGCGGCTGGTTGGCGACGATGCCGACGACCTGCCCGTCCAGGCGGGCCAGCGCGCAGATGATGTTGCGGGCCCAGCGCTCGTGGACCTCGAGGTACTCGCCGTCGTCGACGATCTCCTCGATCACCTTGGTCATGTCGTAGGGCCGGTTGCCGTCCGCCGGGACGAGGTCGAGCAGGACGTCGGAGCGGCGGTCGGCGGGGTCGGCCGAGGCGGTCTGCGGCGGGTTCTCGCGGTTGTTCTGCGGCAGCATCGACAGGAGGTAGCGCACCTCGGCGATGCAGGTCTCCTCGTCGTCGTAGGCGAAGTGGCACACCCCGGAGGTCTCGGCGTGCACGTCGGCGCCGCCCAGCCCGTTCTGGGTGATCTCCTCGCCGGTGACCGCCTTGACCACGTCCGGGCCGGTGATGAACATCTGCGAGGTGTCACGGACCATGAACACGAAGTCCGTCAGCGCCGGGCTGTAGGCCGCGCCGCCCGCGCACGGGCCGAGCATCACCGAGATCTGCGGGATGACCCCCGACGCCCTGGTGTTGCGCTGGAAGATGCCGCCGTAGCCGGCCAGCGCGCTGACACCCTCCTGGATCCGGGCACCGGCACCGTCGTTGAGGGAGACCAGCGGCGCACCGGCCGCGATGGCCATGTCCATGATCTTGTGGATCTTCGTGGCGTGGGCCTCGCCCAGCGCACCCCCGAAGATGCGGAAGTCGTGCGCGTAGACGAAGACCGTACGGCCCTCCACCGTGCCCCAGCCGGTGATCACACCGTCCGTGTACGGCTTCTTGGCCTCCAGGCCGAAACCGGTCGCCCGGTGCCGGCGCAACTGCTCGACCTCCCGGAAAGAACCCGGGTCCACGAGCAGCTCGATCCGCTCACGCGCCGTCAGCTTGCCCTTGGCGTGCTGCGCCGCCGTCGCCTTCTCGCTCGGCCCGGCCAGCGCCAGGGCACGGATCTCGTGCAGTTCGGCTACTCGCCCGCGCGCGTCCGTCGGCTCACCCGGCGCCTCATCCAAAACGGTCATGTAGCGACTCTACGAAGCGGACCGAGGAAAGCGAGCCGTCGACTCCGTACAGTCTCCGACGTGTTTTCCTGGTACCACTGAACAGAACCTGGAGAACATGCAGCCGTTTCGACTGCTCAGAGGGCCTGGGCCTTGTAGGGGTCGTACAAAGCCGTCAGCTGAGAGTCACCTCACATTCGTGGGTGGTACATACCACCCCTGGAGTGACACGGAGGTGCAGTCGGCGGCCGGTGGACACGATCCCGACCGTCTCGTCGGCCCTCACGACGCCCCGCACCGGATGGTCCCAGACGATCTCCAGGGGCGCGCCCGTGCGCGGCGGCTCGCTCACGCAGAGCGTAGCGGTACGGCCCCGGCGGCGGACCAGCACGCTCGCCCCCGCCGTCGCGGTGAGCGGACCGGCCGTGCCGGGCTGCCAGAAGTTCGCCGCCGTCAGGCCCAGCGAGGGTACGGCGACGGCCTGGCACCGGCCGTCGTTGGCGAGGACCGTCATCCATCCGCGGTCGGCGGCGCGTCCGGCGACCGTCCGGCGGGAGGCCCCCGGCATGACGACGTAGACGTACCCGGCGCCGTCGGGGTCCGTGCCGTGGTCCAGCCAGAGCGTCTGCCAGCGGCGGGTGCGGCGCTCGGTGGTGCTGGTGGTGTTGATGTCCGACCAGGCGCCGGTGCGGTCCTCTCGCAGGGTCCGCAGGCCGCCGTCGGGCACGATCCAGCCCCCGTGGCCCTCCAGGTGGGCCCAGTCCCGGCCGCGGGTGAGGGCCCCGGTGCCGCCCTCCCCGAGGTTGCGGTTGTCGACGACCGTCTCGACGGGGACGCCGTCCGCGCAGGTGATGCCGGCGCCCAGGCAGACCACGGCGTCGGCGAGGAAGTACCAGGACTTGCGGGCTTCGAGGGTGGAGCCGAGCCCCTTGAGGTGCTGGCCGACGGCGGCGTACTCGCCGTCGGTCGCCCCGCCGACCCAGCGCACGTCGGGCTTGGGCTCGCCCCACTCGCCGCCCGCCCGGTCGGGGAGCCGCCGGGTGGAGACGGTGGTGCCGGGCAGGCGGTACCAGTCGACGGTCGGCCAGAACCAGTCGGTGTACTGGTCGGACCGGCTTCCGTCGGCCCACCAGGTGAGCATCCCGGAGCCCGTGTGCCAGCCGCGGGGGTTCTCGCCGTTGCCGCACTCGTAGTGGGCGATGCGGTCGCTTGCCATGGCGAGGCCCGCGGTGAAAGCGGGCCGGCGGTGGACGGCGCGGTCCATGGCGGCGTAGAGGTGGTGTCCGGTGGGCTCGGGCGCGGCCTCGACGGGCGCGTCGGCGATGGCCCGCAGCCGGGCCAGGTCGGCCACTCCGAACTGGGGTGCGGTGAGGACGGGCGTGACGGTGTCGCGTGCGATCCAGCCCTTGATCCGCGCGTGCCAGCGGTCGCACTCGGCCTCGCTCGCGCCGCCCGCGAGGACCGCCATGGCCGCGATGAGCTGCTGCCCGTGGAAGTGGTCGCTGCGCATGACGTGCAGGTCGTCGCTCGCGAGGTAACCGCGGCTGATGGCGCGCCCGTTGACGCCGTCCATGACCAGCCCGTCGTGGATGAGCGGCGCGTAGGCGCGCTCGACGCTGTCGAGGACGGTCTGCCTGCCCGGATCGGTGACCTCCCACTCCGATCCGGCGAGCAGGGCGAACAGGCGGCCCAGCCCGTCCAGCATGACCTGGCCGTACGTTCCCGAGTAGGCGACCCAGGTGTGCTGGACGAACGACCCGTCGGCGTAGAGGCCGTCGCCCTCGGTGACGTACGGGAAGACGGGCGAGAGGGCATCGCGGGCGAGGGCGATCTTGGCCGGGGCGCGGCCCAGGATGCCGCGCAGGGCGACGGATCGGCACAGGTCGACGCGGTTGGCGCCGGTGGAGGTGCCGGTGTAGTCGCCGAGCATGGTGTCGGGGACGAAGTGGTCGACGGCGGCGCAGGCCGCGGTGACGCGCTCGGGGCCGAGGTGGTCGTACAGGGCGGCCGCGATGTCCATGAGCAGGCGCGGGCTGCCGATCTGCCACTCCCACCAGTTGCCGTAGCGGGTGGTGGCGGGGTGGTAGACGGTGGCGGAGAGGTGGTCGAGGCCGCGCAGGACGTCGGCGAGAAGGGCCGCGTCGCCGGTGGATCCGGTGCCTTGCTGTACGTACGCCTGCGTCATGGTCCACAGCCGGCCGTAGCCGAAGGTGATGCCGGCGGGCGGGTCGAAGGAGTGGCCGGGCCAGAGTGACGTGGGGGTGGGCGCCATGGTGGCGCGGAAGGCGCGGGCGCGTGCGCCGGTCTCGGCGAGGCGCGAGGCGTACGGTTCGGCGGCCGGGTCGTAGCCGGTGCCGAGGGCGATGTCGAGCCAGCGTCGCCGGAGCGTGGCGTAGGCGTCGTCGGCGGCTGCGGCGGGGGCGGTGAGCGCCGGGGGGAGGCCGGCGGCCAGGGCCGCGGCGAGCAGGACGGTGCGTCGGGTGGGAGAGGCGGGGGTCCGGTGCGCGCGGTGCCACGGAGAGGTCATGCTCATGCCGTCTATCACGTCCCCGACTGACGGGGAAGCACGCCGTGCGTGGTGATCCTTCCGAGAAACATCGCGGATGATGTTGAAGATTGAACGGAATAGGTCTACGGTCGTTCTCGTTGGACTGATTGAACATTCAACGAAAACCAAGGAGAACGTCATGGGCCTCTTCGGCAACAAGTCCGCCGCCCCCGCCGCCGCCCCCGCCGCCACCCCCGCCGCCACCCCCGCCGCGGCCAACCCGGACCTCGCCGCCCTCACCGGCGACTACGCGATCGACCCGTCCCACACCACGATCGGTTTCGTCGCCCGGCACGCCATGGTCACGAACGTCAAGGGCAAGTTCCTCGACTTCACCGGCACGCTGCACCTGGACGGCACCGCCCCGGCCGAGTCCACGGCGTCCCTCGACATCACGATGGACAGCATCGACACCGGGTCCGCCGACCGCGACGGCCACCTGAAGAGCGCGGACTTCTTCAAGACGGACGAGTTCCCCAAGATGACCTTCCGCTCCACCAAGGCGGAGGCCCTCGGCGGTGGCGACTACCGCATCACCGGTGACCTGACGATCCTCGGCACCACCAAGCCGATCACCATCGACCTGGAGTTCAACGGCGCCGCCAAGGACCCCTTCGGCAACGAGCGCGTCGGCTTCGAGGGCAAGGCGGAGATCCTGCGCTCCGAGTGGGGCCTGACCTGGAACGCGGCCCTGGAGACGGGCGGCGTCCTGGTGTCCGACAAGATCAAGCTGAACTTCGACATCTCGGCGATCAAGCAGGCGTGAGGCCCCCGCCCCCCTCGGGGGCGGTGAAGTCCACGTCGGCGGCGGCCCGGACCCGGATACGGCGGCCGGGCCAGCCGATCGTCCGGTAGATCGCGTTGCACTGGGCGATCGAGCGGTCCGCCGGGACGAGATCGGCGTCCGCCTCACCGCGCAGCGAGGTGGTGTGTCCGTCGGCCACGACGACCAGGTCGTAGCCCCGGCTCAGCGCCTGGCGCGCCGTGGTGTCCACGCAGACCTCCGTGGCGAAGCCGGTCACGATCAGCTCGGTGACGCCGAGGGTCTTGAGCGTCCTGTCGAGATCGGTGTCCAGGAAGCTGTCGGGCGTTCTCTTGTCGACGACGGCCTCGCCCTCGCGGGGCGCCAGCTCCGGCACGACCCGCCACCCCTCGGTGCCGGGCACCAGTTCCTCGTCCCCCTGCCGCACCGTCACCACGGGCACACCGGCGGCCCGGGCCCGTTCGCTCAGCCCCGCGATCGCGGCGACGGTCTCCGCGGGCCGGTGGGCGATGCCCATCAGCGCGTTCTGCATGTCGATGACGAGGACGGCGGAGGAGTGCGGCATGGGGTCACGTTAATCGCTCGTGCCGCGGCGGGAAACGGGATAGCCTTCCCTCCGTGAACAGCCCCGAAGCGTCCAGACTCCGGCCACCGGTTCTCCGGTGGCTGTTCGTGATGTCGGACTGAGGGGCGCGCTCCGCGCGTACCCGGAGCCGTCGTTGTCGTGACCGCCGCCGGACAGCCGTCCGCCGTGTCGTGTTCGATGTCGACTTCCGGGGTGCGGAGTTTTTTCATGCCGTTCGCTCTTCTTCTGCTGGGCCTTGCCGTGTTCGCCCAGGGAACGTCCGAGTTCATGCTGTCCGGGCTGGTGCCGGACATCGCGAGAGATCTACAGGTCACCGTCCCCGCGGCGGGGGCCCTGACCTCCGCCTTCGCGGTGGGGATGGTCGTCGGGGCGCCGCTGATGGCGGGCCTCGCACGGCGGTGGTCGCCGCGCGGGGCCCTGCTCGGGTTCCTGGCCGTCTTCCTCGCCGCCCATGTGGTCGGTGCCGTCACCGACAGCTTCGGGACGCTGCTCGTCACCCGCGTGGCCGGTGCGCTCGCCAACGCCGGGTTCCTGGCCGTCGCCCTGGTGACCGCCGCCGGCATGGTGCCGCCGCACGCCAAGGGGCGGGCCACGTCCATGCTGCTGGGCGGGGTGACGCTGGCCTGCGTGGTCGGGGTGCCCGCCGGGGCGCTCCTCGGGCAGGTGTGGGGCTGGCGGTCGGCCTTCTGGGCCGTGGCCCTGCTGTCGGTGCCCGCCGTGCTCGCCGTCGCCCGGTCGGTGCCGGCCGGGGCCGCCGATGCCGCCGCTCCCCCGCTGCGGGGTGAGCTGGAGGCCCTGCGCAGCCCGCGCCTGTCGGCCACGCTGCTGCTGGGGGCGCTGGTGAACGGGGCGACCTTCTGCACCTTCACCTACCTGGCGCCCCTGGCCACCGAGGTCGGCGGGCTGGACGACGCGTGGACGCCCGGGGTGCTCGCGCTGTTCGGTGCGGGGTCGTTCGTCGGGGTCAGCGCCGGGGGACGGCTCGCCGACCGGCGCCCGGGACCGGTGGTGACGGCCGGCGGGGTCGCGCTGTGCGCCGGGTGGGCCCTGCTCGCGCTCGGCGCCGGGCACCCGGTTCTCGTGCTCGGGCTGGTGTTCGTCCAGGGTGCGCTGTCCTTCGGCGTCGGGTCCACGCTGATCGCGCAGGCCCTCTACGCGGCGCCGGGCGCGCCCACGCTGGCGGGCGGCTTCGCGACGGCCGCGTTCAACGTGGGCGCGGCGCTGGGTCCGTGGGCCGGGGGTACGGCGATCGGCGCGGGATTCGGTTACCGGTCGCCGGTGTGGGTGAGCGCGGGCCTCGCGGCATGCGCCGTCGCCCTCGCCCTCGCCGCCCCGGTCGGGGACACGGCCCGCTCGTGGCGCCCGAGGCGCGCCTGACCGGGCCACCGCCGGCCTACGCGGTGGGGTGAACGCGGGCCCGCGGCTGACGCCATCCCCCTCACCGCCCCGGCCACGGGCACGGGTCCGGTCGTGGCGCCCGAGGCGCGCCTGACCGGGCCACCGCCGGCCCACGCGGTGGGGTGAGCGGGGCCCGCGGCTGCCGCCCCCGCCCCCGGTCGGGGCCACGCCCCGGTCGTGGCATGCGAGGCAGGGCTGATCGGGTTACCGCCGATCGGGACGGTGGGGGCGGGCTGTGTCAGAAGCCCCCGCCGAAGTCCCCTCCGCCGCCTCCGCCGCCGAAGTCGCCGCCGCCGAAACCGCCCCCGAAGTCGCCGGGGTCGAAGTTGCCGCCGGACACGTCACCCCCGTCGTACCCGCCGAAGTCGCCGTACCCGGCGCCGTAGTCGGCCGCGTAGGCCGGGGTGGCCATCATGCTGCCCAGCACCGTGCCGACCAGCAGGCCGGGCAGGATGCCGCCGCCGAAGTAGCCGCCCGCCCAGGGGCCGTAGGCCGGGCCCGCGTCCCAGTACGGACGGCGGCCGTAGTCGGTGTCCACCTCGCGGACCATGGGATCCCGGCCGTCGGACAGGCGGGCCCGGTCGGCCGCGCAGACCGGCACCTCGCGAGTGGCGCCGCCCGGCGGGGTCCAGGAGGCGTCGGCGACGGACGGACCGTGGCGCGGGTCGAAGAAGCAGGGCGGGCGGCGCTCGGGCAGGGGCCTGCCCTCGCGGCGGGCGGAGAGCTGCGCGAGGGAGAAGCGGCCGTCCTCCAGGGACTCGGTGACGGCCCGGACGTCCTCCGGCCGGCGGGCGTCGGCCATGTACGTCTTCGCCTGGTCGTAGGAGTCCAGGGCGCGTTCGTAGTCGGCGCGCATCGCGTCGTCCGCGCGAGGCTCGGCGGGGTGGAAGTCCAGGCGGTCCAGTTCCTCGCCGAACGCCGTGATGTCCTCGTCGACCACCACCCGCAGCCGCTCCAGCGCCGCCCGCTGCTCCTCCTCGCGGCGGTGCCGGTTGCGCCGCACCAGCGCGTAGGCCCCCGCGCCGCCGACCACCACGACCGCGCCGGCGCCGATCAGCGCGCCCGTCGAGACCCCGGAACCGCCCGCGTCCCAGGAGGCGGGGGCCGAGCCGCGCACGCTGCGCAGCGCGTCGTCGACGAAGTCGTTCAGCTGGGCCTTGGGGTCACCGGCCCCCTGCACGGCCGTGACCAGGTTGTTCACTCCCTGCCGGCTCAGCACACTGCTGTCGGCGCGCGCGTCGAAGCGGTCGCCGAGGCGGATGCCGTACAGACCGGTGATGCCGGTCTCCGTGCGGAGGTTCTGGAAGAGGTTCTGCGTCGGGTAGTCCGCCGGCAGGACCACCACGAAGACCGGCTCGTCAGCGCTCTTGATCTTGTGGGCGAGCGCGTCGGCGTCCGCAGCGGACAGCAGGTCGGAGGCGGCCGGGTCCACGTACACGGGACTCTCGCGCAGGGCCGCGCCGATCTCGGACACGTCCGTGGCCGCGCGGGCGCCGGGCGCACCGGCCATCAGCACCGCGAGGGCGGCAACGACCGGCACGACCAGCAGGCGTATGAGGACTTGCATGCGGACGTCCTTCATACGTTCGAAAATACCCGAATCCCCCTCAATGAGACATCAGTGAGGAGCGGCGGACCCCGCTCATCGGGCCGGTGCGACTCCCGCGCGCAGCAGGCCGTACGTGTACGCGTCCTCCAGCGCCTGCCAGGACGCGGCGATGACGTTCTCCGCGACGCCGACCGTGGACCACTCGCCCGCCCCGTCGGACGTGGAGATGAGGACCCGGGTCGTGGACTGGGTGCCGTGCACGCCCTCCAGGATGCGGACCTTGTAGTCGACCAGGTCGAGCTTGGCGAGCTCCGGATAGATCTTCTCCAGGGCGACCCGCAGGGCGCGGTCCAGGGCGTTGACCGGGCCGTTGCCCTCGGCCGTGGCGACGATGCGTTCGCCCTTGGCCCACAGCTTCACGGTGGCCTCGTTGGCGTGGGTACCGTCGGGGCGGTCCTCGACGATCGCGCGCCAGGACTCGACCTCGAAGTACTCCAGTTTCCGGCCCTCGGCCTCCGTGCGCAGGAGGAGTTCGAAGCTGGCGTCCGCGGCCTCGTACGTGTAGCCCTTGAGCTCGCGCTCCTTGACCCGCTCGACGACCCGGCCGACCAGCTCCCGGTCGCCGCCGAGGTCGATGCCGAGCTCCTTGCCCTTGAGCTCGATGGAGGCGCGGCCGGCCATGTCGGAGACCAGCATGCGCATGGTGTTGCCGACCAGCTCGGGGTCGATGTGCTGGTACAGGTCCGGGTCGACCTTGATCGCGGAGGCGTGCAGGCCGGCCTTGTGCGCGAAGGCGGAGACGCCGACGTAGGGCTGGTGGGTGGAGGGGGTGAGGTTGACGACCTCGGCGATGGCATGGGAGATCCGCGTCATCTCGCGCAGCCGGCCCTCGGGCAGCACCTTCTTGCCGTACTTCAGCTCGAGGGCGGCCACGACGGGGAACAGGTTGGCGTTGCCGACGCGCTCGCCGTAGCCGTTCGCCGTGCACTGGACGTGGGTCGCGCCCGCGTCGACCGCCGCGAGGGTGTTGGCGACCGCGCACCCGGTGTCGTCCTGGGCGTGGATGCCGAGCCGGGCGCCGGTGTCGGCCAGCACCGTGGCGACCACGGCCTGGATCTGCGCCGGGAGCATGCCGCCGTTGGTGTCGCACAGGACGACGACGTCGGCGCCCGCGTCGGAGGCGGCGCGGACGACGGCCTTCGCGTACTCGGGATTGGCGCGGTAGCCGTCGAAGAAGTGCTCGCAGTCGACGAAGACCCGGCGGCCCTGGGCCTTCAGGTGGGAGACGGTGTCCGCGACCATGGCCAGGTTCTCGTCGAGCGTGGTGCGCAGCGCCAGTTCGACGTGCCGGTCGTGGGACTTGGCGACCAGCGTGACCACCTGGGCCCCGGACTCCAGCAGGGCCCTGACCTGGGGGTCCTCGGCTGCGGTCGTTCCGGCGCGGCGGGTGGAGCCGAAGGCGACCAGCTGGGCGTGCTGGAAGTCGATCTCCTGCTGGGCGCGGGCGAAGAACTCGGTGTCGCGGGGGTTCGCGCCGGGCCAGCCGCCCTCGATGAAGCCCACACCGAAGTCGTCCAGGTGCCGGGCGATGGCCAGCTTGTCCGCGACCGTGAGGTTGATGCCCTCGCGCTGCGCGCCGTCGCGCAGGGTGGTGTCGAAGACGTGGAACGAATCGTCGAGTTCGCTGGTTGCGGTCATGATCTGAAGGCTCCTGTAGGGGATCTCGGTCAACCGGAATGACCGGCTCCACCGTCCATCTATGATCCCTCGCGCTCTCTTCCCGGCTGGGGGTGGGCCAGGAAAACGAAAAACCTCTCGCGGGTGCGAGAGGTCTGCGCGCGGGTCGAGGACGACGGTGTCCACCCGTACCTGGTCGTACGTGGTGGTCACTGCGGACCGGCGCGCCTGCTGCCAATAATCATGGCGAACGAGAGCACGGCGGAAGTCTGGCACAGTCCGTGCCCCTTCTCACCGTCCGTCTCAGGATGCGAGCGGAGAGCGTCCGCGTCAGGCCTTCGCGTAGAGGCCGTCGGTGAGGAACTCCCCCACGTGGCCGAGGACCTGCCCCCGGTCCGTCCCGCGCAGCCCGATCGCGACGTGGATGGCGAAACCGTCGAGGAGAGCGCGCAGCCGGGCCGCGAAACGGTCGGGGTCGACCGGGCGGAACTCGCCGCGCGAGACGCCCTCGGCGAGCAGGGCGACGAGGTCGCGGTGCCAGGCGCCCTCGATGGCGGCCTGCCGGTCGCGGGCGGCGTCGTCGGCGTTCTGCGAGCGGTTCCACACCTCCAGCCACAGCGTCCAGTGCGGGTCGCGGTGGCCGTCGGGCACATACAGGTCGACGTAGGCGTCGAGGCGTTCGCGGGCCGTGCCGGCCCGGGTGAGCAGGCGGGCGCGCTCCGCGCCGAGGCGGCCCTCGCTCCACTCCAGGGTGCGCAGCAGCAGCTCGTCCTTGGAGTGGAAGTAGTAGAGGAGATGGCCGCTGCTCATGCCGACCTCACGGCCGAGCGCCGCCATGGTGAGCTTCTCCAGGCCGCGCTCGGCGATCATCTCCATGGCGGCGGCGAGCACGTTCTCGCGCGGCGGGGCCTGCCTGCGCCCACCACCGGCCATGTCCCCGCTCCTAGATCTTCGGCTGCTGCTGTGTGATGCAGTGGATGCCTCCGCCGCCCGCGAAGATCGTACGCGCGTCCACCAGGGTCACCGTGCGCTCGGGGAACAGACGGCGGAAGATGCCCGCCGCGAGTTCGTCGTTCGGGTCGTCGAAGGCGCAGAGGACGACGCCGCCGTTGCACAGGTAGTGGTTGATGTACGAGTAGTCGACCCAGTCGCCCTCCTCGTCCTTCAGGACCGTCGGGGCGGGGATCTCGACGACCTCCAGGCGACGGCCCTTGGCGTCGGTCTGGCCACGGAGGATGTCGAGGTACATCTGTGAGCGGGCGTGGTCGGGGTGGCCGGGGTCGCGCTGGCTGTGCACGACGACGGTGCCCGGCCGCGCGAAGGCCGCGACGATGTCGACGTGGCCCTGGGTGCCGTACATGCCGTAGTCGCCGGCCAGGCCGTGCGGGAGCCAGATCGCCTTGGTGGTGCCGAGCTTGGCGTGGATCTCCGCCTCGACCTCCTCGCGGCTCCAGCCGGGGTTGCGGCCGGAACCGAGCTGGACGGTGTCGGTCAGCAGGACCGTGCCCTCGCCGTCGACGTGGATCGCGCCGCCCTCGTTGACGAGCCTGCTGCTCAGTACGGGGACACCCGCGAGATCCGCGACATGGCGGCCGATCTTGGAGTCGTGCTCCCAGCGGGCCCAGTCCTGGGCGCCCCAGCCGTTGAACACCCAGTCCACGGCGGCCAGACCGCCCTGCCCGTCCGTCACGAAGGTCGGGCCGATGTCCCGCATCCAGGCGTCGTCCAGCTCGCGTTCCACCAGGTCGACGTCGGGGCCGAGCAGCTCCCGCGCGGTGTCGCCCTGGCCGGGCCCGTGCACCATCGTCACCGGCTCGAAGCGGCGCACCGTGCGGGCGACGGACGCCCAGGCCGCCCGGGCCTCGGCCAGCTCCTCGTCGTTCGTGAACGTCGGGTTGGGGCCGGGCCAGGCCATCCAGGTGCGTTCGTGCGGGGCCCACTCGGGGGGCATGCGGAAGGTCATGGAGGTGTCCCAGGAGTCAGAGGAAGTAGAGACGGTTGAGGGAGACGGAGTCGGCCGGTTCCGAGCGCAGCGGGTCGCCGTCGAGGGTGACCAGACCGGTGCGCTGGTCGACGTCGACCTGTCCGGTACGGGAGTTCAGGCGCAGGTCGGCCGGTCCGATGCCGCGGGTGCCGCGTACGGCGACCCTGCGCCTGCGGGTCGGCATGGTGTCGTTGCCCTGGTCGAGGGCGGCCTGCGCGACGAAGGCCACCGAGATGTCGGCCGGTGTGGCGCCGTGCGCGCCGAACTGCGGGCCGAGGACGAGGGGTTCGCAGGTGTCGGTGGCCGCGTTCGGGTCGCCGACCACGCCGTAGGCCGGGAAGCCGGACTTGAGGACCAGCTGCGGCTTGGCGCCGAAGTACTCGGGGCGCCACAGGACGATGTCGGCGAGCTTGCCGGCCTCGATCGAGCCGACCTCGTGGGACAGCCCGTGGGCGATGGCGGGGTTGATGGTCAGCTTGGCGATGTAGCGCAGGACGCGTTCGTTGTCGTTGTCGTCGTCGGGGGCGCCGAACTCGGCCTTCATCTTGCCGGCCATCGCGAAGGTGCGGCGTACCGTCTCGCCGGCCCGGCCCATGCCCTGCGCGTCGGAGGAGGTGATGCCGATCGCACCCAGGTCGTGCAGCACGTCCTCGGCGCCCATGGTCCCGGCGCGGATGCGGTCGCGGGCCATGGCGGCGTCGCCCGGCAGGTCGGTCTTGAGGTCGTGGACGGAGACGATCATGCCGTAGTGCTCGGCGACCGCGTCCCGGCCGAAGGGCAGGGTGGGGTTGGTGGAGGAGCCGATGACGTTGGGGACGCCGGCCATCTTCAGCACGTTGGGGACGTGTCCGCCACCGCAGCCCTCGATGTGGAAGGCGTGGATGGTGCGGCCCTCCAGGACGCGGAGGGTGTCCTCCACGGAGAGGCACTCGTTCAGGCCGTCGCTGTGCAGGGCGACCTGGACGTCGTGCTCCTCGGCGACGCGCAGCGCGGTGTCGAGGGCGCGCGTGTGGGCGCCCATGTCCTCGTGCACCTTGAAGCCGCTGGCCCCGCCCTCGGCCAGGGCCTCGACGAGCGGCGCCTCGTGGGACGAGGAACCCCGGCCCAGGAAGCCGATGTTGACGGGCCAGGCGTCGAACGCGCCGAACGCGTGCTTCAGGGCCCAGGGCGAGTTGACGCCGACACCCCAGACCGGGCCGAACTCCTGTCCGATGATCGTCGTCACGCCGGACGCGAGCGACGCCTCCATGATGCGCGGGGAGAGCAGGTGGACGTGGGTGTCGACGGCACCGGCGGTGGCGATGAGCCCTTCGCCGGAGACGATGGACGTGCCCGTGCCGACCACGACGTCGACGCCGTCGAGGGTGTCGGGGTTGCCGGCCCGGCCGATGGAGCAGATCCGGCCCTCGCGGATGCCGATGGAGACCTTCCGGATCCCCTGCGCGGCGTCGATCACGACGACGTTGCTGATGACGACGTCGCAGGTCTCGCGGACGGCGGCGGCCTTGAGGTGGAGTCCGTCGCGGGCGGTCTTGCCGAACCCGGCGAGGAACTCGTCGCCGTACCGCTGGGCGTCGGACTCGACGCGGACGGTCAGTCCCGAGTCGCCGAGGCGGACGCGGTCACCGGCGCGGGGACCGTGGGTCGCGGCGTACTCGTACGGGGTGAGGCGGCGGGCCTCGGCGGGGTGGCCTCCTGGACGGCTCATCGCTCGACCTCCTGCTCAGGTGTTTCCGTGACGCCGAGGTAGCCGCAGGCGGCGGCCCGGCGCAGGGCCTCCTCCCTCGCGCCCGGCGCGTCCAGCGGGCCGTCGACCAGCCCGGCGAACCCGATCGCGACGCGGAGCCCGCCGATCGGCACGAGCCCGACCTCGGCGCTCTCCCCCGGCCCGAAGCGGACGGACGACCCGGCGGGCACGGCCAGGCGCATGCCATAGGCCCGTTCGCGGTCGAAGTCCAGGCGCGGGTTGGCCTCGAAGAAGTGGAAGTGGGAGGTGACGGAGACCGGGACGGTGGCGGTGTTGGTGACGGTCAGCCGGATCACCGCCTCGGGCTCGGCGTGCTGGGGGCCGGGCAGCAGCGCGCCCGGGGCCCGCTCCCCCAGGCCGCCACCGATGGGGTCGGAGACGACCGCGAGCCGGGAGCCGTCGTCGAAGACGGCCTCCACGTGCACCTCGGTGACCACGTCCGCGACACCGGGCAGCACGTCGTCGGGTCCGAGCACGGACCGGGCGCGCTCGATGGCCTCCGCGAGCCGGGCACCGTCGCGGGCCGCCTCGCAGACGGTGTCCGCGATCAGGGCCGTCGCCTCCGGGACGTTCAGCCGGAGCCCTCTGGCCCGGCGGGCACGGGCCAGTTCGGCCGCCCCGAAGAGCAGCAGCCGGTCACGTTCCGTGGGAGTCAGTCTCACGACGCGGCACCTCCTTGCCTTCCACGCATTAGAGCATCACTCTAAACGTCGAATACATGGAACGGAAACGTTGACGGACGGCCTTGGCGGACGTCACATTGAACGTCGCTCTAAACATCAGGCGGCCGTCGAAGGAGACCAGCCATGCCGATAGAACAGCGCGGTGTCGACACCATCCCCGAAGCCGAACGCACCAGCGGGCCCCGGGACCTGATCTCGATCCTGCTCGGGTCCAACCTCTGCCTGGGCGTGATCGTCTTCGGCTGGCTGCCGCCGTCCTTCGGCCTCGACTTCTGGGGCTCGGTCGGTTCGGTGGTGGCGGGAACGGTCGTCGGCACGCTGTTCACGGCCCCGCTCGCACTGGTCTCGCTGCGCACGGCCACCAACCTGTCGACGTCCTCCGGCGCCCAGTTCGGCGTGCGCGGCCGGCTGGTCGGCTCGGTGGTCGGCCTGCTGCTGGCCCTCGGCTACACCGCGCTGACCGTGTGGATCGGCGGCGACGTCATGGTGGGCGTGCTCGGCCGGCTGTTCGGACTGCCGGACGGCGGGGCCTCGTACGCCGTCGTCTACGGGCTGCTCGCGGCGGCGACCGTCGCGGGCGCGGTCTACGGCTACCGGGTGCTGCTCGCCATGTCGCGGGTGCTGGCCTTCGGCATGACGGCGCTGCTGGTGCTGGGCGTGATCGCCTACGCCCCCGACTTCACGACCGCCGCCCTGCCGGACGCGGGCGGCTATCTGCTGGGCGGGTTCTGGCCGACCTGGCTGCTGTCCGCCGTGGCCGCCGGACTGTCCGGGCCGATCGCCTTCATCACGCTGCTCGGCGACTACACCCGCTACATCTCCCCGGCCCGCTTCTCCTCCCGCCGGGTCCTGCACGCGACCTGGCTGGGGCTGCTGCTGGGCCTGCTGGTGCCGCAGCTCTTCGGCACCTTCACGGCGTACGCGGCGCGCGGCGCGCTCGACTACGCGGGCCCGCTGGTCGACGCCTCCCCCGGCTGGTACCTGGTGCCGCTGCTGCTCGCCGCCTCCGCGGGGTCGGTCGGCAACGCGGGTCTCATGCTGTACTCGATGGGCCTGGACCTGGACGCCATCCTGCCGCGCGCCTCCCGCGCCCGGGCCACCTGCACGGTGGCCGTCGTCGCCACGGTCTGCGTCTTCGTGGGCCACTACGCGTGGGACGCGCAGTCGGCGATGACGTCGTTCGTGCTGCTGCTCACGGCGATCGGCACGCCCTGGGCGGTCATCACCCTCATCGGCTTCGTCCGCTCCGGCGGACAGTACGACGCCGACGCCCTCCAGGTCTTCAACCGGCGGGCGCGGGGCGGCGTCTACTGGTACCGGGCGGGCTGGAACCTCCCGGCCACGGTCGCCTGGGCGGCGGGCGCGCTCGTCGGCGTACTGGCGGTGTCCCTGCCGACGTACGAGGGCCCGCTGCTGGCGTTCACGGGCGGGGTGGACTGCAGCTTCCTGCTGTCGGGCCTGGTGGGCGGGGTGGTGTACGTGCTGTCGACGCAGGGCGCGGTGGCGCCTGCGGCACCGGCCACCGGGGCGGCGACGCCCGCCTCCGCCCCGGCCGACTCGCGCGCCGAGCGCGCCTAGCCAACGGCCCGCCCGCGGCGCCGGAGCGGACGGGGGGCGCCCGCTTCCTGGCTCACCGAGTCGCACGACGGGCGCGGAGAGCCGACGTCCCGCCCCGCGGCCCCGCTTCCCGGCCCGCCGAGTCGGGTGGTGGGTGGGCGTAGGCCGGGGGTCCGGGGGCGGAGCCCCCGGCGGGCTCACCCCCGGCGCCCGGTGCCTTACGCCAGGCGGTGCATCCAGCCGTGCTTGTCCTCGACCGTCCCACGCTGGATGTCGAGCAGGGCCGCCCGCAGCCGCTGCGTCACCTCACCCGGCTCACCCCCGCTCTGCTGCCACTGGGCACCCTCCCGCTTCACCGTGCCGACCGGCGTGATCACGGCCGCCGTCCCGCAGGCGAAGACCTCCGTGAGGGTGCCGTTCTCCGAGTCGCGCTGCCACTGCTCCACCGAGACGCGGCCCTCCTCGGCCTCGTACCCGAGGTCGCGGGCGACGGTGAGCAGGGAGTCGCGGGTGACGCCCTCCAGGATGGAGCCGGTGAGGGACGGGGTGATGATCTTGTTGCCGTACACGAAGTACAGGTTCATCCCGCCGAGTTCCTCGACCCACTTGCGCTCGATCGCGTCGAGGTAGCAGACCTGGTCGCAACCCTTCGCCGCGGCCTCGGCCTGCGCCAGCAGCGACGCGGCGTAGTTGCCGCCGGTCTTGGCGTCGCCCATGCCGCCGGGGACGGCGCGGACGCGGTCCTCGGAGACCCAGATGGAGACCGGCTTGACGCCGCCCGGGAAGTACGCGCCGGCCGGGGAGGCGATGACGAGGAAGAGGTACTCGTTGGCCGGCTTCACGCCCAGGCCGACCTCGGTCGCGATCATGAAGGGGCGCAGGTAGAGGGACTCCTCGCCGCCGTGCTCCGGAACCCAGTCCTGGTCCTGGCTCACCAGCGCGTCGCACGCCTCGATGAACGTCTCCACCGGCAGCTCGGGCATGCCGAGGCGGCGCGAGGAGGCCTGGAAGCGCTGCGCGTTCTTCTCCGGGCGGAAGGTGGCGACGGATCCGTCGGGCCGGCGGTAGGCCTTCAGGCCCTCGAAGATCTCCTGCGCGTAGTGCAGGACCATGGTGGCCGGGTCGAGGGACAGCGGGGCGTACGGGACGAGCTGGCCGTCGTGCCAGCCGCGTCCCTCCGTCCACTTGATCGTCACCATGTGATCGGTGAAGTGGCGGCCGAACCCCGGGTTGGCCAGGATCGCCCCCCGCTCGGCGTCGGATAGCGGGTTGGCGGACGGCTTGAGCTCGATCGTGGGCGTCGTCATGGGTTGATGTCCTTCACCGGTTGTCGTGACGGGCCGCGTTCACGCCCGTACGGCCGGTGGCCGGTGCTAGGACGTCCGAGCATTCCCTCATGTCGCGGCTTCGCGTTCGATTATCGCGCGCGGGTGGCGACGGATGAAACAGGGTGAATGCGGCCCAGGATTCGATGGTCGCACCTGGCGGACGCAGGAGAAAGCCGCCGGGTGCCTTGTTTCTCGGACCCGGCGGCTTCGAAAGGTTGTGTTTCGAGTGCGCGGCCCGGTCAGCCGGCTACTCGTCCGGCGAGCGCGTCGCCGATCTCGGAGGTGCTGCGGGCGGGCTTGCCGACGCGCTCGCCGAGGTCGGCCGCGACGGCCTCCTCGATCCGGGCCGCCTCGTCCTCGTGGCCGAGATGACGCAGCAGCAGGGCGACGGACAGGACCGTGGCGGTCGGGTCGGCCTTGCCCTGGCCGGCGATGTCGGGCGCGGAACCGTGCACCGGCTCGAACATCGAGGGGAATTCGCCGGACGGGTTGATGTTCCCGCTGGCGGCGACGCCGATGCCGCCGGAGACGGCCGCGGCGAGGTCGGTGATGATGTCGCCGAACAGGTTGTCGGTGACGATCACGTCGAAGCGCTCGGGCTGCGTGACGAGGTAGATCGTCGCCGCGTCCACGTGCATGTACTCGGTGGTGACCTCGGGGAACTCCTCGGCCACCTTGTTGAAGACGTTGGTCCACAGGTGACCGGCGAAGGTCAGCACGTTGTTCTTGTGAATCAGCGCCAGCTTCTTGCGCGGGCGGGCCTGGGCGCGGGCGAAGGCGTCGCGGACGACGCGCTCGACACCGTAGGCCGTGTTGACGGAGACCTCGGTGGCGACCTCGTGCTCGGTGCCCTTGCGGATGGTGCCGCCGTTGCCCGTGTACGGGCCCTCGGTGCCCTCGCGGACGACGACGAAGTCGATCTCCGGCTGGCCGGCGAGCGGGGTGGCGACACCGGGCAGGAGCTTCGACGGGCGGAGGTTCACGTGGTGGTCGAAGGCGAAGCGGAGCTTGAGCAGGAAGCCGCGCTCCAGCACGCCGGACGGCACCGACGGGTCGCCGATCGCGCCGAGCAGGATGGCGTCGTGCGCCTTGAGGGCGTCGAGGTCGGCGTCGGTGAGGGTCTCACCGGTGGCGTGGTAGCGCCGGGCGCCGAAGTCGAACTCCTTGGTCTCCAGCTTCACATCCTGCGGAAGGACGGCGGAGAGGACCTTGAGACCTTCGGCCACGACCTCCTGGCCGATGCCGTCACCCGGGATCACTGCGAGATTGAGGCTGCGAGACATGACCGCACCCTACTCCTCGTCCCACGGGATGACATGCGGTGTCCGGCATGCGGACACCGCGGGTGCCGGCCCGGGGCTCGCCCGTCCTCAGTGGCCGGTGGAGCCGCCGTTGTCCCGGCGGTCGAGGGCGCGCTGGAGGGCGGCGGCGGCGTTCTTGCGGTCGGAGTCGCTGGTACGGGAGATGTGGCGGACTCGGCGGCGGACGGTCGTCTCGGCCATGGGGAATCGACTCCTTCGACACAGATGCGGAGTGCGGAAAAGGGGTTACGAGACGCCGGAAGGGCGGGGAGCCGTGGGCCGCAGGGATTGCCTGCACGGGGCCTGGCTCACGACCGCCATTCGCTTGATCGAGCGAGACGTTCGGCTCCTACAAAACTAGGGGAGCGGCGCGCTCCTGTCTGCACAATTACTCGGACTTCCTACTATCTGAGACGGCGGAGCGGGTCGCACGGCACCGACCTGCGATGTCGCACGAGTACGGCTCCACACGACTGATCCTCCGCACGGCGTGTGGCACAGGGCTCCGGGCGAGGGAACGGTGAGGGCATGAGCGACACGGCCAGAGCACTTCTCGAGGGCGGCCCGCAGGATCTGCCCGCCCGGGTTGTCCCGATCACGACGCCCGGAGAGGACCTGAAGATCGAGCTGCGGAACGGCTACGAGCACTTCAGGCCCACCGACCGCCACGCGGACACGTCCGAGGGCAGGCTCCGGGTGTACGAGTGGTGGGAGCGCACCGAGATGCCCGGCTAGGCCGGGAAACACGCGGACGGGCCAGGTCCGAAGACCTGGCCCGTCGGGCGTTCGCGTGCGGGTGTCAGCCCATGTGCGGGTACGTGTAGTCGGTCGGCGCGACCAGCGTCTCCTTGATGGCGCGGGTCAGCGTCCAGCGCATCAGGTTCTGCGGGGCACCGGCCTTGTCGTTGGTGCCGGAGGCACGGCCGCCGCCGAAGGGCTGCTGGCCGACGACGGCGCCGGTCGACTTGTCGTTGATGTAGAAGTTGCCGGCCGCGTAGCGCAGCTTCTCCATCGTGTACGCCGCCGCCGCGCGGTCGTTGGAGATGACCGAGCCGGTCAGGGCGTAGTCGGACACCGACTCCATCTGGGTCAGCATCTCGTCGTACTTGTCGTCCTCGTAGACGTGCACGGCGAGGATCGGGCCGAAGTACTCGGTGCGGAACACCTCGTTCTCCGGGTCGGCGCACTCGATGACGGTCGGGCGGACGAAGTAGCCGACCGAGTCGTCGTAGGAGCCGCCGGCGACGATCGTGCAGGAGTCGTCCTCCTTGGCGCGGTCGATGGCGGCCTTGTTCTTGGCGAAGGACCGCTCGTCGATGACGGCGCCGATGAAGTTCGACAGGTCGGTGACGTCACCCATGGTGAGGTAGTCGACCTCGGCGGCGAACTCCTCCTTGAACCCGTCGTTCCAGATGGACGCCGGGATGTACGCGCGGGAGGTGGCGCTGCACTTCTGGCCCTGGTACTCGAAGGCACCGCGGGTCAGGGCGGTCTTGAGCACCGCGCGGTCGGCCGACGGGTGGGCGACCAGGAAGTCCTTGCCGCCGGTCTCGCCGACCAGACGCGGGTAGGTGCGGTACTTCTCGATGTTGTTGCCGACCGTCTTCCACAGGTGCTGGAAGGTCTTGGTCGAGCCGGTGAAGTGGATGCCGGCCAGGTCGCGGTGGTTCAGCGCGACCTCGGAGACCTCCAGGCCGTCACCGGTGACCAGGTTGATGACGCCCTTGGGCAGACCGGCCTCCTCCAGCAGCTCCATGAGCAGCACGGCGGCGTGGGTCTGCGTCGGGGACGGCTTCCAGACCACCACGTTGCCCATCAGGGCCGGGGCGGTGGGCAGGTTGGCCGCGATCGCGCTGAAGTTGAACGGCGTGATCGCGTAGACGAAGCCCTCCAGCGGGCGGTG
The DNA here is from genome assembly GCF_044765825.1 of Streptomyces flaveolus. Taxonomy (NCBI): domain Bacteria; kingdom Bacillati; phylum Actinomycetota; class Actinomycetes; order Kitasatosporales; family Streptomycetaceae; genus Streptomyces; species Streptomyces flaveolus. The sequence continues at coordinate 90,611 of NZ_JBIWKU010000011.1, read as the reverse complement.
GTCCATGCGGTTCCACACGCCGGGCGAGTTGGCCGGGGGCTGCTCGGCCAGGATGTTCCGCGCGTAGTGGACGTTGAAGCGCCAGAAGTCGACGAGCTCGCAGGGGCTGTCGATCTCCGCCTGCTGGGCCGTCTTGGACTGGCCGAGCATGGTGGAGGCGGCGATGGTCTCGCGCCACGGGCCGGACAGCAGCTCGGCGGCGCGCAGGATGATCGCCGCGCGGTCGTCGAAGGACATCGCGCGCCACGCCGGGGCGGCGGCCAGGGCGGCGTCGACCGCGTCCTGGGCGTCCTGCTGGGTGGCGTTCGCGTACGTGCCCAGGCGGGCCTTGTGGTTGTGCGGCTGCACGACGTCGAAGCGCTCGCCGCCGCCCATCCGCTTGACCCCGCCGATGGTGCAGGGCAGGTCGATCGGGTTGTCGGCCAGCTCCTTGAGCTTGGCCTCCAGCCGGGCGCGCTCGGGCGAGCCGGGGGCGTAGCCGTGCACCGGCTCGTTGACGGGGGCGGGGACCTGGGTCACAGCGTCCATGGGTTCCGTAACTCCTTTAACTGAGCGGTCTTGCGAGCGGGTGGGCTCAGCCCTTGCTGACCATCGAGCGGACGAAGAACCGGAGGTTCGCCGGCTTCTCCGCCAGACGGCGCATGAAGTAGCCGTACCAGTCGGTGCCGTAGGCGGTGTAGACGCGCATACGGTGGCCCTCGGCGGCCAGTCGCAGGTGCTCGTCGCTCCGGATGCCGTACAGCATCTGGAACTCGTACTCGTCGAGCTTGCGTCCGGCGGACCGGGCCAGCTCCTGGGCGATGGAGATGAGGCGGGGGTCGTGGGACCCGATCATCGGGTAGCCCTCGCCCTCCATCAGCGTGCGCAGGATGCGGACGTACGCCTTGTCGATCTCGTGCTTCTGCTGGTAGGCGACCTCTGCGGGCTCCTTGTAGGCGCCCTTCACCAACCGTACGCGACTGCCGCTGTCGGCGAGGCGGCGTGCGTCGGCCTCGGTGCGGAAGAGGTAGGCCTGGATGACGCAGCCGGTCCCCGGGACGTCCTTGCGGAGCTCCTCGTGGATGGCGAACATCGAGTCGAGGGTGGTGTGGTCCTCGGCGTCCAGGGTGACCGTGGTGCCGATCTCGGCGGCGGCCTCGACGACCGGGCGGACGTTCCTCAGGGCCAGCTCGTGGCCGCCGTCCAGCGCCTGGCCGAACATCGACAGCTTCACGGACATCTCGGCGCGGGTGCCGAGGTCGAGCGGCTTGAGCCGGTCGATCAGCTCCAGGTAGGCGTCGCGGGCGGCCTCGGCCTGGGCGGGGTTCGTGATGTCCTCGCCGACGACGTCCATCGTCAGCTCCAGGCCCTTGCCGGTGAGGTCCCGGATGATCGGCACGATCTCGTCGACCGTCTCGCCGGGGATGAACCGGTCGACGACCGGCTTGGTCACCGGCGCGGCCGAGACCAGACGTCGCATCTTGTCGCTGCGCGACGCGGCGAGAATCACGGGACCCAGCACGGGGCACCTCCACTTACCAAGCAACACAAGGCCAATACCCGACGTTTCGGGAACGGCACGGAGAACCACCGTGAAATCTAAGGACCTCCCCGATCGTCGGCCATCGACAGCTGTCACGCATCCGTACCACGGTTCTCAGACAGATGTATGAAGCGTCGGCGCATATGCGGCAGAATGCCCGGGTGACGTCGGATTCCAGAGGTGCGGCAGGTCCCGGGGGCTCCCGGGGCGACTACCAGGAACTGGTCGACGAGATCTCCGAGCTGCTGGGCGCGCCGGCGACCCTGGAGAACCGCGACTTCGAGCTGATCGCCTTCGGCGCGTACGACAGCGAGGGGGAGCTGGACCCCTCCGCCCTGGACCCGGTGCGCACCCGCTCGATCCTCACCCGCCGTTCGACGGCGGCCGTGAGGGCGTGGTTCGAGGGCTTCGGCATCACCCGGGCGACCGGCCCGGTGCGCATCCCGCCGACCCCCGAGGCGGGGGTGTACCGGGGGCGCACCTGCCTGCCGGTCCGGCACCGGGGCGTCGTCCTCGGGTACGTATGGCTCCTGGACACCGACCCGGGTCCGACGGAGCGGCAGCTCGCGGCGGCCATGGAGGTGACCGCCCGGATCGGCGCGCTGCTCGCGGACGAGGCGCAGCACGGCGCCGATCTCAGCCGGGAGCTGCGGGCCGTCCTGACCGCCGAGCGCGACTGGCAGCGGGACATGGCCGTGACCGAGCTGCGCACCGCCCTCGGCTCCCGCGCGGACACCCTGCACACCGTGGTGTGCGTGGCCCCCTGGCCCTCCGCCGATCCCGACGACGCGCCCTCGGTGCGTACGGTGCCGGGGGCGACGGCGCTGTGCACGGTGCCGTGGAGCGGGGCGGCCAGGTCGCTGGCGCTGCTGGTCCGGCTGCGCTCGACGGACGTGCTGACCCCGGCGACGTCGGCGGCGGGGCGGCTGCTGGAGCGGGCGCGCGGGACGGCGGGGGCCGCCGCGGCGGCGGGGGTCGCGGCGGGCGTCGCCGCCCCGCGCACCGGGCTGGGTGAGCTGGCGGACGCCTGGTGGGAGGCGTCGGCGGCGGCCCGTGCGGCGCTCGCCGAGACCCGGTTCGGACCGGTCGCCGAGTGGGCGTCCATCGGCCCGTTCCGTCTGCTGGCCGCACTGCCCCCGCGGTCCGCGCACGACCCCGCCGTCCGGGCGCTGCTCTCCCCCGCCCACCACGAGCTGGCCCGCACCGCCGAGGTGTACCTCGACCGCGCCGGCCAGGCCGGCCGCACCGCCGCCGAGCTGGGCATACACCGGCAGACGCTGTACTACCGGCTCTCCCGTGTGGAGCAGCTCACGGGCCTGGACCTGGACGACGGCGAGGACCGGCTGCTGCTGCACATGGCGCTCAAGGCCTACCGGCTGTAGCGGCCTCGATCACCTGGCGGAGGCCCGCGGTGAGGGCGTCGGCGTCGGGTGCGCTCTTCGGGTCGAAGGTCCACTGGGCGATGAGGCCGGTCATCAGGGTGACGTAGAACGCGCCCAGGGTGTCCGTCGTCTCGTCCGTCACGTCCTCCTCCCTGCCGCCCATGAGCAGGGGGATGATGCCGCGTCCGGCCTCGCGCTGGGCGCGGCCGAGGTGGTCGCGCAGCTCGGGCATTCGGTCGCCCATGACCAGCACTTCCATGCTGAGGCGCCAGATGGAGCCGGGCTCCCGCATGGTGCCGATGATGTTGGACCACACCTGCTGGAACCGCTCGACCGAGCCCGGTTCGGTGCCGTCCAGAGCCGGCCCCTTCCCTTCGAAGGCGCCCCCCATCCCCTCGATCAGCGCGATGTACGCCTGCGCGAGCAGGACGTCCTTCGAGCCGTAGTGGTAGCCGATGGACGCCAGGTTGGTCCCCGACTCCTTGACGATGTCCCGCGCGGTCGTACGCGCGAACCCCTTCTCCAGCAGGCAGCGCTTGGCGCCCTCGAGCAGATCCTCACGGTGTCCCATGCCGCCACCTTACCCGCCTTTCCATACGACTGTCTTAAACAATGTTCTAGACAGTCGTATAAGACGTGCGTACAGTCGCCGTCATGACAACGAACCCGCCCCGCGCCGGGCGCCGTGAGTGGACGGCGCTGGCCGTCCTGATGCTCCCGCTCCTCCTGGTCTCGATGGACGTCTCGGTCCTGTACTTCGCGATCCCCTCGATCAGCGCCGATCTGGAACCGAGCGGCACGCAGCAGCTGTGGATCTTCGACATCTACGGATTCGTCCTGGCCGGCCTGCTGATGACGATGGGGTCGCTGGGCGACCGCGTCGGGCGGCGCAGGCTGCTGCTGATCGGCGCGGCGGCCTTCGGCGCGGCCTCCGCGGTGGCCGCCTACGCACACAGCGCCGAGACCCTCATCGCGGCCCGTGCGGTCCTCGGCATCGGCGGCGCGACCCTGATGCCGTCGACGATGGCGCTGATCCGCACGATGTTCTCCGACCCCTCGCAGCGGGCGAAGGCGATCGGGCTGTGGTCCGGGGTGATGACGGCGGGCATCGCGCTCGGCTCGGTGATGAGCGGCGTGCTGGTCGAGTACTTCTGGTGGGGCTCGGTCTTCCTGGTCAACCTGCCCGCGATGGCCCTGCTGCTGGTCCTCGGCCCGGTGCTGCTCCCCGAGTCGAAGAACCCCTCCCCCGGCCGCTTCGACCTGCTCAGCGTTCCGCTGTCGATGGCGGCGGTCCTGCCCGTGATCTACGGCCTGAAGGAGATCCCGACCGAGGGCTGGCACGTGGAGTACGTGATGTCGGTGACCGTCGGCCTGCTCTTCGCGGCACTGTTCGTGCACCGCCAGCGCACCGCCGCGTCCCCGCTGATCTCACCGCAACTGTTCCGCACGCGCGGCTTCACCCCGGCCGTCGTCCTCAACCTGGTGTCGGCCTTCGGGATGATGGGCTCCTCCTACTACACCACCCAGTACCTCCAGTCGGTGCTGGACAAGAGCGCGCTGGAGGCCGCGCTGTGGGCCCTGCTGCCGTCGGTGCCGATCGGTCTCGCCGCGCCGCTCGCCATGCGGCTGGTCCAGCGGGGCGTGGAGCGGGCGTACGTCGTTGCGGGCGGATTCGTGGTCGCGGCGGCCGGGTACGGCCTGCTGGCCCTCTCCGGCACCGACTCCCTGTGGCTGCTGCTGGGTGCGTGCGCGGTCATGGCGAGCGGCATCGTCGCGGTGATGTCCCAGCTCGCCGACCTGGCGCTCAGCTCCGCACCGGTCGAGAAGGCAGGCGCGGCATCCTCCCTGATGGAGACCGGCACCGAGTTCGGCGGCGCCCTGAGCCTGGCCGTCCTCGGCTCGGTCGGCACGGCCGTGTACCACCGCGAGATGCCGGCGGCGGCGCCGGACGCGGCCCGGGAGACTCTGGGCGGCGCGCTGGCCGTCGCGCGTGACCTTCCCGGGACCGCGGGAGAGGCGCTGGCGACGGCGGCGCGGGCGGCGTTCACCCATGGGATGCAGGGCGCGGCCGTCGCGGGCGCGGTGCTGCTGTTGGTGGCGGCCGTCCCCGCGGCGCGAGCACTGCGCGGAATCCGGGTGCGCGAGGAGGCGGAGACGGCAAACGCCGGACAGACCGACTCGCTCGGCCCGTCCGGCGTTTGAGAAAGATGTCAGACCAGGTTCACCGACCGGGCCGACGCGGCCCCGATCTCCGCCGCGACCTCCGCCAGCACCCCGGAGGGCACCGTGTCGTCGACGGTCAGCACCGCGAGGGCCTCGCCGCCGACGGTCGCACGGGCGACCTGCATGCCGGCGATGTTGAGACCCGCCTCGCCGATGATCCGGCCGACGGTGCCGACGACGCCCGGACGGTCCTCGTAGCGCAGCACCACCATGTGGTCGGCGAGGGCGAGGTCGACGTCGTACTCGCCGATGGCGACGATCTTCTGCACGTGCTTCGGGCCGGCCAGCGTGCCGGAGACCGACACCTCCTGGCCGTCGGAGAGGGTGCCGCGCACGGTGACCACGTTGCGGTGGTCGGCCGACTCGGAGCTGGTGGTCAGGCGGACCTCGACACCGCGCTCCTGCGCGAACAGCGGGGCGTTGACGTAGGACACGGTCTCGTCGACGACGTCCTCGAAGACACCCTTGAGGGCGGAGAGCTCCAGCACCTTCACGTCGTGCTGGGTGATCTCGCCGTAGACCTCGACGTCGAGACGGACGGCGACCTCGCCGGCCAGCGCGGTGAAGATGCGGCCGAGGCGCTCGGCGAGCGGCAGACCCGGCTTGACGTCCTCGGCGATGACGCCGCCCTGGACGTTCACCGCGTCGGGGACCAGCTCACCGGCGAGGGCGAGGCGCACCGACTTGGCGACGGCGATGCCGGCCTTCTCCTGGGCCTCGTCGGTGGAGGCACCGAGGTGCGGGGTGCAGACGACCTGGTCGAACTCGAACAGCGGCGAGTCGGTGCACGGCTCCTTGGCGTACACGTCCAGGCCGGCACCGGCGACGCGGCCCTCCTTCAGCGCCGAGTACAGCGCCTCCTCGTCGACGATGCCGCCGCGCGCGGCGTTGACGATGCGGACGCTCGGCTTGACCTTGCGCAGCGCCTCGTCGCCGATCAGGCCGAGGGTCTCGGGGGTCTTGGGCAGGTGGACGGTGATGAAGTCGGAGACCTCGAGGAGCTCGTCCAGCGACAGCACCTTGACGCCCATCTGCGCGGCGCGCGCGGGCTGCACGTAGGGGTCGTAGGCGACGACCTTCATGCCGAAGGCGGACATGCGCTGCGCGACGAGGGCGCCGATGCGGCCGAGGCCGACGACGCCGAGGGTCTTCTCGGCGAGCTCGACGCCGGTGTACTTGCTGCGCTTCCACTCGCCGTTCTTGAGCGCGGCGTTGGCCTGCGGGATGTTGCGGGCGGTGGCGACGAGCAGACCGCAGGCCAGCTCGGCGGCGGTGACGATGTTGGAGGTCGGGGCGTTCACGACCATCACGCCGGCCTTGGTGGCGGCGGAGACGTCCACGTTGTCCAGACCGACGCCGGCTCGTGCGACGACCTTCAGCTTCTTGGCGGCGGCGATGGCCTCGGCGTCGACCTTGGTGGCGGAGCGGACCAGGATCGCGTCCACGTCGGCGATGGCGGGCAGCAGTTCGGCCCGGTCCGCGCCGTTGCAGTGGCGGATCTCGAAGTCGGGGCCAAGCGCGTCCACGGTCGCGGGCGACAGCTCTTCAGCGATGAGTACGACGGGTTTCGAGCTCACGTGAGTCCTCACAAGTCCAATGCGGACGGCCGTCCCGACGGCCGCAGGCGGTGGAGGGTTGAGTGGCCGCGTGGAAGACGCACGACGCTGTGAGCCTGACGCGTATGTTCTGCAGCAGTCTAGTGGCGTGGCGGAGGTCGTCCTGCGCCTCTGCGGAAGGATCACCCGTCCGTGGCTGGACGGGATGGACAACGCCGTACGTACGACGTTACCCCGGGTTCGCCGAAGGGGCCGGAGCGATGTGCTCCGGCCCCTCGGCCGTGAGGCTTACGCCTCCTCGTCGACCCAGCTCATGAGCTTGCGCAGCTCCTTGCCGGTGGTCTCCAGCAGGTGCTCGGAGTCCTGCTGCTTGTACTCGTTGTACTTCTTCAGACCGCCGTGGTACTCGTCCATCCAGTTCTTGGCGAACGTGCCGTCCTGGATCTCGGCGAGGACCTTCTTCATCTCGGCCTTGGTGGCGTCGGTGATGATCCGCGGGCCGGTGACGTAGTCGCCCCACTCGGCGGTCTCGGAGATCGACCAGCGCATCTTCTCCAGGCCGCCCTCGTACATGAGGTCCACGATCAGCTTCAGCTCGTGCAGGCACTCGAAGTAGGCGATCTCCGGCTGGTAGCCCGCCTCGGTCAGCGTCTCGAAGCCCGCCTTGACCAGGGCCGCGGTGCCACCGCAGAGGACGGCCTGCTCACCGAACAGGTCGGTCTCGGTCTCCTCGGTGAAGGTCGTCTTGATGACGCCGGCGCGGGTGCCGCCGATGCCCTTCGCGTACGACAGGGCCAGCGCGAAGGCGTTGCCGGTCGCGTCCTGCTCGACGGCGGCGATGCACGGAACGCCGCGGCCCTCCTCGTACTGACGGCGCACCAGGTGGCCCGGGCCCTTCGGGGCGACCATGCAGACGTCCACGCCGGCCGGGGGCTTGATGAAGCCGTAGCGGATGTTGAGGCCGTGACCGAAGAACAGCGCGTCGCCGTCCTTCAGGTTGTCCTTGATGTGCTCCTCGTAGACCTGGGCCTGGATGGGGTCCGGGACGAGGATCATGATGACGTCGGCCTCGGCGGCGGCCTCGGACGGGCTCACCACGCGCAGGCCCTGCTCCTCGGCCTTGGCCTTGGACTTGGAGCCTTCGTGCAGACCGACGCGCACGTCGACGCCGGAGTCGCGCAGCGACAGGGCGTGGGCGTGGCCCTGGCTGCCGTAACCGATGACCGCGACCTTGCGGCCCTGGATGATGGACAGGTCGGCGTCGGCGTCGTAGAACAGCTCGGCCACTGGGTTCTCTCCTTGTGTGCAGGTGTTGCGTCCCACCGTATGCCGGTGAGGGGAAGGGAAGTTTCGGGGTCTCGGAATGCGGGCGGCCGGGCGTGGCGCCGCCCGCCCGCTTCCGTCGTTATGCGGACCGGTCGAGTGCGCGCAGCGAGCGGTCCGTGATCGAACGGGCGCCGCGGCCGATGGCGATCGTGCCGGACTGGACGAGTTCCTTGATGCCGTACGGTTCCAGCATCTTGAGCATGGCGGACAGCTTGTCGCTGCTGCCGGTGGCCTCGATGGTGACGGCCTCCGGGGAGACGTCGACCGTCTTGGCGCGGAAGAGCTGGACGATCTCGACGATCTGGGAGCGCGTCTCGTTGTCGGAGCGCACCTTCACCAGAACGAGTTCGCGCTGCACGGCCTGGGCCGGCTCCAGCTCGACGATCTTGAGCACGTTGACCAGCTTGTTGAGCTGCTTGGTCACCTGCTCCAGCGGGAAGTCCTCGACGCTCACGACGATGGTGATGCGGGAGATGTCGGGGTGCTCGGTGACGCCGACGGCGAGCGAGTCGATGTTGAAGCCGCGGCGGGAGAAGAGGGCGGTGATCCGCGCCAGGACGCCGGGGGTGTTCTCCACCAGGACGGAGAGCGTGTGCTTGGACATGGTCTCTTCGGTCTCTCTCGCTCAGTCGTCTTCGTTGTCGCCGAAGTCGGGGCGGACGTCCCGGGCGGCCATGATCTCGTCGTTGGAGGTGCCGGCGGCGACCATCGGCCAGACCATCGCGTCCTCGTGGACGATGAAGTCGACGACGACGGGGCGGTCGTTGACGGAGTTCGCCTCCTCGATGACCTTGTCGAGGTCGGCGGGGTCCTCGCAGCGGATGGCGTAGCAGCCCATGGCCTCCGACAGCTTGACGAAGTCGGGGACGCGGGTGCCGCGGGCGTCCGGGTTGATGTCCTCGGGACCGGAGTGCAGCACCGTGTTGGAGTAGCGCTGGTTGTAGAACAGGGTCTGCCACTGGCGGACCATGCCGAGGGCGCCGTTGTTGATGACGGCGACCTTGATCGGGATGTTGTTCAGGGCGCAGGTGGTCAGTTCCTGGTTGGTCATCTGGAAGCAGCCGTCGCCGTCGATCGCCCAGACGGCCCGGTCGGGCACGCCGGCCTTGGCACCCATGGCGGCCGGGACGGCGTAGCCCATGGTTCCGGCGCCGCCCGAGTTCAGCCAGGTGGCGGGCTGCTCGTACTGGACGAAGTGCGCGGCCCACATCTGGTGCTGGCCGACGCCGGCCGCGAAGATCGTGCCCTCGGGCGCGAGCTGTCCGATGCGCTCGATGACCGCCTGCGGGGAGAGCGAGCCGTCCTCGGGCTGGTCGTAGCCCAGGGGGTAGGTGTCGCGCCAGCGGCTGAGGTCCTTCCACCAGGCGGTGTAGTCGCCCCGGTTGCCCTCGCTGTACTCCTTCTGGACGGCCTGGACCAGGTCGGCGATGACCTCGCGGGCGTCGCCGACGATCGGCACGTCGGCCTCGCGGTTCTTGCCGATCTCCGCCGGGTCGATGTCGGCGTGGACGATCTTGGCGTACGGGGCGAAGCTGTCCAGCTTGCCGGTGACGCGGTCGTCGAAGCGGGCTCCGAGGGCGACGATCAGGTCGGCCTTCTGCAGCGCGGTGACGGCGGTGACCGCACCGTGCATGCCCGGCATTCCCACGTGCAGCGGGTGGCTGTCGGGGAATGCGCCGAGCGCCATCAGGGTGGTGGTGACGGGCGCTCCGGTGAGTTCGGCGAGGACCTTCAGCTCGGCGGTGGCCCGGGCCTTGAGGACGCCGCCGCCGACGTAGAGCACGGGGCGCTTCGCGGCGGTGATCAGCTTGGCCGCCTCGCGGATCTGCTTCGCGTGCGGCTTGGTGACCGGGCGGTAGCCGGGCAGGTCCATGACCGGCGGCCAGGAGAAGGTCGTCTGCGCCTGCAGCACGTCCTTCGGGATGTCGACGAGGACCGGACCGGGGCGGCCGGTCGAGGCGATGTGGAACGCCTCCGCGATCGTCTTCGGGATGTCCTCGGCCTTGGTGACCAGGAAGCTGTGCTTGGTGATCGGCATCGTGATGCCGACGATGTCCGCCTCCTGGAAGGCGTCCGTGCCGATCGCCTTGGTGACGACCTGCCCGGTGATCGCGACCAGCGGCACCGAGTCCATGTTCGCGTCGGCGATCGGCGTCACCAGGTTGGTGGCGCCGGGGCCCGAGGTCGCCATGCAGACGCCGACCTTTCCGGTCGCCTGCGCGTAACCGGTGGCCGCGTGGCCCGCACCCTGCTCATGACGGACGAGCACGTGGCGCACCCGGCTGGAGTCCATCATCGGGTCGTACGCGGGGAGGATCGTGCCCCCGGGAATGCCGAATACGGTGTCGACCCCGACCTCCTCAAGCGAGCGGATGAGGGACTTCGCACCCGTGACGTGCTCGGGAGCGGACTGGTGTCCTCCGGATCGGGGCCGCGGCTGCGGGTGATGGGCCCCGGTGGCCTGCTCGGTCATCGGCATTCTCTTCTCGATGCTGAGGGTTTTTGCGAGGATTGGGCGATCTGCGGCTGCTGCTCGGCAGGTGCCTGTGCAACAAAAAACCCCTCGTGCCATAAGGCAAGCGAGGGGAGCGCGCCGGGTGTGGGTCGCTGGGAGTCCGGGTCGGTCCGGACGTCACCAGCTTCAGCCGACGCGCTTTCCAAGTACGAGAATTCGGGTGCGCATGGCACTGACCCTCCCCCCGGCACGCACTCACTGTCAAGTGGGTGGGACGGGCGTCTCATCATGTGAGCGGAGTGCCGTTCCACCTCCCAGGACGGCCGGCATCCCGACGCCCACGCCACCGGCGACCGGTCCGGCGGGAGCCTTGCCGACGCCCGCGCCTACGGTGTTGGTGTACACCCCCGCGCCCCCGCCGGCGAACACCGGTTCGGCCGGTCCGTGCGGCACCGAGTAGTGGCCGGTTCCGAGCGCTCTGCGCAGCCGGTGCTCGTCCAGCGGCCCGGAGAAGGCCATGCCCTGCCCGTGCGTGCAGCCCATCGCCCGCAGGGCGACGATCTGCTCGGGCAGGTCCACTCCGTCGGCCACGGACGCGAGCCCGAGGTCGGCGGCGATGCGGAGCAGCCCACTGGTGATCTTGTGCAGCCGCGCGGACTCGACGACGCCCTCGACCAGGCTGCGGTCCAGCTTGAGGACGTCGACGGGGAGCCGCCTGAGGGCGGTGATCGCCGCGTAGCCGCTGCCGAAGCCGTCGAGGGTGATCCGGACGCCTACCCGCCGCAGGGCGTTGAGCCGGCGCTCCAGCTCGTCCAGGCCGACCCGGGGGTCGGTGTCGGACAGCTCGATCACCAGGGAGCCCGGCGGCAGCCCGTGCCGGGTCAGCAGGGCCTCCGCGGAGCCCAGCGGCATGGAGCGGTCGAGCAGCCGGCGGGCGCCGATGCGCACGGCCACCGGCACCGACAGACCCGCCGCCGCCCGTTCCGCGGCCTGCTCGACGGCCTCCTGGAGCACCCAGCGGTCCAGCTCGGCGGTCTTGTCGCCGTCCTCGGTGACCCGCAGGAACTCGGCGGGGGTGAACAGCACGCCCTGGGACGAGCGCCACCGTGCCTGCGCGCAGACGGATGTGATCCTGCCGTCCGTCAGGGACACCACCGGCTGGTGCAGCAGGGCGAACTCGCCGTCGTGCAGCGCGGCCCGCAGCCGGCCCGCCAGCTCGGCCTTGCGTACGACGTCCTGCTGCATCTGCGGGCGGTACAGCTCGACGCGCCCCTTGCCGCCCGCCTTGGCGCGGTACATGGCGAGGTCGGCGTTGCGCAGCAGCTCGCCCGCGCCGAGGCCCGGTTCGGCGAACGCGACGCCGATGGAGGCGTTGACGCGGACATCGTTGCCGTCGATGAGGTAGGGCTGCGAGAGCGTCGTCCTCAGGCGGTCGGCGAGCTCCAGGATGTGGCCCTCGCGTGCGGTCCGGTCGCGGGTGCCGTCCCCGGCGATCAGGGCGGCGAACTCGTCGCCGCCGAGCCGGGAGGCGGTGTCCCCCTTGCGGACGGCCTCCTGGAGTCTGCGCGCGGCCTGGACGAGGAGCTCGTCCCCGGCCTGGTGCCCGATGGTGTCGTTGACCGCCTTGAAGCCGTCGAGGTCGATGAAGAGCACCGCCGTGCCGCGCAGGGCGGCGCCGCGGTCGGAGGCGCGGCGGCCGGACAGGGCCTGCTGGACGCGCCGGGTGAACAGGGCGCGGTTGGGCAGGTCGGTGAGCGGGTCGTGTTCGGCGTTGTGCTGGAGCTGCGCCTGGAGGCGCACTCTTTCCGTCACGTCCCGGCTGTTGAAGATGAGGCCGCCGTGGTGCCGGTTGACGGTCGACTCGACGTTGAGCCAGCCGCCGTCCCCGGAGCGGAAGCGGCACTCGATGCGCGTGGTGGCTTCCTCGACCGGGTCGGCGGCGAGGAAGCGGCGCACCTCGTGCACCACGCAGCCGAGGTCCTCCGGGTGGATGAGCCCCGCCAGTTCGCTGCCGACGAGGTCCTCGGCCGGGCGGCCGTAGACACCGGCGGCGGCCGGGGAGACGTAGCGGAGGATGCCGTTGGGCGCGGCGATCATGATGACGTCGCTGGAGCCCTGCACCAGGGAGCGGAAGTGGTTCTCCTTCTGGGCCAGTTCCTGGGTGAGGGTGATGTTGTCGAGCAGCATGATGCCCTGGCGTACGACCAGCGCGAGCACCACCGTGCCGCAGGTCAGCAGCACCACGCGGTCGACGCTGCGGCCGTTGAGGACGTTGTAGAGGATCCCCAGGGTGCAGACCGCGGCGGCGAGGTAGGGCGTCAGCGCGGCCAGCGACCCGGCGATGGGCCGGGCGGCCGGGTAGCGGCTGTGCTCGTCACCCGGCGCGGGGGCGGGCTCGGCGGCGGGCACCGGACGAGGGTCCGCCGGGCGCCGGCCCGGCACGTGCTCGTGGACCACCCGCGTGTGTCCGCCGGCTCCGTCCTCGCCCTGCGGCCGTCCGCGCCACGACGTCGCCCAGGGGGCGTACGCCAGCGAGCCTGCCACAGGGGGTGGCCCGGGGGCAGCGGTTCGGGGTCGGTGACGTCGAGGGCGGCGGTGACGCGTCCGCTCTCCAGTTCGGCGAGCAGCGCCTTGGTGTCGACGACCGGGCCGCGCGCCACGTTGACGAGCAGGGCCCCGTCCTTCATCCGGGCCAGGAAGTCCGCGTTCACGAGGCCGCGGGTCGCCTCGGTGAGCGGCGTGGAGAGGATGACGACGTCCGCCTCCGGGAGCAGGGCGGGCAGTTCGGTGAGCGGGTGCACCGGACCGCGCGCCGTGGTGCGAGCGGAGCGCGCGACGCGCGCCACCCGCGCGACCTCGAACGGCACGAGCCGGTCCTCGATCGCGGCGCCGATCGACCCGTATCCGACGATGAGCACGTTCCGGTCGGCGAGCGCCGGCCGGAAGCCGCCGAGCCACTCGCCCCGGTCCTGCGCGCGCACGAAGTCGGGAACACCGCGCAGCGACGCCAGGATCAGGGTCAGGGCCAGCTCCGCGGTACTGGCCTCGTGCACACCGCGCGCGTTGCACAGCCGCACGCCCGCGGGCAGGTGACCGAGTCCGGGCTCCACGTGGTCGATGCCGGCGGAGAGCGTCTGGACGACCTGCACCGACCGCATCTGCGGCAGCGGGCGTATCCCGAGCCCGCTGGGCTTCATGTAGGGGACGACGTAGAACGCGCAGTCGGCCGGGTCGGCGGGGAAGTCCTCCTCGCCGTTCCAGTAACGGTATGCGGGGCCCTCGGGGAGGCCCTCGATCTCGTCCGGCGGGATGGGCAGCCACACGTCAGCAGTCATGTCAGGAGGCTATGTCAGGACCGTGGAACGCAGAGGTTAGGTTGGGTGGCCTGACGAGGGAGGGTCACGACCAGGTGGAGCGCAGGACGATCGGCGCGACGGCACTCGCTGTGGGGGCCGTCGGACTGGGGTGCATGCCGATGAACTGGGCGTACAGCGCGTCGCGGCAGCGGGGGGACGAGTCGGTCAGGGCGGTGCACCGGGCCCTCGACCTCGGCGTCTCCCTGCTGGACACGGCGGACATGTACGGCCCGTTCACCAACGAGCTGCTGCTGGGGCGGGTGTTGAAGGAGCGGCGCTCCGATGCGTTCGTGTCGACGAAGGTCGGACTGCTCGTCGGTGATCAGCACATCGTGGCCAACGGCCGTCCCGGCTATGTGAGGCGTGCCTGCGACGCCTCCCTGCGCCGGCTGCAGACGGACGTCATCGACCTCTACCAACTGCACCGGCCGGACCCGGAGGTGCCCGTCGAGGAGACCTGGGGCGCGATGGCGGAGCTGGTGAGGGCCGGGAAGGTGCGGGCGCTCGGCCTGTGCGCGGTCGGTGCCCGGTCGGCCCGGCGGCCGGGGGCGCGGCTGCACGACGCGACCGTGCGGCAGCTGGAGCGGGTGCAGCAGGTCTTCCCGGTGAGCGCCGTGCAGGCCGAGCTGTCGGTGTGGTCGCCGGAGGCGCTGCGGACGCTGCTGCCGTGGTGCGAGAGCAGGGGCGTCGGTTTCCTCGCCGCGATGCCGCTGGGCAACGGCTTCCTCACCGGCACCCTGACCCCCGGGCAGGGCTTCGAGCCGGAGGACCTGCGGGCCCGGCATCCCCGTTTCACCGCCGAGATGATGGCCGCCAACCAGCCGATCGTGGCCGGGCTGCGCCGGATCGCGGCCCGGCACGGCGACGACGTCACTCCGGCGCAGGTTGCGCTGGCCTGGGTGCTGGCACAGGGGCGGCACGTGGTGCCGGTGCCGGGCACCAAGCAGGAGCGCTGGGTGACGCAGAACGCGGGGGCGGCCTCGCTGCGGCTGACCGGGCCGGACCTTGCGGAGGTCGGCGGCCTGCCGACGGCGCAGGGCTCGTGGGACTGAGGCGGTGGTCCGGGTGCGGGATTCCGTGATGGGGAACCTGGAGAGGCCCGGCGGTGTATGACAGGGAGAACCCGCTGCGTCGAAGGGACTCCGATCGTGCGACGTCGATCCGTGACGGCCGTGCTGGCCGCCGCCCTCCTGCTGACGGCCGGCTGCTCCTCCGGTGACGGGGAGCCGTCGGGCGCGGACGGGAGCGCCTCCGCCGGACGAACGACGGCGGGGTCGTCGCCCCCGGGCCCGGCCGCCGAGGAGACACCGCCCGCGAAGGGCTCCGTGAAGGTGGTCCGCACGGTCACCACGGGCCTGAAGAGTCCGTGGGGTCTGGCACCGCTGCCGGGCGGTGGCCTGCTGGTGTCCTCGCGTGACGAGGCCACCATCACGCGGGTCGACGAGAAGACGGGCCGCAAGACGGAGCTCGGCGAGGTGCCCGGGGTGTCGCCCGCAGGGGAAGGCGGCCTGCTGGGCATCGCCCTTTCCCCCGACTACGCGTCGGACCACCTGGTCTACGCCTACTTCACCTCGGCCTCGGACAACCGCATCGTGCGCATGCTGTACGACGCGAAGAAGCCGCCGGGAGAGCAGCTGGGCGCCCCGGACACGGTGTTCAAGGGCATTCCCAAGGGCGTCATCCACAACGGCGGCCGGATCGCGTTCGGGCCGGACGGGATGCTGTACGCCGGCACGGGCGAGACCGGTGAGAGGGGCCTGTCGCAGGACAAGGAGTCCCTCGGCGGCAAGATCCTGCGCCTGACGCCGGAGGGCGAGCCGGCGCCCGGCAACCCGTTCCCGGACTCCCCGGTGTACTCGTACGGGCACCGCAACGTGCAGGGGCTGGCCTGGGATGCGAAGCAGCGGCTGTTCGCCTCGGAGTTCGGGCAGGACACCTGGGACGAGCTGAACGCGATCAGGCCCGGGGGCAACTACGGCTGGCCGGAGGCGGAGGGCAGGTCCGGCGACTCCGCCTTCGTGAACCCCGTCGCCCAGTGGAGCACCGACGAAGCCTCGCCCAGCGGCGTCGCCTTCGCCGAGGGTTCCGTGTGGATGGCGGGCCTGCGGGGCGAGCGGCTGTGGCGCGTCCCGCTGAAGGGGACGCAGACCTCGGCCGACCCGCAGGCGTTCCTGAAGGGCGAGTACGGCCGGCTGCGCACGGTGGCCGCGGCGGGCGGCGACAAGCTGTGGCTCGTGACCAGCAACACGGACGGCCGGGGCGACGCGAAGGACGGGGACGACCGGATCCTGGAGCTGCAGGTGACGTAGGGGGCGCCCGTCACGCCTCCGGCGGTTCCACGGTGGACGCCCGCGGCCCGGCCCCGGGCGTCCCGGAACTCGCCCGGTGGACCACGACCTTGCCCGAGGCGAGGTCTATCGGGCCGCGGCCCGGGTCGCCGTCGCCGACGTCCTTCCGGGTCAGTTCGAGCCGGTTCTGCTCGTCGCTGGTGTGCTTGCGGCCGGGGGCGAACAGCTCCTGGAAAGCGTCGAACACGTGTCCTCCCTCGATCGGCGTCCCTCCAGCGTAGGCCTCACTCGGCCGAACGGGTGGTGAGCGCCCCGGCCGGGAACAGCGCCAGCCGGTGCGCCAGCGCCGCCGCCTCGCCGCGGCCCGAGACGCCGAGCTTGGCCAGGATGTTGGAGACGTGGACGCTGGCGGTCTTGGGCGAGATGAAGAGCTCCTCGGCTATCTGGCGGTTGGTGCGGCCGTCGGAGACCAGGCGCAGGACGTCGCGTTCCCGGCTGGTGAGACCGAGTGCGCCGGCCGGGTCGTCGGGGGCGGTGGCCGGTTCGGCGGCGCGGCCGAGGACGAGCCCGGCGCGCAGGGCGAGCCGGTCGACGGCGTCGCCGAGCGGGCGGGCGCCGAGGTGGCCGGCGACGGTGCGGGCGAGGCGGAGCAGTTCCGTGGCGCGGGCCCGCTCGTCGTCGCCGCCGGCGGCCAGCAGGGCGCCGGCCAGCCGGTGGCGGACGCGGGCGAGGTCGTAGGGCCGCTCCAGGCACTCGAACGCGGTGACCGTCTCCGACCAGGTCCGTACGGTGTCCCGGCCCCGGGCGCGGTCGAGTTCGGCGCGGACCCACCGCTCGTGGGCGAGCCAGACCGGGGCGCCCGTGGTGAGCGACTTGGCGGCCCGTTCGAGGCGTTCGAGTACCCCGGCGCGGCCCTGCTCGGTGGCGGGCAGTTCGTGTGCGTCGGCCTCGGCCTCGGCGGCGGCCAGCAGCAGGGGCCAGCCGTAGCGCTGGGTGCCGGGCGGGAAGCCGGCCGTCAGGACCCGGTCGAGTTCGGCCCGGGCGTCGAGGACACGGCCCTCGGCGGCGGCGACGCCGATGGTGAGGGTGGCGAGCGGCAGATGGTACTGCGGCGTGACGTTGTGCGTGCCGTAGGCGGCGCGGGCCTCGGCGAGCAGCCGGGCGGCCTCGGTCGTCTCACCGCGGGCGAGCGCGACGACGGCGCGCTTGAGGCAGGCGCCGCCGCGTGGTGCGGGCCCCCTGCCCGGGGCCGCGGCGGTGAGCGCGGCCTCGATCGCCTCGTCCCAGCGGCCCAGGGAGATGAGGGACTCGGCGAGGTTGCCCCACACCCAGGCCTCGGACTCCAGCAGGCCCGTGCGGCGGGTGAGCTCGATGCCCTCGCGCAGGATGCCGACCGCCTCCTCGGAGCGGCCGATGCTCTCCAGGACCGAGGGCAGGTTGACATGGCTGCGGGCCACCACGACGGACTGCCCCTGCGCCACGACCCGGTCCCGGACCTGGTACATCTCGGCGAGCCCCGCGTCGATGTGGCCGGAGTCGACCATCAGTCCGCCGAGGGTGAGCCGGGCGTTGAGTTCGATGTCGGCGGCGCCCACCATCCGCGCGTACTCCACGGCGCGCTCCGCGGCGGTCACCGCGTCCGGGCCGGGATTGTGGAGCATCGACCAGTTGGCCGCCATGGCCAGCACCTCGGCGTGCACCTTGGACGGTGGCAGCCCGCGGACCAGTTCCTGGGCGATGCCGAGCTCACGCCAGCCGTCGCCGCGGCCCTGGGCCTGGACCAGCAGGGAGCGCTGCGTCCAGAACCAGGCGGCGCGCTGCGGGTCCCGTCCGCTCGGCCGGGCGTCGGGGCCGGATTCCTGCTCCTCCTCCAGCAGGCGCAGCGCCCGCTTGGTGATCTTCAGGGCGCGCTCGCGCTCCCCGCACAGCCGTCCGGCCACGGCGGCCTCGGCCATCAGGTCGAGGTAGCGCAGGGGCGCGGTCTCCGGGTGGCAGCCGCAGGGCGGATAGACCTCGGTGTAGTCGACGGGGCGCAGGGTGGCGCGTACGTCGTCGGGGGCGGCGTCCCACAGTTCCATGGCCCGTTCCAGCAGCCGGAGCTGCTCGGAGTAGGCGTGGCGGCGGCGGGCCTCGACGGAGGCGTCCAGTACGGCGGGCAGGGCCCTGGCCGGGTCGTGGGCGTGGTACCAGTAGCTGGCCAGGCGCATCACGCGCTCGGCGGCGGGCACCAGCGTCGGATCGGCGTCCAGGGCCTCGGCGTAGCGGCGGTTGAGGCGGGAGCGCTCGCCGGGGAGCAGGTCGTCGGCGACGGCCTCGCGGACCAGGGAGTGGCGGAAGCGGTAGCCGTCGCCGTCCGGCGCGGGGAGCAGGAGGTTGGCGTTCACGGCGGCCCGCAGCGCCTCGATGAGGTCGTCCTCGGCGAGCCCGGCGACGGCGGCGAGCAGCCGGTACTCCACCGTGGAACCGCCCTCGGCGACGATCCGGGCGACGCGCTGCGCGCTCTCGGGCAGGGCCTCGACGCGGACCAGGAGCAGGTCGCGCAGGGAGTCGGTGAGGCCGGTGCAGCAGCCCTCGTGGGCGGCGACGGCGAGTTCCTCGACGAAGAAGGCGTTGCCGTCGGAGCGCTCGAAGATCTCGTCGACCTGGAGCTGGTCGGGTTCGTGGGCGAGGATGCCGGCGATCTGGCGGCCGACCTCGTCGCGGGTGAAGCGGCCGAGTTCGATGCGGCGGACGGTGCGCAGGCGGTCGAGTTCGGCGAGCAGGGGGCGCAGCGGGTGGCGGCGGTGGATGTCGTCGGAGCGGTAGGTGGCCAGGACGACGAGGCGGCCGGTGCGCAGGGTGCGGAAGAGGTAGGCGATCAGGTGCCGCGTGGAGGCGTCGGCCCAGTGCAGGTCCTCCAGGACGAGGACGACGGTGTGCCGGGCGGCGACGCGCTCCAGCAGGCGGGCGGTGAGTTCGAAGAGGCGGGCCATGCTCTCCTCGTCGTGCCGTCCGCCGCCGGCGCCGGGGACGGTCTCGCCCAGTTCGGGCAGCAGCCGGGCCAGTTCCTCCTCCTGCCCGGCGGCAGCGGCGGCCAGCTCCGCGGGCAGTTCGCGGCGCAGGGCGCGCAGCGCGGTGGAGAAGGGGGCGAAGGGCAGCCCGTCGGCGCCGATCTCGACGCAGCCGCCGAGTGCGACGACGGCGCCCTGCCGGCGTGCGGCGGTGGCGAACTCCTCGACGAGGCGGGTCTTGCCGACGCCCGCCTCGCCGCCGAGCAGCAGTGCCTGCGGCTCTCCGGCGCCGGACGACTGGGGGGTGCCCCCGCCGGCGGCGCGGACGAGTGAGTCGTGCAACGTGTCCAGTTCGCCTGCGCGGCCGATGAACACGGGACTGACGGACCTGGTCTCCACGTGCCCGAGCATCGCACGCGGGTCCGGCGGCGGGGCACCGGTTTTCGGAAGCAGGGCGGTGGGCGGCACGACGGCGGGGAGGGAGGCCGTGCGGCCTCCCTCCCCGGTCCCCCCGTTCACGCGGCCCGGGCGAACCGGTGCCTGCGCAGCCGGGACGTATGGCTCTCCGCCGGGGCCGCGCCGTGGCGGGCGTCCCGGCGGGCGGCGCGACGGGCCCGGACGGCCTCGCGGGCCAGCCTGGCCTGGTCGGCCCGGCGGATCAGTTCGGCGGCGCGGAGCTGCTGGATCTCGTACTCGTACATGGTGTGTCCCTCGGTGAGAGGCCGGTTTCGGATTCGCTCGCTTGCGATGCCTCTACCTTCGTCTCCCAGGGGGGTGGGCCACATCGGGTAAGTTCCGCATCTTCGGTGCCCGCGCGGGGCCTTAGACACGGGTGAGGGGTCTTAGGGCGCGCGCCGGGGGCGCGCTGATGCCCTAAGACCCCTCACGGGTCGCGGAACGTCAGCCCACGGACGGCACGGCCATCATGACGTCGGTGTACTTGAGCACGGCGAGGATCAGGCCGATCACGCCCAGCGCGACGCCGGCCCAGGAGACCGACTTGATCCAGGCGGCCTGCGGCTTGCCGGGCGCGCCGAACGCGGGCCGGACCAGCACCACGACGCCGACGATCAGTGCGACCAGCGCGAAGGCGCCGCCCCACAGCGCCGTGGCCTGCCAGGCGTCGCCGTAGCCCTTCTCGAGCATGGTCTGGACGTTGGAGGACTGGGTCGTCTCCAGCTGCCCGAAGACCGCCTCTCGGGCGGAGGCCACCGTGCCGACCCAGCTCCCGGTCAGCGACACGATGCCCAGCCCGGCGGAGACGACGGCGCCGGCGCCCTGGCCGACACCCGTCGGGCCGTCCTTCTCGACGGCACCCGCGTCGGCATACGTCCCGGCGTCGGTCTCGTCCACCGCGGGGTCCTCGACCGCGGTGGAGTCACCGTCCACGGCCGTGTTCTCGGTGGCCTCGGTCTTCGCCACCTCGTCCACCTTGTCCTGGTCGGTCTTGCCGGCGGTCTCGTCCACTGTCTTCGTTCCCATGCCTCGCACCGTACGGACGCTCTCTGAGAGGTCCCTTAATGATCGTTGTGAGCCCCGCGCGCGCGTGCCGCACGCCACTCGGGCGCCAGCACGGCCCACACCTCCATGTCCTGGCGGGCGCCCCGATAGGGGAAGCTCTCGCGCAGTATGCCCTCCCGCACCATGCCGAGCCGCCGGGCCGCGTTGACACTGGGGGTGTTCGCGGACGACGCGTGCCACTCCACGCGGTGCATGCCGCGCTCGTCGAAGGCCCAGTCGATCAGGACGCGGGCGCCGCGGGTGACGAGGCCCCGGCCCGTTCCGGCCGGCTCCAGCCAGCAGCCGATCTCGCAGACGCCGGTGGCCGCGTCGAAGACGCGGAAGAGCAGCCCGCCGACGAGCTTGCCGTCCAGCCACAGCCCGTGCAGGAAGCCGCTGTCGGCGGCGTGCCGGTCGGCGTAGGACTGGAGCAGTTCCCGGGCGGAGCCGACGTCGGTGGCCTTCGCGCCGAAGGGGATGTGCCGGGTGATGAAGTCCCTCCCCCGGTCCAGATGGGCCAGGAACTCCTCGGCGTGCCAGGTCTCCAGGGGGCGCAGTTCGGCTCCGTCGTCACCCAGTGATATCGCGTACATCGCGCTGCCGTTCCTCCTCCGCCAGGACGTCCGCCGCTTCGGCGTCCGTCGCCGCGGCCAGCCTCTCATGGGCGGCGCGGCACTCGGGCGGCTCGATGCTGAGGCGGGGCAGCCAGGCGTCCAGCCGGCGCGGCAGCCACCAGTTGGCCCGGCCGAGCAGGTGCATCAGCGCGGGCACCAGGAGCGTGCGGAGCACGAAGGCGTCCAGGGCGACGGCGGCGGCGAGCGCGATGCCGAACATGGCGATCACCCGGTCGCCGCTGAGCACGAAGGCGAGGAACACCGAGATCATGATGACCGCGGCGGAGTTGATCACGCGGCTGGTCTCGGCGAGGCCGACGCGCACGGCCCGGCGGTTGTCGCCGGTCTCCAGCCACTCCTCGTACATCCGGCTGACCAGGAAGACCTGGTAGTCCATGGAGAGCCCGAAGAGCACCGACACCATGATCACGGGCAGGAAGGGCTCGATCGGGCCCGCGCTGCCGAGCCCGAGCAGTTCGCTGCCCCAGCCCCACTGGAAGATCGCGACGACGATCCCGAAGGAGGCGGCCACGGCGGCGACGTTCATCGCCGCGGCCTTGACCGGGATGCCGACGGAGCGGAAGGCCAGCAGGAGCAGCAGGCAGCCGAGCCCGACGACGACCCCGACGAACAGGGGCAGCTTGCCGACGATGACCCCGGCGAAGTCGTCGTAGCCCGCCGTCACTCCGCCGACGTGCACGTCGAGCGAGGTGCCGGTCTCGGCACGCGGCAGCACCTCGGAGCGCAGCCGCTCGACGAGGTCGCTGGTCGTCCGGGACTGCGGGGCCGACTCGGGCACGACGGCGAGGTACGCGGTGTCGCCGCCGGAGTTGTACGTCACCGGCGTCACCGAGGAGACCCCCTCGGTGGTGCGCAGGGAGGCGTCCAGGTTGTCCAGGGCGAGCCGGTCCTCGGCGCCGCCCACCTCGGTGACCAGGGTGAGGGGTCCGTTCACGCCGGGTCCGAAGCCGTCGGCGAGCAGGTCGTAGGCCTGGCGGGTGGTCGTGCCCCGGGGGTCGTTGCCCTGGTCGGAGGTGCCCAGGCGCAGTCCGAGGGTGGGCAGGGCGAGGACCGTGACGACGACCAGGGCGAGGACGCCGAGCAGCTTGGGGTGGCGCTCGACGAACGCCGACCAGCGGGCGGCGAGCCCGGTCGGCAGCTCGGGTTCGGGCCCGTGCTCGGCGAGTCTGCGCCGCTCGCGGCGGCTCAGGGCGCGCGGGCCGATGTACGACAGCAGGGCCGGCAGCAGCGTCACGGAGGCGGCGACGGTGAGCACGACGGTCAGCGAGGCGGCGATGGCCACGCCGTTGAGGAAGCTGAGCCGGAGGATCAGCATGCCGAGGAGGGCGATGCAGACGGTGGCGCCCGCGAAGACGACCGCGCGTCCCGTGGTCGCGACGGCACTGGTGGCGGCCTCGGTGACGGACAGGCCGCGCTTCAGTCCGCGCCGGTGCCGGGTGACGATGAACAGCGCGTAGTCGATGCCCACGCCGAGTCCGATGAGGGTGCCCAGCATGGGCGCGAAGTCGGCGACGGTCATGGCGTGGCCGAGCAGGGTGATGCCGGCGTAGGCGGTGCCGACGGAGACCAGTGCCGTGGCGATGGGCAGCAGGGACGCGGCGAGGGACCCGAAGGCGAGGAACAGCACGACCGCGGCGACGGCCACGCCGACGGCCTCGGCGAGGTGGCCGCCGGAGGACTCGGTGAGCGCGACGGCGCTGCCGCCCAGTTCGACCTCGAGCCCGTCGGCCTCGGCGGCCCTGGCGGTGTCGACGACCGCGCGCGCCTGGGCCGCGTCGATGTCCTGGGCCGGGGCGCCGAAGGTGACCGTGGCGTACGCCGTCTGGGCGTTCTCGCTGATCAGGCCCGAGTCGGGATCGTCGTAGGGGTTGGTCACCGTGGCCACCCCGGGCAGCTCCGCTATGCGGTCCAGGGTGCGGGTCATGGTCTGTTCGACGTCGGCCGCACGGACCGTCCCGGACGTGGTGTGCCAGACGACGGTGTCGCTGTCGCCGCCGAGTCCGGGGAAGCCCGACGCGAGCAGCCGGGAGGCGCGGTCGGAGTCGGTGCCGGGAACGCCGTAGTCGTTGGAGTAGGCGGAGCCGGAGACGACCGCGGCCGTGGCGACCCCGCCGAGGGCGAGGAGCCAGAGCAGAACGGCGACGAGGCGGCGCTGGACACACCAGCGTGCGAGGGCTGCCACGAAACGTGCTCCCGGATGTCTGATTGTGGATCTTTGTCAGGGAACAGTCGTTCATGGTGTGAACAGCCCGCAAAGAACGCATGAGCAATGCGAAGCCACTCTTGCAGTCGGACGTGATCATTTGCGTATTTCGTGGTCTTCTTCACAACACCGGGAGACGGGTCCCCGGACAATCAGGTGAACTCCGCCGTGTCGCGCGGCCGGAAATCCCGGCTGCTCAAGCCCGGCGGGCGGATCGGCGTCGTCGTACCGGCGCTGCGTGAGGAGCCGGAGGGCGTGGAGCCGCGGCACTGGACGCGCGGTGGCGCCGTGGAGGTCGAGGCCGCGGACTGGCAGCCGGACGGCCGGCGGGACCGGCCGCGGTGGAGCGAGGTATGTGCGAAGGAGAGCCCGAGCGAGTTCATGGCGGGGATGGCACGCGGCTCGGTGGAGCTGCTGCGCACCGACGAGGGGCGCGCGCTGGGCTTCGCACGGGTCGTGGGGCGCCGTACGGCGTGACACCGTGCCGTGCGCCGTGACGGACACGGTGCGACCCACCGCCCCACGGCGGGACACGCCGAGGGGGATGCACCGTGACCGGTGCATCCCCCGAAGCGGTGAGAGCCGGCGTCAGCCCTCGACGCCCAGCTTCTCCAGGATCAGCTCCTTGACGCGGGCCGCGTCCGCCTGACCCCGGGTCGCCTTCATGACCGCGCCGACCAGGGCGCCGACCGCGGCCACCTTGCCACCGCGGATCTTGTCGGCGACGCCCGGGTTGCCGGCGATGGCCTCGTCGACGGCGGCGGTCAGCGCGCCCTCGTCGGAGACGACCTTCAGGCCGCGCTTGTCGACGACCTCGTCCGGCGTGCCCTCACCCGCGAGGACACCCTCGATGACCTGGCGGGCCAGCTTGTCGTTCAGGTCGCCCTTCGTGACCAGCTCGGTCACCCGGGCCACCTGCTGCGGCGTGATCGCCAGCTCGTCCAGCGACTTCTGGGACTCGTTGGCGCTGCGGGCCAGCTCGCCCATCCACCACTTGCGGGCCGAGGCCGCGTCGGCACCGGCGTCGATCGTGGCGACGATCGGGTCCAGCGCACCGGCGTTGAGGATGGCCTGCATGTCGGTGCCGGAGATGCCCCACTCCTCGCGGAGCCGGTTGCGGCGCACCAGCGGCAGTTCGGGAAGGGCTGACCGGATCTCCTCGACCCACTCGCGGGACGGGGCCACCGGCACCAGGTCGGGCTCTGGGAAGTACCGGTAGTCCTCGGCCTCCTCCTTCACGCGGCCCGAGGTCGTGGACCCGGTGTCCTCGTGGAAGTGGCGGGTCTCCTGGATGATCGTGCCGCCGCTGTTCAGGACCGCCGCGTGCCGCTGGATCTCGAAGCGGGCCGCGCGCTCCACGGACCGCAGCGAGTTCACGTTCTTGGTCTCGGAGCGGGTACCGAACTTCTCGGTGCCGTTCGGACGCAGCGACAGGTTGACGTCGCAGCGCATCTGGCCCATCTCCATCCGGGCCTCGGACACGCCGAGCGCGCGGATGACCTCGCGCAGCTCGCGGACGTACGCCCGCGCGACCTCCGGCGCACGCTCCCCCGCGCCCTCGATCGGCTTGGTGACGATCTCGATGAGCGGGATGCCGGCGCGGTTGTAGTCCAGCAGGGAGTGGGACGCGCCGTGGATACGGCCGGTGGCGCCGCCGACGTGCGTCGACTTGCCGGTGTCCTCCTCCATGTGGGCGCGCTCGATCTGGACGCGGAAGGTCTCGCCGTCCTCCAGCTGCACGTCGAGGTAGCCGTTGAAGGCGATCGGCTCGTCGTACTGGGAGGTCTGGAAGTTCTTCGGCATGTCCGGATAGAAGTAGTTCTTCCGGGCGAAGCGGCACCACTCGGCGATCTCGCAGTTGAGCGCGAGGCCGATTTTGATCGCCGACTCGACGCCGGTCGCGTTGACGACCGGGAGCGCGCCGGGCATGCCGAGGCAGACGGGGCAGGTCTGGGTGTTCGGGTCGGCGCCCAGTGCGGTCGAACAGCCGCAGAACATCTTGGTCCGGGTGCCGAGTTCGACATGGACCTCGAGGCCCATGACGGGGTCGTACGACGCCAGCGCGTCCTCGTACGACACCAGGTCGGTCGTGGTGGTCACGGTGAAACTTCCCTCTCAGCCCAGCAGGACGTCGTCGTCGCCCAGCCGCTTCAGCTCGCGGTAGAGGATGGCGAGGCCGGTGACGATGGCGGCGGCGGACACGGCGGCGTCGACCAGACGGAGCGTGTCGCTCTCGGCGCGGGCGAGCTTCGCCTGCTTGGCGACGCTGAACGCACCGAACGCGGTGGTGGCCATGGACAGGTACAGGCCGTTCTTGGACTTCTTGAAGCCCTTGGCCTTCGACAGCTTGCTCACAGCGACGGAGCCTCCTCCAGCAGCGGGTGGCCCCACTTTTCCACGAAGGCGGCCTCGACGGCGGCGCCGACCTTGTACAGCCGGTCGTCCTTCATGGCGGGGGCGATGATCTGCAGGCCCACCGGCAGGTTGTCCTCGGGGGCGAGGCCACAGGGCAGCGACATGGCCGCGTTGCCCGCCAGGTTGGTGGGGATGGTGCACAGGTCGGCCAGGTACATCGCCATCGGGTCGTCGGCGCGCTCGCCGATCGCGAAGGCGGTGGTCGGGGTCGTCGGGGAGACGATCACGTCGACCTGCTCGAACGCCTTCTCGAAGTCCCGCGTGATGAGGGTGCGGACCTTCTGGGCGCTGCCGTAGTACGCGTCGTAGTAGCCGGAGCTCAGGGCGTACGTGCCGAGCATGATGCGCCGCTTGACCTCGGGGCCGAAGCCGGCCTCGCGGGTCAGCGAGGTGACCTCCTCGGCCGAGTGCGTGCCGTCGTCGCCGGTCCGCAGGCCGTAGCGCAGGCCGTCGAAGCGGGCGAGGTTGGAGGAGCACTCGGAGGGCGCGATCAGGTAGTACGCGGAGAGCGCGAGGTCGAAGGACGGGCAGTCCAGCTCGACGATCTCGGCGCCCAGCTCCTTGAGCAGCTCGACGGACTCGTCGAAGCGCTGGATGACGCCGGCCTGGTAGCCCTCGCCGCGGAACTGCTTGACGACACCGACGCGCATGCCCCGCACGCTGCCGTTGCGGGCGGCCTCGACGACCGCGGGGACCGGGGCGTCGATGGAGGTGGAGTCCATCGGGTCGTGCCCGGCGATCACCTCGTGCAGCAGGGCCGCGTCCAGGACCGTGCGGGCGCAGGGGCCGCCCTGGTCGAGGGAGGAGGAGAAGGCGACCATGCCGTAGCGGGAGACGCCGCCGTACGTCGGCTTGACGCCGACCGTGCCGGTGACGGCCGCGGGCTGGCGGATGGAGCCGCCGGTGTCGGTGCCGATGGCGAGCGGGGCCTGGAAGGCGGCGAGGGCCGCGGAGGAACCGCCGCCGGAGCCGCCGGGGATCTTGGTGAGGTCCCAGGGGTTGCCGGTCGGGCCGTACGCGCTGTTCTCGGTGGAGGACCCCATGGCGAACTCGTCCATGTTGGTCTTGCCGAGGATGACGACGTCGGCGGCCTTGAGGCGCTTGGTGACGGTCGCGTCGTACGGCGGGATCCAGCCCTCGAGGATCTTCGAACCGACGGTCGTGGGCACGCCCTCGGTGGTGAAGATGTCCTTGAGCGCGAGCGGGACGCCGGCCAGCGGGCCGAGCTTCTCGCCGCGCTCGCGCTTCTCGTCCACGGCACGGGCCTGGGCGAGGGCGCCCTCGCGGTCGACGTGCAGGAAGGCGTGCACCTTCTCGTCGACGGCCTCGATGCGGGCCAGGTGGGCCTCGGTGACCTCGACCGCGGTCAGCTCGCCGGAGGCGATCTTCGCGGCGATCTCGGCCGCGGTGAGCTTGATGATGTCGCTCATGGCGGTTACTCCTCCCCCAGGATCTGCGGCACCTTGAAACGCTGCTGCTCCTGGGCCGGGGCGCCGGAGAGCGCCTGCTCGGGCGTGAGCGACGGACGGACCTCGTCCGCGCGCATGACGTTCGTCAGCGGGAGCGGGTGAGAGGTCGGCGGTACGTCTTGGTCGGCGACCTCGCTGACGCGGGCGACCGCGCCGATGATGTCGTCCAGCTGTCCCGCGAAGTGCTCGAGCTCTTCGGGCTTCAGCTCCAGACGCGCCAGCCGGGCGAGGTGGGCGACCTCCTCGCGCGTGATGCCAGGCATGCAGCGTTCCTCTGGGGTGAGTGCGTGTGTTTCGGGCCGATCGGTTCGGGCCCAATCCTATGGGGCCGGGCCGGGTGGCCGTTAAACGGTTTCCCCCGGCGCCGCTCCCCGGCGCCGCGCCTCCCAGGCCTCGCTGCTCAGGAAGTGGTTGTCGTACAGGTCCTGCACGTCGAGGATGCTCTCCGGCGGGACCTCGCCGAGGCGGATGCGCTGCAGGTGACGGAAGTACTCGAAGCGTTCGACGCCCGGCGTGAGGACGATGAGCAGGTCGGCGTCGGCTCCGGGCACGGCGGCGAAGGCGTGCGGCTTGCCGGGCGGGACGACGACGAGGTCGCCGGGGCCCGCGGTGACGACCTCGTCGCCCGAGAGGATGTCGGCGGCGCCGTCGAGCAGGAAGAACATCTCGGCTGAGTTGTCGTGCCAGTGCGGCTTGGCGCCGTCGGCGCCCGCCGTGAGGGTGACGCGCTGGGTCGACAGGGCTCCGCCGGTCGCGCTGCTGTCGGCCAGCAGGCGCACGGTGGTGGGCGCGCGGCCGACGACCTCGGCCTCGGCCGCGCGGACGATCACGGTCTCGTCGGACTTCGGAACGAACAGCGACATCGTCGGCTCCCTTGGCGACGGTACGGGTGGTGCTCGGTGCGCGGACGGCTCGGGGCAGCCCGCACCGATCAAACCACCGCGAAGGCACTGGGCGGCGCCGCACACACGGGGACCCGGACGCGCGGCACCCGCCTCCGGACGACGCGCATGCCCTCGACGACGCGTGCGGCCGGGCCACCTGGTCATCCACCGCGCACCACGGAACCCTCCGCCCCGCACCGGGCGGCCCGCAGTGCTGTGCAGCCGCCGGCGCTGTTCAGCCGCCGGCGGACGCCTTCCGGGGGGCCAACGGCCGTGCGGCGCGCCGCCGGCACCCTCGTCGATCGCCCACGGTGAGGCTCCTCGCCGGTCACCGCCGCAAGCGGTGTCGCCATGGACCCACGGCACGCCGCCCCGCGGGCGCAGTCATGCCGGGACGCGCTGGCGAGGCACCCCGACGGCCGTGCCGTGCCGCGGGCGCGTCGGCCCTTGAACGGCGCCCTCACCGTGGGTCACGGCCGTACCCGCGGGCACGTCACTCGTCGGTCGCCGCGGCCGGCAGCGCCGCGGCGGGGCGGACCCAGCCGCGTGAACCCCGGGCGCGCAGCCACGCCGTGGTCTCCTCGGGCGGCATCGCCGCCGCGACCAGCCAGCCCTGTACGGCGTCGCAGCCCAGGTCACGCAGACGTTCCCAGGTCTCGTCGTCCTCGACGCCCTCCGCGACGACCAGCAGGCCGAGGGAGTGCGCGAGGTCGACGGTGCAGCGCACGATCTCGGCGTCCTCGGTGTCGACGGCCAGCCGGGCCACGAACGAGCGGTCGATCTTGAGTTCGCTGACCGGGAGCCGGCGCAGGTGCACGAGGGAGGAGTAGCCGGTGCCGAAGTCGTCCAGGGACATCTTCACGCCGTGCGCGGTCAGTCCGGCGAGGGTGTCGGCGGCGCGCTGCGGGTCCTCCAGCAGGACGTGCTCCGTGATCTCCAGCTGGAGCGCCCCCGCCGGGACTCCGTGCCGGGCCAGCCGCGCGGCGACCGAACCGGCGAAGCCGGGGGTGTGGACGTCGCGCGGGGAGACGTTGACCGCGACCGGCACGAACAGGCCCTGGGCCCGCCACCGGGCGACCTGTCCGAGCGCCGTCTCCAGCACGTACTCCGTCAGATGGGGCATCAGCCCGGAGGACTCGGCGATCGCGATGAACTCGTCGGGCGGCACGCTGCCCCGCTCGGGGTGCACCCAGCGGACCAGTGCCTCCAGGCCGGCCACCTGTCCGTCGAAGCGGACCTTGGGCTGGTAGTGCAGCCGGACCTCGTGGGCGTCCAGGGCCCGGCGCAGATCGCCCAGCAGCCCGAGCCGGTCCGGGGTGTTGGAGTCGCGCTTGGACTCGTAGACCTCCACGCCCGTGCGGTCCCGCTTCGCCTGGTACATCGCCACGTCCGCCCGGCGCAACAGCCCCTCGGCGTCCAGCGCGTGGTCGGGGAAGACGGCGACCCCGGCGCTGGCCTCGAGGACGAGGGTGAGCCCGTCCAGGTCGAGCGGCGAGCTGAGCGCGGCGACGAGTCCCCGGGCGACCCGGGTCGCCGAGGTGGTGGAGTCGGCGACCGGCAGCAGGACGGCGAACTCGTCACCGCCCAGCCGCGCGGCCTCCGCCCCGCGCGGCAGTGCCAGCCGCAGCCGGTCGGCGGTCTGCAACAGCAGACGGTCACCGGCGAGATGTCCGAGGGTGTCGTTGACCGACCGGAAGCGGTCCAGGTCGATCAGCATCAGGGCGGCGCGGGCGCCGACCCGTTCGGCGTCGTCCAGAGCGGTCCAGGTCCGCTCCAGCAGCCACTGCCGGTTGGGCAGTCCGGTCAGCGGATCGCGCAACTGCTCCTCCGCCCGGGCGCGGGCGATCCACAGCGTGGAGTCGAGAGCGATCAGCGGGATGGAGAACAGCGGCAGCAGCAGCGGCTTGGCGACGGCGACCACGCAGACCAGCGGCGCGATGCCGAGCAGCGCGACGGCCACCAGGCCGTGCCTGACCAGGGCGGTGCGGGCGACGGTGGGCAGCCCGGCCCGCGGGGTGTGCAGGTACCAGAGCAGGGCGCGGGTGACGGCGAGGTAGGCGACGGCGACGAGCACCACCTTGGGGGCCGCGTACACCCCCCAGGTGTTCGGGTCCCAGGGGTGCTCCACGGACGGTACGGAGCCGCAGACGCCGAGCAGCAGGGCACCCGCGGCGATGCCGAGGATGTCCACCGCGCCGTGCAGGACGCCCTGCCGCCAGCGGCCCCGGCGGGCTATGCCGACCAGGACGACGACGGTGAGGCTGACCATGCCGGCCGGGATCCAGCCGTAGAGCAGCAGGACGGCGAGGGTGAGGGCGGCGCCCGAGCCGGTGCCGCCCCACCAGCGGGAGCGGCCGAGCATGACCAGGTGGCCGACGACGATGCCGGTCAGCACGGCGAGGGACCAGCCGGCGGTGCCGGACGGGAAGAGGGCGTGGCCCTCGGCGAACGCCCGGTAGAAGCCGGCGCCCAGGACGAATCCGGCCGCGGCCACGACCGCCGCGGGCAACGCGGGCCAGGACAGGTGCCGTTCGGCGTCGGCGCCGGACATCGCGGGCGCGCCGGCGGCGGGCGGCGCGCTGCCCGGGGCGTCCGCCGCGGGGTGCCGTGCGCCACCACCGCGCTGCCCGAGCCGCCGGCTCACGTGCCACGTCCCCACCAGGTGACGCAGGCGCGGCCGTGAGCCCGCGGCGGCGCTCTCGGTCGGTTCCATTCCCGTCCCTCTCACAGCCGGCGGGTGCCCACGCCACGCGGCCCTGCGCCCGACAACCCTCAACGGCTCCGCGTTGGAGAACCCTTCCCCCTGTTCCTTGGGGCAGGGGGATGCCCCCGACCGCAGCTGGGCACGGCAGGCGCACCCCTCAACAGTAGGCCGCGGAAGGCTTCCAGGGGCACCGGTCGCCGACGGTTGCCCGAATGCGACCCGGCCACCCGTATGCATCTGGTATGCGCCGATCGGGTGGCCTTCAACCGCTATTCCTCGGCCGAAAGCGCGGCGTCGGTGGCCGCTTCGGGACCTTCCTCGAGCAGGACGGTGAAACCGTCCTCGTTCAGGACGGGCACCTTGAGTTGCATCGCCTTGTCGTATTTGGACCCGGGGTTGTCGCCCGCCACCACGAACGACGTCTTCTTGGACACCGATCCGGTCACCTTGGCGCCCCGGCTCTGCAGGGCGTCCTTGGCTCCGTCCCGCGTGTAGTTCTCCAGGGTGCCGGTGACGACGACGGTGAGTCCTTCGAGCGGGCGCGGGCCCTCGTCCTCGCCGGTCGACTGCTCCTCCAGCGGAACTCCGGCCGCCTTCCACTTCCGGACGATCTCGCGGTGCCAGTCCTCGGCGAACCACTCCTTGAGGGAGGCGGCGATGATGGGGCCGACGCCGTCGGTGTTCGCCAACTCCTCCTCGGTGGCCTGCTCGATGCGGTCGACGGAGCGGAACTGGCGGGCGAGTTCCTGGGCAGCGACCGGGCCGACGTGCCGGATGGAGAGGCCGTTGAGGAAGCGGGCGAGCGGACGGCTCTTGGCCTCCTCGATGTTCTTCAGCAGGGCGAGGGTGTTCTTCTTCGGCTCGCCCTCCTTGTTGGCGAAGACCCTGGCGACCTTCTCCTCGCCGGTCTTGGGGTCGCGCTTGGGCAGCCCGCTGTCCGGGTCGAGGACGTACGCCTTGATGGGCAGCAGCTTCTCGACGGTGAGGTCGAAGAGGTCGCCCTCGTCGACGAGCGGCGGATCGGCCGGCTCCAGCGGCCGGGTGAGCGCGGCCGCGACGACGCCGCCGAAGTGTTCGATGTCCAGGCACTCCCGGCCGGCGAGGTAGGAGACGCGCTCGCGCAGCTGGGCCGGGCAGGTACGGGCGTTGGGGCACCGGAGGTCGATGTCGCCCTCCTTCATGGCCTTCAGCGGCGTCCCGCACTCGGGGCACTCGGCCGGCATGACGAACTCCCGCTCGCTGCCGTCCCGCAGGTCGGCCACCGGCCCGAGGATCTCGGGGATCACGTCACCGGCCTTGCGCAGCACCACCGTGTCGCCGATGAGGACGCCCTTGGCCTTGACGACCTCCTGGTTGTGCAAGGTGGCGAACTCCACCTCGCTGCCGGCCACGGTGACCGGCTCGACCTGCGCGTACGGCGTGACGCGGCCGGTGCGCCCGACGCCCACCTTGATGTCGACGAGCTTGGTGTTGACCTCCTCGGGCGCGTACTTGTAGGCGATGGCCCAGCGCGGGGCGCGCGCGGTGGAGCCGAGGCGTCCCTGGAGGCGGATCTCGTCGAGCTTGACGACGACGCCGTCGATCTCGTGCGCCACCGAGTGCCGGTTCTCGCCGTAGTACGCGATGAACTCCCGTACGCCGTCGAGGCCGTCGACCACCCTGTTGT
Source organism: Streptomyces flaveolus (assembly GCF_044765825.1). Lineage (NCBI taxonomy): Bacteria > Bacillati > Actinomycetota > Actinomycetes > Kitasatosporales > Streptomycetaceae > Streptomyces > Streptomyces flaveolus. The sequence continues at coordinate 58,037 of NZ_JBIWKU010000011.1, read as the reverse complement.
GCGGGGAGGTGGGCAGGCCCCAGGTCGCCAGGAGGTCGTACGCCTGGGAGAGGCGGGTCATGCCCGTGTAGCCCTCCAGGGCGCCGATGCCGTGGACGACCATGTGCAGCGGGCGGGAGGCGGTGACGCGCGGGTCCTTCTGGCGCAGTGAACCGGCCGCCGCGTTGCGCGGGTTGGCGAAGGGCTTGTCACCGGCCTCGACCAGCCGGGCGTTGAGTCCCTGGAACTTCTCCATCGGGAAGTAGACCTCGCCGCGGATCTCCACGAGGTCGGGGACCTCGTCGCCCGTGAGGCGCTCGGGGATCTCGGTGATGGTGCGGACGTTGGGCGTGATGTCCTCGCCGGTGCGGCCGTCGCCGCGGGTGGCCGCGCGGACCAGCCGGCCGCGCTCGTAGGTGAGGTTGACGGCCAGCCCGTCGACCTTCAGCTCGCACAGGAAGTGGTACTTCTGCTCGCCCAGCTCCTTGGCGATGCGCTCGGTCCAGGCGGCGAGCTCGTCGTCGTTGAAGGTGTTGTCGAGGGAGAGCATGCGCGAGCGGTGCTCGACGGCCGTGAACTCCGTCTCGTAGGAACCGGCGACCTTCTGGGTCGGCGAGTCCGGGGTGCGCAGCTCCGGGTACTCCTCCTCCAGCGCCTCCAGGGAACGCAGCAGCCGGTCGAAGTCCGCGTCGCTGATGACGGGGGCGTCCTTCACGTAGTACCGGAAGCGGTGTTCCTCGATCTGCTCAGCGAGCTGCACGTGCTTCTCGCGCGCCTCGGCGGGCACACTCGTCGTCTCCGCCTGCTTGTCGCCGGCCACCGTGTCGTCCTCCCGTTACTCTGGGTTGTCCGCGAGGGATCTCGCCGCCCGGACGCAGTGGGCGAGCGCGCGGCGGGCGTACTCGGGGGACGCGCCCGCGAGTCCGCACGACGGCGTCACCGTGACCGCCTCCGCGAGAAGCCCCGGATGCAGCCCCAGCCTGCGCCACAGCGTCCTGACACCCATGACGCTACCGGCAGGGTCTGACAATGGGCCGTCCGTCCCCGGCACGACACCGGTGAACAGCCGGGTGCCGCCCTCCACCGCCTCACCGATCGCGTCGTCGTCACGCTCGGTGAGGAGGGAGAAGTCGAAGGAGATGCCCGCGACGCCGGCCCGGCGCAGCAGGGCGAACGGGACGTCGGGTGCGCAGGAGTGGACCACGACGGGGCCCTCGCCGTGCACCCCGACGGTGTCGCGCAGGGCCGCCTCCACGACCTGCCGGTCCACGGCCCGGTACGTGCGGTAGCCGCTGGCGCTGCGCACCTGGCCGCGCAGCACCGCGGTGAGGGAGGGCTCGTCGAGCTGGAGCACGAGCGTCGCGCCGGGGACGCGGCGCCGGAGCTCGGCGAGGTGCAGGCGCAGGCCCTCGGCGAGGGAGGCGGCGAGGTCGCGGGTGGCACCGGCGTCGGACAGGACGGCCTCACCGTTTCGCAGTTCCAGGGCGGCGGCCAGCGTCCAGGGGCCGACGGCCTGGACCTTCAGCGGCCCCTCGTAACCCTGCGTGAACTCCTCGAGCGCGTCGAGGTCCTCCCCCAGCCAGGCCCGGGCCCGTTTGGTGTCGCGGCCCGGGCGGTCGCCGAGGCGCCAGCCGCTGGGCTCCACGCGCGCGTACAGCTCGACGAGCATCCCGGCGCTGCGGCCGATCATGTCGGCGCCGGGGCCGCGGGCGGGCAGCTCGGGCAGGAAGGGGAAGTCCTCGAAGGAGCCGGTGGCGGTCTTGACGGCCTCGCGCGCGTCGTCCCCCGGCAGGGAGCCGACGCCGGTCGCGGGGCCGAAACGCGGGCTGGTCTGGCTGTTGTCGCTCACCCGGCCAGCCTAGGGCCTGTCGTTCGGATCAGGTCGGCTGAGCGGGCTCAAGCCTTTCAGCCGGCCTGAGCGGGGCGTGGTGCGTGCAGCTGCAAGGCGGAGGAGGGCGACAGGGCGGAGCCCTGGCAACCGGCGACAACGCCGCAGATGCGCGTGCCACGCCCCGCGACGCGGGCATGATCCGAACGACAGGCCCCAAGCCGCCGTCACCGCCCCGGGCGCACCGTCAGGTCGTTGACCTCCGCGTCCCTGGGCAGGTCCAGGGCCATGACGATCGTCGTGGCGACCGACTCGGGGTCGATCCACTTCGCGGGGTCGTACTCCTTGCCCTCCTGCTGGTGGACCTTGGCCTGCATGGGGCTGGCGGTGCGGCCGGGGTAGACGGAGGTGACGCGGACGCCGTTCGCGTGCTCCTCCTGGCGCAGGGAGTCGGCCAGGGCCTTCAGGCCGTGCTTGGATGCGGCGTACGCGGACCAGCCGGCGTGGGCGTTGAGTCCGGAACCGGAGTTGACGAAGACGACCTGGCCCTGGGCGACGCGGAGCTGGGGCAGGAAGAGGCGGGTCAGCTCGGCCGGGGCGACCAGGTTGACGTTGAGCTGGTGGCGCCAGGTCTTCGGGGTGAGGTCGCCGACGGGACCGAGGTCGACCACGCCCGCGATGTGCAGCAGGGAGTCCACGCGGTCGGGCAGCGTCTGGTGCGAGAAGGCCCAGGAGAGCTTGTCCGGGTCCGCCAGGTCGCCGACCAGCGTCTTCGCGCCGGGGAACGCGGCCGCCAGTTCCTTCGCGCGGCCCGCGTCGCGCGCGTGCAGCACGACCTCGTCGCCGCGCTCGTGCAGGCGGCGGGTCACGGCCGCGCCGATGCCGGAGCCCGCTCCGGTGATCACATGTGTAGCCATGACCGCCATGCTCGCATCACCGCGGGCTCACTCCACGCCCCGGCTCTCCTCCAGGTAGGCCAGCGCGCCGACCGGCTCCTCGGCGAAGAACACCAGCTCGGTGAGGGGGCGCGGCAGGAAGCCCTCGTCCTCCATGCGGCGGAACTGCTCCTTGAGCCCGTCGTAGAAGCCCGCCGTGTTGAGCAGGACGACCGGCTTGTCGGTGTGCCCGTGCTTCTTCAGCTCCAGGATCTCCGTCGCCTCGTCCAGGGTGCCGGTGCCGCCCACCATGATCACCACGGCGTCGGCCTTCTCCAGCAGCAGCCGCTTGCGCTCGGCGAGGTCCTTGGCGATCACCATCTCGTCGGCGCCCTCGCGCGCCTTGGCCGCCAGGAAGTCCACGGAGACGCCCAGGAGCCTGCCTCCGGCCTCGTGCACGCCGTCGGCGACGACCTTCATCAGCCCGGTGTCCGAACCGCCCCACACGAGCGTGTGCCCGCCCTTGCCGAGGAGGGTGCCGAACTCCTTCGCGGGGCGCGTGTAGCGCTCGTCGAGATCGGCGGCGGAGAGGAAGACGCAGATGTTCATGGGACCACGGTACGGGGGGCGCGCCGGCCGGGAAGAACTCGGCCCGGGCGCACGCTGTACCGAAGACGTGGGCCACCCGAGGAGGATCGATCATCGTGACGAAGGGTCATCGCATCACCATCGAGCGGAGCGACCGGCACGTGCGCGTGGTGCACGGCGGGCAGGTCCTGGCGGAGAGCGACGGGGCACTGGTCCTGCACGAGACGGGCTGTCCCGACCGGTACTACCTTCCCGCCGACGACGTACGCCTGGACCTGCTGACGCCGTCCGCCACGCACACGCACTGCCCGTTCAAGGGCGACGCGTCCTACTGGTCGCTGCCGGACGCGACGGACCTCGTCTGGTCCTACCCGGACCCGAAGCCGGACGTGGCGGAGATCAAGGACCATCTGTGTTTCTACGACGTCGAGGTGTCCTGAGGGATGAAACGCGTGCCGTAGGGCAGTCTGCACAAGCATGGACAAGAAGACCTTTTCGCGTGACGGCACGCGCATCGCGTACGAACGTACCGGGCAGGGGCCGGCCGTCGTCCTGGTCAGCGGCGCGATGTCCACGGGGGCCACGCTGGCGCCCCTGGCCGCGGAGCTGTCGGACCGTTTCGACGTCACCGTGTACGACCGCCGGGGCCGCGGCGAGAGCGGGGACACGGCGCCCTACGCGGTGGAGCGCGAGGTCGAGGACCTGGCGGCGCTGATCGAGGAGGTCGGCGGCGAGGCGTCGCTGTACGGCATCTCGTCGGGCGGCGCGCTGGTGCTGCGGGCGGCGGCAAGCGGGCTGCCGGTGCGCCGGGCCGCCGTCTACGAGGTGCCGTACGCCATGGACGACGACTCCGCGCGGGCCCGCGCGGAGTACACCGAGCGGCTCGGCGAAGCGCTCGGGCAGGGGCGGCGCGGGGACGCGGTGGAGCTGTTCCTGCGGCTCACCGGCCTGGGCGAGGAGATGATCCGGGGCGCCCGCCAGTCGCCGATGTGGGCCGGCATGGAGTCGGTCGCGCCGAGCCTCGCGTACGACGACGCGGTGATGGGCGACGCCCGGGTGCCGCGGGCCCGGCTGGCGGAGATCACCGCGCCCGTGCTGGCCCTGGCGGGCGACGCGGGGGCCGAGTGGATGCGCGAGGCGGCGCGGGCCGTCGCCGATGCCGTGCCCGAGGGCACGTACCGGACCCTCGGGGGCCAGAGTCACATGGTGGAGCCGGGCGTCCTGGCGCCGGTGCTGGCGGAGTTCTTCGCTGCGTAGGAAGGCGCCGGGTTCAGGCCACGCCCGCCGTCGCGCGCGTCGTCGACGCGATGGTCGCCGAGCCCACCACGCGGGTGCCGTCGTACAGCACGATCGCCTGGCCGGGGGCGACGCCGCGCACCGGCTCGGCGAACGACACCTCCAGCGTGCCGTCGACCAGGCCGGCGGTGACCTCGGTCTCGCCGCCGTGGGCGCGGAGCTGGGCGGTGTAGGTGCCGGGGCCGGTCGGGGCGGCGCCGCACCAGCGGGGCTTGATCGCGGTGAGCGCGGTGACGTCCAGCGCCTCGGCCGGGCCCACCGTGACGGTGTTGTTCACCGGGGAGATGTCGAGGACGTAGCGGGGCTTGCCGTCGGCCGCCGGCGTGCCGATCCGCAGGCCCTTGCGCTGGCCGATGGTGAAGCCGTAGGCGCCCTCGTGGGTGCCGAGCCGGTTGCCGGCCTCGTCGACGATGTCGCCCTCCGCCCGGCCCAGCCGGCCGGCGAGGAAGCCCTGGGTGTCGCCGTCGGCGATGAAGCAGATGTCGTGCGAGTCGGGCTTCTTGGCGACGGCGAGCCCCCGGCGCTCGGCCTCCGCGCGGATCTCGTCCTTGGTGGTGAGCGTGTCGCCGAGCGGGAACATGGCGTGGGCGAGCTGCCGGTCGTCCAGCACGCCGAGGACGTAGCTCTGGTCCTTGGCCATGTCGGAGGCGCGGTGCAGTTCGCGGGTGCCGTCCTCGCGCAGGATCACCTTCGCGTAGTGACCGGTGCAGACCGCGTCGAAGCCGAGCGCGAGGGCCTTGTCGAGCAGCGCGGCGAACTTGATCTTCTCGTTGCAGCGCAGGCACGGGTTGGGGGTGCGGCCGGCCTCGTACTCGGCGACGAAGTCCTCGACCACGTCCTCACGGAAGCGGTCGGCGAGGTCCCAGACGTAGAAGGGGATGCCGATGACGTCCGCGGCGCGGCGGGCGTCCCGGGAGTCCTCGATGGTGCAGCAGCCCCGGGCGCCCGTGCGGAAGGACTGCGGGTTGGCGGAGAGTGCCAGGTGGACGCCGGTCACGTCGTGCCCCGCCTCGGCCGCGCGGGCGGCGGCGACGGCGGAGTCGACTCCGCCCGACATGGCGGCGAGGACGCGGAGGGGGCGGGTGCGCTGCGGGGTGTCAGTCATAACCCTTCCAGGGTACGGGTGCGCGGGAACCGGAGCGCGCGAGTATGCGTTGAAGATCGCATGGGGGCGAAGAGCGGGTCCACGGGCGGATCCAGGGACGCGGACCGGCACATCGGGCGCCGGGCGCTGCTCGTCGGCGGCACGGCGGCGGCCGTGGGCACGGCGGTGCTGGCGCGCGACGAGCTGGCGCGGCTGTGGTGGCGTACTCCGGGCGTGGAGAAGCCGCGCGAGAAGGGCGCCGTCGACTACGCGGGCGCCCGGTGGGTGTCGGCGTCGGACGCCAACTGGCGGCGCGCGGACCGGCCCGACGACTTCGGCATCGACATGGTGATCGTCCATGTCACGCAGGGCAGCTTCGCGAGCGCCGTGAAGGCGTTCCAGGACCCCGGTCACAAGGCCGCCACGCACTACATCGTCGGCCAGGACGGGCACGTCACGCAGATGATCCGCGAGCTGGACGTGGCGTACCACGCGGGCAACCGGGACTACAACGAGCGCAGTGTCGGCATCGAGCACGAGGGTTTCGTGGACCGGCCGCAGGACTTCACGGACGCGATGTACGCCGCCTCGGCCCGGCTGACCGCGGGTATCTGCGCGCGGTACGAGATACCCGTGGACCGCGAGCACATCATCGGCCACGTGGAGGTGCCGGGCGCCGACCACACCGATCCGGGGCCGCACTGGGACTGGGACCGGTACCTGAAGCTGGTCCGGCGGGCGGCGACGAGCGGTCCGTCCGCCGGCGCCTCGACGAGCGCCTGACCCCTGCCGCCCGCCCCCTACGTCAGCCCCGCCGCCCGCGCGCGTTCCACCGCCGGGCCGATCGCCTTGGCGAGCGCCTCGACGTCGGCCTCCGTGGAGGTGTGGCCGAGGGAGAAGCGCAGGGTGCCCCGGGCGAGGTCGGGGTCGGTTCCGGTGGCCAGCAGGACGTGGCTGGGCTGGGCGACGCCGGCGGTGCAGGCGGAGCCGGTGGAGCACTCGATGCCCTGGGCGTCGAGCAGCAGGAGCAGGGAGTCGCCCTCGCAGCCGGGGAAGGTGAAGTGGGCGTTGGCCGGCAGCCGGTCCACCGGGTCGCCGCCCAGGACGGCGTCCGGGACCGCCGTACGCACCGCGTCGACCAGGTCGTCGCGCAGGGAGCCGATCTCCCGTGCGAACCACTCGCGCTGCTCGGTGGCGAGGCGCCCGGCCACCGCGAAGGAGGCGACGGCGGGCACGTCGAGGGTGCCGGAGCGGACGTGGCGTTCCTGGCCGCCGCCGTGCAGGACGGGTACGGGCGTGTACTCGCGGCCCAGCAGCAGCGCGCCGATGCCGTAGGGGCCGCCGATCTTGTGGCCGGAAACCGTCATCGCGGCGAGCCCGGAGGCGGCGAAGTCGACCGGGAGCTGGCCGACGGCCTGGACCGCGTCGGCGTGCAGGGGAACGTCGAACTCGGCGGCCACGTCGGCGAGTTCACGGACCGGCATGATCGTGCCGATCTCGTTGTTGGCCCACATGACGGTGGCGAGGGCGACATCGTCGGGATCGCGGGCGATGGCCTCGCGCAGCGCGTCGGGGTGGACGCGGCCGTACGCGTCGACCGGCAGGTACTCGACGGTCGCCCCCTCGTGTTCGCCGAGCCAGTGGACGGCGTCGAGGACGGCGTGGTGCTCGACGGGGCTGGCCAGCACCCGGGTGCGGGCCGGGTCGGCGTCGCGGCGGGCCCAATACAGGCCCTTGACGGCGAGATTGTCGGCCTCGGTGCCGCCGGAGGTGTAGACGACCTCGCTGGGGCGGGCGCCGAGGGCGTCGGCGAGGGTCTCGCGGGCCTCCTCGACGGTGCGCCGTGCGCGGCGGCCGGACGCGTGGAGGGAGGAGGCGTTGCCGGTGGCGCCCACGTGCGCGGTGAGTGCCTCGACCGCCTCGGGGAGCATCGGGGTGGTCGCGGCGTGGTCGAGGTAAGCCATGGTGGGGCCGATTCTACGGGGCGGCCCCGCCCGGCCTCGGATCAAGGCCGGTCTCTTCGGCGAACCGGCACCCGGCCGCAGGGCGGGCGGCTCACAGATTCCACGACATCGTGTTGTCCGCGGACATGACCGCCACCAGGACCAGCAGGTCGGCGACGCCCAGGCCGAGGCCGAGGAGGGCCCGGCCGCGGCGGGCGGTGCCCCGCCACAGGGCGACGCCGGCCAGCGCGATGGCGACGGGGCCCAGGAAGACGTTGAGGACGAGCAGGCCGAGGAGGCCGAGGACGAAGGACGCGACGGCCATGCCGTCGGTGTCCCGGATACCGGTCCGGCGGGTGGCCGGTGCGGTGAGCTGCACGGTGTTCTCCTTACGGTGCGTCGGTGGGCCGGACGGTGCGTCGACGGACCGGCGGCGGTCAGTGGGCGGAGCTGCTCCGGCGGCGGCCGTGCCGCTCGCGGACCGCGAAGACGCCGAGCCAGACGGCGATGACCAGGCCGACGGCGACGGACAGGGTGAGCGGCGCGTGGGCGACGGTGCCCAGGACGGCGCCGAAGAGCAGAAGTGCGACGACGAGAAACAGCATGGCGCGGATCCCCCAACCTTCGGTGAACGGTTGTAGTCACAGTTGTTCACTGACTTCCCAGTCTAGCGCGCGTCATGGCTTTTCAATTCCGGAGAACAGTTGTTAACTGCATGGTATGAGTCACACCCTCGGCGTTCGGCAGGCCCAGAAGCAGAAGACCCGTCAGGCGCTCCTGGACGCGGCGCTCGCGCTGCTGGAGGAGCAGAGCCTGAGCAGCCTGGGCCTGCGCGAGGTCACCCGTGCCGTCGGCGTGGCCCCGACCGCCTTCTACCGGCACTTCCGCTCCACCGCCGACCTCGGCGTGGCGCTGGTGGAGGAGGCGCTGGGCAGCCTGCATCCGATGATCCGGACGACGGTGTCGCCCGCGGAGGACAGTGAGGAACGGATCGCCCGGGCCGTGGAGTTGATCGCCGGTCACGTGGCCGCGCATCCCGCCCACGTCCGGTTCATCGCCCGGGAGCGCCACGGCGGGGTGCAGCCGGTGCGGGAGGCGATACGCGACCAACTGGCCCGGTTCGCCGAGGAGGTGCAGACCGAGCTGGCCAAGGACCCGCAGTCGGCGGGCTGGCACGACGACGACCTGCTGATGCTCGCGGGCCTCTACGTCGACCAGATGCTGATCACGGCCTCGCTGTTCCTGGAGACGCTGGAGGCTCCGGAGGAGGAGCGCCGGCGCGTCGCCGCGGTCGCGACCCGCCGGATGCGGCTGATCAGCATCGGCCGCCGGCACTGGCTGGACTGACCGGGGCAGGAAAAAGCGACACGCACGCCGGGACCTGTCGGTCCCGGCGTGCGGTGACGAGCGGGCGCGCACCGCCCGCGGGGCGCGTCAGCCGAGCCGGACCCGGGCCAGCTGACGGGACTGGGCGACCAGGCGGTCGGCGCTGTCCCAGACCTCGGCGTCCTCCTCGAGGAAGCCGCCGGCGAGGTTGCGGGTGGTGATGGAGACGCGCAGCGGGCCCGGTGCCGGGCGGCAGCGTACGTGCACGGTCAGCTCGACCGTCGGCACCCAGCCCTTGAGCCCGAGCTCGAAGGCGGTCGGGGGCAGCGCGTCCACCGCGAGGAGCAGCGAGAGGGGGTCGGCGTCGCGGCCGTCGGCGAGCCCGAACCAGGCCCGCATCTCCCCCCTGCCCGAGGGCTGCCCGAGGGCCCAGCCCAGGGTGGCGGGGTCCAGCTTGAGCATCAGCCGGTCGGCGATGGCGGAGCTGCCCTCCACGGGGGCGGGACCACCCGACGGTAGTCGGACATCAGATGCAGTCTCCGGGCCGAAGCACTGGTCCATGGGCGGGATCGCGGGCGGCTTCGCCGAGGTGCGGACGTCGTCGGGCAGCGTCCCGAGGTCGCCGTAGGAGGCGAGGACACGGATGCGCTCGACCTCGTTGCCCTCGTCGTCGTACTGGAAGAGGGACGCCTGGCCGGTGGAGAGCGTACGGCCGGTGCGGACCGTCTCCGTGCGGACGACCGCCGGACCGGGCCGGGACGCGGTGAGGTAGTGCGCCGAGATGGTGAAGGGGTCGGGGTGCGGCAGGGCGTCCCCGAGGGCGCGGCCCAGGACGGCCAGCAGGTAGCCGCCGTTGACGGCACTGATGATCGTCCAGCCGGCGGAGAGGTCGATGTCGTAGACACCGGGTGCGCGCCGGGTGACGCTGGTGTCCCGGTCGAACTCGCTGTCGCCGATGGTGGCCCGGGTGGCCGGTGCGGAGGCTGCTTCTGGCATGGCTGCACGGTACAACAGGAAACTACTAAGCGGTAGCTTTTCTCTGTTACCGCTGCCCCCCCGGGAGCGGACGGAAGACCTCTCACTCCCCCTCGACGACCGTCGACCGACGGTTCCACGCGCGCGGTGCCCGCCAGTGGAAGCGCAGGGCCAGCAGGCGCAGCACGAAGGCGGTGACCACCGCGAGGCCGCTGGTGAAGGAGCTCAGCGCGTCGAAGCGGATGCACAGGACGACCATGGTGGCGCCGACGATGGCCGGGACGGCGTACAGGTCGCGGTCCCAGCGCAGCAGCGACGGCACCTCGTTGGCCAGGACGTCGCGCAGCACACCGCCGCCCACCGCGGTGGCCATGCCCAGACAGGCGGAGGCGGTCAGGCCGAGCCCGTAGTCGTACGCCTTGGTCGTGCCGGCGACGCAGAACAGGCCGAGGCCGGCCGCGTCGAAGACGTTGACGCCGGTCTGGAGGCGCTCGACGTGGGGGTGGAGGAAGAAGACCAGCACCGTGGCGAGCAGCGGGGTCAGGAAGTACCCCAGGTCCGTGAACGCGGCGGGCGGCACCGCCCCGATGATCAGGTCCCGGAACAGCCCGCCGCCCAGCGCGGTGACCTGGGCGAGGACGGCGATGCCGAACACGTCGAAGTTCTTGCGGACGGCGAGCAGCGCGCCCGAGATGGCGAAGACGAAGATGCCGATCAGGTCGAGCGTGTGCTGCACGGTGGGGCTGAAGAGTTGCTCGTACACCCTGCCATTCTCACCTGCCGGTGAGCCCCCGCCTTACAAACGAAGGCGGGGGCTCACGGACCGGGCCGGGTTTACTTCTTCTTCTTGGCCGGAGGTTCGGCGTCGGCTTCGGCGTCGGTCTCGGCGGCGTCCGTCTCCGACGGCTCGGGCACGGCGGCCTCGGCCTCCGCCGGACCGGCCTCGGCCTGGGCCGGCTCCGCCTCGGAACCGGCCTCCGCCGCGGGCCCGGACGCCTCGGTCTCCACGTCCGCGGTCTTCGCGTCGCCGGCCTCCGCCTCCGGGACGTCCGCCTTCGCGGCCTCCGCGTCCCCGGCCTCCGCCTTCGGAGCGTCCACCTCCGGGACGTCCGCCTTCGCGGCCTCCGGGTCCGCGGCCTCCGCCTCCTGGGCTTCCGCCTTCGCGGCCTCCACCTTCGGAGCCTCCGCCTTCGGAGCCTCCGCCTTCGAAGCCTCCGCGTCCGCGGCTTCCACCTCCGGCGCCTCCGCCTTCGCGGTGTCCACCTTCGGTGCGTCCGCCTCCGGGACGTCCGCCTTCGCGGTCTCCGCGTCCGCGGTCTCCGTCGCCGAGGTCTTCGCGGGCTTCGCCAGGACCTCGGCCGAGACCGTCTCCGCCGCCTCCTTGGCGGCGGTGAGCAGGACGACGTCCTGCGGGGCCTGGTCCTCGAAGTTCTCCGGGTGGTGGCAGGCCACCTGCTGGCCCGGCCGCAGCTCCTTCAGCGGCGGCTCGGTGGTCTTGCAGATCTGCGTCGCCTTCCAGCACCGCGTGTGGAAGCGGCAGCCGCTCGGCGGGGAGATCGGCGAGGGCACGTCGCCGCGGAGCAGGATCCGCTCGCTCTTGGCGCCCCGGCGCTTCGGGTCCGGCACCGGCACCGCCGACATCAGCGCCTTGGTGTACGGGTGCATCGGCGCCTCGTACAGCGACGTACGGTCGGCGAGTTCGACGATCTTGCCCAGGTACATCACCGCGATCCGGTCCGAGACGTGCCGGACGACGGACAGGTCGTGCGCGATGATCACGTACGTCAGGCCGAGCTCCTCCTGGAGGTCGTCCATGAGGTTGACGACCTGCGCCTGGATGGAGACGTCCAGCGCGGAGACCGGCTCGTCCGCCACCACCAGCTTCGGCTTCAGGGCGAGCGCGCGGGCGATGCCGATGCGCTGGCGCTGACCGCCGGAGAACTCGTGCGGGTAGCGGTTGTAGTGCTCGGGGCTCAGACCCACCAGCTCCAGGAGCCGCTGGACCTCCTTCTTCACCCCGCCCTCGGGCTCCACGCCCTGGAGGCGGAACGGCGCCGAGACGATGCCGCCGATGGTGTGACGCGGGTTCAGCGAGCCGTACGGGTCCTGGAAGATCATCTGGATGTCCCGCCGCAGCGGACGCATCCCGGCCGTGTTCAGCCGCGTGATGTCCTTGCCCTCGAAGTGGATCGAGCCGCCCGTCGGGTCCTGGAGCCGGGTGATGACCCGGCCCATGGTCGACTTGCCGCAGCCCGACTCACCGACCACGCCGAGGGTCTCGCCCTTGCGCACCTCGAAGTCGATGCCGTCGACGGCCTTGACCGCGCCGGCCTGGCGCCGGAGAACACCCTTGTGGATCGGGAAGTGCTTCTGCAGGCCCTCGACCTTCAGCAGCACCTCGCGCTCCTCGGGAGAGGATGCCTGGGCCGGGACCGTCGTCGCGTCCTTCTTCTTCGTATCGCTCACAGCTTCGGCGCAATCTCTTCGGTCCAGATCCGCGTGCGGTCCTCCGGCGAGAGGTGGCAGGCGGAGAAGTGCCCGCTGCCGACCACCTGGAGCTCCGGCCGCACGGTACGGGTGACATCGCCCTTGGGGATGTCCGCGTACGGGCAGCGGGGGTGGAAGGCGCAGCCCGAGGGGACGTTGATGAGGCTCGGCGGCGAGCCCTTGACCGGGATGAGCCGCTCGGAGGTCTCGCGGTCGATGCGCGGCATCGAGCCGAGCAGGCCCCAGGTGTACGGGTGCTGCGGCCGCTCGAAGACGTCGTCGACCGAACCGCGCTCCACGCACCGGCCGCCGTACATCACCAGGACGTCGTCGGCGATCTCGGCGACCACGCCGAGGTCGTGGGTGATGAGGACGACCGCGGAGCCGAACTCCTTCTGCAGGTCCCGGATCAGGTCGAGGATCTGCGCCTGGACGGTCACGTCCAGGGCGGTCGTCGGCTCGTCCGCGATGAGCAGTTCGGGGTTGTTGACCAGGGCCATCGCGATCATCGCGCGCTGGCGCATACCGCCGGAGAACTCGTGCGGGTAGCTGTCGACGCGCTTGCCGGGCTCGGGGATGCCGACCCGGTCGAGCATCTCGATCGCCCGCTTGCGCGCGGTCTTCTTGTTGACGTCGTGGTGGACCCGGTACGCCTCCACGATCTGGTTGCCGATCGTGTAGTACGGGTGCATCGCGGACAGCGGGTCCTGGAAGATCATCGCCATCTCGCGGCCGCGCAGCCGGCGGACCTCGTCCGGGTCGGCGGAGACGAGCTCCTTGCCGCCGAGCCAGATCTCGCCGGACATCTGCACGTTCTTGCCGCGCGAGCCGAGCCGGTGCAGGCCCATGATCGCCAGCGAGGTGACGGACTTGCCGGATCCCGACTCTCCGACGATGCAGAGGGTCTTGCCCTTCTCCACCTGGAAGCTGAGCCCGTCGACGGACTTGACCAGTCCGTCGTCGGTGGGGAAGTGCACCTTGAGGTCGCGGACCGCGAGGAACGCGTCGGGCGCGTTCGAGGGCGAGCTCGTGGGCTCACCCACGGCGGCCCCGGTCTTGGAGAGTTCGGTCACGAGAGCCTCACGCGTGGGTCGGCGGCGGCGTACAGCAGGTCCACCAGGAGATTGGCGATCACGACGAAGAAGGCTGCGAGCAGGGTGACGCCGAGGATCGGGGGCAGGTCGTTGTCGGTGATGCCCTGCACCGCGTACTGGCCGATGCCGGGCAGCGAGAACACCTTCTCGGTGATCACGGCGCCGCCGAGCAGCAGGCCGAGGTCCATGCCGAAGACGGTGATGATCGGCGTCAGCGCGGCTCGCAGCCCGTGCCGGGCCACGACCCTGCGCTCCCGCAGGCCCTTGGCGCGGGCCGTGCGGATGAAGTCCTCGTTCATCGTCTCCAGCATGCCCGAGCGGGTGAGCCGCGCGTAGATGGCGGAGTACAGCAGGGCCAGCGAGCACCACGCCGGGAACAGCGTGTTGGCCCATTGGGCCGGGTTCTCGGTGAGCGGCACATAGGTGCGTCCGAAGATCGGCCACTGGAAGGTGAACAGCAGGAGCAGCAGGTTGCCCGTGAAGAACATGGGCAGCGAGACACCGGCGAGCGCGACGCCCATGAAGGTGCGGTCGAAGACGCTGCGGGGCTTGAGCGCCGAGATCACGCCGATCAGGACACCGGAGACCAGCCACAGCACGGCGGCGCCGCCGGCCAGCGAGAGGGTCACCGGGAGGCGGGAGGTGAGCTGCGGCCACACCTCGACGTGGTTCTTGAAGGAGTAGCCGAAGCAGGGCGCGTCACACTGCGCCGTGGTGGGGCCCAGGTTGTAGGTGGCGCCGCTGACGATCCCCTTGATGAAGTGCCAGTACTGGACGTACAGGGGCTCGTCCAGACCGAGGTTCTGCTTGACCGCGAGGATGTCTGCCTTCGTCGGACTCTTTCCGATGTACTGCTGCGCGAGCTGGTCGGCGGTCTGACCGGCGAGCCGCGGCAGCAGGAAGAAGATCGCGAAGGTGACCGCGGTGACGACCAGCAGCAGGATCACTGCCGCGAACGTCCGACGGAGGATGTACGAGATCACGGGGACCGGCGCTGGTGCCCGCGGGCCGCGAAGCCCGCGGGCACCAATGCCTTCACCTGCCTTCCGGGGCTACTTCTTGGTCGTGCCGATGTTGAGGTAGTCGTACTGACCGCTGAAGGCCGCCGTGGACACCAGGTTGGTGTAGGTGGTCGGGCGGTACAGCAGGACCTTGAAGTAGGTCAGCGGGACGAGGGTGGCCAGGTCCATCGCACGCTTGTCGATCTGGGCGTACAGCGCGTTGCGCTCGGTGTCGCCCTCGGTGGCGATGGCCTTCTCGAGCGTCTCGTTGATCTGCTTGTCGTTGATGTACGACAGGTTGGTGTTGCCCGAGGCGCCGATCGCGTCACCGTGCAGGATCTGCTGCAGGAAGCCGTAGCCGGAGGGCCAGTCGGCACCCCACTGCATCATGTGCAGACCGATGTTCTGCTTCTTGTCGAACGTCGGCACACCCGCGTAGTCGGTGAAGTACTTGCCCGACGGGTACTGCTTCAGGCTGGCGTTGATGCCGACCTTCTTCAGCGAGGCGATGATCGCGGTGGCCGCGTCGATCTCCTGCGGGCGGTCGCTGCGCGCCGAGATGTTGGTGTTGATGGCCGTCTTGCCGCAGGCCTTGAGCTGGTCCTTGGCCTTGGCGACGTCGCCCTTGTTGCCGTCGGTGGCGTAGACGTCCGACTTCTCGTAGCCGGTGATGTCCGGCGGCAGGACGGTGGTGGCGACCTCACCGCGGATCGGGCCGCCGAGGGCGGTCTGCACGGAGACCTTGTCGATGGCGTACTCGACGGCCTTGCGGCACTCGACCTTGTCGAACGGCGCGACCTGCGAGTTGATCGCCATGTAGACCAGGCGGCCACCGTAGGTGTTGTCGGTGTTGGCCTTCAGGGCGGCGTCGTTGACGACCTTCGCCTGCGTCGCGGCCTGGACGCCCGTGCCGCCGAGGTCGATCGCGGTGCCGGCCTGGACGTCCTGGTCGATCGTCTCGGCGTTGACCTTGAGCTTGACGACGATCTTGTCCGGGTACTGCTTGCGCAGCGGGTCCGTCTTCGGGTCCCAGTTCTCGTTGCGGACGAGGACGGCCTGCTTGCCCTCCTCGTAGCTCTCGAACTTGTACGAGCCGGAGGACACGATGTTCTTGACGTAGTCGATGCCCTTGTCCTTGGACTGGGGCACCGGAGCCGTCTGCGGCGTCGCGACCAGGTAGTCGAACTCCTGGAAGGAACGGTTGAGGTGGAAGACGATCGTGGTGTCGTCCGGCGTCTCGATGGACTTCAGTCCCTCGGGGCTCTTGTCCTTGTACGGACCCTTGTACTTGTCGCCGTCCTTCATGAACTGCTGGAAGTAGTTCGGACCGAGGGAGAGCACGTCACGCGCGAAGTTGGAGCGCTCGACGGCGTACTTGACGTCCTTCGAGGTGATCGGGGTGCCGTCCTGGTACTTCAGACCCGCGCGCAGCTTGTACGTCCAGGTCTTGCCGCCTTCGCTCGGCACGCCCTTGCCGGCGGCGAGGTCCGGGACCAGGGTGTTGCCCTTCTCGCCCGCGCCGGGCTGGAAGGTCATCAGCGGGCGGGCGTAGAGCCGGCTGAGGTTGTACATGTACGCGTAGTACGTGTTGCCGGGGTCGAAGGAGTCCGGGACGTCCGAGTACTCGTACGTGACCGTTCCACCCTTCTGGGTGGAGGCGTTGACGACACCCTTGGTCGCTGCGTTGGCCTCAGCCGACTTCTTACCGTTGTTGTCCGAGTTGTCATCGGCTTTGCTGCAAGCCGAAAGCAGCAGGCTTGCACTGCCGATGGCCGCGACCGCGGCCAGCGCTGACCTTCGCATGATGGTCTGCTTCCCCTCCATTGTTGGCAAATCTTTGGGACTCTCGTGGCAGTCGCCGGTCAGCGGCTGCGCGGGTCGAGAGCGTCACGGAGACCGTCGCCGAGCAGGTTGAACGCCAGGACGGTCACGAAGATGGCGAGACCGGGAACGATCATGAACTGGGGGTCGACCTGGTAGAAGGCGACCGCCTGGTTGATCATGCCGCCCCACGAGGCCTGCGGGGGCTGGATGCCCACGCCGAGGAAGCTCAGGGACGCCTCGAAAATGATGTTGGTCGGGATGAGCAGCGTCGAGTAGACGATGATCGGGCCGACGAGGTTCGGCAGCAGCTCCTTGAAGAGGATGTACGGGCCCTTGGCCCCCATCCCCCGGGAGGCGTCGACGAACTCCCGTTCGCGCAGGGCCAGCGTCTGGCCGCGGACGATGCGCCCCAGATAGGGCCAGTTGAAGAAGCCGATGACGAAGACCAGCACCAGGATGTGCAGCGGCAGGCCCTCCAGTCCGAAGGCACCGCCCTGCAGGGTCGCCGAGATGGCGATCGCGAACAGCAGGAGGGGGAAGGCCAGGAAGGTGTCCATCAGCCGGCTGATGACCGTGTCGACGCGTCCGCCGTAGTAGCCGGCCACCACGCCGAGGATCGCGCCGATGGTGTTGGACAGGATCGTGGCGCCGAAGGCGACGACCAGCGAGACCCAGGAGCCCTCGAGGATGCGGGTGGCGATGTCCCGGCCGAACTTCGGCTCCACACCGAGCGGGTGGTCCCAGCTCATGCCGCCGAAGTCGCCCTTGGGCAGCGAGGTGTTGGGGTCGATCAGGTCCTGGTTGAGGGCGTTGGGGTCCAGACCGAAGATCGCCTGTATCGGACGGGAGAGGATCGCGAGGAGGATCAGCAGGATCACGACGACCCCGCCGGCCACGGCGACCTTGTCCTTCTTGAAACGGGACCAGGCGATCTGCCCCAGGGAACGGCCCTCGATCTGCCCCTTATCGGCACCGACGAGGACAGCCTCGGGCTGTGCCTCGGCTTGCGCCCCGGTGGTCTCGATCGGTGCGGTCACAGTGACCCGACCCCTCTCGCCGGTGGTGACCGGCCTACACCCGCCGTGGATTACGGCTTTGTCGACTTGCTCTCGATCACGGGATCGAACGATCCGGTGTCTGTCTCGGGAGTCTTCAGCGTCGTCAGGATCACCCGCCAGGTCTGACCGGGAAAGTATGCGCAACCGTGATGCATTGCTGGGGATTCCGTTATCCGAACAGTGGGTAACGGCCTTCGGACGAAGGACAGTTGGGACACAACGGCGAAATCGCCGACCTTCGCGACCTTCCGCCGCCGTCTACGCGCGAAGAAATGTGTGCGTGACGTGAAGATCACGGAGCGTCGCCGGTACGGGCGACCCGACCTCACGCTCCGTCAGAAGCTGCCGCGGGCCGGAGGGTAGCCGTACCCGGCGGCGGGCGCATGGGCGGGGGCCGCGTGGGCCTCGCGGTCGTAGAAGGGGCGGGCGTGGGCACGCAGCCACATGGCGACCGGGTCGTGCGCGTCGGTCATCGCCACCGTCGACACCGGCAGTCCCTCCGGCACCGCGCCGACGGACTGCTGCATCATCGCCCGCACCGCGTCCACGGCCGGCGGCGACGTGTCGTACACGTCCAGGCCGATGGCGAGGTAGGGGGCGCCGAGCGACGGCTGCACCCAGGCGCGGCGCAACGCGCGGACCGCCGGGGTGCGGTGGGCGTTCTGCGCGAGCAGGGCGTAGAACTGCGGGATCTCGATGGCCGGTTCGGACAGGCGCAGGGGCCCGGCGGGCTGGCGGTCGAGACCGGAGGCGATGCGGCGCAGGTCGAGCCAGGGGATGCCGACGCCGCCGCCGGGGGCGTGCGGATTGAGCCAGAGGCCGTAGTGGTCCGGGTAGAGGGCGCGGGCCACTTCCAGGCCGTCGACCACTTCGTACGACCGGTTCCAGCCGCTGGCGGAGAGCTCCTGGGCGGAGGTGACGCAGGGCGCGTAGCCGCAGCCCTCGACCTCCATGCGCCCGTACTGGGCGTCCGGGGAGCCGGCCTGGCCGTGCCACAGCAGCATCCAGACCTGGCCGGTGGCGGGGGCGGCGAGGGCGCGCAGCAGGGCCTCGTAGGCGTCGTAGCGTCCGGGCGTCACCTGGCGCAGCATGTGCTCGACCTGCCCGGTCGCGGCAGTACCGCTCGCGCTCACCTTTTACCGACCCTTCGAGAATCGTCCCCTGTTCGTGAACCCAGCTTAGGGCTCCGCCGGGTGCAGTGGCTCTGGAGCTCGGGGGTTGTTGTCGGTCGACGGGTGCGGGGGCCGTCGTGGCCGGTCGCGCCGTTCCCCGCGCCCCTTCGGTGCGCTTCCCGGCCGGCGTTCACCGGTCTTGGTCGTAGAACGGGCGGACGTGTGCCCGCATCCAGTCGCAGACCGGGTCCTGGGCTGCTTCCAGGAGGACCAGGTTGACCGGCCACTTGACCGGGACCGTGCCGAGGGCGCGGCCGAGGGCGTCGAGGGGGAGGGCGCGGGCGTCGCCCTCCCAGTGGGTCAGTTCCACGCCGACGAACAGCATCGGGTCGGCGGTCTCGACGGCGGCCAGGCAGCGGCGGGCGGTGCGGACGACGCCGGTGGCGGCGAACTCGGCGGAGGCCGCGGCCAGGAAGTCCACCGGGTCGTCCTGCCAGTCGGGTTCGAACAGGCGGACCCGGCCGCCGGACGCGGGCCCGTCCAGCGGGGTGCGCCCGGCCCGGCACAGCTCGGCCACGGCGGCCGGCGGCAGCGGGATGCCGACCGTGCCGTCCGGGTTCACGGCGATGCCGACCTGCGGGGGCAGGCCGCGGGCGAACTCGGCGGCGGGGGCGACGGTGTAGCCCATGTGGGGGCCGGCGACCCGGCGGAGCTGCTCCTCGGAGCTGAACACCGGCACATGGGCCTGGCCGTCGATCTCCACCGTGGGCAGGTCGAGGGGGCCGGTGTCCGGGCCGCCGCCGTTGGGCAGCGGGACCCAGACGAAGCTGCGGCCGAGCACCTCCACGATCCGGCCGCCGGCGCCCGGCACGCCGAGGGAGGCGGACAGCACCTCCTCCAGCTCGTTGCCGGGCCATCCACCGTGCGGGTGGGGATGCGCCTGCGCCGGGAACTCCGGTGAGAGGTCCGCGAAGTCCGCTGGGAAGTCCATCTGCCTACCGCCTGCCTGGTACCGCTGCTGTGGCTGAAAAGGCTAACCCGTTCGGCCCCAGCGGCACACGGTCCGTCACCTCAGCCCGTGAAGGCGATCCGGTGCAGTGTGTCCGCCGACACGCGGTCGAGGAGGACCGCCGAGGCGCAGCCGGCGGGCAGGGTGCCCCCGGTCACGGAGGCGAGCAGGCGGTCGGTCGCCGCGCGGTGCCGCAGGAACGCGTACCGGGAGACGCCCCGGCCGCGCTCGCGCTGGCCGGCCAGGGCGTCGTCGGCGCCGACGTCGAGGAGCAGCAGGTGCAGGGTGCCGCCGCGGCGGCGGGCCTCGCGGGCCAGCCAGCCGCGCACCCAGGCCTGCGTGCCGCAGTCGTGCACGACGACGCCCTCGCCCGAGCGCAGGGCGCGGCGCAGCCCGGCGTAGTGGGCGAGGCGGACCAGGGGCCGGTAGAGGGCGTACGGGAGGAGGCGCGGCATGCGGCGGTCCCAGCGGTCGCGGGTGTCCTGGGAGTCGATGCGCAGGCCGCGCACCGTGCGCCGCATCAGGGTGGACTTGCCGCTGCCGGGCAGGCCGGTGATCACCACGACGTCGCGGGGCCCGAAGAGCAGGGCGTGCGGGCTGCGGCCGTCGCGGTCGCGCAGATCGCGGACGACGGGTGCGGGCATGTCGGCACACGCCCCCTCGGTCGGGGCGGGCCGCTTCGGCAGCGCGATGCCCGAGGTCGTTGCGTAAGCCGTGGTCCTGTTCACCGTGATCGTCCTCCCCTGGGGCGGTTCACGAGTTCCCGTCCCCGTCGAGTGTAAAGAGAAGGTAATGCGGCGGTCTCGCGTTTTCGTGCGCTTACTGCCACAAGCCGGTTACAGATCACGGTCTGCCACGAACAGGCCGGGCGTGCAATGATGGCGGCGCCAACTGCATACCGGCCGTTTGAATCCGCGCGGGAGAGTCCCCGGCCATCGCCGGGGCGCCGAAGGAGCAAGTCCCTCCCTTGAATCTCTCAGGCCCCGTTACCGCGCGGGCGAGGCACATCTGAAAAGCGGGCCGCCGTTCGACGGCTGCCCCACCCAAGGTGCAAGTCCTGACCGCCGTACCGCGGTGGTCATGGCGAACCTCTCAGGTTCCGATGACAGATGGGGAGGACCGCCCTCGCCCGTCCTGTCCTGTCCTGGGAGACGAACGACCGATGAGCAGTACCGAACTCCGCCGTACCGCGCTCGATGCCACGCATCGCGCGCTGGGCGCGACGATGACCGACTTCGCCGGCTGGGACATGCCCCTGCGCTACGGCTCCGAGCGTGACGAGCACGTCGCGGTGCGCACCCGGGCCGGGCTCTTCGACCTCTCCCACATGGGCGAGATCACCGTCACCGGCCCGCAGGCCGCCGGCCTGCTGAACTTCGCACTGGTCGGGAACATCGGCAGCGTGAAGCCGGGCCGTGCCCGCTACACCATGATCTGCCGCGAGGACGGCGGCATCCTGGACGACCTGATCGTCTACCGCCTGGGCGAGACCGAGTACATGGTCGTCGCCAACGCCTCCAACGCCCAGGTCGTGCTGGACGCGCTCACCGAGCGCGCCGCCGGATTCGACGCCGAGGTCCGCGACGACCGCGACGCCTACGCGCTGCTGGCCGTGCAGGGCCCGGAGTCCCCCGGCATCCTCGCGTCGCTCACCGACGCCGACCTGGACGGCCTGAAGTACTACGCGGGTCTGCCCGGCACCGTCGCCGGCGTCCCCGCGCTCATCGCGCGCACCGGGTACACCGGCGAGGACGGCTTCGAGCTGTTCGTGAAGCCGGAGCACGCCGTGGAGCTGTGGCAGGCGCTGACCAAGGCCGGCGAGGGCGCCGGGCTGGTCCCGTGCGGTCTGTCCTGCCGGGACACGCTCCGCCTGGAGGCGGGCATGCCGCTGTACGGGCACGAGCTGACGACGGCGCTGACGCCGTTCGACGCCGGGCTCGGCCGGGTGGTGAAGTTCGAGAAGGAGGGCGACTTCGTGGGCCGGGCCGCCCTCCAGGAGGCCGCTGCCCGGGCCGAGGCGAACCCGCCCCGCGTGCTGGTGGGCCTGGTCGCCGAGGGCCGCCGGGTCCCGCGCGCCGGGTACCGGGTCGTCGCCGGCGGCGAGGTGATCGGCGAGGTCACCTCCGGCGCCCCGTCCCCGACGCTGGGCAAGCCGATCGCCATGGCGTACGTCGACGCGGCGCACGCGGCCGAGGGCACCGCAGGGGTCGGCGTGGACATCCGGGGCACCCACGAGCCGTACGAGGTCGTGGCCCTGCCCTTCTACAAGCGCCAGAAGTAGACACTGGGCGTGCGGGGCCCTTCGGCGCCCCCGTACGCGTCCGGCGCTTCCCAGCCAGCAGTTCCGTAGTCCCCCCGTCACCACCACTCCCCCGCGTACAGGAGAATTCAGGCCATGAGCAACCCCCAGCAGCTGCGCTACAGCAAGGAGCACGAGTGGCTGTCGGGCGCCGAGGACGGCGTCTCGACGGTCGGCATCACGGAGCACGCGGCCAACGCGCTCGGTGACGTCGTCTTCGTCCAGCTCCCCGAGGTCGGCGCCACCGTGTCCGCGGGCGAGACCTGCGGCGAACTGGAGTCGACCAAGTCGGTCTCCGACCTGTACTCCCCCGTCTCCGGCGAGGTCACCGACGTCAACGAGGACGTCGTCAGCGACCCGTCGCTGGTGAACACCGCGCCGTTCGAGGGCGGCTGGCTGTTCAAGGTGCGGGTCAGCGAGGAGCCGGGCGACCTGCTCTCCGCCGACGAGTACACCGAATTCGCCGGCGCCTGAGGAGACACGGACGCATGTCGCTTCTGAACACCCCCCTGCACGAGCTCGACCCCGACGTCGCCGCCGCCGTCGACGCCGAGCTGCACCGCCAGCAGTCCACCCTCGAGATGATCGCCTCCGAGAACTTCGCGCCCGTCGCGGTCATGGAGGCCCAGGGCTCGGTCCTCACCAACAAGTACGCCGAGGGCTATCCCGGCCGCCGCTACTACGGCGGCTGCGAGCACGTCGACGTGGTCGAGCAGATCGCGATCGACCGGGTCAAGGCGCTCTTCGGCGCCGAGCACGCCAACGTGCAGCCCCACTCGGGTGCCCAGGCCAACGCGGCGGCGATGTTCGCGCTGCTCAAGCCGGGCGACACGATCATGGGTCTGAACCTCGCCCACGGCGGGCACCTGACCCACGGCATGAAGATCAACTTCTCCGGCAAGCTCTACAACGTCGTCGCCTACCACGTCGGTGACGACGGCCAGGTCGACATGGCCGAGGTGGAGCGCCTCGCCAAGGAGAACCGGCCGAAGCTGATCGTGGCGGGCTGGTCGGCCTACCCGCGGCAGCTCGACTTCGCCGAGTTCCGCCGCATCGCGGACGAGGTCGGCGCGTACCTGATGGTCGACATGGCGCACTTCGCCGGTCTGGTCGCGGCGGGCCTGCACCCGAACCCGGTCCCGCACGCCCACGTGGTGACCACCACGACCCACAAGACGCTGGGCGGCCCGCGCGGCGGTGTGATCCTCTCCACGGCCGAGCTGGCCAAGAAGATCAACTCTGCCGTCTTCCCCGGTCAGCAGGGTGGGCCGCTGGAGCACGTGGTGGCCGCCAAGGCCGTCGCCTTCAAGGTCGCGGCGAGCGAGGACTTCAAGGAGCGCCAGCGTCGTACGCTGGAAGGCGCCCGGATCCTGGCCGAGCGCCTGGTGAAGGACGACGCGAAGGCGGCGGGCGTGTCCGTCCTGACCGGCGGCACGGACGTCCACCTGGTCCTGGTCGACCTGCGCGACTCGGAGCTGGACGGCCAGCAGGCCGAGGACCGTCTCCACGAGGTCGGCATCACGGTCAACCGCAACGCCGTCCCGAACGACCCGCGCCCGCCGATGGTGACGTCCGGCCTGCGCATCGGTACGCCGGCCCTGGCGACCCGCGGCTTCACGGCCGAGGACTTCGCCGAGGTGGCGGACGTGATCGCCGAGGCGCTCAAGCCGTCGTACGACGCGCAGGCGCTGAAGGCCCGGGTGAAGGCCCTGGCGGACAAGCACCCGCTGTACCCGGGTCTGAACAAGTAACCAACAGCATCACCCAGGGGCGCCGCGCAGGCCACGAGCGAGCACGGCGCCCCACCCTCTCCGCATCACCCCCGTTCTGAGGAGTTCCCGTGGCCATCTCGGTCTTCGACCTGTTCTCGATCGGCATCGGCCCGTCGAGTTCGCACACGGTCGGCCCGATGCGCGCGGCGCGCATGTTCGCCCGGCGCCTGCGCAACGAGGAACTGCTGGACTCGGTGGCCTCGGTCCGGGCCGAGCTGTACGGCTCGCTCGGCGCCACCGGCCACGGCCACGGCACGCCCAAGGCGGTGCTGCTCGGCCTGGAGGGCGAGTCGCCGCGCACGGTGGACGTGGAGACGGCCGACGATCGCGTCGAGACGATCAGGACCTCGGGCCGCATCCGGCTCCTCGGCGAGCGCGAGATCGCCTTCTCCTACGACGACGACATGGTCCTGCACCGCCGCAAGGCCCTCCCGTACCACGCCAACGGCATGACGCTGTGGGCGTACGACGCGGCGGGCACGGAGGTGCTCTCCAAGACGTACTACTCGGTAGGCGGCGGCTTCGTCGTGGACGAGGACGCGGTGGGCGCCGACCGCATCAAGCTCGACGACACCGTGCTGAAGTACCCCTTCCGCACCGGCGACGAGCTGCTGCGCCTGACCGAGGAGACGGGTCTGTCGATCTCCGCGCTGATGCTGGAGAACGAGCGGGCCTGGCGCGACGAGGACGAGATCCGCGAGGGCCTGCTGGAGATCTGGCGCGTGATGCAGGCGTGCGTGGCCCGCGGCATGTCCCGGGAGGGCATCCTGCCGGGCGGCCTGAAGGTCCGCCGCCGCGCCGCGAACACCGCGCGCAAGCTGCGCTCCGAGGGCGACCCGCAGGCCCTGGCCATGGAGTGGATCACGCTCTACGCGATGGCCGTGAACGAGGAGAACGCGGCCGGCGGCCGGGTCGTCACGGCGCCGACGAACGGCGCGGCGGGGATCATCCCGGCGGTCCTGCACTACTACATGAACTTCGTCCCCGGCGCCGACGAGGAGGGCGTGGTCCGCTTCCTCCTGGCGGCCGGCGCGATCGGCATGCTCTTCAAGGAGAACGCCTCCATCTCCGGTGCCGAGGTCGGCTGCCAGGGCGAGGTCGGCTCCGCCTGCTCGATGGCGGCGGGCGCGCTCGCCGAGGTGCTGGGCGGCTCCCCGGAGCAGGTGGAGAACGCCGCCGAGATCGGCATGGAACACAACCTCGGCCTCACCTGCGACCCCGTCGGCGGCCTCGTCCAGATCCCCTGCATCGAGCGCAACGGCATGGCCGCGGTGAAGGCGGTCACGGCGGCCCGGATGGCGATGCGCGGCGACGGCTCGCACAAGGTCTCCCTCGACAAGGTCATCAAGACCATGAAGGAGACGGGCGCCGACATGTCGGTGAAGTACAAGGAGACGGCCCGGGGCGGCCTGGCGGTGAACATCATCGAGTGCTGAGGGCTCAGGGGCCGGTGCCGTGAGCCCGTGCGAAGCCCCGCCGTGTGGCGGCTCCCGGACGGGGCAGCACACAGGAGGTCGCGCTGGGCGCGGCGCGCAGAGGCACGGTACGAGCGGAGGTTCACGCGTGGACTGGCTGTTCATCGTCAAGCTCGCGGCTGCGGCCCCGGACGGCGGATCGTCCGCCAAGAGGCACCTGCTGGAACTCGCCGAGACCGAGCCCCGCCGGGAGTGGTGCCTGTCCAGGTGGCGCCGGATGGCCGCGGGCGACCGCCTGTGGATCTACGTCGCCAGTCCGGTGCGGGAGGTCGCCGCGGTGGCCGAGATCGAGGGCGAGCCGTTCGAAGCGGCCGGGAACCCCCGTCAGCCGTGGCGCGTCCGAGCGACGCTCAGCCCGGCGGCGACACGCCGGCTGCACAACGACCCTGTCCCGCTGCACCTGCTGGCCAACCGGCACCCGCAAGGGGTCACCCGCGTGAAGGACGCCGACCTGGCGCTTCTGCTGCGGCGCGCCGGCCTGTAGTACCTCTTCCCCGAGGCTCCCTCGTCTCACATCGTGGCATCGACTTTCCGTCAAGTAAGACGCCTGAGATCGTTTCAAGGCACACACATGTTCCACGCGTGAAAGACCGAGCCATGTCCGCATCCGTCGCCGGTTCAGCCGGGGCACCCGTCAATCCGCGGTCCCGTGTTCTCATCGCCAGCCTCATCGGCACCACGATCGAGTTCTACGACTTCTACATCTACGCGACCGCCGCCGTTCTGGTCTTCCCGGCGCTCTTCTTCCCGAACAGCGACCCGACCACGGCGCTGCTGTCGTCCTTCGCGGTCTTCGGTGCCGCGATGGTCGCCCGCCCGATCGGAGCCGTCTTCTTCGGGCACCTCGGTGACCGGCTCGGCCGCAAGAAGACGCTGGTGGTCTCGCTCCTCACCATGGGCATCGCCACCTTCCTCATCGGCGCGCTGCCCACCTACGCGCAGGCAGGCTGGGTCGCCACCGCGCTGCTGGTGCTGATGCGGCTCGCGCAGGGCTTCGCACTCGGCGGCGAGTGGAGCGGTGCCGCGCTGGTCGCCACCGAGAACGCGCCCAAGGGCAAGCGGGCGCTGTACGGCACCTTCCCGCAGCTGGGCGCCCCGCTCGGCTTCATCATCGGCAACGGCCTGTTCCTGATCATCGGCGCGCTGCTGCCGTCCGCGGCCGGCGCCGACCCCACCCAGCCCTCCGAGGCCTTCACCAGCTGGGGCTGGCGCATCCCGTTCCTGTTCTCCGCCGTGATGGTCGCGATCGGGCTGTGGGTGCGGTCGCGGCTGGTGGAGTCGGCGGTGTTCACCAAGACCCAGGAGACCGGGAAGGTGCGCAAGCTGCCGCTGGCCACCGTGGTCCAGGGCCACTGGAAGCAGCTGATCCTGGGCACCTTCATCATGCTGGCCACGTACGTGCTCTTCTACCTGATGACCACGTTCTCGCTGAGCTACGGGCGCACCGCCGAGGACGCCGCCGTGCCGGGTCTGGGGTACAGCTACACCACGTTCGTCCTGATGATGATCTTCGGTGTGCTGTTCTTCGCCGTGTTCACCCTGGTCTCCGGACCGCTCGCCGACAAGTACGGACGGCGCACCACTCTGATCTGGATCACCGCCGCGATCGTGGTCTTCGGCCTGGTCTGGGTGCCCCTGATCGACCTGGGCACGCTCGGCGTGGTGCTGTGGCTCGTGCTCGGTTTCACGCTGATGGGCATGACCTTCGGCCCGATGGGCGCGCTGCTGCCCGAGCTGTTCCCGACGAGCGTGCGCTACACCGGTTCCGGTATCTCGTACAACGTCAGTTCGATCCTCGGGGCGGCCGTCGCGCCGTTCATAGCGGTGGCGCTGTGGGAGGCGGGAGACGGCTCGCCGTGGCTGGTCGGCGTCTACCTGTCCGCGATGGCCGTGCTGACGCTGACCGCGCTGCTCCTCGGCAAGGAGACCAAGGACGTCTCCCTGGACGACGACGAGGCCGCCTCCGCCGACGACGGCACCCGCGCCCCGGCCGCCTCCTCCGCCTCCTGAACCGACCGGCGCACGCCACCGCCGTACGCCGAGCGCCCTCGCGCCCGGCGTACGGGACGCCGATCCCGGGCATAACAACAACTCCCGCCCCCAGGGCACTTCAGCCCCACCGGCATCCGAGGGAGTCCTCATGCTGCGCGGCATCGACGTGAGCGCGTACCAGTCCTCCAGCTACGGCACGGACGGCCTGTCCTTCGTCTTCATCAAGGCGACGGAGGGCCGTTCGTACGTCAACCCCAAGCTCGCCGCCCAGACGGAACGGGCCCGCGACGCCGGGCTCGTCGTCGGCTTCTACCACTTCCTGTGGCCGGGCAACCTCACCGCCCAGGCCGAGTACTTCCTGTCCAGGACACCGGAGAGGAAGGGCGACATCCTCGCCGTCGACTGGGAGTCGACCGGCGAGGGCACCCATGCGAGCAACGCCGAGAAGGACCGCTTCATCCGGAAGCTGAGGGAACTGCGGCCGGACAACCGGGTGATCCTTTATTGCAACCGCCACTTCTGGCTCAACGTCGACACCACCTCGTACGCCGGCGACGGTCTCTGGATCGCCGACTACGTGACGGCGGGCAAGCCGCGCATCCAGGCCACGTGGCGCTTCCACCAGTACACCGACGACCCGGTGGACACGAACGTCGCGGACTTCGCGAGCAAGGCCACGCTGACGCAGTGGGCGCAGAGCGCCTGAGCGGCCGTCAGCCCCGGAAGTCCGCGGT
This sequence comes from Streptomyces flaveolus, assembly GCF_044765825.1. Taxonomy (NCBI): domain Bacteria; kingdom Bacillati; phylum Actinomycetota; class Actinomycetes; order Kitasatosporales; family Streptomycetaceae; genus Streptomyces; species Streptomyces flaveolus. The sequence continues at coordinate 30,286 of NZ_JBIWKU010000011.1, read as the reverse complement.
GCGCTCGGCGGACGCCTGCGCCAGTGCCTTGGTGACGTCGTCCACGCCCGCGCGCAGGCCGTACACCGGGGTGCCGGGCTGCTGGCGCCAGGAGTCGTCGATGCCGCCGGCGTCCACGGTGTCGAAGCCGAGCTCGTCGATCAGGGCCCGCACCTTCGCCTTGGCCGCCTCGTCGTCGCCGGCCACCGGGAGGGCCATGCGGCCGGGGTCGCCGGCCGGGCGCGGTCGGTCCAGGAGGTCCTGGGCGTAGGTGCCGTTGAAGGCCTTGATCACCGGGTGGCCGAGGTGGCGCTCGGTCCAGCGGCTCTCGGTGAGGCCCTCGTCCTCGATGCCGGCGATCCGGCCGTCGCGCTGCTGCGGGTAGTAGTTGCCGGTGTCGATGACCGCGACGTCGTCGGCGGCCCCGTCCAGGACGCCGGACGGCAGGTCGGGGATCGCCTTGAGGGGGATCGTGACGACCACGATCTCCGCGCCGCGTGCCGCCTCCCCGACCGGTACGGGGGTCGCCCCGGTCTCCTCGGCCAGCGCGGTGAGCGTGTGCGGGCCGCGGGAGTTGGCGACGGAGACGTCGTGCCCGAGGGCGGTCAGCCGCCTGGTGAGGTTGCCGCCGATGTTGCCCGCGCCGATGATGCCGATCTTCATGGTCCTGACTCGCCTGGCCTTCCGGAGGTCGTGTCCTGCGGGTCCGGCGCGGGTCGGCCGCGCCGGTGGTCAGCGGCAACCTCCGGCCGCGGCGGACTATTCCGGCACCGGCCGTCCTTCACCTCTCCGGAGCAGCGCGGGCGTCTCCTCCGGCTCCCGGCGCATGCCGAGGGGGCGCACGACCGGTCGACCGGACGTGCGCCCCCTCGGACGTCGCCTACTTGTTGAGGTGCGCCCAGAACTCGTCGAACGACAGCATCTTGTCGCCGTTGAGGTCACGGCCGGCGATGATCGCCTCGGCCACCGACTCGGTGACGTTCCAGTCACCGCCCTGGGCCAGCGCGGTCTTGAACTCGGCAGCGGTGATGAACCCGTCACCGTCCGTATCGATCCGCTCGAACTGCTTGCGCGCTTCCTCGATGTCCGCCACCGATCAGCCCCTCATCCGTGCTCCGGTCGTGCTGTCGCACGCCACTGACGCAGGTCAGATTAGCTGCCCGCCCGGGCCTCCAGTGCGGCGACCACCCACCCGAACTCCTGCTCGTACGTCGGCTGGGGCCCGAGGCCGTTGACGACGGCCGACAGCTCGCGGTACCGGCCGACCCGGCTGTTCGTCATCGCGGTCAGGCGTTCGCGTACGGCGGCGGCGTCGGCGTCGCCGAGCAGCCGGCGCAGGACGTCCCCGGCCTCGGGCGCCTCGGGGGCGACGCCCCGGAGCAGCGCGTCACCCGCGAGCCGCACGAGACGGCTGACGAACCACATGGACGTGCCGGCGGGGACGTCCGGCCCCCGGTCGGCCGCGTTGAACTCCACCATCGAGCGCATCAGCGCCCGGAAGCCGGGGTCCTGGATCAGCTCGGCCAGTTCCACCCACGCGTCCACCTGCTCCGGCGTCGGATCGTCGGGCAGCGTGGCCGCCGTGAACCGCAGCCGCCTGCGGACGTCGGGATCCGCCGTGTCGATCCCGTCGAAGAGCTCCGTCATGAAGTCGTCGACGATCCGCCTGCGCTCGGCGGCGGACAGCCGCGCCAGTTTGTTCATCAGGGTCGTCTCCTTGGCGGTCGAGCCGCGTCGCGCCACGGTCGACAGCACCGCACGGGTCACCTTCAGCGACGCGATCTGCGCGTCCAGCGCGCTCACGTGCGCCGCCGCGACCTGCGCGACCGTCGTCTCGCCGGACAGGATCCGGCGCACGTCGTCCAGGCCGAGGCCCAGTTCGCGCAGGGTGCGGATCAGCTCCAGGCGGGCCGTCGAGGCCGCGTCGTAGAGCCGGTAGCCGCCGGCGGAGCGGGTCACCGGGGGCAGCGCGCCCTCGTCGGACCAGTAGCGGATGGTGCGCACGGTCAGTCCGGTGGTCCGCGCCAGTTCACCGATGGTCATGAGTCCGGTGCCGTCGTCGGTCATGTCTGGGAGTGTGGACCTTCCAGTGGGTGGAGACTCAAGGGGCACGGTGATGGAGAGCCTGCGGGAGATCCTGGACGCGGCGGCGCGGGGCGTCTTCCCGCCGCCGGACGGCGGGACGACGGTGGTCGCGCCGCCCGGTCCGCGGGACGCGGGCGTCATCGCCTTCACGGCCCACTCGGTCGTCTTCACGGACGAGGACGAGGGATGGGTGCGCGGGACGCTGGGTGCTCTGGAGTGCGACGCGCTCGCCGCGACGATGAACGCGCGGTTCCTGGCGGCCCTGATGGAGCGGACGGGGCGGACGACCGACACGATCGACGTGCTGCTGACCGGGGCGCCGCTCGCGGGGCGCCCGCGACTCGCGCTGACGGAGGTCGCCGACCCCGCGCATCCGCGGGTGGTCTCCGCGCGCCGGCGGCGCGACGACGTACGGGTGTGGGCGGCGGACGGCGGGGTCCTCGTGCTGGGCCGCGGGGTCGCCGGGCGGCTGGAGGTCGCGGTGGAGGTGGCGGAGGGCGCGCGGCACCGGGGGCTGGGGCGGCGGCTGGTGACGGCGGCGCGGCAGCTGGCCGGGGGCGAGCCGGTGTGGGCCCAGGTGTCGCCGGGGAACGCCCGCAGTCTGCGGGCGTTCCAGGCGGCGGGCTACCGGCCGGTGGGGTCGGAGGCGCTGTTCCTCCTCCCCCGCGGGCGGGCGGTCAGTGCCAGGGCTCGTAGTGCGGGTTGCTCTCGCACTCGCTCATGATCTCGGTCTTGGTCTGCTTGTCGACCGGGCAGACCCCGATGACGTACTGCCGCTGGATGCCGCCCGGGAAGGCGACCTCGACCTGGTCGGCCCACTTGTGGGTGTCGCCGATGGTCTTGTTGACGTCGACGCCGCCGGGCGCGTCGATGTAGTAGTTGTAGCCGGACTTGTACCAGGTCTTGTACAGGTCGTGGTCGTAGGTCGTCGACACGTACGGCGAGGGCTGGTTGACCAGGACGTACTTCTCGATGTCGTACTGGCCGTTGCGCACGTCCTTGGCGTGGAAGCCCTCCTCGAAGACGATCCGCGGGCCCCGGCTGTCGCTGCGGTAGAGGGTGCCGCAGGTGGTGCGCCAGACCGGCCGGGGCGTGATGCGGGCGACGTCGACGTCCCGGTCGGCGGCGGCCTTGACCTTGTCGTCGAACTGGGGGCAGGCGGGGGCGGCCTTCGCGGGTGCCGCCGCCGGGGCCGCCGCGCCGGGGACGGCGGCGGCGGAGGTGGCGAGGACGGCGGAGAGGGACAGGACGGCGGCGGCGGCCCGGCGCCGCAGGCGTGTGGTGATCATGCGCGTACGATCCCGGCTCCGCGGCGACGGGCCGCGGATCATCACCCGATGGTGGCGTGTTGGCCGAACTCCCTTGCCGTGTACCCCCCTTGTGGTCAGCGGAAGATGCCGGTGTGGCCGAGCGAGTAGCGGCCGGGCTGCGGGTAGACGGCGAGGCCGTGCGGGCCGCTGCCGACCTTGATGCGGGCGAGCTGTTTGCCGGTGCGGGTGTCGATGGCGTACACCTCGGCGTCGTAGCGGCCGGAGAGCCACAGGACCTTGCCGTCGGCGGAGACGCCGCCCATGTCGGGGCTGCCGCCGCCGGGCAGGCGCCACTTCTTGGTCAGCTCGTCGCGGGTGAAGTCGAAGACGGAGACGGTGCCCTCGCCCCGGTTGGAGACGTACATCTCGCGGGAGTCGCGGCCGACGTAGAGGCCGTGGGCACCCTTGCCGGTGGGCAGGAGGGTGGGCGTGGTGAACGCGTCGCCGTCGAGCACCCACATGCCGTCGGCCTTCATGTCGGCGATGTAGAACTTCTTGCCGTCGGGCGAGACCTTGACGTCCTGCGGCATCGCGCCGCCGAAGGGGAGGCTCTGCTGGGCGACGACCTCCATCTTCCGGGTGTCGACCTTGAGCAGTTCGCCGCTGAACTCGCAGGAGACGATGAAATAGCGCCCGTCGAGGGAGAAGTCGGCGTGGTTGACGCCGTAGCAGGTGACGGGGACGGTCTTCTCGACCTTCATGGTGTGCGGGTCGCGGAAGACGAGTTGCCGGTCGAGGGAGGCCATGACGACCGCGTACTTGCCGTCGGGCGTGAAGTAGAGGTTGTACGGGTCGTGGACGTCGACCGGTGTGCCCGCCGTGCCCGTCCTCGGGTCGATGGGGGTGAGGGTGTTGCCCCGGTCGTTGTTGACCCACAGGGTCTTCAGGTCCCAGGACGGCACCACGTGCTGGGGCTGCCGGCCGACCGGGATGGTGTCGATGACCTCGTAGGTCTTCGGGTCGATGACCGTGACGGTGTCGGACTCGGTGTTGGGGACGTAGATCCGGGAGGGGAAGTCCTTGACCACCGGGGACAGCTTGTTCGGGCGGTCGGCGGCGTAGACGTCCTTCGGGTCGAGGACGGGCGGCATGCCGGGCAGGCCGTCGACGGCGGGTTTCCGCTCGGCGGGGGTGGCCTTGGCGGCACGGGCGCTCGGGTCCGTCCCGCCGGACCGCTGCTGTCCGTCACCGCAGGCGGCGAGGGCGACGAGGGCGAGGCCCGCGATCAGGGCGCGGGTGAGGGTTCTGGCGTGCATCAGCCGATCAGCTCCGTGGTGGTCACCGCGTGCAGTCCGCGGCGGTCGAGTTCTTCGAGCAGGGCGGGGAGCGCGGCGACCGTGTCCGCGTAGCCGAAGTGCAGGCTCACCACGGACCCGCCGCGGACCGCGCCGAGCACGGTGCGGGTGACGGCGGCGGCGCCGGGCGAGGTGAAGTCGAGGGAGTCGACGTCGTAGGAGAGGACGTGCGGGTAGCCGGCGCGGACGGCCAGCTGTTCGAGGAGCGGGGAGGCGCGGGCGGCTCGGGAGGGCCGGAACCAGGTGCCGATGGAGCCGGTGAGGCGCTTCAGGCGCCGGGCGCAGTCGGTGATCTCGGCGTATGCCTCCGCCTCGGTCATGGCGTTGACGTCCAGGTGGCGCTGGGTGTGGTTGCCGAGGTCGTGGCCGCCGTCGAGGATGCGGCGGGCCAGTTCCGGGTGGGCGTCCAGCCAGGTGCCGACGGCCAGTACGGTGACGCGGGCGCCGTGCCGTTCGGCCTCGGTCAGGATCGCGCGGGCGGTGGCGGGGTCGCCCTGGCCGTGGAAAGTGAGGGCGACACGGGCGCGGTCGCGGGGGCCGTGGGCGATCTGGACGGGGCGGCCGGGGAAGCGGCGGGGCGCGGGCGCGGCGGGCGTGCGGGGCGGGGCCGGCGTGGAGCCGGAGGCGCGCGCGGCGGGGTGGGCGGCGGCGCCCTTCGTGCCGCATCCGGTGGTCAGCGCTCCCGCGGCGACGAGTCCGGCGCACGCGGCCAGTGCGGTTCGGCGGTCGGTCGTGGTCACCGCACCATTTAAGGTGCGTCGCGCCCGAAAACGGGTGATTCGCCCGAACGGTGGCCGGTCCCGCGGTCGGCCCCTCGGCCGGCGGTGCGGTGCGGTGCGGGATCAGCGGGCGCGGCGCGGGCTCAGCGGTCCGTCACCCGCAGCTCGAACCAGGTGGTCTTGCCGCGCGGCAGCAGATCCACCCCCCAGCGGTCGGACAGCTTGTCGACCAGGAAGAGGCCGCGTCCGCTGATGTCCGTCTCCTGGACCGGCATCAGACACGGCAGCCCCCGGGAGGGGTCGCGGACCTCGACGCGGATCCAGCCGGGGCGGCGGCGCATGTGGAGGCCGAAGACGCGGGCGCCGGTGTGACGTACGGCGTTGCCCACCAGTTCGGAGACGAGCAGGACGGTGTCCTCCGTCACCTTGGGGGACACCTTCCACTGGCGCAGGGCCACCACCTGGGCCAGTCGGCGGGCGGTGGCGGCGGACTCGGGGCGGGACGGCAACGGAACCTCGCACTCCGTGGGATTGCCGAACAGCTCCAGTGCCTTGAGCCCGTATTCGTCCTCGACCGCCGGCGACCAGCGCGCCGCGGTCGCACGTCCGGCTCCCCGCGGCTGTTCCGTACCCTCCAGCCCCGCCATGCCCCCATCATGGCCGCCGCCGGCGGCCTCCGGGGCCGTTCCCGGTGAATGCGCCGGCGCAGAGCCGGGGCCGCCCAGGAGGCGCCTGACATGTGCCAGGGGCAGTTCGGTACCCCGAACGGCGTCGCTGACCTGCGCGGACTGCTCGGCCGGAGACAAGCGGGGGACTCCCTCGACAAGGCGCGCTTAATGGTGCGTTAAGGCTGCCATAAACCGCCCCATCGAGGGACCCGGATCAGACATCACGTCAATGGTCCAAGGAGGAACCGGTGTCAGACGAACTTCGCCTTGCCGGGGCCCTCCTCCACGAAGCTGCGCATGCCGCGCTCGCGGTCCTCGGTGGCGAACAGGCCCGCGAACCAGTTCCGTTCGACGGCGAGGCCGGTCTCGATGTCCGTCTCCAGACCGGTGTCGATCGCCTCCTTCGCCGCGCGCAGCGCGATCGCGGGGCCCTTCGCGAGGCGGGCGGCCCAGGCGTGCGCCTGCTCGTAGACCTCGGCGGCGGGCACCACGCGGTCCGCCAGGCCGATCGTCAGCGCCTCGTCGGCCTTCACCTGGCGGCCGGTGAAGATCAGGTCCTTGGCCTTGGAGGGACCGACCAGCCGGGACAGGCGCTGGGTGCCGCCGGCTCCCGGGATCAGGCCGAGCAGGATCTCGGGCTGGCCGAACTTGGCGTTGTCCGCGGCGATGCGGAAGTCGGCGCAGAGGGCGAGTTCGCACCCGCCGCCCAGCGCGTACCCCGTCACGGCGGCGACGACCGGCTTGGGGATGCGGGCCACCGCGGTGAAGGAGTCCTGCAGGGCACGGGCGCGCAGGATCATCGCCGCGTGGTCCATCACCTGCATCTCCTTGATGTCCGCGCCCGCCGCGAACACCTTCTCGCCGCCGTAGATCACGACGGCGCGCACGTCCTCGCGCCGCGTGGCCTCCTCCGCGAGTTCCTTCAGCCGGTCCTGCGTGGCGACGTCCAGCGCGTTCATGGGCGGGCGGTCCAGGCGCAGCGTGCCGACGCCGTCCGCGACTTCGAGATGTACGGTCATGCACAGCAGGTTAACGGCGACTAACGACTGTCGTCGGTGCCGTCGCTCACACTCGGCCGGGGGTCTGCGGATTGCCGCCAGGCAGGCACAGTGCGGGGGCCAACGGCTGCGGCCCCGGTGCCGTACCTCGCATCGAGGACACCGGGGCCGCACGCGGGTTGCGCCGGGAGGCTCAGGCCTTCCACTGCTCCCAGGACATGTTCCAGCCGTTGAGGCCGTTGTCCGGGGCGATGGTCTCGTCGTTCGAGTTCTTGACGACCACCACGTCGCCGATGAGGGAGTTGTCGAAGAACCAGGCGGCCGGCGTCTTGCCGTCCCAGCCGCCCTGCACGTCGCGCAGGCCGACGCAGCCGTGGCTGGCGTTGCGGTTGCCGAAGGCGTCGCCGCCCCAGTAGTTGCCGTGGATGAAGGTGCCGGAGGTGGACAGGCGCATGGCGTGCGGGACGTCCTTGATGTCGTACTCGCCGCCGTAGCCGACCGTCTCGCCGTTCATGCGGGTCACGTCGAGCTTCTCGGTGATGACCATCTTGCCGTTCCAGGTCTCGTACCCGGGGGCGCCCGTGGTGACCGGGACGGTCCTGAGGACCTTGTCGTCCCGCACGACCTGCATCGTGAGCTTCTTGGCGTCCACGACGGAGACCTGCTTGCGGCCGACGGTGAAGGAGACGGTCTTGGTCTGCTTGCCGTAGACGCCCTCGCGGCCCTCGACGCCGTCCAGGGCGAGGTCGACGGTGACCTTGGTGCCGGCCTGCCAGTACTGCTCCGGGCGGAAGTCCAGGCGGTCGTTGCCGAACCAGTGGCCCTCGACCTCGACGGCCGGCTCGGTCTTGATGCGGATGGCCTTCTCGACGTCCTCGGGGTGGGTGATGCCCCGGCTGAAGCGGATCGAGAACGGCATCCCGACGCCGACCTTCGAGCCGTCCTCGGGAGTGAAGGTGCCGGTGAAGGTGTTCTTCGGCGTCAGCGTGGTGAAGCGGGAGTCCTCCGCCGCGGTGCGGCCCTCGGAGTCCTCGGCGACGGCGTGCACGGTGTACGCGGTGGAGGCGGCCAGGTGGGTGGACGGCGTCCAGGTGGCGCCGTCCCCGGATATCCTGCCCTCGACCGGGTCGCCCTCGGCGTCCTTGACCACGACCTCGGTCAGCTTGCCCTTGGCGGCGCCGACCTTGAGGGCGCCGCTGGTGTCGACGGCCTTCGCCCCGTTGGCCGGCGCGATGGTGACGACCGCCTCGGACTGCTTGCTCTGTGCCGCGGTGGCGTCCTTGGCGTTGCCGCCCTTGCCGTCCCCGGACCCCGAGTCCGCACCGCCTCCGCCGCACGCACCGACCGCCAGCAGCACGCCGAGCATCAGCGCCGGCAGCCCCCTGCCGGTCCTCCTGCCGCTCCGCCCCCGGATGCCGGCCGACGACGTCCCCGATATCGGACGCACGTTCACCTTGTCTCCCCTCGCCGGGCCTGGTCCGGCCCGCGCCCCAGTGCGCACACTCGCGCATCGGCGCATCGTAACCGCAGGCCAGGGACGTTGCGGCCAAGGGAATTGTCACTGTTCCGTACCGAGTTGGCGCCGTGCGGCCCCGCGTCACCGGACCTCGCTGCCCGCCTTCCACGCCGTCCAGCTCATGTTCCACCCGCCGAGGCCGTTGTCGGGGTCGACCTCCTTGTCCTTGCTGCGGACGACTTCGACGACGTCGCCGATCAGGCTGCGGTCGAAGAACCAGCCCGCCGGGGTGTCGGACCCGCCGCCCTTGACGTCGCGCAGGCCGACGCAGCCGTGGCTGACGTCGGCCCGGCCGAAGGTGTCGGCGGGCGCCCAGTAGTTGCCGTGCAGGAAGGTGCCGGAGCTGGTCAGGCGGATGGCGTGCGGCACGTCCGGGATGTCGTACTCGCCGCCGAAGCCGACCGTGCGGCTGTTCATGCGGGTCACGTCGAGCATCTCGGTGACCACCATCTTGCCGTTGTAGGTGGGCGTCGAGGGCGCCCCGGCGGTGATCGGCACGGTGGCCAGCAGGGTGCCGTCCCGGCGCACCTCCATGGTCCGCTCGACCGCGTCGACCAGTGAGACCTGGCTGCGGCCGACGGTGAAGGAGAACGTCTTGTGCTGGAGCCCGTAGACGCCGGGTGCGCCCTCCACGTCCCGCAGCTTCAGGGCGACGGTGACCTTCGTGCCGGGCTTCCAGTACTTCTTGGGCCGGAAGTCGAGGCGGTCCTTGCCGAACCAGTGGGGGCGGACGTCGGTGGCGGGCTTCGCGGTCACGGAGACGGCGCGCTCCACGGCGGCACGGTCGGTGATCTCCCGGTTGAACTCCAGCGAAACGATCATGCCGGTGCCGACGACCGAGCGGTTCTCGGGGGCGACGTACCCGATGAACCGTTCCTCGGGGACGTAGGTGGTGAAGGTGGTGTGCCGGGCGGAGCGGCGCCCGTGACCGTCCAGGGCCACGGCGTCGACGGTGTACTTCGCGGCGAGCGCGAGGCGGTCGCCGGCGGGCTTCCAGCTGAGACCGTCGGCGGAGATCCGGCCGGGGACCGGGGTCTCCTGCGCGTCCTGCGACTTGACGACCTTCACCGATTCCAGGCGCCCCTCGGGCACCCGCACCGACAGTTCCCTCTCCGGCCGCACCCCCTTGCTCGCGTCGTCCGGGGTGACGCGGATGACGTCCTCGGGAGCGGGCGGCTTGCCGAACACCTCCCCGTTGCCGGAGCCGATGCCGCTGCCGCCCGAGGTGCATCCGGCGGCTCCGGCCAGCAGTACTGCCCATGTCATGACGGCGGCCGGCGCGGCCCCCGCGCGCCGCGCGCGCCCATGTACGTGCCTCACACCCACCCGTAACGACCGGCCGGCCCTGGGGAAACGTGAGTGCGAGCCACGTGGTGGGCAGAACAGTGGGGAGGACGACGCGACGGGGAGCAGCGGTCGGGACACCGTGCGCCCATTTTCCCGTCACTGCGACGTCGTTCCACGAGCCGCAGGAGGCTGACAGGTGTCCAGCGCAGCCGAGCAGGAGGCGGTGGCCGGCAAGCGGGCCGCCGAGGACGGGCGCCCCGCCGTCGTGGTGAACGGCGCGCGGCGTGCCGCGCCGCCGCCCGCCCAGCCGGCCTGGCCGGGCACGCCGGTGCCGCTGGGCGCCCGCTTCCGGGCGGGTCCGGACGAGGCGGCGGGGACCAACTTCGCGCTGTGGGCGGGCGGGGCGGAGGCCGTCGAGCTGTGCCTGTTCGACGAGCGGGGTCCCGGCGGTGCGGAGCGGCGGGTGCGGCTGACCGAGCTGACGCACGAGATATGGCACGGCTTCGTGCCGGGCGTGCTGCCCGGGCAGCGCTACGGCTACCGGGTGCACGGCCGCTGGGACCCGTGGACCGGCGCCCGCTGGAACCCGGCGAAGCTGCTGCTCGACCCGTACGCCCGCGCGGTGGACGGCGAGTTCGGGCTGCCGCCCGAGGTGTACGGGCACGTCCGCGACTGGCCCGAGCAGCGTGTGGCGGACACCGTGCGCGACAACCGGGACTCGGCGCCGTACGTCCCCAAGGGCGTCGTTGTCCACGACGACGACGACTGGTCGGACGACCGCAGGCCCAAGACACCGTGGGCGGACTCCGTCATATACGAGCTCCACGTGCGCGGTTTCACCAAGCGGCACCCCGGCATCCCCGAGGAGCTGCGCGGCACGTACGCGGGTCTGGCGCACCCGGCGGCGACAGAGCACCTGGTGAAGCTGGGCGTGACCGCCGTCGAGCTGCTGCCGGTGCACCAGTTCGCGCACGAGGACCATCTGCTGAAGCGGGGCCTGAAGAACTACTGGGGCTACAACTCGATCGGCTACTTCGCCCCGCACGCCGCCTACGCCGCCTCCGGCACGACGGGACAGCAGGTCGGCGAGTTCAAGCGGATGGTGCGCGCCCTGCACGCGGCGGGCATCGAGGTCATCCTCGACGTGGTCTACAACCACACGGCCGAGGCCGGCGAGCTGGGCCCGATGCTGTCCCTGAAGGGCATCGACAACCGCGGCTACTACCGCCTCCAGCACGACGCCCGCCGCTACGCCGACTACACCGGCTGCGGCAACACCCTGCACGTCGTCCAGCCGCACGTCCTGCGCCTGATCACCGACTCGCTGCGGTACTGGGTGACGGAGATGGGCGTGGACGGCTTCCGTTTCGACCTGGCGGCGGCGCTGGCCCGCTCGATGCACGACGTCGACATGCTCTCCCCGTTCCTCGCGGTGATCGCGCAGGACCCGGTGCTGCGCCGGGTGAAGCTGATCGCCGAGCCGTGGGACGTCGGCTCGGGCGGCTACCAGGTGGGCGCGTTCCCGCCGCTGTGGACGGAGTGGAACGACCGCTACCGGGGCGCCGTACGCGACTTCTGGCGGCATGCCCTGCCGGACGTCCGGGAGATGGGCTACCGCCTGTCCGGCTCCAGCGACCTGTACGCCTGGGGCGGACGGCGGCCGTACGCGTCGGTCAACTTCGTCACCGCGCACGACGGGTTCACGCTGCGCGACCTGGTGTCGTACGAGCGCAAGCACAACGAGGCCAACGGCGAGGGCAACCGGGACGGCGCGGACGACAACCGGTCCTGGAACTGCGGCGCGGAGGGCGAGACGGACGACGAGGACGTCCGCGCGCTCCGGCGGCGCCAGTTGCGCAACCTGCTGACCACGCTGCTGCTGTCGACCGGTGTGCCGATGCTGGTCGCGGGCGACGAGATGGGACGCACCCAGCGCGGCAGCAACAACGCCTACTGCCAGGACAACGAGATCAGCTGGGTGGACTGGAGCCTGCTGGACGACCCGGACTGGCGGCCCCTGTTCGAGCTGACCTCCCGGCTGATCGCGCTGCGCCACCGGCACCCGGTGCTGCGCCGCCGCGCCTTCTTCTCCGGCCGGGCCCACTCCGCGGACGGCCTGCGCGACCTGGCCTGGTTCACCGCCCGGGGCACGGAGATGACGGAGGACGACTGGTACGCCCCCGCCGCCACCCTCGGCATGTACCTGTCCGGGCGGGACATCCCCGGCCGGGACGAGCGCGGCGAGCCGATCACCGACGACAGCTTCCTGGCCGTCCTGCACGCCGGCGGCCGGCCGGTGGACTTCGTGCTGCCGGCGGCGCCGTGGGCGGAGCGGTACGAGGTGGTCGTGGACACCGGCAGGGAGGAGCAGTCGCGGGCGCCGGGCGAGGAGTACGCGGCGGGGGCCCCGATCACGGTGCCGGGCCGGACGGTACTGCTGCTCAGGGCGGGCTGAGCCGGTCCGCCGAGGGCTCGGCCCGGTGGCCCGTCCCCTCCCGGGGCACGGCCGTGCGGATCTCGGCGTGCGCGGCGGCCGTGCCCGTGTGTTGCGGCTCCTTGTCGGCTTCGTGAACGCGTCGGCGATCTTCTTGACCGGGGACCGGCCCGGCTGACAGCGTCCCAGGTCATGAGGCCCACCGCCGCCCGCCGGTGCGTGCGCGCCGCGCTCGTGGCGCGGCGCCATGTCGACCTGTGCCGCCAGTCCAGCGCCGTCTGTCGCTGACCCGCGCCCCGCGCCTCTCCTTCTCCCTCTCTTCTCTCCCCTGGATCACGCATGCCCGAGATATCCCGTCGTGTCTTCGGTGGCCTGGTCGGCGGCGGGGCGGTGACGGCTGTCGCCGGTACGTCCGCCACCGCCTCGGCCGCTCCCGCCGAACGCCCGTTCCGGTCCCGTCCCGCCTCCGCCCGTCCGCGCAGACGCCCGAACATCCTGTTCATCCTCGGCGACGACCTCGGGTGGGCCGACCTGTCGTCGTACGGCGCCCCGCACATCCGGACACCGAACCTGGACCGGCTCGCCGCGCAGGGAGTGCGGTTCACCGACGCCTACTCCGGCTCGGCGACGTGCTCACCGACCCGGTTCAGCCTCTACACGGGCCGCTATCCGGGCCGCACGAAGGGCGGTCTCGCCGAGCCCATCGGCAATCGCACCCAGGGCCTGGACCCGAACCACCCGACCCTCGCCTCGCTGCTGAAGAAGGCCGGCTACGCGACCGCCCTGATCGGCAAGTGGCACTGCGGCTGGCTGCCGGACTACAGCCCCACCAAGTCGGGCTGGGACGAGTTCTTCGGCAACTTCGGCGGCGCCCTGGAGTACTTCTCCAAGCTGGGCCAGCTCGGCGACTACGACCTGTACGAGGGCGACGCCACCTACCAGGACCTGCGGTACTACACCACGGTCCTCACCGAGCGCGCCGTCGAGTACGTCGGCCGCGACCACGACAAGCCGTGGCTGCTCAACCTCAACTTCACCACCCCGCACTGGCCGTGGCTGACCGAGGACGACGCGGAGACCGGCGCGGAGATCGCCGCGAAGATCCGGTCGGGGAACGTGCTGGGCGCGCTGCTGCACAACGACGGCGGCTCGGTGGAGAAGTACCGGGAGATGGTCGAGAACCTGGACGCCTCGGTCGGCCGGGTGCTCGCCGCGCTGCGCCGCTCGGGCCAGGAGGAGAACACGCTCGTCGTCTTCGCCAGCGACAACGGCGGCGAGCGCTTCTCGTACCAGTGGCCGCTCAGCGGCGGCAAGTCCGAACTGCTGGAGGGCGGCATCCGGGTGCCGACCGTCCTGCGCTGGCCGGCCGGCGTCGACGCCCGCCAGGTCAGCCACGAGCCCGTCTGCTCCCCCGACTGGACGGCCACCCTGCTGGAGCTGGGCGGCGCCCGGCCGGACCCGGCGTACCCGCTCGACGGGCACAGCTTCGCCGGCTATCTGCTGCGGGGCGAGAAGGTGCCCGAGCGTGACCTGTTCTGGCGGGTGCGGGGCAACCGGGCGCTGCGGCGCGGCGACTGGAAGTACTACCGCGACGCGGACGGCCGGGACCACCTGTTCGACCTGGCGGCCGACGCCCGCGAGCAGGCCGACCTCGCCGCCGACCGGCCGGAGCTGCTGGCCGAGCTGAAGGCGGCCTGGGAGAAGGTGGACGGCACGCTGCTGCCGTACCCGGCGGGCTGACGCGGGGGTACGGCGCATCGGCCGGTGCGCCCGACGGCGCACCGGCCGGCCGGTCGGTGCCTCCGTACGACCCCCGGGGCGACGAAAACTCGGTGGGCACTGTCAGTGGTGAACCGTAGGCTCGCTGCTGATGTCCACGACACCTGCCCCCGCCCCGGACTCCGTCGGCAAGCGTTCCGCCGTACGTTCCCTGCTGCGGCTGTGGCCGTACGTCCGCCCCGTGCGGGCGCGGCTGTCCACCGCCGCGTTCGTCGCGATCCTCGCCTCCTGCGTGGGGCTGGTGATCCCGCTCGTCCTGAAGTGGATGGTGGACGGGCCGGTCGCCGACCGGGACCCGGCGGGCGTGTGGCTCGGCGCACTGTACCTGCTGCTCCTGGGACTGGCGGAGGCGCTGCTGTTCGGGCTGCGGCGCTGGCTGGTGGCCCGGCCGCTGGCGGGCGTCGAGGCGGGGATGCGGGCGGATCTGTACCGGCATCTGCAGCGGCTGCCGGTCGCCTTCCACGACCGGTGGGCCTCGGGCCAGCTGCTGTCGCGCGGGACGACGGATCTGATGCTGCTGCGCATGTTCCTGGCCTTCCCGCTGACGTTCCTCCTGGTCAACGGCGTCACGATCCTGGTCGGCGTGGGCATCATGCTGGTGCAGGACTGGACGCTGGGGCTGGTCGTCCTCGGGCCGGCCATCCCCGTGATGATCACCTGCGCGGTCTTCGAGAAGAAGTACTCGGAGGTGGCGCGGCGCGCGCAGGACCAGGTCGGGGACCTGACGACCGTGGTCGAGGAGAGCGTTCTCGGCATCCGCATCATCAAGGGCTTCGGGCGGCACCGCAGTCAGGCCCGCGCCTTCCACGAGCTGTCGCACACGCTGCGGGGGACGGAGCTGCGCAAGGCGCGGCTGCTGGCGGCGATCTGGGCGGTCATCGTGACGCTGCCGGAGCTGGCGATCGGTGCGGCGCTGGTGGTCGGGGCGGTGCAGGTGGCGGACGGGGCGTTGTCGGCAGGCACGCTGGTGGCGTTCCTGTCGACGGCGCTGGCGCTGCGGTGGCCGGTGGAGTCCATCGGGTTCCTGCTGGCGATGAGCCAGGAGGCGGCGACGGCCACGGACCGGTACTTCGAGGTGATGGACGCGGAGGTCGAGGCGCCGGGGGCTGTCGGTGGCCCTGCGTCGGTGCCGGGGGGCAAGGACCGCGGCCCGGCGCCACGGGGTGCCTCCCCCACGCTCGGCTGCGCTCGCGCGGGGGGACCCCCACGCGCGGGGGGATCCCCACCGCCCACCCGTGCCGCCCCTGGTCAGGCTCTGGGGGAGGCACGGCTGCCCGCAGCTGAGCGGGGTGGCGGAGGGCTGCGGTTCGAGGGGGTCCGGTTTCGCTATCCCGACGCGCCCCCCGATTCCCCGCCCCTCCTCGACCGGGTCGACCTGCACATCCGGCCCGGCGAGTCCATGGCCCTCGTCGGCGCCACCGGCAGCGGCAAGACCACGCTGACCGCGCTGATCCCCCGGCTGCACGAGGTGACCGAGGGACGGATCACGCTGGACGGCGAGGACATCGCCGCCCTGCCCCGCGAGGAGCTGCGCGCCCTGGTTGCCGTGGCCTTCGAGGAGCCCACGCTCTTCTCGGCGAGCGTCGGCGAGAACGTGCTGATGGGGGCCGGTGAGGACGCAGGCCCCGACGCCCTTGGGCGGGCGCTCGCCGTCGCGCAGGCCGACTTCGCGCACGCCCTGCCGCAGGGCACCGACACCCAGGTCGGCGAGCAGGGCCTCAGCCTGTCCGGCGGGCAGCGGCAGCGCCTCGCGCTCGCCCGGGCCGTGGTCGGGGGGCCGAGGTTCCTCGTCCTCGACGACCCGCTGTCCGCGCTGGACGTGCACACGGAGGCCGCCGTCGAGGCCGCCCTGCGCCGGGTTCTCGCGGACACCACCGCGCTGATCGTGGCGCACCGCCCCTCCACGGTCCTGCTCGCCGACCGGGTGGCCCTGCTGTCCCAGGGCCGGATCGCCGCCGTCGGCACCCACCACGAACTGCTGCGCACGAACGCCGAGTACGCCCATCTGATGTCCGGCGCGGGCGAACAGGAGGAAGACCGGCGATGACGGCCCCCATCACGTCCCCGCCCGCTCCCGGCGAGGCGGAGGATCCGCCCCGGTCCGGGGGCGCGGAGCGCACCGGCGACGACTTCGACCGCGACGTCCTGCCCAGCCCGCCGGGCGCCACCGCGGCCCTGCTGCGCTCGCTGCTGGCGCCCATGCGGGTCCGTGTCGCGGTCACGGTCCTGCTCCTGCTGCTCCAGCAGGCGGCCGTGCAGGCGGGACCGCTGCTGGTGGCGTACGCCATCGACCGTGCCGTGCCGGCCTTCCGCGACCACGACCACGGGCCGCTGATCGCGGTCGGTGCCGGATACCTGCTGTGCTCGCTGACCGCCGGCGCCCTGCAGTACGCGTTCATCGCCGCGTCCGCCCGCGTCAACCAGGACGTGCTGCTGGACCTGAGGGGCCGGATCTTCCGGCACGCGCAGGCGCTCAGCGTCGACTTCCACGAGCGCTACACGTCGGGGCGGCTCATCTCCCGCTCCACCACGGACGTCGAGTCGCTGCGGGAGCTGCTCAGCGAGGGGCTGCAGGAGCTGATCACGGTCATCCTGTCCTTCGTCTACATCTCGGTGATGCTGCTGTGGCTGGACCTCGGCCTCGGCGCGGTCGCGGTCGCCTCGTTCGTGCCGCTGTACGGGCTGGTGCGGATGTACCAGCGGCGCGCGGGGCGCGTGTACCGGCAGCGGTCCACGGCGATCGCGGCGGTGATCGTGAAGTTCGTGGAGACGATGAACGGCATCCGGCCGGTGCGCGCCTTCCGCCGGGAGGCCGCCAACGACGCCGACTTCGCCGTGCTGAACCGGCGTCACGAGCGCACCAACGGCAACGCGTTGCTGGAGATGGCCCGTTACGTCGTCGGCTCCCGGCTGGTCGCCAACACGGCCGTCGCGGGAATCGTGCTGTGGGGTGCCTACCGGGTCGCGGACGGCACGCTGGCGCTCGGTGTGCTGGCGGCGGCGGTGCTGTATCTGCGCCGGCTGTACGACCCGATCGACCGGCTCGGCATGTTCCTGAACTCCTACCAGTCGGCGGCGGCCTCGCTGGAGAAGATCGCCGGGCTGCTGGCCCAGACGCCGTCCGTGCCCGAGCCGGCCACGCCGAGGGAGCTGCCGCCGCCGGCGTCGGAGCACCCGGGACGCGAGGTCGTCTTCGACGGGGTCCGCTTCGGCTACCGCACCGGCGGTGAGGTGCTGCCCCGCTTCGACCTGACGATCCCGGCCGGGCAGACCGTCGCCGTGGTCGGCTCGACGGGCGCGGGCAAGTCGACGCTGGCCAAGCTGCTCGCCCGCTTCTACGACCCCTCCGACGGGCGGGTCCTGCTGGACGGCACCGACCTGCGCGACCTCGCCGTGCCCGAACTGCGGCGCGGGGTGGTGATGGTGACGCAGGAGGCGTTCCTGTTCTCCGGCACGGTCGCCGAGAACATCGCCATCGGGCGTCCGGAGGCGACGCGGGAGGAGATCGAGCGGGCCGCGAAGGCGATCGGCGCCCACGACTTCATCGCCGCGCTGCCCGACGGCTACGACACCGACGTCCGCAAGCGGGGCGGCCGGATCTCCGCCGGGCAGCGGCAACTGGTGGCGTTCGCGCGGGCGCTGCTCGCCGACCCGGCGGTGCTGATCCTGGACGAGGCGACCAGCTCGCTGGACGTCCCCGGTGAACGGGCGGTGCAGCGGGCCATGGCGACGGTGCTGAAGGGCCGTACGGCGGTGGTGATCGCGCACCGGCTGTCGACGGTGGAGATCGCCGACCGGGTGCTGGTGATGGAGCACGGCCGGATCGTGGAGGACGGCGCCCCGGCCGAACTGATCGCGGGAACGGGCCGGTTCGCGGACCTGCACCGGGCGTGGCGGGACAGTCTCGCGTGAGCGACGCCGGGGGGTGGCGGGCCGGCGGCACCTCGATCGACGCGTACGAGGATCCCGGCACGCCCGACCGCCGGGGCGGCTGGCGGTATCTGTGGTGGCTGGTCGGGCGGCAGTGGCGGCGCTGCGCGGCGGGGGCGGTGCTCGCCAGCGCCTGGATGGTGCTGCTGGCGGCGACGCCGTACCTGATGGCCCGGGCGGTCGACCACGGGCTGGAGCCGGGTGACCTGGGCGCGCTGGCGCTCTGGACGGGTGCGCTGGCCGCGGCGGGGGTGGTCAACGCCTGGCTGGGCATCCTGCGGCACCGCACGATGACGCGGATCCGGATGGACGCCAACTTCCGCACGGTCAAGGTCGTCGTCGGGCACGCGACGCGGCTCGGCGCTGCGCTGCGGCGGCAGGTGGGGACCGGCGAGGTCGTCACCATCGGGGTGGGCGACGTGCAGACGATCAGCCAGTCGCTGACGGCGGTCGGGCCCGGAGTCGGGGCGATCGTCGCGTACGCGGCGGTCGGTGGTCTGATGCTGTCGGTGTCGGCGCGGCTGGCCCTGGTGGTGCTGCTCGGCGTACCGGCCCTCGGAGTGCTGCTGGGGCCGCTGATGGGCCGGTTGCAGGGCCGGGAGACCGAGTACCGGGAGCGGCAGGGCGTGCTGACGGCGCGGATCGGCGACCTGGCGGGCGGGCTGCGGGTGCTGAACGGGCTGGGCGGCAAGAACCTGGTCGCGGACGCCTTCCGGCGGGACTCGGCGCGGCTGCGCGAGCAGGGGTACCGGGTCGGGGCGGTGACCAGCTGGATCCAGGCCATCGGGGTGGGGCTGCCGATGCTGTTCCTGGGGCTGGTGACCTGGCTGGGCGCCCGGCTGGCCGCGCGCGGGGAGATCAGCGTGGGCGAGCTGGTGTCGGTGTACGGCTATGTCGTGGCGCTGGGCTGGCCGGTGGCGTTCCTGATCGAGATGAGCCACCAGCTCAGCCGGGGCGTGGTGGCCGCCCGCCGCGTGGTCGCGTTCCTGCGGCTGGACCCCGAGCCGGACGAGGGCACGTGCGACGCCCCGGCGGAGCCGTCGGTGCTGTACGACCCGGCGTCCGGGGTGCGGGTGCCGCCGGGGCGGCTGACCGTGCTGGCCGGGGCCCGGCCGGCCGACGCGGCCGCCGTGATCGACCGCCTCGGCCGGTACGCCCCCTCCGACGTCACGTGGGGCGGCATCCCGCTGGCCGACATACCGCTGGCGCGGGTACGGGAGCGCGTCCTGGTGGCGGAGGCGGAGGCCGACCTGTTCGCGGGCACCCTGCGCGAGGTGATCGGCGCCGCCGGTTCGCGCTCGACGGGCGCGAGCGGTCACGGCGAGTCCGCGGACGCCCGACGCCCTGCCGGGGCGCACGCGGAGGCGCGCCTGGCCCGGGCCGTCGATGCGGCCGCCGCCGACGACATCGTCCGGGGTCTGCCCGAGGGGCTGGACACGGTCGTGGCCGCGCAGGGCCGCGATCTGTCGGGCGGCCAGCGGCAGCGGGTGCGGCTGGCGCGGGCCCTGGCGGCGGAGCCGGAGGTGCTGCTGGCCGTGGAGCCCACGTCGGCCCTGGACGCCCACACCGAGGCGGCGGTGGCGGACCGGCTGCGGGCGGCGCGCGCGGGCCGTACGACCGTGCTGGCCTGCACGTCGCCGCTGGTGCTCGGCCGGGCGGACGTCGTGCACTACCTCGTCGAGGGCAAGGTCGCGGCCAGCGGAAGCCACCGGGAACTGCTCGACGCCGAGCCGGGCTACCGGGAGCTGGTCGAGCGGGACGCCGAGGAAGAGGAGGCCGTGCGATGACCTCGCCGCAAGAGGGGACGCCGGGACAGCTCCCCGTCGCCGAGCGCGCCGCCGTGCGTCGGGCGATGGCCGGCCTGGTGCGCGCCGACGGGCGGGCGTTCGCCGCGCTGCTCGGCCTGAACGCGCTGGCGGCCCTGGCCGGGCTCGCCGGTCCGTGGCTGCTGGGCCGGATCGTCGACGAGGTGCGGGCCGGGGGCGGGGTGGACGCCGTGGACCGGATGGCGCCGGCCATCCTGGTGTGCTCGGCGGCCCAGTTGCTGCTGGCCCGCTGGGCCCGGTACGTGGGGCACCGCTTCGGTGAGCGGACGCTGGCCCGGGTGCGGGAGCGGTTCGTGGACCGGGCGCTGGGGCTGCCCGCGTCCGTGGTGGAACGGGCGGGCACCGGGGACCTGACGACGCGGGGCACGGCCGACGTGACCACCGTCGGCACCACGCTGCGCGACGCCGGACCGGACCTGCTGGTCAACGCCGTGCAGACGCTGTTCCTCACCGTCGCGCTGTTCGTGCTCTCCCCACCGCTCGGCGCCGTCGCGCTGGTGCTGCTGATGCCGATCCGGTGGGCGCTGCGCTGGTATCTGCGCCACGCCCGCGACGGCTATCTCGCCGAGGGGGCGGCCAATTCCGACGTCGCCGAGATCGTCGCCTCGACGGTGGCGGGCGCCCGCACGATCGAGGCCTTCCGGCTGGCCGGGCAGCGGGTCGAGGCGAGCCGCCGGGCGCTGGCCCGCTCGCGGCGCGCCCGGTTCCACACGCTGTATCTGCGCAGCGTGCTCTTCCCGGTGGTCGAGGTGTCGTACGTCGTGCCCGTGGCGGGCGTGCTGCTGACCGGCGGGCTCATGCACGCGCACGGGATGGTGAGCGTGGGCGCCGTGGTGGCCTGTGCGCTGTACCTCCAGCAGCTGACCGTGCCGCTCGACGAGGTGCTGATGCGGTTCGAGGAACTCCAGCGCAGCGGCGCCTCCTTCGCCCGGGTGGAGGGGCTCGCGCTGGCTCCGCGGGCCGCGGCGGACGACGCGGCGGTACCGGCGGACGACCGTGTCGACGTGTCCGGGGTGCGCTACTCGTACGACCGGGGCGGCGAGGTGCTGCGCGGCGTGGACCTCACTGTGCGGCCGGGTGAGCGGCTGGCCGTCGTCGGGCCGTCCGGGGCGGGCAAGACCACGCTGAGCCGGCTGCTCGCGGGGGTCGACGCGCCGGACGAGGGCTCGGTGACGGTGGGCGGGGTGCCGGTGGTCGCGCTCGCTCCGGAGCGGCTGCGCCGTCAGGTCGTGCTGGTCACCCAGGAGCACCACGTCTTCCTGGGCACGGTTCGCGACAATCTGCTCATCGCCGAACCGGACGCGACCGACGACGAGTTGTGGGCCGCCCTCCGCGCGGTCGGCGCCGAGGAGTGGGTGCGGGAGCTGCCGGACGGTCTGGGCACCGAGCTGGGCGGCGACGGCAGCCGCGCCGACGGCTCCCGGGCCCAGCAGCTCGCCCTCGCCCGGGTGGTACTGGCCGACCCGCACACGCTGATCCTGGACGAGGCCACCGCCCTGCTGGACCCGACCACGGCCCGGCACACCGAGCGCGCGCTCGCCGCCGTACTGGAAGGCCGTACGGTCATCGCCATCGCGCACCGGCTGCACACCGCGCACGACGCCGACCGCGTGGCCGTGATGGAGGACGGCCGGCTGACCGAACTCGGCACGCACGACGAGCTGGTGGCGGCCGGTGGAGCGTATGCGGCGCTGTGGAAGTCCTGGCACGGAGAGGCCCGGGAGGCGCCCTCCGCCGGCGGTTCGGCGACGGCCGGCTGACTGAGCGGGCGGTCAGTACGGGCCCCCACGGCAACCAATCCGTATATCGAACATGAACGCCCGGACAACGAACGATTTCCGGCCAAGTTGCTGACGCGGTCCTGACAAGGGTCGAGATCTCCTGCCACTCTTCCCACGGCCGCTCCACAGCGTCCCCACAGCTTCCTCATCAGCGCTGTGCCGCGGCCAGCTCCTTGCACGTGGTTTCTGCGTACCGCCTAGCTCTGCCCGGCCGGCTCACCCGCCGCCCGGTCTCCCCTGGCCGCGCGACCCGCGGCCGCGCAGAAGGAGTCAGTGTTGAGCAACAACACTCCCCACAGACGCACCTCCCACACCACGCACCGCCGCGCGGCGGGCGTCGCCCTCGCCGGTGTCGCCGCGCTGATCGCCACGGCCTTCCAGGCCGGCGGCGCCACCGCCGCCCCGCGGCCGGCCCCCGCGCCGGGCGCCGAGTCCGTCAAACTCACCCCGGCCCAGCGCGCGGAGCTGATCCGGGACGCCGACGCCACCAAGGCGGAGACGGCCGAGGACCTGGGTCTGGGCGCCAAGGAGAAGCTGGTCGTCCGGGACGTGGTCAAGGACCGCGACGGCACGCTGCACACCCGCTACGAGCGGACCTACGACGGGGTGCCCGTCCTCGGCGGCGACCTCGTCGTCACCACCGCCGCGTCCGGGAAGACCGAGCAGGTCGTGAAGGCCACGGCCAAGGCCATCAAGCCGGCCACCGTGACGCCGAAGATCACCGCCGCCAAGGCCGAGCAGCAGGCGGTCTCCGCCGCGAAGGCCGCCGGCGCCGGGCAGCCGGACGCCGACCGCGCCCCGCGCAAGGTGATCTGGGCGGGCAACGGCACGCCGGTCCTGGCGTACGAGACGGTCGTGGGCGGCCTCCAGGAGGACGGCACGCCGAACGAGCTGCACGTCGTCACCGACGCGGCCACCGGCGCCAAGCTGTACGAGTACCAGGCGATCCACGAGGGCACCGGCAACACCATGTACAGCGGCACGGTGACGCTGGGCACCGCGCAGTCCGGGTCGTCGTACACGCTGACCGACACGGCGCGCGGCAACCACAAGACGTACAACCTCAACCGCGGCACCTCCGGCACCGGCACGCTCTACTCCGGCTCCGACGACACGTGGGGCAACGGCAGCGCGTCCGACACGGAGACCGCCGCCGCCGACGCCCACTACGGCGCCGCGCTGACCTGGGACTACTACAAGAACGTCCAGGGCCGCTCCGGCATCCGCGGTGACGGCGTGGGCGCGTACTCCCGGGTCCACTACGGCAACAACTACGTCAACGCCTTCTGGTCGGACAGCTGCTTCTGCATGACGTACGGCGACGGTTCGGGCAACACCCACCCGCTGACGTCCATCGACGTGGCCGCGCACGAGATGACCCACGGCGTCACGTCCAACACCGCGGGCCTCAACTACAGCGGCGAGTCCGGCGGTCTGAACGAGGCCACCTCGGACATCTTCGGCTCCTCGGTCGAGTTCTACGCGAACAACTCCTCGGACGTCGGTGACTACCTCATCGGCGAGGAGATCGACATCAACGGGGACGGCAGCCCGCTGCGCTACATGGACAAGCCGAGCAAGGACGGCGCGTCCAAGGACTCCTGGTACTCCGGGCTCGGCGGGATCGACGTCCACTACTCGTCCGGACCGGCGAACCACTTCTTCTACCTGCTGAGCGAGGGCAGCGGCACCAAGACCATCAACGGTGTCACCTACAACTCGCCCACCTCGGACGGCCTTCCGGTCACCGGCATCGGCCGCGCCAAGGCGGAGAAGATCTGGTTCCGCGCGCTGACGACGAAGTTCACGTCGACCACCAACTACGCGGGCGCCCGCACCGGCACCCTCGCGGCGACCGGTGAGCTGTACGGCACCGACAGCGCCGAGTACAAGGCGGTCCAGGACGCGTGGGCGGGCATCAACGTCGGCTCGCGTTCGGGCGGCGGTGGCGGCGGCGGCACGACCGTCGAGAACACCGCCAACGTGAACATCCCCGACTACGGGTCCGCGGTGACCTCCTCGATCACGGTCTCCGGCCGCACCGGCAACGCGCCGAGCAACCTCCAGGTGGGCGTGGACATCGTGCACACCTGGCGCGGTGACCTGCAGATCGACCTGGTGGCCCCGGACGGGTCGACGTACCGCCTGAAGAACAGCGGCTACGACCCGGCGGCGGACGTGCACGAGACCTACATGGTCAACGCCTCGTCGGAAACGGCCAACGGCACCTGGAAGCTGCGCGTCCAGGACCTGGGTCCGGCGGACACCGGCTACATCGACGCCTGGCGCCTCACCTTCCCGTAGGCCCGCCGGCCCGTCCGCGGGTCCGCACCGTCCCACCACAGTCAGGGCGCCGTCCCCGGAGGTTCGACTCCCGGGGGCGGCGCCCTCCCCACGACCGCCCTCTTTTTGCCAAGCCCATACGCGGACGGGGTTGCGGTTTTGCCGAGGTCACACGGGTTCACGTTTCCGCAACATTCACCCGAACGTCGATTTCCGGCCAACATCATTCGACCCTCCTGACATGTACGCGGCACGGGTGCCACTCTTCCCTCACCCGCCGCACAACTTCGCAGTCAACGCCGGCCGGCCACCCCATGCCGACCGGACTCCCCCACCGAAGGAGCTTGTGTGTCCTCCCTCTTCGCTCGCCACAAGCGCAGCACTCTGGCCGTCGCCACCGCCGTCGCGGCCGGCGCCCTGCTCACCACCGGCCTGACCGCCGGCAGCGCCACCGCCGACACCTCCGCGCCGAGGGCCCTGCCGGGCGCCCCGGTGCTGCTGTCGGACTCCGCCCGCACCGCGCTCATCCAGGAGCAGCAGCACTCCGCCGCCGCGACGGCGCAGCAGATAGGCCTCGGCGCGCAGGAGAAGCTCGTCGTCAAGGACGTCGTCCGGGACGTCGACGGCACCGTCCACACCCGCTACGAGCGCACCTACGCGGGGCTGCCCGTCCTCGGCGGCGACCTCGTCGTGCACCAGGCGAAGTCCGGCGCGGCCCAGGGCGTGACCAGAGCGACGAACGCCGCCATCAAGGTCGCCACCGTGACGCCGAAGATCGCCGCGGCCAAGGCCGAGCAGCAGGCGCTGGTCGCCGCGAAGGACGCCGGGTCGTCCAAGACCGCGGCCGACTCCGCGCCCCGCAAGGTGATCTGGGCGGCCGACGGCAAGCCGGTCCTCGCCTACGAGACCGTCGTCGGCGGCCTCCAGGACGACGGCACGCCCAACGAGCTGCACGTCATCACCGACGCCGCCACCGGCGCCAAGCTGCACGAGTACCAGGGCATCGAGACGGGCTCGGGCAAGAGCCTGTACTCGGGCACGGTCACCCTCGGCACCTACCAGTCGGGCACGACGTACCAGCTGTACGACACGGGACGCGGCGGCCACAAGACGTACAACCTGGCCCGCAAGACCTCCGGCACCGGCACCCTGTTCACCGACGCCGACGACGTGTGGGGCACCGGCACCGCCTCCAGCTCCTCCACCGACCAGACGGCCGCCGTGGACGCCGCCTACGGCGCGCAGGTCACCTGGGACTTCTACAAGAACACCTTCGGCCGCAACGGCATCAAGAACGACGGCAAGGCCGCCTACTCCCGGGTCCACTACGGCAACCAGTACGTCAACGCCTTCTGGTCCGACAGCTGCTTCTGCATGACCTACGGCGACGGCTACGGCAACACCAGCCCGCTGACCTCGCTGGACGTGGCCGGACACGAGATGAGCCACGGCGTCACCTCCAACACCGCCGGCCTCAACTACAGCGGCGAGTCCGGCGGCCTCAACGAGGCGACCAGCGACATCTTCGGCACCGGCGTGGAGTACTACGCGGCCAACTCCGCCGACAAGGGCGACTACCTCATCGGCGAGAAGATCAACATCAACGGCGACGGCACCCCGCTGCGCTACATGGACAAGCCCAGCAAGGACGGCGCGTCCAAGGACTACTGGTCCTCCACCCTCGGCAGCGTCGACGTGCACTACTCGTCGGGCCCGGCCAACCACTTCTTCTTCCTGCTCGCCGAGGGCAGCGGAGCGAAGACCGTCGACGGGGTCAGCTACAACTCCCCGACGTACAACGGCTCCACCGTCACCGGCATCGGCCGCGCCAAGGCGCTGCAGATCTGGTACAAGGCGCTGACCACGTACATGACGTCGACGACCAACTACAAGGCCGCCCGCACGGCGACCCTGAACGCGGCCTCGGCCCTGTACGGCTCGACCAGCACCGAGTACAAGGCGGTGGCCGCGGCCTGGACCGCGATCAACGTGAGCTGACCGGCACCGGCACGAGCACCGGCACCCACGGGCGGCACCCGGAACCACTGGTTCCCGGGTGCCGCCCTACCCTTGGTGCCCATGTCCTTCACGTACGACGACGTCGGCGCCACCCGCGAGCAGGGCCACTGCCCGCCCGGCTTCCGCCCCATGCACGTACGCACGCGCCTCGGGGAGGGGGAGCCGGTGTTCCGGCGGGCGGCCGAGGCCGTGCTCACCTGGGAGATGCACCGGGCGATGGGCGTCGGCATCGACGCGAGCGCGGACCGTGCCGCACCCGGCGTCGACGTCACCGTCACCCTCGCCGGGATGATCAAGGCGCCCTGCCGGGTGGTGTGGACGCTGGAGGAGCACCGCCGGGCCGGCTGGGCGTACGGCACCCTGCCCGGCCATCCCGAGTCCGGCGAGGAGGCCTTCGTCGTGGACCGCACCGGCGACGGCACGGTCTGGCTGACCGTGACCGCCTTCAGCCGCCCGGCCAAGTGGTACGCGAAGGCCGGCGGACCGGCGACCCGCGGTTTCCAGCACGCCTACGCCCGCCGCTGCGGCACCGTCCTGCGGCGGCTGAGCGGCGGCGAGGACGAGGACTGAGCCCCGCCCCCGCCGCCGCCCCGGGCGCTCACCTCATCAGCAGTCCCGCCGCCTCCCCCAGCTCGTCCGACGGCACCGCGACCAGCCCCGCCTCCGCACCGGACGCCAGCAGCCGGTGCGCGGGCAGGATGCGGACCGTGTAGCCGAAGGGGCCGGTGCGGTCCAGGGCGAGCGGGCCCTCGTACACCCAGCGGCCCTCCAGGTCGGGGCCGCCCACCGGTTTCAGCGGCACGGTCGCCGCGTCCGTGATGCGGTCCTCGGAGTCCACCCGGCCGGACACCGCCTGGACTTCCACGTCGTCCGGGGCGAGGTCGCCGAGGTTCACCCGCACCCGCAGGCCGAGCGTCGTGCCGAGCTCCGCCGTGGCGGCCGGCGCGGACGTCTCGACGTGGTCGACACTCACGCCGGGCCAGGCCGCCCGCAGCCGGGTCTTCCACTCGGCGAGCTCCCGGGCGGAGTCCGGGTCCATCGCGCGGTGCGCCTCGGCCGCCGGGGCGTACAGCCGCTCGACGTACTCCCTGACCATGCGGCCGGCCAGCACCTTCGGGCCGAGCAGGCTCAGGGTCCTGCGGACCATCTCGATCCACCGGTCGGGCAGCCCGCTCGCGCCCCGCTCGTAGAAGCGGGGGGTGATCCGCTGCTCCAGCAGGTCGTAGAGGGCGGCGGCCTCTATGGCGTCGCGCCGGTCGGCGTCGGTTCCCGCACCGTCGGCGGTGGGGATCGCCCAGCCGAAGTCCGGCCGGTACCACTCGTCCCACCAGCCGTCCAGCACCGACAGGTTGAGGCAGCCGTTGAGCGCCGCCTTCATGCCGCTGGTCCCGCACGCCTCCAGGGGCCGCAGCGGGTTGTTCAGCCAGATGTCGCACCCCGGGTAGAGCTTCTGCGCCATCGCCATGCCGTAGTCGGGCAGGAAGACGATGCGGTGCCGCACCCGCGGGTCGTCCGCGAACCGCACCAGCTCCTGCACCAGCCGCTTGCCTCCGTCGTCCGCCGGGTGCGCCTTGCCGGCGACGACGATCTGGATCGGCCGCTCGGGATGCAGCAGCAGCTCCATCAGCCGGTCCCGGTCGCGCAGCATCAGCGTGAGGCGCTTGTACGACGGGACGCGCCGCGCGAACCCGATGGTGAGCACGTCCGGGTCGAGGACGTCGTCGATCCAGCCCAGCTCGGCCGTCCCCGCGCCGCGCTGCCGCCAGGAGGCGCGCAGCCGCTCGCGCACCTCGGTCACCAGCTGCTCGCGCAGGGTGCGGCGCAGCTCCCAGATCTCCTGGTCGGGGATGTCGGCGACGGAGTCCCAGCGGTCCGAGCCGCCGACGGTCAGGGCGTCCTCGGCGCGCTGCACGCCGATCTGCCGGGCGCCGAGCCGGAACACCTCGGGCGCGACCCAGGTCGGGGCGTGCACGCCGTTGGTGACGGAGGTGATCGGCACCTCCTCGGCGTCGAAGCCGGGCCACAGTCCGGAGAACATCTCCCGGCTGACGCCGCCGTGCAGCAGCGAGACGCCGTTGGCGCGCTGGGCCAGGCGCAGGCCCATCACGGCCATGTTGAACAGGTTGGGCTCGCCGCCGGGGTAGGTCTCCATGCCGAGCCGCAGGACGCGCTCGACGTCGATGCGCGGGAGTTCGGAGCCGGGGCCGAAGTGGCGGGCGACCAGTTCGCGGTCGAAGCGGTCGATGCCGGCCGGGACGGGCGTGTGCGTGGTGAAGACGGTGCCCGCCCGGACCGCCTCCAGGGCGGAGTCGAACTCCATTCCCTGGTCGCAGAGTTCGGCGATGCGCTCCAGGCCGAGGAACCCGGCGTGGCCCTCGTTGGTGTGGAACACCTCCGGTTCGGCGTGGCCGGTGAGCCGGCAGTACGTCCGTACCGCCCGGACACCTCCTATGCCGAGCAGCATCTCCTGGAGGAGGCGGTGTTCGCTGCCGCCGCCGTAGAGCCGGTCGGTGACGCCGCGTTCGCCGAGGTCGTTCTCCTCGACGTCCGAGTCGAGGAGCAGCAGCGGCACCCGGCCGACCTGGGCCAGCCAGATCCGGGCCCGCAGCTCCCGGCCGCCGGGCAGGGCGAGGGCGACACGGGCGGGGGTGCCGTCGGGCTCCTTGAGCAGGGCCAGCGGCAGCTCGTGGGGATCGAGGACGGGATAGTGCTCCTGCTGCCAGCCGTCCCGGGACAGGGACTGCCGGAAGTAGCCGTGCCGGTAGAGCAGGCCGACCCCGATGAGCGGCACCCCGAGGTCGCTGGCCGCCTTCAGGTGGTCGCCGGCCAGGATGCCGAGACCCCCGGAGTACTGGGGCAGGGCGGCGGTGATGCCGAACTCGGGTGAGAAGTAGGCGACGGCGGCGGGCAGTCGGCCCGGCTGGACCTGGTACCAGCGGTCGCCGGTCATGTAGTGGTCGAGGTCGTCGGCCACCGCGGCCAGCCGGCGCAGGAACCGGCGGTCCTCGGCCAGCTCCGCCAGGCGTGCGGGCGGAACGGTGCCGAGCAGCCGCACCGGATCGCGGCCGGACTCGGCCCAGCACCCGGGGTCGACGGACTGGAAGAGGTCGCGGGTCTCCGCGTGCCAGGACCAGCGCAGATTGCGGGCCAGATCGCTGAGGGGCCTCAGGGGGTCGGGGAGAACGGGACGGACGGTCAGTCGACGGATCGCCTTCACACTCCACCTCTGCGCGTTCGCTCGATTGGACGGGGTGTGTGTTACCTCGTCGCTTATGACGTTACCGGCGTTGCTCCGTCCCCCGCTGGGAGCTTCGCCCCGTGACCCCCCGATCGGCTTGAACGGCCTCGCCCCCGAACACCGGACGGGCTGACGCGTACCGGCGTGTCGATATGGCCGGATCTTTCCCCATCGGCCTTCTTGTGACATGTCGCCCCGCACGAAAAGCTGCACATGTCGCGGAGGCACTGATTGCGGGAGCGGCGCGCGGGAAGGCGTTCGAACGGGACCCGCCGCATGTGTCGACATACGCGCGAGTAGTTAACAAAGTGCCGGATTGCCCACCCGAACAGCAGGGGAAGGCTCCTGCGGTACACCCCACAAGGCACACCCCCGCAGGCCCACCTCCCCAGAGTCATCCGCCCACCCTCGTTGACGCGGACAGGAGCGGTCATGCCCGCCACGCACCACTCGTCATCCCCCACCGCACCCGGCACCGGAGCGGTCCCCGTGCACCCGGCCGAGGCCGGCCCGCCGGCCCCGGAACCACCCTCGGCCGAGGATTCCCCCGTCGTCGGGCGCATCCCCGTCCTCGACGTGCGCCCCGTCGTCCGGCAAGGACGCCGGCCCGCCAAGGCCGTGACCGGCGAGGCGTTCGAGATATCGGCCACCGTGTTCCGGGAGGGGCACGACGCGGTGGCGGCCAACGTCGTCCTCAGGGATCCACGGGGCCGGCCGGGTCCGTGGACGCCGATGCGGGAGCTGGCCCCGGGCACCGACCGCTGGGGGGCCACGGTGAGCGCCGGGGAGCCCGGCCTGTGGTCGTACACCGTCGAGGCGTGGGGTGATCCGGTCACCACCTGGCGGCACCACGCGCAGATCAAGATCCCGGCCGGCATCGACACGGAGCTCGTCCTGGAGGAGGGCGCGCGGCTGTACGAGCGCGCCGCGGCGGACGTGCCGGAGAGCCGGGGGCGCACCCAGCTCCTCGCCGCCGTCGACGCGCTGCGGGACGACACACGCCCGGCCGCGTCCCGGCTGGCGGCGGCGTTGACGCCGGAGGTCGACGCGGTGCTGGCCCGGCATCCGCTGCGGGAACTGGTCACCACCTCCGACCCGCTGCCCCTGCTGGTGGAGCGGGAACGCGCCCTGTACGGGTC
>NZ_JBIWKU010000010.1:0-344533 GCF_044765825.1 Streptomyces flaveolus | reverse complement strand
CGCCCGGTTACATTCCGAACCCGGAAGCTAAGCCTTTCAGCGCCGATGGTACTGCAGGGGGGACCCTGTGGGAGAGTAGGACGCCGCCGAACAATCATTCAAAAGGGTTGGACCCCGAACTTCGGTTCCGGGTCCAACCCTTTTTTGTTGTGCGTCACTTGACGTTCACATGGCGCGACCAGCATCGTCGGCATGAGTACTGCTGCCATGCTCAGGGCCGCCGGCGTAGGCGTCGGTGACGAGGTCGTCGTGCCCGCCTTCGGGAACGCGGAGGTCGCTGAACACGTGGCCCTCGTCGGTGCGTTGCCCGTGTTCGCCGACATAGATCCGGCGACGTACTGCCTCGACGGGTCCGCCGTGGAGGCGGCGCTGACACCCCGGACCGTGGCCGTGGTCGCCGTACACCGCTTCGGGCGGCCGGCGGACATGGCTCGGCTGCACGGGATCGGGCAGCGGCACGGACTGCTCGTCCTGGAGCAAGGGGAGTCCGACGGGCCGTACGACGACATAGCGCGGCGCAGGGAGCGGGCGGCCTATCTCGACGGGAAGTTGAAGGGCGTGCGCACTCCCGACGGGGGCGACGGGCACACCTATCAGCAGTACGTGGTGCGGGTGCCGGGCAACGGCCGGCCCGACCGGGACGCGTTCGCCCGGGCCGTGCGGGGGAGGGGAGTCGACTGCCGGGTGCCCGTGCAGACACCCGTGCACCGAATGCCCGGGTTCCGGCGTTGCGTGTCCTTGCCGGAGACGGAGCGCGCCGCCGAGGAGACCCTCGCGCTGCCGGTGGACGCCTCGCTGACGAAGCGGGACATGCAGCGGATCGTGTCCGCGTGCAATGCGCTGGGCGGGCTGCTGCAACCCGCGCACTGAAAGCAGTGTTGGGAGCACCCCTCTGTTCGGGGTATGATCTATTCCGTTGCCGCGAGGGAAACCTCGACAAGGCGACAGGCCCCTATAGCTCAGTCGGTAGAGCGTCTCCATGGTAAGGAGAAGGTCAACGGTTCGATTCCGTTTGGGGGCTCCACAACAGAAAGGCCCCGCCCATTGGGCGGGGCCTTTCGCATGCCCTGATCCGGTGCGTCAGTCCGCGTGCGGCTCCGGCACCCGCATCGCCAGGATCGCCATGTCGTCGGACGGCGCGTCCGACGCGAAGCGCTCCACGGCGCGCATGATGCGGGCCGCCACCGCGCCCGCCGTCAGGCCCGTGCAGGTGGTCAGGACGTCGGCGAGGCCGTCGTCGCCCAGCATGCGCGTGCCCTCGCGGCGCTCCGTGACACCGTCCGTGACGCAGAGCAGGACGTCGCCCGGGTCCAGAGTGACCGTCTGCTCGTAAAGCTCCAGGTCCTCCAGGACGCCGAGCAGCGGCTGCGGCTCGGCAGCCGGTTCCACCGTGCCGTCCTGGCGCAGGCGCAGGGGGAGGGGGTGGCCGGCGCAGACGACCTTCAGCTCGGCGCTGCCGTCCTCCTGCGGGCGCATCTCGCCGTAGAGGAGGGTGAGGAAGCGGCTGCGGGCGCCCTCGTCGAGGATGGCGGAGTTGAGGCGCTCCAGGACCGCGGGCCCGCTCAGGCCCTCGCGGGCCAGCAGGCGCAGGGCGTGCCGGGCCAGGCCCGTGACCGCCGCCGCGTTCGGGCCCGTACCGCAGACGTCGCCGATGGCGAAGCCGTAGGCGCCGTCGCTGATGGGAAAGAGGTCGTAGAAATCGCCGCCGACCTCGTTGCCCTCGCCGGCCGCGCGGTAGATGACCTCGACCTCGACGCCGTCGATCAGGGGGAGCTCCGGCGGCAGCAGGCTGCGCTGGAGGGACTGGCTGATGGCCGTGCGCTCCGAGTACAGACGGGCGTTGTCCAGGGCGAGGGCGGCTCGGCGGGACAGGTCCTCGGCGAGTTCCAGGATCTCCTGGCGGAAGTGCTCGTCGGTGGGCTTGCCGAGGGTCAGCATGCCGATGACGCGGTTGCGCGCCACCAAGGGCAGGACGACGGTCTCGCCGCCGACGGCGGAGGCCGTGGCCAGGGTCGGGCCGATGCCGGAGCTGACCTTCTGGGTGGGGCCGCCGCTCAGGCCGAGGCTGCGCATGGAACTGCGCAGCGCCGCCTGGTGGGCGACCTCGGCGGGAGCCGTCCAGACGCGGGCGCCCGGAGTGGGCACCGGGTCGGGCGGGTCGATCTTGGAGAGCAGGGACTTGATGCCGTCGATGAGTTCCTCGTCCTCGTGCAGGACGTACGACAGGTAGGGGTCCGAGGCCTGGTCGGCGATGGTGTAGACGGCGCACCAGGTGGCCAGGGTCGGGACCGTCATCTGCGCCATGAGGGCCAGGGTCTGGTCACGGTCCAGGGTGCCGGCGAGAAGGTCGGAGGCCTCGACGAGGAAGCTGAGCGAGCCGCGGCGCAGCCGCTCCAGCTCGCCCAGGCGGGCCGACTCGACGGCGAGGGCGATGCGGTCGGCGGCGAACTGGAGACGCAGGGCCTCCTCGTTGGAGTACCGGCCGGCGGATTCGGCCGCGACGCCGAGCGAGCCGGTGAGGCGGCCCTCGACCTTGAGGGGGACGGTGACGACCGAGCGCATGCCGGTGCCGTTCAGCAGGGGGACGGCACCGGGGACCGCGGCGAGGTCGTCGTGGACGGCGGGCATGCGCGCGGAGCCGTAGCGGCCGGGGCCCGCCTCGACGGGGACGCGGGCGAAGCGCTGGCGGGCGGAGGGCAGGCCGGTGGAGGCGCGGACCTCCAGCTCCGTTTCGTCGTCGGTGGCGAGCAGCAGGAAGGCGGCGTCGGCGTCCAGCATGTCGCGGGCCCGTTCGACCGTGCGCTGGAGGAGGCCGTCGAGGTCGTCCGGGGCGGGGGAGCCGATGAACACCTCGAAGGGGTCGGTGCTCTGGCCGTCGGAGGAGCCGCCGGAGTCGGAGGCAGGCACGCGCAGCGGTGTCTGCAGCACGGCACGCTCGTGGTCCCGCACGAGGAGGCAGACCGTGGAGGGTTCGCCGCCGGCGTCACGGACGCGGAGGTGGGAGGCGTAGACCGGGGTGACGCGGCCGTCGGCGTCCCTTATGCCGTAGCTGCCCTCCCAGCGGGAGAGCTGGAGAGCCTCGACGATGCCCGTGCTGGTGCCCGGGGTGTGCGGCCAGGCGGCGAGGTCGGTCAGCGGCTTGCCGGTGACCTGCTCGGCCGGGTAGCCGAAGAGCTCCTCGGCGTCCTCGTTCCAGGCGGTGATGGCGCCGGTACGGTCGATCTGGACGACGGCGACGCGGACGCGGCCGTCGGCGACCGGCAGCAGTTCGGCCGGGAGGGCCGGGCCCGCGGAACGGGTACCGACCGCGCGCGCGGGCAGGTCCAGCTGGAACCAGACGTTCTTGTGCGTGGGCGTGTACTCGACGCCCCAGTGGCCGGCCAGGGCCGCGCAGAGCTGGAGGCCGCGTCCGCCCTCGCGGTCGGGGCTGCCCATGTTGACGGCCGAGCCCTGGATCGGCACCTCGCGCTCGGGGTAGCGGTCGCCCACCTCGATGCGCACGCCGTCGTCACTGCGCAGACACACCACGTCGGCGGCGGTGCCGGCGTGCACGACGGCATTGGTCACCAGTTCGCTGGTGAGCACCACGGCGTCGTCGACGATGTCGGCATGGCCCCAGCCCTGGAGGGTGTCGCGGACGAAGGAACGTGCGCTCGCCACCGATCGTCCGACGGGCTCGAAACTGGCGGCCGCGCGCGCGGTGATCACAGAACTCCTCGACCCTCTCTCCACGTCCACGTGCACGTGCACGGCCCGATGGCCGACCGGCTCGTGCCGCTGCTGCGGCAGGCCGTCCGTCGGCCCGTGATCCGGGGGCTGCTCCCCCGGGACCAGTCCGGTGGTCATGTGTCCGGCCGCCCCTCCGTGCCCGCTCGTCTCGTGCCACCGCCCAGGCCGGACAGAACCGGCACGGCTGGACAGCCGCATGCAAGGTTACTTACCTTCGCCGCCCCCGCGGATGCCGGTCTGCAGTGTTTCCGCCCAGAGGGTGTGCGGACGATGTGCGAAGCTGCCGAACTGTTATGGCCTGGTTGGGCCGGGGTGAAACACTGGGCAAGCTTCCTGTGTGCGTCCGGGCAGGCCGAATGCCGAGCGGGCTCCATGGGCAGCAGCCCTGGCAGCGGCCCGGTCAGCCGGGCCGGAGCACGCGGCGGCACAGGAAGCGCGCGGCAGTAGCCGGTCACCGTGAGGTGCACCGGGCACAAGCAGTAACGGTCGACCCCTGCGGGAGGGACACAGTGGAGTCTGGCGCAGCGACGCGGGCCACGAAGACGCGCGCGAAAGGCGGACAGTCCCTGAGTAAGCAGGGCAAGGCACGAGGCGGTACGACGACGGTCGAAACGGCGTCGCTGAACCGGCTGCTCACGGCGCTCGTGGCGATGCGGGAGGGGAACTTCCGCAAGCGGCTCACGGTGTCCGGGGACGGCGTGATGTCGGAGATCGCGGCGGTCTTCAACGAGGTGGCCGACCGCAATCTGCATCTCACGGGCGAGCTGGCGCGGGTGCGGCGGATGGTCGGACGTGAAGGAAAGCTCACGGAGCGGCTGGAGACGGGGGCCTGCGAGGGGTCCTGGGCGACCGCGATCGACAACTCCAACGCGCTCGTGGACGACCTCGTACGGCCCGTCTCCGAGGTCAGCCGGGTGCTGTCGGCGGTGGCGGACGGTGACCTGTCGCCCCGCATGGAGCTGCGGACGCAGACGGCGGAGGGCACCGGGCATCCGCTGCGCGGGGAGTTCCTGAAGGTCGGACGGACCGTGAACAACCTGGTCGACCAGTTGTCGACGTTCACGGACGAGGTCACGCGGGTGGCCAGCGAGGTCGGTACCGAGGGCAAGCTGGGCGGGCAGGCCCAGGTGCGCGGCATGTCCGGCTCGTGGAAGGACCTCACGGACTCCGTCAACACGATGGCGTACCGGCTGACCGCGCAGGTGCGGGACATCGCGCTGGTGACGACGGCCGTGGCCAAGGGAGATCTGTCCCGGAAGGTCACGGTTCACGTGGCCGGCGAGATGCTGGAGCTGAAGAACACCGTCAACACGATGGTGGACCAGCTCTCCGCGTTCTCCTCCGAGGTGACGCGTGTCGCCCGTGAGGTGGGTACCGAGGGCGCGCTGGGCGGTCAGGCGCAGGTGCCCGGAGTGGCGGGTGTGTGGAAGGAGCTCACGGACTCCGTCAACACCATGGCCGGGAATCTGACGGCCCAGGTGCGCGGGATCTCCGAGGTGACGACCGCGGTCGCCAACGGTGACCTGTCGCTGAAGGTGACCGTGCCGGCTCGCGGCGAGGTCGCGCAGCTCGCCGAGACGATCAACCAGATGACCGAGACGCTGCGGATCTTCGCGGACGAGGTCACGCGGGTGGCCAACGAGGTCGGCGGTGAGGGGCAGCTCGGCGGTCAGGCGAACGTGCCGGGTGCGGCGGGGATCTGGAAGGACCTGACCGACTCCGTCAACACCGTCTTCCGGAACCTGACCACCCAGGTGCGTGACATCGCCGCGGTGACGACGGCGGTGGCCAACGGGGACCTGTCCCAGAAGGTCACGGTCGACGTGGCCGGCGAGATGCTGGAGCTGAAGAACACCGTCAACACGATGGTGGACCAGCTGTCCTCCTTCGGCGCCGAGGTCACGCGCGTGGCCCGGGAGGTCGGTGTCGAGGGCGAGCTGGGCGGCCAGGCGCAGGTGCCCGGGGCGGCGGGCACGTGGAAGGACCTCACCGACTCCGTCAACACGGCGTTCCGCAACCTCACCGGTCAGGTGAGGAACATCGCGCAGGTGACGACGGCCGTGGCCAACGGCGATCTGTCGCAGAAGGTCACCGTGGACGTCTCGGGCGAGATGCTCCAGCTGAAGAACACCGTGAACACGATGGTGGACCAGCTCTCCAGCTTCGCCGACCAGGTGACCCGGATGGCTCGGGACGTGGGCACGGAGGGCCGCCTCGGCGGTCAGGCCCGCGTCGACGGGGTGTCGGGCACCTGGAAGGAGCTCACGGACTCCGTCAACTCGATGGCGGGGAACCTGACCTCCCAGGTGCGCAACATCGCGCAGGTGACGACGGCGGTGGCCCGCGGCGACCTTTCCCAGAAGATCGACGTCGACGCGCGCGGGGAGATCCTGGAGCTGAAGAACACCATCAACACGATGGTGGACCAGCTGTCGTCGTTCGCCGAGCAGGTCACGCGCGTGGCCCGCGAGGTGGGCACGGAGGGCCGTCTCGGCGGACAGGCGCAGGTGCCCGGGGTCGCCGGCGTGTGGCGCGACCTGACCGACTCGGTGAACGGCATGGCCGGCAACCTCACCGCGCAGGTCCGCAACATCGCGCAGGTCGCGACGGCGGTGGCCCGCGGTGACCTGTCCCAGAAGATCACCGTGGACGCGCGCGGGGAGATCCTGGAGCTCAAGAACACGCTGAACACGATGGTGGACCAGCTGTCGTCGTTCGCCCAGGAGGTCACGCGCGTCGCGCGGGAGGTCGGTACCGAGGGCATCCTCGGCGGCCAGGCCGAGGTGCAGGGTGTCTCCGGCACCTGGAAGGACCTCACGCAGTCCGTGAACGGCATGGCCAACAACCTGACCATGCAGGTCCGCAACATCGCCGAGGTCACCACCGCCGTGGCCAAGGGCGACCTGTCCAAGAAGATCACCGTCGACGCCAAGGGCGAGATCCTCGAGCTCGTCACCACCGTCAACACCATGGTCGACCAGTTGTCGTCCTTCGCCGAGCAGGTCACGCGGGTGGCGCGCGAGGTGGGTACCGAGGGCATCCTCGGCGGGCAGGCGCACGTGCCGGGTGTCGTGGGCATCTGGAAGGACCTCAGCGACAACGTCAACCTGATGGCGAAGAACCTCACCGTTCAGGTGAGGAACATTTCCCAGGTGGCCGCGGCCGTCGCCAACGGCGACCTCACGCGGACGGTGACGATCGAGGCGCGCGGTGAGGTCGCGCAGCTCGCCGAGACCTTCAACACCATGGTGAAGACGCTGAGTTCGTTCGCGGACCAGGTCACCAAGGTGGCCCGCGAGGTGGGTACGGACGGCATCCTCGGCGGGCAGGCGCACGTGCCGGGCGTGTCCGGTACGTGGAAGGACCTCACCGAGTCGGTGAACCAGATGGCGTCCAACCTGACCGGTCAGGTGCGCAACATCGCCATGGTCACGACCGCCATCGCCAAGGGCGACCTGACGAAGAAGATCGACATCGACGCGCGCGGTGAGATCCTCGAGCTGAAGACCACGATCAACACGATGGTCGACCAGCTGTCCTCCTTCGCCGAGGAGGTGACCCGCGTGGCCCGCGAGGTGGGTACGGAGGGCCAGCTCGGCGGGCAGGCTCGGGTGCGGGACGTGGACGGCACCTGGCGGGACCTGACGGAGTCCGTGAACGAGATGGCCGGGAACCTGACCCGGCAGGTCCGTGCCATCGCGCGCGTGGCGACCGCGGTGACCCGCGGTGACCTGAACCTGAAGATCGACGTGGACGCCTCCGGGGAGATCTCCGAGCTCCAGGACTACATCAACAAGATGATCGCCAACCTGCGCGACACCACGATCGCCAACAAGGAGCAGGACTGGCTCAAGGGCAATCTCGCCCGCATCTCCGCGCTGATGCAGGGCCGCCGGGACCTCCAGGACGTGGCCTCGCTGATCATGAGCGAGCTGACCCCGGTGGTCTCCGCACAGCACGGCGCGTTCTTCCTCGCCATGCCGCTGGTCGACGGCCAGGAGCAGCCCGGTGCCGACGACGACCAGTACGAGCTGCGCATGCTCGGGTCGTACGGCTACTCGATGGGGTCCATGCCCACCTCGTTCCGGCCGGGGGAGGCGCTGGTCGGAACGGCCGCCCAGGAGAAGCGCACCATCCTGGTGGAGAAGGCGCCGAGCGGCTATCTGAAGATCTCCTCCGGGCTCGGGGAGGCCCCGCCCGCCCAGGTGATCGTCCTGCCGGTGCTGTTCGAGGGGCAGGTGCTCGGCGTCATCGAGCTGGCGTCCTTCACCCCGTTCACGCAGATCCAGAAGGACTTCCTCAACCAGATCGCCGAGATGATCGCGACCAGCGTCAACACCATCTCCGTCAACACCAAGACGGAGGTGCTGCTGAAGCAGTCGCAGGAGCTGACGGAGCAACTGCGGGAGCGGTCCGAGGAGTTGGAGCAGCGGCAGAAGGCGCTCCAGTCGTCCAACGCCGAACTCGAGGAGAAGGCCGAGCTGCTGGCGCAGCAGAACCGCGACATCGAGGTGAAGAACACCGAGATCGAGGAGGCGCGGCAGGTCCTGGAGGAGCGCGCCGAGCAGCTCGCGGTCTCGATGCGCTACAAGAGCGAGTTCCTGGCCAACATGTCGCACGAGCTGCGTACGCCGCTCAACTCCCTGCTGATTCTGGCCAAGTTGCTCGCCGACAACGCCGACGCGAACCTGTCGCCGAAGCAGGTCGAGTTCGCCGAGACCATTCACGGCGCCGGTTCCGACCTGCTCCAGCTCATCAACGACATCCTCGATCTGTCGAAGGTCGAGGCCGGCAAGATGGACGTCTCGCCGACGCGGATCGCCCTCGTCCAGCTCGTCGACTACGTGGAGGCCACCTTCCGGCCGCTGACCGCCGAGAAGGGCCTGGACCTGTCGGTGCGGGTGTCGCCGGAGCTGCCCGCCACCCTGCACACCGACGAGCAGCGGCTGCTCCAGGTGCTGCGCAACCTGCTGTCCAACGCGGTGAAGTTCACCGACTCCGGCGCCGTCGAGCTGGTGATCCGGCCGGCCCGGGACGACGTTCCGCAGGGCATCCGGGAACAGTTGCTGGAGGCCGGCTCGATGACCGACCCGGGCGCCGAGCTGATCGCGTTCTCGGTGAGCGACACCGGCATCGGGATCGCGGCCAGCAAGATGCGGGTGATCTTCGAGGCGTTCAAGCAGGCCGACGGCACCACCAGCCGCAAGTACGGCGGTACGGGACTTGGGCTGTCCATCTCGCGGGAGATCGCGCAGCTGCTGGGCGGCGAGATCCACGCGCAGAGCGAGCCGGGACGCGGGTCCACGTTCACGCTCTACCTGCCGCTGCATCCGAGCGAGTTGCCGCCGCAGGGTTACCCGCAGGCCATGCCGTCCCTGGAGGCGGGCGAGTCGCCGGCCTCCTCGAGTGCCCGGGCGGAGATGCCGGAGACGCAGGTCGAGACGCCGGCCGAGGTGAAGTCGTACCAGGACTCGCAGAACGGTGCCGCGGCGCTGTTCCGGCGCCGCCGCAGGGCCGTGCCGGAGCCCGACGAGCAGGTGGCCCGGCAGGAGCGGCGGCCGGCCGGCGGGCAGGACGCGGCGCCGCAGTCGCACCGGAGCATCCGGTTCGGCGGCCAGAAGGTGCTGATCGTCGACGACGACATCCGCAACGTCTTCGCCCTCACCAGCGTCCTGGAGCAGCACGGCCTGTCCGTGCTGTACGCCGAGAACGGCCGGGAGGGCATCGAGGTGCTGGAGCAGCACGAGGATGTCGCGGTCGTCCTGATGGACATCATGATGCCCGAGATGGACGGGTACGCGACGACCACGGCGATCCGCCGGATGCCCCAGTTCGCCGGGCTTCCGATCATCGCGCTGACCGCCAAGGCGATGAAGGGCGACCGGGAGAAGGCGATCGAGTCGGGCGCCTCCGACTACGTCACGAAGCCGGTCGACCCCGACCACCTGCTGACGGTGATGGAGCAGTGGATGCGGGAGGAGTGAGCGGCACGTCCGGGCGGCAGTGTGCGAACGTGATGTGCGTGGGCGTGGCGTGGGACTTCGGCGTTCACGCGGAGTTGCTGACTCAGTGTGCTCGAAGTCGTGTAGAAGTACGGGATTCGGGGAACCTTCTGGTCTCCCGCCGCGTTTCTGCTACGTACACAGTGACATCGCGGTGACAGGGTGTGGTGACAGGCGGGGTGCGGCTACGATGACCGGCACAAGGACGGGCGACGCAAGGGAGTCGTCCCCTGGGGCGGCACCCGCCGGTGCGGTCCCAAGTCCTGCGGACAGGGGAGGCCCCACGCCGGGGCGAGGAGGGCGGGCCATGGTGCAGAAGGCCAAGATCCTCCTGGTCGATGACCGGCCGGAGAATCTGCTGGCGCTGGAGGCGATCCTCTCGGCGCTCGATCAGACGCTGGTGCGGGCATCGTCCGGGGAGGAAGCGCTCAAAGCACTGCTCACGGATGACTTCGCGGTCATTCTGCTGGACGTCCAGATGCCGGGCATGGACGGTTTCGAGACAGCCGCGCACATCAAGCGGCGGGAGCGGACCCGGGACATCCCGATCATCTTCCTCACCGCGATCAACCACGGGCCGCACCACACCTTCCGCGGGTACGCGGCCGGTGCGGTGGACTACATCTCCAAGCCGTTCGACCCGTGGGTGCTGCGCGCGAAGGTCTCCGTCTTCGTCGAGCTCTACATGAAGAACTGCCAGCTGCGCGAGCAGGCGGCCCTGCTGCGCCTGCAGTTGGAGGGCGGCGGCAAGTCCGCCGGTGTCGAGACCAAGGAGCCGGCGGGGCTGCTCGCCGAGCTGTCGGCGCGGCTGGCGGCCGTCGAGGAGCAGGCCGAGGCGCTCTCCAAGCAGCTGGGCGACGAGTCGACCGACGCGGCGGCGGTGGCGACCGCGGCCCATCTGGAGCGCAAGCTCACGGGCCTGCGCCGAGCCCTGGACGCCCTCGAACCGGGTTCTTCCGGAGGCCAGGCCGCGGTGAACTGAGGCTGTCGGTGGGGCGGTCCGTGAAGTCATGTCAGCGTCCGTACCCACCGCGTCAGTTCCGGACCCGCGCGCGGACGACACGAACGGGTGAAGCGGTAGGCACACGTGTCGACCGCCGCCTCCACCGGTAACCTCACACCCATGGCCTCACGTCCCTCCGCAGCCAAGAAGCAGCCCGCCAAGAAGGCGGCGGCTCCCGCGAAGGCTCCGGCGAGGAAGGCCGCCGCGAAAAAGGCACCCGCGAAGAAGGCGCCCGCCCGAAAGGCAGCGGCGAAGAAGCCCGCGCCCGCACCGGTTCCCAGTCCGACGGGCGGCGTCTACCGGCTCGTACGCGCCCTCTGGCTGGGTATCGCGCACGCCGTCGGCGCCGTCTTCCGCGGCATAGGCCAGGGCGCGAAGAACCTCGACCCGGCGCACCGCAAGGACGGCGTCGCGCTGCTGCTGCTCGGCATGGCGCTGATCGTCGCCGCCGGTACCTGGGCCGACCTCAAGGGCCCCGTCGGCGACCTCGTCGAGATCCTGGTGACCGGAGCCTTCGGCCGGCTCGACCTGCTCGTGCCGATCCTGCTCGGCGCCGTCGCCGTGCGTCTGATCCGGCATCCGGAGAAGCCCGAGGCCAACGGCCGGATCGTGATCGGCCTGTCGGCCCTGGTCGTCGGCGTGCTCGGCCAGGTGCACATCGCCTGCGGCTCACCCGCCCGCAGCGCCGGCATGCAGGCGATAAGGGACGCCGGCGGCCTGATCGGCTGGGGCGCGGCGACCCCGCTGTCGTACACGATGACCGACGTACTCGCCGTGCCGCTGCTCGTGCTGCTCACCGTCTTCGGACTGCTGGTCGTCACGGCCACCCCCGTCAACGCCATCCCGCAGCGACTGCGGCTGCTCGGCGTGCGGCTGGGGCTCGTCGACGACCCGGAGACGGACCTCATCACCGACGACGACGAGCGGTACGACGACCAGTGGCGCGAGTCGCTGCCCGCGCGCCCCCGCAGGCGCGGGGGACCGCCCGCCGCCGAGCCGTACGACCCCGACGCGGTCGAGCAGGAGGCGCTCGCCCGCCGCCGCGGCCGGCCCCGCCGGTCTGCCGTGCCGCAGCCCGACGCGAACCGGCCGATGGACGCCGTGGACGTCGCCGCCGCGGCCGCCGCCGCGCTCGACGGCGCCGTCCTGCACGGGATGCCGCCGTCCCCGCTGGTCGCCGACCTCACCCAGGGCGTGAGCACGGGGGAGCGCGAGTCGACGACACCGACGCCCACACCGGTCCCGGCCGCGCGCCCGCAGCCCGGGAAGCTCAGGAAGGACCCGTCCAGGCAGGACCCGGCCAAGGTGGAGGTCCCCGACCTCACCAAGACCCCGCTGCCGCAGGAGCGGGAGCTGCCGCCGCGTGCCGAGCAGCTCCAGCTCTCCGGCGACATCACCTACTCCCTGCCGGCCCTCGACCTCCTCACGCGCGGCGGCCCCGGCAAGTCGCGCAGCGCCGCCAACGACGCCATCGTGGCCTCGCTCACCACGGTCTTCACCGAGTTCAAGGTCGACGCGGCCGTCACCGGCTTCACCCGCGGCCCGACGGTCACGCGGTACGAGGTGGAGCTCGGGCCCGCCGTGAAGGTGGAGCGCATCACCGCGCTGACCAAGAACATCGCGTATGCCGTCGCCAGCCCCGACGTGCGGATCATCAGCCCGATCCCCGGCAAGTCCGCGGTCGGCATCGAGATCCCCAACACCGACCGGGAGATGGTCAACCTCGGCGACGTGCTGCGGCTCGCGGAGTCCGCCGAGGACGACGACCCCATGCTGGTGGCCTTCGGCAAGGACGTCGAGGGCGGCTACGTCATGCACTCGCTGGCGAAGATGCCGCACATGCTGGTCGCCGGCGCCACCGGCTCCGGCAAGTCGTCCTGCATCAACTGCCTGATCACCTCGATCATGATGCGGGCGACCCCGGAGGACGTCCGGATGATCCTGGTCGACCCCAAGCGCGTCGAGCTGACCGCGTACGAGGGCATCCCGCACCTGATCACACCGATCATCACCAACCCGAAGCGGGCCGCCGAGGCGCTCCAGTGGGTGGTGCGCGAGATGGACCTGCGCTACGACGACCTCGCGGCCTACGGCTACCGGCACATCGACGACTTCAACCGTGCCGTGCGCGAGGGCAAGGTCAAGCCGCCCGAGGGCAGCGAGCGCGAGCTCCAGCCCTATCCGTACCTGCTGGTGATCGTCGACGAGCTGGCCGACCTGATGATGGTGGCTCCCCGGGACGTCGAGGACGCCATCGTGCGCATCACGCAGCTCGCGCGCGCGGCCGGCATCCACCTGGTGCTCGCCACGCAGCGGCCGTCGGTGGACGTCGTCACGGGTCTGATCAAGGCGAACGTGCCCTCCCGGCTGGCCTTCGCCACCTCCTCGCTGGCGGACTCGCGGGTCATCCTCGACCAGCCCGGCGCGGAGAAGCTGATCGGCAAGGGCGACGGCCTCTTCCTGCCGATGGGCGCGAACAAGCCGACCCGTATGCAGGGCGCGTTCGTGACCGAGGAGGAGGTCGCGGTCGTCGTCCAGCACTGCAAGGACCAGATGGCGCCCGTCTTCCGGGACGACGTCGTCGTCGGCACCAAGCAGAAGAAGGAGATCGACGAGGACATCGGCGACGACCTCGACCTGCTGTGCCAGGCGGCCGAGCTGGTCGTCTCCACCCAGTTCGGGTCGACCTCGATGCTCCAGCGCAAGCTGCGCGTCGGCTTCGCCAAGGCCGGACGCCTGATGGACCTGATGGAGTCGCGGAACATCGTCGGACCGAGCGAGGGTTCGAAGGCTCGTGACGTTCTTGTGAAGGCTGACGAGCTGGACGGCGTGCTCGCGGTGATCCGGGGGGAGTCTGAGGGGTAGGGAACGGTACGCGCGGATCACCTCGCGTGGCGGATCGGGACGGCCGACCGGCCGATCGTGACTCACCCGTTAGGGATCAATGAGCAACCGTTTCCCCATGCCGTACGTCAAGTTGAGGGAAGCGACAAAGAGGTACACCGCCATCGGGACACGAAGCCATACCGATGGCGTACAAGTCCCGCCGTCCGGTTGCCCCACCCGTTTGCACCCCCCCTAGACTGAACGTCCAGCACAGGCGGCTAAACGCTCGAAAGGCGCCCCCGTGTCCATCGGCAACTCCCCTGAAGACGAGCGTCCGATCGAAGGCGTGTCCGAAGACATCTCTGAGGAAGCCCGCCCCTCTGTCGGCCGTGCCCTGCAACAGGCGCGCATCGCCGCCGGGTTGACCGTCGACGACATCAGCAGCGCCACCCGCGTCCGTATCGCCATCGTGCACGCCATCGAGGCGGACGACTTCACGCCGTGCGGCGGCGACGTCTACGCCCGCGGCCACATCAGGACCCTGGCCAAGGCCGTCCGGCTCGACCCGGCCGAACTGCTCGCGCAGTACGACGCCGACCACGGCGGACGCCCGGCCCCGACACCCGCCGCGCCCCTGTTCGAGGCGGAACGCATCCGTCCGGAGCGGCGCGGACCCAACTGGACCGCGGCGATGGTGGCCGCGATCGTCGCCGTGATCGGCTTCGTCGGCTTCACCTTCGTCAAGGGCGGCGACGACGGCGGTTCCGAGGCGAGCGTCGCCGAGGGGGCCCAGCCGACGGCCGGCGGGTCCATCTCACCGAGTGCCAAGCCGAAGAAGCCGGCCGACCCGAAGCCGGACCCCTCCGAGAGCGCGATCGCCGCCGCGCCCCGCGACAAGGTGACCGTCAAGGTCAGCGCCGACGAGGGCCGCAGCTGGATCTCCGTC
The DNA here is from genome assembly GCF_044765825.1 of Streptomyces flaveolus. Classification (NCBI taxonomy): domain Bacteria; kingdom Bacillati; phylum Actinomycetota; class Actinomycetes; order Kitasatosporales; family Streptomycetaceae; genus Streptomyces; species Streptomyces flaveolus. The sequence goes on along the minus strand of NZ_JBIWKU010000010.1, from coordinate 330,027 downwards.
CACGACCACAACGGCCGGCAGCTGTTCGACGGCCTGCTCAAGCAGGGTGACTCCAAGACCTTCCAGGACAACGAGAAGATCAAGCTCGTCCTCGGCGACGCCGGCGCGATCCAGTTGTACGTGAACGGCAAGAAGATCGAGGACGACTTCCAGCCCGGCTCCGTGCAGCGCCTGACGTACACGAAGGGCGACCCGCAGGTCGGATAAAAGGACCGGGGGGACGAGTCGCTACGGGGTTGGCCAAGATCGGCCAACCCCGTCGACGTGGGCCGTCGGCGGGACGAAGTAGTCTAGAGCCCATGCCTGAAAGCCGTACCGTCGCACTCGTCACCCTTGGCTGCGCCCGTAACGAGGTGGACTCGGAGGAGCTCGCAGGCCGTCTGGAGGCGGACGGCTGGAAGCTCGTCGAGGACGCCGAGGAAGCGGACGTCGCCGTCGTGAACACGTGCGGCTTCGTCGAGGCCGCCAAGAAGGACTCGGTCGACGCCCTCCTGGAGGCCAACGACCTCAAGGGTCACGGCAGAACCCAGGCCGTGGTGGCCGTGGGCTGCATGGCCGAGCGGTACGGCAAGGAGCTCGCCGAGGCGCTGCCCGAAGCCGACGGCGTCCTCGGCTTCGACGACTACGCCGACATCTCCGACCGGCTGCAGACCATCCTCAGCGGCGGCGTCCACGCCGCCCACACCCCCCGCGACCGTCGCAAGCTGCTGCCGATCAGCCCCGCCGAGCGGCAGGAGGCCGGCGCCGCCGTCGCACTGCCCGGGCACGGACCGGCCGACCTCCCGGAGGGCGTCGCCCCCGCCTCCGGCCCCCGCGCGCCCCTGCGCCGCCGCCTGGACGGCTCCCCGGTCGCCTCCGTGAAGCTGGCCTCCGGCTGCGACCGGCGCTGCTCCTTCTGCGCCATCCCGTCCTTCCGCGGCTCCTTCATCTCGCGCCGCCCGAGCGACGTGCTGAACGAGACGCGGTGGCTGGCCGAGCAGGGCGTCAAGGAGGTCATGCTGGTCTCCGAGAACAACACCTCCTACGGCAAGGACCTCGGCGACATCCGTCTGCTGGAGTCCCTGCTGCCCGAGCTCGCCGAGGTCGACGGCCTCGAGCGGGTGCGCGTCAGCTACCTCCAGCCGGCCGAGATGCGCCCCGGCCTGATCGACGTGCTGACCTCGACGCCGAAGGTCATGCCCTACTTCGACCTGTCCTTCCAGCACTCCGCGCCGAACGTGCTGCGCGCCATGCGCCGCTTCGGCGACACCGACCGCTTCCTGGAGCTGCTGGACACCATCCGGAGCAAGGCCCCCGAGGCCGGCGTGCGCTCCAACTTCATCGTCGGCTTCCCCGGCGAGTCCGAGGCCGACCTCGCCGAGCTCGAGCGGTTCCTGAACCACGCGCGGCTGGACGCCATCGGCGTCTTCGGCTACTCCGACGAGGAGGGCACCGAGGCGGCGACCTACGAGAACAAGGTCGACGAGGACGTCGTCGCCGAGCGGCTGGCACGCGTGTCCCGGCTGGCCGAGGAACTCGTCTCGCAGCGGGCCGAGGAGCGGGTCGGCTCGACCGTGCGGGTGCTCGTGGAGTCCGTGGACGAGGACGGCGTGTACGGGCGTGCGGCCCACCAGGCTCCGGAGACGGACGGCCAGGTGCTGCTCACGGGCGGCGAAGGTCTGAGTGCCGGTCGTATGGTCGACGCGAAGGTGATCGGTACGGAGGGTGTCGATCTGGTGGCCGAGCCGCTGCCGGGCTCGCCCGCGTGGAGCGAGGAGGCGGCCAGATGACCGGAGTCCCGGCGTCCGCGGCGGGCGGCTCCTCCAGTGCGCGCAGGAGCGGCCCGCGCGGTGCCTCGGGCGCGGCGCAGGAACCGGCCGAGCGCAAGACTTCGGGGGGCGCCGTGGAGCGGGGTGCGACCGAGGGCGGTGCCGGCGGGCGCGGCGGCAAGATCGCGGCCGCCGCCGTCAACCAGGCGAGCGTCTGGAACGTCGCCAATCTGCTGACGATGTTCCGGCTGGTCCTCGTGCCGGTCTTCGTGGTGCTGATGCTCGGCAACGGCGGCTACGACCCGGCCTGGCGGTCCTTCGCCTGGGCGGCCTTCGCCGTCGCCATGTTCACCGACATCTTCGACGGCCATCTGGCGCGCACCTACAACCTCGTCACGGACTTCGGGAAGATCGCCGACCCCATCGCCGACAAGGCGATCATGGGTGCGGCGCTGATCTGTCTCTCCGCGCTGGGCGACCTGCCCTGGTGGGTCACGGCCGTCATCCTGGGCCGGGAACTCGGGATCACCCTGCTGCGTTTCCTGGTCATTCGGTACGGCGTCATCCCGGCGAGCCGCGGCGGCAAGCTGAAGACCCTCACCCAGGGCGTGGCCGTCGGCATGTACGTCCTGGCGCTGACGGGACCCCTGGCCACCCTGAGGTTCTGGGTGATGGCGGCGGCGGTCGTCCTGACCGTGGTGACCGGACTGGACTACGTGAAGCAGGCCATTGTCCTGCGCCGGCAGGGAATCGCCGAGCGCAGGGCGGCGTTGAAGGAGACTGAAGGTTGAGTTCCACGGCCGCCGACGTGGTGCGACTACTCACGGTGAGGGGCGAGACCCTCGCGATCGCCGAGTCGCTGACCGGTGGTCTGGTGGCGGCCGGGATCACCGCGGTCCCGGGGGCGTCGAAGGTCTTCCGGGGTTCGGTGACCGCCTACGCCACGGAACTGAAGCGGGAGCTGCTCGGCGTCGACGGCGACCTGCTGGCGGCTCGGGGCGCGGTGGATCCGCAGGTCGCCGCGGAAATGGCGGCCGGCGTGCGCAAGGCGCTGGGAGCCGACTGGGGTATCGCGACGACCGGTGTCGCAGGCCCCGATCCACAGGACGGACAACCGGTCGGGACGGTCTACGTGGCCGTGCACGGACCTTTCGCACCAAGTGACGGTTCCGCCCCTGGCGGAAAAGTGGAGGCGCTGCGGTTGAACGGCGACCGCGCGGAAATTCGTATGGAGAGTGTACGGAGCGTGCTCGCGCTCCTTCTGAGGGAGATCGCGGGCGAACAGACCGGGAATGAGCGGGCACAGGATACGGAACGGAACGGGGGGTTTTGATGTTTGCAGCCCTGAGTGAACACGACATCGCTCCCCGCACGGCCGCGGCGCGAGGCGGTACGGTGGGGCGTGAAGGATGCGGCTACGCGGTCCGAGGAGGGAGCCACCGATGATTCTGCTCCGTCGCCTGCTGGGTGACGTGCTGCGTCGGCAGCGCCAGCGCCAGGGCCGTACTCTGCGCGAAGTCTCCTCGTCCGCCCGAGTCTCACTCGGCTATCTCTCCGAGGTGGAGCGGGGGCAGAAGGAGGCGTCCTCCGAGCTGCTGTCCGCCATCTGCGACGCGCTGGACGTACGGATGTCCGAACTCATGCGAGAAGTGAGCGACGAACTCGCCCTCGCGGAGCTGGCCCAGTCCGCCGCGGCCACGTCGAGCGAGTCCGTGCCCACGCCGGTTCGTCCGATGCTGGGTTCCGTGTCGGTGGCCGGCGTGCCACCGGAACGCGTGACCATCAAGGCGCCCGCGGAAGCGGTGGACGTCGTCGCCGCCTGAGCGTCTGCGCGTCGGCGCCCGAGGCCCCGGCCAGGGCCTCTCCGGGAGACCGGAGGGGTGCGGTCGGGGTTTTTGCGTATCCGGGCAGGTGCCGGCCCAGGGCGCGTCCGCCCGTTTGCCGGTCCCTGGTGCTGCGGTCATCGTGGAAGGACATGCCCGGGGGAGAACCGACGGAGGTGCGGATGTACGTCGTCAAGAGCCCTTTGTCCGACGCTAATCTCAAGATCGTCTCCGAGGCGCTCCAGGGTGCCCTCGTCGACCTGGTGGACCTGGCCCTGGTCGCGAAGCAGATCCACTGGAACGTCGTCGGGCCGCGCTTCCGCTCCGTGCATCTCCAGCTGGACGAGGTCGTCGGTACCGCGCGCACGCACTCCGACACCGTGGCCGAGCGTGCCTCGGCGCTCGGTGTGTCTCCGGACGGACGGGCCGCGACGGTGGCCGTCGGCAGCGGCATCGGGGTGACGCCCGAGGGCTGGGTGGACGACACCACCGCGGTGGGGACGATCGTCGAGGCGCTGGGCGCGGTGATCACTCGGATGCGGGAACGGATCACGGCGACCGGGGAGCCGGACCCCGTGAGCCAGGACATCTTCATCCAGGTCACCGCCGATCTCGAGAAGCAGCATTGGATGTTCCAAGCCGAAAACGGATGACATCGGCGACCGCGCGCCGGGCGGCGGCGCTGGGGCTCGGCGCGCTGTGGTGCTGGGCCGTGGTGCGTCTGGTGCTGGTGCCCGGGGCCGGTGTGGTCGAGGGAGCGGTCGCGGTCGGCGGATGGGGGCTGAGCGTCCTGCCGGTGCACTGTGTGCCCCGGAGCCAGGCGGTGGGAGCTCTCGGCGGGGGGCGCTGGCGCCGGGCCCTGCGGGCGGTGGTGCGGGCCCCGGCCTCGTCCCGTGCCGGGAAGGGTGCGCGACGCGGCCCGTCGGGCTCCGGTGAGCACTAGCGCGGGCCGCGGTGGCAGACGCTTTACAGCGGGCACCGACCGAGCTGACGTACTGGAAGGGGCCGGCCTGGTGACCAAGCAGCGCCGGGGGCGGGAACAGCTCGTACGGACCGACCCCGCGGCCGTGGACCGGGCCCGGCAGGCCCTCGACGGGCTGGAGACGGCCTGGCGCGGCAGGGTGGAGCGCATGTCCCACCTGCTCGCCCAGGACACCGGCACCGGTGGGCATCATCCGACGGAAGGACAGGACCGATGACCGTGACCAGCCTGGACAAGGACGTCGAGCATCTGACCCTCACCCTCGTCGCCGACTTCACCGCGCCCGTCGAACGGGTGTGGCGGCTGTGGGCCGACCCGCGGCAGCTGGAGCGCTGGTGGGGTCCGCCGTCCTACCCCGCGACCGTGGAGGAGCACGACCTGACCCCTGGCGGTGACGTCACCTACTTCATGACCGGCCCGGACGGCGACAAGTACCGCGGCTGGTGGCGGATCACCTCGGTCGACGCCCCGACGTCGCTGGAGTTCACCGACGGATTCGCCGACCAGGAGGGTGCGCCGAACACCACCATGCCGACCATGGCCGTTCGCGTGCGGCTCAGCGAACACGGGGGCGGCACCCGGATGGAGATGCGCTCGGTCTTCGACTCCGCGGAGCAGATGGAGCAGCTGGCCGACATGGGCATGGTCGAGGGCCTGCGGCAGGCGGTCGGCCAGATGGACGGGCTGCTGGCCGACTGAGCCATGGGCCCGGCGGCGGACAGGGTCACGTCCCCTTCCGCCGCCGCCCGGCACCGGTGAAGCCGCCCGGTCGCGGGGCGGGGCCCGCCTGGCAGGCGGGGCACCAGTACGTCGGGCGCTCACGGGAACCGTCGCCCTGGTCGGCCAGGCGGACGGACGTGCCGCACCGCAGGCACGGGCGGGGCGCGCGGCCGTAGACGAACAGGTCCTGGCCGCGCAGGCCCGTCGTGCGACGGACCGGACGGTCGCGGTTGGCCTCCAGGAGCCGCTGGGCGAGTGCGGGCAGTTTCGCGGCCCGGTCGGCGGGCAGCTCGCCGACCGGGAGCCACGGGGTGACGCCGAGCAGGAAACACAGCTCGCACTTGTAGACGTTGCCGATTCCGGCGAGATTGCGCTGGTCGAGCAGGGCCTCACCGAGGGGGCGGGCCGGGTCCTCACGGAGGTTGGCCAGGGCCTGCTCGGGGTCCCAGTCCGGGCCCAGCAGGTCGGGGCCGAGGTGGCCGACCGCGCGCTGCTCGTCGGCGGTGCGCAGGAGCTCCAGCACCGGCAGGCGGTAGCCGACGGCCGTACGGTCGGCGGTGCCCAGGATGACGCGGATCTGGTGCGCCGGGCCGCCGCTCCAGCGCTGACCGGCGGCGAACACCTTCCAGGCACCGTCCATCCTGAGGTGCGAGTGCAGCGTCAGGCCGCCCTCGATGCGGGTGAGCAGATGCTTGCCGCGCGGGGTGACGTCCAGGACGGTACGGCCGGTGAGGTCGACCGTCGCGTAGCGGGGCACGCGGAAGTCGCTGCGGGTCAGCGTCCTGCCCGCCAGTGCGGCGTGCAGCCTCTGCGCGGCCTGCCAGACCGTGTCTCCCTCGGGCATGGGTCAAGGGTGACAGGCTCACGCCCGGATGCGCAGGCCGCGGGGGGTGGCGATGAAGCCCGCCTCCTCCAGCAGGGCGCCGAAGGGTGACGTCAGGGCTGTGGCGCCGTTGATCCGTTCCACCGTGACCGTGCCGAGGGAACCCGCGCGGGCGGCAGCGGCGAGGGCCTCCGTGGCGGCGCGCAGGGACGGGTCCTCGCCCGGCGGACCGTCCGGGTCGGAGGGCCAGAGCAGCAGGGTCTTGCCACCGCGCTCCATGTAGAGCGCCGGCTCCCCCTCCACCAGCACCACCAGGGAGCCCGCCTTGCGGCCCGGTTTGTGCGTGGCTCCGGCCGGGGGCTCGGGCCAGCCCAGGGCCGCACCGTAGGCGTTCGCCGGATCGGCGGCGGCCAGGACGACGGCCCGGGACGCGGGGGTTGGGCGGCCGCGACGGCCCGGGAAACCGGCGTCGTACGAGCCGTGCGGGAGGCCGAAGCCGCCCTGCGCACCACCGCCCCGCGGGCCACCGGCACCCGGTTCGGCGTAGTCGCGCGGGGAGACGTAGTCGCCCCGGGAACGGGGGAGCGGCTGGGCGGATGCGAAGACGTCGGCGGGGCCGCCCGGGGTGCCGGGATCTCCGTCACCGCCCACCACGAAGTCGTCGAAGGGGGAATCGCCGGAGGCCCAGTCCGGTGCGGAGCCGTCGGGTGAGGTGTGCCCCCCGGGGCCGCCGTTGCCGAAGCCCGCCCGGCCGGGCGGGCCGTCGCCGCGCTCGCGGGCGTTGGCGACCGCGCGCAAGCGGTCCACGGCGCCCTCCATGGCGAACTGCGCGGCGCCGAGCCCCTCCACGACGTAGCCGCGCCGGGCCTGTCCGCTCTCCTCGAAGGCGGCCAGGATGCGGTACACCGCCGAGAAACCGCCCTCGACGCCCTCGGCGGCGACGGCGCCGCGGGTCACCACGCCGTGCCGGTCCAGCAGCGTGCGGGCCAGGGCGTGGGCGCGCACCGTGGCGTCGCCCTCGCGGGCCGGGAGCAGCGACCACCGGCCCGCGACCGTCGGCGGGCCGGTGCGGGACGTGGCACGGGCGGCGGCCGTCAGCGAGCCGTAGCGTCCTCGCGGCACCGCGCGTTTGGCACGGTGAGCGGTGGCGCCCGCGGTACGGCCCGAGCCCAGCAGGGCGCGCAGGGGCGAGAGGGTGTCGTTCGTCAGTCGTCCGGACCAGGCCAGGTCCCACAGGGCGTCAGCCAGCTGCGGGTCCGTGACGTCCGGGTGCGTGGTGGCGCGGACCTGGTCGGCGATCTGCCGGAAGAACAGGCCGTACCCGCCGGAGAGGCTGTCCAGGACGGACTGGTGGAGAGCGGTCGTCTCCAGGGGGTGCGCGGGCGGCAGCAGCACCGGGGCCGCGTCCGCCAGGTACAGCGAGACCCAGCCGTCCTTGCCGGGGAGGGAGCCCGCACCTGCCCACACCACCTCGCCGGCGGCCGTGAGTTCGTCCAGCATCGCGGGCGTGTAGTTCGCCACCCGGGACGGCAGGACGAGCTTCTCCAGGGCGGACGCGGGCACGGACGCGCCCTGCAACTGCTCGACGGCCCGCACCAGCCCGTCGATGCCGCGCAGCGCGTGCCCCTTGCCGATGTGCTGCCACTGGGGCAGGAACTGGCCGAGCGCGGCCGGCGGAACCGGCTCCAGTTCGTGCCGTAGCGCGGCCAGGGAACGGCGGCGCAACCGGCGCAGTACCGTCGCGTCGCACCACTCCTGACCGATCCCGGCCGGATGGAACTCGCCCTGCACGACCCGGCCCGCCGCCGCGAGCCGCTGCAGGGCGCCCTCGGTCACCGCGACGCCCAGACCGAAGCGGGCGGCGGCGGTGACCGACGTGAACGGGCCGTGAGTGCGGGCGTAGCGGGCGAGGAGGTCGCCGAGCGGGTCCTTGACCGGCTCGGTGAAGGCCTCGGGCACGCCCACGGGCAGGGCCGTGCCCAACGCGTCGCGCAGCCGGCCCGCGTCCTCGATCGCCGCCCAGTGATCGGCGCCGGCGATACGTACCTTGATCGCGCGGCGGGCGGCGGCCAGCTCCAGGGCCCACTGCGGCTCGGCGCCCCGCTCGGCCAGCTCCGCGTCCGTGAGCGGGCCCAGCATCCGCAGCAGGTCCGCGACACCCTCCGGGTCCTTGACGCGCCGGTCCTCGGTGAGCCACTGCAGCTCGCGCTCCAGCTCGCTCAGCACGTCCGCGTCGAGCAGCTCGCGCAGCTCCGCCTGGCCGAGCAGCTCGGCCAGCAGCCGCGAGTCCAGCGACAGGGCGGCGGCCCGGCGCTCGGCGAGCGGCGAGTCGCCCTCGTACAGGAACTGGGCGACGTAGCCGAACAGCAGGGAGCGGGCGAACGGGGACGGCTCCGGAGTGGTGACCTCGACCAGGCGCACCTTGCGGGACTCCACGTCGCCCATCAGCTCGACCAGGCCGGGCACGTCGAAGACGTCCTGAAGGCACTCGCGGACCGCTTCCAGGACGATCGGGAACGAGCCGTACTCGCTCGCCACCTCGAGCAGCTGCGCGGCGCGTTGGCGCTGCTGCCACAGCGGGGTGCGCTTGCCCGGACTGCGGCGCGGCAGCAGCAGCGCCCGGGCGGCGCACTCCCGGAAGCGGGACGCGAACAGGGCCGACCCGCCCACCTGGTCGGTGACGACCCGGTCGACGTCGCCCTTGTCGAAGACGACGTCGGCCGCGCCGACGGGCGCCTGCTCGGCGTCGTACTCCAGACCGGGCTTCGACGGTTCCTGGTCGAGCAGGTCCAGGCCCATCAGATCGGCGTCGGGCAGGCGCAGCACGATGCCGTCGTCGGCGTGCATGACCTGGGCGTCCATGCCGTACCGCTCGGACAGGCGGGCACCGAGCGCCAGTGCCCAGGGGGCGTGGACCTGGGCGCCGAAGGGCGAGTGGACCACGACGCGCCAGTCGCCCAGCTCGTCCCGGAAGCGCTCCACGACGATGGTGCGGTCGTCGGGTACGTGGCCGCAGGCCTCACGCTGCTCGTCGAGATACGCCAGCACGTTGTCCGCCGCCCAGGCGTCCAGACCCGCGGTGACCAGGCGCAGCCGGGCGTCCTCCTTGGTGAGGGAACCGACCTCGCGCAGGAACGCGCCCAGCGCGCGGCCCAGTTCGAGGGGGCGGCCCAGCTGGTCGCCCTTCCAGAACGGCAGCCGGCCCGGTACGCCCGGAGCGGGGGAGACCAGCACCCGGTCGCGCGTGATGTCCTCGATGCGCCAGGAGCTCGTGCCGAGCGTGAAGACGTCCCCGACCCGGGACTCGTACACCATCTCCTCGTCGAGCTCGCCGACCCGGCCGCCGCCCTTCTTGGGGTCGGCGCCGGCGAGGAAGACCCCGAAGAGCCCGCGGTCGGGGATCGTCCCACCGGAGGTGACGGCGAGGCGCTGTGCGCCCGGGCGGCCGGTGACGGTCCCCGCGACCCGGTCCCACACCACGCGCGGGCGCAGCTCGGCGAAGGCGTCGGAGGGATAGCGGCCCGCGAGCATGTCCAGGACGGCCGTGAAGGCCGACTCCGGGAGGGAGGCGAAGGGGGCGGCGCGGCGGACGGTGGTGAGCAGGTCGTCGACCTGCCAGGTGTCCAGCGCGGTCATCGCGACCAGCTGCTGGGCCAGCACGTCCAGCGGATTGGCGGGGACCCTCAGGGCCTCGATGGCGCCGCTGCGCATCCGCTCGGTGACCACGGCGGCCTGCACCAGGTCCCCGCGGTACTTGGGGAAGACCACGCCCGTGGAGACCGCGCCGACCTGATGGCCCGCGCGGCCGACGCGCTGGAGGCCGGAGGCGACGGAGGGCGGTGACTCCACCTGGACCACGAGGTCCACGGCGCCCATGTCGATGCCCAGCTCCAGGCTGGAGGTGGCGACCACGGCGGGCAGGCGGCCCGCCTTGAGGTCCTCCTCGACGAGGGCGCGCTGCTCCTTGGAGACCGAGCCGTGGTGGGCTCGGGCGATCACGGGCGGGGCGCCCTGGGCCGCCCCCGAGCCGCCCATCAGCTCGGCGGGGGAGTGGTGCTCGTCCAGGGGCTCGCCGGTCGCCCGTTCGTACGCGATCTCGTTGAGCCTGTTGCACAGGCGCTCGGCCAGGCGGCGGGAGTTGGCGAAGACGATGGTGGAGCGGTGCGACTGGACGAGGTCGGTGATCCGCTCCTCGACGTGCGGCCAGATCGACGGGCGCTCGGCGCCCTCCTTGCCCTCGGCGACCGGTGAACCGCCGAGCTCCCCCAGGTCCTCGACCGGGACGACGACGGAGAGGTCGAACTCCTTGCCCGAGTCCGGCTGGACGATCTCCACCTTGCCGCGGGGGGCGAGGAAACGGGCGACCTCGTCCACCGGGCGGACCGTCGCCGACAGGCCGATCCGGCGGGCCGGCTTCGGCAGCAGCTCGTCCAGCCGCTCCAGGCTGAGCGCGAGATGGGCGCCGCGCTTGGTGCCCGCCACCGCGTGCACCTCGTCCAGGATCACCGTCTCCACGCCGGTCAGCGCGTCGCGCGTGGCCGACGTCAGCATCAGGAACAGGGACTCTGGGGTCGTGATCAGGATGTCCGGCGGGCGGGTGGCCAGCGCCCGGCGCTCGGCGGCCGGGGTGTCTCCCGAACGGATGCCGACCTTCACCTCGGGCTCGGGCAGACCGAGCCGGACGGACTCCTGGCGGATGCCGGTCAGCGGGCTGCGCAGGTTGCGCTCGACGTCGACGGCCAGGGCCTTGAGCGGAGAGACGTACAGCACACGGCAGCGCTTCTTCGGGTCGGCCGGCGGGGGCGTGGAGGCCAGCTGGTCCAGGGCGGCGAGAAAGGCCGCCAGTGTCTTGCCGGACCCGGTGGGCGCGACCACCAGCACGTCCGAGCCCTCCGAGATCGCCTGCCACGCACCCGCCTGGGCGGCGGTGGGCGCGGAGAAGGCACCCGTGAACCAGCCGCGGGTCGCGGGGGAGAAGCCGTCCAGGGCTCGGTGTGCGGAGCTGACCATGGATCCATCGTGCACCCGGGCACTGACAATCGGCCCGAGCCGGGCTCACGATCGCCGGACGGGGCGGCCGTGAGCGGTCCGGCAAGGTCACGCCGGCGGCGCCGGGCCGCCCGGATGGCGGAGAATGGACCCATGGCGGGATCGGGAGAGCGGGCGCGGCACTGGCGCTACGTCGAATTGCCCGGCGTCGATCTGCTGCGCGCCCAGTACATACGGAAGACCTTCGTCCGGCACACCCACGAGCACTTCGTCATCGCCGCCATCGCCGACGGCGTGGAGGTCTTCCACCACGGCGGGAGCGACCAGTACGCCGGTGCCGGATCGCTCGCGCTGGTCAATCCCGACACCCCGCACACCGGACGGGCCGGCGTACCGGAGGGCTGGCGGTACGGGGCGGTCTATCCGGCGCCCGAGCTGGTGGCCGCGATCGCGGCGGAGACGACCACCCTGCGCGGTACGCCGGGATTCGTCCGGCCGGTGCTCGACGACCCGTACACCGTCGAGCTGGTGCACCGGGTGCTGCGGGCCGCCGACGAGGGCAACGCCCTCGCCGCCGACACCCTGCTGCGGGTGGCCGTGACCCGGCTGCTGAGGCTGAACGGCGGCCCGCTGCCACGGCGGGAGGTGCGGACCGCCGGGACCCGGGTAGCGGCACGCGCGCGTGCCGTGCTGGAGGAGCGCATGGCCGAGCCGCCCAGCCTGGAGACGCTCGCCGCGGAACTCGGGAGCAGCCCGTTCGCGTTGCTGCGCGCCTTCCGGGACACGTACGGGATGCCGCCCCACACCTGGCTGACGGACGCCCGGGTGCGCCGGGCGCGGCGGATGCTGGACGCCGGGACCACACCGGCCGAGGCCGCCGTCGCCGTGGGCTTCACCGACCAGCCGCACCTGAACCGGCACTTCGCGCGGATCGTGGGCGTACCGCCCGGCGCCTACCAGCGCGAGCGCAAGAACGTACAAGACGCGCCGCGGCGACTGCTCCTACCGTCCGAGGTGTGACAGAACAGACAGTCGTACCCGACACGAGCGCCGTCGAGGGCAAGCCGGACGCCGCCGTCGTACGGGACGCCCTCGGGGTAGGAGTCGCCGTCGGACTGTCCGGGTTCGCCTTCGGGGTGACCTCGGCGGGCAGCGGGCTGACACTGCTGCAGACGTGCGCGCTCAGCCTGCTGGTCTTCACCGGTGCATCCCAGTTCGCGCTCGTGGGAGCGCTCGCGGCCGGCGGCAACCCGCTCACGGCCGCGGCGGGGGCCTTCTTCCTGGGCGTGCGCAACGCCTTCTACGGGCTGCGGCTGTCGCAGTTGCTGGCCCTCCCGCGCGCGGTGCGGCCGTTCGCCGCCCAGTGGGTCATCGACGAGACGACGGCCGTGGCACTGGCGCAGCCGACGCGACGCAGCGTACGGATCGGGTTCACCGTCACCGGCCTCACGTTGTACGTGCTGTGGAACCTCACCACCCTGCTCGGCGCGCTGGGCGCGGAGGCCATCGGGGACACCGACGCCTGGGGCCTCGACGCGGCCGGACCCGCGGTCTTCCTGGCGTTGCTCGCGCCGATGCTGAGGACCACCACCGAGCGAGCGGTCGCCGCCCTGGCCGTCCTGCTGGGGCTCGGTCTGCTGCCCGTCCTGCCCGCCGGTGTGCCCGTCCTGGTGGCGGCGCTGGCGGCGCCGGCCGTCCTGTGGGCGGAGGGACGCCGCCGGGCTTCCCCCCGGCACGGCAAGGACGACGATCCACGGGACCGTGCACAAGACATCGCACAGAGCCCCGCCGAGGGCTCCGGGCGGGAGGGAGAGCGTTGAGCATCTGGATCGCGATCGGCGTGACCGCACTCGGCTGCTACGCCGTCAAACTCCTCGGGCTGCTCGTGCCCGCGGGCGCCCTGGAGCGGCCCTTGGTCAGGCGTCTCGCCGCGCTGCTGCCCGTTGCCCTCCTCGCCGCGCTCACCGCCCAGCAGACCTTCGCGGACGGGCAGACGCTCGTCCTGGACGCGCGGGCCGCGGGGGTCGCCGCCGCTGCCGTGGCCCTGGTGCTGCGGGCGCCGTTCCTGCTGGTCGTCGCGGCGGCCGTGGTGGTCACCGCGGGCGTGCGGGCCATGGGCGGTTGAGGGCGCGGGTCAGCCGATGGGACGGCCGTGCGCCCGGAGCGTGCGCAGGGCGTCGAGCGTCGCCCGGGGACGTGCCTCCAGCGCGGGGGCGGGTGCCCAGTGGCGCCAGCGGACGGGCCAGCCGCCGTCCGCGCCCTGTTCCGCCGCGAGGAAGTCGAGGGAGCGGGCCATCTCGTCGTCCGTGAACCACGCGCGCGCGAGGGAGTGCGGGTTCCTCGCGTAGTCGTGGGGGAAGTGGTACTCGCCCGGGGCGTAGCCAGGGGAGACCGGGTAGGAGTCGCGGGCGTCCGGATCGAGCACCGCGAGGCGCTGTTCGCGCACCAGGCGGCCCAGCCGGTCGGCCGCCGCCTGCGCGCGCGGGCGGTCGGGGGCGGCGTCCAGGAAGGCCACGGCGGCCTCGACCTCGTACGGGTGGGAGGTCCGCACCGACTCGACCGCCCGCCAGCAGAAGTCCGTGGCCCGGAACAGCCAGGCGTGCCAGACCTCGTTGCGGTGCAGCAGACCGACCACCGGACCGGTGGCGAGCAGCTCCCCGGGCGGATCGTCCACCACGGGTACGAAGGGGGCGGCCGGGTAACCGCGCTGGCTGGGATGGATCGCGGGAAGGGCTCCGTCGGCGGTGGAGACGGAGGTCAGATAGCGGCACACCCGTTCCACGCGCTGCCCGCCGCAGCGCCCGACGGCGTCCAGGACGCGCAGGGCGTGCGCGGCGTGCAGCGGCTGGCTGACGGGGCCGCGCAGATCGGGCTCCAGGGCGTGACCGTACCCGCCGTCCTCGTTGCGGTAGGCGTCCAGCGCCGTCTCCACCGGTGCGGCGTCGCCGTCACGGAAGTGGTACGCGAACAGGCGTTGCTCCAGCACGCGCGCGGTGAGCCAGACGAAGTGCTCCGCGCGCGCGAGCGGGGAGCGCGCAGGGGGCGTCGGGGGGAGTGGGGAAGCTCCGTTTTCGGCCATGCGTCAGACCGTAGGGCGGAAAGCGGTCCCAGCACCCGGTCCCGGCTCAGGGCCCACCCTCAGGGGCGGGATACTGGGGTCATGCGGTTGACGGTCTTCTGGGAGCGGATGACGGAGCACTTCGGTCCGGGGTACGCCGACACCTTCGCGCGCGATCACGTGATGACGGAGCTCGGCGGTCGTACGGTGCACGAGGCGCTGGACGCCGGCTGGGACGCCAAGGACGTGTGGCGCGTGGTCTGCACCGTCATGAACGTGCCACAGGAGCAGCGCTGATCGGTCACGAAGATCGCGGACCGTGCGTCCGCTGTCGGTGGCGTGGGCGAGACTTGGTCCGTGGCATCCACTGACGAGACCGGGCAGGCGGCCCGGCACACCCCTCCGCCCGGCACGACGCCGCCCGCACCGCCCCCCGCCGGCGGCAGCGCGGGGCCGGGCGCCCGTATGCCGCGCTGGCTGCCGCGGGCCATGGTGCTGGCCCTTTCGCTGATCGCCGTCTTCCAGCTGGGCAGCTGGGCCTTCCACCAGCTCACCGGCCTGCTGATCAACATCCTCATCGCGTTCTTCCTGGCGCTCGCCATCGAGCCCGCGGTGAGCTGGATGGCCGGGCGCGGCATGCGCCGGGGGCTGGCCACCTTCGTCGTCTTCCTCGCCGTGCTGATCGCCGCCGCGGGGTTCGTGACGCTCCTCGGCTCCATGCTCGCCGGCCAGATCGTCAAGATGGTCGAGGACTTCCCCGACTACCTCGACTCCGTGATCAACTGGGTCAACGGCCACTTCCACACCGAGCTCAGAAGGGTGGACGTCCAGGAGGGACTGCTCCGCTCCGACTGGCTGCGCAACTACGTGCAGAACAGCGCCTCCGGCGTCCTGGACGTGTCCGCGCAGGTCCTCGGGGGCCTCTTCCAGCTGCTGACGATCGTGCTGTTCTCGTTCTACTTCGCCGCCGACGGCCCCCGGCTGCGGCGCGGGCTGTGTTCCATCCTGCCGCCCGCGCGGCAGGCCGAGGTCCTGCGCGCGTGGGAGATCGCCGTGGACAAGACCGGCGGTTACCTCTACTCGCGCGGTCTGATGGCGTTGATCTCCGGTGTCGCGCACTACATCCTGCTGGAGATCCTGGAGGTGCCCTACGCGCCCGCGCTGGCCGTGTGGGTGGGCCTGGTGTCGCAGTTCATCCCCACCATCGGCACCTATCTCGCGGGCGCCCTGCCCATGCTGATCGCCTTCACCGTCAACCCCTGGTACGCGCTGTGGGTACTGGGCTTCGTGGTGGTCTACCAGCAGTTCGAGAACTACATGCTGCAGCCCAAGCTGACGTCGAAGACCGTGGACATCCACCCCGCGGTCGCCTTCGGCTCGGTCATCGCGGGCACCGCCCTCCTGGGCGCCGTCGGCGCGCTGATCGCCATCCCGGCGGTCGCCACGCTGCAGGCGTTCCTCGGGGCGTACGTCAAGCGGTACGACGTCACGGACGATCCCCGCGTCCACGGGCACCGCGACCGCCGCGGGGCGGGGGCCGGGGCCTTCACGCGCATACGGAAACTGTGGGCCCGGCGACCGGACACGGCGTCCTCCAGGGAGGACGGCCCCGGGGACGGCGGACCTGGGCACGACGGCTCCGGGGGCGGTGGCACCGCCTGAGGTACCGGGTGCGGGGTCAGTACGCCAGGGCGGCCCACACTCCGGCGGCGACGACGGCGGCCGCGTAGCAGCCGACCGCCACGGCCACGATCCGCCGCCGCACCGGCGCGTCCCACGAGGTCAGGGACAGCAGCCAGGCCAGTACCGGCAGCACCAGGACGGCATGCAGGCTCACCCCGTGCAGCGGCTTGAGCGGCGCCGTGGAGCGGTAGGCCGCCTCCTGGTGGCCGGTCCGGGTGAGGACCACGCCACGCGCGATCATCGCGGCACCCGAAGCGAGCCCGACGAGCAGTACCGCGAACCCGGACCGCACGGCGAGGGCCATGCCCGCCGGCCCCGTGGGCCGGTGGCGGAACGACGCGACGGCGAACACGGTCAGCAGCACCACCAGAACGCCACCGCCCACCGCGAGGGACATCGAGACGGCCGTGTCGAACGACGTCTCCATGTCGAGGTGCGAGGGCATTCCGCGCCACGCCTGAAGGGTGATGCCGGCGACCTCGAGGACACAGTCGGCCGCGAACACGGCCAGCAGCGCGGCGCGCGACCCCGGCCGGACGCGCAGGTACGAGGTGACCCAGGTGACGGCGATCAGCGTGATGCCGAAGGACAGCCCGAACGTCACCGGCTTGCGCCAGGAGACGGGCCCGTCCCAGGGACCGCCGTCCACGGCGAACACCACCAGGTGCGCGAGGCCCGAGAGGATCAGCAGGAGGCCGGTCGCGTGGCACGCGCGCGTCACCGGGGACCGGCCGGGCGGCAGGGCGCTCGCGGGCGGCGGGTCCGGTGCGGCCCTGCGGGCGGTTCCGGCGGCGGTTCGGGCGGTCCCCTCGTTCTGCATGGGACGAGCCTGGCCCGGACCCGCCGTCCGGTCGTCGTCCGCCAGGAGACACCTGCCGTACGCCCGGGGGAGCAGGAGACCCAGGTCGGGCCGAGGCAAGGTTCTCAGGGGGTCAGCCCTGCGGTTCCTGCGGCTCGGCGTCGGCCTCACGCAGGTTCCGGTCCTTGGTCTCGGTACGGGTCTCCGTGCGGTGACCGCGGGCGACGTAGTCCCGGACCACCGCCTCGACGGCGTCCTGGGGCGAGCCGATGCCGGCCAGGACCATCACCTCCACCACCAGTTCGGCGTCGAGACTGATGCTGACCTTGGCCCTGGGGTCCCTCCTCGCATCACGTGCGCGCACTTCAGCCGTCGGCCTGGCCGTCGGCACCGGAGACGTACGCTCGGAGGTGCCGCGCGGTGCGCTTGACACGAAAATCGAACATCCATTCTTATGGAGGCTCCGGCGAGGCTCGTGACGGGTGATTCGACTGGGTTTGGACGGAGAAGTGCCCGAGTTATCCACAGGCCGGACCCGCACCGAGGCGCATTGTCAGTGGCAGGCATTAGCGTCTTTGACGTGAAGCGATCGAATCAAGCAAACCGGGTGGAACCCATGGCAGGAACCGACCGCGAGAAGGCCCTGGACGCCGCGCTCGCACAGATTGAACGGCAATTCGGCAAGGGCGCGGTCATGCGCATGGGCGAGCGGCCGAACGAGCCCATCGAGGTCATCCCGACCGGGTCGACCGCGCTCGACGTGGCCCTCGGCGTCGGCGGCCTCCCCCGCGGCCGGGTCGTGGAGGTCTACGGCCCCGAGTCCTCGGGTAAGACGACCCTGACCCTGCACGCCGTGGCGAACGCGCAGAAGGCCGGCGGCCAGGTCGCGTTCGTGGACGCGGAGCACGCCCTCGACCCCGAGTACGCGAAGAAGCTCGGCGTCGACATCGACAACCTGATCCTCTCCCAGCCGGACAACGGCGAGCAGGCCCTGGAGATCGTGGACATGCTGGTCCGCTCCGGCGCCCTCGACCTCATCGTCATCGACTCCGTCGCCGCGCTCGTCCCGCGTGCGGAGATCGAGGGCGAGATGGGCGACAGCCACGTGGGTCTCCAGGCCCGGCTGATGAGCCAGGCCCTGCGGAAGATCACCAGCGCGCTCAACCAGTCCAAGACCACCGCGATCTTCATCAACCAGCTCCGCGAGAAGATCGGTGTGATGTTCGGCTCCCCGGAGACCACGACCGGTGGCCGGGCGCTGAAGTTCTACGCCTCGGTGCGCATCGACATCCGCCGTATCGAGACGCTGAAGGACGGCACGGAGGCGGTCGGCAACCGCACCCGCTGCAAGGTCGTCAAGAACAAGGTCGCGCCGCCGTTCAAGCAGGCCGAGTTCGACATCCTCTACGGCCACGGCATCAGCCGCGAGGGCGGCCTGATCGACATGGGCGTGGAGCACGGCTTCGTGCGCAAGGCCGGCGCCTGGTACACGTACGAGGGCGACCAGCTCGGCCAGGGCAAGGAGAACGCGCGCAACTTCCTCAAGGACAACCCCGACCTGGCCAACGAGATCGAGAAGAAGATCAAGGAGAAGCTGGGCGTCGGCGTGCGTCCCGAGGAGCCGGCCACCGAGCCGGGCACGGACGCCGCGGTCTCCGCCGCCCCGGCCGACGCCGCACCGGCGGTGCCCGCCCCCGCGACGGCCAAGGCCACCAAGTCCAAGGCCGCGGCAGCCAAGAGCTGACCCGTGACACGACGAACCGACTGGGCCGAGTACGACGCGGGCTCCGCCGGGGCGGACGGCGACGGATACGGGACGGACGACGACGCGTACGGAGCGGCGGCGGCTCCGTACGGGACGGACACACGCGCCGCCGCGGACGGCACGGCCGGCCTCTCCGGGCCGCACGACACCGGCGAGCCGTACCCCGGTGACGGTTCACGCCGTGGCGACGGGGCACGTCGGGGCGGCGGCCGGGCTCGTGGGGCGGGCGGCCCCCGTGGGCGCCGTCGGCGCGAGGGCGCGGAGCCGTTCGCCGAGGACGGAGGTGCCACTTCCTCGTCGAGGGCCGAGAAGGGGGAGCCTCCGCGGGACCCGGTGGAGCAGGCACGGGCGATCTGCCTGCGCCTGCTCACCGGGACCCCGCGCACCCGCAAGCAACTCGCCGACGCCCTGCGTAAACGGGAGATCCCGGACGAGGCCGCGGAGGAGGTGCTGTCCAGGTTCGAGGAGGTCGGCCTGATCAACGACAGCGCCTTCGCCGACGCCTGGGTCGAGTCCCGGCATCACGGCCGCGGACTGGCCCGGCGCGCTCTCGCCCGGGAACTGCGGACCAAGGGCGTCGACTCCACCCTCATCGACGCGGCGGTGTCCCAGCTGGACTCCGAGCAGGAGGAGGAGACCGCTCGG
The DNA here is from genome assembly GCF_044765825.1 of Streptomyces flaveolus. Taxonomy (NCBI): domain Bacteria; kingdom Bacillati; phylum Actinomycetota; class Actinomycetes; order Kitasatosporales; family Streptomycetaceae; genus Streptomyces; species Streptomyces flaveolus. The sequence continues at coordinate 310,992 of NZ_JBIWKU010000010.1, read as the reverse complement.
GAACTCGTCGCCCGCAAACTGCGCGCCACCCGCGGCCTCGACCGTGACAGGAGGCTGCGCCGCCTCGCCGGCATGCTGGCCCGCAAGGGCTACCCCGAGGGCATGGCCCTGCGGGTGGTCCGGCAGGCGCTGGAAGAGGAGGGCGAGGACACGGAGTTCCTCGGCGACGAGGGCTTCTGACCGGACGCGACGCCGCCCGCGGGGGTGGGGGCGTCGTCCCGGAGCACGCACGATTACCTTGCGCTCCTGGAGGGGCGAAGACCTTCCGTACGGCTCTACCGTCTGCGCCGTCGCGCGGCTGCCACAGGGGAAACGCGGACACGGCGCCGCTGTACTGCCCCTCCGGCCTCTGACTCCGGACGTGCTACGGCACGGCCACCGGCAGTCCCGCCGTCCGCCATGCCTGGAAGCCGCCGACCAGGTCGGTGGCCCGGTGCAGGCCCAGGCGGTGCAGGGACTCCGCGGCGAGGCTGGAGGCGTAGCCCTCGTTGCACACCACCACGACACGCAGGTCATGGCCCGTGGCCTCGGGGACGCGATGGCTCCCCTGCGGGTCCAGGCGCCACTCGAGTTCGTTGCGCTCGATCACCAGGGCGCCCGGGATCAGTCCGTCCGCGTCACGCAGGGCGGCGTACCGGATGTCGACCAGCAGCGCCTCACCGGCCTCGGCGGCGTCGTACGCCGCGCGCGGCTCGATGCGCGTGTAGCCCCGGCGCACCCGCTCCAGCACCGTGTCGATTCCGATCGGCTCGCTCACTGCCAGTCCTCCGGGCGTTCGACCTCTTCCAGGCGCAGGACCTGGCCGCTGCGACTGTAGCGACGGATCCGCGGCAGGGGCGGGTAGTAGGCGTGGACGGAGATCGCGTGTCGGTCGGGAGACTCGTTGAGCACCTCGTGGACGTGGTGCTGCCCGAAGGCGCGCCCCTTCCCGGCGGGCAGACGCCGCTCCCGGTCCACACCGTCGGTGAGTTCCAGCGTCTTCCAGCCATCGGTGGGCAGCCGGGCGGCGAGCGCGTTCTCCTTGAGCTCGCCGGCCGCGGTCAGGAAGGCGCCCACCGATTCGGCGTGGTCGTGCCAGCCGGTGCCCGTGCCGGGCGGCCAGCCGATCAGCCAGGCCTCGCTGCCGCCGGGGCCCTCCAGCCGTACCCAGGTACGGCCCTCGGGATCGAGGGGGAGCGAGGCGATCAGTTCGGCGTCGGCGGCGATGCGCTGGACGAAGTCGAGGAGGTCGGCCTGAGTCGGCGCGGGCGCGCTCGTGGCCGTCGAGGAAGGGACAGGGGCAGGGGAGGACACAGACACGGGTACCGTCCTGGAAGTTCGCGAGGAGGCGCGCGGCGGCATGGCGAAGCGGGGCGCGCGAAGGAATGCGAAGTCAGCAGGACGGGCGACACACGCAGCCCGCATAGCGGACGAGGTCCATATGGACCCTCCGCCACAGGCGCACATCGGTGTCGGTCACCCTCCGGAGTAGACCATGAGGGCGGGGGCCGGTCAACTCACCGTCACCATGCGGACGCGGACAAACGGCCGACGATCGCGGAACCGCCCACCGAAACCACTGCCCACTCCGGCCGGGGGCGATCCCCACCGGGCGACCGCTCAACGGGCCCCGGCGGCAGCCCCGGCCCCGGCCTCCGCCCCGGCTCCTGCCTCCACGGTTGCCTTCTTCGCCCCGCCCAGCGCCGCCTCCGCCGCCGTGTACAGGTCGGCCGGGCGCACCCCGTTCAGCGCCGTGACCAGGTTGCCGTCGGGGCGGACCAGCAGCACCGTGTGTGCGGCGGCCCCCGGGTAACTCTCGGCGACCAGCAGCTCGGCATGGTGCGGCAGTGCCGTCACCGCCGCCGCCAGCCGCGGCATGACGCCGGCGGTCACCCAGTGCTTGCGGTCCCACACCCCCGTGCCCGGCGCGATCAGCACCACGAGCAGCGCACCGCGCCCCAGCCGGTCCCGAAGCCGCACGAACGTGCCGTCCTCCGCCGTGACCCGTACGTCGGTGACGGGAGTTCCCGGCGCCGTACCGACGGCCACCTCGCCGTCGAGGGGCGCGGGCACGAGCGGCGAATCGGCGTACGCCCCCGGCGCCCCCAGAGCCCCACGCCCCAGGTGACCGTCGGCGAGCAGCGCGTCGTGACCGCGGGCCGAGCCGGGGACGTAGGACCGCAGGCCCCCGCCGCCGCGCAGCAGCGGCAGTACCTGGTCGGCGGCGCGCAACCGCCCCGCGACGGCCGTGCGCCGCTCCTTCTGGTAGCTGTCGAGCAGCGCCTCGTGGGTCCCGTGGTGCCAGGCCAGGGCGAGCTTCCAGGCCAGGTTGTCGGCGTCCCGCAGCCCTTCGTCGAGGCCCTGCGTGCCCAGCGCGCCGAGCAGATGCGCCGCGTCCCCGGCGAGGAACACGCGGCCCACCCGCCAGCGGCGGGCCAGCCGGTGGTGGACCGTGTGGACGCCGGTGTCGAGCAGTTCGTACGACGGAGTGGCCCCGGCCGTCCAGCCGGTGAGGGTCTCCCGGACCCGGTTCACCAGCAGCTCGGGCGTGACCAGGTCCTTGCCGGGCGGCAGCAGCCAGTCCAGGCGCCACACGCCGTCCCCCAGGGGGCGGCCGACGATCTCGCCGCCCGACGGACCGGTCGTCCTCCAGGGCGGCGCCCGGTGCAGCAGTGCCTCGTCGGTCCAGGGAAGCTCGGTGCGCAGGGCGGCGACGGCGTATCGTTCCACCGCCGTACGGCCGGGGAAGCGGATGTCCTGGAGCTTGCGCACGGTCGAGCGGGGGCCGTCGCAGCCGACCAGGTAACTGCCGCGCCACCAGGTGCCCTTGGGGCCGCGGGTGTGGGCGGTGACGCCGGACGTCTCCTGTTCGACGCCGTCCAGTCGGCTGTCCACCGCGACCTTCACCAGGGGCTCGTGGTCCAGGGCGGTGCGCAGGGCATCGGTCAGCACGTGCTGGGCGATATGCAGCGGCGCCGGGTCGGCGTCGTCGAACGCGACCTCGCGCGTCACCTGCTTGCGCCGCATCGACCGCCATCCGGCCCAACGGAAACCCGCCTCGTCCAGGGAGGTGCCGGTCAGTCTCTCGACGAGGGCGACGACGTCCTCGCGCAGGACGGCGGTGCGCGCGGGGCGTGTCTCGTCCTTGCCCGGACCCTCGTCGAGGACGACACAGGGCACTTCCTGACGCGCCAGCGCCAGGGCGAGCGCGAGCCCGACGGGCCCCGCTCCGGCGATGATCACCGGGTCCACGGTGCGATGCCCCCTGCCTGTGACGGCGTCCCGGGGGACGTAGGTGAACAGGAAGTTGGAGCAGGGTGCACGGTCACAGAACGTATGCAACCTATTGCCGCTGCTTGCGTCAAGCGACGGAGGCCGTGGCGATCATGCCACGGCCTCCGTGATGGTCACATACTTTGACTGGACGTCAGGTCTTGATCACGCCGGTTCCTGTGCCGGCTGCCGGCGCTCCAGGCGTGCCCGCGTCGTCCACCTTGAGCACCGCACCGGTCGACTTCTTGGCCCGTCGCAGTCGCCGCTCCAGCCAGCTCGCGAAGGTGGTGAGGGCGAAGTTGAGCGCGATGTAGATCACGGCGACCACGGTGTAGCTGGCGATCACGTTGGCACCGTAGTAGCCGCTCATCGTGTTGGCCGATGCGAGCAACTCGGGGAAGGTGAGGATGGCGCCGCCGAGCGCGGTGTCCTTGAGGATCACGACGAGCTGGCTGACGATGGCCGGAAGCATCGCTGTGACCGCCTGCGGCAGCAGGATCAGCCGCATGACTTGGCCCTTGCGGAGCCCGATCGCCATCGCGCCCTCGGCCTGGCCTCTGGGGAGGGCCAGAATGCCTGACCGGACGATCTCGGCGAGGACGGAGGCGTTGTACAGGACCAGGCCGGTGACGACGGCGTAGAGCGGGCGGTCGTCCGAGCTGACGTTCGTGTACTCCGCGAACAGCGCGAGACCGAAGATCATCAGGACCAGCACGGGGATGGACCGGAAGAACTCGACCACAACTGCGGCGGGCACACGGACCCATGCGTGGTCGGAGAGCCGGGCGATGCCCAGTGCAGCGCCGAGGGGCAGGGCGATGACCACCGCGAGAACCGCAGCCTTCAGGGTGTTCTTCAGACCCGGCCAGATGTAAGTCGACCAGGCCTCGGTGCCGGTGAAGAACGGCTTCCACAGGGCCCACTCCAGCTGGCCCTTGTCGTTGAGGGTGCTGAACACCCACCACAGCAGCGCGGCGAAGGCGGCCAGGAAGGCAACCGTGAAGAGGACGTTGCGACGCTTCGCGCGGGGCCCCTGGGCGTCGTAGAGAACCGAACTCATCGCTTCACCGCCACCTTCTTGCCCACCCAGCCGAGGATCAGACCGGTCGGCAACGTCAACACCACGAACACCAGAGCGATGACGGCGGAGATGAGCAGCAGCTGAGCCTCGTTCTCGATCATCTCCTTCATCAGCAGCGCCGTTTCCGCCACGCCGATGGCGGCGGCGACCGTGGTGTTCTTGATCAGCGCGATCAGCACGTTCGCCAGCGGAACGACGGACGAGCGAAACGCCTGCGGCAGGACCACCAGCCGGAGCACCTGACCGAAGCTCAGGCCGAGGGCCCGAGCTGCCTCCGCCTGGCCGACCGGCACCGTGTTGATGCCAGAACGTAGCGCCTCGCACACGAACGAGGACGTATAGAGGATCAGACCCAGAACGGCGAGCCGGAAGTTGATCGCTTCGAAGTCACCTTCGGCACCGAGCGTGATCTGCAGCGTCTGGTTCAGACCCAGCGACGTGAACAGAATGATCACGGTCAGCGGGATGTTCCGCACGATGTTCACATACGCAGTTCCGAAACCGCGCATGAGCGGGACCGGGCCGACGCGCATGGCGGCCAGTATGGTGCCCCAGATCAGAGAGCCGACGGCCGAGAGCACAGCGAGCTGCACTGTCGTCCAGATGGCTCCCGCCAAGTCGTAATCCTGAAGAAAGTCGAACACGATCTCCCGCGCTTCCGCGTGTAGGGATGGCCGCCCCGGTGCGCCGCCCTGCAAGAGGACGGCGCACTCCAGTCAGGCCCGGCCTCAGCTCTTGACGTCGCCGATCTTCGGCGCGGGCTCGTTCTTGTAGTTGGCCGGACCCAGGTTCGTGTCCACGGCCTTCTGCCAGGAGCCGTCGGCGACCATGGCCTCCAGCGCGTCGTTGATCTTCGCCTTGAGGTCGCTGCCCTTCTTGACGCCGATGCCGTAGTTCTCGTTGGTCAGCTTGAAGCCGCCGAGCTTGAACTTGCCCTTGAACTGCGACTGCGAGGCGTATCCGGCAAGGATCGAGTCGTCGGTGGTGAGCGCGTCGATGGCACCGTTCTGCAGGCCGGGCAGACAGGCCGAGTACGTCGGGTACGGCTGCAGCTGGGCCTTGGGGGCCAGCTTGTCCTTGACGTTCTGGGCCGAGGTCGAGCCGGTGACCGAGCAGAGCTTCGCGTCGTTCAGGTCCTCCGGCGTCTTGATCTTGTCGTCGTCGGCGCGGAGCAGCACGTCCTGGTGCGCGAGCAGGTACGGGCCGGCGAAGTCGACCTTGGCCTCACGCTTGGGCGTGATCGAGTAGGTGGCGGCGATGAAGTCGACGTCACCGCGCTGCAGCATGGTCTCGCGGTCGGCGCTCTTCGACTCCTTCCACTCGATCTGGTCCTCGGTGTAGCCGAGCTTCTTCGCGACGTACGTGGCGACGTCGACGTCGAAACCGGAGTACCCGTCCGGCGTCTTCTGGCCGAGGCCCGGCTGGTCGAACTTGATGCCGATGGTGATCTTCTTGCCACCGCCGGAACCGCTGTCGCTGCTGTCGTCGTCGCCACCGCACGCGGTGGCGGTCAGGGCGAGGGCGAGAACGGTGGCCGAGGCGGCGGTGACCTTGAGGAGCTTCATGGTGAACATCCTTTGACTGTGATCAGACGATCAGATGCGAGAGGCGCCCGGCCGGCTGGAGCGCGGGCGGCGACGCGGACGTCGGAGCCGTACGGCGTCAGTGGTGGAGGATCTTCGACAGGAAGTCCTTGGCACGGTCGCTGCGCGGATTGCTGAAGAACTGGTCCGGCGCCGCCTCTTCGACGATGCGGCCGTCCGCCATGAACACCACGCGGTTGGCGGCGGACCGGGCGAAGCCCATCTCATGGGTCACCACGATCATGGTCATGCCGTCCTGGGCGAGCTGCCGCATGACCTCCAGGACCTCGTTGATCATCTCGGGGTCGAGAGCCGACGTCGGCTCGTCGAAGAGCATGACCTTCGGGTCCATGGCCAGCGCCCGCGCGATGGCGACACGCTGCTGCTGACCACCGGAGAGCTGGGCCGGGTACTTGTCCGCCTGGGCGCCCACACCGACCCGGTCGAGCAGCGCCCGGGCCTTCTCCTCGGCCTTCTTGGCGTCGACCTTGCGGACCTTGACCTGGCCCAGGGTGACGTTCTCGAGCACCGTCTTGTGCGCGAACAGGTTGAAGGACTGGAAGACCATGCCGACGTCGGCGCGCAGCCGGGCCAGTTCCCGGCCTTCGGCGGGGAGCGGCTTGCCGTCGATGGCGATCGTGCCGGAGTCGATGGTCTCCAGACGGTTGATGGTGCGGCACAGCGTGGACTTACCGGACCCGGAGGGCCCGATGACCACGACGACCTCGCCGCGGGTGATCGTCAGGTCGATGTCCTGGAGCACGTGCAGCGCGCCGAAGTGCTTGTTGACATTCCTCAGCACGACCAGTTCGCCGGTCGCGGCCACGTCTTCCTTGGCCACCGATACTTCGGTCATCGCTTTCGGGCTCCGTCCTCCTCGGTTTCGGAGGACAGTAGTAACGCCTGGCGACCTGCGTCTCTACATCTGAGGGGAATCTGAGCATCACGATCCGATAGCAATCGGACACGGGTCGTAGCTCGGGTGAGCAGGGAGCATATCGGCCGGATAACTTCGAGCAGCCGCGACCGGAACCCTCTTGACGCCGTCCCCCTCCATCGGCGTCACTGCACAGGGCACGCGCGCGCGTGCACACGCCCTGCACACGCTGTGCACCCGTCCTGCCGTACCCGGCCTGTTGTACCCGTCCCGATCGTACGGCCGATGAACCGAAGGAGGCCCGGATGAGACTGCTGCTCGTCGAGGACGACAACCACGTCGCCGCCGCCCTGTCCGCGGTCCTTGCCCGGCACGGCTTCGACGTCACCCACGCGCGCAATGGCGAGGAGGCGCTCCAGGCACTCGTCCCCGAGGGCGACTGCTTCGGCGTCGTCCTGCTCGACCTCGGCCTGCCCGACCAGGACGGATACGAGGTCTGTGGCAAGATCCGCAAGCGCACCAGCACCCCGGTGATCATGGTCACCGCCCGCTCCGACGTCCGCTCCCGCATCCACGGCCTCAACCTCGGCGCCGACGACTACGTGGTCAAGCCGTACGACACCGGCGAGCTGCTCGCCCGGATCCACGCCGTCAGCCGGCGCACCGCCCACGAGGACGCCCCGGGTACCGCCGAGACCGTGGTGAGCCTCGGATCCGTGCTCATCGACCTGCCGACGCGTCAGGTCACCGTCGGCGGCGCGGCCGTCCAGCTCACCCGCAAGGAGTTCGACCTCCTCGCCCTGCTCGCGCAGCGTCCCGGCGTGGTCTTCCGCCGGGAGCAGATCATCAGCGAGGTCTGGCGCACCAGTTGGGAAGGGACCGGGCGCACCCTGGAGGTGCACGTCGCCTCCCTGCGCGCCAAGCTGCGCATGCCGGCACTCATCGAGACCGTACGAGGCGTCGGCTACCGCCTCGTCGCCCCCACCGCGTAGCGGGTCCGGGTGCGCACACGCCTGCTTCCGCTGCTCATCGTGCTGATGGCGGCCGTGCTGCTCGCCCTCGGCGTCCCGCTCGCCATCAGCGTCGCCCACGCCGAACAGCAGCGGGTCGTCGTCGACCGCATCGACGACACGGCTCGCTTCGCGGCGCTCGCCCAGTTCGTCACCGAGTCCGCGCCGGGCGGCTCCCGCCCGATCACGACGGACGAGCGCCTGGAGACCCTGCAGACCGAACTCACCAGCTACTACGAGGTCTACGACATCCGGGCGGGCGTCTTCTACCGCAATCAGATCCCCATGGCCAACGCGCCGACGACCTGGTTCCTCCCCCAGACCGGTGAGGTGCGCGAGGCCTTCGACGAGGCGCTGCTCAGCCGCCGCAGCCACGATCCGCAGCAGGTGTGGCCGTGGGAGGACGGCAGGCTCGTGGTCGCCTCGCCGGTCATCCGGGACGGAGACGTCGTCGCGGTGGTGGTCACCGACTCGCCCACCGAAGCGATGCGGTCCCGGACGCTGCGCGGCTGGCTCGTCATCGGAGCCGGTGAGGTCGCCGCCATGCTGCTGGCCGTGGGTGCCGCGCTCCGGCTGACCGGCTGGGTGCTCAAGCCGGTACGCGTCCTCGACGCCACCACCCACGACATCGCCACCGGACGACTGAAGTCCCGGGTCGCACCGTCCGGGGGACCACCGGAACTCAGGCGCCTGGCCAGGTCGTTCAACGAGATGGCGGACCACGTCGAGGACGTGCTGGAGCAGCAGCGCGCCTTCGTCGCCGACGCCTCTCACCAGTTGCGCAACCCCCTGTCCGCGCTGCTGCTGCGCATCGAACTGCTCGCGCTCGAACTGCCCGAGGGCAACGAGGAGATCGCCTCCGTCCAGACCGAGGGCAAACGCCTCGCCCGGGTCCTGGACGACCTGCTCGACCTGGCGCTGGCCGAGCACAGCGAGGCCGACCTCAAGGTCACCGACATCGGCGCGCTGGCCGCCGAACGGCTGGCCGCCTGGTCACCGACCGCCGAGGCCAAGGGTGTACGGCTGGTCGGGGACTGCCCGCCGACCACGGGCTGGGCGGACCCGGTGACACTCTCCAGCGCCCTGGACGCGGTCATCGACAACGCGGTGAAGTTCACGCCGCCCGACGAGACCGTCACGGTCACGGTCACCTCCACCGGCACCACCGCCACCGTCGAGGTCACCGACAACGGGCCCGGTCTCACCGACGAGGAGCTCGCCCGCGTCGGCGACCGCTTCTGGCGCAGCGGCCGGCACCAGAACATCAAGGGCTCAGGGCTCGGCCTGTCCATCTGCCGGGCGCTGCTCGCGGCGGGCGACGGCTCGATCTCCTTCGGCCACCACGAACCGCACGGACTGACCGTGACGGTCACGGTGCCGAGGTCGGGAGCGCGCAAGGGTCCCGGACAGCCCTAGGGCTTCACCGACCGGTAGTACCGCCGGGCGCCCTCGTGCAGCTCCAGCGGGTCGGTGTAGATCGCCGTCCGCACGTCCACCAGCTGGGCGGAGTGCACATGGGCCCCTATGCCGTCGCGGCTGTCGAGGACCGCCCTGGTCAGCCACTCGGTGAGCCGCGGATCCATGTCGGCGCGTGTGATCAGCAGGTTCGACACCGCCATCGTCGGCACCACGGCACCGTTCTGGACGGTGGGGTACGCCGACTCCGGGATGTTGGTGGAGCGGTAGTACCGGGTCGCGCCGCCGGATTCGTGCAGCTTGGTGACGAGGTCGTCACCTATCGGCACGAACCGGAAGGCGGACATCTCGGCTATCTGCTTGAGCCCGTCCGTCGGCAGCCCGCCCGACCAGAAGAACGCGTCTATCTCGTGGCCCAGCCGCCCGGGACCGGTGTCGATGCCGTCCGCCCGGGGTGTGATGTCGTGTTCCGGGTCGATGCCGGCGGTCCGCAGCAGCCGGGTGGCGATCAGCCGCACGCCGGAGTTCGGCAGCCCGATGGCCACTCGCTTGCCCCGCAGATCGGCGACGGACTGGATGTCCGAGCCGGTCGGGACGACGAGCTGCACATAGTCGTCGTAGAGCCGGGTGACACCGCGCAGCCGGTCGGCGCCGGCCCGGTCGGCGAGCTTGTACGTCTCCACCGCGTCGGCCGCGGCGATCGTGAAGTCGGCCTCCCCGGACGCCACCCGCTCGACGTTCTCCTGCGACCCCGCACTGGTCATCAGCCGCACCTTCAGGCCCGGCATGTCCTTGCGCAGCTCGGTGCGCAGCAGCTCGCCGTACTTCTGGTAGACCCCGGCGCGCGTGCCCGTGCTGAACGTGATCGTCCCGCTCGGCGGCTTCTCGCCCAGGGGCAGCAGCCACCACAGCAGCAGCCCCAGGGCGACGACACCGGCGGCCGCGCCGGTGAGGGCCCGGCGGCTGCCGGCGCGGGGGAACATCATGGACATGCGCGCGATCCTGCCAGTCCCCATCCCCGCTGACCAGGGCCGGGCTCACACGGCGGGACCGGGCGGGCGCGAGGGGCGGTGTCAGTGCCGCTCGCTACAGTCGTCGGCATGAGCAGCTCCTCGCCCGCCGACCTGGTCCGCGCCTTCCACCTGGCCTTCGGCCTGGACGCCCGCAGCACGCCGACGGAGGTCGAGCCGGCCCTGGCCGCCCAGCGGGGCGCGCTGCTCGCCGAGGAGGCCGCGGAGGTCGCCGAGGTGTCGGTGACCGGCCCGCTCGACCGGCTCGCGCACGAACTGGCCGACGTGGTCTACGTCGCCTACGGCACGGCCCTCGTCCACGGCATCGACCTGGACGCGGTGATCGCCGAGGTCCACCGCTCCAACATGACCAAGCTGGGCCCCGACGGCCGGGTGAGCCGCAGAGCCGACGGCAAGGTCCTCAAGGGCGACCACTACGAGGCCCCGGACGTCACGGGCGTACTGCGCCGGCAGGGGTGGGATTCCGGGGCGCCGGACGCCTGACACCCCCGGCCTGCTTCAGTCGCCCACCGACGCCTCCGCCTCCGCGGGCCGAGGCGTCCCGTCGGACACGTTCGCGGGCCGGTCGGGGTTGTCGCGGCGGCGGAAGAGCCGCATCGCCAGCGGCTCGGTGAAGCGGGCGGTGAGGGGCCCGAGGACGACCAGGATGAGGACGTAGGCCGTGGCCAGCGGGCCCAGGGACGGTTCGATCCCCGCCGACACCGCCAGTCCGGCGATGACGATGGAGAACTCGCCGCGCGCCACCAGCGCGCCGCCCGTGCGCCACCGGCCCTTGACGGAGATCCCGGCACGCCGCGCCGCCCAGTACCCGGTCGCGATCTTCGTCACGGCGGTCAGCAGGGCCAGCGCCAGCGCGGGCAGCAGGACCGGCGGGATGCTGGCCGGATCGGTGTGCAGTCCGAAGAAGACGAAGAAGACGGCGGCGAACAGATCCCGCAGGGGGCTCAGCAGCGTGTGGGCGCCCTCCGCCACCTCACCCGACAGCGCGATGCCCACCAGGAACGCCCCGACCGCCGCCGACACCTGGAGCTGCTGGGCGACGCCCGCGACCAGGATCGTCAGGCCCAGCACCACCAGCAGCAGCTTCTCCGGGTCGTCGCTGGAGACGAACCGGGAGATCAGCCGGCCGTAGCGGACCGCCACGAACAGGACCAGCCCGGCAGCGGCCAGCGCGACCGCCAGCGTGATGCTGCCGGTCATCAGCCCGGCGCCGGCCACCAGCGCGGTGACGATCGGCAGGTACACCGCCATCGCCAGGTCCTCCAGGACCAGCACGCTGAGGATCACCGGGGTCTCCCGGTTGCCGACCCGGCCCAGGTCACCGAGGACCTTCGCGATCACGCCGGACGACGAGATCCACGTGACGCCGGCCAGGACGACGGCGGCCACCGGGCCCCAGCCCAGCAGCAGCGCTGCCACCGCACCGGGCACCGCGTTGAACGCGCAGTCGACCAGACCGGCGGGATAGTGCGACTTCAGGTTGGTGACCAGGTCACCGGCCGTGTACTCCAGGCCGAGCATCAGCAGCAGGAGGATGACGCCGATCTCGGCGCCGGTCGCCACGAACTCCTCGCTCGCGCCGAGCGGCAGCAGCCCGCCCTCGCCGAAGGCCAGGCCGGCCAGCAGGTACAGCGGGATGGGGGAGAGGCGGTAGCGGCCGGCGAACCGGCCGAGCAGCCCGAGCCCCAGGATGATGGAACCGAACTCGATCAGCAGAACCGCGGAGTGCACAGGCTCACTCCTGCCCGAGTATCGCCGCGGCGGAGTCGACGCCCTCACGGGTGCCGATGACGATCAGGATGTCACCACCGGACAGCCGGAAGTCCGGTGCGGGCGACGGAATCGCCTCGGCCCGGCGCAGTACCGCCACGATCGACGCGCCGGTGTCGGTGCGCATCCGCGTGTCGCCCAGCACCCGCCCGTTCCAGCGGGACGTCGCGGACACCTCGATCCGCTCGGCGACCAGCCCCAGATCGGTCGTGTACAGCAGGCTCGCGCTGTGGTGGGACGGCTTCAGCGTGTCGATCAGCGCACCCGCCTCCTGCCCGGTGAGCCGGAGCGAGTGGGCGCACGAGTCGGGGTCGTCGGCCCGGTACACGTTCACCGTGCGGGCGCCGTCGCGGTGCGCCACCACCGACAGATGGCGGTGTTCCCGGGTCACCAGGTCGTACTGGACCCCGATACCCGGTAGCGGCGTCGCCCTCAGGCGTGGAGCGGACACGAGTCTTCCCCTCAGTCGTCCTGCATGTCTTGCGTGTCGTGCTGCGCGTTTGCGCACGTCCGGGACGTGCTCGCAACCTCGCCATGCTGTCACCCGCACGTACGGTGGCGGTATGGGTGTTGTGACGGATATACGCGGCCGGTGGTGGACGGCGACACTGGTTCCGGCCGTGTTGCGTGCGAGGGCCGGGAGGAGCGGAAAGCGGACCGTGTCGCTGTTCTGGCGGATCTTCTCGCTCAACGCCGTGGGCCTGGTCGTGGCCACCGCGCTGCTGCTGGGACCGGTCACCGTCTCGACCCCCGTCCTGCCGCACGAGGCCCTGATCCTGCTCGCCGGTCTCACCGCCCTGCTGGCCGGCAACGCGGTCGTCCTGCGCCTGGGGCTCACCCCGCTGCACCGGCTGGGCCGGGCCATGAGCACCGCCGACCTGCTGGTGCCCGGCACCCGCCCGGAGGTCGCCGGGCCGGCCGAGGCCGCCGAGCTGATCGCGACGTACAACACGATGCTCGACCGGCTCCAGGCCGAACGCGCCGCCGGCGCCGGCCGCGCGCTGCACGCCCAGGAGCGTGAGCGCCACCGCATCGCCCGTGAGCTGCACGACGAGGTCGGCCAGACCCTCACCGCCGTCCTTCTCCAGCTCAAGCGCGTCGCGGACCGGGTGCCCGGCGAACTGCGCGAGGAGGTGTCCCTCGCGCAGGAGGCCACCCGCGCCGGTCTGGACGAGATCCGCCGCATCGCGCGCCGGCTGCGCCCCGGGGTCCTGGAGGAGCTCGGCCTCGCCAGCGCCCTGCGCGCGCTCGCCGCCGAGTTCACGCACCACGGGCTCACCGTCGCCCACCACGTCCCCGGCACCCTGCCCCCGCTCACCCCGGAGGCGGAACTCGTGATCTACCGGGTCGCCCAGGAGAGCCTGACCAACACCGCCCGCCACGCCGCCGCCGACCGCGCCGACCTCACCCTGCGGCCGGTGCCGGGCGGCATCGAACTGCTCGTCCGCGACAACGGCGCCGGCCTCGGCGAGGCCCCCGAGGGCGCCGGCATCCGTGGGATGCGCGAACGGGCCCTGCTGATCGGAGCCGAGATCCACCTCGCACCCGCCCCCGGCCGGGGCACCGCCGTACGCCTGCGCATCCCCGTCCCGGCCGGGGAACCGCACGTTCCGCCCACGCACCTGTCCGGGGACGTGACCGCTGACCCGGCCACGGACCGAGCCGCAGCCCCGGCCACGGACCGAACCGCAGACCGCCCCGGAGACCGCACCTGATGTCCGCACGGCCCCCGATCCGCGTCCTGCTCGCCGACGACCACACCCTCGTCCGCCGCGGAGTGCGCCTCATCCTGGACGGCGAACCGGACCTCACGGTCGTCGCCGAGGCCGGGGACGGCGCCGAGGCCGTCGCGGCGGCCCGGGCCACCGAGGTCGACCTCGCCGTCCTGGACGTCGCCATGCCCCGCATGACCGGCCTCCAGGCGGCCCGCGAACTCTCCCGCCGCCTGCCACGGCTGCGCATCCTCATCCTGACCATGTACGACAACGAGCAGTACTTCTTCGAGGCCCTCAAGGCCGGGGCCTGCGGATACGTCCTCAAGTCCGTCGCCGACCGCGACCTGGTCGAGGCGTGCCGGGCGGCCGTGCGCGACGAGCCGTTCATCTACCCGGGCGCGGAGCGGGCCCTCGTCCGCTCCTACCTGGACCGCCTGCACAGCGGCGGCGGGCTGCCCGAGCGGCCCATCACCGAACGCGAGGAGGAGATCCTCAAGCTCGTCGCCGAGGGCCACACCTCCAAGGAGATCGGCGAGCTGCTGTTCATCAGCGCCAAGACCGTCGAACGCCACCGCGCCAACCTCCTGCAGAAACTGGGCGTCCGCGACCGCCTGGAACTCACCCGGTACGCGATCCGCGCGGGCCTCATCGAGCCCTGACCAGCCCTGACCTGCCGTGACCCCGGTTGTCCACAGGCGGCCGGGGCCACCGTCGCGGACCGCCTACCCTTATTGCCATGAGCAGCATCGACCGGAGCCAGTCAGCGGGCGGCACGCGCACCTACGAAGTACGCACCTACGGGTGCCAGATGAACGTCCACGACTCCGAGCGGTTGTCCGGGCTGCTGGAGGACGCCGGCTACGTCCGCGCCCCCGAGGACGCCGATGGCGACGCGGACGTCGTCGTCTTCAACACCTGCGCCGTGCGGGAGAACGCCGACAACAAGCTGTACGGCAACCTCGGCCGCCTCGCCCCGAGGAAGGCGAGCCGGCCCGGGATGCAGATCGCGGTCGGCGGCTGCCTGGCGCAGAAGGACCGCGACACCATCGTGCAGCGCGCGCCCTGGGTCGACGTCGTCTTCGGCACGCACAACATCGGCAAGCTTCCCGTGCTGCTGGAGCGCGCCCGCGTGCAGGAGGAGGCGCAGGTCGAGATCGCCGAGTCCCTGGAGGCGTTCCCGTCCACGCTGCCCACCCGGCGGGAGAGCGCGTACGCGGCCTGGGTGTCCATCTCCGTCGGCTGCAACAACACCTGCACCTTCTGCATCGTCCCGGCGCTGCGCGGCAAGGAGAAGGACCGTCGCCCCGGCGACATCCTCGCCGAGGTCGAGGCCCTGGTGGCCGAGGGCGTCAGTGAGATCACCCTCCTCGGGCAGAACGTGAACGCGTACGGCTCCGACATCGGTGACCGCGAGGCCTTCAGCAAGCTGCTGCGCGCCTGCGGGAACATCGAGGGCCTGGAGCGCGTCCGCTTCACCTCCCCGCACCCGCGCGACTTCACCGACGACGTCATCGCCGCCATGGCCGAGACGCCGAACGTGATGCCGCAGCTCCACATGCCGCTCCAGTCCGGCTCGGACCCGGTCCTGAAGGCGATGCGCCGCTCCTACCGTCAGGAGCGCTACCTGGGGATCATCGAGAAGGTGCGGGCCGCCATCCCGCACGCGGCGATCACCACCGACATCATCGTGGGCTTCCCCGGCGAGACCGAGGAGGACTTCCAGCAGACCCTGCACGTGGTGCGCGAGGCCCGGTTCGCGCAGGCCTACACCTTCCAGTACTCCAAGCGCCCCGGCACCCCGGCCGCCGAGATGGACGACCAGATCCCCAAGGCGGTCGTGCAGGAGCGGTACGAGCGTCTCGTCGCCCTCCAGGAGGAGATCTCCTGGGAGGAGAACAAGAAGCAGGTCGGCCGCACGCTGGAGCTGATGGTCGCCGAGGGCGAGGGCCGCAAGGACGGCACCACCCACCGCCTCTCCGGCCGTGCCCCCGACAACCGCCTCGTGCACTTCACCAAGCCCGAGCAGGAGGTCCGCCCCGGTGACGTGGTGACCGTGGAGATCACCTACGCCGCCCCGCACCACCTCCTCGCCGAGGGCGCGGTGCTCGACGTGCGCCGTACGCGCGCGGGCGACGCCTGGGAGAAGCGCAACGCCGCCGAGCAGGCCAAGCCGGCCGGCGTCATGCTGGGCCTGCCCAAGATCGGCGTGCCCGAGCCCCAGCCCGCCGTGGCGAGCGGCTGCGGCTGCGACTGACCGCAGGGCGCGGTGCCCGGCCCCGGCCGGACGGGGCTACGCTGCCGATCATGCTTGTCGCCGCCGCTGTCTGCCCCTGTCCGCCGCTCCTCGTGCCGGAGGTCGCCGCGGGTGCCGCCCCCGAGCTGGACGCCGCGCGCGCCGCGTGCACGGACGCGCTCGGCGTGCTCGCCGCGGCCCGGCCCGACCGGCTCGTGGTCGTCGGCCCCGCGCCGGACGCCGGGCCCGAGACCTACCCGGCGGGCACGGGCGGCTCGTTCCGGGGTTTCGGCGTGGAGCTGGACGTGCACCTCGGGGAGGAGTCTTTGGGTGAGGACCCGCGGCCCGGGCTCGAGCTGCCGTACGGGCTCGCCGTGGGCGCCTGGCTGCTCCGGCGGACCGGGTGGGCCGACGCCCCGGTCGAGGGACTCGGCGTCGGGGAGCATCTCCCGGCCGAACGGTGTGCCGCCCTCGGCCGGGACATCGCCGCGCGGGCACCGCGGATGGCGCTGCTGGTGCTCGGCGACGCCAGCGCGTGCCGCACCCTGAAGGCACCCGGGTACCTGGACGAGCGGGCGGCGCCCTTCGACGCGGAGGTCGGGCGTGCCCTGGGGGCGGCCGACGTGGCCGCCCTCGCGGCGCTGGACGCCGGACTGGCCCGAGAGCTGAAGGTGTCCGGGCGGGCGCCCTGGCAGGTCCTCGCGGGCGCGGCCGAGGGCACGGCCCTCACCGGCGCGCTGCTGTACGAGGACGCGCCCTACGGAGTGGGATACGTGGCGGCCGCCTGGTCGTAGGGCACCGGACCGGGGGGCGGACGGGGTGGGGCGGACCGCGAACGGGTCGCCGTACGAACCGGGGACGAGACGTCGTGCGCACGGGAAATACGACGGCGGACGGCCGCGAAGCTGATCCGCTCCACGGCCGTCCGTCAATGTGCCGGTCGGTGTCCCGGTGGTGGGCCCGTTCACGCCGAAGCGCGTCCCGTTCGTGCCGAGGCGCGCGGGCGGGTCAGGAAGCCGGCGGCGGGCCCGCCGGCGGCGGCCCGCCCGGAGGCGTGCCCCCGGGCGGGGTGCCCGGAGTACCTGTGTCGTGGTCCTTGTGGGCGAGGCGGTCCATGGCGCTCTTGGCCTTGCCCGTACCCGACTGGATCCGGTCGCTGTACTTGCCCTTGGTCTTCTCGTCGACGGTCTTCGCCATCTTGTCGAGACCGCGGTCGATCTTGTCACCGTGCTGTTGCGCGAGGTCGGAGACCTTGCCCTTCGCCGGTCCCAGCTTGGCCTTCAAGTTGTCCATCAGACCCATGGTTCGCCTTCCCTCACGGGGCGGTCAGGTGCGGGCGCCCTTGTCGGCCTCGTTGTCGACGGCCTCCTCCGCGGACTGCTGCTTGGGGATCCCGACGCTGTCGGAGTCGGCGTCCTCCGCGGGTTCGGTCACCGCCGGTGCCGTCTCTGCCGTCTCTCCGGCGTCGGCGTCGGCCGGTCCGTTCGCCTCGGCCGCCTTCTCGTCCGCCGCGCTCCCGGGGGCCGGGGTCTCGGCCCGCGTCTCGGCGGCCGACGCTTCCTCCGTGGTCTTCGACCTCCGAAAAATCCGTGCAAAAACGCCCATATCAACTCCATACGTTACTCGTGCGGGCGAAATCCCGCGGCATCCGGTGCGTCCGTTCGCGCGGTCGCGGCCGGCGCCCCGGTGCGCCGGGGGTGAGAACCCCGCAACGGGCAACGAGCCCCGTCCGGCACCGTCACGTAACTCGTTCGAGAGCGGGGTGCGAGGTTTGGGAGACTGGGGCGGTGAGCAGCGCACCCCCCGCCCCCCGCGTCATCGCCGTCGTCGGTCCCACCGCGGCCGGAAAGTCCGATCTGGGCGTCTTCCTGGCCCAGCGACTGGGCGGCGAGGTCGTCAACGCCGACTCCATGCAGCTCTACCGAGGGATGGACATCGGCACCGCCAAGCTGACGCCCGAGGAGCGCGACGGCGTCCCGCACCACCTGCTCGACATCTGGGACGTGACCGTCACGGCCTCGGTCGCCGAGTACCAGCGCCTCGCGCGGGAGCGGATCGACGCGCTGCTCGCCGAGGGACGCTGGCCGATCCTGGTCGGCGGCTCGGGACTCTACGTCCGCGGCGCCGTCGACAACCTGGAGTTCCCCGGCACCGACCCCGAGACCAGGGCCCGGCTGGAGGAGGAGCTCGCGCTGCGCGGCCCGGGGGCGCTGCACGCGCGTCTGGCCGCCGCCGACCCCGGCGCCGCGCGGGCGATCCTGCCGAGCAACGGACGCCGGATCGTGCGGGCACTGGAGGTGATCGAGATCACCGGCAAGCCGTTCACCGCGAACCTCCCCGGCCACGACTCGGTCTACGACACCGTGCAGATCGGCGTCGACGTGGCCCGCCCCGAACTGGACGAGCGCATCGCGCGCCGCGTCGACCGGATGTGGGAGGCGGGGCTGGTGGACGAGGTGCGGGCGCTGGAGGCGCAGGGGTTGCGCGAGGGGCGTACGGCGTCGCGTGCGCTGGGCTACCAGCAGGTGCTCGGGGCGCTCGCCGGCGAGTGCACGCTGGAGGAGGCGCGGACCGAGACCGTCCGTGCCACCAAGCGCTTCGCGCGCCGTCAGGATTCGTGGTTCAGGCGCGATCCGCGGGTGCACTGGTTGAGTGGGGCTGTGGCGGATCGCACGGAACTTCCGCGGCTCGCGCTGTCGTTGGTCGAACGACCGGTTACAGCCTGATCACGTGATGGCATCGGGACGCCCCGGCCGTCATCGCGGCCTTCGGCGCCGTGCCATCATCGAGCTTCGATCGACCGAGTGAGTCCTAGTTGGGAGGGCGCGTGGCGATGGAGGCCGGCCCTCGTGACACCGCACCGAGCACCGAGCACGGCACCGCCGGCCCCGGCGGGGCGGAGCCGGACGGAGCCCGTCTGAGCCCCGACGGTCCCGACGAGACGCCGGACGGTGTGGCGGCCGACGGCCCCGAGCCCGACGAGATGTACGGGGACGAGGTCGAGGTGGAGCTGCGCCCGCAGCGGCGGCTGCGGATCTGGCAGCTCGCGCCCATCGTGTGCCTGGCCTCGCTCGGCTCCCTGATGTTCGCCTTCCCGCTCGCCTTCGACTTCGGCGACAGCGGGGCCGTGATCGCGATGCTGGGGCTGCTGATCTGCTCCTGCGCGGCCGGCTGGGGCATGATGGCCGCCCGCCGGGTCGGCCACACCTGGCCGGGCCTGCCGCAGCGCGGTTCGGGACGCCGTGCCGACTGGCGGGTGATCCTCGCGTACGTCGTCGCGGTCGCCGCCGTCGTCGTCCTCGCCGTGTGGCGGGTGGCCCGCCTGCGCGGCTGACGCCACCGCCCCGCCGATACCGCTGCGCGGACCTGCCACCGGTGCCGGTGGGCGGGCCCACGCGCGGCGCTGCCGTCCCGAGGAACGGAGCGCCCGTCGTCGTGTCGCCGGTACGCCGTACGATCGAGGAATGAGCACGCGGATCGCCTTCCTCAAGGGTCACGGCACCGAGAACGACTTCGTGATCGTCCCGGACCCGGAGAACGCCATCGACCTGCCGCCCGCCGCCGTCGCCGCCCTGTGCGACCGCCGCGCGGGCATCGGCGGTGACGGACTGCTGCACGTGGTGCGGTCCGCGGCGCACCCCGAGGCCAAGGACATGGCGGCCGAGGCGGAGTGGTTCATGGACTACCGCAACGGGGACGGCTCGGTCGCCGAGATGTGCGGCAACGGCGTACGGGTCTTCGCGCGCTACCTCCAGCACGCCGGCCACGTCACCGCCGGCGACCTCGCCGTCGCCACCCGCGGGGGCGTGAAGCGGGTGCACCTCTCCAAGGACGGCGACGTCACCGTCGGCATGGGCCGGGCGGTGCTCCCCGAGGGCGACGTCGAGGTGAGCGTCGGCGAGCGCAGCTGGCCCGCACGGAACGTGAACATGGGCAATCCGCACGCCGTGGCCTTCGTCGCCGACCTGGAGCACGCGGGCAGCCTGTACGACCCGCCGCCCTACCGGCCGGCCACGGCCTACCCCGACGGGGTGAACGTCGAGTTCGTGGTCGACCGGGGCCCCCGTCACGTGGCGATGCGCGTGCACGAGCGCGGTTCCGGTGAGACCCGTTCCTGCGGCACCGGCGCGTGCGCCGTCGCCGTCGCCACCGCCCGCAGGGACGGCGTCGACCCGGCGGCCACCGGCACCCCGGTGACGTACACCGTCGACGTGCCCGGCGGCACCCTGGTGATCACCGAACGGCCCGACGGCGGGATCGAGATGACCGGCCCCGCGGTGATCGTGGCCGAGGGCGAGATCGACACGACATGGCTGGAGGAGGTCCTGAGCTGAACCACAGCCCGGTCCATGACACTCAGTGCGAAAACGTAAACCCTCGGGCCCTCGCTCGAATGGGTGATCCGTTTCACGCTCGGCGAGAGGCGGTCGGCGGTACGTGATGGGCTCGATAGCATCAAGCACCGGCCCGGACGGGGGATCGATGCCATCCCCTGAGCCGTGTCCGCCCTGGGGCACCCCGTCCGCCGGTCCGTGCAGCCGGAGGTGCCCATGAATGCGGAGGCCGTGAATCCCGCGAGCCCAGGCCCTGTGACGCCGCCGGTCGCCGGTGCCGCCACACCGCCGGCGCCCCGCAGAAAGGCCCGGGCCCGGATCGACCTGCGCCGACTGGGCCGCGCCGCGCTCCTCGGCTCCGCCGCCCGCGACCGGCTGCCCGACGCGATCGGCCACGTCGTCGAGGCCCACCGCGCCCACCACCCCGACGCCGACATCGACCCCCTGCGCCGCGCCTATCTGCTGGCCGAGTCCTCGCACCGCGGCCAGATGCGCAAGAGCGGCGAGCCGTACATCACCCATCCGCTCGCCGTGACCCTGATCCTCGCCGAACTCGGCGCGGAGACCACGACCCTGACCGCCTCCCTCCTCCACGACACCGTCGAGGACACGGACGTGACACTGGACCAGGTCGGCGAACAGTTCGGCGCCGAGGTCCGCTACCTCGTCGACGGCGTCACCAAACTGGAGAAGGTCGACTACGGCGCCGCCGCCGAGCCCGAGACCTTCCGCAAGATGCTCGTCGCCACCGGCAACGACGTCCGGGTGATGTCGATCAAACTCGCCGACCGGCTCCACAACATGCGCACCCTCGGCGTCATGCGCCAGGAGAAACAGGAGCGCATCGCCAAAGTCACCCGCGACGTGCTCATCCCGCTCGCCGAACGGCTCGGCGTCCAGGCGCTCAAGTCCGAGCTGGAGGACCTCGTCTTCGCGGTGCTGCACCCCGAGGAGCACGCGCACACCCGGGAGCTGATCGCCGAGAACGCGGCCCGCGCGGACGACCCGCTCGCCGCCGTCGCCGACGAGGTGCGCAAGGTGCTCCGCGAGGCCGACATCACCGCCGAGGTCCTCATCCGGCCCCGGCACTTCGTCTCTGTGCACCGCGTCTCCCGCAAGCGCGGCCCGCTCTCCGGCGCCGACTTCGGCCGTCTGCTGGTCCTCGTCCAGGAGGACGCCGACTGCTACGCCGTCCTCGGTGAACTGCACACCTGTATGACGCCCGTCGTCTCGGAGTTCAAGGACTTCATCGCCGTACCCAAGTTCAACCTGTACCAGTCGCTGCACACCGCCGTGGCCCGCGCACAGGACGGACAGGTCGTCGAAGTCCTCATCCGCACCCACCAGATGCACAAGGTCGCCGAGGCCGGAGTCGTCGCGCTCGGCAACCCCTACGCCACACCGGCGGAGGAGCAGGGCACGGGCGACGAAGAGCGCGTCGACCCCACCCGGCCCGGCTGGCTCTCCCGGCTGCTCGACTGGCAGCGGGGCGCACCCGACCCCGACACCTTCTGGTCCACCCTGCGCGAGGACCTCGCCCAGGACCGGGAGATCACCGTCTTCCGCCCCGACGGCGGCACCCTCGGCCTGCCCGAGGGCGCGACCTGCGTGGACGCCGCGTACGCCCAGTACGGCGAGGACGCGCACGCGGCCATGGGCGCCTACGTCAACGGCCGCCTGGCCACGATGAGCACGGTGCTCCGGGACGGCGACACCGTGCAGCTCCTGATGGGGCAGGACCCCGCATCCGAGCCCTCCCGGGAGTGGCTGGAACACGCCCACACACCCGCCGCCCGCATCGCCATCCAGCGTCGGCTCGCGGCCCGTCCGGCACCGGCCGACACCGAGGAAGCGACCCGCGACCGGCCCTCCCCGCCGGCACCGGAGACGGACGCGCCCGCCCCGCGTCCGACCGCAGGCGGGCCGGCGGCCCGCCCCGCGCCCGCCGACGTGCTCGTCGACCGGCCCGGCGCGACCGTACGGCTGGCCCGCTGCTGCACCCCCGTACCGCCCGACGAGATCACCGGGTTCGCCGTGCGCGGGGGAGTGGTGACCGTGCACCGCGCGGAGTGCGCCGTGGTGGCGCGGATGAAGAGCGGGGGGCGCCCGGAGGTCGGCGTGCGCTGGGGCGAGTCCACCGAGTGCCGGGTCACGCTGCTCGCCGAATCGTTCGGCCGGCCGCACCTCCTGGCCGACCTCACCGAGGCCATGGCCCTCGAAGGGGCCGAGATCGTCTCCGCCACCGTCGAACCCCCCGACCGGCAGCGGGTCCGCCACAGCTACACCGTGCTGCTGCCCGACGCCGCCCGGCTCCCCGCCCTCATGCGCGCGATGCGCGACGTCGCCGGCGTCTACGACGTGAGCAGGGCACAACCGCAGCCGACGGGCGCCTGAGCCGCAGCGTTGCCGGGCCGGCCGTCGGGGAGCGGTGCCGGTACGGCCTGTCCATTCGGGTGCTCCGGGCGCGCGCCGTCGCCGCGGCGGACCCGCGCGCTGATAGCCGTGGGGGATGTTGCACACCCCACACACCCCGGCTTCCCGCCCCCGTGCGCTCACCCGCCGCCGACTCAGGGCCGCGGCGCTGCTCGCCTCGGCCGTCTCCGTCTCCCTGGTCGCCGCGAGCGCGCCGCCGGCCCCGCTGGGCGTCGGCGACCGGCTCTTCCCGCACCTGGGCAATCCCGGGTACGACGTGGCCGCCTACGACCTGTCCTTCACCTACTCCGGAAGCAACAGCAAGCCACTGAAGGCCGTCACCACCATCGACGCCCGGACGACGGCCGGCCTGGACCGGGTCAACCTCGACTTCGCCCACGGAAAGGTCGAGTCGGTCGAGGTCGACGGCGAGCCCGCCGACTTCGCCACGGCCGGCGAGGATCTCGTGGTCACCCCCGGGAAGCCGCTCGACGAGGGCGAGTGGACGCGGATCACCGTGCGGCACAGCAGCGACCCCGTGTACCCCGAGGACCGGCAGGGCGGCTGGGTGCGCACCGCCGACGGGCTCGCCATGGCCAACCAGGCCGACGTCGCCCACCTGGTGTTCCCCTGCAACGACCACCCCTCCGACAAAGCGCGCTTCACCATCCGCGTCACTGCCCCCGACGGGCTCACCGCGGTCGCCAACGGGCTGCCGACGGCCGTGGACCGGGCCGGCGGGTCGACCACCTGGACGTACCGGACCGCACATCCCATGGCGACCGAACTGGCCCAGGTCTCCATCGGCCGCTCCACCGTGCTCCACCGCACCGGCCCCCACGGGCTGCCCGTCCGCGACGTCGTGCCGACCAAGCACCGCGCGGCGCTCGAACCGTGGCTGAAGAAGACCCCCGCCCAGATCGCCTGGATGGAGGGCAAGGCCGGGCGCTACCCCTTCGAGACCTACGGCGTGCTCATGGCCGACGCCACCACCGGCTTCGAACTCGAGACCCAGACGCTGTCCCTCTTCGAGCGGGAGCTGTTCAGCGATCCCGACTACCCCCGGTGGTACATCGAGTCGATCATGGTGCACGAACTGTCTCACCAGTGGTTCGGCAACAGCGTCAGCCCGCACTCCTGGTCCGACCTCTGGCTCAACGAAGGACACGCCACCTGGTACGAGGCCCTGTACGCCGAGGAGAAGGCGGACCGGCCCATGGAGGCGAGGATGAAGGCCGCCTACGGCGCATCCGACCGCTGGCGCACGGAGGGCGGGCCCCCGGCCGCGCCCGAGCCCCCGAAGAAGGGCAGCAGGACCGGCATCTTCCGGGCCAACGTCTACGACGGCGCCGCGCTCGTGCTCTACGCCCTGCGCCAGGAGATCGGCGCCCCGGCCTTCGAGCGCCTCGAACGGGAATGGGCCGCCCGGCACCGGGACCGCACGGCGACGACCGCGGACTTCGTCCGCCTCGCTTCCGAGGTCGCGGGCCGTGACCTGGGCGGCTTCCTCGAGGGCTGGCTGTACGGCAAGAAGACCCCGCCGATGCCCGGCCATCTGGACTGGAAGCCGACGGCCGACAAGGCGCCGCCGGCCCCCAGGGGCAAGGCCCGCGGGGAATAAGCCGGTGACGAGACGGCCCGTGCCGTGCGACCATCTTGGGGACGGCGCGGCACGGGCCGCGGGAATCTCCCCTGCGGCTCGCGCGTTGTGCAGAGTGTTGCGGTACCAGTGCCGCGCGACACTTCCCAGCTACGTAAGGATCCAATGACCTCCTCTTCTTCCCCCTCCCAGGACACCAAGCGTCTCGCGCAGACCTACCCCGAGGGCCTTCGGGCCGATGCCCTGATGGAAGAGGACGTCGCCTGGAGCCACGAGAACGACTCGGAATGGGACGGCGAGCAGTTCGACCGCTCCGACCGCGCGGCTCTGCGCCGGGTGGCGGGCCTGTCCACCGAGCTCGAGGACGTCACCGAGGTCGAGTACCGCCAGCTCCGCCTGGAGCGGGTCGTCCTCGTCGGCGTCTGGACCACGGGCACCGTGCAGGACGCGGAGAACTCCCTCGCGGAGCTCGCCGCCCTCGCGGAGACCGCGGGCGCGCTCGTGCTCGACGGCGTGATCCAGCGCCGCGACAAGCCCGACGCGGCCACCTACATCGGCTCCGGCAAGGCCCTGGAGCTGCGCGACGTCGTCGTCGAGACCGGCGCGGACACCGTCATCTGCGACGGTGAGCTCAGCCCGGGTCAGCTGATCCACCTCGAGGACGTCGTCAAGGTCAAGGTCATCGACCGTACGGCCCTGATCCTGGACATCTTCGCCCAGCACGCCAAGTCCCGTGAGGGCAAGGCGCAGGTCGCGCTCGCGCAGATGCAGTACATGCTGCCGCGGCTGCGCGGCTGGGGTCAGTCGCTGTCCCGGCAGATGGGCGGCGGCAAGGGCGGCGGACTCGCCACCCGCGGTCCCGGTGAGACCAAGATCGAGACGGACCGGCGCCGGATCCGCGAGAAGATGGCGAAGATGCGCCGGGAGATCGCGGAGATGAAGACCGGCCGCGAGATCAAGCGCCAGGAACGCCGGCGCAACAAGGTGCCGTCCGTGGCCATCGCGGGCTACACCAACGCCGGCAAGTCCTCGCTGCTCAACCGCCTCACCGGCGCGGGCGTGCTGGTGGAGAACGCGCTGTTCGCCACCCTCGACCCGACCGTGCGCCGCGCCGAGACCCCGAGCGGGCGGCTGTACACCCTGGCGGACACCGTCGGCTTCGTCCGGCACCTGCCGCACCACCTGGTCGAGGCGTTCCGCTCCACGATGGAGGAGGTCGGCGACTCCGACCTGATCCTGCACGTGGTCGACGGTTCGCACCCGACCCCGGAGGAGCAGCTGGCCGCCGTGCGCGAGGTGATCAGGGAGGTCGGCGCCACCGACGTGCCCGAGATCGTCGTGATCAACAAGGCCGACATGGCCGACCCGCTGACGCTCCAGCGGCTGATGCGCATCGAGAAGCGGTCCATCGCGGTCTCGGCACGCACCGGCCGGAACATCGACCAGCTGCTCGCGCTGATCGACAGCGAGCTGCCGCGCCCGTCGGTCGAGATCGAGGCGCTCGTGCCGTACACCCACGGCAAGCTGGTCGCCCGCGCCCACGACGAGGGCGAGGTGATCTCCGAGGAGCACACCCCGGAGGGCACCCTGCTCAAGGTCCGGGTGCACGAGGAGCTGGCGGCGGAGCTCACGCCGTACGCTCCGGCGCCGCTCGCCTGAAGGCCGTGACGACCGAGGGCCCGCCCCCTGCCGACGCAGGAGGCGGGCCCTCGGCCGGTGCGGATCACTGACCGCCGTAGGTCCTGCTCATGTTCTGGTACATCGCCTCGGCCTCCGGGCCCAGCCGCGGGCCGGCCAGCCAGGTGTTCTCCAGCGGACCGATCGAGGTGTTCGAGACCAGCTTGGTCTCGCCGCCCACCACCCGGAACCAGCCGCCGCCGGACGAACCGCCGGTCATGGAGCAGCCGATGCGGTACATCGTCGGCAGCGACGGGCTCAGCGACAGCCGGCCGGGCCGGTCGACGCACTTGAACATCTCCAGGCCGTTGTACGGCGGCGCGGCCGGGTAGCCCCAGGCGCCCATGCTGCCGGCCTCGGCCGCGGACGGTGCGGAGAAGTCCACGTCCAGCGCGGCGCCCACCGTCTCCTCCAGCGACTTGCTGCCCTGCTCCGGCGTCACGTGCAGCACCGAGTAGTCGTACGCGGCCCCGTCGCCGCCCGTCTCCGAACCACCGTGGATCCACTGGTTCGAGGTCGACGCCCAGTCGGCCCACCAGGTGCCGTACGGGGCCATCTCGACGGACGTCGCGTCGGCCAGCTCGCTCTCCGACTTCCCGAGGTCGTTGTACGACGGCACGAAGGCGATGTTGCGGTACCAGCCGCCGCTGCCGCCCGCGTGCACGCAGTGACCGGCCGTCCACACGAGGTTGGACCTGCCCGGGTGGTTCACGTCCGTGACGACCGTGCCGGAGCAGACCATCGGGCCCTCGGGCGAGTCGAAGAAGACCTTGCCGACCGGGGCGGCGTTCTCGTGGTACGGCCGCTTCTCGGCCTCGGCCTCCACCGGCGCCGGCTCCGGATCGCTGACGCCCTGGCCGGCGGCGGCGTCCTGCGTCGTGACCGTCTTGTCGGCCTCCTTCGCGGACTTCATCCGCTCCGGCTTCCACAGGCCCTCGATCACCGGGTTGACGAAGTCCTTGGCCTCACTGAGCCACTTGTCCTCGTCCCAGTCCTTCCAGCCGCCGTCCCGCCAGTGGTCGACGTCGATGCCGTGCTCCTTGAGCCGGTCCGCGAGGCCGGCCGGGACCTCGACCCGGCCGTCGCCGCCGGCGCCGGCCGCCTGGGAGGTGCCGCCGCTCGGCCTGGCGTCGGCCTCGTCCTCGCCGGAACCGCCGCAGGCGGTCGCGGTGAGGGCCAGAGCGGTGACCAGCCCGGCGGCGGCGACTGCGGTGCGCCGCCGCCCACGCCGTGGCGCGGCGGACACAAGTGTGGAACGCATGGTGAGTCGACCCCCGTTGGATGTACGAACCTCATGGAATGCGCGGCGGGGTGCCGGCGACCGCCCGGCGCACCCCACCGCCCTGTGCTCAGTGCCCGGTCACTGACCGGCGAACTTGCCGCTGACCGCGTCGTACACGCCCTTGGCCTCCTCGCCCAGCCGCGGACCGGCCAGCCAGCCGGCCGTCACCGGGCCGATCGAGGTGTTGGACACGAGCGCCGGCTTGCCGTCGGAGCCCGCCGCGACCCAGCCGCCGCCCGACGAACCGCCGGTCATGGTGCAGCCGATCCGGTACATCGTCGGCTCCGAGGTGTTCAGCGACAGCCGGCCCGGCTTGTCCGCGCACTGGAACAGCTTCTGGCCGTCGTACGGCGGCGCGGCCGGGTAACCGGTCGCGGTGATGCTCTCGACCTGCGGCACGGCGGGCGCCTTGAAGTCCACCGGCAGCGCGGATCCGACCGTCTCCTCCAGCGACTTGCCGTTGCTGCCCTTCTCCGGCGTCACATGGATGACCGCGAAGTCGTAGGAGGCACCGTCGCCGCCCGTCGCACCGCCCTGCTCGATCCACTGGTCCGAGGTCTGCGCCCAGTCACCCCACCACACGCCGAAGGGAGCGACCTCCTCCTTCGTCGCGTTCTCCAGCTCGGCGGTCGACTTGCCGGAGTCGTTGTACGACGGCACGAAGGCGATGTTGCGGTACCAGCCGCCCTTCTTGCCCGCGTGCACGCAGTGGCCCGCCGTCCACACCATGTTCGACTTGCCGGGATGCGCCGGGTCCTGCACGACCGTCGCCGAGCAGACCATGGTGCCCTCGGGGGAGTCGAAGAGCACCTTGCCCGCCGTGGCGGCGTTCTCGTGGTACGACGGCGGCACGGCCTCGGCCTGCACCGGCTGCGGCTCCGGGTCGGTGACTCCCTGGTCACCGGAGATGTCGCTGTCGTCGACACCCTTGTCCGGCTCCTCGGCCTCCCGCATGCGGTCCGGGTCCCAGAGGTCCTCGATGATCGGGTTGACGAAGTCCTGGGCCTCGCGCAGCCAGTCGTCCTTGTTCCAGTTCTTCCAGGCGCCGTTCTTCCACTCGTCGACGTCGATCCCGTGTTCCTTGAGCTTGTCCTTGATGTGGTCCGGGATCCTGATCTCACCGTTGCCGCCGTCCGCCGAGGACGCGGAGGCCGAGGCGTCGCCGCCCGCCTCGGCGTCGCCCGACTCACAGGCGGTGGCGGTGAGCACGAGTGCGGAGACGAGTGCCACGGCGGCCGGCACGGGGGAGGTTCTGCGCCGCCCGCCCCTGTGCCCGCGCGTGGTGAACGACGGCCGTATGGATCGCATGGTGTTGACTCCCCCAGCTGTGAACGAGTGGTGCTGCGCACGCGCTTCTCGGCGCACCCGAGTCGGGTCCGCGAGGCCGGCACGGCGTCCTGGAACGGCACCACACACTATGCGGTCGCTGTGGGGGAGTTCCGACGGAACGGCAACGGTTGCGTCACGGCAAGGATCTTGAGGCAACCCGTAACCCGGTGAACGGCCGGGGGTTGGTAGCGGTGGGGGGCCTGCTGTCCGGACGCGGTCCCCGTACCGAGGGCGGCGACGAGGGCGACACGATACGCGACTCGCCTCTGGACAGCGGGAGGACAGGGAGCCGTGGCGGAAACCGCGTACGGGGAGTTGGCGTCCGAGTACGGGAGCGCCGGACGGGCCGCAGGGAAGCGCTTCGAGGGCGGGGCGGCCGCACGGGCGAGCGCCGCCGAGGGCGCACCGAAGCGACAGACGGCGCGCGAGTCCGCGGCCCGTACCTACGCGCGCGCCCTGCCGGTCGTGCCGGTCCGGGCGCGGGGTCTCACCATCGAGGGCGCGGACGGCCGGCGTTACCTGGACTGCGTCTCGGGCGCCGGGACGCTGGCCCTGGGGCACAACCACCCGGTCGTGCTGGAGGCCATCCGCAAGGTGCTCGAGTCCGGCGCCCCGCTGCAGGTCATGAACCTCACCACCCCGGTGGAGGACGCCTTCGTCACCGAGTTGCTGCACACCCTGCCGCCCGGCCTGGCCGCCCACGCGCGCGTGCGGTTCAGCGGACCGGCCGGCACGGACGCGGTGGCCGCCGCCGCCGGACTCGTCCGCGCCGCCACCGGACGGAACCGGGTGCTGACCTTCACCGACGCCCACCACGGCACGGCGACCGACGAGTTCGCGGCACCGGGTGATGCCGGCGGCGCACGGCTCGTACGGCTGCCGTACCCGCAGGACCACCGCCGCCCCCTCGGCGTCGGCGGTGAGAGCGGCGCCGAACTCGCCGCCCACTGGACCGAGTCCGTGCTCGACGACCGCCGGGCGGGGCAGGCGCCGCCCGCCGGGCTGATCCTCGAACCGGTGCACGGCGGGGACGGGGTGGTGCCCGCCCCCGACGCCTGGATGCGGCGCATGCGGCGGATCACGGCCGAGCGGTCCGTGCCGCTGATCGCCGACGAGACCGAGACGGGAGTCGGACGGACCGGAGCCTTCTGGGCCGTGGAGCACAGCGGGGTCACCCCCGACGTCCTCGTCCTCTCCAAGGCCATCGGCGGCAGCCTGCCGCTGGCCGCGGTCGTCCACCACGACGACCTGCACCTGGGCGACTTCGGTGCCGGTACCTTCCGCGGCAACCAACTAGCCCTGGCCGCGGGCACGGCGACCCTCGCCCACGTCCGCAGGCACCGGCTCGCCGAGCACGCCTCCACCCTGGGCGCCCGCATGCTGGCCCGACTGCGGGGTCTGGCCGAGGAGTTCCCCTGCGTCGGTGACGTGCGCGGGCGGGGGCTGATGATCGGGGTCGAGCTGGTGGCAGCGGACGGCGAGCACGGCGCATCCCGCCCCGCTGCCCCCGGGACCGCCGCCGCCGTCCAGCGGGAGTGTCTGCGCCGCGGGCTCATCGTGGACCGCGCGGGCCCGTCCGCGAGCGTCGTACGGCTGCTGCCGCCGCTGACCATCACCGAGGAACAGGCGACGGCGGTACTGGACCGGCTGGCCGACGCGGTCCAGGCCGTGGCCGCGGCCCCGCCACCCCGTACCGGTCATGCCCCGTCCCCCGGACCGGGCGCTCCACGCTGAGCCCCGCCGCACACGACGCCGCCCGACACAGCACGTCACCGAGGACCCGCGTTGCACACGACCCCCGCACCCGAACCCACCGCCTGCATCCCCGCGCCGCCGGGCCACCCGGACCCGGGGAGCCCGGACCCCTCTGTTCCTGCACGTCCGGCAGCGGAGTGCGCGGGCCCGGGCGCTGCCGACCCGTACAGCACCGCCCAGGCCGCCGCCGTGGAGAACCTGCTGCGCTGCTGGACCCGCGAGGCCGGCCTGCCGGCGCCGGACGACGGCCTCCTGCGCATTCCGCTGCCCGCAAGTGGCACCACCCTGGTCGTCCCCGTCCCTTACTGGTCCCCGACCGGCCGGCACCGCTTCGGCCCCCCGCGCCTGGCCGGAGCCCCCGCGTCCGCGCCGCCGGCGGACGCGGTGACGGTCGCCGCGCTCCTCGCGAGGGAGACGGCCGGGGCAGCGGGCACCCACACGGCCGGGGCAGCGAGCACCCACGGCACCGATCTCGTCGCACGCGTGGCCGACTCCGCCCGCCGAACCGCCGTCTTCCTCCGCGACCGCCGGGAACGCCCGGGAGACGGCCCCGACCTCTTCCTCGCCGCCGAACAGGCCCTCCTCCTCGGGCACCCCCTCCACCCCACCCCGAAGAGCCGCGAGGGGCTCACCGACGCCGAGGCCCTGCTGTACTCACCCGAAGTGCGCGGCTCCTTCCCGCTGCACTGGCTGGCCGTCGCGCCCTCCGTACTCGCCACCGACTCGGCCTGGACCGAGGGCGGGCGTCCGGTCGCCGCGCCCCGGCTCACCGCACGCCTCGCCGGACCGGGCCTGGCACTGCCGGAGGGCTACGCGGCCCTGCCCCTGCACCCCTGGCAGGTCCGCGAGGTCCGGCACCGGCCCGGGACCCGGGCCCTGCTGGACGCCGGACTGCTGCGTGACCTCGGCTCCCACGGCGACCCCTGGTACCCGACATCCTCCCTGCGTACGGTCCACCGCAGCGGTGCGCCCGCCATGCTCAAGCTGTCCCTGGCGCTGCACATCACCAACTCCCGCCGGGAGAACCTCCGCAAGGAACTCCACCGCGGCGTCGAGGTCCACCGTCTGCTGCGTGCCGGCCTGTCCCGGCGGTGGCGGGCCGCGCACCCGGACTTCGACATCGTCCGCGACCCGGCCTGGATCGCCGTCGACGGACCGGACGGCACGCCCGTGCAGGGGCTCGACGTCGTCATCCGGCACAACCCGTTCCGCCCTTCGGACGACGTCTCCTGCGTCGCCGCACTCGTCGCGCCCGCACTGCCCCGCCCGACCGACGGCCCGGGCGGGAACGGCCCCGCCGCGAGCTCCCGGCTCGGCGAGATCGTCACCCGTCTCGCCAGGCGGACCGGCCGCCCGCGCGGCGCGGTCGCCGCCGAGTGGTTCCTGCGGTACCTCGAACACGTCGTCCGCCCCGTGCTGTGGCTGGACGGGGAGGCCGGCATCGCCCTGGAGGCCCACCAGCAGAACACGCTCCTCCTGCTGGACGCCGACGGCTGGCCCGCCGGCGGCCGCTACCGCGACAACCAGGGCTACTACTTCCGCGAGTCCCGCCGCGCGGAACTGGACGCCCGGCTGGCCGGCATCGGCACCCGCAGCGACACGTTCGTCTCCGACGAGGTCACGGACGAGCGCTTCGCCTACTACCTCGCCATCAACAACGTGTTCGGTCTCGTCGGAGCCTTCGGCTCCGAGGGCCTCGCCGACGAACGGCTGCTGCTCGCCGCCTTCCGCGGCTTCCTCGGCCGGCTCGCCTCGGGCCCGGCCCCGCTGCGCAGCGCGCTGCCCGCCCGGCTGCTCGACTCGCCCGTACTGCGCTGCAAGGCCAACCTGCTGACCCGACTGCACGGCCTGGACGAACTCGTCGGCCCGGTCGACACCCAGTCCGTCTACGTCACGATCACCAACCCCCTGCACTCCTGAGCACCCGACGACCACGCCCGACCCCGCCTCCCGAAAGGAGCGACACCGTGGCTTCCACCGACGCGCGCGCCGACGCCGGCACCGACCCGGAGCCCGGCACGGACACGGACGGGGACGACACCCTGGACCTGCACCTGCCCGAGGAGTTCGTCACCCTCTTCCGGGAACCGCCGGCCGGCCCCAGCCCGGACTCGTCCACCGGCGACGACCTGCTCGACCGCGTCGCCGCCTGGGGCCCGACCGCCACCCCCGAGGGCCTGTTCCAGCTGGTGCCCGTCCGTGTCGAGCAGGACGCCGCGCTCATCAGCCGCTGGATGAACGACCGCGCCGTCGCCGCCTTCTGGGAGCTGACCGGCCCGCAGAGCGTCACCGAGGACCACGTGCGGGCCCAGCTCACCGGCGACGGACGCAGCGTGCCGTGCCTCGGCCTGCTGGAGGGGACGCCGATGAGCTACTGGGAGATCTACCGGGCCGACCTCGACCCGCTGGCCCGGTACTGTCCCGTCCGGCCGCACGACACCGGCATCCACCTCCTCATCGGCGACGGCGCGGACCGCGGGCGGGGCCTCGGCACCACCCTGATCAGGGCCGTGGCCGACCTCGTCCTCGACAGGCGGCCCGGCTGCACGCGTGTCCTCGCCGAACCCGACGTGCGCAACACGGCGTCCGTCGCGGCGTTCCGGGGCGCCGGATTCCAGCTCGCCGCCGAGGTCGACCTGCCCGCCAAGCGAGCCGCCCTCATGGTCCGGGACCGGAGCGCACGAGAGCTGCCCTAGGCCCGCACCACCCGTCCCCGCCCGCCAAGGAGCCCACCCTTGCCCCCGCCGTCCCCCCTTCCCCTTCCGTCCCCGCTCCCCGCCGTCGTCACCCGATTGTCAGTGCCGGGCCGTAGGGTGGTCGGGCTATGACGAAGCCCTCACTCCCCGAACTCCTGCACGCCGCCGTAGCCGCCGTCGGCGGCACGGAGCGTCCCGGCCAGGTGGCCATGGCCGAAGCCGTCGCGGAAGCGATCGACGGCGCCTCCCATCTGCTGGTCCAGGCCGGCACCGGCACCGGCAAGTCGCTCGGCTACCTGGTGCCCGCGCTGGCGCACGGGGAGCGCGTCGTCGTGGCCACCGCCACGCTGGCCCTGCAGCGCCAGCTCGTGGAGCGCGACCTGCCGCGCACGGTCGACGCCCTGCACCCTCAGCTGCGCCGCCGCCCGGAGTTCGCGATGCTCAAGGGCCGGTCGAACTACCTGTGCCTGCACCGCCTCCACGAGGGCGTCCCGCAGGACGAGGAAGAGGGCCTGTTCGACCAGTTCGAGGCCGCCGCCCCCACCAGCAAGCTGGGCCAGGACCTGCTGCGGATGCGGGACTGGGCGGACGAGACGGAGACGGGCGACCGCGACGACCTCACGCCCGGCGTCTCCGACCGGGCCTGGTCGCAGGTGTCGGTGTCCTCGCGGGAGTGCCTGGGCGCCTCGAAGTGCGCCTATGGCGCGGAGTGCTTCGCGGAGATGGCCCGGGAGCGCGCCAAGCTCTCCGAGGTCGTCGTCACCAACCACGCGCTGCTCGCGATCGACGCCATCGAGGGCGCGCCGGTGCTGCCGCAGCACGAGGTGCTCATCGTCGACGAGGCGCACGAGCTGGTCTCCCGGGTCACCGGGGTGGCCACCGGCGAGCTCACTCCCGGCCAGGTCAACCGGGCGGTGCGGCGCGCCGCGAAGCTCGTCAACGAGAAGGCGGCCGATCAGCTCCAGACGGCCGCGGAGGGCTTCGAGCGGCTGATGGAGCTGGCCCTGCCGGGCCGGCTGGAGGAGATCCCGGAAGACCTCGGCTACGCCCTGATGGCGCTGCGCGACGCCTGCCGCACGGTCATCTCCGCGATCGGCACCACGCGGGACAAGTCCGTGCAGGACGAGGACGCGGTCCGCAAGCAGGCGCTGGCCTCGGTGGAGTCCGTCCACGACGTCGCGGAGCGGATCACGAACGGCTCGGAGCGGGACGTCGTCTGGTACGAGCGGCACGACCGCTTCGGCGCCTCGCTGCGCGTCGCCCCCATGTCCGTGTCGGGGCTGCTGCGGGAGAAGCTGTTCACCGACCGCTCCGTCGTGCTGACCTCGGCGACGCTGAAGCTGGGCGGCGACTTCAACGGCGTCGGCGCCTCCCTCGGCCTCGCGCCCGAGGGCACGGAGGGCGACGACGTGCCTCAGTGGAAGGGCGTCGACGTCGGCTCGCCCTTCGACTACCGCAGGCAGGGCATCCTGTACGTCGCCAAGCACCTGGCACGGCCCGCGCGCGACGGCGACCGCGGTGACATGCTCGACGAGCTGACGGAGCTGATCCAGGCGGCCGGCGGGCGCACGCTGGGCCTGTTCTCCTCGATGCGGGCTGCCCAGCTGGCCGCCGAGGAGCTGCGTTCCCGCATCCCCGAGTACCCGATCCTCCTCCAGGGCGAGGAGACGCTCGGCGAGCTGATCAAGAATTTCGCCGCCGATCCGAAGACCTGTCTGTTCGGCACGCTGTCCCTGTGGCAGGGCGTCGACGTCCCCGGCCCCAGCTGCCAGCTGGTCGTCATGGACAAGATCCCGTTCCCGCGCCCCGACGACCCGCTGATGAGCGCCCGCCAGAAGGCGGTCGAGGACGCCGGCGGCAATGGCTTCATGGCGGTCGCCGCCACGCATGCCGCGCTGCTCATGGCACAGGGCGCCGGCCGCCTCGTCCGGGCGTCGGGCGACCGCGGCGTGGTCGCCGTACTGGACCAGCGGCTCGCCACGGCCCGGTACGGGAGCTATCTGAAGGCGTCGCTGCCCGACTTCTGGTTCACCACGGACCGCAACCAGGTGCGCAAGTCGCTGGCAGCCATCGACGCGGCGGCGCGGCAGACGGAAGGCGGCTGAGGAAGCCCGGACAGCGCGGGGCCCCGGAACCGGCGCAGAGGTTCCGGGGCCCGGTCGGGGCGGCGGGTCGCTGTCGTGCAGGATCCGCCAGGCGTGGCGCTCAGACGCGACGCAGTACGGCCACCACCTTGCCGAGGATGGTCGCGTCGTCACCGGGGATGGGCTCGTAGGCCGAGTTGTGCGGGAGGAGCCAGACGTGCCCGTCCTCGCGCTTGAAGCGCTTGACGGTGGCCTCGCCGTCGAGCATCGCGGCCACGATGTCGCCGTTCTCCGCGACCGGCTGGCGGCGGACCGTGACCCAGTCGCCGTCGCAGATGGCGGCCTCGATCATCGAATCACCGACGACCTTCAGCACGAAGAGCTCGCCGTCACCGACCAGCTGCCGGGGCAGGGGGAAGACGTCCTCCACGGACTCCTCGGCGAGGATCGGGCCGCCGGCCGCGATGCGCCCGACGAGCGGGACGTACGACGCGGCGGGCTTGCCGGCGGTGTCCGTGGGCTGCACGGAGGCGGCCTGGTCGGAGCCGCGCACCTCGTAGGCCCGCGGGCGGTGCGGGTCGCGGCGCAGGAAGCCCTTGCGCTCCAGTGCCATCAGCTGGTGCGCGACGGAGGAGGTGCTCGAAAGGCCGACGGCCTGGCCGATCTCCCGCATCGACGGCGGGTAGCCACGCCGCTGCACGGAGTCCCTGATGACCTCGATCACCCTGCGCTGGCGATCGGTCAGTCCGGAGCTGTCCGCCCGGATGCCGGGAGGTCGGCCCGGCAGGGAGCGCTTTGGCCCCTCGGCAAGCGTGGCGTCGCTCATCGCATGCACCGGCTCAGGTCGGCCCTGGGGGCGGTCCTGGGCAGTGATCGCGGCACTGTCGGCGGTGGTGGTCACGTCGGCCCCTCTCGATGGTCTCCCTGCAGCACAACGGTAGTAGCTTTCGAAAGGTTGCGCCAAACACACGTTCGAGTGAAAAAACGCGAATCGACCGCCCCGAGAAGAAATCTGGGTGTATGGCTATCGCGGTGCCCGGCGGACAAAAGTGCTCATTGCTGTACTCTTCACCGCCGGGTGGCGACCTCGCAGGTTGTCGCCCCAGTCTGCCATCAGGCATCCCGTTCGACGGGCACCGGTGCCCCATCTGTGCGGGAGTCCCACGGCCCCTCCTCGCGCCGCCCACCGTATCTCCGCATGCGCCGGGGCGGTGCGGGCGCACCCGGGCGTATCCCCGCACCCCGGGGGCATGCGGGCCCTTGTACGCACGGGCGCGACACGCGTGCAGCGCGTGAATGCAGGGACCAAGCCCCACATCTAGTGGTTGGATTGCGGGAGCAGCCCACAAGTTGTGTTCCCCCGGGTCTTCGAGCCCTCCGGGATCGCCTATGCTGGGGGCTGCTTCGAGGGGCCTGAAGGGCCTCGTGAGGCTATTTGAGTCTGCTGTGAGGAGGGTTGGGAGTTCATGCACTGCCCCTTCTGCAGGCACCCCGACAGCCGCGTCGTCGACAGTCGTACGACCGACGACGGCACGTCGATCCGCAGGCGCCGCCAGTGCCCCGACTGCTCCCGTCGTTTCACGACCGTGGAGACGTGCTCGCTCATGGTGGTGAAGCGGTCCGGGGTCACCGAGCCGTTCAGCCGCATCAAGATCATCAACGGTGTGCGCAAGGCCTGCCAGGGCCGGCCCGTCACCGAGGACGCGCTCGCCCAGCTCGGCCAGCGGGTCGAGGAGGCGGTACGGGCCACCGGAAGCGCCGAGCTGACCACCCACGACGTGGGGCTGGCCATACTCGGCCCGTTGCAGGAGCTCGACCTCGTCGCCTATCTGCGGTTCGCCTCGGTCTACCGGGCGTTCGACTCGCTCGAGGACTTCGAGGCCGCGATCGCGGAGCTGAGGGAGGCGACGGGGCATCCCGGCGAAGACGGCGACGAGCCCGGCGCGGGGAGCCAGGAAGACGACCGCGGGTCCACGGGGACGGCACAGGTCCCCGAGCCCGCAGGCGCCGCCGACTGACCGGCGGGCCGGATCCGGACCCTGCGGTCCGGGCCCGGCCGGTCGGCGGCGAGTGAGAAAAGACCTGTTGCGGGCGGAGCCAGAGGTGCCCGCAACACCAGACAGAACACCGTGCCACGGGAACAATCGCGGCACTTCAGGGCGTTTTCGCCCGTACAGGGAGGCGGCATGACAGAGACGGCGAGCGGTCCGGCACGGAGCTCCCGCGCCAAGGGCATCAAGGCGGGCAAGGGACTCCGTGTCGAGCGCGTCCACACCACTCCCGGGGTCCACCCCTACGACGAGGTGACCTGGGAGCGTCGTGACGTCGTCATGACCAACTGGCGCGACGGCTCGATCAACTTCGAGCAGCGCGGCGTCGAGTTCCCCGACTTCTGGTCGGTGAACGCGGTCAACATCGTCACCAGCAAGTACTTCCGCGGTGCCGTCGGCACCCCGCAGCGCGAGACCGGCCTCAAGCAGCTGATCGACCGCATCGTGAAGACGTACCGGAAGGCCGGTGAGGACCACAAGTACTTCGCCTCGCCCGCCGACGCCGAGATCTTCGAGCACGAGCTGGCCTACGCCCTCCTGCACCAGATCTTCAGCTTCAACAGCCCGGTCTGGTTCAACGTCGGCACGCCCCAGCCGCAGCAGGTCTCCGCCTGCTTCATCCTGTCCGTCGACGACTCCATGGAGTCGATCCTCGACTGGTACAAGGAAGAGGGCATGATCTTCAAGGGCGGCTCCGGTGCCGGCCTGAACCTCTCCCGGATCCGCTCCTCCAAGGAGCTGCTCTCCTCCGGCGGCAACGCCTCCGGTCCGGTCTCCTTCATGCGCGGCGCCGACGCCTCCGCCGGCACCATCAAGTCCGGTGGTGCCACCCGCCGCGCCGCCAAGATGGTCATCCTCGACGTCGACCACCCCGACGTGGAGAACTTCATCGAGACCAAGGTCAAGGAAGAGGAGAAGATCCGCGCCCTGCGCGACGCGGGCTTCGACATGGACCTGGGCGGCGACGACATCACGTCCGTCCAGTACCAGAACGCCAACAACTCGGTCCGCGTGAACGACGAGTTCATGAAGGCGGTCGAGCAGGGCGGCAAGTTCGGTCTGCGGGCCCGTATGACCGGCGAGGTCATCGAGGAGATCGAGGCCAAGTCCCTCTTCCGCAAGATGGCCGAGGCGGCCTGGGCCTGCGCCGACCCGGGCATCCAGTACGACGACACGATCAACCACTGGCACACCTGCCCGGAGTCCGGCCGGATCAACGGCTCGAACCCCTGCAGCGAGTACATGCACCTGGACAACACGTCCTGCAACCTGGCCTCGCTGAACCTGATGAAGTTCCTCAAGGACGACGGCCTGGGCAACCAGTCCTTCGAGACCGAGCGCTTCCAGAAGGTCGTCGAGCTGGTCATCACCGCGATGGACATCTCGATCTGCTTCGCGGACTTCCCGACCCAGAAGATCGGCGAGAACACCCGCGCCTTCCGCCAGCTCGGCATCGGCTACGCCAACCTCGGCGCCCTGCTGATGGCCACCGGCCACGCCTACGACTCCGACGGCGGCCGCGCCCTCGCCGGTGCCATCACCTCCCTGATGACGGGCACGGCCTACCGCCGCTCCGCCGAGCTCGCCGCGGTCGTCGGCCCGTACGACGGCTACGCCCGCAACGCGGACGCCCACCAGCGCGTCATGAAGCAGCACTCCGACGCCAACGGAATCGCCGTGCGCATGGACGACCTGGACACCCCGGTGTGGGCCGCCGCCACCGAGGCCTGGCAGGACGTGCTGCGCCTCGGCGAGAAGAACGGTTTCCGTAACTCGCAGGCGTCCGTGCTCGCCCCGACCGGCACCATCGGTCTGGCCATGTCCTGCGACACCACCGGTGTCGAGCCCGACCTCGCCCTGGTCAAGTTCAAGAAGCTGGTCGGCGGCGGCTCGATGCAGATCGTCAACGGCACCGTGCCGCAGGCCCTGCGCCGCCTGGGCTACCAGGAGGAGCAGATCGAGGCGATCGTCGCCCACATCGCCGAGAACGGCAATGTGATCGACGCCCCCGGCCTCAAGCCCGAGCACTACGAGGTGTTCGACTGCGCCATGGGCGAGCGCGCCATCTCCCCGATGGGCCACGTCCGCATGATGGCCGCGATCCAGCCGTGGATCTCCGGCGCCATCTCCAAGACGGTCAACATGCCGGAGACGGCGACCGTCGAGGAGGTCGAGGAGATCTACTACGAGGCCTGGAAGCTCGGCGTCAAGGCGCTCGCGATCTACCGGGACAACTGCAAGGTCGGCCAGCCGCTCTCCGCCAAGACCAAGGAGAAGGAGAAGGCCGAGGTCACCGAGAAGGCCGAGGAGACGATCCGCGCCGCGGTCGAGAAGGTGGTCGAGTACCGCCCGGTCCGCAAGCGTCTCCCGAAGGGCCGTCCCGGCATCACCACGTCCTTCACGGTCGGTGGCGCCGAGGGCTACATGACCGCCAACTCCTACCCGGACGACGGTCTCGGCGAGGTCTTCCTGAAGATGTCCAAGCAGGGCTCGACTCTCGCGGGCATGATGGACGCCTTCTCCATCGCGGTCTCCGTCGGCCTCCAGTACGGCGTGCCGCTGGAGACGTACGTCTCGAAGTTCACCAACATGCGCTTCGAGCCGGCCGGCATGACGGACGACCCGGACGTGCGGATGGCGCAGTCGATCGTCGACTACATCTTCCGCCGCCTGGCGCTGGACTTCCTGCCCTTCGAGACCCGCTCCGCCCTCGGCATCCACTCCGCCGAGGAGCGCCAGCGGCACCTGGAGACGGGTTCGTACGAGCCGTCCGACGACGAGGTCGACGTCGAGGGCCTGGCCCAGTCGGCGCCGCGCGCCCAGGAGCTGAAGGCCGTCGCCACGCCGAAGGCCGAGGTCGAGGTGGCCAAGCCCGCTCCGAAGCAGGCGCACACCAGCGCCGAGCTGGTGGAGATGCAGCTGGGCATCCAGGCCGACGCCC
Source organism: Streptomyces flaveolus (assembly GCF_044765825.1). Classification (NCBI taxonomy): domain Bacteria; kingdom Bacillati; phylum Actinomycetota; class Actinomycetes; order Kitasatosporales; family Streptomycetaceae; genus Streptomyces; species Streptomyces flaveolus. The sequence continues at coordinate 270,863 of NZ_JBIWKU010000010.1, read as the reverse complement.
CGCTGTGCTTCTCCTGCGGCACGAAGATGCAGCGGGCCGGTTCCTGCTACATCTGCGAGGGCTGCGGCTCGACCAGCGGCTGCAGCTGATCGGTAGGACCCCATGAGTGAGGGGGGGGGGGGCGCGGGGGGGCCCCCCCCCCCCACCCACCCCCCCGCACGCCCCCCGGGGCCCGCCCCCAGGGGGGGGGTACAACCCCCCGGGCCCCCCCAACCCCCGGAGCCGCCCGCGCCCCCCGCCCCCCCCCCCCCCCGCCCCCCCCCCCCCGCGCGGGGGCCCGCCCCCCCCCCCGGGCCCCCCGCCGGGGCCGCCCCCCCCCCCCCCCCCCCCCCCCCCCTCACTCATTCCACCGGGGTCACGGCCTGCGGGCCGCGCCCATGGTGCCGGTGAACGTCGCCGGGTCGCCCTCGAAGCCGTGGACACCGGCGCGGAACTCCCACGACCCCGTCTCGTCCCGGACGAACTCCGCGACCGTCGCCGCCGTCGCGGCCGGAACACCGCCGAAGCCGTCCTCGGCCAGCACGGTGTAGCCCTCCCGGATGCGCAGGCCCGGGTTGGTCACGCCGTCGAAGGTCCGGTGCCCGGAGCGCTGCTGGATCACGACTCCGACGACCACCCGCGCGTACCGGGCGTCGAGCCGCTCCAGCTCCAGCGTCATGACCTCGTCGTAGCCGAAGCCCTTGCCGTCCTGGCTGTCCCGGTTCAGATAGATCGTGCCGTCGGGGGAGCGGCTGTCGAAGTGCACCACGTAGGAGGGATCGCCGTACGGATCGCCCGCCGGGTACGTTCCGGCGACGACGTCCAGGTCGGCGGGTGGCTGTCCCGCCGGACTCGGGTCCCAACGCAGCGCGACCTCGACCTTGCGGATCCCCTTGCTGAGGCCGTTCACAGACTTCCCCTTCCCCGGTCCTGCTTGCCCCGCCACCCCAACTGCCGAACGGTGTCGGCCGGTTGTCCATCCTGCCATGTGCCCGAGGACGGCAGCGGAAGAGCGGTCCGCCGGAGAGTGACCGATGCCACGTTCTCTGGCCTTACCATGGCGCGGTGCTGGTCAAGTGGATTCGCTGCACCGTGGTCGACCGCCGCGGCTTCGAGCGCGGGCAGCGGAAGTGGGCGGGGCTTCCGGGGGAGCCGGGTTTTCGGGGGCAGGGGGGTGGCTGGAGCCGGGGACGGCCGGACGTGGCCCACGTGTTCGCCTTCTGGGAGAGCAGGGCCTTCTACGACTCCTTCATGGCGCGCTCGCACGACCGGCTCGCCTCGGCCCAGGTGGGCACTTTCAAGGACGCCCAGGTCAGGCTCTTCGACCACCGGTTCGACGTGAAGACCGGGTTCGAACCCCGCTTCACGGACGCCGACCTGCTGCGCGTGGCGCTGTGCCGTGCCCACGAGGACCGGGCCGAGCACTACGTGCTGATGCAGGAGAAGGTCTGGAACCCCGCGATGGCCGGCTCGCCCGGCATGATCCGCGGGCTGTTCGGCGAAGCGCCCGGCAACGAATACCTGGTGCTGTCGATGTGGCGGTCGGCCGCCGAACACGGCAAGTACCGCGCCGAGAGGGTGGAGCGGCTGGCGCTGCGCGCCCAGACGGAAGCCGACATCGCGGCCCTCACGGGGGACATCGTGCAGCTCGAACCCTCCTGGACCGTGTGACCTGCGCCGTACGGGGCAGGTGCGAGTCCTCGGTTCCGCGTTCCACGATCTAGGGTTCTGGCATGGCACGACCACGGCGCATCGTTCTTGTCCGGCACGGCGAGTCGACGGGCAACGTCGATGACACCGTGTACGAGCGCGAACCCGACCACGCGCTCGCCCTGACCGAGCGGGGCTGGGCGGAGGCCGAGGAGACGGGCAAGGGGCTGCGCGAGATGTTCGGCCGCGAGCGCGTCAGCGTGTACGTCTCCCCGTACCGCCGCACGCACGAGACGCTGCGCGCCTTCCACCTCGACCCCGAGCTCATACGGATACGGGAGGAGCCCCGGCTGCGCGAGCAGGACTGGGGGAACTGGCAGGACCGCGACGACGTGCGCCTGCAGAAGGCCTACCGCGACGCCTACGGCCACTTCTTCTACCGTTTCGCGCAGGGCGAGTCCGGCGCCGACGTCTACGACCGGGTCGGCGGCTTCCTGGAAAGCCTGTTCCGCAGTTTCGAGGACCCCGACCATCCGCCGAACGTCCTCCTGGTCACGCACGGACTGGCGATGCGCCTGTTCTGCATGCGGTGGTTCCACTGGACCGTCGCGGAGTTCGAGTCGCTGTCGAACCCCGGGAACGGCGAGGTCCGGATGCTCGTTCTGGGCGAGGACGGCAAGTACACCCTGGACCGGCCCTTCGTACGCTGGCGGGATCCGGAACCGTACGGGATCACGGGATAAGGTGGCAGGGCGATGACCGCTCACTCATCTCCTGACGGGCGCCTGGACAGGGCCCTGGCCACCCTGCGCGGACTGTCGGTGGGGGACGCGCTGGGCTCACAGTTCTTCGTGCCCGCGCACTACCCGCTGCTCAAGCGCCGGGAGCTGCCGCCGGGGATCTGGCAGTGGACCGACGACACCGAGATGGCCGCCTCCGTGGTCACCGTCCTGGCCGCCCACCACCGCATCGACCAGGACGCCCTGGCGCAGTCCTTCGCCGAGCACCACGACTTCGACCGCGGCTACGGTCCGGCGGTCAACCGGCTGCTGCGGCTGGTCCGGGAGGGCGGGGACTGGCGCGAGCTCGCCGCCGCCCTCTTCAACGGCCAGGGCTCCTGGGGCAACGGTGCCGCGATGCGCATCGCGCCCCTGGGCGCCTGGTACGCGGACGACCCGGAGCAGGCGACGCACCAGGCCGAGATCTCGGCCTACCCCACGCATCAGCACCGCGAGGCGGTGGTCGGCGCCATGGCGGTCGCCGCCGCCGCCGCGCTGGCCGCGTCGGCCGACGGCCCGCCCGGGGCGCACGCGCTCCTCGACGGGGTGATCGCCCTGGTGCCGAAGAGCGCCGTCGGCGCCGGGCTGCGCCGCGCCCGGGACATGCTCGACTACGGCGACGCGGCCACCGTCGCCGCCGTACTGGGCTGCGGCAGGCGTACGACCGCCCACGACACGGTCCCCTTCGCGCTGTGGTCCGCCGCGCGGGCCCTCGGCGACTACGAGCACGCCTTCTGGACGACCGCACAGGTCGGCGGGGACGTGGACACGACCTGCGCGATCGTGGGCGGGGTGGTCGCCGCCTCCGGGCCGGCGGGCGCGCCGCCGGCCGAGTGGGTGGCCCGGACCGAGGCGCTGCCGAGCTGGACGGCCGGGGTGGACAGGTCGGCCGGATGACACGCCGGCCACTGCCTCGCCGGTCGGCGATGCAGTGGCCGACAGGTGACGCCTGACGCCCGTCCGACGGAGCTGCCGGGCCGCGGCCGGCCCAGCCGCGCCGTCAGCCCATCCCGGGCCCGGCCGTGCCGGAGAGGGCCTCCAGGTCGCTCTTGCGGACCCGGATCACCAGCCACGCCGTGGCCAGGGCGAGTACGGCCATGGCGGCAGCGGGGACGAAGGCCGCCGAGATGCCCTCGGCGAGCACCTCGTGCCCCCAGGGAGCGGGCAGTTGGTGGGTCCTGGCGAACTCCGCCTTCTGCTCGGGCGAGCTGTTGGCGAGGAAGTCCGGCACCACCTTGGCCGCCTCGTCCCTGCTGGCCGTGCCGAACACGGTCGTCAGGATGGCCAGACCGATCGATCCGCCCACCTGCTGCATCGCGTTGAGCAGCCCGGACGCCGCGCCGGCCTCGTGCTGGGCGACCCCGGAGACCGCGGTGAGCGTCAGCGTCACGAAGTTCAGGCCCATGCCGAAGCCGAAGATCAGCATCGGGCCGAGCACGCCGCCCACATAGGAGCTGTCGGAGCTGATGAGGGCCTGCCAGCCCAGTCCGAGCGCCGCGAGCGCCGAACCCACGAGCATGAACGGCTTGGGGCCGAACACGGGCAGGAAGCGCTGCGACAGACCCGCACCGATCGCGATCACGACCGTGACCGGCAGGAAGGCGAGGCCGGCCTGGATCGGGGTGTAGCCCAGGACGTTCTGGACGAACAGTACGATGTAGAAGAACATGCCGAACATCGCCGCGGCCAGGCACAGCATGATCACGTAGGTGCCGGAGCGGTTGCGGTCGGCGAACATCTTCAGCGGGGTGATCGGTTCCTTGGCCCGGGACTCGATGAGCGTGAAGGCCAGCAGCAGCACCGCTGCCGCCGCGAAGGACCCGATGGTGAGCGTGTCCCGCCAGCCCTCGTCCGCGGCGCGGATGAAGCCGTAGACGAGGGACGCCATGCCTGCCGTCGAGGTCACCGCGCCGGCGATGTCGAAGCGTCCGGAGTGCCGCTCGGACTCGCTGATGTAGAGCGGCGTCAGCACGGCGATCAGGATGCCGATCGGCACGTTGACGAAGAGCACCCAGCGCCAGTCGAGCCACTCGGTGAGCATGCCGCCCGCCAGCAGGCCTATGGCGCCGCCGCCCGCGGAGACGGACGCGAAGACGCCGAAGGCCCGGTTCCGCTCCGGTCCTTCCGGGAAGGTGGTCGTGATGAGCGCCAGAGACGTGGGCGACGCGATCGCGCCTCCCACACCCTGCAGAACGCGTGCCGCCAGCAACTGCCAGGGCTCCTGGGCGAAGCCGCCGAGCAGCGAGGCGAAGGTGAACAGCAGGATGCCGGTCATGAAGACGCGGCGCCGGCCGAGGATGTCACCGGCCCGGCCGCCGAGCAGCAGCAGGCCGCCGAAGGTGAGCGTGTAGGCGCTGACGACCCACGTGAGGTCGGTGGTGCTGAATGCGAGTGCCTCTTGAATGTGCGGGAGCGCGATGTTCACAATCGTCGCGTCGAGTACCACCATGAGTTGGCAGGCCGCGATGACCGTCAGCGCGATGCCGGGATGCCCTTCCCGGCGGGCGGCTCCCGGCTTCTGGTCTTTGATCAAGGAAGAGGTCGTCACGATGTGTCCCCCACGAATGACTTAGTGAACGGTCGCGTTCACTGTTGCGTCAACGGTAGTGACTCCCCGACAGTGAACGCAAGCGTTCACTCATGTCGTTGTCGCGTGTCCCCGTCCCCCGTTGTGGGCGCGCGCCGCGTCTCCGTCCCCCGAAAACCGCTTCTTGCTTCCTGGAGACCCCCGAATGGTTTCTTCGCACTGGGCCGCCCCCGCCCAGACGCCCTCCCGCCGGCGCGGTGCGGTCCTCGAACGCGCGATCCTCGACGCCGCGCTGGAACAGCTCGGTACCGTCGGCTGGAACGGTCTGACGATGGAGGGTGTGGCTGCCGGCGCCCAGACGGGCAAGGCGGCGGTCTACCGCCGCTGGCCGTCCAAGGAGGACCTCGTCGCGGACGCCCTGCGGTCCGGGCTGCCGAGCTACGACAAGGTGCCCGACCTCGGGAGCGTGCGCGACGATCTTCTGGCCCTCTGCCGGCGAGCTCGTGACGCGATGTTCTCGCGCCCCGGGTTCGCCCTGCGAGCGGTCCTTCACGAATGCGACACGATGCAGGCGGAGCGCTTCCATGCGGTGATCTTCGAAGGGGTCATCGAGCCGACCATCAAGATGCTCCGCGAGGTCATCACCCGGGGAATCGAGCGCGGAGAGGTGCGCGAAGAGGCGGCCAACAGCTATGTGTTCGACGCCGTACCGGCGATGATGATGTACCGAGCAAAGGTTTGTGGAAGTGAATGGACGGATCAGGAGGTCGAGGAGATGATCGACCAGCTGATGGTCCCGCTGCTGCGGCCCGAAGGCGCCTGATCCCCGGCTTCGAGAGGTCCGGCGCCCTTAGGGGAACCGGGGTGTCACCGGGGGTCCGGGGCGGCGTAGGCTGAGGGCGCCATGCCGTACGAACCACCTACTCACACCGTCGAGCGCTCTCTCCGCGCCACGACCGGAGCCAAGATCATCGCCGGTGTCGACGAGGTGGGGCGCGGCGCGTGGGCCGGTCCGGTCACCGTCTGCGCGGCGATCACCGGACTGCGCCGGCCCCCGGCGGGCCTCACCGACTCCAAGCTGCTCACCGTCAAGCGGCGGACCGAGCTCGCCGCGGAGCTGCGGGGCTGGGTGACCTCCTACGCCCTGGGGCACGCCTCCCCGGAGGAGATCGACGCACTGGGGATGACCGCGGCGCTGCGACTGGCCGCGGTGCGTGCCCTGGAGACCCTGCCGGTCCGACCCGACGCCGTCATCCTCGACGGCAAGCACGACTACCTCGGGGCGCCCTGGCGGGTCCGTACGGTGATCAAGGGTGACCAGTCGTGCGTGGCGGTCGCGGCGGCTTCGGTGCTCGCCAAGGTCCAGCGCGACAAAATGATGGCCGAACTGGGTATCGACCATGCAGACTTCGGTTTTGCGGACAACGCCGGGTATCCGTCGCCCGTGCACAAGGCCGCACTGGCGGAGCGGGGTCCCACCCCGTACCACCGGTTGTCATGGGCGTATCTTGATGCGCTGCCCCAGTGGCGGCACCTCAAGAAGGTCCGTACCTGGGTGGACGGAAGCGCTCCGGAGATCGAGGGCCAGCTCGGCTTCGACTTCTGACGATTCCGCTCGCAGGCATGCGCCACCCGCCGACGCGAGCCGCACCAATGTTTGATAAAAATCAGCTCATGCCTCTCATTCCCGAGGAGCCTCAGATTCACGAGAAGGCCCAGGGTCCCCGCGCCACTCCGGCCAGCGGCCGCACCGCGCCGACCCCCCGCCCCGTACCCGGCCCCCGTCCCGCGGCTCCGCCGCGCCCCGGTCGCCCCGGCCCTCTGCGGCCGACGCCGCCGGCGCAGCGCACCCCGCGCGACGCGGCCCCGGCCAAGCCCGGACCCTCGGGTCCGGCCACTCCCGCCGCCACCCCGGCGGGTCCGCAGATCCAGCTGATCCCGGCTTCTCCCGAGGGCGCGCTCGACGCGGCCGAGGAAGCCGTGGACCTGCTTCTGGACTCGGGCCGCACCCCTGGTGACGTGCTGGTGGTCACCACCGGCGAACCGCACCCGTGGGCCGCCCACGAACTGTCCTTCGGCGATGCCGCCTACTGGGCGCAGCACGACGCGGGCGACGACGTCTTCTACGCGGACGCCGCCGTCGCCGACCGTGCCGCTGCGCGTCCCGTGGTCGTCGTCGCGCTCAACGGCGGTCCCGAGGCCGCCGCCGTCACCGCTCTGTCGGCGGCCCACTCCCGGGCGGGCGCCCTGCTGATCGTCTGCGGTGACCCGCAGCGGATCAACTCGGTGCTGGGCGCGAGCGCCTGAGCCGTTCGCGTCACGGGGGCGCCGGGCCTCGGCCGTGGAGGCCGGGCGCGACGCCGTTGACCGCCGCCCCGGCACGCGCACGGTGGCGGCATCGGCGTGTCCCGATGGCCGACGCCGGCCGGGCGCACCGCTGCACGCCCGCGGTGCGTGGGCCGAGTCCCGTCGCAGTGCGGCCGGTCGGTGTCGGGCGTACGGGCGTTGCGGACCAGGGGTCGTGGCCGTCGTGCGGCGATCCGGCCCCGTGGCGGTGTCAGGTGTCCTGGTTGTGTCGGGCAGGGAACGGGCGGCGCCCAGTGTCCCGTCGGGCGCGGCTCCGGGGGTGCACGGAAGCGGTGCACCGGGCCGTCCCGCCGCTCAGCGGGCCGCCGCGCGGCGCAGAACGTCCGAGGCGACACCGCCGGTACGCGGCGGCGGAGGCGGTGACTCCGACGTGGCGAAGGGCTCCGGCGCCGACTCCGCGTTGGGCCGGCGGCCGCCGCGGCCCTCGCCGAGGACCTGCCACCCGTCACGGGTCAGCGTGATGTACGCCCCGCAGCGCAGCCCGTGCAACGTGCAGGCGTCACGCAGCCCCCACATCCACGCGCCGTCCTCCTCCGTCCAGCGCGCGTCGCCCTCACGGCAGTAGAGCAGTACGGCGGTGCGCACCGGAGTGCGGCGCCGCAGATCGTGCGGAATGACCCGGCGGAGCTGGGCCAGCAGCGCGTTGCGGAACATCCATCCGTCCGCCTGGGCGCGGCGGCTGGTGAACGAGGCGCTCGCGCGCAGCCGTTCGTCCGGATCGAGCACGGCCACGATCGCGGTCGCCGGCCCGGGACGGTGCCGCGAGTGCAGTCCGCTGACGACCTCCCGCGGATTGCGCAGCAGCGGGATTCCGGCCGACGCCCACTCCGCGGGTTCGAGCAGGCGGGTGGCGGAGGCGGTGGACGGCGACAAAGATGCCGCCGAGGACGAGGCGAATCCGAAGGTCACGTTCCTCCCTTCGGCTACGCGCCCACACTGCGGGCGGGGTCGGATTCGGGGGAGCGCGCACCGCAGTGAAGCCCTGCCGGGACACGGACGAGCCGTGCGGGGAGCGGACTTCAATTCTTCCTGTCGAACTGGGATGCGGCAACGAGCAATTGAGGCCGTCGACCGTTATCGGATGATGCGCGTTCTATATCCCTACCCAGGGAGGCGTCGGGCGACGCATGGGGCGCGGCGCCCCGAGCGACGCCGAGGGATCCGACCTCGGCCGTTCCCGCGGCGGCGGGCGGTCAGCCCTGCACGGCCAGGACCAGTGGCAACACCCCCGGGGCGCCCGCGCGACGGAGCAGCCGGGCGGCGACCGCGAGGGTCCAGCCGGTCTCCGTGTAGTCGTCCACGAGGAGAACCGGACCCTCCTGGCCGCTGAGCGAGGCGGCCAGGGCGGGGGGCACCGCGAGCATGCCGTCGAGCGCCTTGAGCCGCTGTGCGCTGTTGCTGCGGGACATCGCCGGCGCTTCTCCCGTGTACTCGACCGAGCCGAGCAGCGGCAGCCGGCCCACCTCCGCGATGCGCGCACCGAGCGAATGGATCAGCTGCGGGCGCGAACGCGAGGCGACCGTCACCACACCGACGGGGCGCGGCGGGGCGTCGGCTGCGCCGGAGGCCCAGCCGCCCGGCCCCTTCGCCCAGTCGGCCAGCACCGTCACGACGGCCTTCGCGACATCGTCCGGCACCGGGCCGTCGGGAGCGTGCGCCGCCAGCATGGGGCGCAGCCTGTTGCCCCAGCCGATGTCGGACAGACGTCCCAAGGCCCGGCCCGGCCCCGCCTGTTCCCCGGCGGGGATACGGCCCTTCAGCTCCACGCCGATCGCCGGGAGGCCGGTCGGCCACATGCGGCGCGGCTCCACCTCGACGCCGGCCCGGCCCAGGTCGACCCGCGCGGCGTCCAGGGCGGCGGTGGAGGTGTCCGCCGTGAAACGCGGGCCGGCGCAGTTGTCGCAGTGGCCGCAGGGCTTGGCGCCCTCGTCGTCCAACTGGCGCTGCAGGAACTCCATCCGGCACTCCGTCGTCGACGCGTAGTCGCGCATCGCCTGCTGCTCGGCCCTGCGCTGCCGCGCGACCCAGTCGTACCGCTCGGCGTCGTACGTCCACGGCCGGCCGGTCGCGATCCAGCCGCCCTTGACCCGCTTCACCGCGCCGTCCACGTCGAGGACCTTGAGCATGGTCTCCAGACGGGAGCGGCGCAGTTCCACCAGAGGCTCCAGAGCGGGCAGCGACAGGGGGCGCTCCGCGCGGGCGAGGACGTCGAGGGTGCGGCGCACCAGGTCCTCGGCCGGGAAGGCCAGTGAGGCGAAGTACTGCCAGATCGCCTCGTCCTCCTTGCCCGGCAGGAGGAACACCTCGGCGTGATCGACACCGCGTCCGGCGCGACCGACCTGCTGGTAGTAGGCGATGGGGGAGGACGGCGAGCCGAGGTGCACCACGAAGCCCAGGTCCGGCTTGTCGAACCCCATGCCGAGCGCCGAGGTGGCGACCAGGGCCTTGACCCGGTTGGCGAGCAGGTCGTCCTCGGCCTGCTGCCGGTCGGCGTTCTCGGTCTTCCCCGTGTAGGAGGCGACGGTGTGGCCGCGCTGCCGAAGGAAGGCGGTGACCTCTTCGGCGGCGGCCACCGTGAGTGTGTAGATGATCCCGGAGCCCGGCAGCTCGTGGAGGTGGTCGGCGAGCCAGGCCATCCGGTGCGCGGCGTCCGACAGCCGCAGCACGTTCAGACTGAGGCTCTCCCGGTCCAGCGGTCCGCGCAGCACCAGGGCGTCCGACGTGCCCCCGGTGCCCAGCTGCTCCGCGACGTCGGCGGTCACGCGCGCGTTGGCGGTGGCGGTCGTCGCCAGGACCGGCACGCCGGGCGCGAGATCGGTGAGCATGGTGCGCAGCCGCCGGTAGTCCGGGCGGAAGTCGTGACCCCAGTCGGAGATGCAGTGCGCCTCGTCCACCACGAGCAGCCCGGTGGCGGCGGCGAGTTTGGGCAGTACCTGGTCACGGAAGTCCGGATTGTTGAGCCGCTCGGGGCTCACCAGCAGGACGTCCACCTCGCCCGCGGCGATCTCGTCCTGGACGGTGCCCCACTCCTCGGTGTTGGAGGAGTTGATGGTCCGGGCACGGATACCGGCCCGGGCCGCGGCCTCGACCTGGTTGCGCATCAGCGCGAGCAGCGGGGAGACGATCACGGTGGGACCGCTGCCCCGGTCCCGCAGCAGCGCGGTGGCCACGAAGTAGACGGCGGACTTGCCCCATCCGGTGCGCTGGACGACCAGGGCCCGGCGCCGGTCCGCGACCAGCGCCTCGATCGCCCGCCACTGGTCCTCCCGCAGGCGGGCGGCGCCGGAGGGATCCCCGACGAGACGGGCGAGGATGGCGTCGGCCGCTGTCCGGAGGTCCGCGTTGTTCGTGTGCTCCATGCGTTCCATACAACAGGACGGGACTGACAGCCGGCGCGACGGGCGCGAGCGACGGGGAGGACGGCAGCCCGAACCGGGAGAACTGGCCGCTTGAAGTGACGTGTCCCTGATTGAGGTTATCCACAGGGCAAAGCGGAACATCATGATCCGCGAGATCGTCGGGCCATGACGAACCACAGCGAAACGACTGGATCCGCGGAGAACGGCGACATCACCGGACCCGCCCCGGACGGGGCGGCACGGACCTCCTACGACAGCCCCGGTGACGAGCCCCAGGTCACCCTGCGCACCCCGGCGGAGCTGGCGGACGCCCTGCCCTACCTGCTCGGATACCGCCCCGAGGACAGCATCGTCCTGGTCGCCCTGCGCGACAGGGACGGGCGGGGCCGGTTCGGCGGCCGGGCCCGCCTCGGCATCCCCGCGAACGAGGAGGACTGGGCGGGCGCGGCCGGGCAGCTGGTCCACGGCCTGGTGACCGGCAGCGAGCGTCGCGGTGCCCGGCCCGAGCAGATGGTCGCCTACCTCTGCCAGGAGCCTTCCCGGGGCGAATCCGGCCGGCAGGTGATGGAGCGCCTGCGGCCACTGGCCCAGAAGCTGCGCGTCGAGTGCGGCGCCCTCGACGTACCGGTGGTCGAGGCGCTGTGCATCTCGGACGGGCGCTTCTGGTCGTACTGCTGCGACGACCGGACCTGCTGCCCCTCCGAGGGCCTCCCCATGGGGCTGCCGGGCACGTCCGTGCTGGCCGCGGCGGCCACCTACGCCGGCATCCAGGTGCGTGGCTCGCTGCGCGAACTGAGGGCCAGGCTGCTCCCGTGGGAGCACCCCGCGGCGCTCGAACAGGAGGCCGCCCTGGACTCCGCCGGCATGACGATCGTCTCCCGGCTGCTCGACGACGCCAGGCGCGCGGACGTGGCCGAGGAGACGCTCGCCCTGGCCGAACGCGTCATGGGCCGGCTGGCCGACGCCCCTCCGGTGTCCGGCACGGCCGCGCAGGACCAGCGGGACGACCGGCTGCTCGGACACGACGAGGCCGCGGCGCTGATCCTCGGCCTCCAGGACCGTACGACCCGCGACCGCGCGGCGGCGTGGATGGAGGGTGACGAGGCGGGCCCCGCGCTGCGCCTGTGGCGAGCACTGGCCCGCCGCTGCGTCGGGCCCTACGGCGAGCACGCCGCCGCGCCCCTCACCCTTGCCGGATGGGTCGCCTGGTCCGTCGGCGACGAACTGGAAGCACGAGAGGCCCTGGCGATGGCCCTGGGCGCGGACCCGGACTACCTCTTCGCGAGGCTCCTGCACCAGGCCTGCAACGAGGGCCTCGACCCCGAGTCGGTCCGCCGCTGCCTGCGCGCCGAGCGCGCCGGGAGCGGGCGAGCCGATGCCGGCGGGTCGGACGACGGTGCGCTGGACGATGGTGCGGCGGACGAGCGCGCGGCGGACGACGCAGAGCGTGCCGACGGGCCGGTACGTCGCGCGACGGCCGAAGACCCGACGGCGCCGGCGACGCATCCCGCCCGTCGGCGCCGGACGCGTTCGGGCACCGTGGTCGACGGGACCGCCCGTCGCCGGATGAGGGCGCAGAGCCGCGAGCCGGGTGCGCACGTGGTACGCCCCCGGCATCCGGCGGGCGGCGCACACCCCGGCGGTACCCGGCCGAGCCGTACGCGCCCGCGGGCCTCGGGCCAGGAGGCCGCGGGCGGGCAGGGCACCCGCTCGGGAGACACCGGTTCGAGGGAGCCCGGAACGGGAGGGGAGTAGGGGGCGGGGCCGAACGGGTGGATGGCACTGCCGGGTCGCCAATGGTCGGAGACCGACGGGCTTGACCTGGTACGACGTGGCCCGCACGGTGCCGGGCCCCGGACGGTGGCGCGGACGCCGCACCGCAGTGGATCAGCCACCGAAGCGGCCGGGCAAGGGAGTGTTTATCGTCAGGCAGACGACTATGATCGCCGCATGCCCTACGACCCGTCAGCCTTTCCGCCCTTCGCCGTCACCGTGGACCTGGTCGTGCTGACCGTGCGCCGCCACTCCCTGTGCGCGCTGGCGGTGCGCCGGGGCGAGCCGCCGTTCCAGGGGCGCTGGGCCCTGCCCGGTGGTTTCGTACGGGCCGACGAGGACCTGGCGCAGGCGGCGGCGCGGGAGCTGGTCGAGGAGACGGGGCTGCGCGTCCACGACCCCGCCGTGCCCGCCCAGGACAACGGTGCCCACCTGGAGCAGCTCGCGACCTACGGCGACCCGAAGCGCGACCCCCGGATGCGGGTGGTCAGTGTCGCGCATCTCGCGCTCGCCCCCGACCTGCCCGCGCCCCGGGCGGGCGGCGACGCCAGCAACGCGCGCTGGGCGCCGGTCGAGGAGCTGCTTGAGCAGGGAGGGTTCGGCCATGACGGCGAGCCGGTGGCGCCGCTCGCCTTCGACCACGCCCAGATCCTGGCGGACGGGGTGGAACGGGCCCGCTCCAAGATCGAGTACTCGTCGCTGGCCACCGCGTTCTGCCCGCCCGAGTTCACCGTCGGCGAGTTGCGCCGCGTCTATGAGGCGGTGTGGAGCGTGGCCCTCGACCCGCGCAACTTCCACCGCAAGGTGACGGGCACCCCGGGCTTCCTCGTGCCCACCGGCGGTACGACCACCCGCCAGGGCGGCCGCCCGGCCCAGCTCTTCCGAGCCGGCGGCGCGACGCTCCTGAACCCCCCGATGCTGCGCCCCGAGGTGTGACGCCGAGGCTCGGACGGGCCCGGCGCGAACGGCGAGCGACAGTCGGCACGACCGACCCGTTTGCATCCGAAAAGTCGCATAATGCCCGAAAAGAAGAGTATTGCGCGCTATCTTGCTGCAAGTGATCCAGGCCTTCGGATTGACCAGCAACCCCCGCAAGGAGCATCCGCCCGCCGTCGACGACGTCTCCTTCGAGGCACGCGCGGGCCGCGTCACCGCGCTGCACGGAGCCCCGGGCGCGGGCAAGACGACGGTGCTCAGACTCATGCTCGAACTCCAACGCGGCCGTGGCATCACCTACTTCAGAGGCCGTCCCCTGCACCGAATCGCCCACCCCTCGCGCGAAGTCGGCGTGCTGCTGGGCGATGTGCCCGGGCACCCGGACCGCACCGTCCGCGGCCATCTGCGGATGCTGTGCGCGGCCGCCGGTGTTCCCGTCCGCCGTGGCGACGAAGTCCTTGAGTCGGTGGGCCTCGTGAGCCTGCGCGACGAACGCCTCGGCACGCTGGCGCGCGGTATGGACCGACGCCTCGGCCTGGCCTGCGCGCTGCTGGCCGATCCGCACACCCTGGTGCTCGACGACCCGGCCGGCGCGCTCTCCGTTCGCGAGGCCCGCTGGCTGCACGGCGCCTTGCGCGCTCACGCGGCGCAGGGCGGCACGGTCCTGTTCAGCACGGCCGACCCCAAGGAAGCGGCGCGCGCCGCCGACCACGTCGTCACGCTGGAGCAGGGCCGGGTCGTCGCCGACCAGGAGGCCGCGGCCTTCTCCCGTACCCGGCTGCGCCCCCGCGTCGCCGTGCGCAGCCCGCACGCGGCCCGTCTCGCCGCCCTCCTGGCCAAGGAGGCGCGCACGAGCCGCCGTTCCGTCGAGGTCGTGCAGGAGAGCGGGAACCGCCTCGCCGTGTACGGCAGCACGTGCGCCGACATCGGCGAGACCGCCTTCCGGCACGGCATCCTCGTACACCAACTTGCCGACGAGATCGGTGACATGGGGCCGGGAGCGGGTACGGCGTCCGCGGGGCAGTCGCGTCCCGTCCGCCGGTATCGGGCCACCGAGGGCAACCCGTTCCCGACCCTCCGTCAGTCAACCGGCACGGCTCCTTCCGCCACCGGCAAGGGCCCTTCCGCCACCGGTGTGGGCCCTTCGGTCACCGGTGCCGATCCGTCAGCCACCGGGGCGGCCTCCGCCACAGGCCCGTCAGCCACCGGCGCTGTGCCGTCGGCCCCGGACACCTCCCCCTCGCCCGCCGGCCTACGGCATGTGCCGACCGAGGTGCCGGGGACGGTCGGCCCCTGCCGGATTCCCAGCCCGGCCGGCGCTCAGCGGTCCGCCGGCCCCGGGCCGGCCGCCACCACCGTCGACGACGCCGGGCAGTCGGCATCGGACGAGGTCCCCTCCCCGGGCGTTCGAGCCGCCCCGTCGGCCCCCGAAGCGTCCGAGCCGGGCGACGCACCCCGCACCGAGGGCGGGACCGCACCAGACGCCGAGGCCGCCACCCCGGCGTCGGACGACTCCCGCCCCGCGCCGGTACGGACCGCTTCCACCCCGCGAGGGACACCGCACCAGCGCGCCGCGCTCACCCCCGCCGCAGCGGCTTCCGGCCGAGCGCTGTCCCCCCTCCCTCCCCCCATCACCATCCGCTCCGCCCCGAGCCCTCTTCGCCCGCTCAGGTACGAACTGCGCCGCGCGACCGGCATCGGTACCGGGTTCGTCGCCGGGGTGACCGTCCTGCTCGTGTCCGCCGTCACCGCCGTGATCCTCGCCCGTATCGGACACACCCCGCAGCCGCGCCTGCTGGCAGCCTGGCCGCGGGAGCTGCCGCTGCCGCCCGCCGCGCTCGGCGCGGGACTGCTCGGCGCGCTGGCCTTCGGCGACGAGTTCCGTCACCCCGCCCTGGCGGCGGACCGCGGCACCGTGCCCCGCAGGCTGGGGCTGCTGACCGCCAAACTCGTCGTCTCCGCGGCCACCGCGATCCTGCTGGCCGCCCTCACGGTGGGCTGCGACGCCGAGGTGCTCCACCTGTTCTTCGGGCAGGAGCTGTCACGAGTTCCCCCCGACTGGCCCGCGCTGAGCGCCGGTTGGCTCGGGCTCTGCGTCGGATGCGCCTGGTCCGGTGTGCTGGCCGCGGGAATCTTCCGCTCCACGACGGCCGGGCTCGCCGCGGTGGTCGCCGTTCCCGTCGTCGTCGTACCTCTCGTACAAAGGGTCTGGCAGGGCCCGTCCGTACGGACCGCCGTCGGCCTTCCGATGAGGCTGCGGGAGGTGCTCCTGATGCAGTGGCCCTTCGGGGGACAGCGTTACCTGGGCGAGGTCCTGCGAGTGCTCGCCCAACCCGTGGGCAGTGCAATGACGTTGTCGCTGACGGCTCTGCTCTGCGCATATCTGCTCACGGCCCTGCGCGGCAGGACCCGATGACAGCCGTCCGTACCCTTCCGGTTCGACCGTGCGCGCAACTCCTCGGGGAAAGCCCATTTCTTTCCGATAAGGCGTCAATTGCGACGGGGTGAGCGATCACCCTTTCGTGTGCTTTTCACCAAAGACCTCAAGGGAGTTGAGGACCAGGCCGACAAAGGATGCGTGACTACCCTTGCGCACACCATGATGACCGCCGCCCGCTCCGCCGACTCCGGCCTCACGAACCCGGGCGAACTCGACCGCTACCCGTACGCCGAGGCGCCCGCCGCCGACCGCGTCGGGGTGCCCGCCTGGGAAGGCGTGGAGCCCGAGCTGGGGCGGGTGGGCCGGCGCACCGGGGGCAGCCGGGGGCGCGGACTGCACGGGCAACTCGTCCAGCAGCTCGGCCAGATGATCGTTTCGGGCGATCTGGGGGCCGACCGCCCCCTGGTGCCCGAGGAGATCGGCCAGCGTTTCGAGGTTTCCCGCACCGTCGTCCGTGAATCGCTCCGCGTCCTGGAGGCCAAGGGCCTGGTCAGTGCCCGCCCGAACGTCGGTACGCGGGTGCGTCCCGTCAGTGACTGGAACCTCCTCGACCCCGACATCATCGAATGGCGTGCCTTCGGGCCGCAGCGCGACGACCAGCGCCGCGAGCTCAGTGAGCTGCGCTGGACCATCGAGCCGCTCGCCGCACGCCTCGCCGCCGGGCACGGGCGCGAGGACGTCCAGCAGCGGCTGTGCGACATGGTCGGGATCATGGGACACGCCATGGGGCAGGGCGACGCGCTCACCTTCTCCCGGGCCGACGCCGAGTTCCACACGCTGCTCATCCAGGTCGCCGGCAATCGCATGCTGGGGCACCTCTCGGGGATCGTGTCCGCCGCCCTCCACGTCTCCGGCGGGCCGGTCACGGGCTGTGACCGGCCGAACGACGCCTCGCTGGCGCAGCACGGCCGGATCGTCGACGCCCTCGCGGCCGGTGACGGCGGGGCGGCCGAGACGGCCATGCGTCAGCTTCTGACCGTCCACCCCGAGGTGGACCGCGTGGTGCCCGCCCCGCGCGAGCACTGACCGCGCTCGCGCTCCGCCGACACGGCGCGCGCCGGCCACACCAGCCCCCTCCTCTGGCAGTGGCCGGCCGGTTCGCCGTCACCGCGGACCTCGTGGGATCTCCGGGATCCCGCGGGGTCTGCCGGTGTCCTGGCGGTGCACCGACGGCGTCCTCCGCCCCCTCCCGGCGCCGCCCACGGTGTCCCGACGGTGTGATGGACCGCTTGAGGCTCCCGGCATGGTCGAACCGGAACGATTGGCGACCCTTTTTGTTCGCGTGTGACCGGTTTTACGTGCTTACGGGGTGTGACTCGGGCCACGCGGATTGGGCGTAACGCTCGCGGGAACAACGCGATGACCTAAGAGGTGACAGCCGCGGAGGGAATACGGACGCCGTTCACGGCGCTGTGCATCTCCCCGGCCCCCGCCCGCGCCGTCGGCCCACCCCAAGCCGACGGTCGGCTCCTGTCCGTCCTGGACAGGGCCGGAAGCCGTTTTCCAACGTTCCGAGAGGTTGTTCGTGTCGGCCAGCACATCCCGTACGCTCCCGCCGGAGATCGCCGAATCCGTCTCTGTCATGGCGCTCATCGAGCGGGGAAAGGCTGAGGGGCAGATCGCCGGCGATGACGTGCGTCGGGCCTTCGAAGCTGACCAGATTCCGGCCACTCAGTGGAAGAACGTACTGCGCAGCCTCAACCAGATCCTCGAGGAAGAGGGTGTGACGCTGATGGTCAGTGCCGCAGAGCCCAAGCGCACCCGAAAGAGCGTCGCAGCGAAGAGTCCCGCCAAGCGCACCGCCACCAAGACGGTCGCGGCGAAGACGGTGACCAGCAGGAAGGCCACCGCCCCCGCCACCCCGGCGGCGCCCGCCGGCGACCCCGCAGCCGAGGAAGAGGCGTCGGCCACGAAGGCGGCGGCCAAGAAGACGACCGCCAAGAAGGCGGCGACGAAGAAGACGACCGCCAAGAAGACGGCGGCCAAGAAGACCACCGCCAAGAAGGACGACGGCGAGCTTCTCGAGGACGAGGCCATCGAGGAGCCGAAGGCCGCGGCCGAGGAGCCCGAGGGCACCGAGAACGCGGGCTTCGTGCTGTCCGACGAGGACGAGGACGACGCTCCCGCCCAGCAGGTCGCCGCGGCCGGCGCCACCGCCGACCCGGTCAAGGACTACCTCAAGCAGATCGGCAAGGTCCCCCTGCTCAACGCCGAGCAGGAGGTCGAGCTCGCCAAGCGCATCGAGGCGGGCCTCTTCGCCGAGGACAAGCTGGCGAACTCCGACAAGCTCGCGCCCAAGCTCAAGCGTGAGCTGGAGATCATCGCCGAGGACGGCCGCCGCGCCAAGAACCACCTCCTGGAGGCCAACCTCCGCCTGGTGGTCTCCCTGGCCAAGCGCTACACCGGCCGCGGCATGCTCTTCCTGGACCTCATCCAGGAGGGCAACCTGGGTCTGATCCGCGCGGTCGAGAAGTTCGACTACACCAAGGGCTACAAGTTCTCCACGTACGCCACCTGGTGGATCCGTCAGGCGATCACCCGCGCGATGGCCGACCAGGCCCGCACCATCCGTATCCCGGTGCACATGGTCGAGGTCATCAACAAGCTCGCGCGCGTGCAGCGCCAGATGCTCCAGGACCTGGGCCGCGAGCCCACCCCGGAGGAGCTGGCTAAGGAACTCGACATGACCCCGGAGAAGGTCATCGAGGTCCAGAAGTACGGCCGCGAGCCCATCTCCCTGCACACCCCGCTGGGCGAGGACGGCGACAGCGAGTTCGGTGACCTCATCGAGGACTCCGAGGCCGTCGTCCCGGCCGACGCCGTCAGCTTCACGCTCCTCCAGGAGCAGCTGCACTCCGTCCTGGACACCCTGTCCGAGCGCGAGGCGGGTGTCGTCTCCATGCGGTTCGGTCTCACCGACGGTCAGCCGAAGACCCTCGACGAGATCGGCAAGGTGTACGGCGTCACGCGCGAGCGCATCCGCCAGATCGAGTCCAAGACGATGTCGAAGCTGCGTCACCCGTCGCGCTCCCAGGTGCTGCGCGACTACCTCGACTAGTAGCGGCCGTACGTCCCGCGAAGGCGGGCGTACGACCGGCAAGGCCCGGTTCCCCTGGTGGGGGACCGGGCCTTCGTGCTGACCAGCGGGTGCGAGGCGCGACGGGGTGGATCACCCTGGGTGTTCCCTGTTCACCCCTCCGTGAGGAGTCTGCATGCGTCGCCTCTTTGCCCGGGCGCTGGTCCGGCCGCTGGTCCTGGCGGCCGCGGCGACGGCGATACCGCTGGCGTCCGCCGCCCCCGTCTCCGCCTCGGCTCCCCCCGACAGCATCGTCGTCGGCGGTTTTCCGGTCGACGTGTCCGACAGTCCGTGGACCGTGGCCCTGTCCAGTCGTGACCGGTTCGGAGGTACACGGGCGGGGCAGTTCTGCGGCGGAGTCGCCGTCGGCCGGACCACCGTGCTCACGGCGGCCCACTGCCTCGGTGAGGAGGTCCTGGGATCCCCTCCCGAACAGGTGCGTGATCTGAAGGTCATCGCGGGCCGCACGGACCTGCTCTCGGACGAGGGAGAGGAGATCCCCGTGCGCGACGTCTGGGTCAACCCGGCGCACGACGACGTCAGCAACGCCGGCGACTTCGCCGTCCTCACCCTCTCGGAGGACCTTCCCGCCGGCTCGGTCATAGGAATGGCGGCCGAGGGGGACCCCGCCTACGGACCGGAGACCCAAGCGCTGGTCTACGGGTGGGGGGACACCTCGGGGGCGGGGGCCTACGCCAACGGTCTGCGGGCGTCACGCGTGCGCGTACTGCCCGACGCCCTCTGTGAACGGGCGTATCCGGGGGGTGGTGACGGAAGGTACCTGCCGAGCACCATGCTGTGCGCCGGAGTGGAAGCCGGCGGGCGCGACGCCTGCCAGGGGGACAGCGGAGGACCGCTGGTCGCCCAGGGGCGACTCATCGGGCTCGTGTCCTGGGGGAACGGCTGCGGGCGCCCCGGCAACCCCGGGGTGTACACACGGATCTCCGCCGTTCTGCGGGCACTGGGCTGGGACAGGGCCCCGCACCAGCGACAGGGCGCCTGACGCGCCCTGAGAGCTCACCGGACACGAGTACGGGCGGTCGCCTCCATGTCGGAGGCGACCGCCCGTTCACTCGGCTTGTGCCGGTTCGCTCGTCGTTGGGCGCGCAGCGTCAGCGGTCTTCCTCGGGGGAAGACTCGGGAACGGCCGTCAGCCGCTCCGTCTCGTCCTGTATCTCAGCGGCGATCTTCTTGAGTTCCGGCTCGAACTTGCGACCGTGGTGGGCGCAGAAGAGCAGTTCTCCGCCGCTCAGCAGGACGACGCGCAGGTATGCCTGGGCGCCGCAGCGGTCGCAGCGATCAGCGGCCGTCAGCGGGCTCGCGGAAGTCAGAACAGTAGTCACGTCGCCTCTTCTCTAGCTCGACGAGCTGTCGTACCAGGGTCAACATCCAACCAGCCCCAAAACGTTCCCGCTCGTGGCTTTTCCTCGAAAAAATTTCTTCCGAGTGGCCGGCTGTTGCCGGTTGGCGGCGAATGTGCCGTATTGCGTGTCTGTGTGTCGTACGGGTTCGCGCGGTCGGTCAGTGGGTCGGTCCCGCCGGCTGGGTTGCCGGTTTGTTCATGAGGACGTGCCCGGAGCCTAAATGGTTCATGCCTCGAAGGGAACGTGATGTGTACTTCACCCCATCGAGGGATCGAACAAGTATGCGACCGTGGACTAGGGTGAGTTTTCCGCGAGGGTGGCGTTACACCGGCTCTACCAGGCCTCTGTACCCTCTGACCGGTGAACCGAGCCGCGCCCTTACCCAGCGAGGCCCCATCTGAAATTCAGCGAGGAGCGAACCGCGTGACCGCCGATACGTCCGTGCCGTCCACTGCGCTGCTGGCAGGAGCAGACCGGGACGGATCCAACTACACCGCGCGGCACCTGCTCGTCCTCGAGGGGCTCGAGGCCGTGCGCAAGCGTCCGGGCATGTACATCGGGTCGACCGACAGCCGTGGCCTGATGCACTGCCTCTGGGAGATCATCGACAACTCCGTCGACGAGGCTCTCGGTGGTTACTGCGACCACATCGAGGTGATCCTCCACGACGACGCGTCGGTGGAGGTCCGGGACAACGGCCGGGGCATCCCGGTCGACGTCGAGCCCAAGACCGGCCTGTCCGGCGTCGAGGTCGTCATGACCAAGCTGCACGCCGGCGGCAAGTTCGGCGGAGGCTCGTACGCCGCCTCGGGCGGCCTGCACGGCGTCGGCGCGTCCGTGGTGAACGCCCTGTCCGCCCGCCTCGACATCGAGGTGGACCGCGACGGGAACACCCACGCCATCAGCTTCCGGCGCGGAGTCCCGGGCGCCTTCGCGGGCACGGGCCCGGACGCCAAGTTCGAGGCCAAGAGCGGACTGCGCAAGGCCAAGAAGATCCCCAAGAACCGCACCGGTACCCGCGTGCGGTACTGGGCCGACCGGCAGATCTTCCTCAAGGACGCCAAGCTCTCCCTGGACACGCTGCACCAGCGCGCCCGCCAGACCGCGTTCCTGGTGCCCGGACTGACCATCGTCGTCCGTGACGAGTTCGGCCTCGGCGACGGCGGCAGCAAGGGCGAGGAGTCCTTCCGTTTCGACGGCGGCATCAGCGAGTTCTGCGAGTTCCTGGCCAGCGACCGGCCCGTCTGCGACGTCCTCCGCTTCAGCGGGCAGGGCAGCTTCAAGGAGACCGTCCCGGTCCTCGACGAGTACGGGCAGATGACGCCCACCGAGGTCACCCGCGAGCTGGGCGTCGACGTCGCGATGCGCTGGGGCACCGGGTACGACACGACGCTCAGGTCGTTCGTCAACATCATCGCCACGCCCAAGGGCGGCACCCACGTCGCCGGCTTCGAGCAGGCGGTCGCCAAGACGATGAACGAGGTGCTGCGCGCCAAGAAGATGCTGCGCGTGGCCGAGGACGACATCGTCAAGGACGACGCCCTGGAGGGCCTGACGGCGGTCGTCACGGTCCGCCTCGCCGAGCCGCAGTTCGAGGGGCAGACCAAGGAGGTCCTCGGCACCTCGGCGGCCCGGCGCATCGTGAACAACGTGATCAGCAAGGAACTCAAGGCGTTCCTGACCTCGACCAAGCGCGACGCCGCCCAGCAGGCCCGTGTGGTCATGGAGAAGGCCGTCGCCGCGGCCCGCACCCGCATCGCCGCCCGCCAGCACAAGGACGCCCAGCGCCGAAAGACTGCGCTGGAGTCCTCCTCGCTGCCCGCGAAGCTCGCCGACTGCCGCAGCGACGACGTCGACCGCAGTGAGCTGTTCATCGTCGAGGGCGACTCCGCGCTGGGTACGGCCAAGCTCGCCCGGAACTCCGAGTTCCAGGCCCTGCTGCCGATCCGCGGCAAGATCCTCAACGTCCAGAAGTCGTCCGTGACGGACATGCTGAAGAACGCAGAGTGCGGCGCGATCATCCAGGTCATAGGAGCCGGGTCGGGCCGTACCTTCGACATCGACACGGCCCGTTACGGCAAGATCATCATGATGACCGACGCCGATGTGGACGGCTCCCACATCCGGACGCTGCTCCTGACCCTGTTCCACCGCTACATGCGGCCCATGGTCGAGGCCGGCCGGGTCTTCGCCGCGGTGCCGCCCCTGCACCGCATCGAGCTCACCCAGCCGAAGAAGGGCCAGGACAAGTACGTCTACACGTACTCGGACCGTGAGCTGCGCGACAAGCTCATGGAGTTCCAGACCAAGGGCATCCGGTACAAGGACTCCATCCAGCGGTACAAGGGCCTCGGCGAGATGGACGCCGACCAGCTGGCCGAGACCACCATGGACCCGCGCCGCCGTACCCTGCGCCGGATCAACCTCACCGATCTGGAATCCGCCGAGCAGGTCTTCGATCTGCTGATGGGCAACGACGTCGCTCCCCGCAAGGAGTTCATCTCTAACTCGGCGGCGACCCTGGACCGGTCGCGCATCGACGCCTAGCGGTAACCCCCGGCCCGGCCCCGGGACCCGTCTCCTGGACGGGTCCCGGGGCCGGGCCGTGAGCTGTTCCGTGGGCGGAGGCGCCGCCCGCAGAGGCCGCCCGGGAGTCTCTCCACCCGCGGGTGGAGGCCGGTGCCGATCGAGGCTCCACCCATGATCCACCCGAGCGCCGATCCCGTGATCTCGCGGTGTGCGTAGCGTCGAAGGCGTCGGTGGTGTCCGCCGCCGGCACCGTCCTTCTCCCGTTCACGGAGGCTGTGATGTCCGGGCTCCTCGACGCGCTGATGATCGTAGCTGTGGCCGGCCTGGTCGTCTCCCGCCAGTTCCGGGCGCACCGGATCGACACCGACCGGCGTTGGTGGGTCGCGCCCGTCGTCCTGGGCGTTATCGCCCTGCGGGAACCGGGCATGATCGACGCCGGCCACCGGCCGGCGTCGGTGCTGCTGCTCGCCGCGGAGCTGTTGATCGGTGTGGCCACCGGGGTCGGCTTGGCCTGGACCACCCGCATATGGACGGCGGCGGACGGTGCTGTGTGGAGCAGGGGAAGCCGGGCGAGCATCGCCGTGTGGACCGCCGGCATCGCGTTCCGTGCGGCCCTCTTCGCGGCCTGCGCGGCCCTGGGAGTGCGCCAGGACACCTCCGCCCTGCTCCTGGCCCTTGCGGCGACGCTTCTCGCCCGCTCCGGGACCCTTGCCCGGCGCGCCCAGGCACCGGGCCGGGCCGTGGTGACCGGTGCCGCCCACGGTGACGTCGTGCCCCGCCTCGCCCGGAAGGAGCCCGCGTGACGGAGAACGTCTGGACGCGGTGGCCGTCCAAGGAGGCACTCGGGCGCGAGGGGGTCTCCGGCCGCCGACGCCTGCTGACCTGGGCCGTCCGTCTGCTCGTGTTCGGCATGCTGCTGTGGGGCACGTTCACCCGGAGCCCTGTGCGCGGGTGGGGTGCGGTCGCGGCGGTGGCCGGAGCCCTGGTGACCGTCGGCGCGGCGTGGGCCTTCACCCGGACCACGCTCGGGCACCGCCTGTGGCCGTCCCTGGCGCTCGTGACGGCGATGCTGGGCGTGGCGGTCGTCTCCCAGGCCGCCGACCTCCGGATCCCCGCCCTGGTCATCTGGTGCGGCTGCGCCATCTCCGCGCTGGAACGGCTGCCCCTCGCGGCGGCGCTCCCCGTGACTGCGGTGGCCCTGGCCTCGTACGCGGCGTTCAACGACGACGGGTGGCTGTCCACAGCGGCCACGATGGCCGGGCTGGCGCTTGCCGGATACGTGCTGCGGCTGGACGCCGAGGCACGCGGGAACGCACAGCGGCTGCTGGCACAGGAGCGGGCGGCACGGGCGGCCGAGGCGGAGTCGGCGGCGCTAGCGGAACGGGCCCGCATCGCGCGGGAGATCCACGACGTGCTGGCACACAGCCTCTCGGCACAGCTGGTGCACCTGGAGGCGGCCAGGCTGCTGATCGAAAGAGGCGCGGACCGGCAGGAGATCCTCGAACGAGTGGTGGCGGCACGGGGGATGGCCCGCGACGGACTCTCGGAGACGAGGCAGGCGCTGTCCGCCCTGCGCGGGGACCTGACGCCGCTGGAGGACTTCCTGGCCCAGCTCGTCAGCACGGCCGACGGTGCCGAGGTCACCGTTGCAGGTGATCGCAGACCGCTGCCGGCCGAGGCGTCGCAGGCGGTGCGCAGGGTCGCCCAGGAGGCACTGACCAACGTCCGGAGGCACGCTCCCGGCGCCAGGGTCCGGGTGCGGCTGGAGTACAGCACCCGCGAAGTGACGCTGGACGTGAGGGACTCGGGAGGATCACCGGGCGATCCGAGCAGCGCCGGAGGTGGGTACGGTCTTCTGGGCATGCGGGAGCGTGCCGAGCTGCTGGGCGGCTCGCTGCGGGCAGGTCCGGGCGAGGAGGGGTTCGTGGTGACGTTGAAGGTGCCCGTATGACGGAGGAGGTCCGGGAGAAGCCGGCGCGGGTGCTGGTCGTGGACGACCAGACCGTCGTGCGGGAGGGGATCGTCATGCTCCTGGGACTGCTGCCCGGGGTCGAGGTCGTCGGCGCCGCGGGGGACGGCGAGGAGGCGGTGCGGCTCGTCGCCGAACTCGCACCGGACGTGGTGCTGATGGACCTGCGGATGCCCCGCTGCGACGGAGTCGAGGCGACCCGGAGGATCCGCGCCGAGCATCCCGGTACACAGGTCGTCGTCCTCACCACCTTCGCGGACGACGAGTCGCTCTTCCCCGCTCTGAAGGCGGGGGCGCGCGGCTATCTCACCAAGGACGCGGGCGGGGACGAGATCGTCCGGGCGGTGCACAGCGTGCTGTCGGGGGACGCCGGACTCTCGCCGGCCATTCAACGACGCCTGCTGGAGCGCCTGTCGGAGCCGGAGCCGCGGCAGGTTCCCCCGGCACAGGCGCCGGACGGACTCACTGCCCGGGAGACCGAGGTACTGGTCCTCATCGCCGAAGGGTTCAGCAACCAGGAGATCGCGCGGAGGCTGCACGTCTCCACGGCGACGGTGAAGACCCACATCAACAACCTGTTCGCCAAGGCGGGAATCAAGGACCGCGCCCAGGCGGTGCGTTACGCGTTCGGGAAGGGGATCGTGCGGCCACCAGCGGGGTGAGTCACCTGATGGGGTGAAGTGCGTGGGGAAGAAGAGTCGGGGATCTTCCCGTTCTGTCCATCCTTGGGCATGCAGTCAAGCAACGATCGCCCCCGCGATGCCGGGGACGGTCCCGACGTCGCGGTCGACCACCGCGAGGGCCGGGACCGGGCCTTTGCCGCGGCGTCCGCGAACCCGAGGTACGACGACCCTTGGTACGACGCCCTCGCCTCGGGGTGGGGCGAGTCGGAGGGCGCGGGAGTTCCCGTGGCGGCGGTGCCCCCGATGCGCCCTGCAGCAGCGGCGGGGCAGACTCCCCGGGACGCGGCCGACGTGTACCTGGAGGTGCAGCGCAGCGCGGCCTTCCAGGAGGTCCGCAGCCGGTACCGGAGGTTCGTGGGGCCGGCGGTCGTCGCCTTCTTCGTGTGGTACGTCGCCTACGTGGTGACCGCCACGGCGGCGCCCGGGCTGATGGCCCGTCCGGTGGCCGGAGCCGTGAACGTGGCGATGCTGGCGGGGCTCGGTCAGTTCCTCACGACGTTCCTGCTCACCTGGGCGTACGCCCGGCACGCTCGGCTGCGCAGGGACCGCGCCGCGCTCGAACTGCGCTGGGACACCCAGGAACTGACCCGTGGCGTCCGAGGCGGTACCTCATGACGGGCGACCACCAGACGCTCGCCCTGCTGCTGTTCAGCACGTTCGTCGCCGTCACCCTGGGGATCACGACGTGGGTGAGCCGTCAGCGGCAGGGGTCGGCGGAGGAGTTCTACGCGGGGGGCCGTCTCTTCTCCCCGATGGAAAATGGTTTTGCCATCGCGGGCGACTACATGTCCGCCGCTTCGTTCCTCGGTATCTCCGGCCTCATCGCGCTGTACGGGTACGACGGCATGCTGTACTCGGTGGGCTTTCTGGTCGCCTGGCTCGTCGTGCTCTTCCTGGTCGCCGAACTCGTGCGCAACTGCGGCCGGTTCACCCTCGCGGACGTCGTGGCCGCGCGCATGAGGGAGCGGCCGGTGCGGATCGCGGCGGGGACCTCCTCGGTCACCGTGTCCGTGCTGTACCTGGTGGCGCAGATGGTGGGCGCGGGCAGCCTGGTCGCGCTGCTGCTCGGGGGCACGGGCGACGCGGCGCGGACCTGGACCGTCATCGGCGTCGGCGCGCTCATGGTGATCTACGTGTCGTTGGGCGGGATGCGGGCCACCACCTGGATCCAGATCGTGAAGGCGGTTCTGCTGCTCGGCGGCACCGTGGCGCTGACCGCGCTCGTCCTGGTGCGCTTCCACGGCGACGTCGACCGGCTGCTGCGCACGGCGGCCGAGCGCAGCGGTCACGGCGAGGCGTTCCTGGCGCCCGGACTGGCGTACGGCGGTGACTGGACCTCCCGCCTCGACTTCATCAGCCTCGGACTCGCCCTGGTCCTGGGCACGGCGGGCCTGCCGCACATCCTGTCCCGCTTCTACACCGTGCCCACCGCCCGCGCGGCGCGGCGGTCGGTGGTCTGGTCGATCGGCCTCATCGGCGGCTTCTACCTGATGACGATCGTGCTCGGCTTCGGGGCCGCCGCCCTCGTCGGGCCGGACGCCGTACGCGCGTCGAACGCGGCGGGCAACACCGCGGTGCCGCTGCTGGCGCTCGACCTGGGCGGCGGCGCGGACTCCACCGGTGGCACGGTCCTGTTCGCGATCGTGGCCGCCGTCGCCTTCGCCACCATCCTCGCGGTGGTCGCCGGCATCACCCTGGCCTCCTCGGCCTCCGTGGCCCACGACCTGTACGCGTCCCTGCGGCGCCGTGACGCCCGGCCGCGCAGTGAGGTCGCCGTGGCGCGCGTCGCCGCCGTCGGCATCGGTGCCGTCGCGATCGCTCTCGGTCTGCTCGCCCGCGACCTCAACGTCGCCTTCCTGGTGGGGCTCGCCTTCGCCGTCGCCGCGTCCGCCAATCTGCCGGTGCTGCTCTACGCACTGTTCTGGAGCCGCTTCACCACTCGCGGCGCCGTGTGGGCGGTCTACGGCGGGCTGATCCCGGCCGTGGTGCTGGTGCTGCTGTCGCCGGTGGTGTCGGGCAGCCCGCAGTCGCTGTTCCCGGGCGCCGACTTCCAGTACTTCCCGCTGCAGAACCCCGGCCTCGTCTCGATCCCGCTGGGCTTCGTCGCGGGCTGGCTCGGCACGGTCACCTCGACGGAGACCCCCGACGAGGCCAGGCACGCCGAGACCGAAGTGCGGTCGCTGACCGGGGCGGGGGCCGTGTAGGCCGAGACGGCCACGTCCGCCGAGGGCCTGCCCGGCATCTCAGGCGCGGGTGGCCCACTCGTAACGGTGTTCCGGACGGCCCGCGTCGCCGTACTTGAGGGTCAGCCTGGCCCGTCCCGTGCGCTCCAGGAGCTTCAGATAGCGCTGGGCGGTCTGGCGGCTCACCCCGGTCCTCTCCGCGATCTCCTGGGCGGACAGCGGCCCGCCGGCGTTGATCAGGCACTGGCGCACCAGCTCGGCGGTGGTGGGGGAGTGGCCCTTGGGCAGCCCCGGCTCGGACGGTGCCGACAGGGCGCCGAAGATGCGGTCCACCTCCGCCTGCTCGGCCTCACCACCGCCGTCGAGGGTACGGCGCAGCTCCGCGTAGGCCTCCAGCTTGGCGCGCAGGCCCGCGAAGGCGAACGGCTTGACGAGGTACTGCAGGGCACCCTGGCGCATCGCCGCCTGGACGGTCGACACGTCCCGCGCCGCCGTCACCATGATCACGTCGGTCTGGTGGCCGCGGCGCCGCATCTCCCGGACGACCTCCAGACCGGTGCGGTCGGGCAGGTAGTGGTCCAGCAGGATCAGGTCCAGACGGGACAGGGACTCCACCCGTTGCAGCGCCTCCGCCGCGGTGTGCGCCTCGCCGGCCACGTGGAAGCCCGGCACCTTCTCGACGTAGGCGGCGTTGACCTGCGCGACCCGCGTGTCGTCGTCCACGACCAGGACCTCGATCATCGGGACTCCTCCTCGGCGACGGTGTTCACGGGGGCGGTCTTCACGGCGCCGGTGCTGTCGGGGCCGGGGCCGTCCGGACCGGTGGGGCGCACCGGGTCGGTGAGCGCGGGCTCCGGGTCGGTGAGCGCGGGCTCCGGGGCCGTGTCGGTCAGCGCCTCGGGCAGGACGACGACGAACTCCGCGCCCCCACCGTGCGCCGCGCGGACGGTGGCACTGCCCCCCTGCCGCTCCGCGAGCCTGCGCACCAGGGACAGCCCGATGCCGCGCCGCCGGTGCGCGGGAGGTTCCTTGGTGGACCATCCCTCCGCGAACACCAGCTCGCGGTGTTCCCGGGGTACGCCGGGCCCCGTGTCGCGCACGGTGAGCGTGACGGCACGGCCGTCCGCGCGCAGTTCGACCTCCACGCGCGCGTGCGGTGTGCCGGCCACGGCGTCCAGCGCGTTGTCGACCAGGTTGCCGACGACCGTGACGAGCCCCCTCGGGTCGACCAGGCGGTCCGGCAGCCGTGTCCGGTCCGATACCCACAGGGCGACCTGGCGTTCGGCCGCGACGGTCGCCTTGCCGACCAGCAGGGCGGCGAGCAGCGGGTCCCGGATCCGTTCGGTGATCTGCTCCGCGGTGGCCCGGTGGTCGCCGACCACCTCGCCGACGAACTCCACGGCGTCGTCGTACATCTCCAGTTCGAGCAGTCCCAGGAGCGTGTGCATGCGGTTGGCGTGCTCGTGGTCCTGTGCGCGCAGGGCGTCGATCAGACCGCGCGTCGAGTCCAGCTCCCGGCCGAGCTGCTCCAGCTCGGTGCGGTCGCGCAGGGTGGCGACGGCGCCGCCGTCGTCGGTGGGCATCCGGTTGGCGACCAGGACCCGCTGGCCGCGCACAGTCAGCAGGTCGGTGCCGGTCACCCGCCCGGCCAGGACATCGGCGGTACGGCCCGCGCCGAGCGCCTCGTCCGGAGAGCGGCCGACGGCCTCCGAGCCGATGCCCAGCAGGCGCTGTGCCTCGTCGTTGAGGAGCCGGACCCGGCCGCCGCGGTCCAGGGCGACGACGCCCTCCCGGATGCCGTGCAGCATGGCCTCGCGCTCGGCGAGCAGCCCCGCGATGTCCGAGAAGGCCAGGTCCCGGGTCTGCCGCTGGACGCGGCGCGCGATGAGCCAGGCGGCCAGCGCGCCGACGGCCAGGGCGCCTCCGGCGTAGGCGAGCAGCCCGGGGATGGCGTGGATCAGCCGGGCCCGGACGCTGTCGTACGCGATACCCACCGAGACCGCCCCGACGATGTCGCCGTCGCTGTCGCGCAGGGGGACCTTGCCGCGCGCGGACCGGCCCAGAGTGCCGTCGTCGATCTCCATGACCTCGCGGCCGGCCAGGGCCTGCCCGGGGTCGGTGGACACGACCGAGCCGATCCGCGCCGGATCGGTGTGCGACCAGCGCACTCCCTGCCGGTCCATCACGACGACGTACTCCGCCTTGGTCGCCTCGCGGATCCGCTCCGTCTCCCGCTGCACCGGGCCGCCCGGCGTCGGCGGGGTGTCGCGCAGGTCCCGGACGATCTGCGGCTGCTGCGCGGTGGTCTGCGCGATCGCGAGGGCCCGGCGCATCGCCTGGTCGTCCAGCTGATCACCGAGGGGTGCCAGGAACAGCCCGGTCGCGAGCACCGCGACTCCCGCGGCGATCGCCAGCTGCATCAGCAGCACCTGGGAGAACACCCGCCGCGGCAGGCCGAGGCGCAGGCGGCGAACGGGGGGAGTGGAGCTCATACCCATGACGGTACGTGGGGGCCGCGGCATGCCGAAGAGAGGTGTGGTGCGGATCTCGCACACGGGCCTCGCGAGGCTTCCCGGGTGAGCGCACGGCCGGACCCGTTCCGGTGTCCCGGCCCGCGGCCTCAGCTCGCCAGTGCCGTCACCGTCAGCTCACGTACCGCCGTGACCTCCATCCGGGCGGGCGAGCCGAGCACCGAGGTCCCACAGCTCTCCGGGCGGGCCGGCAGCGACGTGCCCTGCGCGACGGTGACCCGCCAGTGCCGCCCATCGGCGTGGGCCACGGTCACCTCCCAGCGCGGGGCGCAGCCGTCGGTGCGCACGACGCTCAGCACCTGCGCGGCGTCCTCGCCCAGCGCCGAGCGCACGGCCAGTTCGGCCGCCTGGCCGGGCCGGTCCCACGCGGAGTTCCCGCGGCAGTTGTCCACCACGATCCGGCCGTCCCGGACGCCGCACAGGATGTCCTGGACGTCGTCGGCCCGGACCCTGCCGTACGCGTATCCGTACGGCAGGACGAGCATCGTCGGTGAGAAGCGGTGTCCGCCGAGGTGGGTGACCTCCCAGACGCCCTCGAGCCCGGAGGCGGCGAGCTCGGCCGCCAGGGGACGGCCGAGCAGGGCGCAGCAGCGGTCGCGCCTTCCGTTGGTGCAGACGAGGACGAGCGGATCGCCGGTGTGGGGACCGCCCGTGAGCGCCGAGTCGAAGGAGCGGCCGTCGCCCCTGCCGAGCGCGGCGAAGTCGAGGTCGAGCAGCCGGCGGGGGTCCGTGAGGACGGCGCCGTGCACCCACGCGTTCCCCGGCGTGGTGTGGGCCGCGTACACCCGGCGGTCCGCCGGGGTGCGGCGGTCCGCGTGGCGGCCGGGGCGGCGGATCAGCGCGATGCGTACGCCGGTCCCCTTCGTGGCTGCCTCCAGGGCGCGGCCCAGGGCGGGATCCAGGTGGCTGGAAGTGAGCGCCTTCGCGCCCCAGGGGCCCGGCTGCTCCAGCAGCAGCCAGGTCCTCGCGACCGGTGCCGTCCCCGAAACGGGCTCGTCGAGGTCTCGGGAGACGGTTGAGCACGTACTCACAGAGGTGAGCCTAACCTGAGTTGGCTCGTGATGACTTCCAGCCGCGCTCGAGGCTACTCCGGCAAGGGCTGCGGCGGCCTCGGACCCGAGTACAGACCGCTGGGCCGCATGCGCAGCGGGCGTTCCCCGTACTCCTCCAGCGCGTGCGCGATCCAGCCCGCCGTGCGGGCCACCGCGAAGATGGTCTCGCCGGCGGTGGCGGCCATGCCGGACGAGGCGGTGAACACGGCGAGCGCCAGGTCGACGTTGGCGTGCAGGGGGGTGTGCCGGGCGGTGGTGGCCACCACGTCGCGGGCCGCGGCGAGGGCGGGCGCGGCGCCGGGGATGTCCTCCAGAAGGGCGAACAGGGCGCGCGCGCGTGGGTCCTCGCCGGGATAGAGCCGGTGACCCAGCCCCGGGATCCGGCGGCCGGCCCGCAGCTCCTCCGCGATCACCGGTGCCGCGCTGCCCTGGTCGAGCACCTCCAGCAGCATCCGGTGGGCGAGTCCGCCGGCCGCGCCGTGCAAGGGGCCCTCGATCACGCCGAGCCCGGCGGACACGGCCGCGTACGCGTGCGCCCGCGCCGACGCGGCGACCCGCACGGCGAGTGTGGAGGCGGCCAGGTCGTGG
This sequence comes from Streptomyces flaveolus, assembly GCF_044765825.1. Taxonomy (NCBI): domain Bacteria; kingdom Bacillati; phylum Actinomycetota; class Actinomycetes; order Kitasatosporales; family Streptomycetaceae; genus Streptomyces; species Streptomyces flaveolus. The sequence continues at coordinate 239,078 of NZ_JBIWKU010000010.1, read as the reverse complement.
TCGACGAGCAGGGAGAGCGCGGTGTCGAGGACGTTCAGCGACGCCTCGTCGGCGGGGCGCCCGCTCAGCCGTGTCCACAGACGGTGGGCGAGCGGGCCCCGGTCGGCGCGCTCGTGGAACACGGGCGGCAGCGCGGCGACCATGGTCGGGATGAGGACGCGGGCGGTGCCCAGCACGGCGTCCTCGGACAGGTCGAAGCGCAGCGGGTCCGCGGCCGCGGCGGCGATGGCCGCGACGCGCAGCCGGTCGGTGGGGCCTGCATGTTCGGGCAGGGCGTCGACGGCCCGGCGGGCGACCGCCACCGAGGCCTCAGGCGCGGTGAACGACATGCCGGGGCGCAGCCGTCCCGTCCACAGCCACTCGGCGACCTCCTCGTAGCTGTGGCGCGTGGCGAGGTCCACCGCGTCGACGCCCCGGTAGTAGTACCGGTCCTTGTCGATGAGCGTGATGCGGGTGCGGACGGCCAGTTCCTGGCCGGAGGGCTGGGCCGTGCCGCTCTCGCGCCGGTTGCGGCGGGCGAGCGAGCGCACCTCCTCGGCGTCGAAGGTGCTGCCCCGGCCGCCGGTCGAGCGGCGGCTGCTGAGCTGACCGCGGCTGACGTACGCGTACACGGTCTCGGGTTTCACGCCCAGCAGCTCGGCGGCCTCCCGGGTGGTCAGGCGCCGCTCCGTGCCGGCGGAGGAGTGGCCGGGTTCTTGATCGCGCATGGGAGTCACCGTATCGATCCTCGGGGCCGGATCCAGCGAATGTGTTGATTCAATCAATATTGACAGACGGATAGTCAACTATAGACAGTTGTATTGAGTTCAGGGAGGTAAGCATGTCTGTCAACGTGCCGCGAGGACTCGCGGGAGTCGTGGTCACCGACACCGAGGTCGGTGACGTCAGGGGGCTCGAGGGCTTCTACCACTACCGTCAGTACTCGGCCGTCGAGCTGGCGCGGACGCGTGGCTTCGAGGACGTCTGGTACCTCCTGGTCAACGGCGAACTGCCGGACGCGCGCCGCGGTGCCGCCTTCGCCGCCGAGACCGCGGCGCTGAGGCGGCTGCCCGGCGAGGTGAGGACCGCGCTGCCCGCCATCGCGGCGGCCGGCGGACGCTCCGGCCCGCTGGCCGGGATGCGCACGGCGCTGTCACTGCTGGGCGCGGCCGAGGGATTCAGGCCGGTGTACGACCTGGACGCCGACCGGCGCCGCCAGGACACCCTCGTGGCCGCCGCGGCCGTACCGACGTTGCTCACCGCGCTGCACCGGCTCGGGCGGGGACTCGACCCCGTGGAGCCGCGCGAGGACCTGCCGTACGCGGCGAACTACCTGTACATGCTGACCGGCACGGAGCCGGACGAGCGGCGCACGCGGGCGGTCGAGCAGTACTTGATCTCCACCATTGATCACGGCTTCAACGCCTCGACGTTCACCGCGCGGGTCATCGCCTCGACGGGCGCGGACGTGGCGGCCTGCCTCGCCGGAGCGGTGGCGGCGCTGTCCGGGCCGCTGCACGGCGGGGCGCCGAGCCGGGCGCTGGACACCCTGGACGCGATCGGCACGCCCGACCGCATCGACCCCTGGATCCGTGAGCGGGTGCTCGCCGGCGACCGCATCATGGGCTTCGGCCACGCGGTCTACCGCACGGAGGACCCCCGCTCCCGGCTGCTCCGCGAGGTGGCGCAGGGATTCGGCGGCCCGCGCGTGGAGTTCGCGGTCGAGGTGGAGCGGCAGGTGGAGGCGATCCTCGCGGAACTGAAGCCCGGACGGGAACTGCACACGAACGTCGAGTTCTACGCGGGCGTGGTCATGGAGCTGTGCGGTCTGCCGCGCGAGATGTTCACCCCGACGTTCGCGGCGGCGCGGGTGGTGGGATGGAGCGCGAACATCCTGGAACAGGCGGGGGACTCGAAGATCATCCGGCCGGCGGCGCGGTATGTGGGGCCGCAGGCACCGGTCGGCGTGCCCGCGGTGGCCTGAGAGACGCGAGTGGCCTGGTGCCGTTCGGGCGCCAGGCCTGGTCGGGGAGCGTCGAGCAAGGACGGGGTGCCGGGCTGCTCGCCGGGTGGGGGTGTCCGGCGCGGGTGACGGTGGGTGCGGCCGGAGACGTGGGCGGCGACGTCAGGCGTCGGGGATGTCCGCCTTGGCGCGGATCAGCGTTTCCCGGCTCACGACGACGATGCGTTCGTAGTCGGCGCGGGCGGCGTCGGCGGGCAGCTCGCGCTCCAGCGCCTCGGTGGCCTCGGTGCCGATGACGGCGAAGTTGCCGTCGCTCAGTTCGAACACGTCGGGGCAGTTGGCGCCTGACGCACTGCCGCGGGCACTTGGAGGCACACCGATACGGCGCACGATTTTCAAGGGGTACCGGTCCTTACGAGATCTGGGCACACAGGTCGGCAGTACGTTACTGGCGGCGCGGGGACACATGCGGATACACGCCGAAAGCCGCTCCGCTAACCGGTGGGAGGCGTGCCGACCACCCACCACTCGTCCGTGTCGGCTTCGTCGAGTTCCCTGATGAGACCGTCGACGAGGTGGCTCATCCGTGCTTCGTCGGACGACTGCTCGAGAGTCGCCCTCATGTCCCTCGAAGCCTCCCAGTACTCGCGGAAGATCTGGTTCTGGAGGAACTCCCGGATGTGCCCGTACAACTCCTCGCGGCCGATCAGCCCCGCCCGGTAGATGTGGAAGAGGTTCACGTACCAGGCGTTGGCATAGAAGAACTGGCGTCGCCTCGCGGCCGGGATGCTCTTGTCGTACGTGTCGATGACCTCGGCCAGGGAAGGGTCGTCGATCGCCCTGATGAGCAGTTCCCAGTGCATGCGCTGCTGATGAGCCAGCGACCGGCGCCGGATCGCCAGTTCCTCCAGTTCCAGCTGTCGCTCCTGCAGACGCGTCGTCTCCAGCCACCGCCGGCGCGCGGCCAGCGTCAGCCCTGCCGTGGCGACCAGCAGACCGGCTGTTGTGGAGCCGAACCTCCCCCTGACGTTCTTCCGTGTGACCATGTCAACCCCCGAATCAGGCGACCGCCCGCCGGTCGTCGAGTGCGGGTCGGCTGACGGGGACCGGCGAGCGATGGGCGGCGCTTGCCGCCTCCAGAGTGCCGAGCGGCGCTGATCGGCGGGGAGGCGGAGAGGAGGCGCGCGGAGGGAGGCGAGGGTCGCACAGTCCGGCGCCATGTCCAACGTCTGCCCCGCAAGTGCTGCTAACAATCGTTCACTCCGGGGCTACCTCACCTGCTCGTATCCTGAGCAGGCAGTTCCGTTCCCGCGGGTACAGGGCCGCGGGCCGGCGTACGCCTAGGTGAGAGAGAGGACGCATGGTGGGGCAGCGCCCGACTTCCCGGCAGATCCCGGTCGTCGTACTCGCCGGATTTCTCGGCTCCGGGAAAACGACCCTGCTCAATCACCTCCTGCACCGCAGCGGAGGCAGCCGGATCGGTGCCCTCGTCAATGACTTCGGCTCCATCGAGATCGACGCCATGGCCGTGGCCGGCGCCCTCGGCGACTCCACCGTCTCGCTCGGCAACGGGTGCCTGTGCTGTGCCGTCGACGCGAGTGAACTCGACGGGTACCTGGAGCGGCTGGCCCGGCCCGAGGCCGGCATCGACGTCATCGTCATCGAGGCCAGCGGTCTCGCCGAGCCGCAGGAGCTGGTGCGCATGCTGCTCGCCAGCGAACAGCGGGAGATCGTGTACGGCGGCCTCGTCGAGGTCGTCGACGCCGCCGAGTTCGACGCCACGCGCGCCAAGCACCCGGAGATCGACCGGCACCTGGCGCTGGCCGACCTGGTGGTGGTCAACAAGACCGACCGGACCCCGGACGCCGAGCGGGTCCTCGCCCTCGTCCGCTCCCTCGCCGACCGCGCTGCCGTGCTCCCCGCGGCCTACGGGCGCATCGACCCCGAGTTTCTCTTCGACTGCCGGCCCACCGAGGAGCGCATCGGGCAGCTGTCCTTCGACGACCTGCACGACCACTCCCCGGGCGACGCGCACCCGGACCATCTGCACACCGCCTACGACAGCGTGTCCTTCGTCTCCGACGTGCCCCTCGACCCGCGCCGGCTGATGCGCTTCCTGGACAGCCGGCCCGAGGGCCTGTACCGGATCAAGGGCTACGTCGACTTCGGACCGTACGACAGGCGCAACCGGTACGCCGTCCACGCCGTCGGGCGGTTCCTGCGCTTCTATCCGGAGCCCTGGCCACCGGCCGGCAAGCGCCTCACCCAGCTCGTCCTGATCGGCGCGGGCATCGACGCGTCCGCGCTCGGCAAGGAACTCGACGCGTGCCGCAGCGAGGCCCCGCACGCCGACGAGCACGGCATGTGGGGCGTCCTGCGCTACGTACCGGATCCCGAGGACGGTGATCCGGCCGAACCGGGCGGTGAGGAACCACCGCCCGCCTCCTAGGCGGGGCCCGCCACGACCCCCACCGTCTTCGGCAGCGACACGCCCGAGCCGTCGCGGCGCGGATCGATGTCCGGGAGCTGGGCCGGTGTGCCGTTCTTCTGCGAGGCCCGCGCCGGGGTCGGGCCCGCCCAGGCGAGGGCCAGGCAGTCCTCGCCCTTCAGGAACCGCTGGCAGCGCACGCCACCCGTGGCGCGACCCTTGCGCGGGTACTGGTCGAACGGGGTCAGCTTGGCCGTGGTCTGGACGGAGTCGTCCAGCGTGCCGCGCGAACCCGCGACCGTGAAGACGACCGCGTCCGCCGCCGGGTCCACCGCCGTGAACGAGATGACCTTCGCGCCCTCGGTGAGCTTGATGCCCGCCACACCGCCCGCCGGCCGGCCCTGGGGACGCACCTGCGAGGCCTGGTAACGCAGCAGCTGCGCGTCGTCCGTGATGAAGACCAGGTCCTCGTCGCCGGTGCGCAGTTCGGCGGCGCCGACGATCCGGTCACCGTCCTTGAGCGTGATGACCTCCAACTCGTCCTTGTTGGACGGGTAGTCGGGCACCACCCGCTTGACGACGCCCTGCTCCGTGCCGAGGGCCAGACCCGGCGAGGACTCGTCCAGCGTGGTCAGGCAGACGACCGTCTCGTCGTCCTCCAGGGACACGAACTCGGCAAGCGGTGCGCCGCCCGACAGGTTCGGCGTCGGCAGCGGTTCCGGGAGCTGGGGCAGGTCGACCACGTTCACTCGCAGTAGCCGGCCGCCGGACGTCACCACGCCGATCTCGCCGCGGGCCGTGGCCGGCACCGACGACACGATCAGGTCGTGCTTGACGCGCTTGGCACCGGCCTCCGTGACGAGGGGCTCGTCGTTCGCGGTGCGGGCCAGCAGGCCCGTCGAGGACAGCAGCACCCGGCACGGGTCGTCCGCCACCTGGAGCGGAACGGCGGACACCGGGGTGCCGGCCGACTCCAGCAGAAGCGTGCGCCGGTCGGTGCCGAACTTCTTCGCCACCGCCGCCAGTTCGGCCGAGACCAGCTTGCGCAGCTCCGCGTCCGAGTCGAGGATCCGCGTCAGCTCCTCGATCTCCGCGTTGAGCCGGTCCTTCTCCGCCTCGAGCTCGATGCGGTCGTACTTGGTCAGCCGGCGCAGCGGCGTGTCCAGGATGTACTGGGTCTGGACGTCGCTCAGCGAGAAGCGGTCCATCAGTCGCTGCTTGGCCTGCGCGGAGTTGTCGCTGGAGCGGATGAGGCGGATGACCTCGTCGATGTCGACCAGGGCGGTGAGCAGGCCCTCCACCAGGTGGAGACGGTCGCGGCGCTTGGTGCGCCGGAACTCACTGCGCCGCCGAACGACGTTGAAGCGGTGGTCGAGGTAGACCTCCAGCAGCTCCTTGAGGCCCAGCGTGAGGGGCTGGCCGTCGACCAGGGCGACGTTGTTGATGCCGAAGGACTCCTCCATCGGGGTCAGCTTGTAGAGCTGCTCCAGGACGGCCTCGGGCACGAAGCCGTTCTTGATCTCGATGACCAGACGCAGTCCGTGCTCGCGGTCGGTGAGGTCCTTGACGTCCGCGATGCCCTGGAGCTTCTTCGCGCCGACCAGGTCCTTGATCTTCGCGATGACCTTCTCGGGGCCCACCGCGAAGGGCAGCTCGGTGACGACCAGGCCCTTGCGCCGGGCCGTCACGGTCTCCACGGACACCGTCGCGCGGATCTTGAACGTGCCGCGGCCCGTCTCGTAGGCGTCCCGGATGCCGGGCAGACCGACGATCCGGCCGCCGGTGGGCAGGTCGGGGCCCGGCACGTGCTTCATCAGGGCTTCGAGGTCGGCGTTCGGGTGCCGGATCAGGTGCCGGGCCGCCGCGATCACCTCGCGCAGGTTGTGCGGCGGCATGTTCGTGGCCATGCCGACCGCGATGCCGGAGGCGCCGTTGACCAGCAGGTTCGGGAAGGCGGCGGGCAGGGCCACCGGCTCCTGCTCCTGGCCGTCGTAGTTGGGGCCGAAGTCGACGGTGTCCTCGTCGATCGACTCCGTCATCAGGCTGGTGGCCTCGGCCATCCGGCACTCGGTGTACCGCATGGCGGCCGGCGGGTCGTCGTTGCCCAGCGAGCCGAAGTTGCCGTGGCCGTCCACCAGGGGCACGCGCATGGAGAAGGGCTGGGCCATGCGCACCAGGGCGTCGTAGATCGACGCGTCGCCGTGCGGGTGCAGCTTGCCCATGACCTCGCCGACGACGCGGGCGCACTTCACGTAGCCGCGCTCGGGCCGCAGGCCCATCTCGTTCATCTGGTACACGATGCGGCGGTGCACCGGCTTGAGGCCGTCGCGGGCGTCCGGCAGCGCACGGGAGTAGATGACCGAGTACGCGTACTCGAGGAAGGAGCCCTGCATCTCGTCGACGACGTCGATGTCGAGGATCTTCTCCTCGTACGAGTCGTCGGGCGGCGGGGTCTTCGTACTACGGCGGGCCATCGCTGCCGGCTCCTTGCTGAAGCGTGAACGGTGATCTGACGCGGTCCATTGTGGACCGCGGCACTGACAGCGACCGACCAGGACCCGTCACGGGCTGCCCGGCCCGGCGCTGCCCGCAGGGTACGCCCTCGCCCCGCGCCCTCGTCCCCGGCGGCCCGCCAAGCCGATCTCGCTCTCGGCGTACGAGGCCCGGGAACTCCACCGGCGGCCCGCACGCTTGCATACAGTGGCAGGACCGGCGGAATTCCGCAGTTCCGCCCAATGACTCCACCGAGATTTCGCGATCGAAGGGACGTACATGCCCATGGGTCACACGGCCACAGCCCAGGCAGGCTCCGGCGGCCTGACAGCGACCGAGCACCGCCTGGCCAACGGCCTGCGCGTGGTGCTCTCCGAGGATCACCTGACCCCGGTCGCGGCGGTGTGCCTCTGGTACGACGTCGGCTCGCGCCACGAAGTCAAGGGGCGTACCGGCCTGGCTCACCTTTTCGAGCACCTGATGTTCCAGGGCTCCGCCCAGGTCAAGGGCAACGGGCACTTCGAGCTGGTGCAGGGAGCCGGCGGCTCGCTCAACGGCACCACCAGCTTCGAGCGCACCAACTACTTCGAGACGATGCCCGCCCACCAGCTGGAGCTCGCCCTCTGGCTGGAGGCCGACCGCATGGGCTCCCTGCTCGCCGCCCTGGACGACGAGTCGATGGAGAACCAGCGGGACGTCGTCAAGAACGAGCGCCGCCAGCGCTACGACAACGTGCCCTACGGCACCGCGTTCGAGAAGCTGACCGCCCTCGCGTACCCGGAGGGCCATCCCTACCACCACACGCCGATCGGTTCGATGGCGGACCTGGACGCGGCGACGCTGGAGGACGCGCGCGCGTTCTTCCGCACCTACTACGCGCCGAACAACGCGGTGCTGTCCGTCGTCGGCGACATCGACCCCGAGCAGACGCTCGCCTGGATCGAGAAGTACTTCGGCTCCATCGCCTCGCACGACGGCAAGCCCGCCCCCCGGGACGGCTCGCTGCCCGACGTCATGGGCGAGCAGCTGCGAGAGATCGTCGAGGAGGAGGTCCCGGCCCGCGCCCTCATGGCGGCCTACCGCCTGCCGGAGGACGGCACGCGCGCGTGCGACGCGGCCGACCTGGCCCTCACCGTGCTGGGCGGCGGCGAGTCGTCCCGCCTGTACAACCGGCTCGTACGGCGTGACCGCACGGCCGTGGCCGCCGGCTTCGGCCTGCTGCGGCTCGCCGGTGCGCCCTCCCTGGGCTGGCTGGACGTGAAGACGTCCGGCGACGTCGAGGTGCCCGTCATCGAGACCGCCATCGACGAGGAGCTCGCCCGGTTCGCCGAGGAGGGCCCCACGGCCGAGGAGATGGAGCGCGCCCAGGCCCAGTTGGAGCGCGAGTGGCTCGACCGGCTCGGCACGGTCGCCGGCCGCGCCGACGAACTGTGCCGGTACGCCGTCCTGTTCGGCGACCCGCAGCTCGCGCTCACCGCCGTGCAGCGGGTGCTCGAGGTGACGGCCGAGGAGGTCCAGGAGGTCGCCAAGGCCCGCCTGCGCCCCGACAACCGCGCGGTGCTCGTCTACGAGCCCACCGCCCCCGCCGACGAGAACGACGCCACCGACGAGAACGAGGAGGCGGCCAAGTGACCGAGCTCGCCACCATGGAATTCCACTCCCAGCCGCAGGCCGGCGAGCCCAAGCCGTGGGCGTTCCCGGCCCCCGAGCGCGGCAGCCTCGACAACGGCCTCACCGTGCTGCGCTGCCACCGCCCCGGGCAGCAGGTCGTCGCCGTCGAGGTGTCGCTGAACGCTCCGCTGGACGCCGAGCCCGCCGGCCTGGACGGTGTCGCCACGATCATGGCGCGCGCGTTCTCCGAGGGCACCGACAAGCACTCCGCGGAGGAGTTCGCCGCCGAGCTGGAGCGCTGCGGCGCCACCCTCGACGCGCACGCGGACCACCCCGGCGTCCGGCTGAGCCTGGAGGTGCCGGTCTCGCGGCTCGCCAAGGCCCTCGGCCTGGTCTCCGACGCGCTCAGGGCGCCCGCGTTCGCCGACAGCGAGGTCGAGCGGCTGGTGCGCAACCGGCTCGACGAGATCCCGCACGAGCTGGCCAACCCGTCCCGCCGGGCCGCCAAGGAGCTCTCCAAGGAGCTGTTCCCGGCCGACTCGCGGATGTCGCGCCCGCGCCAGGGCACCGAGGAGACGGTCGCGGCCATCGACGCGGCGGCCGTCCGCGCCTTCTACGAGAAGCACGTCCGCCCCGCCACGGCCACCGCCGTGATCGTCGGCGACCTCACCGGCGTCGACGTCGACGCGCTGCTCGGCGACACCCTCGGCGCGTGGACCGGCTCCGCCGCCGAGCCGCGCCCCGTGCCGCCGGTGACCGCCGACGACACCGGACGGGTCGTCATCGTGGACCGTCCCGGCGCCGTCCAGACGCAGCTGCTGATCGGCCGCACCGGAGCCGACCGGCACGACCGCGTGTGGCCCGCGCAGGTCCTCGGCACGTACTGCCTCGGCGGCACCCTCACCTCGCGCCTGGACCGCGTCCTGCGCGAGGAGAAGGGCTACACCTACGGCGTCCGGGCGTTCGGGCAGGTCCTGCGTTCCGCGCCCGACGGCACGGGCGCCGCGCTGCTCGCCATCAGCGGTTCGGTCGACACGCCCAACACCGGCCCGGCGCTGCAGGACCTGTGGACGGTGCTGCGCACGCTCGCCGAGGGCGGACTCACCGACGCCGAGCGCGACGTCGCCGTGCAGAACCTGGTGGGCGTGGCGCCGCTGAAGTACGAGACGGCCGCGGCCGTCGCGAGCACGCTGGCCGACCAGGTCGAGCAGCACCTGCCCGACGACTACCAGGCCACGCTGTACCGTCAACTGGCCGCCACCGGCACCGTGGAGGCCACGGCGGCCGTCGTCAACGCCTTCCCGGTGGACCGTCTGGTGACGGTCCTCGTCGGCGACGCGGCGCAGATCAAGGAGCCCGTCGAGGCCCTCGGCATCGGCGAAGTCACGGTCGTGGCCGCCGAGTAGCGGCACGCGCGTGCGACGGCCCTGGTGACCGGAGTGTCACCAGGGCCGTCGTATGTCCGAATTGAGGGAGAGGCTGCCTGTCTGCCCTGTGGCGTGCGCTACAAAAAGCCAGTTGCGTTTGAGGATTGAAGACAGCCGCGTTTAGCGTCATCCGGGCTGTTCGTCAGGCAGTGCGCCGCACCCGCGGCACCGGACAGTCATCGCCGAGTCCCCGTACGGCGCGAGCCAGGGGAGCCGGGGACCCATCGCAGTCCCTGGGGTGAATCGGACGCCCGCGCTCCGGCGAGGGGGTCCGTAGGAGACCTTCCTGCTCCGAACCCGTCAGCTAACCCGGTAGGCGAGAGGGAAGGAAAGGACCAGCCTCTACATGGCGTTCACGCGCGCCACCGGGAAGCACCGCCGCCCCAGCCGCATGCACCGCACCACCGCACGCGCGGCGGGCGTCGCGGCCCTCGCCACCACCGGCGTCGTCGGCACCCTCGCGGCCCCGGCCCTCGCCGCCGAGCCCGAGGTCGAGCAGAGCGGACTCACCCCGGTCGTCACCATCGGCGACTCCATCGCCCACGAGATCGACGCCCAGGCCACCGCACAGAAGCAGGCCGCCCTGGACGCCGCCGCCCGCGAGGCGGCGATGGAGGCCGCGCGCGAGCGGGCCGCCGAGGCCGCCAAGGAGGCCCGCGAGGCCAAGGAGCGCGCCGCGCGCGAGGCGGAGCGCAAGCGCCTGAACACCTTCGTCGCGCCGATCACCGGCTCCTACGTGTCCACGGCCTACCAGGCCGGCAGCTCCCTGTGGTCGTCCGGCAGCCACACCGGCATCGACTTCCACGCCTCCACCGGCACCTCGGTGCACGCGGTCGGCGTCGGCACCGTCGTCGAGGCCGGCTGGGGCGGCGCGTACGGCAACCAGGTCGTGATCAGGATGCACGACGGCACGTACACCCAGTACGGACACCTGTCGTCCATCGGCGTCTCGGTCGGCCAGTCGGTCGATGCGGGCCAGCAGATCGGCATCTCCGGCGCCACCGGCAACGTCACCGGCCCGCACCTGCACTTCGAGGCCCGCACGAGCCCCGAGTACGGCTCGGACATGGACCCCGTCGCCTACCTCCGCTCCCACGGCGTGAACGTCTGACGACGGACGGTACGGCACCCCGAAGGCCCCGGCTCCCGAGCCGGGGCCTTCCGGATTTCCGGCCCGGTCCGGGTCCGGTTTCCTGCCTCGTTTCCGGCCCGTGAATGTCCAAAAAATCTCCCTGAATTCCCGGCCCCCGTCCGAAAGCGCGCCTCATTGGCCTAGAGTCACGGAAACACGCGTCCATCGTCGACGTTTCGCGGGGATCAAGACGGAGGTCGGACATGCCTATTCCGGCGCACTCGGTGTGCACGGCGATCCGGGACGACATCGTCGCCGGTGTCCACGGGCGCGGCAGCCGGCTCACCGAGGAACTGCTCGCTCGCCGCTACGGCGTCTCCCGCGTCCCCGTCCGCGAGGCGCTGCGCACCCTGGAGGCCGAGGGCTTCGTGGTGACCCGGCGGCACGCGGGCGCGTGCGTCGCGGAACCGACCGAGCAGGAGGCCGCCGACCTGCTCGAGACCCGCACGCTGCTGGAGCCCCTCGGCGCCTCCCGCGCGGCCCGGCGCCGCACCGAGGCCCACCTCAAGGTGCTGCGCGGCCTGGTCAGGCTGGGTCAGGAGCGTTCCCGGCAGGGCCGGGGCGAGGACCTGCGCGCGCTGGACGGCTGGTTCCACGAGACCCTCGCGCAGGCCGCCGGCAGTCCCTCCCTCACGGCGATGCTGACCCAGCTGCGCCGCAAGATCGCCTGGATGTACCTCGTGGACGCGCCGACCGGTGCCGTGGAGCACTGGGCGGAGCACGGCGCGGTCGTCGACGCGGTGGCGCGCGGCGACGGCGACCGCGCACGGGCGCTCATGGCGCTGCACGTCGAGCGGTCGGCGGCTGCGCACCGGCTGCGCTTCGCCTCCGGCGACCACCCGGGCGGTGTGAGGAATGCGCAACGTCCCGTAAACATGCCGAGCCTGCGGCATTAACACGGGTGCCGTATACAAAAGAGAGGTAATTCAGGGGGCTATTTCTTGCTGCCCGGAAATAGGGCAGGAAAAGGCCCGCCCGGTGATCCGGGCGGGCCTTTTCGGTGTGCCGTCACATCAGACGGTCTCGGGAAGCTCCTCGAGCCCCTCGGAGACCAGCTTCGCCAGCCGGTCGAGGGCGGCGTCCGCGCCCTCGGCGTCGGAGGAGAGGACGATCTCCTCACCGCCCTGGGCGCCCAGGCCCAGGACGGCCAGCATGGAGGCCGCGTTGACGGGGTTGCCGTCGGCCTTGGCGATCGTCACCGGGACGCCTGTGGCCGTGGCGGCTCGGACGAAGATGGAGGCGGGGCGGGCGTGGAGACCCTCGGCCCAGCCGACGTTGACGCGGCGCTCAGCCATGTGTTGCTGCCCTTCAGGTGTTCAGGTTGTCTAGACCAGTTTCCCACATCGTGAAGCATCGCCGGACGGCTGTGCGCCGCCCCGGGTGGTTGTCGGACCGCGGCCTCGGCCCGACCTTCCGTCCTCCACAGACTGCCCCGCGCCGTTGTCGTACGCGAGCCGTACTCTGGGGCCCATGCAGACCTCGTCGGACCGGCACGAGTACCCCGCCCACTGGGAAGCCGACGTGGTGCTGCGCGACGGCGGCACCGCGCGCGTCCGCCCCATCACCGTTGATGACGCCGAGCGCCTGGTCAGCTTCTACGAGCAGGTCTCCGACGAGTCGAAGTACTACCGCTTCTTCGCGCCGTACCCTCGCCTGTCCGCCAAGGACGTCCACCGCTTCACGCACCACGACTTTGTGGACCGGGTGGGACTCGCGGCCACGATCGGCGGCGAGTTCATCGCCACCGTACGCTACGACCGGATCGGCGCCGGCGGAACGCCCGCGTCCTCCCCGGCCGACGAGGCCGAGGTCGCCTTCCTCGTCCAGGACGCCCACCAGGGCCGGGGCGTCGCCTCCGCGCTCCTCGAGCACATCGCCGCCGTTGCCCGGGAACGCGGCATCCGCCGCTTCGCCGCCGAGGTGCTGCCCGCGAACACCAAGATGATCAAGGTGTTCATGGACGCCGGGTACACCCAGAAGCGCAGCTTCGAGGACGGTGTGGTCCGCCTGGAGTTCGACCTCGAGCCCACCGACCGCTCGCTCGCCGTGCAGTACGCGCGCGAGCAGCGCGCGGAAGGCCGTTCGGTGCAGCGCCTGCTCCAGCCCGGCTCCGTCGCCGTCATCGGCACCGGCCGCACCCCCGGCGGCGTCGGCCGCAGCATCCTCGGCAACATCCGGGACGCGGGCTACACCGGCCGGCTCCACGCCGTGAACCGGGCCTTCCCCGAGGACCTGAAGGAACTCGACGGGGTGCCCGCCCGCCGCTCGGTGCGCGACATCGACGGCCCCGTCGACCTCGCCGTCGTCACCGTGCCCGCCCAGCACGTGCCCGAGGTCGTCACCGAGTGCGGCGAACACGGCGTCCAGGGCCTCGTCGTGATCTCCGCCGGGTACGCCGACAGCGGCCCCGAGGGACGCGAACGCCAGCGCGCCCTCGTGCGCCAGGCGCGCACGTACGGCATGCGGATCATCGGGCCCAACGCCTTCGGCGTCATCAACACCTCTCCCGAGGTGCTGCTCAACGCCTCCCTCGCCCCCGAGATGCCGCGCCCCGGCCGGATCGGCCTGTTCGCCCAGTCCGGCGCCATCGGGATCGCCCTGCTCTCCCGGCTGCACCGGCGCGGCGGCGGGGTGACCGGTGTCACCGGCGTGTCCACCTTCGTCTCCTCCGGCAACCGGGCCGACGTCTCCGGCAACGACGTCCTTCAGTACTGGTACGACGACCCGGAGACCGACGTCGCGCTGATGTACCTGGAGTCCATCGGCAACCCCCGCAAGTTCACCCGCCTGGCCCGGCGCACGGCGGCCGTCAAGCCGCTGGTCGTGGTGCAGGGCGCCCGGCACGGCGGTGTCGCGCCGCAGGGCCACGCCGTCCGGGCGACGCGGCTGCCGCACGCCACGGTCTCCGCGCTGCTGCGGCAGGCCGGAGTGATCCGCGTCGACACGATCACCGACCTGGTCGACGCGGGCCTGCTGCTCGCCCGCCAGCCGCTGCCCGCCGGACCACGGGTGGCGATCCTCGGGAACTCGGAGTCACTGGGACTGCTCACCTACGACGCGTGTCTGTCGGAGGGCCTGCGGCCGCACCCTCCGCTGGACCTGACGACGGCGGCCTCCGCGCAGGACTTCCACGCGGCCCTGTCCCGGGCGCTGGCCGACGACACCTGCGACGCGGTGGTGGTGACCGCCATCCCGACGGTGGGGGAGGGGGCGGCCGAGGACGCGGCGCTGGCCGAGGCGCTGCGCTCGGCGGCGGCCGCGGTGCCCGGCAAGCCGGTCCTCGTGGTGCACGTGGAGCTGGGCGGCCTCGCCCAGGCCCTGTCCGCCGCGGCGAGCACCGCTCCGCAGGCCGCCCCGGGGGCCCCGCGCCAGGGCACGCCGGGCACCCCGGAGGGCGCCCTCGCCGCGGAGCCGCCCGCCGAGGCCGTCCAGGCCCCGGAGGGAGCCCACCTCATCCCCGCCTACCCCGCCGCCGAACGCGCCGTCCGCGCCCTCGCCCAGGCCGTCGCCTACGCGCAGTGGCGCCGCGACGCCGCCGACCCCGGCAGGGTCCCGGAGTACGACGACATCGACGAGAGGGGCGCCGCCGAGCTGATCCGCGGACACCTCGCGCGCGGCCAGGGGCTCGCCCTCGGCGCCGAGCAGACCTGCGAGCTGCTCGGCAGGTACGGCATCCACGTCCACCGCGCCCTGTCCGCACCCACCCCCGACGACGCCGTCGCCGCCGCCGGCACCCTCGGCTACCCCGTCGCCCTCAAGGCCACCGCCCCGCACCTGCGCCACCGCGCCGACCTGGGCGGCGTACGCCTGGACCTCGCGGACGAGGAACAACTGCGACGGGCCTACGCCGAGTTGACCGAGCTCTTCGGGAGGCCCGAGGAGCTGCGGCCGGTGGTGCAGGGCATGGCACCGCGCGGCGTCGACACGGTCGTCCGGGCGGTCATCGACCCGGCGGCCGGCGCGGTGCTCTCCTTCGGGCTCGCCGGGGCGGCCACCCAGCTCCTCGGCGACATGGCGCACCGGCTGATCCCGGTCACCGACCGGGAGGCCACCTCCCTGATCCGCTCGATCCGTACCGCACCCCTCCTCTTCGGCTGGCGCGGCTCGGCCCCGGTCGACGCCTCCGCCCTGGAGGAGCTGCTGCTGCGGGTCTCCCGGCTGGTCGACGACCACCCGGAGGTCGTCGCGGTCACCCTGGAACCGGTCGTCGTCGCCCCGCGCGGACTGAGCGTCCTCGGCGCCTCCGTCCGCCTCGCGCCCCCTCCCGCCCGGGACGACCTCGGCCCACGGACGCTGCCCGCGTACTGACCACGCGCGGAACCGCACGGGAACGCTCGGGCACCGCGCGGGCGAACCGCACAGGCTCCGCACGGGCGTCCCGCGCAGTCAGTGGGCCCCCGTAGGATGGACGGCATGGCCAAGACCAGTACGACGACCCAGGGGCTGCGAGCGGCGATCGAACGCAGCGGCTACTACCCGGCCCTCGTGGCCGAGGCGGTGGAGGCCGCCGTGGGCGGCGAGCCCATCCGGTCGTACCTGGTCCACCAGGAGACCACCTTCGACCAGAACGAGGTGCGCCGGCACGTGACCGTGCTGGTGCTCACCGGCAACCGCTTCATCGTCAGCCACACCGACGAGCAGGCCGCCGACGACACCTCCCCGACGCCCTACGCCACGACGTCCACGGAGTCCGTCAAGCTCGGCCGGATCTCGTCCATCGTCGTCAGCCGCGTGGTCGCCAACCCCGAGCAGTACAAGCCCGGCACGCTGCCCCGCGAGATCGTGCTGACCATCGGCTGGGGTGCCGTCTCCCGCCTCGACCTGGAGCCGGCCGCCTGCGGCGACCCGAACTGCGAGGCCGACCACGGCTACACCGGCAGCTCGACGGCCGACGACCTGAGCCTGCGCGTCAGCGAGGCCGGGGACGGCCCGGAGACGGTGCGCCAGGCGCTCGCCTTCGCGCAGGCCCTCTCCGAGGCGACCGCGGACTCCCCCCGCTGATGGCGCAGCACGCCACCTGGGACACCCACCCGGAACCGCTCCCCGTCGAATCCGCCCCCGTGCCCGAGTACGGCAGCGGCTCCCTCGCCGACCTGCTGCCCACGCTGGCCGCCGGCCTCGGCGTCCCCGGCATGACCGCGGGCATCACGGAACTGACCCCCGCCGACCGGAACTGCGTGTTCCTGATCGACGGCCTCGGCTGGGAGCAGCTACGGGCCCACCCGGACGAAGCCCCCTTCCTGAACTCCCTGCTCGGCAGCTCACGCGGCGGCACCGGACGCCCGGTCACCGCCGGCTACCCGGCGACCACCGCCACCTCCCTCGCCTCGGTCGGCACCGGCCTGCCGCCGGGCGCCCACGGCCTGCCCGGTTACACCGTGCGCAATCCGGACACCGGCGCGCTGATGAACCAGCTGCGCTGGCAGCCGTGGACCCCGCCGGCCGCCTGGCAGCCGTACCCCACCGTCTTCGGCCTCGCCCAGCAGGCCGGCGTGCACGCCGCCCAGGTCTCCTCCCCGACCTTCGCGAACACCCCGCTGACCAAGATCGCCCTCAGCGGCGGCACCTTCCACGGCCGGCTCTCCGGCGAGGACCGCATGGACCTCGCGGCCGAGCAGCTGGCCGCGGCCGACCGCGCCCTCGTCTACACGTACTACGCCGAGGTCGACGGCGCCGGCCACCGCTACGGCGTGGACTCCGACACCTGGCGCGGCCAGCTGATGCACGTCGACCGGCTGGCCCAGCGCCTGGCCGAGCAGCTGCCGCCGCGCAGCGCCCTCTACGTCACCGCCGACCACGGCATGATCGACGTGCCCTTCGACGAGGACCACCGCATCGACTTCGACGAGGACTGGGAGCTGAAGGCGGGCGTCGCCCTCCTCGGCGGAGAGGGCCGCGCCCGGCACGTGTACGCCGTCCCCGGCGCCCACAACGACGTGCTGACCTGCTGGCGCGAGGTGCTCGGCGAGCAGTTCTGGGTGGCGTCCCGCGACGAGGCGATCGAGGCCGGCTGGTTCGGCCCCCGCGTCGACGACCGGGTGTACGGCCGCATCGGCGACGTGGTCGCCGCCGCGCGTGACAACGTCCTGCTCATCGCCTCCGAGCGGGAGCCGAGGGAGTCGGCGATGGTCGGCAACCACGGCTCGATGACCCCCGCCGAGCAGCTCGTCCCCCTGCTCGAAGTACGTTCCTGACGCCCTGCCCCCCCACCCGACCCCACTGCCGAAAGGTGCTCAACCCCTCATGCCCGAACTGGTGTTCTTCTCCGGAACGATGGACTGCGGGAAGTCGACACTGGCTCTCCAGATCGAGCACAACCGCTCGGCGCGGGGCCTGGCGGGCATCATCTTCACGCGCGACGACCGCGCGGGCGAGGGCAAGCTCTCCTCCCGCCTCGGTCTGGTCACGGACGCGGTGGAGGTCGAGGACGGGCACGACCTGTACGCGCACGTCGTCGACCACCTTTCGCAGGGCGGCCGCGCGGACTACGTGATCGCGGACGAGGCGCAGTTCCTCGCGCCGGAACAGATCGACCAGCTCGCGCGCGTGGTCGACGACCTCGAACTCGACGTGTACGCCTTCGGCATCACCACGGACTTCCGCTCCAAGCTGTTCCCCGGCTCCCAGCGGCTGGTCGAACTGGCCGACCGCGTCGAGGTGCTCCAGGTCGAGGCCCTGTGCTGGTGCGGCGCCCGCGCCACGCACAACGCCCGGACCGTAGGCGGCGTCATGGTCGTCGAGGGCGCCCAGGTGGTCGTCGGCGACGTCACCCACTCCTCCGACGAGGTCGGGTACGAGGTCCTGTGCCGACGCCACCACCGCCGCCGCATGACGGCGGCGACGGCCCGCGCGGCGGCGTTGTCGCCGGACGTGCTGCCCGTCACCCCGGTCTGACACCAGGCGCGGCCCGCGGGTGGGGTTGACGTGCCGTCAGGTGGTGAGCGTCACTGTTCCGGTCTCGCTTCCACGTGATCGGAGAAGGCATGAAGCCCCGTTTCCGACGTCCCGTCCGCGCCCACCGCACCTCCGCCGCCCTCCTCGCCACCGCCCTGATCGCCGTGGCGGCACCGGCGTCCGCCCTGGACGGGGACGTCCCCGGATCCGGCGCGCCGGCGGTGCCGTTGCGGGTGGCCACCTACAACATCCACGCCGGGGCTGGCGGCGACCAGGTCTTCGACCTCGACCGCACCGCCGAGGCCGTCCGCGATCTGCGGGCTGACGTGATCGGCCTCCAGGAGGTCGACGTGCACTGGGGCGCGCGCAGCGACTTCGTCGACGAGGCCCGCGCCCTCGCCGAGAAGCTGGACATGCGGGTGTACTTCGCGCCGATCTACGACCTGGACCCGGCCGGCCCGGGCGCGGAACGCCGGCAGTACGGCGTCGCCGTGCTGAGCCGCCACCCGGTCCTCGAGGCGGAGAACCACGAGATCACCCGGCTCTCCACCCAGACCTCGGAGCCCGTGCCGGCCCCGGCGCCCGGTTTCGCCGAGGTGACCGTGAACGTGAAGGGCGCGCACACGCACGTCTACGTCACGCACCTCGACTACCGGGCCGACCCCTCGTTCCGGGCGGCCCAGGTGGACGACATGCTCCAGGTGCTGGCCGCCGACCGCGGACCGAAGATCCTCGTCGGCGACTTCAACGCCGAGCCCACGGCCCCGGAACTGGCCCCGCTGTGGCGCAAGCTGCGCGATGCCGCTCCCGGTGGAGGCGGGACGTACCCGGCCGTCGACCCGGTCAAGCGCATCGACCTGGTCACCGTCTCGCCCGACATCACCGTGGCCGGCACCCGGGAGGTGGCGACCGAGGCGTCGGACCACCGCCCCGTGGTCGCGGATCTGAAGCTGCACCGGCGCGGCCGCTGAACACCCCATCGAACAAACGATCATCGGTAGAGCGGACGAGGATATGATCTCCCCGGCAAGGCCGTAGCGCAGAGGTCGTCGCGCCCACGCATCAAGCTGGAGGACGTCGGTTCGAATCCGACCGGCCTTGCCACCCTTGTCGTGGAGAGAGTCGATTGGCGTCGGTCCGTCCCGGGCGGGCGGAGGGCGATGCCGCCCTCGGCGCGCCGGGCACCGGCGACGGACCGGTGGAGTGGTGATGACGCAGCCGACACCCGTGCGCTGCCCGGCGATCGAGCACCCGGACATCCCGATCGGCGACCCCGCCGGCCTGGACCCGCTGCTGGCCCGGCTGAGGTCGGAGCGCGCGGTGGAGACCGACGAGACCTTCCCGGTCGGCACCGTGCGTGCGGACGGCCGCGTCGACCTCTGCAAGCAGGGGCTCGGAGCGGCCGGCGCCGCCCGCCTGATGCCCGTCGCCGCCACCTCGCCGCACGCCCGGCACATCCTGCTCGGCACCAACGCCGTCGGCGACGAAGGGGCGTTGACGGTCACCCGGGCGCTCGGCGACGGCCACGGCCTGCACACGCTCTACCTCGGCTGCAACCGCATCGGACCGCAGGGCGCCGCCGCGCTCGCCGACGCGCTGTCGGCGGACGTGACCGTGCGCGCCCTGTGGCTCAAGCGCAACCCGGTGGGTGACGACGGTGCCCGCGCCCTCGCCGCGATGCTCCGCCGCAACACCGCGGTGCGCACCCTCGACCTGGTCAACACCGGCCTCACCATCACGGGGCTGCGCGCGCTGCTCGACGCCCTCACCGGCCGCCCGCGCCCGGTGCAACGCCTCTTTCTCGGCGGGAACGGCCTGACCGCCGACGCCGCCGGGCTGCTGGCCGCGTTGATCCGCGACGCGGGGGTGCGCGAGCTGTACCTGCCCGCCAACCACCTCGGCGACGAGGGCGCCGCCGTCCTCGCGGCCGCGGCCGACCCCGGACGGCCGGTGCGGCTCGGGCTGGGCGGCAACGGGATCGGCCCCGCCGGGGCGCGCGCCCTCGCCGGCGCCCTGGACGGCATCGAGGCGCTCGACCTGGGCCGGCCGCCGTCGGAGCGGAGCCTCGGCGCCCCCGCCAACGCCACCGGTGACGAAGGCGCCCACGCCCTGGCCGCCGCCCTGCGCGGCAGCCCGCTGCGCAGACTCGAGCTGCGCCACACCGGACTCACCGGGCGGGGCGCGAAGTCCCTGCTGGCGGCCGTGCCGGACGGCTCACCGCTGGAGTACGTCGGCCTGGGCCCCGGACTGCCCCGCCGGGTGAAGCGGTCTTTGAACCAGCGTCTGCGACCCGCCCGCGGGGCCCATCCGGACCTCAGCGCGATAGGAAGTGTCTACCGGTGAGCGCGCGCCCTCTCCTGCCGTGCTTCCCACCGGAGGAGGTGTCGAGCCGGCGGCGGATCCGCCGCTACGCGGTGCCCCGGACGATGATCGAGCGCGCGGGCGAACTCCGCTCGGCCGGCGACTGGCGCGGGGCCTGCGCGGCGGCCGGTGTCGACGTCGCCCTCGACCTGCCGGAGATCGCCGAGCACTGCGGCCACGACGTGGCCGAGGCGCTGGAGGACGACCTGCGCCACCTGGTCCCCGACCTGCTGCGCTGGCACCTGCCCCGAATACTGGGCGGATGGACCACCCTCGACACCGGCCGCACCGTGGTCCTCGCCCGCTACCGGCCGGTGCGGGCGGCCGAAGGCCCCCGGGCCACGCCGTATCTGCACGTCACCACGCCGCCGATGCGGGAGGGCCCGCAGCGCGTCACCCTGCGCTTCGGCACAGTCCGGGACGAGAAGGCCGCCGGCGTCTTCGGCCCGCGGACCGACGACTGGCGGTACGCCCGGCACCTGTGGGACGCGCGGCGCACCGTCGAACTGCGCGAGCGGTGCGGCGGCAGCGACCGGCCGCCCTTCTTCCACCCCGACGCCAGGCCGCGCGAAACGGAGGAACTGCCCACGGCGGATCCCGGTCCCGGTGACGCGGCGGCACGGTCCGAATGGGCCACCCTGCTGCACCACAGGGACGGCGCCCGGGCGGCCTTCGAGGCGGTCGGCATCGTGGCCGACGTGACCCCACCGGACGCCCGGACGCGCTACCCGGCCGACCCGGCGTGGTTCCTCCGCAGGCTCGCGCTCGCCCACACCCGTCTGGAGCCCGAGGTCCGCCTGCTCACGGACGAGGGGGTGGGGGACCGCTTCCTCATCGCCTGCGACTGGCGGACGAACATCCTGCTGGAGCCGGCGTCCCCCGGCGGTACCGGGCTGCGGATCCGTGCCGTCGAACCGAACGGAGCCGACGGCGTGCCCTTCCTGCCCGAGACGCTCTGGCGCAGACTCCCCGACCTCGACCTGCTGCACGTCGGAGGAGTCGAGCCGGCGCATCTGCACCCCCTGGTCCGCGAGGCGCTGTTCCCGGCCCTCCGGGTAGCGGAGGGGGCCGTCGGTCCGCCGGGGCCCGCCGCCCCCGCACCCGTACGGGTGCGGTGCCGGGGCGAGTGGCACGAGGTGGGCTTCCGCGCGGGCGGCGGGCTGCTCCACATGCCGCACAGCGACGAGGAGCAGCAGCGCGAGCGGGCCCTGCGCGCCTTCGGAGGTGCCGTCGCCGGGTGCTTCGCCGTCCAGCAGACCTGGTCGTCGGGAAGCGGCCGGCTGCCGAAGGCCCTGCGCGCCCAGATGCGGGACCTGTTCCTGCGCGCCCAGCACGGGGACACCCACGGTGTGCTCGAACTCCTGGACGCGGGCGTGGACCCCCGGGTGCGCGGCGCCGGCGGGCGCACGCTGCTCCACGTACTGCACCTGCTCGACCACGAACCGCTCCTGCCCCGGCTGCTCGAGGAGGGCCTCGACCTCGAGGCCCGGGACCACCGGGACCGCACACCGCTGTTCGTGGCGGTCAACGACGGCGGTTCCCGGTCCCTGGTCGAGGCGTTGCTGGCCGCCGGCGCCCGCATCGACGTGGTCGACGATGCCGAGTACTCGCTGGCCCAGGTCGTGCGCCGGTTCAGGCGTGCCGACCTGGCTTTCCTGGGAGAACGGGTACGGGAGGAGCATCCGGGCCTCGGCGCCGACTGGTGGGACGAGATGATGGACAACAACGAGGACCACGACGACGAGGACGAGGACCGTTGAGCACCGCACCCGCCTCCCGCACCGCACCGACCCCGCTGGCCGCCGCGGACGACCTCGTCGCCCGGCTGCGCACCCGGCGCACCGAACCCGGGGCCAACCCCCAACTGGAGGCACTGGCACTGGCCGTGACGGCCAATCAGCCGGTCCTGCTGTGGGGTGAGCCGGGCATCGGCAAGTCGGCCGCCCTGGAGCAACTCGCCGCCGGACTCGGCCTCCCGCTGGAGACGGTCATCGCCAGCGTGCACGAGCCGTCGGACTTCGCCGGACTGCCGATCGTCGGGGACGACCCGGCCGCGACCGGAGTGCCGATGGCCCCGCCCGACTGGGCGGTCAGGCTCAAGCACGCCGGCCAGGGCCTGCTCTTCTTCGACGAACTGTCCTCCGCGCCACCGGCCGTGCAGGCGGCGCTGCTGCGGGTCGTCCTCGAACGCCGGGTCGGCAGCCTCGTCCTGCCCGACGCGGTACGCATCGTCGCCGCCGCCAACCCGCCCTCCAGCGCCGCCGACGGCTGGCACCTCAGCCCGCCGCTCGCCAACCGCTTCGTCCACCTCCACTGGACCCACGACCCGGCCACCGTCGCCCGGGGCATGGCCGGCACCTGGCCGGAAGTGGCCGTCCCTCTGGTCGATCCGGCCAAGGTGCCCGGTGCCGTCGCACGGGCCCGCGGCGCCGTCTCGGGTTTCCTCACCGCCCGCCCGGGCCTGGTCCACCACATACCCGCCGACGCCGAGAGCCGCGGCCGGTCGTGGCCGTCCCCGCGGACCTGGGAGATGGCGCTGCGGCTGCTCGCCACGGGTTACGCGACCGGCGCCGGCCGCGAGGCGGTGGCCGCCGCGCTCACCGGTGCGGTCGGGGACGGCGCGGGCATCGAACTGCTGTCGTACCTGGAACACCTCGACCTGCCGGACCCCGAGCGGGTCCTCGCCGACCCCGACGCCTTCGCCCTGCCCGAGCGCGGCGACCGGCAACTGGCCTTCCTCATCGCGGTGGTGGCCGCCATCCAGAGCGAAACCACCCGGCCCCGCTGGGAGGCCGGCTGGACGGTCCTGGCCAAGGCCGTGGACGCGGGCGTACCGGACGTGGCCGCCCGGGCCGCCACCGACCTGGCGGCGATGCGCCGGCTGGAGTGGCCCGTGCCCCCCGGCATCGACGGGTTCCTGGACCTGCTGCAGATGTCCGGGGCCCTGCCCGGCAGCCGGTGAGGCCCGCGGACATGACGTCGTCCGGCGGGGACCTGGACAGGACCAAGCTGCTCGCCGCCCGCTACCGGGCGGCGAACGACCGGCCCTACCTGGCGTCGGCCCTGTACGCCCTGACCGTCGTGCCTTGCCCCGACGTGCGGACGATGGGAGTGGACCGGCACTGGCGCTGCTACGTGTCACCCGCCTTCGTCGCCGCGACCCCCGTGGAGGAACTCGCCGGCGTCTGGGTGCACGAGGCGGCGCACCTGCTGCGCGACCACCACGGCCGCGCCGGCCGGCTCACCGCCGCCGAACAGCGCGACCGGTACCGCGTCAACGTCGCCCAGGACTGCGAGATCAACGACGACCTCCTCGCCGACGGCCTGCGCCTGCCCGCCGGACGCGTCGAGCCCCGCCTCTTCGGCCTGCCCGACGGGCAGTTGTTCGAGGCGTACCTGGACGGACTGCCCCCGCACGTCCAGGGGCACGACTGCGGCTCGGGAGCACACGGCCGCCCGGCACCCTGGGAACTCCCGGCGTCCACCGGGCCCGCCCCGCTCGGGGAGGCCGAGGCCCGGGCGCTGCGCCGGCACACCGCCGAGGCGATGCGCGCCCACCGGCGCAGCCGAGGCACCCTGCCCGCGGGCTGGCAGCGCTGGGCCGAGGAGGTCCTGGAACCCACGGTGGACTGGCGGCAGGCGCTGTCCGGCGCGGTGCGGGAGGCCGCCGCGTGGGCCGGCGGGGCCGTCGACTACACCTACCGCCGCCCGTCACGCCGCACCCCGGCGCTGCGCGGCGTCGTCCTGCCGAGCCTGCGCCGCCCGCTGCCCCGGGTGGCCGTCGTCGTCGACACCTCCGGCTCGATGGGCGACGCGGAACTCGCGGCGGCCCTGGGGGAGATCACCGGAGTGCTGCGCGAGGTCGGCGTACGCGGCAACCGCGTCACCGTCCTCGCCTGCGACGCCGACGTGCACGCCGTGTCCCGGGTGACGTCCACCGAGCAGGTCGCCCTCGGCGGCGGTGGCGGCACCGACATGCGCGTCGGCATCGACGCCGCGCTCGCGGCACCGGAGCGCCCGTCCATCGTCGTGGTCCTCACCGACGGCTACACCCCCTGGCCCGCCGAGACCCCGTCCTGCCGCCTGGTCGCAGCCCTGATCGGCGAGGGCGCGCCGCAGCCTCCGGACTGGGTGGAGACGGTGCGGGTCACCGCCTGACGGAGGCGCACCTGTCGGTCACCCGGGACTCTGCAGCAGCGAGAACAGCGCCCCCTCGGGATCCGCCACCGACGCCTCGCGCCCGCGGAAGGTGTCCCGGGCCGGCTCCAGGACGTGCCCGCCCAGTTCGGTGAGCCGCTCCAGGGACTCCCCGATGTCGGCCACCTCGAAGTACGTCGTCCAGTGCGGCCCCCGTTCGCGGGGCAGGGCGTCGCCGATGCCGTGGATGCCGGCGACGGGACGGCCGTCGAGGCGGAGGGTCACGTGGTCGAGGCCGGCGGTGGTCGCCGGCTCCACCTCGAAGCCGAACACCGTCTGGTAGAACTTGGCGACGCTCGCCGCCTCGAAGGTCGTCAGCTCGTTCCACGCGGGCGTGCCGGGCTCACCGGTGACAGCCGTGCCGAGGTGCGTCGCGGCCTGCCAGACGCCGAAGACGGCGCCCGACGGGTCGGAGCCGATGGCCATGCGCCCGGCCTCGGCAGCGTCCAGCGGACCCACGCCGACCGTGCCGCCGCACGCGCGTACCGTCTCGGCCGTCCGGTTCACGTCGTCCGAGGCGAGGTACGGCGTCCAGGCGATGGGCAGTTGCCGGTCCGGGGGCAGCCGGCCGATGCCCGCCACCTCACGCCCGTCGAGCAGCGCCCGGGCGTAGGGGCCGAGCTGCTGCGGTCCGGGCTGGAACTCCCAGCCGAACAGCGCTCCGTAGAACTCCTGGGTCGCGGCCGGCCCGTGCACCATCAGGCTCACCCAGCAGGGCGTGCCGGGTGTGCGCCGGGCGTGCGTCTCGCCGCCGCGGCCGGCCGGCCCCCGTGCATCGGTCATCGTCACTCTCTCCTCGGCCCTGCACGGGCCGTGCGTCCGCTTGCGCTCCGTCGGCCCCTCGCGCGGCCCCTCGTGCCGATGCCGCCCCGGGCCCGGTCCCACGTGCCCCGGATGTGCCCCGGAGGCCGGCCCGGCGGCCCGGGCAGTACAGCATGTGCCCGATTCCGTACGCCTCGTGATCGGTACTGTCCGGCGGGCAGAGTAGCCCGACATCGACGCGGCGGCCACTCGGTACGCCAGGATGGGGACATGAACGCCATCATCTCCGCATCCGAACTCGCGAACGAGCTGGCGGGCGCGAACCCGCCCGTCCTGCTCGACGTCCGCTGGCAGCTGAGCACGGCCAAGGCGGCCGGCGCGCCGCCCTTCGACGGCCGGGCCGAGTACGCGGCCGGACACATCCCCGGTGCCGTCTTCGTCGACCTGGACCGGGAGCTCGCCTCCGCGCCGGGTGCGCACGGCCGCCATCCGCTGCCGGACGTCGCTCAGTTCGGTGCCGCGATGCGCCGCGCGGGCGTCTCGTCGGGTCGGCCGGTCGTCGTCTACGACGGCGGGCAGGGCTGGGCGGCCGCCCGCGCCTGGTGGCTGCTGCGCTGGACGGGCCACCCGGACGTGCGGGTTCTCGACGGCGGACTGGGCGCCTGGCAGGGGCCGCTGTCCGCGGACGTCCCGGTGCCCGGCGAGGGCGACTTCACGCCGGCGCCGGGCGCGGTGGGGCTGCTGGACGCGGACGGGGCCGCGGCGCTGGCCCGGTCCGGGGTGCTGTTCGACGCCCGGGCGGGGGAGCGGTACCGGGGCGAGGTCGAGCCGATCGACCCGGTCGGCGGCCACATCCCGGGCGCGGTGTCGGCGCCGACGGCGGACAACGTGCTGGAGGACGGCCGGTTCCGGCCGGCCGAAGAACTCCACGCCCGCTTCAAGACGTTGGGCGCGGCCGACGGCCGCGAGGTCGGCGTGTACTGCGGCTCGGGTGTCTCCGGCGCCCACGAGGTCCTGGCGCTGGCGGTGGCCGGTATCCCGGCGGCGCTGTACGTGGGGTCGTGGTCGGAGTGGTCGTCTGACCCGGAGCGGCCGGTGGCCGTGGGGCCGGATCCCCAGTAGTCCCCGCCGCGGGGGGGGGGGGGGGGGGGCCCCCCCCCGGGGGGGGGCGGGGGGGGGCGGGGGCGGGGCCCCCCCCCGCCCCCCCGCGGCGGCGGGGGGGGGGGGGCGCCCGGGGGGGGGGGGGGCCCCCCCCCCCGCCGCGCGGGGGGGGGGGGGGGCCCCCCCCGGGGGGGGGGGCCCCCCCCCCCCCCCGCGGGGAACGCCCCGCCTACTCCTGCTTCTTGCGCCGTGTTCCGAACACGATCTCGTCCCAGCTCGGCACCGCCGCGCGACGGCCCGGACGGACGCCGTCGGCCTCGGCCTGACGGTCGGTGGAACCGGTGAGGCGGTCCCGGTGGCTGCCCACGGAGCGTGGCATCAGCACGTCCGCGTAGGCGGAACCGGCCGACGCCGCCGGGGCGGGGGGCTCCTCCACCTCGGGATCCTCGGCGGGTTCCTCCACCGGCTCCGGCACCCGCTCGGGGACCACCAGATCGCCCCGGAAGCTCGGCACCGCCTCCAGCAGACTGGTCAGCGAGTCCCGCTCGCGTTCGCCCGACGCGGTGGCCGTGGTCTCCTCGGCCGGCTCGGACGGCTGCGCGGGCAGACTCGGCCGTTCCCGGTGCTCCCGGTCGAGGGTGCGGTCCAGCGGCCGGTCGCGCGGCAGCCGTGCGATGCGCGGGACGAACGGGAAGCTCGGCTCGTTCGCCGCGAGGTCGTCGGTCTCGCCGATCAGCGCGCGCGCCTCTTCGTCGACGGCCTGGACGAGCCGCCGGGGCGGGTCGTACGTCCAGCTCGCCGAGTGGGGTTCGCCCGCGACCAGGTAGACCAGCAGGACCTCCCAGGTGCCGTCGTCGCGGCGCCACGAGTCCCACTGCACGGTGTCCTTCTCGGCGCCGCGCAGCAGCAGCCGTTCCTGCACGGCCTCGCCGAGGGGCGGCCCGGAGTTCTCGCCGGGCCGGCGGACGGGGGTCTTGCGGGCCCGTTCCGCCATGAAGGCGCGCTCCGCGAGGACGGGGCCCTCGAAGCGTCGTACGCGATCGACGGGGATGCCGGCCATCTGGGCGACTTCTTCCGCGGTCGCACCGGCACGTATACGCGCCTGGATGTCGCGGGGGCGGAGATGACTCTCCACCTCGATCTCGATCTGGCCGAGGCGGGGACGGTCGCCGCGTACGGCGGCCCGGAGCCGCTCGTCGATCGGAAGCGTGTACTCCGTGCTGTCCGCAGCCTTCAGCACCAGCCGTGTGCCGTCATTCGAGACGGCCACGACACGCAGTTCGGGCATGGGGACCTCCCGGGTGGTGCCTGCCGACGTCACGTGCGTCGCTGCTTCCGCTCTGTCGAGTGTGGCCTGCCCGGGTGCAGCCTGCCACAACCTTGCCGAGTTGCCCGGCGTGTCGGGCGCGGGCCCTGGATCGCCGTTATGGCACGGTTACCAATTCGCAACGCTAAGTGACCAACTCCGTCACCCTGTGCACTCAGCCCCCTCCCGGCGGTCCTTCAGGATCCTGAACCCCCTGTCGGGAGACCGGACCCAGGGCTCGCCACAGTACTCCATTCGGGCCACCTGCGTGGATTGGCACGCCGCCCGACTTCTGACAAGAGGGGGTACTTGGCCGCCCCCGGCGCGTTTTCCGCGATCTTGCACGTGGCGTACTTCACGGAATCACCAGAAACGGAACTATTGGTTTCGACCGTACGTCCCCTTCTCGTGCAGTTGATCGATCACGTACGGAAAAGGCAGGCAAGGTCCGGGGATGCGTGAAAGGCCCGATGTCGTCGGTGAAGCGGACATGCGTACGGAGGTGGAATCCAAGCGAATCGACTTGAGCGTGCCCCAGGTCGCGGGCAGCGCCCTGGCGGCGGTGGTCGCGGCCAAGCTCGCCTCCTCCTTCGGCGTCTACGGAACGATCGTCGGCGCCGGCCTGATCAGCGTCGTCGCCACCTGCGGCGGCTCGGTGTTCCAGCACTTCTTCAGGCGCACCGCGGAGCAGTTGCGGGCCAAGCGCGCCGCCGAGGCGGGCGTCGCGGCGGGTGCCGGACGCTCCGGCGGACGAACGGCGCCCGCTCCCGGCGAGTTCACCGAGGGCACCGTCTACCGGGCGCGGGTCACGAGCTGGAAGCGGCCGCTGGTCGCGGCGGCCCTCGTCTTCGGCGTCACCATGGGAGGGATCACCGCCTACGAGGTCGTCTCCGGCCACAACCTGAGCGGCGGGCAGAGCACGACCGTCGGCAGTGCCCTCTCCGGTCACGGCAAGTCCGCGTCGGACCCGGGGGAGTCGGGCGGCTCCGGGGACTCCGAGGAGTCCCCGGCCCCGACGGGCTCGCAGGACCCCGGGGATTCCGGCACCGGTGAGGACGCACCGGCGGCGACTCCGTCCGGGACCCCGAGCGGCTCCGAGGGCGGCACGTCGTCGGACGGCACCGCCCCGGAGGACGGCGGTACCGGCCCCAGCCCGGCGCCCACGTCGAGCGCCACCGGGGGCGACGGGTCCGGCGAGGGCACGAGCCCGGCCCCCGACGCGTCGGCTACGACCCCAGAACCCGACGCAAGTAGTCGTTCTGGAACCGGCGATCAGGGTCAAGACGGTCCCGCAGCGCCGTGAACTCGCCGAAGCGCGGATACACCCCGGCGAAGTACTCGGCGTCCCGGGTGTGCACCTTGCCCCAGTGCGGGCGCCCCTCGTGCGCGGTGAAGATGCGCTCGGCGGCGGTGAAGTAGGCCCGGTAGGGAGTTCCCCTGAACATGTGGACGGCGATGTACGCGCTGTCGCGGCCCGACGCGGTGGACAGCGTGATGTCGTCGGCCGGAGCCGTCCGCACCTCGACCGGGAAACTGATCCTCAGCCCCGACCGGTCGACCATCGCCTTGAGCTCGCGCAGCGTCTCGACGACGGCCTCGCGCGGAACGGCGTACTCCATCTCCACGAACCGCACCCGGCGCGGGGAGGTGAAGACCTCGTAGGGGATGTCGGTGTACGTCCGCGCGGACAGGGCCTTGCTGGAGATCCGCGCGATCGCCGGGATGGTGGCCGGCACCGCGCGGCCGACCCAGTTGGCCGCCTGGAAGACGCCGTTGGAGAGGAACTCGTCGTCGAACCAGCCCTGGAGCCGCCCCACCGGCTGGGCCGGGCCCGCGCTGCGGTTGTTGCGCTTGGTGTTGGTGCTGCCGGTGTGCGGGAACCAGTAGAACTCGAAGTGCTCGTTCTCGGCCCACAGTTCGTCGAAGTCGGCGAGGACCCGCTCGAACGGCATCGGCTCCTCGCGGGCCGTCAGCAGGAAGACCGGCTCCACGGCGAAGGTGATCGCGGTGACGACGCCGAGGGCGCCGAGGCCGATCCGGGCGGCCGCGAAGACCTCGGGGTTCTCCTTGTCCGAGCAGGTGAGCACCGAGCCGTCGGCCGTGACCAGCTCCAGGCCCTTGATCTGCGCGGCGATCGAGGCCGAGTCGCGGCCCGTGCCGTGGGTGCCGGTGCTGGTGGCCCCGGAGACCGTCTGCTCCATGATGTCGCCCATGTTGGTGAGCGACAGGCCCTCCCGCGCGAGGGCCACGTTGAGCCTCTTGAGCGGGGTCCCGGCCTCCACCGTGACCGTCATGGCGTCGCGGTCGATGCGACGGATGCCGGTCAACAGGTGAGGGCGGATCAACACCCCGTCCGTCGCGGCTATGGACGTGAAGGAATGCCCGGTGCCGACGGCCTTGACCCGCAGCCCGTCCTCGGCGGCCCGGCGTACGGCCTCGGCCAGTTCGTCGACGGACGCCGGAGCGACCTCCCGCGTGGGACGCGCGGAGACGTTGCCGCCCCAGTTACGCCATGTGCGGTTCTTCCCGCTCGTCTTCCCGCTCGCCGTGCGTGTGCTGCTCAACGGTCCCTCCCCGACGCGGAGCCGGCCGCTTGAGCCGGCGGTACCCGAGGAAACCGACCGCGACCGCCACGGCCCCGGCCACCGCCGGAACCCCGTACCCGGCACGCGCCCCGGCCGCGTCGATCACCCAGCCGCCCGCGGACGAACCGAGCGCGACCCCGACCGCGAGCCCGGTGCTCACCCAGGTCATGCCCTCGGTGAGCTGCGCGCGTGGTACGTGCTCTTCGATGAGGGACATGGTCGTGATCATCGTGGGAGCGATGGACAGACCCGCAACGAACAGCGCCGCGGCCAGAAACGGCAGGTTTCCGACCAGTAGGAGGGGGATCATACTCACGGCCATCGCACAGACGCCCAGCAGCCAGCGGCGCTCGGGCGGTCCGGCGAAGCGCAGCAGACCGAAGATCATGGCCGCCGTGCAGGAGCCCGCCGCGTACAGGGCGAGCACGAGACTGGCGGCGGCCTTGTGCCCCTCCTCCTCGGCGAAGGCCACGGTGACCACGTCGACGGCCCCGAAGATCGTCCCCGTCGCCGCGAACGTGGCGACCAGGACCTGCAGCCCCCTGGAGCTCAGCGCGGTGCCGCCGCGGCCCTTGTGCTCGCGCGGATGCGGCACGGGCTCGGTGGCGCGCTGGGCGGTCAGCCAGAAGACACCGGCCGCCAGGAAGCAGGCGGCCAGCAGCGGACCGGCCTCCGGGAACCACGCCGTGGACAGGCCGATGGAGATGATCGGCCCGAAGATGAAGCAGACCTCGTCCACCACGGACTCGAAGGAGTACGCGGTGTGCAGCTGGGGGGTGCCCCGGTAGATGGCCGCCCAGCGGGCGCGCACCATCGCGCCGAGGCTCGGCACGCAGCCGATGCCCACGCAGGCCGCGAACAGCACCCAGTCCGGCCAGCCGTAGTGCGCGGCCGGCAGCAGCACCGCCGCCGCGGTGAGCGACACCAGCGTGGCCGGGCGCAGCACGCGCCGCTGGCCGTAGCGGTCCACCAGCCGCGAGACCTGCGGTCCGGCCACGGCGGCGGCGAGCGCGATGGTGGCCGACAGTCCGCCGGCCAGTCCGTACCGGCCGGTGAGCTGGGAGATCATCGTGACCACGCCGATGCCCATCATCGACAGCGGCATCCGGCCGAGGAAGCCCGCGAAGGAGAAGCCCTTGCTGCCGGGGGCGGCGAACAGGGCGCGGTAGGGGCTGGGCAACGAGGTCTCCGGTAACGGCTCAGTAAGGTGCGATCGCAGTCGATACAGCTTACGCGCGCAGGTGCCCCGAAAGAACCCCCGCGGACGCACCGTGGCCACCCACCGATGTCCTGTGTCAGTGCCGGGTGGCAGGATCGAGACATGCCAGACGTGCTCGATGCCAGCCCCTACGACGCCCTGCTCCTGCTCTCGTTCGGCGGCCCGGAGGGCCCGGACGACGTGGTCCCGTTCCTGGAGAACGTGACGCGCGGGCGCGGCATCCCCAAGGAACGCCTCAAGGAAGTCGGACAGCACTACTTCCTCTTCGGCGGGGTCAGCCCCATCAACGACCAGAACCGTGCCCTGCTGGACGCGCTCCGCAAGGACTTCGCCGAGCACGGCCTGGACCTGCCGGTCTACTGGGGCAACCGCAACTGGGCGCCGTACCTGACGGACACCCTGCGCGAGATGGTCCACGACGGCCGCCGCCGCATCCTCGTCCTCGCCACCAGCGCCTACGCCTCGTACTCGGGCTGCCGTCAGTACCGCGAGAACCTCGCGGACGCGCTCGCCGCCCTGGAGGCCGAGGGCCTCGAGCCGCCGAGGATCGACAAGCTGCGGCACTACTTCAACCACCCCGGCTTCGTCGAGCCCATGGTCGACGGAGTCGTCCGGTCCCTCGCCGAGCTGCCCGAGGAGGTCCGGGACGGCGCGCACATCGCGTTCTCGACCCACTCGATCCCCACCGCCGCGTCCGACACATCCGGCCCCGTCGAGGAGCACGGCGACGGCGGTGCCTACGTCCGTCAGCACCTGGACGTGGCGCAGCTGATCGCCGACGCGGTCCGGGAGCGCACCGGCGTCGACCACCCCTGGAAGCTCGTCTACCAGTCGCGCTCCGGCGCCCCGCACATCCCGTGGCTGGAGCCCGACATCTGCGACCACCTGGAGGAGCGCCACGCGGCCGGCGCCCCCGCCGTGGTGATGGCCCCCATCGGCTTCGTCTCCGACCACATGGAGGTCCTCTACGACCTCGACACGGAGGCCACGGCGAAGGCCGGGGAGCTGGGGCTGCCGGTGCGCCGTTCGGCCACCGTCGGCGCCGACCCGCGGTTCGCCGCCGCTGTCCGCGACCTCGTCCTGGAACGGGCCTCGGTCGAGCGCGGCCAGGAGGTCACGCCGTGCGCCCTGGGCGCGCTCGGCGCGAGCCACAACCTGTGCCCCGTCGGCTGCTGCCCCGCCCGCGCCCCCCGGCCCGCCGCCGCGGGCGCCGACAGCCCCTACGCCTGAGGAGCCCCGTGACCGACGTGACGACCGACCCCCTCCACACGGAGCTGCTGAAGATCGCCCAGGAGGCCGCTCACCGGGCGGGCGAACTGCTGCGCGACGGCCGCCCGGCCGACCTCGAGGTCGCGGCCACCAAGTCGAGCCCGATCGATGTGGTGACCGAGATGGACATCGCCGCCGAGAAGCTGATCACCGGCCTGGTCTCCGACCGCCGCCCCGACGACGGCTTCCTCGGTGAGGAGGGCGCCGCCGTCGAGGGCACCAGCGGCGTCCGCTGGGTGATCGACCCGCTCGACGGCACGGTCAACTACCTGTACGGACTGCCCACCTGGGCGGTCTCCATCGCCGCCGAACAGGACGGCGAGCGGGTCGCCGGGGTGGTCGTGGCCCCGATGCGCGGCGAGACGTACTGGGCGGTCCGGGGCGGCGGGGCCTGGGCGACGGGAGCCTGGATCGGCGAACGGCGGCTCGCCTGCCGGCCGGCGGCACCGCTGGACCAGGCGCTGGTCTCCACCGGCTTCAACTACGTCGCCGAGGTCCGCGCCGAGCAGGCCGAGATCGCGCGGCGGCTGATCCCCCTCGTGCGGGACATCCGGCGCGGCGGCTCGGCCGCGATCGACCTGTGCGACGTGGCCGCGGGCCGCCTCGACGGCTACTACGAACGCGGACTGCACCCCTGGGACCTCGCGGCGGGCGACCTGATCGCCCGGGAGGCGGGCGCCGTGACCGGTGGGCGCCCCGGGGAACGCCCGTCACGCGATCTGACGATCGCCGCCACCCCCGACGTCTTCCAGCCCCTCCAGCGGCTCCTGGTGGACTTCGGCGCCTGACCCGACCGTCGTCCCGCGACGTCTCCCGACGGCCCGACGCGACGGGGCCCCGGCGCTGGATCCCGCCGGGGCCCCGTCGCTTTCGCGGGCCGGTCAGACGCCGGTCGCCCCGACCTCCACACCGTGCTCGGCGGCCAGGCGGCGCAGATCGTCGAGCTCACCCAGCTCGACCTCGACGAGGAACTCGTCGCCCTCGTCGCGAGCCCGGGACAGGTCGGACTCGGTCGTCTGTATGCGCTGCAGAAGTCCTGCGGTGAAAGCGTCCATGCTGCGCCCCCTCGTCCTGGGTCGTGGGTCGGTGGCACGGGGGTGTGCCGATTCGGAAGGGGCGATCACGTCTCCGGTGGAGTGCCCAGCGCTGCCCGGCTGGGCGGCGGCGGTGCCGGACACCCACGCCCGCTCTGCGGAAGCGGACCGCGGCGCACCGCGTGGCGTGCGGTACAGGCAGAGCGTGATCGCGGGGTGTAAAGCCGTCCTCCCCCAGCTCCCTCCCGCGGAAACCTCAACCGCCCGAGAAAATCCCGCATTCCCGGTCCGGCGATCCTTTCCGGACGACCGTTTTCCGCCCGGCCGGTCAGGGCCGGCCGACCCGGCCGGCCCTGACCGGTCCCTTCCCCGCCTTACAGCCGACTTATGACCGAAAAGGGCAGGATGGAGGCCAACACACCCACGAGCCCCCCTGCCCTCGTGCGTCCGAGCGGCGCTACGCGGGTGGACACAGGAAGGACAAGCGACGTGCGCGTACTCGTCGTCGAGGACGAGCAGCTGCTCGCAGATGCGGTGGCCACCGGACTGCGCCGGGAGGCCATGGCCGTCGACGTCGTGTACGACGGTGCGGCCGCCCTGGAGCGCATCGGCGTCAACGACTACGACGTGGTCGTCCTCGACCGCGACCTCCCCCTGGTGCACGGCGACGACGTCTGCCGCAAGATCGTCGAACTCGGCATGCCCACCCGCGTGCTGATGCTCACGGCCTCCGGCGACGTCAGCGACCGGGTCGAGGGCCTGGAGATCGGCGCCGACGACTACCTGCCCAAGCCCTTCGCCTTCAGCGAGCTCATCGCGCGCGTGCGCGCGCTGGGCCGGCGCACCAGCGTGCCGCTGCCGCCCGTGCTGGAGCGCGCCGGGATCAAGCTCGACCCCAACCGCCGCGAGGTCTTCCGCGACGGCAAGGAGGTCCAGCTCGCCCCCAAGGAGTTCGCCGTGCTGGAGGTGCTCATGCGCAGCGAGGGCGCGGTCGTCTCCGCGGAGCAGCTGCTGGAGAAGGCGTGGGACGAGAACACCGACCCGTTCACCAACGTCGTGCGCGTGACCGTGATGACCCTGCGCCGCAAGCTGGGCGAGCCGCCCGTCATCGTCACCGTGCCCGGCTCCGGCTACCGGATCTGATCGACCGTGGCCACGACACCCGCGCCTCCCGGGGCGCCCCCGAAGCCCACCTGGGACCCCCGCCCGGCGACCCCCCTGCCGTGGCTGCGCCCCACCATCCGGATAAGGCTCACGCTGCTCTACGGCGGCATGTTCCTGATCGCGGGCATCCTGCTGCTGTCGATCATCTACCTGCTGGCGGCGCAGGCGCTGAACACGGGCAACGAACCGCTGTTCAAGATCGTCGGCGGCACCGACATCAAGGTCGCGAGCGACAAGTGCCCGGTCGTGAACAACGCGAGCAACCTCTCGCTGTCCACGTTCAACGCGGCGATCAGCGAGTGCATCGACCACCAGCGTCAGGTCGCCCTGGACAACCTGCTCAGCCGCTCGCTGCTGGCCCTGCTCGGCCTCGCCGTGATCGCCTTCGCCTTCGGCTACGCCATGGCCGGCCGGGTCCTGTCGCCGCTGGGCCGGATCACCCGCACCGCGCGCGCCGTGGCCGGTTCCGACCTGTCCCGGCGCATCGAGCTGGACGGCCCGGACGACGAGCTCAAGGAGCTGGCGGACACCTTCGACGACATGCTGGAGCGATTGCAGCGCGCCTTCACGGCCCAGCAGCGTTTCGTCGGCAACGCCTCGCACGAGCTGCGCACGCCGCTCGCGATCAACCGCACCCTCTTGGAAGTACACCTGTCCGATCCGAACGCCCCGGTGGAGCTCCAGCAGCTCGGCAAGACGCTGCTGGCCACCAACGAGCGCAGCGAGCAGCTCGTCGAGGGCCTGCTGCTGCTCGCCCGCAGCGACAACCAGATCGTCGAGCGCAAGCCCGTGGACCTCGCCGAGGTCGCAGGGCAGGCCATCGACCAGGTGCACGCCGAGGCGGAGGCCAAGGGCGTACGGATCAAGGGCGAGCGCGAGCCCGCGGTGGTCCAGGGCAACGGCGTGCTGCTGGAGCGGATCGCCCTCAACCTGGTGCAGAACGCCGTGCGCTACAACCTGGCCGAACAGGGCTGGGTGGAGGTCACCACGGCGATGGAGAACGGCCAGGCGGTCCTGGTGGTCACCAACACGGGCCCGGTCGTGCCGGCGTACGAGATCGACAACCTCTTCGAGCCGTTCCGGCGGCTGCGCACCGAGCGCACGGGCAGCGACAAGGGCGTCGGCCTCGGCCTGTCCATCGCGCGGTCGGTGGCCAGGGCGCACGGCGGCCACATCTACGCGCAGCCGCGCGAGGGCGGAGGGCTCGTGATGCGTGTCACGCTTCCGGTCTGAGATCATGACCCCGACATCTCGCCGGGGCCCGGGGATGTTCGCTTTGAGCGGAATTTCCAGGTCACCGTCCAGAGGTTCGCGTGTGTGATCGATCACAGCGACGGCTTTCCCGCCCTCTACTCTCCGTGATCATGCACCCTGTCGGAAGGCCGGGAAAATCCTGGTTTTCAGGGGTCCTGATCACGGGAAGTACACGGTGAGACGCCTTTGAAGTGCGGCATTCGGACCGTGTACGGTCCCCATCGCCATCCAAGCCGATCACTCTTGAGGAGTCCGGTTGGGTGTCGATTGAGTAACAGACCTTGATGTGAGGCAAAATCTCCGCCTCGGGTCGGGCACAAGTCCGGCCTCTCACGCGTTACGTGCGCTGGAGACACCCGCAGACACCCAGAGGGGGAGAGCGACCATGGCCACCGATTACGACACTCCACGCAAGACCGACGACGACGTCGACTCGGACAGCCTTGAAGAGCTGAAGGCCCGGCGGAACGACAAGTCCGCCTCGGCCGTCGACGTCGACGAGTTCGAAGCCGCAGAGGGCCTCGAGCTTCCCGGCGCAGACCTTTCCAACGAGGAACTGGCCGTCCGTGTACTGCCGAAGCAGCAGGACGAGTTCACCTGCATGAGCTGCTTCCTGGTGCACCACCGCAGCCAGCTGGCCCGGGAGAAGAACGGCCAGCCGATCTGCCGCGACTGCGACTGAGGCGGGGTCGGCCGTGACCGGCTCGACCCCTCCCTGGAAGCGCCGCTTCTCCACGCGAGGAGCGGACCAAGGGCCGTTCGACGGCCCGCAGCACGCGCGTGACGACGAGCGGGGCCCGACCGATACGGGGACGGCCTCGCTCGAACCGGGGAACGACCGGGGTGACCTCCCGGCGACCGTCCAGGCACCGGCGCCCGCTGCCCGGCGCCGGGCAGCGGCGTTCCGGGACCGGGCGGGGCAGGGCGTCCGCAAGAGCGGCGACCGTGCCAGGGCTGCCCTGGCGCACCTCGCCGACCGGGTCATCGACCTGGCCCCGCGCGTTCCCGTGCGGGACCTGGCGACGCTGCGCGGGCAGTTCCCCGGGCTCGGACCCGAGGAGCTCGCCGACCGGCTCGTGACCGGCGCCGCCCGGGCCACCGCCACCGTCGGCGCGGGAATCGGCGCGGCGGCGATGCTCCCCGTACCGCCCGCGATGCCCACCGAACTGGCCGCCGAGGTCACCGGCGTGGCGGCGATCGAGCTGAAGCTGATCGCCGAACTCCACGAGGTCTACGGCGTACGCCCGCCCGGCACCCTGACGCAGCGCAGCACCGCGTATCTGAACTCCTGGTCGGACGAGCGCGGCGTCGAGATGACCAAGCCGGCCACCCTCAGCACGGCGATGAACAGCCATATGAAGCGCCAACTGCGCCAGCAGATCATGAAGCGCCTGGTGCGCGACCTGCCCAACCTGATGCCGTTCATGGTGGGTGCGGCCGTGGGCGCCGTCATGAACCGGCGCGACACCAGAAAGCTGGCCCACCGCATCCGCGCGGACCTGCGCAAGAGGCAGGTGCCGTGGGACGCCCTCGAGGCGCTTCCCGCCCTGGAGAGTCCCCAGGACGCCCTCGACATAGGCGCCCTCGGAAGAGAGCTCGGGCGCCGGCCCGGAAGAGACCGGCACTGACCCCCGGCGTGCGCCAGGGCCTGTCGTTCGGATCGTGCCGGCCTCGCGGGGCGGGGCACGCACATCTGCCCCGTTGTCGTCGGTTGCCGGGGCTCCGCCCTGGCGCCCTCCTCCGCCTTGCAGCTGCACGCACCACGCCCCGCTCGGGTCGGCTGAAGGGCGCAGTCCCTCTCAGCCGACATGGTCCGAACGACAGGCCCTAGGAAGCGGCCTTCGCCGCCCGCAGCGTCTCGACCAGCCGCTCCGGCTCCCGGGTCGACAGGTACAGGTACGGAGTCGGGTCCTCCGGGTCCGTGACGTCGACCCGCACGGCCGTCGGGATGTAGGCGCGCAGCAGCAGGAAGGCGCGGGTGTCGGCCTTGTGGGTGCGCCAGGCGCGGGCCTCCTCCGCGTCGAGGATCTCCGCCTCGCCCAGGGCCGCCAGCGGCACCTTGGCCTCGCCCGCGATCAGCGAGTCCCCCACGATCCGGATGCGGACGGCGCCGTACGAACTCGCCACGACCGCCGCCGCCGCCGTGCCGCCCGCCAGACCGCCCAGCATCGGCAGCGTGCCGAAGGGCAGCAGGATCAGGGCGAACGAGAGGCCCACCAGGAAGGAGATCAGCCACCAGGAGCGGGGCGCGGTGAGACGTTCTTCGTACGAGGTGGCGGAGAGCTGCATGAAGCAAGCTTGGCACGGTATCGGTGATCGGCCGACGCGCGGGTAAGGTCTGCGCCTGTGAGTGGTACTTCCCCGGCTCTTCAGCCCCCCGCCGACGCCGTGAAACCCGTACGGCACCCCGACGCGCCCGCCCCCGGCGAACTGCTCGGCGCGCACTACGGCCAGTGCTTCGGCTGCGGCGGCGACCAGCCGCACGGACTGCACCTCCAGGCGCGGGCCGGCGAAGGCGTCGCGATCACCGCCGAGTTCACCGTGCAGCCCGCCCACCAGGGCGCCCCCGGCCTGGCCCACGGCGGTGTGCTGACCGCCGCCCTCGACGAGGCCCTCGGCTCGCTGAACTGGCTGCTGCGGACCATCGCGGTGACCGGCCGGCTGGAGACCGACTTCCTGCGGCCCGTGCCCGTGGACACGACGCTGCACCTGGAGGCCGAGGTGACCGCGGTGGCCGGCCGGAAGATCTACTCCACGGCCACCGGCCGGATCGGCGGCCCCGACGGTCCCGTCGCCGTCCGCGCCGACGCGGTGTTCATCGAGGTCAAGATCGACCACTTCGTCGACCACGGCCGAGAGCAGGAGATCCGCGCCGCCATGGACGACCCGGACCAGCTCCGCCGCGCCCGCGCCTTCGAGGTGAACCCGTGAGCCGCGAGCCCCTGGACGTCCAGATCCGCCTCGTCGACCC
The DNA here is from genome assembly GCF_044765825.1 of Streptomyces flaveolus. NCBI lineage: Bacteria > Bacillati > Actinomycetota > Actinomycetes > Kitasatosporales > Streptomycetaceae > Streptomyces > Streptomyces flaveolus. The sequence continues at coordinate 199,928 of NZ_JBIWKU010000010.1, read as the reverse complement.
GGACGTGCCGCTTCCGGCATACGCGCAGCCCGGCGACGCGGGAGCCGACCTGCGCACCACCGTGGACTGCGAACTGGCGCCCGGTGAACGGGCCGTTCTGCCCACCGGGGTGTCTGTGGCGCTCCCCGAGGGGTACGCGGCCTTCGTGCACCCGCGTTCAGGCCTGGCAGCCCGCTTCGGTGTCGCCCTCGTGAATGCCCCGGGGACGATTGATGCCGGGTACCGTGGGGAGATCAAGGTGATCGTGGTGAATCTCGACCCGCGCGAGAGCGTGCGGTTCGAGCGCTTCGACCGGATCGCCCAACTGGTCGTCCAGCAGGTCGAGAGGGTCCGCTTCCGTCCGGTCGCGGAACTTCCCGGCTCGGCTCGGGCCGAGGGGGGCTTCGGGTCCACCGGCGGCCACGCCGGCACGGACCGTGCAAGCGGCACAAGCGGTCAGGTCGCCGAAGGCGGCCCGACGGGTGGGAATCGATACGCTTCGGTTGTATCCGACCGGGAAGGACAGTGACGTGTTCGGACGTCGCAAGAAGAGGGATGCCGCCGAGGGCGCGGCCGGCGAGGCCGAGCAGGTCGTCGACAGCGTCGACACCGAGGCGGACGAAGGGCGCGAGCGCGTGCGGCTCGAACCCGAACCGCGGCCCGACGGGCCCTGGGACAGCACCGAGGTGAGCGACCCGGGCGAGGGCCGCGTGGACCTGGGCGGCCTGTTCGTACCCGGCGTCGACGGCATGGAACTGCGCGTCGAGGTCGCGGGCGACGCGATCGTCGCCGCGACGGTCGTGCTGCGCGACAGCGCCATCCAGCTCCAGGGCTTCGCCGCGCCCAAGCGCGAGGGCATCTGGGGCGAGGTGCGCGAGGAGATCGGCTCCGGCATCACCCAGCAGGGTGGCATCGTCGACGAGGTCGAGGGTCCGCTGGGCTGGGAGCTGCGGGCCCAGGTGCCGGTGCAGCTGCCGGACGGCACGAGCGGCTTCCAGGTCGTGCGGTTCGTCGGTGTGGACGGCCCCCGCTGGTTCCTGCGCGGAGTGATCTCCGGCCAGGGCGCCGTGCAGCCGCAGGCCGCCGGTCTGCTCGAGCAGATCTTCCGGGACACGGTCGTGGTCCGCGGCGACGGCCCGATGGCCCCCCGCGACCCGATCGTCCTCAAGCTGCCGAACGACGCCCAGATGGTTCCCGAGGGCGTCCAGCAGGAGGAGGGCTCCCGCTTCTCCGGCGGCATGGGCCAGCTCCAGCGCGGACCGGAGATCACCGAGGTCCGGTAAAGACTCCGTACGGTTTTCCGTACCCGCACGACACGGTTTTCCGTACGCGCACGACGAGGGCCGCGACCCGCAGGGGACGCGGCCCTTCACCATGTCCGAGGCCGCGCCGCCGGACCGGTTGAACGCCGGGGGGTCCGCTGGCGATACTGGCGCCCGGTTTCCGGCGGGGGAGGACACATGAACCAGGTGGTCACCGAGACCATGGTGCGCGTCGAGGACGTGCACAAGTCGTACGGCAACGGCACCGCCGCCGTCCACGCCCTGCGCGGCGTCTCCTTCGAGGTGCCGCGCGGCGAGCTGGTCGCCCTCAAGGGGCGGTCCGGCTCCGGCAAGACCACGCTGCTCAACATCGTCGGCGGTCTCGACACGCCGGACGCCGGGCGCGTCGCGGTCGACGGCCGTGATCTCGCGGAGCTGGACGAGGACGGGCTGCTGGCGCTGCGCCGGGACCGCGTCGGCTTCGTCTTCCAGTCCTTCGGGCTCATCCCGATCCTCACCGCCGCCGAGAACGTGGGCGTGCCGATGCGGCTGCGCCGGACCGCGCCGCGCGAGCGCGACGAGCGCGTCGGCCTGCTGCTGTCCCTGGTCGGCCTCGCCGACCACGCCGCCCAGCGGCCCGGCGAGATGTCCGGCGGCCAGCAGCAGCGGGTCGCCATCGCCCGCGCCCTCGCCAACAACCCCGCGCTGCTGATCGCCGACGAGCCCACCGGCCAGCTCGACGCCGAGACCGGCCACGCCGTGATGGAGCTGCTGCGGGCCGTGGTGCGCAGCGAGCGGGTGACCGCGCTGGTCGCCACCCACGACGCCACGCTGCTCGACCTCGCCGACCGGGTGCTGGAGCTGCGGGACGGGGAGATCGTCGAGCAGTGACGCCGCGGGCGTCAGAGTTCCGTCAAGGACGACCGGCATCCCGCACCCGGCCCCTTTTGTCGCGATTGTTGGCCGTAAGGTCGACGCTGCGCAGTCAGCGGTGACCGGAAGACAATGAGGCCATGGGACGCGGCAAGCTTCGGATCTACCTCGGCGCGGCGCCGGGCGTCGGGAAGACGTACGCGATGCTCTCCGAGGCCCACCGGCGCGTGGAGCGGGGCACCGACTGCGTGGTGGCCTTCGTGGAGCACCACGGCAGATCGCGCACCGAGGTGCTGCTGCACGGCCTGGAGCAGGTGCCGCGCAGACAGCTGGAGCACCGCGGCGCGCTCTTCACGGAGCTGGACCTGGACGCGGTCCTCGCCCGCGCCCCCCGGGTGGCGCTGGTGGACGAGCTCGCCCACACCAACGTCCCCGGCGCGCGCAACGCCAAGCGGTGGCAGGACGTCGAGGAGCTGCTGGCCGCCGGGATCGACGTGATCTCCACCGTCAACATCCAGCACCTGGAGTCGCTCGGCGACGTCGTCGAGTCGATCACCGGCGTACGGCAGCAGGAGACCGTGCCGGACGAGACGGTGCGGCGCGCGGACCAGATCGAACTGGTGGACATGTCGCCGCAGGCACTGCGCCGGCGCATGGCGCACGGCAACATCTACCAGCCGGACAAGGTCGACGCGGCCCTGTCCAACTACTTCCGCCCCGGCAACCTCACCGCCCTGCGCGAGCTCGCGCTGCTGTGGGTGGCCGACCGGGCCGACGAGTACCTCCAGCAGTACCGCAGCGAGCACCGGGTGTCGAAGATCTGGGGCTCGCGCGAGCGCATCGTGGTCGGCCTGACCGGCGGCCCCGAGGGCCGGACGCTGATACGGCGGGCCGCGCGCCTGGCGGAGAAGGGCGCCGGCGGTGAGGTGCTCGCCGCGTACATAGCCCGCAGCGACGGGCTGACCTCGGCCTCCCCGAAGGAGCTGGCGGTGCAGCGCACCCTGGTGGAGGACCTCGGCGGCACCTTCCACCACGTGCTCGGCGACGACATACCGGCCGCCCTGCTGGACTTCGCGCGCGGCGTCAACGCCACCCAGATCGTCCTCGGCTCCTCGCGCCGCAAGGCCTGGCAGTACGTCCTCGGGCCCGGCGTCGGCGCCACGGTGGCCCGCGAGTCCGGCCCCGACCTGGACGTTCACATCGTCACCCACGAGGAGGCCGCCAAGGGGCGCGGACTCCCGGTCGCCAGGGGCGCTCGCCTCGGGCGCCCGCGGCTCGTGTGCGGCTGGCTCGCGGGGCTCGGCGGACCGGTGCTGCTGACCCTGTTCCTGAACTCCGTGCACCTCGGGCTCGCCAACGACGTCCTGCTCTACCTGGCGCTGACCGTCGCGGCGGCCCTGCTCGGCGGGCTGTACCCGGCGCTCGCCTCGGCCGCGGTCGGATCCCTGCTGCTGAACTGGTTCTTCACGCCGCCGGTCAACCGGATCACCATCGCCGACCCCAGGAACATGCTTGCGCTCGCCATATTCGTGGGCGTCGCGCTCTCCGTGGCCTCGGTCGTCGACGTCGCCGCCCGCCGCACCCACCAGGCCGCCCGGCTGCGCGCCGAGTCGGAGATCCTCTCCTTCCTGGCGGGCGACGTGCTGCGCGGCGAGACCAGCCTGGAGACCCTGCTGGAACGGGTCCGGGAGACCTTCGCCATGGAGTCCGCGGTCCTGCTGGAGCGGGAGAGCGACGTGGCGCCCTGGGTCTGCGCCGGGCGGGCCGGCCTCGGTCCGCCGGTGGAGCGCCCGGAGGACGCGGACGTGGACATGCCGGTGGGGGACCACATGGCGCTCGCGCTGACCGGCCGGGTCCTGCCCGCCGCGGACCGCCGGGTGCTGGCCGCCTTCGCCGCCCAGGCCGCCGTCGTCCTGGACCGGCGGAGGCTGCGCGAGGAGGCCGACCGGGCGCGCGCGCTGGCCGAGGGCAACCGCATCCGCACGGCGCTGCTGGCCGCCGTGAGCCACGACCTGCGGACGCCGCTGGCCGCCATCAAGGCGGCGGTCACGAGCCTGCGCTCCGACGACGTGGCGTGGTCCGAGGAGGATCAGGCCGAACTGCTGGAGGGCATCGAGGACGGCGCCGACCGCCTCGACCACCTCGTGGGCAACCTGCTCGACATGTCCCGCCTCCAGACCGGCACGGTCACCCCGCTGATCCGCGAGATCGACGTCGACGAGGTGGTGCCGATGGCGCTCGGCGGGGTGCCCGAGGCGAGCGTCGAGCTGGACATCCCCGAGACGCTGCCCATGGTCGCCGTCGACGCGGGGCTCCTGGAGCGGGCGATGGCCAACCTGGTGGAGAACGCCGTCAAGTACAGCCCGGCCGGCCGGACCGTCCTGGTGGCCGGCAGCGCCCTCGCCGACCGCGTCGAGGTACGGGTCGTCGACCGGGGCCCGGGAGTGCCGGACGACGCCAAGGAGCGCATCTTCGAGCCCTTCCAGCGCCACGGCGACGCCCCGCGCGGAGCCGGTGTGGGCCTGGGCCTCGCCGTCGCCCGCGGCTTCGCCGAGTCGATGGGCGGCACCCTGAACGCCGAGGACACCCCCGGCGGGGGCCTCACCATGGTCCTCACCCTCCGGGCGGCGGCCCGGGACACCGACACCCCCACCGCGACAGCAGAAAGTCAGGCTGCCTGATGCCGAGCTCGACGGGTGGCACCCCGCGGACCCCCACGAGGGTGCTCGTGATCGACGACGAGCCGCAGATCGTGCGTGCCCTCGTGATCAACCTCAAGGCGCGCCACTACGAGGTCGACGCCGCCTACGACGGGGCCACCGCCCTGAGGACGGCCGCCGCCCGCCACCCCGACGTGGTGGTGCTGGACCTGGGCCTGCCCGACATGGACGGCGTCGAGGTGATCAAGGGCCTGCGCGGCTGGACCCGGGTACCGATCCTGGTGCTCTCCGCCCGCCACTCCTCCGACGAGAAGGTCGAGGCGCTGGACGCCGGCGCCGACGACTACGTCACCAAGCCGTTCGGCATGGACGAACTGCTGGCCCGGCTGCGCGCCGCCGTCCGCCGCGCCGAGCCCGTCCCGGGCGGCGAGGACGACGTGATCGTGGCGACCGACGCCTTCACCGTCGACCTGGCCGCGAAGAAGGTGAACCGGGACGGCAGGGACGTACGGCTGACGCCCACGGAGTGGCACCTGCTGGAAGTGCTGGTGCGCAACACCGGCCGCCTGGTCGCCCAGAAGCAGCTGTTGCAGGAGGTGTGGGGGCCGTCGTACGGGACGGAGACGAACTACCTGCGGGTCTACATGGCGCAGCTGCGCCGCAAGCTGGAGGCGGACCCCGCGCATCCGCGGCACTTCATCACCGAGCCGGGCATGGGGTACCGCTTCGAGAAGTGAACGGGGGAGTCGACCGGAGGGGCTCGTTCCAGGACGCGGTCCGCGGGGGTGCGTGTCTGTCGGCCTGCCCCGGTACCCTTCAGGTATGAGTGCTGCTCCTCGTTCCGACAAGCCGGTGGGCCGGTTCCGGCGCATGTTCGACCGGCTCTCCTCCTCGCAGGAGGACCTGGAGTCGGAGGAGCTCCGGGAGGACGCCGACACCGCCGGCTGTACGCGCATCGGGGACTGTCAGGACCGGCAGATCGTCACGGTTACTGGTACTTTGCGCACGGTCACTCTGCGTCCGCGTGCGGGCGTTCCCGCTCTGGAGGCCGAGCTCTTCGACGGCTCCGCCGCCTTGGACGTGGTGTGGCTGGGCAGACGCTCCATCGTGGGCATAGAGCCGGGGCGCAAGCTCATCGCATCGGGCCGGGTCTCCATGAGCCGGGGCCGCCGGGTGCTCTTCAACCCGAAATACGAACTGAGACCCCTCGGACGGGAGTAGCCGGTGACGTCGCTCGACAAGCCGACGGAAGACACGGAAGCGGACGACGCCCGGGCGGTGACGGAGGCCGCGCTGTTCGAGGCGTTCGGCGGCGTGCGGGGCATGGTCGAGACGGTGCTGCCGGGGCTGCTCTTCGTCACCATCTTCACGATCAACAACGACCTGCACATGTCGGCGATCGCGGCACTGGCCGTGTCGCTGGTGCTGGTCGTGGTCCGGCTGGTGATGAGGGACACCGTCAAGCACGCCTTCAGCGGCGTCTTCGGGGTCGCCTTCGGCGTGGTCTTCGCGATGATGACCGACAACGCCAAGAACTTCTATCTGCCCGGCATGCTCTACACGCTCGGCCTGGCCCTGGCGTACATCATCACGACGCTGGCCGGAGTGCCCCTGATCGGCCTGATCCTCGGCCCGGTCTTCAAGGAGAACCTCTCCTGGCGCACCCGCAACCCGGGCCGCAAGAAGGCGTACGCGAAGGCCAGCTACGCCTGGGGCCTGATCCTGCTCGCCAAGTGCGCGGTTCTCTTCCCCCTGTACTGGTGGGCGGACACCGAGCAGCTCGGCTGGGTCCTGGTCACCCTGAAGATCCCGCCCTTCCTGCTCGCCGTCTGGCTGACGTGGGTCTTCCTGGCGAAGGCGCCGGCCCCCATCGACGTGTTCGCGGAGATGGAGGCGGCGGAGAAGGCCGAGAAGGAGAAGGCGGGACACGGGGCGCACACGGCCGAGCTCGTCGGCGAGACCGCCGACTCCCGCTCCCTGCCGCATACCGCGGACGGCGAGAGCGGCGCCGCCGACTCGCACGGCGGCAGGCACCGCAAGGCGTGACGGCATACGACGGTGGGGGCGCCCGGAGAAATCCGGGCGCCCCCACCGTCGTACCGCGTGGCGGCCGTCAGTTCGCGGCGTCGCTCCGCCGCGCCGACAGCAGGTCCTCCAGCTGCTCCTCGCGGGCCTGCGCCGCCACGAACAGCAGCTCGTCACCCGCTTCCAGGGAGTCCTCCTGGGACGGCGTCAGCACCCGGGTGCCCCGGATGATCGTCACCAGGGACGTGTCCTGGGGCCACTGGACGTCGCCGACCTGGGTGCCGGCCAGGGCCGACTCCTCCGGCAGCGTCAGCTCCACGAGGTTGGCGTCGCCGTGGCTGAAGCGCAGCAGCCGGACCAGGTCGCCGACGCTCACCGCCTCCTCGACCAGGGCGGACATCAGGCGCGGGGTGGAGACGGCGACGTCCACGCCCCAGGACTCGTTGAAGAGCCACTCGTTCTTCGGGTTGTTCACCCGGGCGACGACGCGCGGAACGCCGTACTCCGTCTTGGCCAGCAGGGACACGACCAGGTTGACCTTGTCGTCGCCCGTCGCGGCGATGACGACGTTGCAGCGCTGGAGCGCCGCCTCGTCCAGGGACGTGATCTCGCACGCGTCGGCGAGCAGCCACTCCGCCATCGGGACACGCTCGACCGAGATGGCGGTCGGCGCCTTGTCGATGAGCAGGATCTCGTGGCCGTTCTCCAGCAGCTCGCCCGCGATCGAACGGCCGACCGCGCCGGCTCCGGCAATGGCGACCCTCATCAGTGACCGCCCTCCTCTTCGGGACCCTTGGCGAACGCCGCCTCGACCTTGTCGACCTCGTCGGTGCGCATCATCACGTGCACCAGGTCGCCCTCCTGCAGCACGGTCTGCGAGGAGGGCAGGATCGCCTCCCCGAGCCGGGTGACGAAGGCCACCCGCACGCCGGTCTCCTCCTGGAGCCGGCTGATCTTGTGACCGACCCAGGAGGCCGAGGTGTGCACCTCGGCGAGCTGGACGCCACCGGTGGGGTCGCGCCACAGCGGCTCGGCGCCCGAGGGGAGCAGCCGGCGCAGCATCTGGTCGGCCGTCCAGCGGACGGTGGCGACCGTGGGGATGCCGAGGCGCTGGTAGACCTCGGCGCGGCGGGGGTCGTAGATGCGGGCGGCGACGTTCTCCACGCCGAACATCTCGCGGGCCACGCGGGCGGCGATGATGTTCGAGTTGTCACCGCTGGAGACGGCGGCGAAGGCGCCGGCCTCCTCGATGCCCGCCTCGCGCAGGGTGTCCTGGTCGAAGCCGACACCGGTGACCCTGCGGCCGCCGAACGAGGAGCCCAGACGGCGGAAGCTGGTGGGGTCCTGGTCGATCACGGCGACCGTGTGCCCCTGCTGCTCCAGGGTCTGGGCGAGAGCGGAACCCACACGCCCGCAGCCCATGATGACAATATGCATCGCGTCACACCGCGCTTCCTACGGGCACTGCCACCTTAGTGGATGTCGTGCTCATGTCTCTCTTTCGGCTCGCCTGGCGACATGGAGCGGCCAGTCTGCGGGCCGCAGGGGAACATCATGCCGGTGACCACCGGCGGTGACGCCCCTAGGGCCCCGTGGAGCCGCGGCCCCCTCGCCCCCTGCCCAACGTATCGGCAAGCCGGTGGGGTCCGCACGAGCCGCTCATCCCTCGGCGGACGACCCCCGGCGGCCGATGCTGCGGATGCTGGCAAGAGTCAGGATTCCGAGGCCGATGAGCGTGACGGCGCCGCCGACGAGCTCTGCGCTCAGATGCATGGAACCTCCAGGGAGGACAACGGCCAGGAATCGCGCGGTGTTTGTCATATAGGCACGCCGGCCCCGCAACCTGCGGAATCCGCAGCCGCGGCACCCCCTAATTCACCCGTAGAGCAGACGGCCGACGGATCGGGGGTGGCGGGTGGGCGGGCGCCCGTTCGAACGCTTACGATCCTCTGTTGTGTCCAAACTGACCGACGTGCCCAAGCGGATTCTGATCGGGCGCGCACTGCGCAGCGACCGGCTGGGGGAAACACTCCTGCCGAAGCGCATCGCCCTTCCCGTCTTCGCCTCCGACCCGCTGTCCTCCGTGGCCTATGCCCCCGGCGAGGTGCTGCTGGTCCTGTCCATCGCGGGCGTGTCGGCGTACCACTTCAGCCCCTGGATCGCCCTGGCGGTCGTCGTGCTGATGTTCACCGTGGTCGCCTCCTACCGGCAGAACGTGCACGCCTACCCGAGCGGCGGCGGCGACTACGAGGTCGCGACCACCAACCTCGGGCCGAAGGCCGGCCTCACGGTGGCGAGCGCGCTGCTGGTCGACTACGTCCTGACCGTCGCCGTGTCCATCTCCTCAGGCATCGAGAACCTCGGCTCCGCGATCCCGTTCGTCGTCGAGCACAAGGTCTTCTGCGCGGTCGCGGTGATCGTGCTGCTGACGCTGATGAACCTGCGCGGCGTGAAGGAGTCGGGCAAGCTGTTCGCGATCCCGACGTACGTCTTCGTCGGGGGCGTCTTCATCATGATCGCGTGGGGTGCGTTCCGGGGTGTGGTGCTCGGGGACAGCATGCGCGCGCCCACCGCGGACTACGAGATCAAACCGGAGCACCAGGGCCTGGCGGGCTTCGCGCTGGTCTTCCTGCTGCTGCGGGCCTTCTCCTCCGGCTGTGCCGCGCTCACCGGCGTCGAGGCCATCTCCAACGGCGTCCCGGCCTTCCGCAAGCCCAAGTCGAAGAACGCCGCCACGACGCTCGCGATGATGGGCCTGCTCGCCGTCACCATGTTCTGCGGCATCATCGCGCTGGCCGCCACCACCAAGGTCCGGATGTCGGAGAACCCGGCCACCGACCTCTTCCACAACGGCATCCCGCTCGGCGCGGACTACGTCCAGCACCCGGTGATCTCGCAGGTCGCCGAGGCCGTGTTCGGCGAGGGCAGCTTCCTGTTCATCGTCCTGGCCGCGGCCACCGCGCTGGTCCTCTTCCTCGCCGCGAACACCGCGTACAACGGCTTCCCGCTGCTCGGCTCGATCCTCGCCCAGGACCGCTACCTGCCGCGCCAGCTGCACACCCGCGGCGACCGGCTCGCCTTCTCCAACGGCATCCTGCTCCTGGCCGGCGCGGCCGTGCTCCTCGTCGTCATCTACGGCGCCGACTCCACCCGCCTGATCCAGCTCTACATCGTCGGCGTGTTCGTCTCCTTCACCCTCAGCCAGATCGGCATGGTCCGGCACTGGAACCGCCACCTGGCCACGGAGAAGGAACAGGCCAAGCGGCGCCACATGATCCGCTCGCGGGCGATCAACGCCTTCGGTGCCTTCTTCACCGGACTGGTGCTGGTCGTCGTCCTCGCCACGAAGTTCACGCACGGCGCGTGGGTCGCCCTGCTCGGCATGTGCATCTTCTTCGCGACGATGACGGCGATCCGCAAGCACTACGACCGCGTCGCCGAGGAGATCGCGGCCCCCGAGGACGCGGAGCCCCCGAGCGACGACCTGGTGCGGCCCTCCCGCGTCCACTCCGTCGTGCTGATCTCCAAGATCCACCGCCCCACCCTGCGCGCGCTCGCCTACGCCAAGCTGCTGCGCTCGGACTCCCTGGAGGCGCTCAGCGTCAATGTCGACCCGGTGGAGACGAAGGCGCTGCGCGACGAGTGGGAGCGGCGCGGCATCGACGTACCGCTGAAGGTGCTGGACTCTCCGTACCGCGAGATCACCCGGCCGGTCATCGAGTACGTCAAGAGCCTGCGCAAGGAGTCGCCGCGTGACGCGGTCTCCGTGATCATCCCCGAGTACGTGGTCGGCCACTGGTACGAGCACCTGCTGCACAACCAGAGCGCGCTGCGTCTCAAGGGCCGGCTCCTGTTCACCCCCGGGGTCATGGTCACCTCCGTCCCGTACCAGCTGGAGTCCTCCGAGGCGGCCAAGCGGCGGGCCCGCAAGCGGCAGGACTGGAGCGCCCCCGGTGCGGTCCGGCGTGGTCCGGCGCAGCACGACCGGTCGAAGGAGTCCTCGCAGTCCACGTAGACTGGTCGGCTGTTGTCCTCTGACGTCGTCCGTCGTCCCGTTCTCTGGAGTCACCCCGCCATGCAGGCAGAACCGAAGAAGTCGCAGGCGGAGTCCCGGGCGGTCTCGCTGGTGGGGGAGGAGTACGAGGTCGAGATCGGCCCCGTCGCCCACGGCGGCCACTGCATCGCCCGCACCTCCGAGGGGCAGGTGCTGTTCGTGCGGCACGCGCTGCCCGGTGAGCGGGTCGTGGCCCGGGTGACCGAGGGCGAGGAGGGCGCACGCTTCCTGCGCGCGGACGCCGTCGAGATCCTGGACGCCTCCAAGGACCGCGTCGAGGCACCCTGCCCCTTCGCGGGCCCCGGCCGCTGCGGCGGCTGCGACTGGCAGCACGCCAAGCCGGGTGCCCAGCGCCGGCTGAAGGGCGAGGTCGTCGCCGAGCAGCTGGCGCGCCTCGCGGGCCTCACCCCCGAGGAGGCCGGCTGGGACGGCACGGTGATGCCCGCCGAGGGCGACAAGGTGCCCGCCGGGCAGGTCCCGTCGTGGCGCACGCGCGTGCAGTACGCCGTGGACGACGAGGGCCGCGCGGGCCTGCGCAAGCACCGCTCGCACGAGGTGCAGCCGATCGACCACTGCATGATCGCCGCCGAGGGCGTCAGCGAGCTGGGCATCGAGCGGCGTGACTGGACGGGCATGGAGTCCGTCGAGGCGATCGCGGCCAGTGGCTCCCAGGACCGGCAGGTCATCCTGACCCCGAAGCCGGGCGCACGGCTGCCCATCGTCGAACTGGACCGCCCGGTCTCCGTCATGCGGGTCGGCGAGAAGGACGGCGGCGTCCACCGCGTCCACGGCCGCCCCTTCGTCCGCGAGCGCGCGGACGGCCGGACCTACCGCGTCGGCAGCGGCGGCTTCTGGCAGGTCCACCCGAAGGCCGCCGACACTCTGGTCACGGCGGTCATGCAGGGCCTGCTGCCCCGCAAGGGCGAGATGGCCCTCGACCTGTACTGCGGGGTCGGCCTCTTCGCGGGCGCCCTCGCCGACCGCCTCGGCGACGAGGGCGCGGTCCTCGGTATCGAGTCGGGCAAGCGCGCCGTGGAGGACGCGCGGCACAACCTCGCCGGCTTCGACCGCGTCCGCATCGAGCAGGGCAAGGTCGAGGCGGTCCTGCCGCGCACGGGCATCACCGAGGTCGACCTGATCGTCCTGGACCCGCCGCGCGCGGGCGCGGGACGCAAGACGGTGCAGCACCTGTCGTCGCTGGGCGCGCGGAGGATCGCGTACGTGGCCTGCGATCCCGCTGCGCTGGCCCGGGACCTGGGGTACTTCCGGGACGGGGGGTACCGGGTGCGGACGCTGCGGGTGTTCGATCTGTTCCCGATGACTTCGCACGTGGAGTGCGTGGCGATTCTCGAGCCTGCTGGCAAGGGGTCCTGACCTGCGCTTTTGTTGCCCGGGTGGGTTGCTCGACCTGGTTCCCTCCGTACAGCGGTTCGAGCGAGCGGTTCGATCTCTACAACTCGCTGACCTGCGGATTCGTGGGCGAGGTGCGTGCATGGGCGACGCCCTCGGTGGGGCTTTCGGAGATTCTTGACGCTCGGATGACGCCCGAAACAAAGGCCCTGCTGCACCTTCGCAGGCGCTGTGAGTCGCCATCTTCGGCACACGCTTTTGGGGAACAGGACACTTGACTGCGCCGCGTGATACCGGTCAGGTATCATGCCTGTATGGCGATGACACTCCGACTCCCTGATGACCTTGACGCGAAGCTTACGGAGCGTGCTCGTCGGGAGGGCCGCAGTAAGCAGGAGCTTGCCATCGAGGCCATCCGTGATGCCCAGAAGCGGGCCGAGCTGAAGGTCGATGACGTCCTGGCCGAGCTGATGGACAGCGATGCGGAGATCTTGGACTACCTGAAGTGACCGATGTGCGCTACCTCCAGATCGACGAAATCCTGGCCATCGCCCGCACGGTCAACGGTACCGAACACAGCGTGCGCGACATGGGCCTCCTCGTGTCGGCGATCGAGCGACCCCGGACCAACGTGTTCGGGGCCGAGCTGTATCCCACGCTGCACGAGAAGGCTGCGGCACTGCTGCACTCCGTCGCCCGCAACCACGCGCTGATCGACGGCAACAAGCGCACCGCCTGGCTCGCCATGCGTGTCTTCCTGCGGTTCAACGGCGTCAGCGTGAGGACCGTCCCGCCGCCCGTTTCCGTGGCCGGCCCGTTCGTCGAGGACGTCGCACAGGACAACATCGACGTACCGGTCATTGCCAAGCGCTTGTCAGCCTGGTTCCCCGTTTCCTGACGTTCAACGACGTGAGGGCAGGGCTGGCGCGTGCCCCGCCCTCACGCGCTCCCCGGCCTTGCCTGGGTCAGGTGTCACTTGTCCGTGCAGCAGTCCCCATGGTCGTCACGGACAGCGAACGACGCTTGCTGTGGTGCAGCCCAGCACGGCCCGCGAGCTGCGCGGACATCACCCACGCACGCCAGTTGGGGGTGGTCGGGCTTCTGGTCGGCGGGCCCGCGGTGGAGATTCCCGCCGATGCAGGCGACAGCGCAAAGCTGACTCCTCACGTCGTATCCGCGTCGAGTACGGCATCGCCCACCTGAAGGACCATCGGGACCTGGCCGGCCGCCGCGAGCACATGAGCGACACCGTCCAGGCCCTCGCCGGCCTGCTGTCCCGTCAACAGACCGCGGACCCGACGTTGGCACGGCAGACCGAGCCCCACCGCCACCCTCGACGCCGATCTGCCGACCGTGCACGAGCTCGTTGGCGACCTGGGCGGCCCCAACGGCGCCTTCGGCACACCCGTACGTTCGTCCAACAGAACCGGCGCGGCGGTGGAAACCGCCTACTTCGTGGCTCCTTGGGCGAAGCCGTTGTAGATGTAGCGCTGGAGGAACAGGAAGATTACGAGTGTCGGGACGATGACGAGGACGGCGCCGGCGGAGATGCTCTCCCAGTGCGCCCCGAAGGGCCCCTTGAACCGGAACAGGGCCGTTGACATGGTCCCGAGGTCCTCTTCGGGCATGTAGAGGAACGGGATGTAGAAGTCGTTGTACGTGGTGATGCCCTTGATGATGACCACGGTGGCGATGGCCGGCTTCAACAGCGGGAAGATGATCTTGCGGTAGATGGTGAAGGAGTTGGCGCCGTCGAGCCGCGCCGCCTCGTCGAGGGACTTCGGGATGCCGCGGATGAACTGCAGGAAGATGTAGATGGCCACGATGTCGGTGCCCATGTACAGCAGGATCGGGGCCCAGCGGGTGTTGAACAGCCCGAAGCTGTTGACGACCTGGAAGGTTGCAACCTGGGTCGTTACGGCCGGCACCAGCGTGGCGATCAGGAAGAGGGCCATGACGAGCTTCTTGAAGCGGAAGTCGAAGCGGTCGATGGCGTACGCGGTCATCGAGCCGATGATCACGGTGCCGGTGATGGAGAACAGCAGGATGAAGGCCGTGTTGCCGAAGGCCTGCAGCATGTGGCCGTCGTTGAACGCCGTGGCGTAGTTGGAGAAGTTGAGCCAGTCGTCCGGCAGGGCCAGGGCGCCCTGGCCGTCGGAGATCTCGCCGTAGGACTTGAGCGAGGTCAGGAAGATCACGACGAGCGGCAGCAGCACCACGAGAGAGGCGACGACCAGCGACAGGTACGTCAGGGCGGAACTGACGCGCGGGCGGCGGCGCGCCTGCTCCTGCGCGCGGCGGGCGGGGGCAGTGAGGGTCATACGAGGTCCACCTTCTCGTCGGGCACGAGGCGGCGCTGGATCCAGGTGATCACCAGGATGATCGCCAGCAGCACTACCGCGCAGGCCGAGGCCAGGCCGGTCTTGTTGAACTGGAAGGCGAACTTCACCGTCTGGATGACGAACGTCGAGGTCTCCGTCGCACCGCCGGTCATGATGTACGGGATCTCGAAGACGGAGAGGGAGCCGGAGATCGCCAGGATGACGCTCAGGCTCAGCACCGGCCGGATGCTCGGCGCGATGATGTGCCGGAACTGCTGCCAGCGGCTCGCGCCGTCCAGTTGGGCGGCCTCGTAGAGCTCGCCGGGGATCGACTGGATCGCGCCGAGGAACAGCACGAAGTTCAGGCCGGTAAAGCGCCACACGGACACCCCGGCCATGGAGGTGTTGGCCGACTCGGGAGTGCCCAGCCAGGCGTGGTCGGTGCCGACACCGAACCAGGACAGGACCGAGTCGAGCGTGCCGCCGTCCTGGAAGAAGTACAGGAAGACGAAGCCGATGGCGACTCCGTTGATCAGGTACGGGAAGAACAGGATGCCCTTGAAGAGGTTTCTGAAGCGCAGGTCGAAGCTGAGGACCGCGGCGAAGTACAGCGCGATGAGGATCTGTACGACGGACGCCGCGAGGTAGTAGAAGCTCACCGCGAAGACCCGGAACAGCTCGGGGCGGGTGAAGATCTCGGTGTAGTTCTCCGTGCCGACGTAGTTGCGGTCGGGGCTGACGCCGTCCCAGTCGGTGAAGCTGTAGTAGATCATGTTGCCCACCGGCACGTAGGTGAACGTGATCAGCAGGGCGAGGGGCGTCAGGAGGAACAGCCACGGCGTGATCTTGCGCATCGGCCGGTCGCGCCAGGAGGCGCCGGCCTGTGCGCTGTGTCGGGAGCGTTGCTTGCCGGTGTGGCCCGGCCCGGTGGCCGGGGCGGGTGGTGAGGCGGTGGATGCGGTTCGGGTCATCGCGGAGTCAGGGCCTTTCGTCGTCCGCTGAGGGCGCTGGGCGCCGGGTCCCGCTCCGGGGAGGCAGGGCGGGGACCCGGCGGGTGCTGGGCGCAGGCGGGGCCGGGGTCAGGAGTCGGCGGTCTGCCTGGCCTCGGCCCAGCGCTTGTTCAGGTCGTCGAAGTAGCTCTTGAGTGATCCGTCGGTGGCGCCGCGGGCGGTGTCGATGAGCTTCTTCCGGTAGTCCGGCTTGTTGAGCCCGATCTCGGAGGCGTTGTCGATGGCGTCCACTTCGGCCGTCCGTGCCGCCGAGCGCTCGATCGTCTTGACATCGTTGTCAACGTAGTCCTTGAGTGTCTCCGGCAGACCCTCGGACTTGAGGGCGGAGACGGCGCCCTCCTTGGCCGCGTACCCGGACTTCTCGGTGAACCAGTCGATCCACGCCCGTGCGGCCTCCTTGTGGTCGGAGTGGATGTTGACGGCCTGCTGGTAGTCGGAGACGAGGGTGGAGCAGAACGTGCCGTCCTTCTGCGACGGGAGCGGCATGAAGCCGATGTCGTCGGGATTCTGGCCGGCCTTCTCGGCGGCGTCCCGCATCTGGTTGATGGCCCAGGAGCCGAGCACCATGCTGCCCACCTTGCCCTTGGCCAGGAGGGTCTTGGAGCTCTCCCAGTTGGTGGTGGCCGGGTCCTTCTCCGACAGCTTCTCGTGGACGATGTCGTAGAGCAGGGTGTCGAGGGTGTTGAGGTCGTTGCCCTCGGCCCACGGTTCGTCCATCTCGGCGAGCTTGTCGTGGCTCTGGGTGTCGCAGCTGATGGAGCCGACGCTGTTGGTCCAGGGGCTTTCGAGCGGCCAGCCGTCCTTGAAGTTGGTGTAGTACGGAGTCGCCCCGGTCTTGTCCTTTACGGCCTTGAGGTCGGCGAGGAACTGCTCGGTCGTCGTCGGCCAGTCGGTGATCCCGGCTTTCTTGAACAGCGCCTTGTTGTAGACCAGGCCGTTGGCGGTTCCGAAGGTGGCGATGCCGTAGGTCTTGCCGTCGACGTCGGTCTTGTCGGTGAAGCGGTACTTCGGCTTCATCGACGAGGTCTCGCCGAGCGGGGCGAAGAACTTGGGGTAGTCGCCCTTGGCCACCGCCGACGGGATCAGCAGGACGTCGCCATAGTCCTCCGTGTTCATGCGGATCTTCACCTCCCCCTCGTAGTCGGTGAGGCCCTCGAACTTCACCTTCACGTCGGGGTAGGTCTTGTTGAACTCGGCGGCGTACTTCTTCATCGTCCCGTCCTCGACGAGGTCGGTGCGGTTGGTGAGCACGGTGATGTCCCCCGAGACGCCGTCCGGGTTCACCGGCGCTGCGGCGGTCTCGCCGGCATCCGTGCTTCCCCCTCCGCTGCACCCCGCAACGGTCAGCATCGCGGTCGCGAGCAGTGCGACGCTCAGCGTCCTCTTCCCCATGTGCCCAGCTCCTTTCCAAGGATTACGGCTCGGGCTCCGGTGGTGGTTGACGGCGACTATGTCAGTCGGTCGTGAACCGGTAAAGCTTCCCAATCCCTCGCGATACTCAATCGTTACCTGAGGTGAGAGCCATAGCAAGGTGATTCAAGTAACTGCTGTGCCGGTGGGAGGGGTTCTGTCGTGCAGAGAGGGCTAGACCGGTTCACTTCTGTGGGGTTAGGTTGAGCCGCGTTGCATACGACACGGGGCCCGTCCCGCCGAAGGAGCCGTACATGAAGGAAGTCGTCCCGCTCGCCGAGGGCTGGAGCCTGAGCCACAGCGATGACCTACTGCCCGCTCAGGTCCCCGGCTGCGTCCACACCGATCTGCTCACGGCCGGGCTGATCCCGGACCCCTTCCTCGGTGTCAACGAATCCGACGTGGCCTGGGTCGGACAGCGGTCCTGGACCTATGTCCGCGAGTTGCCGGCCGCCGACACGGCCGGGGAGCAGTACGAGCGGACCGACCTGGTCTTCGACGGACTCGACACCGCCGCGACCATCACGCTCGACGGCCGGGAACTGGGCCGCACCAGGAACATGCACCGGCGTTACCGCTTCGACGTCACCGGGCGCCACGGGCGCCTGGAGGCGGCCTTCGCCTCCGCCTACGACGAGGCGGCCTCGGTGCGGGCGGTGACGGGGGAGCGCCCCAACGTCTACCCGGAGCCGTTCCAGTACATCCGCAAGATGGCCTGCAGTTTCGGCTGGGACTGGGGCCCGACCCTGGTGACCGCCGGGATATGGCGCCCGGTCCGGCTGGAGCGGTGGTCGACGGCCCGGCTGGCCGACGTGCGCCCCCTGGTGACGGTCCACGGCGGCACGGGCCGCGTCGAGGTGCGCGTCGAGGTCGAGCGGACCGCGCAGGGGACGGCCCGCCCGCTCGTCGTACGTGCCACCGTGGGGGACGGCCTCGCCGAGGCGCGCGCCGCGGTGCAGGGCGCGCACGCCGTACTCACCCTTGAGGTGCCCGATGCCTCCCTGTGGTGGCCGCGCGGCTACGGGGACCAGCCCCTGTACGACCTGGAAGTCACGCTGGTCGAAGAGGCCGGCGAGGAGCGGCCCCTCGACACCTGGCACCGGCGGATCGGCTTCCGGACCGTGGCACTGGACCGCTCGGCGGACGAGCACGGCACCGGATTCACCCTCGTCGTCAACGGCGAACGGATCTTCGCGCGCGGGGTCAACTGGATCCCCGACGACGTGTTCCCCTCCCGGATCACCCCCGAGCGCTACCGCACCCGGCTGCGCCAGACCGCCGACGCGGGCGTGGACCTGGTGCGGATCTGGGGCGGCGGCATCTACGAGGACGACGCCTTCTACGACACCTGCGACGAACTGGGCCTCATGGTCTGGCAGGACTTCCTCTTTGCCTGCGCGGCCTACCCGGAGGAGCAGCCGCTGCGCGGCGAGGTCGAGGCCGAGGCCCGCGACAACGTTGTCCGGCTCATGTCGCACCCCTCACTCGTCCTGTGGAACGGCAACAACGAGAACCTCTGGGGCTTCCGCGACTGGGACTGGGAGCCCGAGCTGCGCGGCGACTCCTGGGGCGGCGGCTACTACCTGGACCTGCTCCCGCGGATCGTCGCCGAACTCGACCCCAACCGCCCCTACACCGCCGGTAGCCCCTGGTCGGGCTCCTGGGACCACCATCCCAACGACCCGGCCCACGGCACGTACCACTCCTGGGAGGTCTGGAACCGCCGGGACTACGCCGAATACCGCGACTCGGTGCCCCGCTTCGTGTCGGAGTTCGGCTGGCAGGCCCCGCCCGCCATGGCGACCCTGCGACGCGCGCTGCCCGGCGAGCGGCTCGCGCCCGACTCGCCCGGCATGCTGCACCACCAGAGGGCCGAGGACGGCAACGGCAAGCTGAACCGGGGCGTCGAGCGCTACTTCGCACTGCCCGAGGACGACTTCGACCGCTGGCACTACCTCACCCAGGTCGTGCAGGCCCGCGCGATTGCCACCGGGATCGAGCACTGGCGCTCGCACTGGCCCGTGTGCGCCGGCACCATCGTCTGGCAGATCAACGACTGCTGGCCGGTCAGCTCCTGGTCGGCCATCGACGGCGACGGCCGGCTCAAGCCGCTCCACCACGAACTGCGCCGGGTCTACGCGGACCGGCTCCTCACACTCCAGCCCGGCGACGGTGACGACGGCCCCGTACTCGCCGTCGTCAACCAGGCCGCCGAGCCCTGGCAGACACGTGTGACCCTGCGCCGGCTGCGGGCGGACGGCACCGAGGTGGCCGAGCGCGTGCTCGACGTGACCGTCGCCGCCCGCTCGGTGCACCGGCGGGCCGTGCCGCCGGACCTGGCCCCCGCACCGCAGTCGACCAAGGAGTTCCTCGTCGCCGACAGCGAGGACCTGCGGAGCGTGCACTTCTCCGTGACGGATCGGGAGTTCGCCTACCCGGTCCCGCACTACGACGTGGCTGTGGAGTCCCCGATGGGTTCCGGGACGGGTAATGTCGAGGTCGTGGTAACCGCACACACCCTCGTACGCGACCTCCTCCTGCAGGCCGACCGGCTCGGCCCCGACGCGGTCTGCGACACCGGACTGCGCACCCTGCTCCCCGGCGAACGGCTCCGCCTGCGGGTCTCTGGTGCGACCGACACCGGGGCCAACGCCGTGCGAGCGGCACTCTTCTGCGTGGAACCGGCGTGAGCAGACAGTCCGTACGGGTCACCATCAAGGACGTGGCCGCGGCCGCCGGCGTGTCCAAGGGGGCCGTGTCGATGGCTTTCAACGACAAGCCGGGGGTCTCCGACGCCACCCGGGAGCGGATCTTCGCGGTGGCCCGGCAGCTCGGCTGGGCCCCGAACGCCTCGGCCCGCAGCCTGTCGCGCCAGTCGGTGGACACCGTCGGGCTGGCGATCTGCCGGCCTGCCCGACTGCTGGGCCTGGAGCCCTTCTACATGGAGTTCGTCTCCGGCATCGAGAGCGTGCTGGCCGAACGCGACTGCTCCCTGCTGCTGCGTCTGGTCGGCTCGCTCGACGAGGAGATCGGGCTGCAGGAGCGCTGGTGGCGGGAGCGGCAGATAGGGGGTTCGATCCTGGTCGACTTCCATCACGAGGATCCCCGGATCGCTCCGCTGCGGCGCATCGGCCTCCCGGCCGTGGCCGTCGGCCACCCGTCCCTCACCGGCGGGTTCCCGTCGGTGTGGACCGACGACGCCGCCGCAGTCGCCGAGGCAGTGCGCTACCTGGCGGTGCTGGGGCACCGGCGCATCGCACACGTGGGCGGCCCCCACGGGCTCGGACACAGCGCCATCCGCACGACCGCGTTCGAGCAGACCATGGCTGAACTCGGCCTGGAGAGCGGGCCGCACATCGAGACGGGATTCTCGGGCGAGGACGGCGCACGCGCCACCCGCTCCCTGTTGCTGTCCGCCGCGCGTCCCACGGCCATCCTCTACGACAACGACATCATGGCGGTCGCCGGACTCGGTGTCGCCGCCGAGATGGGCGTCTCCGTGCCGGACGACGTGTCGCTGCTGGCATGGGACGACTCCCAGTTGTGCCGGCTGACGCATCCGACGCTGTCGGCGATGAGCCACGACGTGCACGGCTTCGGTGCGCAGGTCGCACGGGTGCTGTTCGAGGTGCTGGCCGGTCACGACGTTGCGTCCCAGCCCGTCGCGACACCGTCACTGGTACCGCGGGCGTCGACCGCCCCACCCCCTTCGTAGGGGTGGCGGAGACGGACGGCTGAGGGGCGCGGCGCCATGCCGCGCCCCTTCGCGTGTGGGCCCGGCCCGCTTGGGAACGGCCCGCCGAGAATGTGGGCAAGGGATGTCGGAGACGAGAAAAAAAGCTCGTCAGAGACACTCGATTTGCAACGCTCACCGAAACCGGTTAAGCCGCAGTGGCTCCGCCCAATTTGTCGAAATGCTGCCGAGCGGCCGCCGCCGCACCGATCAGACCCGCGTCCCGCGCCAGTGCCGCCGGGCGCACCTCGAGGCCGCGGACGAAGTCGAGCACCGAGAACGCGCGCAGATGGCGGCGCAGCGGTGTGAACAGTGTCTCGCCCGCCTGCGCGACGCCTCCGCCGATGACCGCGACCTCGATCTCCAGCAGCGCCGCGCTGCCGGCGATCGCGGCGGCGAGTGCTCGGGCCGAGCGGTCGTACGCGGCCAGGGCGCGCTCGTCGCCCTCGCGCGCGGACACGGCGACCGCGGCGGCGGAAGGTGGCGAACCCGGTCGGGGAGACCAGCCCGTCTGTACCGCGTAGCGGGCGATGGCGGTACCGCTGGCGTATCCCTCCACGCATCCCCGCGCACCGCAGGCGCAGGGCGGTCCGTCGATGCCGACGGAGATGTGGCCTATGTGTCCGGCGTTCCCCGAGGGGCCGGGATGCAGCCGGCCGTCCAGGACGTATCCGCCGCCGACGCCGGTGGAGACCACCATGCACAGGGCGTTGTCCACACCGCGGGCGGCGCCGAGCCAGTGCTCGGCTGCGGTCATGGCCACGGCGTCCCCGAGCAGGACGGGTTCGAGGCCCGCGAAGAGCATGGGATGGGCGCGCACGCTCTCGACGAGGGGGAAAGTGCGCCAGGCGGGGATGTTCACGGGGCTCACCGTGCCGGCCACGGTGTCGACGGGGCCGGCGCTGGCGATGCCCACACCACGCACGGTGCCCCAGGCCGGAGCGGCCGACAGCGTGTCGATCACGGCGTCGACGGTTCGCGCCATGCGGTGCGTGGATTCCCCCGCGGGCGTGGGCAGTTCGGCGCGGTGGACGACGGACCCCCCTTCGTCCACCAGCGCTCCCGCGATCTTGGTCCCTCCGATGTCCAGGGCGGCGTACACCGATACGGTCCTTTCTCCGGTCGGCCCCAGGGCCTCGAACCGGGCGGTGCGGTGTCGAGGATCTCGCAGGAGGCGACAACGTTGTCAATTGAGGGGAGGAGAGTCCTGAACGAGCGAGGAGGGCTTGTCCGGGCTCAGGCCGACGGCGGCCACGAACAGGGTGCCCCTGCCTTCCACCAGGACGTCCTCGTCCGAGGCGGGGAGGAAGCAGGAACTGCCGGCTGCGAGTCGCAGTGGTTCGGTGCCTCCCGTGGACAGCCGGGCCGATCCGTCCGCGCAGAAGGCGATGCGAGGGCCGGTGGCGGGCACGAGAGGTCCGTGAGAGCCGTCGAGTTCGGTTTTGTAGAGGGCGAACTCCCTCGCCGGGCAGTCGTACAGCCAGGTGGGTCCCGGCCCCGCGACCCCGGTGGGTGTGACCACGGGCACGCGCACCGCCGGATTGGTGATCCGCAGCAGTTCGGGCACGTTCACCTCCTTGGCCGTCAGTCCCGCGCGCAGCACGTTGTCGGAGTTGGCGAGCAGTTCCAGGCCGACACCGTGCACATAGGCGTGCAGTCCGCCGGCCGGCATGAACAGGGCGGTGCCGGGCTCCAGGACGCGGTGGTTCAGAAGCAGGGAAGCCACGAGGCCGAGATCGTCGGGGTGATGTCGCGCCATACGCACCAGCGCGGCATACGCGGCGGCATGGGGGTTCGCGGACCGTGCCAGGCGCCGACTCGATTCCACGACGGCTGACACCAGCGGCGCGCGCTCGTCCGGCGCCCGTTCCAGGACAGCGCGCAGGGCCTCGGAAAGGCCCTGCGCGTCGGTACCGCCACGCAGCAGTCCGATCACCGGACGCAGGCCGTCGACCCCGAGGTTCTCCAGGAGCTGTGCGGCCTCCTCGCGGTCACGGAAACCGGCCAGAACCTCGAAGCGGCTCAGCGCGTAGAGCAGTTCGGGCTTGGGCCAGTCGTCCGCGTAGGGTCCGCCTCCGCCCTCGGCCTGCTGGGCGGCGAAGGCCGAGCGTGCCTGTTCCCGGTCCGGGTGGACCTGTATGGACAGAGGCTGCTCGGCGGCCAGCACCTTGAGCAGGAACGGCAGCCTGTCCCCGAACTCCCGGACGCATGCGGCTCCCAACTCCCTGTGCGGGTCTTCGGCCACGACGTCCAGGAGTGTCGTGGCCTGTCCGCCGCGGGTCGTCCCCGCGGCGCCGGAGGGATGCGCGCCCATCCACAGCTCCGCTTCCGGCCCGGCGGAAGGAGTACTCCTCCCTTGCAGCCGGGCCAGTGCGTCACGTGAACCCCATGCGTACGGCTTGATGATCGGTTGAAGTAGATCCACGGCGGTACGTTAACCGCGGCCGAACAGATTCCGCAGGTTTTCCGACCCCTGTTATTGAACCGGTATAGTAGTGGGTCGTCGACTTTCGGATCAGGCTGATGAGCACGCCGTTCCGTTCAGCGTGAAGGAGGCCGGGACGCCGTTCGTGCCGGCCTGGGAGGCGCCGCTGAACCCGAAGTTCACTGTCGCACCGGGGGCGATGGACGTGTTGTAGCCCGAGGGATGGGCCACGGTCACGCTGCGACCGTCCTGGACGTGGGTGGCGTTCCAGATCTGGGTGACGGACTGGCCGCCGGGGAAGGTGAACGACAGCTCCCACCCGTCGAGCGTCGTGCTGCCGGTGTTGTGGATGGTGACGTCGGAGTTGAAGGTTGCCCCCCAGTCCGACAGCCGGTAGTCGACCCGGCACGGTGTACCGGCCGTGGGTGACGCGGTGGGCGTGCCGGTCGGGTCCGGTGTGGTGGTCGGCTCAGGGGTCGTCGTCGGCTCTCCGGTGGAGGGCGAGGAGGTCGGGGTGCCCGTGGGGGAGGTGTGACCGCTCTTGGCGGCCATGCGGTCGGAGTGGGCGCGGAACACGTCGAGTTCCGCATCACCCTGAGTGACACCGAACTTCCCGTCGATCTCGCGGTCCTGATACCACCAGAAGGCGCTGCCGTCGCCGCCTGCCGCCTCGAAGTCGACGTAGATCTCGCTCCACCAGGCCGCCCGGTCGACGTTGTGGACGTTGAACTCGCCCATGAAGAAGGGTTTGCCGACCTTCTCGTGCGAGTCGGTGATCCAGGCCCGGATCAGTTCCTTCGTCTCGTCCAGGGTCAGGTTGGCCCAGTGCTCCGTCGGGTAGGGATGCGCCGAGGTGAAGTCGAGGTACGGCGACTGCTGGAGATGGACGAAGGGGTTGCCCTCGTCGCCGCCGAAGCCGTACTGCGTGCCGTGTCCCTCGATCCCGGCGCCGAGCAGGTGGTTGGGGTCGATCTCCTTGACGAAGGCCCCCATCTCGTCGACCCAGGCACGCAGCGTGGTCCCCTCGACGTTCTCCACGTCGCTCTGGCCCTCGTAGCGCGGCTCGTTCATCAGGTCCCAGGCGAAAATGGTCGGGTCGTCCTTGTACTTGACGCCGCTGTAGTGGTTGGTCCGGTTGAGGGCGTGGCTCACGTAGTTCTTGTAGGACGTGAAGCATCCCGGGCAGCGGGCCTTGTCGAAGAACGCGGCACGGGCCGCCTGGCCACCGGAGAGCCCCTCCCAGCGCAAACGTGTGTCGATGCCGCCGTACGCCTCCCAGTAGTTCTCGAAGACCGGCATGAGGCGCAGCCCGTGCGTCCTGGCGGACTCGATGACGTAGTCGAAGAGCGCGAACTGCTGCTCGTCGTAGACACCTTCGGACTTCTCGAAGCCGTGCCAGCTCTCGTGGCTGAACAGCCACAGCCTGACGACGTCGACGATCAGCGTGAAGAGCGCGCTGGAGGGCCAGGAGGACTACGTCGTCGTCAACATCGGCAACGAGCCCTTCGGCAACACGAACTACACCGCGTGGACGGACGCCACCAAGTCGGCCATCGGCAAGCTCCGCGGCGCCGGCATCGACCACGCCCTGATGGTGGACGCGCCCAACTGGGGCCAGGACTGGTCCGGCACGATGCGATCCAACGCGGCCTCGGTCTTCGCTTCCGACCCCGACCGCAACACCATCTTCTCCATCCACATGTACGGGGTCTACGACACCGCGACGGAGGTGCAGGACTACCTGAACGCCTTCGTCGGCAACGGACTGCCCATCGTCGTCGGTGAGTTCGGCGACCAGCACAGCGACGGCAACCCCGACGAGGGCGCGATCATGGCGACGGCCCAGTCCCTCGGCGTCGGCTACATCGGCTGGTCGTGGAGCGGCAACGGCAGCGGTGTCGAGTACCTCGACATGGTCAACGGCTTCGACCCGAACTCGCTGACCAGCTGGGGCGACCGCTTCTTCAACGGCAGCAACGGGATCGCCGCCACGTCCAAGACGGCCACCGTGTACGGCGACGGCGGCGGTGACAACGGTGGCGGTGACGACGGTGGCACGGGCGGTACCGCGCCCAACGGTTACCCGTACTGCGTGAACGGCAGCGCCTCCGACCCGGACGGTGACGGGTGGGGCTGGGAGAACAGCAGCTCGTGCGTGGTCCCCGGCGGCCTCGCGCCCAACGGCTACTCGTACTGCGTGAACGGCAGCGCCTCCGCCCCGGATGGTGACGGGTGGGGCTGGGAGAACAGCCGGTCCTGTGTCGTCCGGGGCAGCGCTGCGGATCGCTGACCGACGGATGCGGTGATGCCCCGCCCGAGGGAAGTCCCGAGGGCGGGGCATTCGGCCGCACAATGCGGACGTTCACCACGGACGTGAGGTGCCGACCTCGGGTCGCCTGGGCCCGCTACGGCGCTTGCTCGGCCGCCCGTGAGTCGCGCGCCGGCAGCCGGGACAAGCCGGTGCGGTCCTGAGCCCTGTCTCCGGGAAGGGAGCGAGACGCGTTCCGTCAGATGGCCGCGGCAGCACTGGCCGTCGTCGTCGCGAGCACCGGCGCGACAGCGGCGGCCACGCCGAAGGCTCCGCAGGCCGAGGCCGGGACACCGGCTGTGGAGGGGCCGGTGCCCGGGACCGTGCCGGGTGATCCGAAAGCGCCGGACGCGGCGGACACCTATCCCTGGCTGTCCGCGCCCGGGCTGGCCGAAGCAGGCTACGTCGAGCAGGAGTTCTTCCTCTCCGGCCGGGCGGACGCCTACAGCCCGACCGGTGCACGGCTCGCCGAGGACGTGCCGTACACCACGCGCGTCGTGGTCCGGAGGCCCGCCGACCGGTCGCGGTTCGACGGCACGGTCCTGACGGAGTGGCAGAACGTCAGCGGCGGCTACGACCTGGACGCCCTGTTGGCGCCCGACCAGATCACACGTGCCGGGCAGGTCTGGGTCGGGGTGTCCGCGCAACGCGTCGGCGTGGACCAACTCAGGTCCTGGAGCCCTGCCCGCTACGGCGGCCTCGACGTGACCGGAGGCGGGCGGTTCACGGCCGACGAACTGTCCTACGACGTGTACGCGCAGGCCGCCAGGGCCCTGCGCACGGGGACCGGAGGGCTGCTGGGCCCCCTCCGCGCGAAGACCGTCCTCGGGATCGGCGCCTCGCAGTCGGCGGACCGGATGACGGTGTACTACGACCACGTGCTGCCGCAGACGGAGCCGGTCTTCGACGGCTACGGCTTCATCGTGGGCCAGGCACCCGCTCGCGAGGGCGACGAACCCGTCTTCCACGTGCTCTCGGAGACCGATGTGCGCACGCCGGTCCGACGCCCCGACGACGACCACTACCGGCGCTGGGAGGTGGCCGGCGCCGCGCACTCCGGCCGCTTCGGACAGGCATACCGAGAACCGCTGCTCACCCGCGACCTCGGTGCCGCACCGGAGTTCGCCTGCGACCGCCCGCCGTTCAGCGAGGTGCCACTGCACCATGCGATCGCCGCCGCCTACAGCCACCTCGAGCGGTGGGTGGAGCGGAAGGTGCTCCCGCCGTCGGCACCCGGGCTGCGATTCTCCGCGGACGGCACCAAGGCCCGCGATCCCGCGGACTCGCCCTCGGCGGCATCCGGCTGTCCCAGGTGGAGGTCCCGAGGGCGCTGAACATCGGGGACAACACGGGGGAGACCTTCTGCGTGCTGTTCGGAACGCATGTGCCGTTCACCGCCGCGCAACTGGACCGCCTGTACCCCACCCACGCGGGCTACGTCGCCCGGGTCGTCGACGCCGACGTCCGCGCCGTACGGCACGGCCATCTGCTGCCGGCCGATGCACGCGCCAATCTGCGCGACGCGCTGTCCTCGAAGGCGGACCTGGACTGAGGTGCGCGGCGGGGGCGCGGCCCGGCCCCCGCCGCGGTACGCGGCATGACGTGGGGCTCAGCGTGGCCGCCGACCCTCCCAGGGCACGGTCGGCTGGAGCACGGCCTCGGCGAGGGCGCCGCTCCGCAGCGCGGTCACCTCCTGGTATCCGGGATCGGCCACCATGCGGCCGAATGCCTCCCGGCTCGGGTAGCGAACGAGCAGTACGGCGTCCCACGCCTGGCCGTCCTCGGCGACCAGGGGGGTGCCGCCGTCCCCGGCATACAACAGTTCGCCGCCGTACCGGTGCAGGAACTCGGCCGTACGCCGGGAGTACTCGGCGTACGACGCCCGTCCGCCGGGAGCGAAACGCAACAGGTTCAGCATGACGAAGGGCCCGTCCGGGGTGTGCGCGCTCAGTCCGGCGAGCGCCGCACCCGTGGGATCGACGGCCATAGCGGCCTCCTTTTCGTCTGGTCCGGCCCGTGACGGCCGGCGGGACGCCCGAAGCTTAGAGGCATTCCGGCACGGGATACCATCCAGTCGGTACGTATTGCTCTGAGCGGTGCCATCGCAATCGGCGAGCTTGCGGAGACACCACCCTCATTCGGGAGTGCGCCCGGAGCACGGCGCGGTCGCTTGCCGACACGGCCACGGCGACAACAATGCCGTTCATGTGGCAACTGGCCAGCGTCGGCTCACCAACGGCCGGGCTCGAAAAAGCAGGTTGCAAAAGGCAGTGTTGCTCACCCGCGCTCAGGCGTATTCGCTCACCCGCACCGAGAACCTGCTGGACCTCCCTCCTCTCCCTTCTGACCGGGCTCCGCCGCCGACCGGGGTGCAGTGGAGTCGCGGGCTTCGTTCCCGAGGTCGCGTCCGCAGTAGTGTCTTCTCGGTACTACTGTCGCTCGTGGCGGTCATCGCCCTTGTTTCCGCGGCCGGCCATCGCGGAGCACCGAGGGATGAGTGTGCACCCGCTCGTCGTTCGGGTCACCCGTACCGTTTCACGGTCATCCGCACCGGCACCCGCCCAATGCACATGCTGAGCGCTCCGCTGCACCAAGAGGCGTAATTGCCACGGGCGTATGATCACCGAGGTCGAATTGACGTACGGCTGTGACGCTCATTTGACGCTCTGGGTGCCCGCCGGTTCTCAAGCCGGACTCGGAAGACTCCCTGACCTGGCACTTTACCGGCAGCGTCCAGGCCGACATCTTTTCGATGACGCATCACGTCGAGTGCGTCGCGATCCTTGAGCCCGCCGACAAGGGCCGCTGACCTGGCATTTCTCCGAGTGTGTGTTATGGGTGTCACGTGCGTCAGGCGCGATATCTTGACGCATATTCGACGCACGTGCCGCACGTGACGCACGTTCGACGCACAGGCGGCGCGGTTTCTGATGGATCGTCATGCGTGACGGGCGGCCGACGGGTTGAACCCTCAGCTGTGTGGCGGAAGTGGCTGAGGCACCGGCTGCTGAGCCGTCGGCTGCCCTGCCGCGGCGCTGGTGGTGTCGGCGGTCTGGCGTCCCGGGCATCCGGGTCCGCCCTCCCGGCGACCGCGCGGGTGCTGACGGCGCTCGGTCTCGTCGCCGCCTGGGCCTGCGTCCTGGTCGCCTTCGCGGTTGCGTTCCCTGCCGACGACCTCGTGGAGGACGAGGTGGCGCTGGACTTCCCGGGTGGCCGGGCGCCGGCCTGGGCCGACTACGTGTACTTCGCCCTGTCGGTATGACGACATTCGGTACGACGGACGTCGCGGTGATGTCGCGGGAGATGCGCCGGACGGTGGCGGCCAGCGCGACCATCGCGTTCGTCTTCAACACGGTGATCGTGGCCGGCATGGTCGCGGCGCTGGACGGCGAGCCGGGCGCCTGACGGTGGGGGCGGTGGCCGGAACGCCCGTGCCGGGCGCGGCGAGCCGGCCGCCGCCCCTCCCGCTCAGGGGGTGAGCACCAGGCGGATCGGGTCGCCGACCTTCTTCTCCAGGCGGGCGACGGCATCCGCGGCCTCGGCCAGCGGGACGTGGGCCGTGATGGAGGGGGCCAGGTCGATGCGTCCGGCCGAGGCCAGGCCGACGAGCTGCTCCACGTGCTCGGGCTCGGAGCCGTAGTGGCCGCGGACCTGGTTGACGTTGAAGCAGAATCCGATGCTGTCGGCGATCGTGACCGGCTCCGGGGTGAGTCCGGCGAGGACGAGCGAACCGAACGGGCCGAGGACCGACGCGGCCTGGGCGCGGGCGGCGCCCACGCCGGCGAAGTCGAAGGCGACGTCGAGGCCGCGCCCGGCCGTCGCCTCCCGCACCGCCTCCGCGAAGCCCGGGGCGAGCGGGTCGAGGGCGACGTCCGCGCCGAAGACGAGGGCTCGCTCGCGGGCCGACGGCAGCGGGTCGATCGCGATGATCGGGGCCGCGCCGACCATCCGGGCGAGCCGTACGGCGTGGGCGCCGAGGCCGCCCGCGCCCCAGATGCCGACCGCCTGGGCGGGGCGGACGGCGCCGGTTCCCACGATCGCGGCGTACGGGGTGGAGACCGCGTCGGGGATGATCGCGGCCTGGTCGAAGGGCAGGTCGTCCGGGATGGGCAGCAGCGTGCCCTCGCGGGCGATCGTGTACTGCGCCCAGCCGCCGTCGTAGTCCAGGCCGCGGGTGAGCGGTCGGTGGCACGTCATCCGGCGCAGGCAGCCGCCGCAGTCGCCGCACGCCTCTCCGGCCTGGAGGACCACGCGCTGCCCGGGCGTCCAGCCGCCCTTCACGTCCGGGCCGAGGGTGTGGACGACACCGGCCACCTCGTGGCCGAGGGTGACGGCGCCCGCCTCCGTGACCGCGTCGGTGGGGAAGAAGGGGCTCAGACTGCCGTCGATCAGGTGGACGTCCGACAGGCAGACGCCCGCCGCCCGCACCTCGACGAGGACCTCGCCCGGGCCGGGGACGGGGATCGGGACCTCTTCGACGGCGAAGGTGCGGGTGTCCAGGCGCAGCCGTCCGGCCTGCATGGTGTTCATGCGGAAACCTCGATGTGCTCGGTGGGAAGAAGCGCGCACGTAGCTCATGCGCTCGACATGGTCGACTGACCATGTCGTATAACCGTGTCTATTGACGAGGTCATCTGTCAAGCCGCTTCCGCCGGACGTCGGCGGGAGGTTCCGAGTTCCGCCCCGTGGCTGTGTCATTCAATACAGTCAACCGACATGTTCACCCGACAAAGTCGCGTGTAACGTGGTTGGCGACTGCTGGAGTGCAACGAAAGGCACGCTCATGACTCAGGTGTCCGTAGGTACGGCGCGGGCGATCCCCGAGCGCCCCCCGCTGCCCCTCGTAGGCCACGCGTTCAACGTTCCCGCGGGCGCGGACTTCCTGGCCTACCTGCTGAAGGAGTTCAAGGAATTCGGGCCCGTGTACCGGCTGCGGATCTTCGGGAGGGAGACCGTCATGATCGGCGGCCTGGACCTCGTGACCGAACTGTCGGACGAGACCCGCTTCCGCAAGCATGTCCACGCCGACCTGGTCGAGGTTCGGGCCCTGGCCGGGGACGGTCTGTTCACCGCCTACAACCACGAACCGAACTGGCGCAAGGCCCATGACATCCTCATGCCCGCGTTCTCGCTGGGCGCGATGCGCAGCTACCACGCCCCGATGCTGAAGGTCGCCCGCTCACTGATCGGCAAGTGGGACCGGCTGGCCGGGGTGCAGACGGTGGACGTGCCCGACGAGATGACCCGGCTGACCTTCGACACGATCGGTCTGTGCGGCTTCGGCTACGACTTTCAGTCCTTCCGGCGCAACGACCTGCATCCGTTCGTCGACGCGATGGCCCGGGCTCTCGTCTTCGCCCAGGAGAAGGGCGAGTCCATGCCGGGCTCCGAGCTGTTCAAGAGGAAGAAGGTCGAGCAGTTCCGCAAGGACGTCGACCTGATGACGGACCTCGTCGACGAGGTGATCAAGGAGCGCCGCGCCTCCGGCGACACCAGCACGGACGACCTGATGGGGCTGATGCTGCACACCGAGGACCCCGCCACCGGCGAGCTGCTGGACGACGTCAACATCCGCCACCAGGTGATCACCTTCCTGATCGCCGGCCACGAGACCACCAGCAGTGCGCTCTCCTTCGCCCTGTACTACCTGACCAAGCATCCGGAGGTGCTCGCCCGGGCCCAGGCCGAGGTGGACGCCCTGTGGGGTGACACCGACTCCCCGGATCCCCAGTACGGCGACATCGGCAAGCTCACTTACATCCGTCAAATCCTCAACGAGAGCCTTCGGATGTGGCCGACGGCGCCCGGGTACGCCGTCGAGCCGATCGAGGACACCGTCATCGGCGGCAAGTACCCCGTGCGGAAGGGGGAGTCGCTGATGGTGATCACCTCGGCCCTTCACCGTGACGCGGCCTGGGGGGAGAACGTCGAGCTGTTCGATCCCGAGCGCTTCACTCCCGAGCGGGAGGCGGCCCGCTCGGTGCACGCCTTCAAGCCGTTCGGCAACGGCGAGCGGGCCTGCATCGGCCGCCAGTTCGCGCTGCACGAGGCCACCCTGCTGCTGGGCCTGCTGGTGCACCGTTACCGTCTGATCGACCACACCGACTACCAGCTGAAGATCAAGTCGACGCTGACCATCAAGCCCGACGGGTTCAGCCTCCGGCTCGCCCGCCGCACCAGCGACGAACGGCGGCTGCCCGCCGTGACGGCGGCGGATCCCGTCGCGGGCCGGACCGCCACCGTGACGCGCCGTGCGAGCGGCACCGCGCTGACCCTGCTGCACGGATCCAACCTCGGCACCTGCGCCGGTATCGTCCGCGACCTCGGCGGCGACGGCGAGGAGCACGGCTTCACCCCGTCCGTCGCCGCCCTCAACGCGTACACGGAAAGGCTGACCGGCACCGAAGGCCCCGTCGTCATCGTCGCCGCTTCCTACAACGGTCGCCCCACCGACGACGCAGCCGAGTTCGTCGCCGCTCTGGAGAACCTTGCCCCCGGCTCGCTGACGGGGCTGCGGTACGCCGTCCTCGGTGTCGGCGACCGCAACTGGGCGGCGACCTACCAGCGCATCCCCACCCTGATCGACGAGCGTCTGTCCGCCGCCGGTGCCGTCCCGCTTCTGGAGCGCGGCGCCGCCGACGCCTCCGGCGACTTCGGCGGAGCGGTCGACCAGTGGACGGAAGACCTGTGGACGGTCCTGCTGGACGAGTACGGCGAAGCGGTCGCCGGCGAAGCGGCCGCCCCCGCACCCGAGGCGGAAGCAGAAGGGCTGTACGAGCTGGAGGACACCTCGGAGTCGGTCCTCGGCGGTCTCGCCGAGCGCCACGGCGTCCAGCCGATGGAGGTCCTCGAAGCGTACGAACTCGTCGACACCGACCACGAACTGGGGCGCTCCAAGCGGTTCCTGCGGCTCCGTCTGCCCGAGGGCGTCAGCTACCGCACCGCTGATCATCTGGCCGTCCTGCCCAGCAACCCCGAGGCCCTCGTCCAGCGTGTCGCCGATCGCTTCGGCCTGGACCTGGACCGCACCGTCCGGCTGCGCGCCCGCCGCCGGAGCCGGGGCGCCCTGCCCGTCGACCGGCCGCTGACCCTGCGCCGCCTGCTCACCGACTTCGTCGAGCTGCAGGACGCGGCCACCCAGGAGCAGGTCGCCGTGCTCGCCGAGCACACTTCCTGCCCGCCCGAGAAGCAGCCGCTCACCGCCTTCGCCACCGACGATCCCGAGACCTTCCGGGAGCAGGTGACCCTCGCAGGGCTCAGCGTCCTGGACCTCCTGGAGCGCTACCGCGCGTGCGAACTGCCCTTCGAACGCTTCCTGGAGCTGCTGCCGGTGCTGCGTCCCCGGCACTACTCGATCTCGTCGTCCGCCGCGGCCCGGCCCGGCGAGGCCGACCTGATGGTGTCCCTGCTCGCCGCGCCCCACCGGTCGGGGGAGGGCACCTTCCGGGGCATCGCCTCGCACTTCCTGCAGACCGTGAACGCGGGCGACGTGATCCAGGCCCGGGTCCTGCCGTGCAGCGAGTCCTTCCGCCTCCCCGAGGACACCTCCGTACCGGTGATCCTGATCAGCGCGGGCACCGGCCTCGCGCCCTTCCGCGGCGCGGTCCTCGACCGCCATCACGCCGGCTCGACCGGCACCCTGCTCTGCTACTTCGGCTGCGACCATCCCGACGTGGACTTCCTCCACCGGGAGGAGTTCGAGGCAGCCGAGGCGGCCGGCGCCGTCAGCATGCGCCCCACCTTCATGCACGCCCCCGAGAACGGCGCCCGCTTCGTCCAGGAGCGCATCGCCCGCGAGAGCGAGGAGGTGTGGTCGGTACTGGAGTCCGACGGACGCGTCTACATCTGCGGCGACGGCCGCCGTATGGCACCGGCCGTACGGGAAGCGTTCATGGCGATCTACCGCGAACGGACCGGCGCGAGCGATGAGCAGGCCGTGGCCTGGCTCGCCGAGCTCGTCGAGTCCGGGCGCTACGTCGAGGACGTCTGGGCCGGCTGATTCTCACGAGGAGGCGGAAACGGTTGTGGGCGCACCTGGGAAGGTGCGCCCACAACCGTTTCCGCGTCGTGTCAGGCCATCGGTACGTCCGGGAGGTCGAGATCCCCCTTGGCCAGCGCCACGGTCGCGGCGACGAGCGCCCTGAGACCCGTCCGCTCCGTGGCCTCGTCCGGCACAGACAGCAGGACCTGCATGGTGAGTCCGTCGAAGCCGGAGAGGAAGAACCGAGCCACTGTTTCCGGGGACTCGGCCAGTTTCTGTCCCGTCCTGTCCGCCGTTTCGGCGATCACCTGTGCGGTCACCTCGATGACCCGCTGATAGTGGCTCTGCCGGGCCTCGTTGAGGCCGGGCACACGCAGGGCGAACATGGTCAGTTCGCTGAGCAGCTGGTGGTGCGTCGTCGGCTCGCGCACGGTGCCCCACAAGGCCCCCGCCAAGGCGCTGAAGGTCTTCTCGAAGCCCGCGTCCTCCGGCGCCGCCCGCTGTACCTGCGCGACCAGCTCGTCGGTGATCTGGTCCATCACCGCCCGGTAGAGATCCTCCTTCGTGCCGAAGGTGTAGTGGACGGTGGCCTGCGCGACGCCGAGCTCCGCGGCGATGGCGCGGGTGCTTCCCGCGGCGACGCCCTCCCGGGTCATGAGGTCGATGGCCGCCTTGATCAACTGGGGGCGGCGCTCCGCCGCGGAAACATGAGCCATACGCCCACTATATCGACTTAGTCGAACGAACAAGTCGGCCGGACCGGCGTCACAGTCCCGCGGTGATCGACGCGCCGTTCGGGGGGAGAGCCTGCTCGGCCCAGATGACCTTTCCGTCGCGGCCGTGTCGTGTACCCCAGCGTTCGGTGAGCTGGGCCACCAGGAGCAGGCCGCGTCCGCCTTCGTCGAAGATCCGGGCGCGGCGCAGATGCGGGGCGGTGCTGCTGGCGTCGGAGACCTCGCAGGTGAGCGTCGACTGGAGGATCAGCCGCAGCTGGACGGGGGCCCTGCCGTAGCGGATCGCGTTCGTCACCAGTTCGCTGACGACCAGCTCCGTGGTGAAGGAGAGGTCTTCCAGCTCCCAGGCCGCCAGGATGCCGGAGGCGAAGCGGCGGGCCCCGGACACGGCCGCCGGATCGGACGGGAGGTCCATCGTGGCGACGTGGTCCGGGTCGAGGGCACGGGTCCGGGTGACGAGCAGGGCGACGTCATCGGCGGGGTGGCTGGGCAGCAGTGCGGCCAGCAGCCGGTCGCAGGTCTCCTCCAGCGAGTCCGGCGCTGAGGCGAGGACCTCGCGCAGCGTGGAGAGTCCGAGGTCCACGTCTCGCGTGCGGCCGGCGATCAGCCCATCGGTGTGCAGGACCAGCAGACTGTCCTCCGGCAGCTCGACCTCGATCGTCTCGAAAGGAAGCCCGCCCAGGCCGAGGGGCGGCCCGATTGGCATCTCGGGCGTCTCGACCACCCTGGAGGTCCGGGTGGCCTCGCCTGCGGCCGAGGGAGCCACCACGGTCGGTGGGACATGCCCGGCACTGGCCAGGGAGCACCGGCGGGAGACCGGGTCGTAGATCGCGTACAGGCAGGTGGCGCTGGTCTCACCCTCGTCCCGGGACTCCTCGCGCTGCATCCGGATGACCACGTCGTCCAGATGTGTGAGGAGTTCGTCGGGCATGAGGTCGATGTCGGCGAAGGCACGGACGGCGGTGCGGAGCCCGCCCATGGTGGCGGCGGCGTGCAGGCCGCGTCCGACCACGTCGCCGACGACGAGCGCGACGCGGGCCCCGGACAGCGGAATGACGTCGAACCAGTCACCGCCCACACCCGCGCGGGACCCGGCGGGCAGGTAACGCGAGGCCGTTTCGACGGCCGACTGTTTCACCGTGTGGCGCGGCAGCAGGGTTCGCTGGAGGGTGAGCGCGGTGGAACGTTCACGGGTGTACCGGCGGGCGTTGTCGATGGACACCGCCGCCCTGGAGACGATCTCCTGCGCCAGCAGGAGATCGTCGTCGAAGGGCGCCGAGGTGCGGTGGCGTACGAACTGCACCAGGCCGAGGGTGTCTCCACGGGCGTGCAAAGGGACGAGGAGTACGGAGTGAAGACCGAGGTCGCGCAGTACTCAGCCTTGGGACTCCGACGGCGCCACCCACGTGGGCATCTCGGTCCCCGCGATGTGGTGCAGGACGGATCGCCCGGTGACCAGTGTGCGAGCCGGTGCCGAGTCGTCGGGGTAGGAGTGGGCCTCGCCGATGCGGAGCAGGGACTCCGGACAGCCGTCGAGGACGGAGCGCTGGGCGACTCTGCGCTGCGTCAGAGCCTCCGGTGAACCCGTGCCCGTTTCGTCGAGGGTGGAGTCGAAGAGGTCGACGGTGACGAGATCGGCGAATTCCTCGGTGCCCACCTCCGTCAGCTCCTGTGCGGTGCGGGTGACATCCAGCGTGGTCCCGATCCGCTTGCTCGCCCTGTCGGTGAGGGCGAGCCGACGCTGAAGGAGATGGTCGCGCTCCTCCTGGTAGGCGGCGACGACCTCCTCCGAGGACCGGTCCACGTAGGCAAAACCGATCGCGACCAGCCTCACCGTGGCGAGGTTGATCATGTGCCAGTCGTCGGTGAGGCGGGGAGCTTCGGCCTGTACCTGTTCGAGCAGGCTGAGGTGGCCGAGCCGGTAGGAACGGAGGAGCCGGCTCACCGGGATTCCCCGCCGGGCGTAGAGGCGGGCGATGTCCAATGCGGCCGGAGGAGCCCCCGGCACGCTCGCGCTGGGGCGGTTCTCCAGGAGATCCAGCAGGACGGTGACGTGCTGGGCCGTCTCCTCCAGGGTCAGGGCCTCGATGTCCGCGTTCTCCCACAGCTCGGGGAACTCGTCGTTCAGGCGCCGGAGCATTAGGACCGCCAGCTTCGTCACCTGTGGTCTGAGGTGGCGGGCCAGCCGGCCGAGGAACGCATCGACCTCGGTTCCCATAGTGCGAATGTACGGGAAAGCCATGACGTGCGCTCCTCGGACGGCTACGGCGGCCTCTGGTCGGTCCGGCCCTCAGAGGCCGAGGTGGTCGCCGAGGTCGGCGTAGTCGACCTGCCACAGGCCGGGAGAGCCCGTGGGGTACTGGGAGCGGAAGCCGAGCATGCGCTGGACTCGCGGCGAGAGCGTCCTGGCGAGCTCCTTGTCGACCAGGAAGGGGTACGCCTCCTCGCCGGTGAGGAAGCCGGCGTTGAACGTGAAGGCGAGGCCGCGCCGGTACTCGTCGCCGGTCCGGTTCGCCCCGCCGCCGTGCGCGGTCTTGCCGCTGATGAGAAGGACGTCCCCGGCGTTCATGACGGCGGGGATCGTCTGCTCGGGGGTCCCGCGGTCCTCGAAGTCGCTCCAGTGGTTGCTTCCGGGGATGACGCGGGTGGCGCCGTTCTCCTCCGTGAAGTCGGTCAGGGCAACCAGGAAGTTGATGGTGACCTCCGGGCCCTTGGGCCCCATGCCGATGAACGGGAACCAGTTCTCCAGGTCCCGGTGCAGCATCTGCGCCTGGTTGCCGGGGCCGATCTCGATCACCTGTGCGGTGGTCATCCAGTACGTACCCGACTCCTGGAGGAAGACCAGGTCGCTGATCTCGTGGACCAGGGGGTGGTCGATGACCTCGCTGCGGAACGTGGGGCTGTGCGTCACCAGGTTCGTGAGGCGCTTGGTGTTGCTGCCGTGGAACGCGGCCACGATCTCGTTCTCGTGGGTCGACCCCGGGGCGAGCGCCCGCAGCGGCTGCTCGATCTCGGCGTTGAAGCGGGCGATCTGCTCCTGCGTCAGGAAGCCCTTGATGATGACGCCGCCGTCACGGGTCACGATCTTGAGGATCTCCTCCGCCGGCGTGTCGTTGGCCACGGACGTCAGGGCCTGGGCCTTCCTCTGGGTCGTCATGTGCGTCCTCTCCCTCGATCTGGGTCACGGTTGATCGACCGCTCGATCAACCGCCGGGCATTCCGTTCTGGGGACTCCCGCGCGTCTTCCTCGTGACGGTCGGGCGGGTGCGACGGTCAGGTCGTTCACACGTCGTTCATGTGGTGGTCGTCTCACTGTCGCGAGCCGGGACCGCCGGCGAGAACGACAGCGGGCACCTGCTTGGCCCGGGCCCGGTGCACGATGCACAGGCCCGTCGAGGGCACGGCGGAGCTGTCCGCTCACGACGTCTTGTCGGAGTCGACGCGCGCCCCAGGGGCACCCAGGTGAGGAGTCGGTTCCGGCGCCGTATGCCGGCGGTGTGTCGTTCGCTCCCAGGGACGCGCGCTGCCGAGCCACGCCGTTGAAGACGGGCGGGAGAGACCGGCCGGCGACGTAGAGGCGTTCCGGGTCGTCGTCCTGGGTGGCGAGGGTGAAGACCCACAGCAGGCATAGGCCGATGAAGACCAGGAAGGCGCAGATGACCGCGCCCCGTGCGGCGGAGCCGATGAGGTCGGGCGAGCCGGCGCTCAGGAGGTACGTCGTCACCACGCGCCCCCGGCCGAACGCGAAGCGGCGGTCGTGGCCGAGGCCGCTTCGAAGGAGGACGCGGCCCGGTTCTCGTACCACCAGGTCCCGCCGATGAGGACGGCGAGCTGTGTGAGTGCCCACGCGATGCCGAGGGTGAGACGTCCGTACACGGAGATCTCTCCGAGGGGCGTGGAGCAGGAGAGCAGGACACCGACGGCGAGCGGCAGCGCGTTGACGGTGACCGGCATCCGGGTGTCACGGGAAGGGAGCCGGGAGGAAGCGGAGGGCACGGGACCTCTCTCTGAAGAAAAGGAAGACGGACACGGCGCGCGAGGGGGCGCGGGGGCGGTGGCGGCCGTCGAGGACGAGCGAGGGAGTCCGGGGGCCGTGCTCCGTACCGGGCGGAACTCCATGGCTGCGACCGCGGGACCTCGACGGTGGCGCGGCCTCCGCGGAGGAGGTCGCGTCGGCTCCCGTCGACGAGCAGCGGCCTCGGCGTGATGCCGGAGCAGGGCGGCTGGCCGCGGCGAGGTCGGTGAAGAGCCCCGCAGCGGGACGCGTCGGGTGTCAGAGGCGGGTGGTCGCCGTCAGGCCGGCGTATCGCCCGGCCCGCTCCAGGAGCCGTGGGACACCCGTTTCGAGTGACGGTCCGAAGGCCGTGTCGTTCGGGCGCTCACCCCGCCGCCAGCGGGTGTGGATGGCCTCGCAGAAGATCGCCGCCTTCCACAGGGCGAGGGTCTGGTACCAGGGGAGCGCGGTCAGGTCGAGGCCCGTGCGGGACCGGTAGCGCTCCGCCAGCTGGCGCTGGGTGAGGTACCCGGGCGACCGGGTCACCGTGGTGAGTTCGAGGGGGGTGGGAGGACTGCCTGCCTCGGACCAGGTGGCGGTGAGGTACCCCAGGTCCGCGAGCGGGTCACCGAGCGTGGCCATCTCCCAGTCCAGGATCGCGAGGACCCTGGCCGGGGCCTGGCGGGCGAACATGAGGTTGCCCATGCGGTAGTCGCCGTGCACCACCGAGGCCGCCCGGCTCGTCGGCAGGTTGCGGGCGAGCCAGTCGGCGATGCGGTCCACCGCGGGCAGGCTGCGGGTGGTGTTGATCTCCCACAGGCCGCGGAACCGCTCCACCTGGCGGCGGAGATACCCTTCGGGGCGGCCCAGGGAGGCGAGGTCGCCGCGGGTGACGTCGATGCGGTGCAGGGCGACGAGGGTGTCGACGACCGCTTCACTGGTGGCCCGGCGCTGCCCGGCGGGGGAGAGCTGGGCAGGGACCGTGTCGGTGATGACTGTCCCGTCGAGCCGGCCCATGAGGTAGAACGGCACGCCCAGGACGTCCTCGTCCTCGCAGACGGCGATGATCTCCGGCACCGGTACCCCGTGCGCGCCGAGGATCTTCTGGATGCGGGCCTCGCGCACCATGTCGTGCGTCGACTTCGGCAGCGGCGGGCGCGGGCCGCGGCGCAGGACGACGGACTCGCCGCCGCGCTCGATCAGGTAGGTGACGTTGGACTGCCCGTCGCCGATGCGCTGCCACGCGAGCGGGCCGCAGCCGATGCCGTGCGCATCGAGGAAGCCGGTGACCGCGTCGAGGACCAGGAGCGGAGGGCTGTCGAGGCGGCGGGCGTGCTCAAGGCTCGCGACGACTTCCACGCCGTCGGGGACGGTGTGCATCACGCGGCCCCGTCCCGGCTGACGACGGCGGCGCCCCGGTGGGGTTCGCCGGCCCGGACGGCGGCGCTGCGGGCGGCGGAGGCGCGGCGGGCGATGGCCCACCTGTGGGTCTCGTTGGAGCCGTCGTAGATGCGGAACGGGCGGACCTCGTTCAGGTACTGCGCGAGCGGGAGCCCGTCGGAGACGCCGTCGCCGCCGCAGATCTGGATCGCTCGGTCGATCACCCGGAAGACCGCCTCGGAGCAGTGCACCTTCGCCACCGAGGACATCGCCGAGCCCGCCTTCGGGTCGGCGCCCAGCAGAGCGGCGGTCTTGGTGATGACCGCGTCGGAGGTCTCGAGGTCGATCACGGACTCGGCGATCAGGTGCTGGGCCAGGCCGAGCGAGTCGATCGGACCGCCGAACAGCTCCCGCTTCCCTGCCCGGTCGAGCGCGATGTCGTGTGCTCGCCGTGCCAGCCCCAGCCACCGCATGCAGTGCGTGAGCCGCGCGGGGCCGAGCCGCACCTGCGCGTACCGGAAGCCGAGTCCGACCTCGCCGAGGACCGCGTCGTCGGGGACGAGGCAGTTCTCCAGGTACAGGTGCGGGTGGCCGCCGTCGATGGCGCGGTCGACGGTGTGGATCGCCTCGCCGACCCGGATCCCGGGGTTCGTCAGGTCGACGAGGAACATGGTGGCCCCCTCGGGGGAGCCGTCGACGGCCGGGGTGCGCGCCATCACGATGCAGAACGCGGCACCGACGGCCCCGCTGGTGAACCGCTTGTGGCCGTCGATGATCCAGCCGCCGTCGCTGCGCACGGCCGTGGTGCGCAGCGCCGCCGGGTCGGATCCGGCGCCCGGGTGGGGCTCGGTCATGCCGAAGCAGGACCGGATCTCTCCCGCGGCCAGCGGCGCGAGATACCGCTTCTTCTGCTCCTCGGTAGCGATGAGGTGGAGCATGTGCATGTTGCCCTCGTCGGGGGCCATGCAGTTGAGCGCGCTGGGGCCGATGGGCGAGTAGCCGGCCTCCTGGAGGACCGGCGACCAGTGCTCGATGGGCAGGCCCTGGCCGCCGTACTCCTCCGGCACGAGCGGCGCGAAGACGCCGGCCTCCTTCGCCGCGGCCTGAAGCCGGTCGCGGGCGGCCTGGTCGAGGCGCCCGCCCGGTACGGGCTCGGCGTCGACGACGACATCGCGGATGAAGCGACGGGTGCGCTCCGCCAGCTCCGCCACCTCGGGCGGAAGGTGGGTGAAAGTCATGGCAGTCCTTTCGGGGGTGGCGGGGGGCGTTACGCGGTGCCGCCGGCGACCGTGAGGCCGCCGTCGACGGTGAGGACGTGGCCGGTGACCCACGAGGCGTCCTCCGAGGCCAGATACGCCACGGCGGAGGCGATGTCGGACGGCACGCCCAGTCGCCGCAGGGGGTAGTCGGCGGCCACCTCGGCTTCCCTGCCCTCGTACAGGGCTTCGGCGAACCGCGTCTTCACGACGGCGGGGGCCACCGCGTTGACCCGTATCTCCGGGCCGAGCTCGACGGCCAGGGTCCGGGTCAGGTGGGACACCGCCGCCTTGCTCACGCCGTAGAGGCCGATGCCGGGTGACGGGGTGTCGCCGGTGACGGAGGAGAGGTTCACGACGGAGCCCCGACGTTCGGAGAAACCGAGCTTCGGGTGGGCCACGGCGTCCTGCACCCAGGCGAGGGTGGCGAGGACGTTGACCTCCAGCACCTTGCGGGCGACATCGAGGTCCAGGCCGACGACGGGACCGTACGCCGGATTGACGCCCGCGTTGTTCACCAGGACGTCCAGCCCGCCGAACTCGCCCGCCACGATGTCGAAGACCTCGCGGCGGTGCTCGGGGTCGTCCGCCTTGCCGGCCACGGTGATGACCCTGTCCCGGGGGAGAGCGGCGGCGGCCTCTTCGAGCGGTCCGGCCTTGCGTGCGGTCAGGCAGACACGGGCGCCTTCCGCGACGAGCCGTTCCGCGACGGCGAGACCGATGCCCCGGCTCGCCCCGGTCACGATGGCGACACGGTCCGCGAAGCGGCCCTGACCGCTGCTGTTCTGGTTCAACGGATCAGTCCTTCGAAGGTGCGGACGGCTCGGTGGCGCCTGTTCCGCGGAGTTCAGCGCGCCGGATCTTGCCGCTCTGGGTCTTGGGCAGGTCGGCCAGGAAATGGATCGTGCGGGGACACTTGTAGGCCGCCAGCCGCTCACGCGTGAACGCGATCAGCTCCTCGGCCGTGGCGTTCAGGCCCGCTTTGAGGGAGACGTAGGCGACGACGGTCTCGCCGCGGTAGGCGTCCGGCTGTCCGACGACCGCGGCTTCGAGGACCGAGGGGTGTTCGTACAGGGCGTCCTCGACCTCGCGCGGCCAGACCTTGTACCCGGACACGTTGATCTGGTCCTTGAGCCGGTCCACCAGGTAGACCCAGCCCTGCTCGTCGATGACGGCGACGTCGCCGGTGCGGAGCC
This sequence comes from Streptomyces flaveolus, assembly GCF_044765825.1. NCBI lineage: Bacteria > Bacillati > Actinomycetota > Actinomycetes > Kitasatosporales > Streptomycetaceae > Streptomyces > Streptomyces flaveolus. Next base: position 157,977 of record NZ_JBIWKU010000010.1, on the reverse strand, counting down.
GGCCTTCCGGCATGGTCCGGCGGGTGGCCTCGGGCTTGTCCCAGTAGCCGGGCACCACCTGCGGCCCGCTCAATTCGAGTTCGCCCTGTTCCCCGCTCGGCACCGGGTCACCGTGCAGGTCCACGACGCGCGCGGTGAGGTGCGGCAGGGGCTTGCCGATGGACAAGGTCCCGCTCGGCGTATGCACCGGCGCTCTGTCCCCCGGCGGTACGGCGATGACGGCGGACGTCGTCTCGGTCATCCCGTAGCCGTTGTGGAGGTAGACGCCGAACCGCTCCCGGAACCGCTCGACGGTCGCCGGCGGGATCGGCGCGCCCCCGGAGTACAGGGTCTTCACCGACGCGAAGTGCTCCGGTCCGGCCTGCGGCAGCTGGAAGATCGCGTTGTACGCGGTGATGGAGCCGATCGTGTAGGTCACCCCCTGCTCGGCGAAGGCGTCCAGGGCGACCTCGGGGTGGAACCGGCCCGCCAGGACGAGCGTGGTGTCGGTGAGCAGGGAGATCGTCGCGTTGACCACGGCACCGGTGATGTGGAACAGCGGGGCCATGGCGAAGACGACGTCCCCGTCGCCCACCCCCATCCACGAAGCGCAGGTCGCCACCACGCTCAGGACGTTGCCGTGGGTGTTCATGGCGCCCTTCGGCGGCCCCGTCGTTCCCGACGTGTAGGTCAGGAACGCGACGTCGTCGCGGGTCAGTTCCACGGGCGAGGGGCCGCGGCCCTCGAACTCGCCGATCAGCGCCACCAGGTCGCCGTCCGGCGCCGGCGCGTGGCGCCCAGTCGTCGCGAAGGCCCGCGCGTCGTTCCTCGACTGGTAGTCCAGCGCCGACGTGCTGATCAGCCATCGGACCGTGCTCCCCGCCAGTGTGCCGAGCGTCTCGTGGACGTCCGCGTCCGCGCAGACGACGCCGACCGCCCCGGAGTCGTCGATGATCCGGCGGAGTTCCTGGCGCCGGTACATCGGGTTGAGTCCCAGGGCCGTGGCCCCCAGTTTCCACAGGGCCAGCAGCACCAGCGCGTACTGCGGGACGTTCTGCAGGTACACCCCGACGCGGTCGCCCCGGCCGGTCCCGCGGGCCTCGAACGCGGCGGCCAGGGCGTCCGACGCCGCGTCCACCTCCCGCGCGGTCAGGGCACCGTCGAAGAAGCGGAGCGCGGTGCCCTCCGGGTTCTTCGCCACGCGTGCCTTCCAGGCGGCCACGAGCGAGCCGGGTGTCGTGTCCGGCTCCGTACCGGACCCGTCGGGGGACGTGTCCCGCCGCCTGCCGTCATCCACTGTCATCTGCCGTCCTTCCCATCCGTGTCCGTGCGCTTGGCGCGCCGGTCACGTGAGTTCGCGCTTGAGGATCTTTCCGGTGGACGTCATCGGCAGCGTCTGCACGACCTCGACGATGCGCGGGTACTTGTAGGCGGCCATCTGCTCCTTGCCCCAGGCGATCAGCTCGTCGGGGCGGGCCTCGGCGCCTTGGTCGAGGATGACGAACGCCTTGATCTCCTCGCCGTGGCTCTCGTGCGGCACGCCGACGACCGCGGCCAGGCTGATCGCGGGGTGCGTCATCAGGACCTCCTCGATCTCGCGCGGGTACACGTTGAAGCCGCCGCGGATGATCAGGTCCTTCGCCCGGTCGACGATGTAGTAGAAGCCGTCCTGGTCCCTGCGGGCCAGGTCGCCGGTACGGAACCAGCCGTCCCTGACGGCTTCGGCGGTGGCCTCGGGGCGGCCGTGGTAGCCCTTCATCACGTTGTGGCCCTTGACCGCGATCTCCCCGATGGCGCTGCCTGAGCCGTCGTCCCCGACCTCCGACCAGTCCGCGTTGACGAGTTTGACCTCGACGCCCCAGATCGGCACGCCGATCGACCCGGGCCGGGGCTCCCGCGCCGGATCGCTGAAGGTCACCACCGGCGAGGTCTCGGAGAGGCCGTAGCCCTCCAGGACCTGGACGCCCAGTCGCTCCCTGACCTGCTTGACGAGTTCCGCGGGGAGCGCGGCGCCGCCGGAGACGCCGACGCGCAGGTTCCTCACGATGCGCTCGACGTCGACGTCGTCGGTGAGGGCCTGCAGCAGGCCCCACCACATGGTGGGGACGCCGGCGAAAAAGGTGATGTCCTCCTGCTGCATCAGGGACACCGCCTGCCGGGCGTCGAACCGTGGCAGCAGCACCAGTGTGCTCGCCGTCGAGAAGCCGGCGTTCATCTGCACGGTCGCCCCGAAGGAGTGGAACAGTGGCAGCACCAGCAGATGGGTGTCGGAGGCCGGCTGGTTGTCCAACAGCCGGTTGCACGCGAGGGCGTTGAGAACCAGGTTGGTGTGGCTGAGTTCGGCACCCTTCGCCTGTCCGGTCGTACCGCTCGTGTAGAGCAGCACAGCCGGGTCGTCCCCCGAGGTTCCGATGCTGTCGAACGTCGGCGCGGTGCCCCGCAGCGCGGCGCCCAGGGTCTCGACGCCCTCGATCGGGCTGTCCGCCGCGGGGTCGGCGGTGATGAGGAAGAAGTGCTCGCAGCCCGCCGTCTCGGTGAACCCGGCGTGTCCCTTCGCACCCATCGGCAGACCCGCGTCACCCTCGAAGCAGAAGTACGCCTTCGCCTCCGAGTCGGCGAGGTGGTAGGCGATCTCCCGGCCCTTGAGCAGGATGTTGAGCGGTACGACGACGGCGCCGGCCTTGAGGATCCCGTAGTAGACGATCGGGAACCAGGGCACGTTCGGGCAACTGAGCGCGACCTTGTCGCCGGGCCAGACGCCGCGGTCCACCAGGAGGTTGGCGACCTGGTTGGCGGCGGCGTCGATCTGGGCGTAGGTGAGTCGCGTCGTGCCGAGGACGACGGCGTCCCGGTGCGGGTGCGTGCGGGCGGAGTCCTCGAGCAGGACCGAGAGGTTCAGCATGGTGTTTCTTCCGGGAAAGTGGACCGGGCCAGGCCGCGGGGAACAGAACACGCGGCCTGGCCCGGAGTGAGTGGGGGTTACGTGCGACGTGACGGGGCGTCACGACTTCCGCAGGAGCCGGTCGAGGGCCTCGGCCGTCGCCTCGACGTCGGCGGTGGTGTGTGCCGTGCTGAGGAAGACCTTGCCGGACGGCATGAACAGGAAGCCCTGCCGCAGCATCCCTTCGAGGATCACCACCCAGAGCCCGCTTGTTCCGTGAAGCCCCGTGGCGCCACCGGCGGGGACGTACTGGAGGAGCGAGCCGACCCGGTTGAAGCTGCCGAAGTCGGGCGATGAGCCGAGAACGGCGCCGACGAGGGTGTCGAACTCGGACGAGATCCCTTCGAGTTGCTCGTAGACCTCGGGGTCGGCCAGGGCGCGCATGGTCGCCGCGACGGCCGCCAGCGCGATCGGGTTGGCGTTGAAGGTTCCGGCGTGAACGACACCGGAGGTCACCTGGTCGATCAGATCGGCCCGGCCGACGACGGCGCTCTGGGTGAAGCCGCCGGCCATCGCCTTCCCGAAGACGGACAGGTCGGGAAGGACGCCGTACTTCTCGGCCGCGCCGCCCCGGGCGATCCGGAACCCGGCGATCACCTCGTCGAAGACGAGGACGACGCCGTGCCGGTCGCAGAGGGTCCGCAGCGTGGACAGGAACTGCGGTGTGGGTGCTTCGACGCCGGCGTTGCTCATCACCGGGTCGACGAGCACGGCCGCGATGTCGCGCTCGACGGACTCGCTCAGCAGGCGCTCGGCCAGCCGCACGTCGTTGAAGCGCGCGACGACCAGGTCGTCGAGCACGCTGGCCGACTGCCCCGGCCCACCGGGGGTGGCGGGGCGATCGCAGTCGTCCTCGGACATCCCGGCGTACACGGTGTCGTGCCAACCGTGGTAGCTCCTGGCGAACTTGAGGACGCGCCGCCGCCCGGTCGCGGCGCGCGCGAGGCGCAGCGCGACCTGCACCGCTTCGGTCCCCGTGTTGCTCCACAGCAGTCGCTCGCCGTGCGGCACGGCCTCCAGGACCGCTTCCGCCGCGAGGTACTCCAGCGCGTGGCCGGTGCCGACGACCTGCATCCTCGTCGCGACCTCGGACACCGCGGACACCACGCGCGGGTCGCCGTGACCGAGGACGAGCGGGCCCCAGGCCATCACGTAGTCGGTGTACCGGTCGCCGTCCAGGTCCCAGACGTACGCGCCCCGCGCCTCGCGCACGAAGAGCGGATGGGGAGGCATCGCGGCGCGCAGGCCCGACCCCACTCCTCCGCCGACGCTGCGGCGGGCTCGCTCGAAGGCCGAGCGTGATGATTCCAGGGCCATGAGATCGCCCCTGCCTTTCAGTACGTGATGACCGAGCGGATGCCGATGCCGCGCTTCATCTGGTCGAACGCCTCGTTGACGTCCTTCAGATCGATCACGCTCGTCACCAGGGAGTCGAGATCGAGGCGGTGGTTCATGTAGTGGTCGATCAGCAACGGGAAGTCGGAAGCCGGCTTGCTCGATCCGTAGTTCGAGCCGATGAGCGACAGTTCCTGGTCGGACATGACGAAGGGATCGATGGAGACCTTCAGGCCGTCCGCGACCTGCCCGGCGACCACCGCCGTGCCGCCTCGGGCCAGGACCTCGTAGGCCGACTCGATGGTGCGGGGCAGCCCGATGGCCTCGATGGCGATCTCCACACCGCGTCCGTCGGTGAGCTGTCGCACCCGGTCCGTGAAGTTCTCGCGGCCGTTGTTGATCAGATCGGTCGCGCCGAAGAGGCGTGCCTGCTCCAGCTTCTCGTCGGAGAGGTCCGCGGCGATGATCTTCCGCGCGCCGGCGAGCCGGGCGCCCTGGATCGCGTTCAGGCCGACGCCGCCGCAGCCGAGGACCAGCACCGTGTCGCTCGGCCGCACCTTGGCGGTGTTGACGGCCGCGCCCACGCCGGTCGTGACCGCGCATCCGACCAGGGCCGACTGCGGGAACGGCGCGTCGTCCCGGATGGCGATGGCGCCCGACTCGGGCACGAGGGCGTACTCTCCGAACGTTCCGAGGCCCGCGAAGCTGAGCACGTCGCCCCCGCCGGCGGACGTGATCCGGGACCGGCCGTCGAACGACAGGTGGTTCGCCGAGTGCTGGCTGACCATGTCGCAGAGGACGGGCCTGCCACTGATGCAGTAGCGGCAGCGGTGGCAGGAAGGCGTCCAGGACAGCACGACGTGGTCGCCCTCCTTCACCGTCGTGACGCCTTCGCCGACCCTTTCCACGATCCCGGCTCCCTCATGGCCGAGGATCATCGGCGAGGGAACCTCCCATTCGCCCAGGAGGACGTGGAGGTCGCTGTGGCACACCCCGCTCGCCTTGAGCCGCACGAGCACCTCGCCGGGCGGAGGCGTCGAGGGGATCGACACTCTCTCGATCGTCAGCGGTTCGTTCGGCGTCCTGAAGACGGCAGCGTCGAATTCGATGGTCATAGCGGGTTTCCTTCTGCGCGCTGGGCGATCACGGCCGGGCGGTGCGGATGAGCTTCTTGTTGGCGAACTCGTCGATTCCCGCCCGGCCCAGTTCGCGGCCGAAACCGGACAGCTTGACCCCGCCGAAGGGCAGTTCCGCGCCTTCGAGGCCGACGCCGTTGATGAAGACCATGCCGGCTTCGATCCTGTCGGCGACGCGCAGCGCCTGCTCCCGGTCCGTCGTGAACACGTAGGAGCCCAGGCCGTACGGCGTCCCGTTCGCCAGGTCGACGGCCTCCTCCTCGGAGCCGACCCGGTAGACGGTCGCGACCGGGCCGAAGAGCTCCTCGGCGGCCGACGGCGACGCCGGGGAGACGCCCGTCAGCACGCCGGGCGGGAAGTGGGCGCCCTCGCGCTGCCGTGCGGAGACGAAGGTCGCCCCCTCGCCGACGGCTCGCTCGACCTGTTCCTCGACGTACTCGGCGGCGGCGACCGAGGAGAGCGGTGTCAGGCCGTCGGTCAGGGCGAGCACCTTCCGGGTGAACTTGTCGAGGAAGGCGTCGTAGATGTCCTCGGCGACGATGAAGCGCTTCCCGGCGTTGCACGCCTGGCCGGTGTTCTCGAACCGCGTCTCGACCGCCGCCTGGACCGTGGCGTCCAGGTCGTCGGTCGACAGGACGATGAAGGGGTCGGAGCCGCCCAGTTCGAGCACCACCTTCTTGAGGTTGCGCCCGGCCTTCTCGGCGACCTCCGCGCCGGCCCGCTCCGAACCGGTGAAGGAGACGCCCTGCACGCGGGGGTCCGCGATGGCGCGACCGATCTGCTCGCCGGTGGCGTGGACGTTGACGTAACAGCCCTGGGGGAAGCCCGCGTCCGTGAACAGCTGCTGGAGAGCCTCGGACGACTCCGGGCACTGCGACGCGTGCTTGAGCACGATGGTGTTGCCCAGCGCGAGGTTGGGCGCGGCGAACCGGGCCACCTGGTAGTACGGGTAGTTCCAGGGCATGATCCCCAGCAGCACGCCGACCGGCTGGCGCCGGACGAAAGCGGTGCCCTCCCCTTCGAGGAGCTCGATCGGCTCGTCGGCGAGGAACTTCTCCGCGTTCTCCGCGTAGTACCGGTAGATCGAGGCGCTGAACTCGACCTCCGCGACGCCCTCGTCCACCGGCTTGCCCATCTCCCGGTGGATGATCTCGGCGAGGTGCCCGCTGCGCTCGTCGTGGAGGGCGGCGACGGTGTTCAGCAACTGGGCGCGCTGTTCCACGGAGGTCTGCCTCGACCACTGCGCGTAGGCCTTCGCCGCCGCGTCGACCGCACCCTCGACGGCCTCGTCCGTCGCGGTGGGGTACTCCTTGACCAGCTTGCCGGTGGCGGGGTCCACCACCGCGTACACGTGCCTCTTCGCCATGCTGACTCCTTATTCGTTCTCGGGGTTCATGCGAGGGTGCTGCTTGTGCGGGCCGGGGTCGCATCCAAGGCCGCGTTGCGGTCGTGCAGCGTGCGGTAGGCACGGAAGTAGACGAATCCCTGGGTGCCCCACGTCGCCAGCGCGGCGGTGTAGAAGATCGTGCGGTTCGCGTCGTCGAACGGCAGCGGGAAGAAGTCGTAGGCCAACGCGATGGTGGACCCGGCGGCGCTGACCAGGCCCGTCCAGATCGCGAGCCGCTTCGCGCCCGCGTTCCAGAGCCGCTTGACGAAGTACCCGAGGAAGACCGCCGTGAGGAGATTGACGACGACATAGAACACGGCGACCCAGAACGCGAGGCCGCCGGTGTGGAGATCCGCGCCGTGGAACGGCCGGAGGAACAGACCGGCCACGATCGCGACTCCGAACACGGCGACGTCGACGCTGCGGCTCGGCTTGTAGCGGTGGGTGACCTTCATCAGGCCCATGATCAGGATGAGCGTGATGCCGACCGACCGGGAGAACGCGTCGAAGAAGTACGCCACGTCGTACAGGACGCTGTCGCTCTTGGCGCCGAGCAGCGACCAGAGCAGGAAGTTGCTGCCCGACGTCGCGACGACCATCAATTCGAGACCGAGGAGGTAGTTGCCGTACCGGCGGACGAGTTTCCAGCCGTAGAAGTAGCCGACGAAGATCATCCACAGGTCGGCCAGCAGGAACAGCGCCTCCCTCATCGAGACGCCCCCTGTCGGACGTCGCGGGACAGGAGGGTGAGGACGCGCTCGGCGGTGCGCTGGCCGGCCAGGACCGCGCCGTTCATGGTGCCGGCCCATTCGCCGGCGGTCTCGGTGCCGGCCCAGTGGACGCGTCCGTGGGGCTCGGTCAGCGCCTTGCCGTAGCTCGTGGTCGCGTGGGGGCCGGCGGCGGGGTGGGGGCCGCCCGGGGCGAACGGTTCCGCTCCCCAGCAGTGGTCCAGGTAGTCGATCGGGGTGTGGGCCTGCGGACCGTAGAGGTCGACGAGCTGCCGTACGACCATGTCGCGTCGGGTCTCGGGGTCGAAGCCGTCGAAGACGCGGGGGTCGCAGAAGGTCATCAGGACGCCCGGTCCGCCGGAGCCGGGCGACACGTCGAAGGTGATGAACACGGTTCCGGTGTCGGTCACCGCCTCGCCGGAACAGCCGTCGGCCCGCCAGAACGGCTTCTCGTAGGCCACGAACGCCTTGCTCAGCGCGCCCATGGGCCAGGTTCGCGCGAGCCCTTCGGCCTGCTCGGGCAGCGCGGGCTCGAAGGCGATGGCGGCGCGGTGCTCCGGCGCGGCCGTGACGATCGCGTACCCGGCGCGGATCTCGCCGGAGTCGGTGCTGACGGTGACGCCGTCGTCGTCCTGCGTGACGCGGCGCACCGGCGTGTCCAGGCGTACGCGGTCGCCGAGCCGCTCCGCCACCCGCTTGGCGATCTCCTGGGTGGTCTCGACGAACCGGTCCTCGTTGGCTCCGTCCTCGACGTCCAGCATGTGGTTGAGCCCGCCCGCCGCACGGATGTAGCGCAGTACGTGCAGTAGGGAGACGTCTCCCGGGGTGCAGCCCCACTGCACCTTGCTGACGATGGTCATCAGCGCACGGGTGCTGGGCAGCGCGTTCTTCCGGTCGAGCCATTCGCCGAACGAGAGGGCGTCGAGCCGGCCGGCCTCGGGCGTCTCCCACGGGGCGTTCACGTCGATGGTCGCGACCAGCTTGTTCACGGCCGCCTGCATGCGGGCCATGTCGACCAGGGTCGCGGGGGAGACCTTGGGAATGGTGCCGCTGTAGGTGCGGCGCCGGCCGGCCAGCCACAGGACGTTGCGCCCCTGGTCGAACTGGCCGGTGGTGGTACACCCCATCCGGTTCGCGAGGTCCCGGATGGCGGTGTGGCGCCGGGACACCCACGTCGCTCCGAGGTCGACCTTCACGCCTGCCACCTCGCCGGTGAGCGAGCGGCCTCCGACCCGGTCGCGGCCTTCCACGACCAGGACGGACCGCCCCATGCTCACCAGCCGTTCGGCGGCGCTCAGGCCGGCGAAGCCGGCGCCGACGATCACGACGTCGACCGTGGTGTCCCTGGTGTCGGGCTTACGAGATCCGGACATGGCTTCCTCCTTCGCCCACGCGGTTCGCGTGCTGCGCGATGTAGGTCGTGACGGGGTCGACGAGGGACTCGGGGATGTGGTGGCCCATGCCGGGGATGACCACGTGCTGCGCCGAGCGGATCGCCCTGACGGTCGCGGCGCCGCCGCTCGGGTGCACCAGCGGGTCCCGGTCGCCGTTGATGACCAGCGTCGGGGCGGTGATCCCGCTCAGCTGGGCCGTCCGGTCTCCGGAGAGCTGGATCGCCTGGATCTGCCGCGCCGTGCCGGCCGCCGGCTCACCGGCGCTGCGGTCCCAGCCGCGCGCCGCGACGGCCGCCTCGGCCGCGTCGTCGATGGGGTGTCCCGTTCCCGCGACGTGCCGGGTGAGCCGCAGGTGGGCACGGACCGCCTCGGTTCTGTTCCTCGCCGGCGGGGCGGCGAGGAGCCGGATCGTCGACAGGGACGGCTGCCCGACCTTGCGCGCCCCGGTGGTGGAGTAGAGGGAGGCCAGTGACAGGACCCGCTCGGGTGCGGTGGCCGCGATCGTCTGCGCGATCATTCCGCCCATCGACCGTCCGACCAGGTGCGCCCGCGCGATCCCGAGGTGGTCGAGTACGCCGACGGCGTCCCGGGCCATGTCGGCCAGCGTGTACGCGTCGCGGCGCGGACGCGCGGCGATCTGACGCCAGAGTCCGGGAGGGGGAGCGGCGACGAACGTCGACTGGCCGACGTCGCGGTTGTCGATCGCGACGACCCGGAAGCCCCTGGTGACGAGGGAGCCGACGAACGATTCGGTCCAGAAGGTGAGGTCTTCGCCCAGTCCCGCGATGAGCAGCATCGCGGGGTCGGCCTTGTCGCCGTGGTCCCGGAAGCAGATCGTCATCCCGGACGGCAGGGCAGCGTACTGGTCGGCGCTCTCGGAGCCGCTGGTCTCAGGCATGGGTGGCTCGCCTCCCGCCGGGCGACTGGGCGGCCGCCCGGCGGGCGCCGAACTTGAGGTGCTCGTCGGCCACCGGGCCGCGCAGGGCCTTGGCGTCCTCGGGGTAGGACATCGCCATCCGCCAGGGCTTCTCGAGACCCTGCTTGGGCATGAGCTTCTCGCCGCGCTTGGCGTATCCGGCCTGGAGGTCCATGACGGGCCTGCGGGTCGTTCCCGACGGTGCGACCGGCACCACCGTGTCGTATCCGCGGGCGTCCATGTGCCTGACCAAATCGATGAAGTAGCGACACATCAGGCTCACCTTGAGCGTCCAGGACGAGGTGGTGTAGCCGATCGCCATCGCCCAGTTCGGGAGGCCGCTCAGCAGCATGCCGCGGTAACAGAGCGCGTCCGCGAGGTCGACCTGGCGGCCGTCGACCACGAGCGGCATGCCGTCGAAGAGCTGCAGGTTCAGTCCCGTCGCGGTGACGATGATGTCGGCTTCCAGTTCCTCGCCCGACGCCAGGACGACTCCGCGCTTGCTGAACCGGGCCACGGCGTCGGTGACGACGGAGGCCTTTCCGTCCTTGATCGCGTCGAAGAAGTCGCCGTTCGGTGCCACGCACACCCGCTGGTCCCACGGGTCGTACGGCGGGTTGAAGTGCTTGTCGACATCGAACCCCTTGGGAAGGCGCTTGACGTTCTCGCGCCGGATGTAGGCCCGTCCTGCCTTGGGGAACCTCCGCAGCCCCTTCACGACGGCGTGTTCGGTCCAGATGTTCTTGAACCGCGTCACGGCGTACCCGCGCTCTTCCCCGAGCAGCTTCGTGAGTGCCAGGGCGACCCTGTCGACACGGGGGAGTGCCATGACGTAGGTGGGGGTGCGCTGCAGCATCGTCACGTGCCGGGCGGCGCCCGCCCCTCGGGTCATGGCCGGCACCAGCGTGATCGCGGTCGCGCCGCTGCCGATGACGACGACCTTCTTGTCGCTGTAGTCGAGTCCCTCGGGCCAGTGCTGCGGGTGGACGATCCGGCCTTCGAACTCGTCCCGACCCTGGAACTCCGGGGAGAACCCCTCGTCGTACCGGTAGTAGCCGGTGGCGGCGAAGACCCATCCCGCGTGGATCGTCTTGGTCCGGGTCGCTCCCGTGGCGGGGTCCGACGTCTGGACGGTGAGGGTCCACCGTGAGTCCGCGGTGGACCACTCCGCGCGGACGACCCGGTGGCCGAGCCTGAGGACGCGCTCCAGGCCGTTCTCCTCGACGGTCTCGTGGAGGTACCCCTTGATGAGGGGAGCGTCGGCGATCGCGGCTTCGTGGCGCCAGGGCTTGAACGCGTATCCGAACGTGTGGAGGTCGGAGTCCGAGCGGATGCCGGGATATCGGAACAGGTCCCACGTGCCTCCGATGTCGTCGCGCGCTTCCAGCACGGCGAGCGACTTGTCGGGCAGCTCCCGGCTGAAATAGGTGGCCGCGCCGATCCCGGAGATCCCTGCTCCGATGATCACCACGTCGAACTCCTCGACGGCGTCCAATACCTCAGCTGTCATGGCGTTTCCTCGCTGTTCCTGTGGCGGTCACCTCACTGTCGCGAGCAGCGACCGCCTGCGAGAACGACAGCGGGCACCTCCTTTGCCAGGGCTCGGTGCACGATGCACAGGCCGGCCGAGCCGCTGCGCCCGTACGGTGTCCGACGTTCGAGCCGCGACCTCCACCGAGGCCGAGACCGGGCCTCGGTGGAGCAGTGCGACGGGCGGCTTCGGCGTGGCGGCCGGCCTTTTGCGCAGCCATTGCGGGGGCGAGGACAGCGTGATATTCGTTTGCCCCTCGCGTGTTTAGTGGCACTAAACACGCGGCCGTGGTCGTGCGCAGAGGCCGAACCCGCTGTCGTCGCGGTCCCGCTTGGAGCCACCTCCTCTCTCAGGACCGAGCCGGAGAGACAGAAGCCGGATCTCCGCGCTCCGCTGCGCGAAAGCCGATCCGGTTCACCGCGTGGGGGCGTACCGCCTCACGCACCCCTTCACCCACCCATGACGAGCCGGTACCGGCCCGTGAGCCGAAAGGTGGTCGCGATGACCGACCTCTCCAAGACAGGGCACGTCGAAGTACCCGGCGGTGAAGCGGGATCGGGCAACCCGCTCAACCGTGGGCTCGGCGTGTCGCAGATCGTGTTCATGGTCGTCGCCGCGGCGGCGCCGCTCGGACTTGTGGCCGGAGGGGTGCCGCTCGCCTTCGCCGTGAGCGGCAGCCCGGGGATGCCGCTGTACTTCGCGTTGTCCACCGTGATGCTGCTGGTCTTCGCGGTCGGCTTCACGCTGATGGCCGGACGGGTACGCAACGCGGGCGCCTTCTACGCCTACGTCCAGGCGGGGCTGGGCCGGATCCCCGGTCTCGCGGCCGCGACCCTCGCGCTCTTCTCCTACACGCTGCTTCTCGTCGGGGTGAACGCCTACGTCGGCGTCGCGACGAGCAACGTCATCCGGCGGTACGCCGACGTCGGCTCTCCGTGGTGGTCGTGGGCACTCGTCTCGCTGGGCGTCATCGCCTTCCTCGGCTACCGCGACATCGAGCTGAGCGCCAAGGTGCTCGGTGCCGTGCTGGTGCTGGAATCCTTGCTGCTCCTGGTCCTGGACCTCGGCATCGTGGGCCGTGGCGGTGCCCATGGCCTGACGGCCGAGCCGCTGTCGCCGTCGATCGCGGGCACCGGCTCCCTGGGGCTCGGCGTCATGTTCGCCATCTTCGGGTTCATAGGCTTCGAGGCGACGGCCGTGTTCCGCAACGAGGCGAAGGACCCCGACGCCACGGTCCCGCGGGCGACGTACGTCGCGATCCTGGTCATCGGGGTCTTCTACTCGTTCACCGTGTGGGCGATCGTGGTGGGTGTCGGCGTCGACGCGGTGGTCGGAGCCGCGCAGGCTGACCCCGAGGGCCTGGTCCTCACGCTGACGCGGAGCTACGTGGGCTCCGTCTGGGCCGACATCATGCAACTCCTCCTGATCACAAGCCAGTTCGCCTGCGTGCTGGCCTTCCACAACGTCGTGACGCGCTACCAGTTCGCGCTGTCCCGGGCCGGTGCGCTTCCGGCGTCGCTGGGCGTCGTCCACTCACGGCACCGCGCGCCGTCGGCGTCCTCGGCCGTTGCCTCGGCGGTCGCGTTCATCACCACGCTCGTCGTCGCCGCGCTCGGCCTCGACCCGATCGAGGACCTCTATGCCTGGTTCTCAGGCGCCGCCACCCTCGGCATCGTCCTGCTGATGGCGGCCACCAGCCTCGCGGTCATCGGGTTCTTCCGGCGCGCCGATGGGCGGCAGTCGTTGTGGCGTACGGTCGTGGCCCCGGGCGTCGCCTTCCTCGGCCTGGCCTGTGTGGTCTGCCTGATGGTCGTCAACTTCCCGCTCCTCGTCGGCACCGTCGCGGGCGCATGGGTGATCGGCGGTCTCGTCGCCCTCTCGGCAGTGGCCGGCGCGGTGCAGGCCCTCGTCCTGCGAGCGCGCCGCCCAGCCGTCTACGAGCGGCTCTAGGCGATGCCTTCAAATGATCTTGCTTGGTGGATCACAGTGGGGTGATCTATCGCCATGAACTGTCTGATGCCGAGTGGGAGTTCGTCCGGCCGTTGCTGCCCGAGCCGTTGCGGGGCGGAAGCGGCTGGAAGACCTGCTGATGTGGCCCTGACATTCAGCGACAGGGCCTGGTGACCTGTCGGGGAGCTCTCGGCTGAGAGGGGTGCCCGCGCTGGTCCCGGCGATTCCCGCTCCGATGGTCACCACGTCGAACTCCTCGGCGGCGTCCAACACCGCAGTCGGCATGGCGTTGGCTCGGTCGGCGCACGAGCGCAGGGGCGCGATCGGCCTGTGCATCGTGCAGCATCCCCAGCGGGAACGACCGCCGGCTCGGCCTCCATGGAGACGGTGTCCGACATGGTCAGAAGGTTGCGGGATGACGGCCCGGATACCTCGGCGGCGCAGCGAGGCCAGACCTACCCGCTCCCGGACCCCCATGTCGTGCAGGGCATGGGGAAGGATCTGGCCAGGCGGTTCCCTCGCTGTCCGACGTGGCCATCGAGCGGGCCTGGGGCGGAGCAGGTGCGAGATCGCCAACCACTACGACAAGACAGCCGAGTCCTACGAAACAGCCATCGCCCTCGCATTGCTCCTGATGTGGGCCCGACATTTGACGGCAGAACCTAGGCGGGTCCTCGCGCGGCGCGCAGCAGGGGAGGCGACAGGACCCAGAGGACCTCGCTCACCGTCGCACCCGGATTGTCGAACTGGTGAAGCGTCTGTCCGGAGAACGAGGTGGACGCCCCTGCCGACAGCATCCGGGTCTCGCCCCCGACGATCAGACGGGTCGAGCCGCTCAGTCCCATCGCGAAGATCGTGGCGGTGTCGAGCCGATAGGGGCCTCCGGTGCCTCCGCCTGGCTCGATCACGGAACGGAAGACCTGGAACGCCGTGGTGCCGGCGGGCGTGAGCAGGTATTCGGCCACGCCCTCACCGCCCATGTCGATCCGGCTTCCACCGTCCACGACTTGCTCGTCGGGGTACGCGAACAGCTCCCCGACCCCGATCCGCAGCACCTCGCAGACGCGCAGCAACGTCGGGACGGACACGCTGGTGAGCCCGCGCTCCAACTGGCTCAGAAAACCCTTGGTGACCTCTGCCCGGTGCGCGACCTCCGTCAACGACAACCCGCGGTCGAGCCTGATCTTCCGCAGCTGCGCGCCTGTGGACGCTTCGAGGGCGGCGGCGCCCCTTTCCGCTCCGCCTGCTGTCCCGCCGTCACCGATGGACATGGTGTGCTCACCGCCCGTCCCGAGGCCGAGGTCGTGCGCCTGTCAGGTGACGGGCCGACCCGGACGAGTCCTCTCCGTGACACGAGGCTAAGGCATGCGCGCCAGGGGCGGTCGGTGCGCCCCTGCGGAGGGGGCGACGGCGTCGAACCCCTTGTGGCGCCGACGAGGGCGTGGTAAATCTGCCGCTGTTTAGTGGTAGTAAACAGCGGCGGCCGGCAGCCCGCGCCTTCGCCGTCGGCCAGGCCGCCGACGAGCCCTTCATCTGTCTGTGACACGGCATTTCGGGAGCCTCGGCTCCCCGAGAGCAGAGGGACACTGAGAACATGGACGAGCTGTGGCCCCCGCCCTCGCGTGAGGTGGCTGACGCGATCAGGTCACTGTGCCAGCGCCTGCTGACGGAAACGGACGCCCTGGTCGGCGTCTTCGCAAGGCCCTCTCTCATCGCCCAGAACGATCCCGCCCTCCTCGCGGACGCATCGCTGGTCGAGGAGGATCGCGCGCTCAACCGCTCCGACCTGGTCCAATGGTTGACCGCAAACGTCCAGCAACCGGGACGGAGGGTAGAGCCCTACGTCAGCCCGAGGACCACGGCGTACATCAACGATCTCGTCTCCCGGGGCATCGCGCCCGACTTCGCCGTCGCCTGGCGTGTGGCCCTCGGGATCGGCTGGCGGCGCTGGCTCGAGGAATGCGTGGCGGACTGCGCCGACCCCGACCTTCTCGTCGGGGTCCTGGACGTGACGGCGCAGTCGCTGGTGCAGTACGCCCTCGACTCCGTCGCGGCCCTGCGGCAAGCCGGACTCGCCGCGGCGATGGGGAACACGGATGCCGAGGGGATCGCGCTGATCCAGCTGATCGCCAGTGGGGCACCGATGGCGGAGGACCTCGCCGAAGGGCGCCTGCGCTACCGGATGACGCGGTGGCACATGGGCCTCGTCCTCTGGGTCGATGATCCGCAGGACGCCGACGCCCTGGACGAGGCGATCGCCGCCGTGCGCTCCTCCGCCGCCGGCCGGAGCGCCCTGGTGGCGCGCGCCAGCGCCACGTCGCGGTGGATCTGGCTCTCGGGGGAAACCGTCCCGGACCCTCACCCCGTGGAGAAGGAACTCGCGGCGGCCGACGAGGTCCGCGCGGCGGTGGGAAGGCCGGGGCGCGGTCTCGAAGGATTCCGCTCCAGCCACCAGGGCGCCCTCGCAGCGCAGGCGCTGGTGATCCGGCTGGGGTCCGACCGGCGATTCACCGCCTACGCCGACGTCGAGCTGATCGACGCGCTCACAAAGGACCGGTCCGGCGCACGCCTGTTCGTCATCAACACCCTCGGGCCATTGGCCGAAGCCGACACAGCGCTGCGGCAGGCACTGCTCACCTATGTGCAGTGCGGCTTCAGTACGACCCGGGCGGCTGCCAACCTCTACGCGCACCGCAACACCGTCGAGCGGCGGGTCTCACGCGCCAACGAGCTCTCGGCCGTCAAGGTGGAGGACAACCCGACCCACGTGGCGGCGGCACTCCTGGTGCTGGACATCGCACCTGACATCGTGACGATCGCTCCGAGCTGAACTCACACGCAGCCGCGTGGCTCGAGCCTCCTTGCCCTGGGAACAGGGCGACGGTGACACCGCCGCCCAGAGGCCGACGTCGGAGGTCAGCATGGTGTGAAGATGCCCCGTGCCCTCCGCGCGTGCGTCAGGGGTCGCGCACAGCGCCCATGACGCACGTAATGCACATGGATCTGAGTGCGTTTTGTATCCGTCGGGCTACTGACCTGCGGTTTTCCTTAACCTACCGTGGACGCGGCGCCGTGACCTCCGGATCGACTCAGCCGGACGTGTCGAGTTCGTCGAGCACGTCCTGGGTGTGTTCGCCCAGGGCGGGCGCGGGGCGGCGGAAGGTGTCGAGGCCCGCGCCGAAGGTGACGGGGAACCGGGCCTGGGGTGTGGAGGTGTCCCCGTCCGGGCAGGCGAAGAGGTCGCGTGCCGTGGCGTGCGGGTCGGCGAGGAGGTCGGCGGGGCGGGTGAGGACCGGGGCCCAGGGGGCGTCGATCTCGGTGAGCCGCTTGTGCCACCAGTCGTAGTCGCGCGCCGCGAAGACCCGGCCCAGCAGATCGTGCACCTGCTCCTTGGCCGCGGTGCGGTCGGTCCGGCGGTCGTATGCGGCCGTGTCCAGTTCGGGGAACTCGGGGGCGAGTTCGGTGCGCAGGCGGTGCCAGAACTTGTCCTCGAAGGTCGCGAGGGACAGCACGCGGTCGTCCGCTGTGGTGAAGACGTCGTTGTCGCCCTGGACGAGTCCGGCGGCCAGGGGGTCTTCGATGCCCAGCAGGGGGAGGGTGAACAGGGAGCACCAGGCGGTGATGGACTCGCTGAGGGAGACGTCGATGTGCTGGCCCTCGCCGCCGTCGGCCAGTGCTGCGGTGAGGGCGAGCGCGGCGTGCATGGCGCCGGCCATGTCGCCGATGCGGACGCCGGGGCGGGTGATCGCCCCGTCGATGCGGCCGGGGACGGCGAAGAAGCCGGAGAGGCCGAGGAAGTTGAGTTCGTGTCCGGGCTTGGCGGCGTAGGGGCCGGTCTGGCCGTAGCCGGTGAGGGAGCACAGGACGAGCTTCGGGTTGATCGCGTGCAGGGTGTCGAAGCCGAGGCCGAGGCGGTCGAGGACGCCGGGGCGGAAGCTCTCGACGACGGCGTCGGCGGTGCGGACGAGGCGGAGGAAGGTGTCGCGGCCGTCGTCGGTGCGCAGGTCGAGCGCGATGGAGGGCTTGTTGCGGTTGAGCGTGCCGAACAGGGGCGGCGTGAGGCGGAGGAGATCGCCGCCGGCGGGGTCCTCGACCTTGATGACGTCCGCGCCGAGGTCGGCGAGCATCGAGGTCGCGTAAGGGCCGGGCAGGAGCCGGGAGAGGTCGAGGACGCGCTTGCCGGTCAGGGCGGACCAGCGCGGGGGAGCCGGGGGTGTGGAGGTCATGCCGGTGTGCCTTTCGGAGCGGGCGGGGCGCTCTCCGGGTCAGTGGTTGAAGGCCAGGAGTTTGGCGATGGCGTTGCGCTGGATCTCGGAGGTGCCGGTGAGGACGCGGAACATGCGGATCTTGCGGAAGAGGTACTCGATCTCGTTGCCCTGGGTGAGGCCTTCCTTGCCGTGGATCTGGACGGCCTCGTCGAGGATGCGGAAGGCGGACTCGGCGACGAACAGCTTGCACATGAACGCCTCGGTGTGGACCTCGCGGCCTTCGTCGAGCGCGGCGAGAGCGGCGTACGTCATGGAGCGGGCCGCGTAGAAGTCGGTGGCCATGTCGGCGACCTTGTGCTGGATCGCCTGCATCATCAGCAGGGGCTGCCCACCGGCGACCTTCCGGGTCCGGGTCCGGTCCAGAGTCAGCGCGACGGCCCGGCGGGTGGCGCCGAGGACGGTGGGGCAGTGCAGGAGGCGGTTGGTGGTCACGCGGCCGAGCGCGATGCGCATGCCCTTGCCCTCCTCGCCGAGGAGGTTGGCGGCGGGGACGTAGCAGTCGTCCAGGACGATGTCGCTCTCGATGTGTTCGCCTGACATCGGGGTGGCGCCGTCCTCGACGCGGCAGCCGGGGCTGTCGAGGTCGACGAGGAAGGCGGAGAACGACGGCTTCTCGCCTTCCTGTTCGCCGGTGCCCGCCATGCGGGCGACGACGATCGCGAAGTCCGCGAAGGGGCCGGCGGAGGAGAAGACCTTGTGCCCGGTGAGGCGGTAGCCGTCGCCGTCGCGCACGGCCGTCGTGGTCATGGAGCGGACGTCGGAGCCGGCGTCGGTCTCGGTGAGGGAGAAGCAGCAGGCGCGCTCGCCGCGGATCAGCGGCAGCAAGTACGTCTTCAACTGGTACTCGGTGGCGTGCTTGAGGATGTCGCCCGCGCGCAGCGGTCCGCCCATGTCGCCCAGGACAGAGTGCGACAGAACGCGCCCGCTGGCCCCGAGCTCCTCCTTCAGGGCGGCGAGCTGGGTGTAGGTGAGGTCCTGTCCGCCGTACTCCTGGGGCAGGTGGATGCCGTAGAAACCGAGTTCGCGGCTGCGGCGCCAGATCGGTTCGAGGTCGGCGCGGGTGAGTCGACTGGCGGGGGTGATGCCGCGTTCGCGTTCGTACTCGGCGAGTTCGCCGTCGAGGTAGTCGCGCAGCCGGTCGACCAGGGCGGCGGTACGCGGGTCGTCGTAAGTGGGGCGCAGCGAGAAAGTCATCAGGAACTCCGTTGGTGAAGGGTCAGTTGACGCGGCGGTCGGTGTTCGCCCAGTACGGTTCGCGCACGGCCTTGCGGTCGAGCTTGCCGTTGCGGTTGTGGGGGAGCTCGGCGACGAAGTCGACGGAGCGGGGCTTCTTGAGCCTGTCGAGGCGCTCGGCGCAGAAGGCGATCAGGTCGTCGGCGGTGAGAGCCGCGCCCGGTTGGGCGACGACGACGGCCTTGACCGCCTCACCCCACTGGTCGTCGGGGACACCGACGACGCAGGCTTCCTGGACGGCGGGATGCTCGTAGAGGGCGGCCTCGACCTCGGTGCAGTAGATGTTGAAGCCGCCTGAGATGATCATGTCCTTCTTGCGGTCGACCAGGAACAGGTAACCGTCCTCCCGCATCCACGCCAGGTCGCCGGTCTGCACCCAGCCGTCGCGGAAGGTCTCCGCGGACAGCTCCGGCTCCTGCCAGTACTCCCGTACGCAGTCGGGCCCGCGCACGATGATCTCGCCGACCTCCCGCGGCCCGAGCTCGCGGCCCGCCTCGTCGACGACGCGTATCTCGGTGTCGTAGGTCGCCCGCCCGCACGACTGGAGGAGTTCGGCGTCCTCCTTCACCGCGTGGGCGATCTCGTCACCACTCAGGCCCGCGACCACGCTCGTGGTCTCGCCCAGGCCGTAGCCCTGGGCGACCACGGGGCCGAAGAACTCCACGGCGTCGCGTAGACGTTGCGGCGAGATCGGTGCTCCGCCGATCCGCACGCTCGTCAGCGAGGACAGGTCGTATCGCTCGGCTCCGGGGTGGGCGAGGACCATGTTCACCATGGCCGGCACGAGGAAGGTGGTGGTGATGCCTTCCTTCTCGACCGTTTCCAGGAAGCTCTGCGGGCTCCACGCGGGCAGGACATATGTGGTCGAGCCCCCGAACACACCGGCCAGCAGGCCCATCCCGGTGGCGTGGGTGATGGGGCCGCAGGCGAGGTAGCGGGTGCCGGGGCGCGGCCGCGACTCGTCCGCCATCAGCAGCTTGCGCATGTTCGCGAGACGGTTCCCGACCGTCTGGACCGCCGCCTTCAGCGCGCCGGTCGAGCCGGAGGTGAAGTTCAGGACACAGGGTTCGTTTTCATCCACCTCGACGAGAATCGGGGTGCCGTCACCCTCGGCCAGCAGCGCGTCGTAGCCGACCTCGTGCGAGCCGGCTTCCACCGGGCCGTCGAGCGGCACGGGAAGGCAGCCGGTGCCGGCCGCGGCGATCGCGGCGAGGGCGTCGTCGCGATGGGCCGCGTCGAAGACCAGTGCCCGGATCGGGGCGTAGCGCAGGATGTGCTCGATCTCGCCCAGCCCGAGGCGTGCGTTGATCGGGGCACGCGTCAACCCCGCTTTGTACAGCGCGAATTCCACCTCCACGAGCTCGCCGCGGTTCCACGCCAGCGAGGCCACCGCGTCCCCGGGGCGCAGGCCCCGGGCCGTCAGGGCGGAGGCGAGGCGGTTCGTGGCGCGGTCGAGCTCGGCGAAGGTCCAGGACCGCTCCCCGCACACCAGGGCCCGCGCCTCGGGCCAGTAGCGGGCGCTGCGGGACAGATACGTGCCGAGGTTCATGACGACCTACTCCAGAGGGAAGGTGGGGCGGAAGAGGGGATGCGGCCGGACGCCGCCGATGTAGAAAATTTACAATCCAAACGTTTACATACAGCTTGTTCAGTAACCGTTGAGGTGTCAAGGGTCTTCTAGACTGGGCGGGCAGCAGGGCGACGACGATCGAGGAGAGGTCCATGGCCGAGGACAGACGGACGAGGCGGTCACGCCGCGCCCTGGGGGCTGCCCTGGTGGAGTTGGTGCTGGAGCGCGGATTCACCGCGCTGACCGTGGAGGACATCACCGAACGGGCGGACGTGGCGCGGGCCACGTTCTACGCCCACTTCCGCGACAAGGAGGACCTGTTCGCCCGTGTGACGGACGACCTCCTGGCCGGGCTCGCCGAACGACTCGAGCCGGTCGTCGCAGACAGCGCGGTCGGGTTCACCGGCAAGCCGGTCCTGGAGATGCTGCGGCACGCACGCGAGGAACGCGATCTGTACCGGATCGTGCTGCGAGGCGAGGGCGACGGCAAGCCGCTGCAGATGTTCACGGACGCCTGCGCGCGGGCCACGGCGGAGGAGTTCCGTGCCCGGGCGGACCGCAACGCGGTACGGCCGCGCATCGACCCCGAACTGCTCGCCCGTGTATGGGTGGGGGAGCAGATCTCCGT
The DNA here is from genome assembly GCF_044765825.1 of Streptomyces flaveolus. Lineage (NCBI taxonomy): Bacteria > Bacillati > Actinomycetota > Actinomycetes > Kitasatosporales > Streptomycetaceae > Streptomyces > Streptomyces flaveolus. Next base: position 136,981 of record NZ_JBIWKU010000010.1, on the reverse strand, counting down.
ACTGCGCTGGTGGGTGGAGCAGGACACCCCGTCCCTGCCTGCCGAGGAGGTCGTGCGGATGCTGCTCGACCTGGCGATGCGCGGCCGGTACTGGGCGAGCGGCTTCGAGCCGACGTCCTGAGCCGGCGGCAGCGGCCGGCGGCCGGGCCGATGCGCCGAACGTTCCGTCCTCGGTGCGGAAGGCCGGCCGCGCCGCCGCTCGGGTGCCGGGCGCTGTCCGTGACTTCAGGTCCCGGCGGCCGGCCGGGCGGCAAGGCCGGTCTCGGCCGTCAGGCCCAGTCGCCGCGCGTCCCTTTCCGGCCGGATGGTGACCAGCGCCACCAGGCCGCAGAGCAGCATGACAGCCGAGGAGAGCAGATAGGCCTGGGTGTAGCCGGAACTCGGCGAGGTGGCGGAGTCCAGCAGATGCCCGGTGACGTAAGGGGCGACGAGGCCCGGCAGAGTGCCGGTCGCGGCGACGATGCCGAACACCGCGCCGCGCTGGAGCGGGGGCACCACAGCGGAGGCGGTCATGTAGTGCAGGGGGAAGACGATGGCGTGCCCCCCGAAGGCGACCGCCAGTAGGGCGAGATGGGCCCAGAGTGCGTCGATGAACGGGAAGGTGGCCATGGCCAGGCCCGCGACCACCACAGCGACTCCCTGCGGGACACCCGTCGACCTCCGGGCGGAGAAGCCGCGTCGACGGAACCGGTCGAGCAGGGGCGGGACAGCCAGCAGCAGGATGAGGCTGAAGGCGGAGACGCCGCTGATCAGGGTGGCTGCCCCGCCCGGCGTCATGCCGAGCTGCGTACGGAGGTAGACGGGCAACCAGGCGTGGCTCAACGCCAGTGCCCATGAGGCGCCGAACGCCGCCGCTATGCTCCCGAGCACCGTACCGTTCAGCAGCAGCCGCCGGTACGGCAGCCGCTCCCGGCTCGGCGACCCGTGCGGAGCGCCGGCGGGCGGGTGCGTGCCTCCACCGGGATTGCTCCCCTGGCCGTACGGCCCGTCATGCCCGGCCTTCCACCACACCAGGCTCCACGCCAGGCTCGTCACCGCGAGCGCCAGGAACGCCGACCGCCAGCCGAAGCCGGTGATCAGCCACGTCACGACCGGCGCCGCGACGAGCGTGCCCAGCGCGGCGCCGCTGATCTGCAGCGCCGAGGGCAGGCCCCGCCGGTCGGCCGGAAACCACTTGTACAGGGCGTGCATCGACATCGACGCCGCGGGTCCCTCGGCCGCGCCGAGCAGTACCCGTCCGGCCACCAGTGCCGGCACCGACGCGACGAACAGCACCGGCAGCTGCGCCACCGCCCACAGCGCGGCCATGGTGAACAGCAGGACCCGGCTGGAGACCCGCGCGGAGACGAAGCCCACGACCAGACCCGACAGGCTGAACAGCAGGGCGAACGAACTGGAGATCGCCCCGTACGCGCTGTTGCTGATGCCGAGCTCGTCCATGATCGGCACGGCCGCGAGCCCGAGCACGGACTTGTCGGCGTAGTTGATGAGCATGAACGTCACGATCATCGCGGTGATCAGCCATGCCCGCCGTCGGTCGAACACCGGACCTGGGGGTGCTCCGGTGGCATCCAGCGGCGGGGCGGACGGGGGTGATTCGGCCATGTGGCACTCCTGCGGCTCGGGCGGGGAAGGTGCGGAGGCGGTGCGAACGGGGCGGCGCCGGGGGCGCGCGGCAGCCGGAGAAGGATTCGAGGCAGTCCTACAGTCCCGTACAGACTGTCTGATATCGATCGATTGATTTTGCAACGTAGTGCCCGTCCGGGGCTGGGTCAACGGTTTGGGTCGACTCTCCTGCGGACGCGTTGGAGCCTGTTCATGAAACTGAACTAGCTGTACGTTAACGCGTGACGCGTATGAGTACATGCTTTGTCTGGAGTGACGCATGACCGAGATGGCCCCGCTGAGTGATCTCTTGTGGACCCGCGGCTACACCGACCCCGCCTGGATCCGGCGGTTCACCTCCGCCGGCCGTGAGCTCTCGCCCAGCCGACGCGTGTGGCGAGGCCCTGAACCGGGCCGGGCCCTTTCCCAGGAGCCCACAGATCTCGACGCCCTCGACATCGCCGTGGGCGACGGCACCAAGTTCACGCTGCGGGACCTCTTCGCGGTGGCGCAGACCGACGCGTTCCTCGTGATGCACCGTGGCTCCGTCGTCCACGAGACGTACCTGCACGGCACCGAGCGGCACACGCCGCACTTCAACGCCTCGGCGGCCAAGTCCTACCTCGGCCTCGTGGCGGCGATCCTCGCGCACCAGGGGCTCCTGGACCGGTCGGCCCGCGCGTCCACCTACGTTCCCGAACTCGCCGGAACGGCCTTCGGTGAGTCCACGGTCGAGGACCTGCTGCACATGGGCACCCAGGTCAGCTACGCCGGCCGGCCCTTCGACAAGGCCATCGAGGCCCAGCGGTACTACGCCGTCATCGCCCCGCCGCTCCGCCCCTTCGGCTACAACGGGCCCACCAGCATCCGCGAACACCTCCTGACCGCCCGCGCCACGGGCGCGCCCGGAACCGAGTTCCGCTACGAGAACGGCAATGTCGAGACGCTCGCCGAAGTCCTGCGCCGCATCACCGGCTTGACCACCTCGGCCCTGCTCGGCGAACTCGTCTGGTCCAAGCTCGGGGCCGATGAGGACGCCTACTACATCCTCGACGGCGACGGGGTCGAGGCCGCCTGCGGCGGCTTCAGCGCCACGGCGCGCGACGTCGCCCGCCTCGGCGAGATGATGCGCTGCGGCGGAGCGGTCGGCGGCCGGCAGGTGGTGCCCGAGGAGGTGGCCACCACCGTCGTCAGCGGCGTCTCCGAGGGCTACCCCCGCCGCGTACGCTTCCCCGCCGCGCCCCCCGACTCGCCGGCCACGCTCTCGTACCACGACCTGTGGTGGGTCCTGAACGATCCCTACGGCTCCTACATGGCCAGCGGCATCCACGGCCAGCGGCTCTTCGTCTCACCCGGCCTCGACCTCGTCGTCGTCCACTTCGGCTCCCAGGTCATCTCCTCCTCCGTGCCGCCCGCCCCGCTCGTCCAGGCGTTCCTGCAGATCGGTGCCCACCTCGAAGCGACCCGGTGACCTTCCTGTGAGTCGTGCCCTCTCCGGGGCGACCTCGCCCGGGATCCGCCGCCCCGCCCTCGCCGTGGCGGCGGATCTCTCAGGGAACTCCCAGAATCTCTCCGGGTCCTTTCAGGCCGGGGTGACAGCGTCGGTGGCTGTTCCGATGAGCCTCGACCTGACTGGGAGCCCTTGCTGTGGCCACGTTCCTTTCCAGGCTGGGCCGGTTCTCCTTCCGGAGGCGCTGGCCGGTCGCGTTGCTGTGGGTCGTACTGCTCGTGGGCACGGGCGTGCTGGCCGGGAGGGCTCCCGCCCCGCCGCCGAACGACTTCTCGATGCCGGGCACGGAGGCACAGCAGGCGTACGACCTCCTGGAGGATGCCTTCCCCGAGCTGAACGCCGACGGCGCGACGGCCCGTGTGGTGTTCCGCGCCGAGGGCGGCCAGATCACCGACCCCGAGGCGAAGAAGGCCGTCCAGGAGACGGTCCGCGAGCTCGGGGACGGTCCGCAGGTCGTACGGGTCACCGACCCGTACGCCACCCGGTCCGTGAGCGCTGACGGCTCCACCGCGTACGCGCAGGTGTCGTACGAGGTGCCCGCCTCGCAACTGGAGGACGGCTCACGCGACGCACTGCAGGGCACCGTCGAGCACGCCGGCTCGCAGGAGCTGACCGTCGAAGTCGGCGGCAACGCGGTCAACGCGATGTCCGGCGGACACTCCTCGGAGGCCCTGGGCCTGGCCGTCGCCGCCGTCGTGCTCGTCATCACCTTCGGCTCAATCCTCGCCGCCGGGCTTCCGCTGCTCACCGCCGTCCTCGGAGTCGGCATCGGCGGCCTGGCGATCAAGGTGCTCGCGGAGCCGCTCGGCCTCGGTTCGACCACGAGCGGGCTCGCCACCATGATCGGTCTTGCCGTCGGCATCGACTACGCCCTGTTCGTGGTGTCCCGCTACCGCGCCGAACTCGCCCGGGGCAGGGACCGGGAGGATGCCGCCGCTCACGCGGTGGGCACCGCGGGGTCCGCGGTCGTGTTCGCCGGCCTGACCGTGATCATCGCCCTCGCGGGACTGGGCGTCGTCGGCATCCCGCTGCTGACACAGATGGGTCTCGCCGCCGCCGGCACGGTCGTCATCGCGGTCCTCATCGCCGTCACGCTGATCCCCGCGCTGCTCGGCCTCTGCGGACGCCGCATCGCTCCCGCCCGCCCCCGCCGCCGGGGCAAGAACGGCCGGCCGAATCCGGCCATGGGCGTGCGCTGGGCGCGGTTCGTCGTCCGGCGCCCGATCGCCGTCCTCCTGGGCGGGATCGCCGTGCTCGGCGCGATCGCTGTTCCCGCGACCTCCCTGGAGATGGGGCTTCCGGGAGATGAGTCCAAGCCCGCCTCGTCCACGCAGCGCCGTGCGTACGACCTGGTCGCCGACGGCTTCCGCCCCGGCTACAACGGCCCTCTGACCGTGGTCGTCCAAGCCGAGGGCGGAAGCAGTGCCCAGGAGACCGCCCGCGATGTCGCCGGGGAGATCCGCGCCCGGGAGGACGTCGCGGCGGTCGGACAGCCGAAGCTGAGCGAGTCGGGTGAGACGGCCGTCCTCTCGGTCGTGCCCGCGACCGCGCCGTCCAGCACCGAGACGGCCGACCTCGTGCACGCGCTGCGCGACCCGGCGGTCGCCGGTGAACACGACGCCCGCGTCCTGGTCGCCGGATCCACGGCGATGAACGTCGACGTCTCGCAGAAACTGTCCGACGCCCTCGTCCCGTACCTGGGACTCGTGGTCGGCCTGGCGTTCCTGCTGCTCATCGCCGTCTTCCGCTCCCTCCTCGTCCCACTCAAGGCGGCTCTGGGCTTCCTGCTCTCCGTCCTCGCCGGCCTCGGCGCGGTGGTCGCGGTCTTCCAGTGGGGCTGGCTGTCCTCGCTCTTCGGGGTCGCGGTACCGGGGCCCGTGATGTCGATGATGCCGATCTTCATGGTGGGCGTCGTCTTCGGACTCGCGATGGACTACGAGGTCTTCCTGGTGACCCGGATGCGCGAGGCGTACGTCCACGGGCAGTCGCCGAAGGACTCCGTGATCAGCGGCTTCGAGCACAGTGCCCGCGTGGTGACCGCCGCCGCCGTGATCATGATCTCGGTGTTCGCCGCCTTCATGGGCTCCGACGAGCAGATGCTCAAGACCGTCGGCTTCGGGCTCGCCGCCGCGGTCCTCTTCGACGCCTTCGTCGTCCGCATGGCGCTCGTCCCGGCGGTCCTGGCCCTGCTCGGCCGGCGCGCGTGGCGGCTGCCCCGATGGCTGGACCGCCTCGTGCCCGACCTGGACGTGGAGGGCGAGCGGCTTGAGCGGGACCGGAGCTACGCCATGACCGGCACTGCCGAGACGCCGTCCCAAGGCCCCGACAGCGTCGTCGAACCCGCGGGAACCGGCACCGGCCACTGAGCCCGTGCCGGGACCGGGGCCGAGAGCCCCGCCCGAGTCCAAGGGGCGGCGGCCCTCTCCCGCCGCCCCGTACCCCTCTCCCGTACCCCGTCATGTCGTCCACAGGAGCCTGCCCCATGTCCTCCGCTCCACCGTCCCTCCGTCCACCCGGCTCGCCCTGGCGCCACGCCCTTGAAGGAGCCCTTTCTGTCGCGACCGCCGTCCTGGCGATGACAGCCGCCGCATGGGCGGCGCTCACCGTCCTCGGCGCCGGAGCGATCGCCCCCGTCGCCCGCCTCGTGCCGACGATGGTGAGCATGGCCGTCGGCGGCGGCGTCACCGTGGAATCGACGCCCTCCGCCGGGTCCGACGGCGGCGGCGGGCTCGATGGCGGTCTGGGTGGCGGCCTCGGCGGGCTGCTCGGGGGACTGGGCGGCGGTAGTGGCGGCCTGAGCCTCGGCCTGACCGGTGAGGCAGCGGTGACGCCCCTGATGCTGACGTTCCTCGGCACGGCCGTCCTTGCGATCGGCTTCTTCCGGCCCCTGCGCCGACGGCGGCGGCCTGCCCCGGCGATGCTGTGGGCCCGGTGCGGCGGCGCGCTGGCGACGACGGCCGTGCTCCTCCCGATCCTGACCGGCACGGCCCAGGGCACGGCCCGGCTGCCGGAGAGGGTGACCGAGCGCTTCGGGAACGGGGCCTCGTCGGGAGCGTTCAGCCGGTTCGGAGGCGGAGGTCTCACCGAGGGGCTGTCGTCGGTGACGTTCGAGACCGACACCGCGGCGACCGTCTTCTTCGGTCTGCTGGGGGTCGGCGCCGTACTCGCCCTCGGCTGCCTCGCCGCCCGTCGTACGACCCTCCCACGCCCCCTCGCCCTCGGCCGCCCGCGCCTCAAGTGGCATGCCGTCACTTCCACCGTGACCGGGATCGGAGCCGTGCTGTGCTCCTCGGCCCTGGTCGTCGCGCTTCTGGCCGGGGCCGCGTCCCTGACCGGCCGGGACCAGGCGGCGAAGGCGGCGGGCCTGCTGCTGCTCCTCGGCCCCAACCTGATCGCCGTCCTGCTCACCGCCGGCCTCGGCGCCTCCTGGCAGGCCGGCATGCACCGGCTGCAGCCCGAAGGCGGTGGCGGTTTGCTCGGCATGCTCGGCGGCGCGGGCGCCGCTCAGGGCAACGCGGCGGGCACGGACAAGTCCCTCGACCTCGGCGGCTGGTCGGGCGCCGGCGTACCGGTGTGGCTGCTCGCCATGGCCCTCATGCTGCTCCTCCTGGTGATCGCGGGGTACGTGGCTTCCGCCCGCACTCCCGCCCGCACCCCGCGCGAGGACTCCGAGGCCCTGCTCGACCGCCACGCGGAGATCGCCCTGCGCACGGGCATCGCGGTGGGTGCCTCGGCCCTGCTGCTTCCTCTTCTCGCGCAGGGGTCGCTGCGGATCGGTGTCAGTCTCATGGGCAACGAGATGGGTGGCATGGCCGCGGGCCTGGAAGGCGGCCTGGGGCTGTCCGCGCTGACCGGATTCGTCCTGGCGGTCCTCGCCGCGTACGCCGGCAGCCGCTTGCACGGCCGACGGGCCCGGCGTTCGGGCCCCACCCCGCAGCGGCGCGGCACCACGGGCAGACGGTCGGCCGCCGCCCGACCTGCCCACCGCGTCCCGTCGGACGCGGTGTCGTGAGCTCCATGTGATCTCCTGAGAAGGCCCCTGTCAGCCCGGTCCCCACTTCAACAAAGGCGTCGATCCACACCATGGCGGCATCCGCACCTCCCCCGCACTCCGTGGGTCGCCCTGGCCGGCACCACCTGCTCGTCGTCGACGACGAGCCGACCGTCCGGGAACTTCTGCGCACCGCTCTGAGCTACGCCGGCTTCGACGTCGACGCCGCCGCAACCGGTCAGGAAGCCCTCGAACTGGCCGCGGCCCGCACGCCGGACCTCGTGCTGCTCGACGTGATGCTCCCGGACCTGGACGGCTTCGAGGTGATCCGCCGCCTACGGGCCCAGCCCCGCTCACCCCTGCCCGGCCGCGGCGGCGACGTGCCCGTCCTCTTCGTCACCGCACGCGACGCCCGCCAGGACCGCCTGAACGGCCTACGGCTCGGCGGCGACGACTACGTCACCAAACCCTTCGACCTCGAAGAACTGATCGCCCGCATCCACGCCGTACTGCGCCGCACCCGGGGCGAGCAGCCGGCCCGGATCGCCGTCGGCGACCTGACGCTGGAACCCGACAGCCACCACGTCACCCGGGCCGGCCGGACTGTGCACCTGTCCCCGACCGAGTTCCGCCTCCTGCACTTCCTCGTCGCCAACGCCGAACGGACCATGACGAAGAACCAGATCCTGGACGCCGTCTGGGAGTACGACTTCGGGGGCGACCCCAGCATCGTCGACACGTACATCAGCTATCTGCGCCGCAAGGTCGACAAGGGCGAGCCCAAACTGATCCACACCGTCCGGGGCGTCGGCTACGTGATCCGCGAGCCCCGGGCGTGAAGCGGGCCGCCCTGAGGCTGCCCGGACACCGACGGCTGCGCAGGCTGTCACTCCGCACCCGACTGCTGTGCCTGACCACAGCCCTGGTCGCGGTCGGTCTCCTCGGCACCGGCGTGATCGTCACCGCGGCCCTGCACGGCTACCTCCAGGACCGCGTCGACGACCGGCTCGTCCTCACCGGGCAGATCGCCGCCCGCCTCGCCCCGCCCGCCGGCACCGGGACCCCGCCCAGCGTGCAGGCCCTCAGCGTCCTCGGCGACACCACCGTGACCTATCTGGACGACGACGGCGCCACCCGCACGACGTTCGAGACGAGCACCGCGCCGCCGGGTGGCGGTCCCGAACTCCCGCCCCTGGACCGTGCGGCCGTCGTAGCCCACGGGGGCCGGCCCTTCACCGTGCCCGCGAAGGGCGGTGACCACGAGTGGCGGGTCATCGCCCTGACCCAGCCGGCGCAGGTGTTCCCGCCCGACAGGGCCGCGGGCGGGGGCGGTGTCGTCGTGGCCACCTCCCTCGACGAGGTCGACCGCACCGCCACCAAGACCCGCAACCTCTCCCTGACCGTGGGGGCCGTCCTGCTCGCCGTCCTCACCGTCGCCGGCTGGTTCGCCGTCCGCTCCGGGGTGCGTCCGCTGACGCGCATCGAGGAGACGGCGACCGCCATCACCGCCGGCGACTACTCCCACCGCGTCCCCGAACTGGCCGCCCCCCATACGGAGGTGGGGCACCTGACCACCTGCCTCAACCAGATGCTCGACCGGATCGACACCGCCTTCCAGGCCCGAGCCGAGGCCGAGGCCCGCACCCACCGCTTCTTCGCCGACGCCGGACACGAACTCCGCACCCCGCTCGCCGGCATCAAGGGCTACACCGACCTCTACCGGATGGGTGCCCTCCCCACCCGCGAGGACGTCGACCAGACGATGACCCGGATCGCCGCCGAGTCCGAACGCCTCACCCGCCTGGTGGAGGAGATGTTCCTCATGGCCCGCCTTGACGAGGACGCGGTCTCCGACCGAGAACCGGCCCTCGCCCTCGACCTCGCCCCCATGGACCTGCGCACCCTGGCCGCCGACGCCCTCCACGACGTACGCGCCCTGGACGTCTCCCGCCCCGTCACCCTCACCGGCCCCGGCGGCGGAAGACCCGCCACCGCCCCCGCCGTCGCCGACGAGGCCCGCCTGCGCCAGGTCGTCACCAACCTCATCGGCAACGCCGTCACCCACACCCCGCCCGGCACCCCGATCCGCATCGGCGTCGGCACCGTGGACGACCGGGCCGTCCTCGAAGTCTCCGACGAGGGCCCGGGCCTCACCCCCGCCGAACGCGACCGCGTCTTCGACCGCTTCTACCGAACCGACGACTCCCGCGCCCGCACCACCGGCGGCTCCGGCCTCGGCCTCGCCATCGCCCACGCTCTCGTCACCGCCCACAACGGCCGCCTCACCCTCGTCACCACCCCCGGCCAGGGCTGCACCTTCCGCATCGAGCTCCCGCTGCCCGACGCGTCACAGCCAGAGGCGGGCGGCAGAGGGTAAGGCGTCGGCCGTGTCACCACCTGCGATGTGGTCCGAAGACGGTGCGCCTTGACGCTCGGGTGACGCTCGAAGCGGAAGTCTCCGCTGCACCGCCGCAGGCGGTGCGAGCCGCCATCCTCGGCCCACGTTTCCAGGTGACGCGGCTCGACAGCGCTCGTGTGATACCGGTCAGGTGGAGGGTCGCAGCAAGCAGGAGCTTGCCATCGAGGCCATCCGTGACGCCCAGCACCGGGCCGAGCTGAAGGTCGACGACGTCCTGGCCGAGCTGATGGACAGCGATGCGGAGATCCTGGACTACCTGAAGTGACCGACGTGCGCTACCTCCAGATCGACGAGATCCTGGCCATCGCCCGCACGGTCAACGGTACGGCCGGGTGATGATAGAAGGGACAGGTGATCAGGTCGGTGGCCGCGCGAATACGGTGGAGTGGCCTGCCCGGATGGACTTGGGGGAATTCATGACGTTCGAGCAAGAATGGGCCGAACTGCGCGCGGCGGCGGCCGAGCGCACCGCGATGCAGATCGACAGCATTCCGGCCGAAGGCGGCGGAGGTGGCGGCGGCGGACAGGACCTGGTGGTCAATCGGGACGACCTCGGCGCCATCGGCAGTGACGCGTACGACCTGCTGGGCCGGCTGGGGAAGGAGGGCGACATCGCCCGTGCCTCCACGTTCGACGCGGCGACGGCGCTGACCAACGGGAACTTCGTGAGCGGTTCGGCCGTGATGAAAGTGCATGATTTCTGGCAGACGCACCTGAAGACGCTGTTGGACGCCTGCGGGCAGATCTCGAATCACCTTGATTACAGCAAGGCTCGGCACGCCGAGGACGAGGCGAAGATCGAGGGCGATCTGACGCGGATATCCGTGCTTACGGAATACATGAAATAGGGCTCGGGGGAGCGCGGAACATGCTGAAGTACGAGGACATCATCGACGCCCCGGTGGCGAAGCTGAAGGCCGCCGCCGACGACTGGTCGGAGATGGCGGGGAAGCTGGACAAGCTCGCCACCGACGCCGCCGACGGGATGAAGACGAAGGCGGACAAGGCGTCCTGGGAGGGCGTCAACGCAGGTGTCACCAAGGCGTTCATCGGCAAGACGGCCAAGGAGTTCGCGGACGCCGCGGCCGAGGCCAAGGGTGTGAAGCTGATCCTCGAAGAGGGTCACGCGGCCATCAAGAAGGCCAAGGACGACCTGGTCAACATCCGGGACCACGAGGGGCCCGCGGCCGGCATCCGCGTGGACGGCAAGGGCAAGGTCACCGCGAAGAACCCGCTGTCCGAGATCCCCGCGGCGCGGCACGACCCCGACTACAGCAGTCTTCTCCAGGAGGAGAAGAAGAACATCGAGTCGTGGCAGAAGAGGATCGACCTCATCGTCGACAACTGCAACGACACCGACGTCGCCCTGAAGAACACCCTCGAGGCCAACGTCACCGACCGCAAGGACTTCAGCGCTCCGACGTACACGAAGCTGGACCAGGAGGAGGCCGCCCGCGCCGCCGCCCTGGCGGCCAAGGGCCGGGACATCACGCACACGGAACTTCAGCAGCTCAACGAGCTGCTGAGGGACAACAGTTCGTCGGTGGACTTCTCCAAGAGCTTCTACGAGAAGCTCGGCCCCGAGAAGTCGCTCGCGTTCTTCGGCCAGCTCTCCACGGACACGTACGAGTACGGCAAGGTCGACAAGGAGCGCCTCAAGGACGTCCAGGAGCTCCAGAAGAACCTGGGCCTCAACCTGGCCACCGCCTCCCACGACAAGGAATTCACCGACAAGTGGGGTCCGGAGCTGCGCAAGTTGGGTACGGAGCGCATTCCGCTGGCCAAGCACGACTACGGCGGGCCGTTCGGATACCAGTTGCTCGGCGGGATCATGCGGTACGGGAACTACGACGCGAAGTTCCTCAACCCGATCGCCGAACACGTGGCGCAGCTGCATCAGAAGGACCCGTACATGTTCGCCGACAACAAGGTGGTGAACAGTCCGTTCAAGAACCCGTTCAACCCCTCCGGCGTGAACGGAGCCGGCTACGACCCGGCCACCGCCATGCTGGAAGCGCTCGGCAACAGTCCGGAAGCGGCGAAGAAGTTCTTCACCGACCCCCCGACCGCGTACAACGAGGACGGCACGGTCAACCACGGCGCCACGGCCGACCTCGGAAAGAACAAGGACGGCGAGGCGATCGACAACTACCTCGACTTCTTCGGCAACGAGAAGTGGGAGTCCTTCCCCGACGTCAACTCGCTCGACGAGAAGGAGCTCAAGGCGTCGCTCGACCAGATGCCCGACGCCCTCGGCCATGCCCTGGAGGCAGCGACCCTCGGCTACCCGGCCGGGCACCCGGACGCCGGCGTGGTGCGGGACGAGGACAACGCCGCGGTCATGCAGAAGGTCATGGAGAAGTACGCCGCGGACCCGGGGCTCCTCAAGGAGCACCACGAGGCGATGGCCGACAGCCTGGGCGTCATGGGCGCCGGCTACATCGACGACATCAACTGGGCGCTGGACAAGAACGATCCGGACAGCGTGTTCGCGCCGGGCAAGAACCCGGACGGGCACCTCGACTTCGCGGACACCGCGGACGGGAACGGGCGGAGCGTCGTCCGGGGCTTCCTCAGCACCCTGGGTCAGCACCCGGACGCCTACGCGACGGTCTCGACCGCGGAGCAGGTCTACACCCGCAGCGCGCTGGAAGAGACCGTGGGCCCGAACGGAAAGATCGACGACGAGGGCGCCGCCAGGGCGACCGTGCGCGTGGGCGCCGAGGTGCAGGGCATGCTCGACCAGTCCCGGGCCGACCAGGTGGAGGCGACCAACCTCAAGACCCACGAGGACTACGAGAAGGCGGTCGCCAAGCGGGCGGGCTGGGTCGAGTTCGGGGCCGCGGCGGGCATCGCGGCGGGCGTCGCCTTCCTGCCCGCGACCGCGGCCGTGGGCACGGCCGCGGTGCTCATCCCGCTGGCGACCGACACCGCCAGTGGTGCGGCCGAACAGCTCATCGGCCAGATGGTCGGCGACATCTCCGACAACTCGGTGGACGAGCACAAGGAGAAGCTGGAGGAGCTCACCAGGGAGGAGAAGACCAAGATCTACTCCGCCGGCGAGGGCATGGCCGAGGCGCCGATGGAGGAGTTCCTGCGGCACAACGGCGTGGACCCCAACAGCAAGTTCGGGCAGGACCTGCGCGAATCGATGCTGATCGGCTACGGGGTCGGCAACGACCGGGAGAACCAGCAGGGCAACGACCCGGAGACCGGCTGAGGCCGGCGGCCGAGGAGACGTGAGGATGCGGATAGTGATCAGTCGTAGGCCGGTGCGCTTCGGACTCCTTGCCACGGCCGTGGCCGGCTCGTTGTGTCTCGGGGTCGCCGGTTGTGGTGGGGACGGAGACGAGGAGGCGGCCGACAAGGCTGTGGCGGGGACGCAACTGTGCGGTGGCGATGCCGTGTCCGCCCAGGCGTCCAAGGCGCTGAAGGTGATCATGGGGTCGTCGCGGTTCGGGGCGACGGGGGAGAAGTCCACCGTCGCGCAGGCCGCGACGGACCTTGTCGCGGCTTTTCCGGCCCCCACCGGGGGACGCGACGACGTCTGCCGCATCTACACGGCCGACGGTACGCCGGATTTCGCGGTCCGGGTCACCTGGCGGCTGGATGACGGCAACTCGACGGGAACTCCGGCCCCGGATTTCACCGTGCTGAAGATGGGGGAGCGCACCCTGGCCGCGGCGAACAGGGCGTCGGTCCTGTTCGCGTGCCGGAGTGACAAATTCCCCAACAGGATGAATGAGGCCCTCGTCGACATCGGCGTGGAGCGCTGGGGCATGCCGACGGAGGACGAGGACAACGTCGAGGCGTTGAAGGACGCCTACGCGACCGTGGCCCATTCCTTCTCCTTGGCCATGGCCAAGGAGCTGGGCTGCGAGAAGAACGGCGGGCTCCCCGACCGGCCGGTGCTGGATCCCGCGTAGCCGTCGGCGTATGCGGAGACGACCATGATCAGGCGGCCCCTCCTCTCCGGGGGAGGGGCCGCCTGCTGCATGCGGTGCGCCACGGACCAGCGCGGGCCGCAGTGCCTTCGCTCTGCCCCCTTCAGCCTTCCGCGGCCGTCGGCTCCGAGACCGTGTCCAGCAGCGAGGACTTCGGTGCCTTCGGAACGGCGCTCGGCGCGCCGTCGGTGTACTGGACGTTCGGCGGACTCGGCCCGGGCGCCTTCGCCGGCGCCGACCTCCTGACGGACGGCATCCCGCCGGAGATCCCCCACAACCGCTCGCCGCTGCTCGCGCCGGTCCCCGAGCCGACCCTCGAACCGGGCGTGCGCTGCCTGCTGCCGGCCGCCACGTCCTGGCTGGGCCCCGACCGGAAGTGAGAGCACGGCCTCACCCTGGTTCGGCACACGAGGGTGGAAGTACGCCGCCTGGATGGACAGGCGGAAGGGGCGGAAGCCCGTACGGCCGGTTTCCGCCCCTTCGGTGATGCCGTGCCCCGCGTCAGCCTTCGTCGACGGCCATCTCGCCGAGCAGCGACCAGTCGTCCTGGGGCACCTTCACGTTGACGATCCTGGGGGTCTCGGCGAGGTGGGGCGGCAATGTCTGCTGCGCCGCCTTGAAGTGTGCCGAGCCCACGTGCGCCGCACCGGCCTCGTCGTCCCGGAAGGCTTCCACCAGAACGTACTCCGCCGGGTCCTCGAGGCTGCGGGACCAGTCGAACCACAGGCATCCCGGCTCGGCGCGCGTCGCGCGGGTGAAATCCTCCACCACCTCCGGCCACCGGTCGGCGTGCTCGGGAAGGACACGGAACTTCACGGTGATGAAAATCAAGGGTCTGCTTCCTTCGTCGTTCGGTGCGGGGGCACGGGGTGAGCCGCTCGCACAGGTCGTTGCAGGAGCCGACGAGGTGGCCGACGAAGTCGATCTCGGCGGAGATGATGTCGATGGTCGGGACGTCGTTGTTCTCACCGTAGCCGACCACGTGACGATCGCCCGCCCGGAAGCCCGGGCGGGCGTTGCGTCGGCGGATACCGGGGTCAGGACGGTGCGATCCACTCGACGAACTGGACGATCACGCCGTTGGGGTCGGTGACCTGGACGAGGCGTTCGCCCCAGGGCTCTTCGCGCAGCTGCATGGTGATCTCGACGCACTCGGCGCGCAGCCGCTTCTCCTCGTGGTCGATCCGGTGCCGGTGAAGGCGAGGATCAGGCCGGCAGCGCGCTGGTCACGTGGGGCGGCGGCGGAGGGGGAGGGGTTCGTCGGCGCGGGCGGCGGTGATGTGCGGGGTCACCGCTGCCCGGGCGCGCGGACGGGCTGCCGTTGACGCCGGGTCAGTAGTCGACGCGGTCGGACTTGGCCAGCCACGCGTCGAACGGGGCCGTACGGTTCGGCAGGTCCAGGTGCTCGACGCGCGTCGGCCACATCGACTGCGGCTTCTTGTCGAACAGGTCGTAGAACTTGCGGTCGTCGAAGCCGGCCACCGCGGCGTCGTGCCGGTCGGCGGAGTAGACGATCCCGTCGACGCGCGCCCACAGCGCGGAGGACAGGCACATCGGACACGGCTCGCACGAGGTGATCAGCACGCAGCCCTCGAGCGAGAAGGTGTTCAGCTCCTTGCAGGCGGCACGCAGCGCGCTCACCTCGGCGTGCGCCGTCGGGTCCAGGGTCGCGGTGACCTGGTTGTTCCCGAGCGCGACGACCTTCCCCTCCTTGGCGACCAGTGCGCCGAACGGGCCGCCGCCGTTCCTCACGCTGTTGGTGGCCAGGCTGATCGCCTCTTCCATCCAGGCGCGCTTGAGGTCCTGGATGCTCGCTTCTTGGGTGTGCGCGGTCACGGTCACTCCTTCTCGGACACGGTGGGGGCTTCCCCGGATGCTCCGCCCCATGCGGGGCACCGCCGCATCTCTCGGGCTTCACAATTCATCGGCATGCGAAGAGCGGCTGTGTGAGGAGTACACAGCCAGCGATGGGGCGTCAGCTAGGGGTGGAAAACATGAAAACCCCGCAGGCAGGGACCGGCACTTCGTAGACTCCTACAAGGCCGGTCCGCCGTCGTCCCTGTTGCTTGACTCGAGGTCCGGGCCGGCCGGCACCGATCACCGGAACCGCTCAGCGGCCGTCCTGTTCGAAGGTCCGGAGCAGGTCCGCAGCGACGCTCACCGCGATCGTGGCGGGCTCCTTGCCGGTGATCTCGGCCAGTCCGATCGGGGTCTTGATCCGGTCGATGGTGGCGGCGTCGTGGCCGCCCTCGGTGGCCAGGCGGTGCCGGAACCGCGTCCACTTGGCGGCCGAGCCGATCAAGCCGATCGAGCCGAGACCGGCGGTGCGCAGGGCGGCGTCGGCCAGCGCGGCGTCCTCCGCGTGGTCGTGCGTCATGATCAGGACGTGGGTGCCCGGCGCCAGCTCCTCGAGCACCTCCTCCGGAAGCAGCGGCGTGTGGTGCACGTGGATCTGCGCCACCGCGTCCGCCAGCACACCGAGCCGTTCGTCGGTGAGCATGTCGGGGCGGGTGTCGATCAGGTGCAGATCGAGGTGGTGGCGGGCCAGGATGCGGGCCAGCTCCAGCCCGACGTGACCGACGCCGAACACCGCCACCGCCGGTACCACCGGCAGCGGTTCGAGCAGGACGGTGACGGCGCCGCCACAGCATTGGACGCCGTGCCGGTTGGTGACCTTGTCGTTGAGCTTGAACTCCATCAGCTCCGGCTCCGCGTCGTGCTTGCCGATCAGCTCACGGGCCCGGTCGATCGCGACCGCCTCGATGTTGCCGCCGCCGATCGAACCCCACGTCTCGGACGGACCCACGACGAGCTTGGCGCCGGCCTTGCGCGGGGCGTGACCGCGCACGGCCGCGACGGTCACGAGCACGCCGGCTTCCCGGCGGGCTCGCAACCGCGCGACCGCGGCCACCCAGGTCATGTCAGGCATTGCTCAGGGCACTGGTGCCGGTGGAGACCTCGCTGCCCTCACGGGCATCGCCGTCGACCCGGGCGCCCCCCTTGCGGGCGGCCTCGATCGCCCAGTACACGGCCTCCGGAGTCGCCGGGGAGGCGAGCTCCAGGCTGATACCGGCCGGCCCGAACGCCGCGGCGGCCTGCCGCAGCGCCTCGCGCACCGAGAACGCCAGCATCAGCGGAGGCTCACCCACCGCCTTGGACCCGAACACCGCGCCCTCTTCGGTGGCGTTCTCCAGCAGCGTGACGTTGAACTCCTCGGGCATCTCCGAGAAGCTCGGCAGCTTGTACGTGCTCGCCGCCTGGGTCAGCAGCCGGCCGCGGTTCGGGCCGTCGCTGGTGTCCCAGCGCAGGTCCTCCAGCGTCAGCCAGCCCGCGCCCTGCACGAATCCGCCCTCGACCTGACCGATGTCGATCATCGGGGACAGGCTGTCGCCGACATCGTGCACGATGTCCACCCGCCGGATGCGGTACGCGCCGGTGAAGCCGTCCACCTCCACCTCGGTCGCGGCGGCGCCGTGGGCGAAGTACTTGAACGGCGAGCCCCGGAACGTCTTCGCGTCCCAGTGCAGCCCCTCGGTCCGGTAGAAGCCGGCCGCCGACAGCTGCACCCGCTGGAAGTACGCGGTGTGCACCAGATCGTCCCAGGCCAGCTCCTTGTCGCTGCCCAGGGCGCGCGCGACGCCCTCGACGATGCGTACGTCCGAGGCGTTCGCCCCCAGCTGGGAGGCGGCCACCTGGAGCAGCCGCTCGCGCAGCTGCTCGCACGCGTTCTTCACCGCGCCGCCGTTGAGGTCCGCCCCGGAACTGGCGGCGGTGGCGGAGGTGTTGGGCACCTTGTCGGTGCGCGTCGGGGCGAGGCGCACCTTGTGCAGCGGGATGCCCAGCGTGGTCGCGGCCACCTGCAGCATCTTGGTGTGCAGGCCCTGGCCCATCTCGGTGCCGCCGTGGTTGATCAGGACCGAGCCGTCCTTGTAGATCAGCACCAGCGCGCCGCCCTGGTTGAAGGCGGTGAGGTTGAACGAGATGCCGAACTTGATGCCGGTGACCGCCAGCGCCCGCTTGGTGTGCGGGTGCGCGGCGTTGAAGGCGGCGATCTCGCGCTTGCGGTCGGCGATGCCGGCCTTGTCCAGCACCTGCTGCCAGACGGTGGAGATCCGGTCGGGCTGAGTGACCGGCTGTCCGTACGGCGTCGTCTGGCCCTGGCCCGGCTGGTAGAAGTTGCGCTCCCGCAGCTCCATGGGGTCCAGGCCGAGCAGCGGCGCGCAGCGGCCCAGGATGTCCTCGATCACCAGCATGCCCTGCGGCCCGCCGAAGCCGCGGAAGGCGGTGTTGGAGACCGTGTGGGTCCTGGCGATGCGACCGGCGACGCGCGCGTGGGGAATCCAGTAGGTGTTGTCGATGTGGCACAGCGCGCGGGCCAGCACCGGCTCGGACAGGTCCAGGCTCCAGCCGCCGTCGGCGACCAGGGTGGCGTCCAGGGCCTGGATACGGCCGTCCGCGTCGAAGCCGATCTTCCACGTGGCGTGGAAGCCGTGCCGCTTGCCGGACATGGTCAGGTCCTGCGTCCGGTTGAGCCGGAACCTCACCGGCCGGCCGGTGAGCTTGGCGCCGAGCGCGGCGATGGCCGCGAACCCGTGCGGCTGCATCTCCTTGCCGCCGAAGCCGCCGCCCATGCGCAGGCACTGCACGGTGACCTCGTGGGAGGGCACGCCGAGCACGTGCGCGACGATCTCCTGGGTCTCCGACGGGTGCTGGGTGCTGCTCTGGATGAACACCTGCCCGTTCTCGTCGACCTGGGCCAGCGCCGCGTGCGTCTCCAGGTAGAAGTGCTCCTGGCCGGAGAACTGGAACTCCCCGGTGAACACGTGCGCCGAGTCGGCGAAACCGGCGTCGATGTCGCCGGCCTCCATCACGGGCTGGGCGCCGTGGTAGCTGCCCGCCGCGATGGCGTCCTGGAGCGTGACCAGGGAGGGCAGTTCGTCGAGTTCCACCTCGACGGCCGCCGCCCCGAGCCGGGCCGCCTCCAGGGTCTCGCCGAGCACCCAGGCCACTGCGTGGCCGTGGAACATGACCTCGTCGGGGAACAGCGGCTCGTCGTGCTTCATGCCGGCGTCGTTGACACCGGGCACGTCGGCCTTGGTCAGCACGCGCACCACACCGGGCACGGCGAGCGCCGGCTCGGTGCGGAGCGCGAGGATCTGGCCGTGGGCCTTCATGACCTGGACCGGGTAGGCGTGCAGCACGTCCTTGGTGCGCTGGACCAGGTCGTCGGTGTAGAGCGCGGTGCCGGTGACGTGCAGGCCGGCGCTCTCGTGCGGCATGGAGACGCCGACGACGGGCTTCTCGGGTCGCTCGGACAGATGGCTCATGACGACACCGCCTCACGGGTCTGTGCGTACAGCTTCAGCAGGCTCTGGCCGAGCATCGCGGCGCGGTAGTCGGCGCTGGCGCGGTGGTCGTTCATCGGCGTGCCCTGGGCCCGCAGCACCTGCGCCGCGGCCTCGACGGTCTCCGTCACCCACGGCTTGCCCTCCAGGGCCGCCTCGGTGGCGAGGGCGCGGATCGGGGTGGCGGCCACGCCGCCCAGGCCGATGCGTGCCTTGCGGACGACGCCGTCCTCGATGTCGAGCGCGAACGCGACCGCCACGCTGGAGATGTCGTCGAAGCGCCGCTTGGCGATCTTGTGGAAGGCCGTGACGGGCGACAGCGGCAGCGGGATACGCACCGCGCGGATCAGCTCGCCGGGACGGCGCACGCTCTGCCGGTAACCGGTGAAGTAGTCGGCCAGCGGGACCTCCCGCTCACCGTCGGCGTCGGCGAGCACCAGCGACGCCTCCAGCGCGAGCAGCACCGGCGGGCTGTCACCGATGGGGGAGCCGGTACCCAGGTTGCCGCCGAGGGTCGCGCTGTTGCGGATCAGCCGGGACGCGAACTGCGGGAACAGCTCCGCCAGCAGAGGCACGTCGCCGTCGAGGCGCCGTTCGATCTCGGTGAGCGTCTGCGCCGCCCCGATCTCGATGTGATCGGACTCGACGCGCAGTTCCCGCAGTTCGGGCAGCCGGTCGATGGCGACCACGCAGTCCGCGCGGCGGGAGCGGATGTTCACCTCGACGCCCCAGTCGGTGCTGCCGGCGACCACCACCGCGTCGGGCCGCTCGCGCAGCAGCCGGACCGCCTCGGCCAGGGTGCCCGGCCGCACGAACGCGCTGTCGCCCTGCGTGTATTCGGTGGCGACCGGCTCGGGCGGGGACTGCTCGCGGCGCCGCGCCAGCGGGTCGTCCTCGGTGGGGGCACCGACGGCGAATGCGGCATCGCGAATCGGGCGGTAACCGGTGCAGCGGCACAGGTTTCCGCTCAGCGAGTGCAGGTCGAAACCGTTCGGGCCGTGCTCGGCGTCGGTGCCGCCGGCCGCGTCGGCGTCCGTGTCCGCGTGTGCGCAGCGGTCGGGCCGGTAGTACTCGGCGGCCATGCTGCACACGAACCCCGGCGTGCAGTAACCGCACTGCGAGCCGCCGCGGACCGCCATCTCCTCCTGCACCGGGTGCAGCGCGGGCGGCGTACCGGGTTCACCGGGGGTGGCGAGGCCCTCGGAGGTGACGATCTCCTGACCGTCGAGGGACGCGACCGGAACCAGGCAGGCGTTGACCGCCACCCAGTCGGTGGGCTTGTTCACCCCGGGGCGCGCCACCAGGACCGAACACGCGCCGCATTCGCCCTCGGCGCAGCCTTCCTTGGTCCCGGTGAGGCCACGCTCGCGCAGGAAATCCAGGACCGTTGTCCGGGGTGCGGCCGGGGAAATCGGTGTGCTCTTCCCGTTGACCGTGATCCGTGCCTCTACCATGGCACATCCTCATTTCGGAGCGCGGTCGTACAGATTATGCTCGTCGCCATTTCAGGGGCTTTCTCTTTCGGTGGCGCAGCTGAAGCGTGAGAATCCCGTCCGGAAATCAGCGCGCGAGGGCGCGCCGGGGGCGGGTGAAGAGATCAGAAGGCACCGGGGCCGTGAATCCGGCACGCCGGGAAGAATCGGCTGTTCAGCAGCCGTGTGCGACGCGACCCGGGACCCAGACGGTCCGCTGCGCGAGGCGATGCAGGTCGGAGATGATCGACATCCGACTTCGCCTCCTTCCAGCAGCTCACGAGTCGGTCCGGTCGAAAATACGGTGCCGCGGGCCTGTCGGTCAAGGCCCGACTGCCGGCCGGCTTCCGCCGCGGTCCCGCACAGGGCGCGAGCCGCCCTTCGCGGGACGGCCGGGCACGTCCGGCCCGTGGTCACCGGACACCCGCTCCGCAGAACTCAGCCTCGCATTTACGAGGGCTATCGGGCGCATTCCATCGCAGATGCGGTGCGTCGGCGAGGAATTTCCGGGCGCATTTTCCACGCCCGTAATAGGCCGCGGCCACTCGCGTGACGCGCCCGGCGGCGGACGGGCGGCCGGGTGGGAGGCGGGTGATCGTGTGTCAGACGGCGTTGTCAGTGCCTCCCCCTAGTGTTCGAGCATCAGTCGGGGAGCCTCGGAGAAGGAGCAGAACCATGTCCGCCAACAGGATCCAGCACAAGGTGAATCACGTCGCGCTGGTCGTGGACTGTTCGGGTTCCATGCGTCAGCACCAGAGCCAACTCATCCGCGTCGTCGACGAGTTCGTGGCCGGCCTGAAGGCCGAGTCGGACAGCCTCGGCCATGAGACCCGGATCAGCCTCTACTCCTTCGACCACCGGGTGGAGAACCTGGTCTGGGACATGGACGTGAAGCACCTGCCGTCCATGCGGGGCCTGTACAAGGTCAACAACGGCGCCACGGCCCTGATCGAGGCGTCCCTCAAGTCCCTGGACGACCTGGGACACATCTGGGAGGAGTACGGCGAGCACAGCTTCCTCCAGATCGTGGTGACGGACGGCGAGGAGAACGCCTCCGGCGGCGACCGGCGGCACGACGGTGACATGACCATCCTCGGCCCCTGGCTCGACAGGATCGCGGCGAAGATGAGCGGACTGCCGGGCCACTGGACCTCCGCGATCCTCGTCCCGAACTCCCTGGCCAAGCGCACCGCACAGAACTACGGCTTCCCGGCCGGCAACATCGCCATCTGGGACGCGGACTCCCAGAAGGGCGTCGAGGAGGCGATCGGCACCGTGCGGGCCGCCGCCACCAGCTTCCTGAGGGGCCGCGAGCAGGGCGTGCGCGGCACGAAGAACCTGTTCGCCGTCGGCCAGGACATATCCGTCGACGACGTGCGGGCCAACCTCGAACCGATCCCGGCCGACAAGTACCGGCTCCTGAAGGTCGACAAGGAGATCGAGATCCGCCCGTTCGTCGACTCGCACCCGGGAGTCACCTACGAACGCGGCTCCTGCTACTACCAGTTGGGCGCCCGCGCCCAGGTCCAGCCCAACAAGGAGGTCATCGTGGTCGAGAAGGACACCGACCGCGCCTACACGGGGGACGCGGCACGCAGCCTCCTGTTCGGCACGGGCATCCAGGGAACCGTCTCCGTGAAGGCGGGCAACAACCCCAAGCTGGAGGTGTACGTGCAGAGCCGCTCGGTGAACAGGAAGCTCAAGCCGCAGACACGCCTGCTCATCATGCTCTGACAGCCGGGGAGAGCAAGGGGGGAAGGACGCAGTTGGCGCTCCGGCTCACCTGTCCGGCGGGAACCAGGCCTGGAAGTTCTCCGGATCGATCGGCACGGAGATGTGCTCGTTCGTGATCAGCCACCTGCCGTCCGACCGTCTGAGACCGACGCTGGAGCGCACCCAGATGCTCATGCGGACCCCGTTCCTGCGCGTGCCGGAGTCCAGGTGGAGCATGTGCGCGAAGGCGAGGTCCCCGTCACCGCTCGCGACGGTCAGCGCGTGCGTCTCCAGGCCGATCGGGCCCTCGTAACCGTCGAACCACCGCAGGAAGTTGCGGCGGACCTCCTCACGGCCCGTGAACTGGAGCGGAGGAACGACGTCGTAGTAGACGACGTCGTCGGAGTAGAGGGACATGAGCCGGTCGATGTCCTTGGTCCGACAGGCCTCGACGCGCTCTTCCAGCAGCGCCTCGATGTCGGTTTCGTGCGACGTCATCGCATCCTCCTCGAGAAGTGGGCCCGCGGTCGGTCACCCCTACGACGAGACAGCCCCGCGGAGTGTGAGGCCGCCGCCCCGTCCCGTCACGCACAGGATCTACCGCGACGCCGCAAACCCCTCCCGGCTCGTCCTGCCGTTCACCACGGCCACGGCGCGTGCCCCGTCGCAGGAGGACGACGGGGCACGCGCCGTGCGTCAGGACGCGGGGGCTCCGTAGACGCCCATCTCGTGGATCGAGTAACCCCACGTGGTCCTCCGCTCGACGCCCTGCATGCGGACGTACCGCACCGCCTCCGTGGCGGGGAGCCGGACGACGTCGTTGCCGCAGCCGTCGGGGCGCTGGGTGGACGCGGTGGTCCAGTGCACGCCGTCCCGCGAGGTCTGGACGGTGTACTGCTTGGCGCAGGCGCTCTCCCACGCGAGGGTCACCGCCGCGACCCTCGCCGGGGCGGCGAGCTCGACCTGCACCCACGCGTCGTCCGAGTAGCCGGAGGCCCAACGGGTGCCCAACAGCCCGTCGTTGACGTACCGCGGGGCCAGCCGGTCGAGGTTCTGCTCCACGCTGGACGCGGACGCCGTCCCCTTCAGGGCCAGGTTCTCCCCGCCGCCCGCGGCGTCCCACAACTGGAGCCGGACGTCGGCCTGCACGAGGAAGGCGTCGAGCACTCCGTCGCCGACCTTGGGCTGGACCTTGCCCCAGGAATTGCGCGGCGGGTCGACCCGCACGGCGCGGGCCCGCCGCTGGAGGTCGTTCGACTCGGCGAGGAGCCGGCCGGAAGCAGCCTCGTCCCCGGCCTGCCGCGCCGCGAGGGCGTCGAGCATCGTCACCATCGCCCGGCCCCACAGCTCCGTCGCGTCCAGCCAGGGGCCCGCGTCGACGGTGAAGCCCTTCTCCACCGCACCGCCGCGGATGGTGGCCGGGGCCTCGGCGACGGCCCTCGCACAGGCGCGCAGGGCCGTGAGGGCCTCGGCGCGGTCTCCCGTGTCCCAGGCCGTCCAGAACCGCTGGACGCGCCGGGCGAGTTCGGGTGCCTGCGGCTGCCAGGGCGTGGCGCCGAAGGTCGGGGCCAGGTGCTCCAGGTCGCCGAGGACCAGCAGCGCGTCGGTGGCCTCGCGGTCACCGCCCGCGAGGTGGGCCATGGCGCGCGGCCAGCTCGTGCGCGCGTCGTAGGCACGGTCGTTCCAGGTGAAGTCGGCAGTGCCGAAGACGGCGACCTTGCTGGCGTACGGCTGGTTCATGGGGTTGGCCACGATGCCGGAGAGGTGCGAGGACAGCCCGGCCTCGCGCTTGTCGTACGGCGCGAGCAGCAGCCGGCCGCTGGTGTTGCCGAAGTCGTTGACCGGATAGTTGTCCCACACGAAGACCTTGCGCCCGAAGAGCTTCGACACCCGGTCGGCCTCGTCGACGGTGATCTTCGGCGGTACGACGTCCGTGCCGGTCCACATCACCACGACCGCGGGGGCCAGGGTGTTCCGCATGGTCTGCTTGTAGGCGGTGTCGGTGAGGTCGCCGTACTCGGTGGGCACCATCTGGAGCGGCCGGGTGCCCTCGTGGGTGGCGACGAAGGTGCGCTGCACGTCGTTGAGCAGGTCGACCTGGGCCTTCGCGGCGGCTTCGCGGCCGGGTTCGCCGAACGCCGTCCGGTCGCCCTCGCAGTTCCAGCGGGTGTAGCTGATGTCGTCGAGCGGGATGGAGAAGGCGCGGGTCCCCAGGTCGTACAGCGCCTGCAGCTTGGCCTTGAGGGCCGCGCGGTCGGCCGGGTCGGAGTAGCAGATCGACTCTCCGGGGGAGACGGCGAAGGTGAAGCGCACGTGGTTGGCGGTGGCCCGGTCCACCAGCTCGCCCAGCTCCGCCAGTTTGTCCGCCGGGTAGGGCTCGCGCCACTTGCCCCGGTGGTAGGGGTCGTCCTTGGGCGCGTAGATGTAGGTGTTGGCCTTGACGTCTCCGTAGAAGTCCATCTGGTCGAGGCGCTCCGCGTGGGTCCACGGCTGTCCGTAGAAGCCCTCGATGGTGCCCCGCAGCGGCATCGACGGGAAGTCGCCGACCCGCACGCCCGCCACCGCCCAGCCGTCGCCCGCCCGGACGAAGAGCTGACGCAGCGTCTGCACGGCGTAGAACTGGCCGGCCGCGTCCGTGCCGGCCAGGGTGACCCGCGCGCCGGGCCTGGCCCCCGAGACGTGCAGGGCGTAGCCCTCGGCGTGGTCCGGTACGGCCGTGTCCCCGAGCGCGGCCTCGATGTCGGGCCGTGTGGCCGGGCCGAGCCGCAGGGTGAGCAGGCCGGCGGCGGCCGCGGGGAGCTTCCCGGGGGCGACGACGTCCACCCGGTCGGCGCCGTGTGCCTTCAGTTCCTCGACGAGGCGGGCGAGGGCGGCGGCGTCCGTGTCCTCGCCGGCCACGACGAGCACCCGGCCGGTCACGACGGCGTCCCGGCCCGCGCGGGTGAGGGACTGCGGGGTCGGCGAGACCGGCGGCACCGCGGACGCCCCGGACGCCGCGCGGGGAGCGGCGTCCGGGGCGGCGGCGACCGGCAGCGCGTCGAGCGTCATGGCGCTTGCGAGTGCGAAGATCGTGCCGATCGTGGCGATGGCGCTCGCGCGTCTTCCCATGAGATCTCCCAACATGGTCTGGACCATCAACTGGGTGGTGTTCTCATGATGATGAGGGGGCGCGCGGGACGAAGGTAAGACGTATGGGGTCTAGACCTCTCTGTCGATCACCTTTACTCTGGCCAACGCTCGCCGGGCGTGGCGGACTACTTCAGTCCTGCGAGCGAGGGGACGACGATGCCGTACCGGTCGGTGATCGTCGCGAGGGCGCCGTCGTGGACCTGCCGGGCGGTCAGCGACGTGCCTCCCGCGTGCATGGTCTGCAGGGGCCGCGTCGCACAGGCGTCGGCGACGACGGTGGGCTGGTTGCCCCGCAGGGACGCGCCCTCCGCCGTGAACAGGACGCACATGTTGGTCATGAACCCGGCGATGATGACGTCGCTGTTCCCGGCGGCGTCGACATGCTTGCCCAGGTCCGTGTTGTGGAAGCCGTTCGGGACGTCCTTGACGACGACGGTCTCGCCCTCGACCGGCGCGACGCTCTCGTGGATCTGTCCGGCCTCGGACTCCACGTCGTAGCCCGCCTCCTGGACGTGGATGACCGTCGCGCCGGCCCGGCGGGCCGCGGCCAGCAGCCCGGCGGCGGCTTCCAGCGCGGGCTTCCAGCCGTCCAGCTCCATCACGCCGCCGGTGTAGACGTTCTGGTAGTCGACCAGGATGAGGGTCGCGCTGCCGAGCGACGCGGGCGTCTCGTCGGCGCCGGTGAGTGCTCGCAGAGTCGTCGTAGCCATGAACTAACCACCTAAAGATCGAAGAGGCTGGCGCTGTCCGCGGCATGCGGACGTCCAGGTGAACCGAACGTGACGCGAGTGATTCCTGGGGCCCTCGGAGCGGATGCGGCTCGGGCCCTCTCTGTGTGATCAACGCTAACACGTGGCGTGAGCGCCGTGAAGCGCGATGCTGGCAACGTGGTGTTATGACGGGAAAAAGGGCAGCTCCCAGGCGTTAGCGATGCTTTCGTAGCTGTTACCATCGAGGCATGTCGACGGCACGAGAGCGCATCCTGGCTGCCACCGAGGAACTGCTCGCGTCAAAGGACGCGCTGGCCATCTCGACCCGGGCCATCTGTGAACGGGCCAAGGTCGGTATGCCCGAGATCTATCGCCAGTTCGGCGACAAGCAGGGACTGCTCACCGCGGTCGCGTGCATCGGTTTCGAGCGTTTCCTCGCGAACAAGCGCCGCAACCCGATGACCGACGATCCGGTGGCCGACCTGCGCACGGCCTGGGACAGTCATGTCTCGTTCGCCCTGGAGAACCCGCATCTGTACCGGTTGATGTTCACGCCGGCCCCGGATGCCGGGCCGCCGGCGATCGAGGAGGCCAGGGCCCTGCTTCTGTCGGCCCTGGAGCGCTGTCATGCCGCCGGCCGGCTGCGTGCGCCCCTGGAGCTGGCAGGTCAGTCGATCCTGACGGCCAACGTCGGCGTGTGCCTGATGGCCCTCTCTTTTCCCGTGCTCTACGGCGCTCCTGAGATTTCTCGCTCCGTACGGGAAGCCGTGATCGGAGCGCTCACCGGGGACGAGCGCGAGGACACGCGGATCGCCGACGGGATCGTCCTCGCTCAGGCACTGGTCGGCACCCTCACCGGGACCGCGCCCGTCGGCGGCGACGTCATCGAGAGCCTGGCTCGAGAGCTTTCCCCGTGACGGCGGCGGTGCGGCGCGCTGCCGGCGCCGTTTCGGTGAGGGGCAGGGTGGATCACCACCGCTTCCTCAGGACAGGTCCTTCTTCTGTCCCGCCGGTTCCACGTCGACGAGCTTGTCGGCGACGCCCTGGTCCCGGAAGGCTTTGACGAGGGACTTGATGTCTTCGGAGTAGATGTCCCAGCTGTCGGTGTGGACCGGGACCACCCTGCGGGGGTCGAGGTCCTTCGCCACCAGCGCGGCGTTCTTCGAGGTGAGCGTCAGCGGGGCGTTGTCGAGGATCGCGGGCGTGCGGGCGGCACCGGCGAAGAGGACGGCCGTGTCGATGGGACCGATGTCCTTCTTGATGCGATCGCCGACCTCCTTGGCGACCTTGACCGAGGCGTTGTCGCCGGAGATGTAGGTGGTCGGGACTCCCTCACCGCTCAGCACGAACCCGGTCACCTCGCCGTCCACCCCGCGGTCGACCCCGTCGGGACCGTGCAGTGCGGGCACGGCGGTGACCTTGATGATGCTGCCCGAGGCCTTCAGTTCGTGCTCCTCCCAGCTCTTCAGGGGGGTGATGTGGTCACCGAGACGCTTGTGCGCGCCGGGCGTGGAGAGCACGACCGGCACGTCCGCGAGGAGTTCACGGCCCTTGCCGTCGAGGTTGTCGTCGTGCTGGTCGTGGGAGAGCAGGACGGCGTCGATCTTGCCGAGCTTGTCCGGGCCGAGGGCCGGGGCCTTCGTCTTGGACATGCCGGACTTGTACTTCTTGGGGGAGTCGAAGGTGGGGTCGATCAGGATGCGCTGACCGGCGATCTCCAGGACGGCGGTCGGTCCGCCCACGTGGGTGAGGGTGAACGCGTCGGCGCCCGCGGGCGTCGAGCCGGCGGACGGTGTCTTCTTCGTTTCGTCGTCAGCGGTGGCATTGCCGCCGCATGCGGCGAGGAGCGACACGCTCGCCGCGGCTGCGGCGGTACGGAGGAGCGTCCAACGGTTCATCGGTACGGCCATCTCTCTCGTCTTGCGGACAGTCGGGCACCCGGCGAGGGCAGGCCCCAGGATTGTTTTCGACGCTAACATGATTTGTAATCAGCGACAACGTCAGTCCCGATGCGGGGAGTTGCACGTCTTGGAGAAGCCCAGCTGAGAGCCGTTAGCACCGTTATGGCGAACGGCTCGGCCGGACCGCTCGTGTCGCTTTCCGGGAAGCGGACCGCATCTGACCGCAAGGGGTGTCAGGGTGGGCTCGACGGGCCGGACGAACCCGGCCGGAACCTCACTGCGAACGGAGCAACCCGATGAGCCGTCACTTCCAGGTCACCTTCGACGCCCACGACCCCCGGGCGCTGTCGAGCTTCTGGCGTGACGTCCTGGGCTACGTCCACCCCGGGCCGCCCGGAGTCGACGTGCCCGAGGGCACCGACCCGCTGGCCGCGTGGGACGACTTCCTCGCGCGGGCAGGCGTACCGGAGGAACAGCGCAACAGCAGATCGGCCATCGAGGACCCGGACGGGAACGGTCCGCGGCTGTTCTTCCAGCAGGTCCCGGAGGACAAGACCGCCAAGAACCGGGTCCACCTCGACGTCCGGGCGGCCCCCGGACTCCAGGGCGAGGAGCGGATGGCGGCGCTGGAGGCCGAGTGCGAGCGGCTCGTCGCGCTGGGCGCGACGCGGGTCCGCCGCTTCGAGCCCGAACCCCCCATGAGCACCGGCTTCATCGTGATGGCCGACCCCGAGGGCAACGAGTTCTGCCTGGACTGACGCGGGTCTCGTCCCGGCGATGGAGCTGGACTTCCAGGAGGTCCGCTACTTCTGCACGGCGGCGGTGGCCGACGAGGACGCCCGGGTGGACGGCAGCATCACCCGGTTCGTCGACCGGTGCCTGCGGGACTGAGGGCGGCGATCGGGCCGGGGGAGACCTCCGTGCCAGAATGGGCGCTCCGCCGTTCCGCCCCGCGTCCCTCCGCACTGATCCACCGAGGTTCTCCCGTGTCCAAGCCCGTGGCCCGTGAGCCGCAGCGACGCAACGCGCGCTCCAACCGGGCGCGCATCCTGGCCACGGCCCGCCGGGAGCTCGGGCGGAACCCGGACACCACCCTGGAGGAACTGGCGCGGGCCGCCGGTGTCGTACGGCGCACCCTCTTCGGGCACTTCCCGGGGCGCGCGGCGCTGCTGGAGGCCCTCGCCGAGGAGGCCTCCGAGGTGTTGCGCAGCACGATGGAGTCGGCCGGGGAGGGGGCCGGGCCGGAGGTACCGGCCGAGCGCGCGCTCGCCTACTTCCTGCTGCTGATGTGGCCCGTCGGCGACCGCTACCGGATGCTGTTGGCGCTGGCCCGGCACGACCTGGGCGCGGAGCGCGTGGCCGAGATCCTCACGCCGGCCCGCGCCGAGGTCACCGCCATCCTGGAGCGCGGCCAGCGCGACGGCGCCTTCCCCGCCCACCTGCCGCCCGCCGTGCTGAGCGCCGGGCTGGAGGCGATGACGGTCGCCCTGCTGGAGCAGGTCAACACCGGTGCGCTGGAGGACGACGGCACGCGGGCCGCCGTCGCCACACTCGTCGCGGCCGGCGTACCGCAGGACCGGGCCCGCACCGTCGTCGCGTCCGTGGCTCCGACGGTCCCCCCGAAGCCGGACCCCGGCGACTGACCCTCGCCGGCCCCGCCCCCGGCACCCGCCGACGCCCTGCCCGCCCACTCCCGTGCGGGGCGCGCTCACGCTGTGCTCGGCGCCGTCCCCGGCTTGGCGCGCTGTCCGGCCCCGCCCCCGCCGCCCAGCCGGCACCCCGCACCCGCTGCCCATCCGGCACCCCGGCCCGCCGCCCAGTCGGCACCCCGGCCCGCCGACGCCCTGCCCATCCATCCCCGTGCGGGGCGCTCCCCATCCCTGCCCCTTCCAGCGCGCCCGCCCGCCGCCGGCTCCGCTGACCCCGTGCTCGGCACCGTCGCGGCCTGCCGCGCTGTCCGGTCCGGCCCCGCCGCACGGAGCCGTCCGGGGTGACCGGCTCCGCTCATGCCGGACGTCCGGGACGGCCGCGCGCCGCGCGCGTGTCCCGGGCCCGGCGGGCCGTGTCCGTCGCGGTGTCGGCGGCGACGCCCGCCGCGATCAGTGCGGCGGTGGCCGCGCCGGTGCCGTCGTCGGTCCACGCGCCGCGGCGCACACAGTCCAGGAGGGCCAGCAGGTGCGCCTCGACGGCCGCGCCGAGCACACCGGCCGGGACGACGGTCCGGAAGACGCCCTCCCGCCGGCCGCGGGCGAGGATCGCGGCCAGCGTGTCCCGGGCCGGGGCGAGCAGAGGCACCATCCGCTCGCTCGTCCGGTCGGGCCCCAGGTCCCGGCGGGCGAGGGCGATGAGCGTGCCGTAGCGGTCGCCGACCGGCCAGAGGGCGAGGACGAAGCGGGCCAGGGCGGTCGCGGGGTCGTCCCGCGCCGCGCCGGCGGCCGGAGCGCCGGGGCCGTCGAGCGCGTGCCGTACCGCCTCCGCGGCCTCCCCGACGAGCCCCTCGATCAGCGCGGCCCGCCCGGCGAAGTGCCCGTACAGGGTGCGGCGCGCCACACCGGCCGCCTCGGCGATCGCGGCGAGCGTGCTGTCGGGGTCTCGGCCCAGTTCGCGTTCGGCCGCGCGCAGGATCCGGGTGCGTGTGGTGGTCATCGGCGGGTACCCCAAAGTTGTTTTGCACATCGGTGGGCAAGAAACTAACCTGAGACTAGTCTGCACACCGATGGGCAATTAACTCGCCCTCGTACCCGGGAGCCCCCATGCCCCTACTGGCCACCACACCCGTCGAGAAGATGACCGGGCCGTACCCACGGCGCTGGTGGGCCCTGATCGTGCTGTGCCTGAGCCTGCTGATCGTCGTCATGGCCAACACGTCCCTGATCGTGGCCGCCCCGGCCATGACCAGCGACCTGGGCCTGAGCAGCAGCGACCTGCAGTGGGTCATCGACGGCTACACCGTCCCGTACGCCGCGCTGATGCTGGTGCTGGGCGCGATCGGCGACAAGTACAGCCGCCGCGGCGCCCTGGTCACCGGCCTGGTGATCTTCGCGGGCGGTTCGGTGATGGGCAGCCTGGTCGACGAGACCGGGCTGGTCATAGCCGCCCGGGCGGTCATGGGCGTCGGCGCCGCCGTCGTCATGCCGGCCACGCTGTCCCTGCTCGTCGCGATCTTCCCGAGGGGTGAGCGGGCCCGCGCCATCACGGCCTGGACCGCCACGTCCGGACTCGCCATCGCCGTCGGCCCGCTGGTCGCCGGCTGGCTGCTCGGCGACCACGCCTGGGGCTCGACGTTCCTGGTCAACGTCCCCGTCGCGGTCCTCGCCGTGATCGGCGCGCTGCTCCTCGTCCCGCCGTCCCGCGCGGCCGGCATGGGCCGCATCGACTACGTGGGCGGTCTGCTCTCCATCGTCTCCGTCGGCAGCCTGGTCTACGCGACCATCGAGGGCCCGCACTTCGGCTGGGGCGCGGGCCCGGTCACCGCGGCCGTCGTCGCGGGCGTCGGCCTGGTGGCCTTCGTGGCCTGGGAGCTGCGCCACCCGCACCCCATGCTGGACGTGCGCAGGTTCCTCCAGCGGCCGTTCAGCGGCTCGATGCTGGCCGTGCTGTTCTTCTTCTTCGGCACCTACGGCGCCATCTACTACTCCACGCAGTTCCTGCAGTTCGTCCTCGGCTACGGCGCGCTGGAGACCGGCGTACGGCTGCTGCCGCTGGCCGGGGCCGTGTTCGTCGGCGCCGCCGTGACCGGGCGGCTGACCCCGAAGCTGGGCGTCAAGGCCATGATCGGGTCCGGCATGGTGATCGGCACCGTCGGCGTCTTCCTGCTCGTCCTCGTCGACAAGGGCTCGACGTACTCCGGCTTCCTGGCCCCGATGCTGCTGCTCGGTCTCGCCATCGGCCTCAGCGTCTCCCCGGCCACCGACACCATCATGGGTTCCTTCCCGGAGAGCGAACTGGGCGTCGGCGGCGGCGCCAACGACACCGCGCTGGAACTCGGCGGCTCGCTCGGCATCGCCGTCCTCGGCTCCCTGCTCGGCACCGCCTACCGCGACGAACTGGCCGACCTGGTGGGAGGCCGGCTCCCGGCCGCCGCCCTGGACACCGCCCAGGACTCCGTCGGCGGCGGGCTCGCGGTCGCCGAACAGATCGCGAAGTCGCCGTCGGCCGGACCGCAGCAGGCCCAGGCCCTGGCCGACGCCGTACACGAGGCTTTCGCCCACGGCGTCGCCACGACCAGCCTGATCGGCGGGATCATCATGGCCGCCGGCACCGCGATCGTCCTCGCCGTCCTGCCCGGCCGCCGCGCCGCCGCACAGCACCCGACCGAGGACGAGCCGGCACCCGCGCGGGACGCGGAGTACAGCGACTCCACGAACTGACCGGCACCGGGCCGGTCAGTCGGCCGGCGCGGCCAGGGCCGCCAGGTCCTCCGCCGTGCGCGGCCCCTCGACCGGGTCCGCCAGCAGCCCACGGGCGCACAGCAGCCGCGCCGCAGCCACGCCCCACGGCAGCCGCAGCCCCGCCGGGCCGAGCAGGTCGGCGCGGGCCAGCGTCGGCGCCGTGGGGCCGGTGTGCACCCCGGACGGGGTGAGCAGGGCGGCGTCGTCGGACCAGCGCAGGGCGAGGTCCACGTCGTGCGTGGCCATCACCACCGTGGTGCCGCCCGCCCGCAGCCCGTCGAGGGTGTCGAGCAGCCGCTCCTGCCCGTCCGGGTCGAGCCCGGCGGTCGGTTCGTCGAGGATCAGCACCCGGGGCCGCATCGCGACCGCACCGGCGATCGCGGTCCGCTTGCGCTGCCCGTACGACAGCAGATGCGTGGGCCGGTCGGCCAGCGCGGCGATGTCCAGCGCGGCGAGCGCCTCCTCGACCCGGGAGCGGACCTCCGGATCCGGCAGCCCCAGGTTCAACGGCCCGAACGACACGTCCTGGGCGACGGACGCGGCGAACAACTGGTCGTCCGGGTCCTGCACCACCAGCTGCACGGTGGTCCGCAACCGGGTCAGCCCCGCCCGGTCGTACGTCACCGGCCGCCCGTCGACCGTCAACTGACCGGCATGCGGCCGCAGTCCGCCGCTGAGCAGCCGCATCAGCGTCGTCTTGCCGCTGCCGTTGCGGCCCAGCAGCGCCAGCGCGCGCCCCTCGCGCACCTCGAAGTCCAGGCCGCTCAGCACCACCGGCCCCTCCTCGTACCCGAACGACGCGTCCCGCAGGGCGACCAGGGCAGGTGCGACGGGCTCGTTCACGACAACGGCCTTTCCAGTACGAAGGTGAGGGCGGCCAGCGCCGCCAGCAGGGTGACGCTCGCCGCCGTGAAGGGCACGGAGACCCGGGCCTCGGGCACCAGGACGCGCAGCGTGCCGTCGTAGCCGCGCCCCGCGAGCCCGGCCTGCAGCCGCGTCGCCCGGTCGAAGGCCCGCACGAACGCGGTGGCGCCGAGCCCGCCGAGCGAACGCCAGGCGGCGGCCCGGGTGGTGTGCCCCAGCCGCGCGGCCTGCGCCTCACGGATCCGGCGCACGGAGTCCAGCAGCAGGAAGCTCATGCGGTACGTCACCAGCGCCACGTCCACCACTGGCGCGGGCACCCCGGCCCGCACCAGACGGGGCAGCAGGTCGGACATCGGCGTGGTGAACGCGAACAGCAGCACCCCGAGGGACGCCGCCGACGTGCGCAGCAGCAGCTCCCCGGCGCGCACCGCTCCGCCGTCCGCCGCGCCCACGAAGCCGTCCGGGCCCCCGACCCGCACCAGCAGCGGCAGCGCGCCGGTCACGCAGAACCCCAGCGGCACCCGGTACGCCCGCCACAGCCGCCGCCGGGGCACACCCGCCGGGCCGAGCAGCACGGCCAGCGCCGCCACCAGCACCAGTGCCGCGCCCGGCCAGGGCGGCAGCGAGATCGCGAGCACGGTCAGGCCCAGCCCGAGCACGGCCTTGTCCACGGGGTGGCGGTGGCGCCACCGGCTGCTGTGCGCCGCCGCGTCGATGGGCAGCACTCAGTCCCCTTCGGGCGTGTGCGTGGCCTGCCGGGCCGCCCGCTCCTCGCCCTGCCGGCGTCCCCGGCGCAGACCGAAGTAGTAGGCCAGCACGCCCGCGCCGAGCGCCGCCTGCAGGGAGAACAGCGCGGACTCGATCTCCCCGGACGGCGGCTTGTACAGCGGCGAGAACCACGGTTCGTAGTCCGGCTCGATCTCCGTGATCGCGGTCTCCGCCTCGCCGTCGGAACCGGCGAACGGCTCCTTCTTGTGGTCGCCGAGACCGAGCACCAGCGGCAGCACCGCGAGCGCGGCCACCGCGACCAGCAGCAGGACGTTGATCTTCGTGTTGCGGCTCATCGGACGACCGCCTCCCCACGCTCGCCGGTGCCCGCCGGCAGTACGCCCAGCCGGGTCAGCTCGCCCTTGCTGGACTGCACCAGCAGCCGCATCACGACCACCGTGAGCAGGCCCTCGCTCACCGCGAGCGGGATCTGCGTGACGGCGAAGATGGACCCGAACTTGCCGAGCGCGCCCAGGAATCCGCTGCTCGGGTCGGGAAAGGCCAGCGCGAGCTGCACGCTGGTGACGCAGTAGGTGGACAGGTCGGCGGCGAACGCCGCGCAGAACACCGTGACCATCAGCGGTGCCCCGTACCGGCGCAGCAGGCGGTAGGTGCCGTATCCGGCCCAGGGGCCGGCGATCGCCATCGAGAAGGCGTTGGCGCCGAGCGTGGTCAGACCGCCGTGGGCGAGCAGCAGTGCCTGGAAGAGCAGGGTGATCGTGCCCAGGACCGCCATGATGGGCGGCCGGAACAGGATGGCGCCCAGACCGGTCCCCGTGGGGTGCGAACAACTCCCGGTGACGGAGGGCAGTTTCAGGGCCGACAGCACGAACGTGAAGGCTCCGGACGCCCCGAGCAGCAGCGTGCTCTCGGGATGTTCCCTGACCTCACGGGTGAGTGACCGTACTCCGTGGACGACGAACGGCGCGGACGCGACACCCCAGGCGATCGCGTGCGCCGGAGGCAGAAAGCCCTCGGCTATGTGCATGGCTCAGCAGACCCTCTCCAGCACCTCGTGGATGGACGACGCGCCTTGGCCGGTCTCCTGGCTGACGGGTACCACCGCCCGAACTCCGCCTTCCCGGGTCCCAAGGACCCAGTGGCTGCCCGTCAGTGGGCTGGAGCCGGACTTCCCGATCACAGTGGCGAGGGCCGCACCGGTACTTCACCGGATTTCCCGTTCACCAAGGCGTGGCGACAGTAGTGCGCCCGCGAGGGTGGTGACAAGCAGGCCTCCCCGCGGGCGGCCCCCGCCGGGCCGGTGGCCGCGGGAACATTCCGCGCCGGTGCTCCCTCGTACGGTGCCGCCGTCCTCGCGCGACGTGGCGAAGATCTCCTCACGCCCGCGGCGGAGGGGGAGGTGGCGGGTCGTCACGGGCGGGGCTGTCGTCGGTGCGCCGGACCACCCGCGAACGCAGCTGCTGGCCCAGTGCCGTGCCGGCGGCGGTGAGGAAGACGAAGCTGTAGAGGATCTGCAGGATGGCCACGACCCGCGCCGTCTGGCCGTGCGGGGTGATGTCCCCGTAGCCGACGGTGGCGAGGGTGACGACGGTGAAGTACAGGGAGTCGACCCGGGTGCGCAGCCCGATGAACTCACCGGGCTGCTTGGCCAGGACGTAGTAGGTCGCGGCGAAGACGTGCACCGAGAGCAGGATCAGCAGGGCGATGACCACGCCGGGATGGGTGTCCGTGCGGCCGGTGAGGACATGGCGGATCTGCCGCAGCAGCAGCGCTGCCACGACCGCCAGGGCCAGGGCGAACAGGAGCCAGCTCAGGACGGGGCGGTGGGGGCCCAGCCGGTCGAGCGGCAGCAGGAAGTAGGCCACGACCAGGCCGGCGGCCGCGCAGACCCGCACCAGCCAAACCCGCGCCGAACGCGACGAGGCGCCGGACCCGGCCCGGTGCTCCCGCCCGCCGCCCCCGCGACCGGTCACCGGTCCGGCTCCGCCCCGGGGTCGGCCCGCGGCCGCGGATCCGGCTCCGCCCCGCGGTCCGGCCCCGGTCGCACCGGCGCCTGCGCCGCCTCCGTCTCCGGCGGGTTCCGGCGGACCGCCTGGGCGACGATGAAGGCGACCACCGACGCGACGACGATCAGCGGCATCTGGTCGTGCGCGTCCCTGCCCACCAGCAGGACCGCCAGTACCGAGCCGGCCAGCGGCAGCCCCGTCACCGCGGCCGCGGCGGCGGAGATGCCGAGGGCGAGGGCCGGTGTGACGCCGAAGCCGGGCAGGCCCGAGCAGGCCAGGGCCGTCGCCGTGCCCAGCAGCACGGAGGGGAAGATCGGACCGCCGCGCAGACTGCCCAGCGCGATGCCCCACGCCAGTCCCTTGCACGCGACGAGCGCGACCAGCGCGCCCACCGACCAGGCGTGCGGATGCGCGGCGAGCTGGGCGAGAGCCGCCTGCCCGGACAGCGCCGCCTCCGCCGGCGAACGGCCGGTGATCAGGGCGTAGGCGGCGATGCAGACACCGACCGCCGTGGCGCACAGGACGATGCGGACGGCCGTGCGGTGTTCCGTCCAGGTGACGGTGCGGCGGCCCAGCGCGCGGGCGAGCGTGATCAGCACCGCGATCAGCGCCGCCGTCGGGATACCCCACAGGAAGTCGCCGGCGTCGGGGGCGGTGTTCGGCGGCACGTCGGGCAGGGACAGCGCGCCGATGTCCAGGCCGGTCCAGTTTCCGAAGCCGGTGAAGACCAGGGCGCCCGTCGCGCTGGCCAGCAGACAGGGCAGCAGCAGGGCGACCATCCGGGCGCCGGCGAGGCCCGCGCCCTCGATGAGCAGGACGGCCGCCGCCACCGGGCCGCCGAGGATGGTGGAGATCGCGGCGGTGGAGCCCGCCGTCGCGAGGATCGCGCTCGCCCTCGGATCCGCGTGCGCGCCCGCCCGCCGCACCGCGAGCAGGGCGAGCCCGCTGCCGACGGCCATCAGGGGGGCCTCGGGCCCCAGGACCACGCCGAGCGGCAGGGTGGCCAGCGCGGCCAGGACGGCGCCGGGCAGGGCCTTCGGCCCGACGGGCGCGCCGCCCAGCCCGTTCACCGGCAGATGCCCTCCGGCACCCGGCATCCGGGTCACGATCGGCGCCAGGATCAGCCCCGCCAGCACCAGCGCGGGCAGCGGCCACCACCAGGGCGGGGTGCCGTACCCGGCGGCCTCCGGCAGCGACGTCCACACCCAGTGCTGGAGCTCGTGCTGGAGGGCGACGAAGAAGAAGCAGGCCAGCGCGATGGGAACGCCGAGCAGCACGCACAGCAGCAACAGCAGCAGGTAGCCGTGGCTGAGCAGGGTGCGCCGCAGGGACTGCTCGGCCCGGGCCGGGACGGCGTTCGCCGGTGCGGCCGACGGGCTCTCGGGCGCCGTCACCGGGCCGTCCGGCGCCAACCCGGCACGGGCCGGGCGAGCGGCGGCAGGGGCTGAGTCGTCACGGGCCCTCCCATGGTCCGCCCACCTCCCGGCGCGGACCGGCGGCCCGTCGCGCGTGCATCGTGTGTGCTTCAGTAAACGCGAGGCGGCGAGGGCCCGCATGCCACGAACCGCCCTCCGGGCGTAGAGCCCCGGACAGCCCGGCCCCGCCCCGCCCGGACCCCCATGCGCCGGACCGCCACCAGCGGGCTCGTCCCGCCCCGGGCACCGCTCGGTGTGCGGAGCGGGAGCCCGTCGCGCGGCCGCTCCGCCCGGGTGACGCGTGCGGTTCACCGGCATCGGCGGGCGCGCGGGCCTGCTCGTCCTGCCAGGGGCACCGCTCGGCGTGCGGTGGGAAGACCGCCGCCCCGGGGTACCTGCGCGGCACACCGGCACCGGCGGCAGGGGCGGCCCGGCTCACCCCGCGGATCCGCGGTTCCGGGTGGCGGTGAGCGCCGGGACGGTCGCGGACCGTGTCGCTGTTGGGCCGAACGGGTGAGTTGACGTAAGAATTGGCTGGTGCACGCATTGAAGGCGAGTGGAATCGGGGGAGCCGGTGAACAGCTACGACGTCACCGATGAACAGTGGGAAGGGCTCGCCCAGGTCGTTCCGTTGCGCGGGCGCGACGCCTGGCCGTCGTCGGTCGGTCATCGCGCGCTGCCGGAGGCGGAGACGGAGGCACGGCGGCGCTTCGTCGTCCTGCGGGTCAACGTCTTCGCGGACGCCCGCGAGGTCGCCGAGACACTGATGTCCGGTATCCCGGTGCTCCTGGACCTGACCAACGCCGAGACCGAGGTCGCCAAGCGCGTCCTGGACTTCAGCACGGGCGTCGTCTTCGGTCTGGCCAGCGGCATGCACCGGGTCGACCGCAACGTGTTCCTGCTGACCCCGTCCGGGACAGAGGTGAACGGCCTGATGGAGGGCGCGGCCGGAGTTCCCGGGATGTGACGGCCCCCGGGCCGGGAGCCGGTGCGGCGAGGGTCCGGCGGGCCCCGACGTGTGACACCCGCTCCCGGCCTGACGGGCCCGTCCCCCGATCGTGGGAACGTCGCCCGGGCGGAACGGTTCGCCCGGAATCCGGAGCTCTACGGTCCGGACATGGCCGTGTCACCCGCGTCGACGGCGTTCGCCGCCCCCGCCCCCGTCCCCGCGCACCCGGACCGACCGCGCGTCACGGAACTGCGGCTGTCCGCGTTCGCCCGGCACCGGCGTGCCCGGATCCCGCTCGCGCCCCTCACCCTGCTCGCCGGGCCCAGCGGCTGCGGCAAGACCAGCGCCCTGCGGGCGTACGAGGCGCTCGCCCGGCTCGGCGGCGGCGCGGAACTCGGCACGGTCTTCCCCGACCCGGTCGCCTGCGTCCCCGAGCGGGCCCGGCCCGACGCCCAGCGGCGCCGCGGCTTCCGCATCGGCTGCACGGTCGACGGACCCGAGGGCCCCGTACGCCTCGACGTGGTCGTGCAGGCGGAGCCCGAACTGCGCATCGTGGGGGAGCGGCTGACGGCCGGCGGACTCGTCCTGCTGCAGACCGCCCTGCGTGACCCCGGCCGGCGTGCCGTGCAGGCCGCCTGGCACACGGCCGGGTCGGCGCCGGTCACGCGCGCTCCGCTGCCCGACGACCGGCTCGGCACCCCGCTGCTGCCGCTGCGCGTGGCCGGCAGGACCGACGGAGAGCGCAGGGTGCTGGCAGCGGCCGAGCAGACGGTGGTCGCCCTGCGCTCCGTCTTCGCCTGCGACCCGCGCCCCGCGAGGATGCGCGAGCCCGTGCCCACCGGCTCCGGCCGGCTGCTCGGCGGCTGCGACAACCTCGCCGACGTGCTGTGGCGCACCCGGGTCGAGTGCGGCCGCCGGCACGCCCAGTTCGTCACCGCGGTACGCGCCGGATGCGCGGGCCCGGTCGAGGACGTCCTGGCCGAACCGCTCGCCGGCGGGGTGGTCCGCGCGCTGCTGGACCGGGGCGACGGCATCCGCACCGGCCTCCCGCGCCTCGGCTACGGCGAACTGCGCTACCTCGCCCTCGCGCTCGTGCTGTTCACCGGCCCCGGCGTCCTGGAGGTCGACCCGGCCGGCGAGGTGCCCGCCGCGCTGCAGGCGCTCACCGTGCTCGCCGACGGCCTCGACCGCGGCCTGGACGTGCGTCAGCGCGCCGAACTCCTCCGGCTGGCGGTCCGGATGTGCGACCGCGGGCACATCCGCCTCGTCGGCGCCGTCGCGGACGCCTCCTGGACGGCGGCACCGGGCGTCACGGTGGTACACCTGAGTCCGTGACCGATCACCCCCGGCCTTCCCCGGACCTGGCGGCGTTGCAGCGCAGACTGGCCGAGTTCGCCGCCGCACGGAACTGGCAGCCGTACCACACCCCGAAGAACCTGGTCGCCGCCCTCAGCGTGGAGGCCTCCGAACTCGTCGAGATCTTCCAGTGGCTGACGCCCGAGCAGTCGGCCCGCGTCATGGACGACCCCGAGTCCGCGCACCGCGTCCGGGACGAGGTCGCCGACGTCCTGGCGTATCTGCTCCAGTTCTGCGAGGTGCTCGGCATCGACCCGCTCGCCGCGCTGGACGCGAAGATCGATCGCAACGAGTCCCGCTTTCCCGCGCGCGGCGACGGCGGAGACCACGGGAGCTGACGGCGGGAAAGCGGGCGGGAAGGAGAACGGGAGACGAACGCCGGGGAGTCCCGCACTCCACTATCACTCTTAGTAGTCTAATCCGGGCTTGTAGCCCCTTTGTTGTCCGAATATTTCTGCCTAGCTCTGGCTTTTCACCCCACACACCTTCACTCTGGGTAGTGAGCAACGGAGTTCGGGCGGACGCGCCGCGGGCGCGTCGGACAGACGGGGGCAGCGCATGGACGCGGTGCGGCTCATCGTGACGAGCGGGCGTGCCCTGGCAGCCGGCGGCGGGGTGCCGGAGATCCTGACGGAGGTGTGGCAGGCGCAGGCTCTCGCCCAGGCGATCGGCAGCCGACTGGCGGTCCAGGGACCACCCGAACTGCGCGGCGAGGCTCTGGGACTGACCGAACTGGCGGGCCGGGGCTGCGGAGTGCTGCGCACCCCGGACCTGTCCCCGGGTGAGCTGCGCGCCGCCCAGCTCACCGAGCTGGGCGACGCCCGCCAGGCCCTGATGTGCCTCGGCACACTCCTCGGCGAGATCGGCATCGCCCTCGTCGGCATCGCCTGCACGGTGGAGGACGAGGGCACGTACTGGCAGTGCATGGAGGCCATCGACGCGGCGGACGAGTCGCGGGACCGGGTCCTGGAGATGCTGCGCAGACTGGCGGACCGGGACGCGTCGTTACCGGAGCGGGAGGCGGGATAGCCCAAGGGGCCGCCTGCGCGCCGTGGCACCCGGGAGCCTGTCCGGCGGACGCCGCCCGACCAGGCAGGATGGACGGCATGGATATCCGAATCTTCACCGAGCCCCAGCAGGGGGCCACCTACGACACGTTGCTCACCGTCGCGAAGGCCACCGAGGACCTCGGTTTCGACGCCTTCTTCCGCAGCGACCACTATCTCGCCATGGGGTCCGCGGACGGTCTCCCCGGCCCCACCGACGCCTGGATCACCCTCGCCGGCCTCGCCCGCGAGACCAAGCGCATCCGGCTCGGCACGCTCATGACGGCCGGCACCTTCCGGCTGCCCGGCGTGCTCGCCATCCAGGTCGCCCAGGTCGACCAGATGTCCGGCGGCCGCATCGAGCTGGGCCTGGGCGCCGGCTGGTTCGAGGAGGAGCACAAGGCGTACGGCATCCCCTTCCCGAAGGAGAAGTTCGCCCGCCTCGAGGAGCAGCTGGCGATCGTCACCGGCCTGTGGGCCACGGAGGCCGGCAAGACCTTCGACTTCCACGGGAAGTTCTACGACCTCACCGAGTCGCCCGCGCTGCCCAAGCCCGCCCAGGCGAAGGTCCCCGTGCTCATCGGCGGCCACGGCGCCACCCGCACGCCGCGTCTCGCCGCGCAGTACGCCGACGAGTTCAACATCCCGTTCGCCTCGATCGAGGACACCGAGCGCCAGTTCGCCCGGGTACGGGCCGCCGCCGAGGAGGCCGGCCGCGGCGCCGACGCGCTGACCTACTCCAACGCCCTGGTCGTCTGCGTCGGCAAGGACGACGCCGAGGTCGCCCGCCGGGCCGCCGTGATCGGCCGCGAGGTCGACGAGCTGAAGGCCAACGGCCTGGCGGGCTCCCCGGCCGAGGTCGCCGACAAGATCGGCCGCTACGCCGCCGCCGGCGCCCAGCGGATCTACCTCCAGATCCTCGACCTCGACGACCTGGACCACCTGGAGCTGATCTCCTCCCAGGTGCAGGCGCAGCTGTCCTGACCGCGCCCCCGCGATAAACGAAGGCGCCGGTCGGCCGCCCTGTGCGATGGTGTGACCGTCGTCCTGCCGAGCCCCCAGGATCACCACTCCTGGGGGCTTTCGCGTACGACGGCGCAGTTGTGTCCGTCCAGCCGGAGAGGCCCTCCGCATGTTCCTGACCATCACCACCACCGGCACTCCCGAGCGCCCGGCGACCGACCTCGGTTTCCTGCTGCACAAGCATCCCGACAAGGCGCAGGCGTTCTCCACCTCCTTCGGCACGGCCCACGTGCTCTACCCCGAGGCGGAGGAACAGCGCTGCACGGCGGCGCTCCTGCTGGAGGTGGACACGGTGGCCCTGGTCCGGCGTGGCAAGGGCAAGGGCCGGGGCGGCGCCCCCGACGCGGCACTCGCGCAGTACGTCAACGACCGGCCCTACGCGGCCTCCTCCCTCCTCGCCGTGGCCCTGAGCAACGTCTTCTCCAGCGCGCTGCGCGGAGTGTGCAAGGCCCGCCCCGAGCGTGCCGCCGAACCGCTCCCGCTGCGGGTCGAGGTGCCCGTGCTGCCCGCCCGCGGCGGCCCCGACCTCGTACGGCGTCTGTTCGAGCCGCTCGGGTGGGACGTGACCGTGGAGCCCGTCCCGCTGGACACCGCGTTCCCCGAGTGGGGCGACTCCCGGTACGTGCGGCTGACGCTGGAGGCGGACACCCTCACCCTCTCCGACGCGCTGCGCCACCTGTACGTCCTCCTCCCGGTGCTGGACGACGCCAAGCACTACTGGGTCGCCCCGGACGAGGTGGACAAGCTGATGCGGGCCGGCGGAGCCTGGCTGTACCACCACCCCGAGGTCCGGCTCATCACCAACCGCTTCCTGTCCCGCCGCTGGTCGCTGACGCGCGAGGCGATGGAGCGGCTGGAGCTCGTCCGGCTGGCCGAGACCGACGACAGCGTCGTCGAGGAGATCGACAACGCCGTGGCGGAGGAGGTGGCCCCGGAGACCGAGGAGAAGCCCACCCCGCTCGCCGTGCAGCGCCGCGAGGCGATCCTCACCGCGCTCCGGGACGGCGCCGCCGCCCGCGTCCTCGACCTCGGTTGCGGCGAGGGCCACTTGGTGCGCGAGCTGCTCAAGGACCCGCGGTTCACCGAGATCGCCGGCGTGGACGTGTCCGTGCGCGCGCTCACCATCGCCTCCCGGCGGCTGAAGCTGGACCGCATGGGCGAGCGGCAGGCCGCCCGCGTGCACCTCTTCCAGGGCTCCCTCGCCTACACCGACAAGCGCCTCAAGGGATACGACGCCGCCGTGCTCAGCGAGGTGATCGAGCACCTCGACCTGCCGAGGCTGCCCGCGCTGGAGTACGCCGTCTTCGGCTCGGCCCGCCCCCGCACCGTCGTCGTCACCACGCCGAACGTGGAGTACAACGTGCGCTGGGAGACCCTCCCGGCCGGCCGTGTACGCCACCGCGACCACCGCTTCGAGTGGACCCGCGAGGAGTTCCGCACCTGGGCGCGGACGGTCGCCGAACGGCACGGCTACGGCGTGGAGTTCCGCCCCGTCGGACCCGACGACCCCGAGGTGGGCCCGCCCACCCAGATGGCCGTGTTCACCCTGGCCGCGAACGACCCGAAGACCGTGAACGACCCGAAGACCGCGAACGAGAAGGAGGCGAAGGCCGCATGACCACCACCGGCACCACCGACACCACCGTGCGGGCCAGCGCCCTGCCGGTCACCGACCTCTCCCTCGTCGTGCTGATCGGCGCCTCGGGCTGCGGCAAGTCCACCTTCGCCCGCCGCCACTTCACGCCCACCGAGGTCATCTCCTCCGACTTCTGCCGGGGGCTGGTCGCGGACGACGAGAACGACCAGAGCGCGAGCCGGGACGCCTTCGACGTCCTGCACTACATCGCGGGCAAGCGGCTCGCCGCCGGCCGCCGCACCGTCGTGGACGCGACGAACGTGCAGCAGGACGCCCGGCGTCAGCTGATCGACCTGGCCAGGCAGCACGACGTCCTGCCGATCGCCATCGTCCTCGACGTGCCCGAGCAGGTCTGCGCCGAGCGCAACGCCGCCCGCACCGACCGGGCCGACATGCCCCGCCGGGTCATCCAGCGCCACACCCGCGAACTCCGCCGCTCCCTGCGTCACCTGGAGCGCGAGGGCTTCCGCAAGGTGCACGTCCTGCGCGGCGTCGAGGAGATCGAGCACGCCACCGTCGTCACCGAGAAGCGGTTCAACGACCTGACCCACCTCACCGGACCCTTCGACATCATCGGCGACATCCACGGCTGTGCCGCCGAGCTGGAGACCCTGCTCGGCAAGCTCGGCTACACCGACGGCGTCCACCCCGAGGGCCGCACCGCCGTCTTCGTCGGCGACCTCGTCGACCGCGGCCCGGACAGCCCCGGCGTCCTGCGCCGCGTCATGGCGATGGTGAAGGCGGGCAACGCGCTGTGCGTGCCCGGCAACCACGAGAACAAGTACGGCCGCCACCTCAAGGGCCGCAAGGTCCAGCACACCCACGGACTCGCCGAGACCATCGAGCAGATGGAGGGCGAGAGCGACGAGTTCCGCGCCGAGGTACGGGAGTTCATCGACGGCCTGGTCAGCCACTACGTCCTCGACGGCGGCCGGCTCGTGGTCTGC
Source organism: Streptomyces flaveolus (assembly GCF_044765825.1). Lineage (NCBI taxonomy): Bacteria > Bacillati > Actinomycetota > Actinomycetes > Kitasatosporales > Streptomycetaceae > Streptomyces > Streptomyces flaveolus. Next base: position 92,880 of record NZ_JBIWKU010000010.1, on the reverse strand, counting down.
CACGCCGGTCTGCCGGAGAAGTACCACGGCCGCACCTCCGGCCGGGTCCGCAGCCACGCCCTCTACGGCGACACCACTGGCGAGACCGACGAGTTCGGGCTGCCGGTGCGCTACCCGTGGGCGGAGGACTACCGGGGCCGAGCGGCCGTCGTCTACGGCCACACCCCCGTTCCCGAGGCCACCTGGCTCAACAACACCATCTGCCTGGACACCGGCGCCGTCTTCGGCGGCAAGCTCACCGCGTTGCGCTGGCCGGAGCGCGAGCTGGTCGACGTACCCGCCGAGCGGGTCTGGTACGAGCCGGCGAAGCCGCTGCGCACCGAGGCGCCCGGCGGGCACGACGGCAGGCCGCTGGACCTGGCGGACGTCCAGGGCCGCCGGGTCGTGGAGACCCGGCACGCGGGCCGCATCACCGTACGGGAGGAGAACGGCGCGGCGGCCCTGGAGGTCATGAGCCGCTTCGCGACCGACCCCCGGCTGCTGCCGTACCTCCCGCCGACCATGGCACCGACCGCCACCTCGGGGGTGGACGGCTACCTGGAGCACCCGAAGGAGGCGTTCGCGCAGTACGCGGCCGACGGGGTGGCGCGGGTCGTGTGCGAGGAGAAGCACATGGGCTCCCGGGCCGTCGCCCTGGTGTGCCGCGACGCGGAGGCGGCACGCCGCCGCTTCGGCGTGGACGGCCCCACCGGGTCCCTCTGCACCCGCACCGGCCGCCCCTTCCTCGACGACGCGTCCCTCACCGAGGCGGTCCTCGACCGGCTGCGCACGGCGATCGGCGAGGCCGGCCTGTGGGACGAGCTGTCCACCGACTGGCTGCTGCTGGACGCCGAGCTGATGCCGTGGTCGCTGAAGGCCTCCGGGCTGCTGCGTTCCCAGTACGCCGCCGTGGGCGCCGCCTCCGGCGCGGTGTTCCCGGGCGCGCTGGCCGCCCTGGAGGGCGCCGCGGCTCGGGGCGTCGACGTCTCGGGGCTGCTGGACCGCCAGCGCGCCCGGTCCGCCGACGCGGCCGCGTTCACCGACGCCTACCGCCGCTACTGCTGGACCACCGACGGCCTGGACGGCGTCCGCCTGGCGCCGTTCCAGATCCTCGCCGCCCAGGGCCGCAGCCTGGCCGCCCTGCCGCACGACGAGCAGCTCGCCCTCATCGACCGGCTCGTCGAGCACGACGGCAGCGGCCTGCTCCAGACCACCCGGCGGCTGTACGTCGACACCGGCGACCCCGAGTCGGTGCGGGCCGGCATCGACTGGTGGCTGGAGATGACCGGCCGGGGCGGCGAGGGCATGGTCGTCAAGCCCGTCGGGGCACTGGTCCGGGACGACAAGGGCCGCCTGGTGCAGCCCGGCATCAAGTGCCGGGGCCGCGAGTACCTGCGGATCATCTACGGTCCCGAGTACACGCGTCCCGACAACCTGGCCCGGCTGCGGCAGCGGTTCCTGAACCACAAGCGGTCCCTGGCGATCCGCGAGTACGCCCTCGGCCTGGAGGCCCTGGACCGGCTCGCGGACGGCGAACCGCTGTGGCGGGTGCACGAGGCGGTCTTCGGCGTCCTGGCGCTGGAGTCGGAACCGGTGGACCCGCGGCTGTGAACCCGAGGCGGCGGGTGGGCGGCGGCAGTCCGTCCACCCGCCGCCTCCGGCGTCAGCGGGCGTACGGCTTCACGGTGGTGCCGTGCCCCGGGGCCGCGGCGCGCTCCCGCGCGGCCAGGCGGCCGGTCAGCAGCAGGAGCGGCTGGGTGAGCAGCGTCGTGGTGAGGGCCATGAAGACCAGCACCGTGTAGAGCGGGGTGCTCAGCAGACCGGCGTCCAGGCCCGCGTTGAGGGCGATCAGCTCCGTCAGACCCCGGGCGCTGAGCAGCACGCCGACGGTCCGCGCATCGTGCCGGTCCAGTCCGCCGAGCCGGGCCGCCACCGTACCGCTGCCGACCTTGGTCGCCACCGCCAGCACCGTGACCACCAGCAGCACGGCCCAGCCGGTGCCGGTCATGGTGTTCAGTGCCACGGACTGGCCCGACAGCACGAAGAAGAACGGCAGCAGCAGCGAACTGACGTCGTGCAGGGGCCGCAGCAGATCCGGATCGAGCGTGCCGTCCGCCTCGCGCGGCACCACCACCCCCGCGAGCAGCGCCCCGAAGATCACATGCAGTCCGAGGGAGTGCGTGACCCAGGCCGAGGCCAGGGCGAAGCCGATGAGCAGGGCCATCCGGAGCGAGGGCTCCAGACGCGTGCGCCACAGCAGCCGGCGCAGCACCGGACGCGCCGCGCACGCCATCACGGTGACGAAGCCGGCGGCGAGCACCGCACGCCACGGCCAGCCGAGTGCCTCCCCACCGCCGCCGCTGTCCAGCAGCGCCCCGGCCAGCACCGTCCAGCACACCGCGTCTAGTACCCCGGCGGCGGAGACCGCCACCACGCCCGGCACGGAACGGGACAGCCCGTTCTCCCGCACGATCGCCGTCAGCACCGGCACCGCCGTTATGGACAGGGCGACCCCCGCGAACACCACCATGGCGGGAGAGAGGTCCCGCGGCATGCCCAGGGCGTGCAGCGCGTCCCGGAACAGCAGGGCGCAGCCGCTGCCCACGGCCATCGGCACCGCGAACGAGGCCAGGGCCACCGTCACCGATGTGCGCGCCCGGTCGCCGAGGACCTTCAGGTCCAGCTCGTAGCCCACCGCGAACAGGAACACCACCAGCGAGAACTGCGCGAAGCCGGTCAGCGCCGGCCCGATCGCCGCCGGGAACAGCGACGCGTACGCGTCCGGGGCCGCGCTGCCGAGCAGGGACGGGCCGAGCGCGATGCCGGCGGACAACTGGCCCACGATGTACGGCTGTCCCAGCCGCCGGGCCAGCCAGCCGCCCGCGTGCGCGGCCACCAGGATCAGAGCGGCCGCACCCACGAAATGGGTGATCATCGCGTCTGCGCTCACCAGTGTCTCCCCCGCAGTCCGTCCCGCCCGGCGCCGGCCTCCCCAGCATGCGAGCCGCCCGACGTCGCATCGAAGGTCGTACACCGGACACGACCGGGGGCACGAGGGGCACGGCACGGCGGTCGTCGTCACCCCCCGGCACCGGTGCTCCGGCCCGGTCCTCCCTGCGCTCGAGGGGCGCCGCCCGGCCCGGCACAGCGCACGGGTCCGCGCAAGCGGGGGGTGAACGCGCGCCCGAATGGTCAGGATGGAGGCATGGGATTCCACGTCGACTCCGAGGCCGGGCGGCTCAGCCGCGTCATCCTGCACCGGCCGGATCTCGAGCTCAAAAGGCTCACCCCCAGCAACAAGGACGCCCTTCTCTTCGACGACGTGCTCTGGGTGCGCCGGGCGCGCGCCGAGCACGACGGGTTCGCCGACGTGCTCCGCGACCGCGGGGTCGAGGTGCACCTCTTCGGTGACCTGCTCGCCGAGACCCTGGACGTCCCGGCGGCCCGGCGGCTCGTCCTGGACCGGGTCTTCGACGAGAAGGAGTACGGAGTGCTGGCCACGGACCACCTCCGGGCCGCCTTCGAGACCCTGCCCGCCCGCGAGCTGGCCGAGGCCCTGGTCGGCGGCATGACCAAGCGGGAGTTCCTGGAGGCCCACACGGAGCCGACCTCCGTGCGCTTCCACGTGATGGAGCTGGACGACTTCCTGCTCGGCCCGCTGCCCAACCACCTGTTCACCCGCGACACCTCGGCCTGGATCTACGACGGCGTCTCGATCAACGCCATGCGCTGGCCGGCCCGGCAGCGCGAGACGGTCCACTTCGAGGCGATCTACCGGCACCATCCGCTCTTCCGCGACGAGACGTTCCCCCTGTGGTCCGAGGGCCAGGCCGACTACCCCTCCACCATCGAGGGCGGGGACGTGCTGGTCATCGGCAACGGCGCCGTGCTCATCGGCATGAGCGAGCGGACCACGCCCCAGGCCGTCGAGATGCTCGCGCACAAGCTGTTCGCGGCCGGCTCCGCCCGTACGATCGTGGCCCTCGACATGCCCAAGCGGCGGGCCGTCATGCACCTCGACACCGTGATGACGATGGTCGACGGCGACACCTTCACCCAGTACGCCGGGCTCGGCATGCTCCGCTCCTACACCATCGAACCGGGCGTGGGCGAGAAGGAGCTGAAGGTCACCGACCACCCGCCCGAGCACATGCACCGCGCGATCGCCGCCGCGCTCGGACTGGGCGAGATCCGCGTCCTGACCGCGACGCAGGACGTCCACGCGGCCGAGCGCGAGCAGTGGGACGACGGCTGCAACGTCCTGGCCGTCGAGCCGGGCGTCGTCGTCGCCTACGAACGCAACTCCACCACCAACACGCACCTGCGCAAGCAGGGCATCGAGGTGATCGAGATCCCGGGCAGCGAGCTGGGCCGGGGGCGGGGCGGACCGCGCTGCATGAGCTGTCCGGTGGAACGCGCGGCCGTCTAGGGCCTCCGGAAAGGACAGTCCGTATATAAATTCAGAAGTTCGTATAGACTTCCAGGAGTCCCTGTCCCTGTACCTCTGGAGCGCCCCCATGGCGACAGTCCCGACCGCCCTCGCCGGCCGCCACTTCCTCAAGGAGACCGACTTCACCGCGGACGAGTTCCGCGGCCTGGTCGAGCTGGCCGCGGAGCTGAAGGCCGCCAAGAAGGCCGGGAGCGAGACACCGTACCTGCGGGGCAGGAACATCGCGCTGATCTTCGAGAAGACCTCCACGCGCACCCGCTGCGCCTTCGAGGTCGCCGCCGCCGACCAGGGCGCCTCGACCACGTACCTCGACCCGTCGGGCTCGCAGATCGGCCACAAGGAGTCGGTGAAGGACACCGCCCGCGTGCTCGGGCGGATGTTCGACGGCATCGAGTACCGCGGCGACAGCCAGCAGAAGGTCGAGGAGCTGGCCGCCCACGCCGGGGTGCCCGTGTACAACGGCCTCACCGACGACTGGCACCCCACCCAGATGCTCGCCGACGTGCTCACCATGACCGAGCACAGTGCGGGGCCCCTGTCGGAGATCTCCTTCGCCTACCTCGGCGACGCCCGCTTCAACATGGGCAACTCCTACCTGGTCACCGGCGCCCTGCTCGGCATGGACGTGCGCATCGTCGCCCCGAAGGCGTACTGGCCCGCCCAGGAGGTCGTCGAGGAGGCCCGGAAGCTCGCCGGGGCGAGCGGGGCGCGCGTCACCCTCACCGAGGCCGTGGACGAGGGCGTCCGCGGCGCCGACTTCGTCGTCACGGACGTCTGGGTCTCCATGGGCGAGCCCAAGGACGTCTGGGCCGAGCGGATCGCCGCGCTGTCCCCGTACGCGGTGACCATGGACGTCCTGCGCGCCACCGGCAACCCGGACGTGAAGTTCCTGCACTGCCTGCCGGCCTTCCACGACCTCGGCACCAAGGTCGGCCAGGAAGTCTTCGACGCCCACGGCCTCGACTCCCTTGAGGTCACGGACGAGGTCTTCGAGTCCGCGCACTCGATCGTCTTCGACGAGGCGGAGAACCGCCTGCACACCATCAAGGCCGTCCTGGTCGCCACCCTCGCCTGAGCAGCACCGATAAGCTGACCGGCGGCCCGGAGCCACCCCTTCCGCGCCGCCGACCGCGACCACCGTCGCGCCCCGCACCACCAGAAACGAGCACCACCCGCAATGCCCGCTCACCGCATCAAGTCGCCCCGACTCCTCGTCGCCGAATCCGGCGCCGACCGCGAAGGCCACGGCCTGAAGCGCACCATGGGGCTGTTCCAGCTCGTCTGCTTCGGCGTCGGCGCCATCGTCGGCACCGGCATCTTCGTCGGCCTGTCCGACTCGGTGGCCGAAGCCGGGCCGGCCGTCGTCGTCTCCTTCGTGCTCGCCGCGATCACCTGCGTCTTCACCGCGTTCGCGTTCGCCGAGCTGGGCGGCGCGATCCCCGTCTCCGGATCCTCGTACTCCTTCGCCTACGCCGGTCTCGGCGAGCGCACCGCCTTCCTGGTCGGCTGGTGCCTCCTGCTGGAGTACGGCGTGTCCGTGTCCGCGGTCGCGGTCGGCTGGAGCCAGTACGTCAACGAGCTGCTGGACAGCGTCGTCGGCCTCCAGCTGCCGCACGCGCTCTCCGCCGGCCCCGGCGACGGCGGCCTGATCAACCTCCCCGCGGTGATCGTCATCGCCCTGGCCTGCGTGCTGCTGGTGCGGGGCGTGCGCGAGAGCGCCCGGGCCACCGCGGCGATGGCCGTCCTCAAGCTCGCCGTCCTCGTCGCCTTCTGCGCCATCGGCTTCGTCGCCTTCAAGGACGGCAACCTCACCCCGTTCTCCCCGGCCGGCCTCGGCGGCATCGGCGCCGGCACCACGGCCGCCTTCTTCTCGTACATCGGCTTCGACGCCATCACCACCGCCGGTGAGGAGGCCAAGAACCCGCGCCGCGACATCCCCATCGCGATCCTGGTCTGCATCGGCCTGGTCACCCTGCTGTACTGCGCAGTCGCGGTCGCCGCGATCGGCGCGGTCGGCGGCGACACGGTCGGCGACCGGCCTGCCGCGCTGTCCTACGTCGTCGACGAGGTCACCGGCTCCACGATCGGCGGCGGCATCGTCGCCTTCGGCGCGGTCGTGGCCATCGCCTCGGTGGTGCTCGCCGTGATGTACGGCCAGACCCGCATCCTGCTGTCCATGTCCCGCGACGGACTCGTCCCGCCCGTGTTCGAGAAGGTCTCGCCGCGCACGGCCACGCCCGTCGCCGGCACCCTGATCGTCGGCGTCGTCTTCGCGCTCCCGGCCGCCTTCGCGCCGCTGGACGCGGTGGTCAACCTGTGCACCATCGGAACGCTGGCCACGATGGCCGCCGTCAACATCGCGGTGATCGCCCTGCGCCGCCGCGAGCCGGGCCTCGCCCGCACCTTCCGTGTCCCGCTGTACCCGGTGACACCGCTGCTCGGCGTCGGCTTCTGCCTCTACCTGATCTACGAGACGGGCGCGACGACCTGGCTCCAGTTCGCCGTGTTCCTCGCGGTCGGCCTGCTGGTCTACTCGGCCTACGGGCGCCGGCACTCCCGGCTCGCCCGGACCTCGCTCAGCGCGGAGGACGCCGCTGAGCGGGTACCCCAGGAAGCCTGAACCAGACCGCCTTGCCGGAGTCGGTGGGGCGGTGACCGCAGGACGAGCTCAGGGCGCGGATCAGCAGCAGACCGCGCCCGTGCTCCTGCCAGGGGTCGGGCGGCTCCTTGTCCGGGCGCGTGAGGTCGCCCGGCGGCCGCGGGTCGGGGTCGTGCACCTCGACCTGGCAGCCGGTCGGCAGCAGCTCCACCACCAGCTCTATCGGTGCTCCGCCGGAGGTGTGCTCGACGGCGTTGGCGACCAGCTCGGCCGTCAGCAGCTCCGCGGTGTCGCTGTCGGCCGTGTGCTCCAGTTCGGCCAGCGCCGTACGCACCAGGGCACGGGCCACCGGCACGGCCGCGGTGGTGTGCGGCAGCGCGATGCGCCAGAGGGCGGGGGCAGAGGGGCGATCGTGCACGGCGAGTCCGTTCTGGAGCAGGCGGTCCTGTCCTGCTTTCAACCTTATGAATGGTACGGCGCCGCCCGGCAGAGCCCTTCGACGGGCACCACACGGGACCTTCGACCCCGGTACCGGACGGCCTACCCAGGTGAACGTCCTCCCTCGCCCGGGTGCTCCCGCTGTTACCGCGTTATCGACGTCCGGTGACGGATGTGACGGAAGCCGATCGTCCGCCGCCCGGCCCCACCTGGACTATCGCGCAGTCGTGACGACAGTCACAGAAGAGTGATAGCTTCGAGGGGTAGCGCTCAGTGATGCCGTGCCCGTCCCAGGAGGCCGCCCGTCATGAGTCCCTTCACCGGCTCCGCCGCCCGCACCCCCGACTGGCGGCACCTGCGCGTCGATCTCACCGACGGTGTCGCCACCGTCACCCTGGCCCGCCCCGACAAGCTCAACGCGCTCACCTTCGAGGCCTACGCCGACCTGCGCGACCTGCTCGCCGAGCTGTCCCGGGAACGGTCCGTGCGGGCCCTGGTGCTGGCCGGCGAGGGACGCGGCTTCTGCTCCGGCGGCGACGTCGACGAGATCATCGGCGCCACCCTGTCCATGGACACCGCCCAGCTCCTGGACTTCAACCGGATGACCGGCCAGGTGGTGCGGGCCGTGCGGGAGTGCCCGTTCCCGGTGATCGCCGCGCTGCACGGCGTCGCGGCCGGGGCGGGCGCCGTCCTCGCCCTCGCGGCCGACTTCCGCGTCGCCGACCCCAGCACCCGTTTCGCCTTCCTCTTCACCCGCGTCGGCCTGTCCGGCGGCGACATGGGCGCCGCCTACCTGCTGCCCCGGGTCGTCGGCCTCGGCCACGCCACCCGCCTGCTGATGCTCGGCGAACCGGTGCGGGCGCTGGAGGCCGAGCGGATCGGCCTGATCAGCGAGCTCACCGACGAGGGCCACGCCGACGAGGCCGCCCTGACCCTCGCCCGCCGCCTCGCCGACGGCCCTGCCCTCGCGCACGCCCAGACCAAGGCGCTGCTGACGGCCGAGCTGGACATGCCCCTGGCGGCCGCGGTGGAACTGGACGCCTCCACCCAGGCCCTCCTGATGAACGGCGAGGACTACGCGGAGTTCCACGCGGCCTTCACGGAGAAGCGCCCCCCGAAGTGGAGGGGACGGTAACTTCATGCCGACCTCGGCTGCACCGACCGAAGGGGCGCGGGGAACTGCGCGCCCAGCCACGGCAAACCCGCACCCGCCGACGAACACCCGTCACCCCCTACGCGCGGCGATCATCGGCGGAGGCCCCGGCGGCCTCTACACCGCCACCCTCCTCAAACGCCTCGCCCCCGACCGCGAGGTCACCGTCTGGGAACGCAACGCCCCCGACGACACCTTCGGCTTCGGCGTCGTCCTCTCCGACGAGACCCTCGGCGGCATCGAACACGCCGACCCGGAGGTCTACGCGGCCCTCCAGCAGGACTTCGTCCGCTGGGACGACATCGACATCGTCCACCGTGGCACCCGCCAGACCTCCGGAGGACACCGCTTCGCCGCCCTCGGCCGCCGCCGTCTCCTGGAGATCCTGCACGCCCGCTGCCACGCCCTCGGCGTGGATCTCCGCTTCCGCACCGAGGCCCCGCACCCCGACCGGCTCGCGCGGACCCACGACCTCGTCGTCGCCGCGGACGGGGTGCACAGCACCACCCGGGACGCCTGCGCGGAGGTGTTCCGCCCGCACATCACCGCGCACCGCTGCCGCTACATCTGGCTGGCCGCCGACTTCGCCTTCGACGCCTTCCGCTTCGAGATCGCCGAGACCGAGCACGGCGTGATGCAGCTCCACGGCTACCCCTACGCGCCCGACGCGTCCACCGTCATCGTCGAGATGCGCGAGGAGGTGTGGCGGGCGGCCGGCTTCGGCGAACTGGGCGAGCGCGAATCCGCCGACCGCTGCGCCAAGATCTTCGCCGACGCCCTGGGGGGCCGGCCGCTCAGGTCCAACAAGTCGGCATGGACCACCTTCCGCACGGTCGTCAACGAACGCTGGTCGCACGGCAACGTCGTCCTCCTCGGCGACGCCGCCCACACCGCCCACTTCTCCATCGGCTCCGGCACCAAACTGGCCGTCGAGGACGCCCTCGCGCTCGCCGCCTGCCTGGACGAGCAGCCCACGCTCAAGGAGGCCCTGGCCGCCTACGAGGAGGAGCGGCGCCCCGTCGTCGCCTCCACCCAGCGGGCGGCCCGCGCCAGCCTGGAGTGGTTCGAGGACCTCGCCCGGTACGTGGACCAGCCGCCCCGCCGGTTCGCCTTCAACCTGCTCACCCGCAGCCGCCGCGTCACCCACGACAACCTGCGGCTGCGCGATCCCGGCTTCACCGAGTCGGTCGAGCGCGAGTTCGGCTGCCCGCCCGGCACGCCCCCGATGTTCACCCCCTTCCGGCTGCGCGGCCTGACCCTGCGCAACCGCGTCGTCGTCTCCCCGATGGACATGTACTCCGCCACCGACGGCGTCCCCGGCGACTTCCACCTGGTCCATCTGGGCGCCAGGGCGCTGGGCGGCGCCGGGCTGGTGATGACCGAGATGGTGTGTGTCAGCCCGGAGGGCCGCATCACCCCCGGCTGCGCCGGCCTGTACACGGGACGGCAGGCCGAGGCGTGGCGGCGGGTCACCGACTTCGCGCACGCCCAGGCGCCCGGCACGGCGATCGGCGTGCAGCTCGGGCACAGCGGACGCAAGGGCTCGACCCGGCTGATGTGGGAGGGCATGGACGAGCCGCTCCCCGACGGCAACTGGCCGCTGGTGGCCGCCTCCCCGCTGCCGTACCGGCCGGACGGCCAGATTCCGCGCGAGTTGTCCCGGGCGCAGCTGACGGACGTGCGCGAGCAGTTCACGGCCGCCGCCGTCCGGGCCGCGCGCGCCGGGTTCGACCTGCTCGAACTGCACTGCGCCCACGGCTACTTGCTCTCCGGCTTCCTCTCCCCGCTCACCAACCGCCGCACCGATGCCTACGGCGGCACCCTGGAGAAGCGGCTCCGCTTCCCGCTGGAGGTCTTCGACGCCGTACGCGGCGCCTGGCCCGGGGAACGGCCCATGACCGTGCGGATCTCCGCGACCGACTGGGCCGAGGGCGGCACGAGCGCCGAGGAGGCGGTGGAGATCGCCCGCGCCTTCGCCGCGCACGGCGCCGACGCCATCGACGTGTCCACCGGGCAGGTCGTGGCCGGTGAACGGCCGGAGTTCGGGCGGTCGTACCAGACCCCCTTCGCGGACCGCATCCGGCACGAGGCGGGCGTCCCGGTGATCGCCGTCGGAGCGATCTCCTCCTGGGACGACGTCAACTCGCTGATCCTGGCCGGACGCGCCGACCTGTGCGCTCTCGCCCGCCCCCACCTCTACGACCCGCACTGGACGCTGCACGCGGCGGCCGAACAGGGCTACGCGGGCCCCGGCGCCGACTGGCCGGCGCCGTACCGGGCGGGCAGCCGCCGCCCGCAGACCGGACGCACCGACGCCCCCAAGCCCCGCCTCGCGCTGCGCGAGTGACCCGGTTCAGGAGACGTAGTCCCAGGCCGCGCACATCGCGCGCAGCGGTGCAGGGATCCGGTCCGCCCCGGGCAGCGGGCGGCCCGGCTGCACCGTGCCGGTGCGGATGTTGTCGCGCCAGTCGCCGAGGCCCCTGACCAGTTCGGCGTCGCTCTTCTCGCCGTAGTGCAGCATGGCCGGTTCGTAGTCGAGGCCGAGGAACGCGCACAGGCGGCGCATCTCCCGCTCGGGGGCCGTGGTGATGTCCTCGTAGCGCACGGTGAAGCCGGCGGTGCCGGCGGTGCGGGCCTCCTCGACGGCCGTCAGGTAAGGCAGCACGTCCCTGACGGCCTGGTCGTACGGCCGCTTGACGGGGTCGCTCTCGTGCCAGGAGCGGGCGATCGACTCGGGGTGGCGCAGCAGGAACACGAACCGGGCGTCGGGCCAGCAGTCCTTCAGGCGCTGGTGCATGTAGACGTTGGCCGGCGTCTTCTCCACCACGAAGTCCTTGCCCGACCTGACCAGTTCGCGGTGCAGGACGCGGTCCCACAGCAGGTGCTCCAGGTCACCGCGCTCCAGGCCGAGGGCGCCCATCGCCCGCTGGGAGAACCAGTTGGTGCAGGTCACCTCCATCCGTCCGAGGTGCAGCTCGTGCGGGGCGTGCAGTCGCGGATGGGCGCCCAGCATCATGCGCAGCAGGGTCGAGCCGGAGCGGATGGACGAGATGATGAAGACCGGTCGCCGCAGCAGCCGCTCGGTCGTCAGCTCCTCGCCCGACGGACATCGGTAGGGGGCCGCCCGGCGCTTCGCGGGCTCCGGTGCGGGCTTCGACGCCGTGGGCCGGGGGGCTCTTCGCACCTGGAGGCCGGTGGTGACGGTGAGGGCCCGGTTCAAGCTACGCGTGAGACTCATGGGTCGGGACGCTAGGCAGCAAACCTGAGAAGAGGGTCGGAGAGGGCTGAGGGTTCCCTTATCGCGGGTGAATGTGCTGTGGATCTCACCGATGGCTCAGGTCGGCTCCTGGGCCGCGAAGTCGGCTCCGGCGTCCCGGAGCCGCTCGTGCAACGCCCGGAAGACGGCCGCCGATCGGGTGCCGGGCCAGTCGGCGGGCAGCAGCCGGGCCGGCAGGCCCGGATCGGCGTAGGGGAGGTGGCGCCAGGAGTCCAGGGCCAGGAGGTAGTCCCGGTACGCCTCCTCGGGCGGGGTGTCGGGACGGCGCTCCCAGCCGTGCAGCACACGCGCGTGCCGGTCGAGGAACGCCTCGTGCGCCTTGGCGATCGCGGCCAGGTCCCACCACCGCGCCACCGCCTCGGCGGTCGGGGAGAAGCCCAGGTGCTCCCCGCGGAAGAAGTCCACGTAGGCGTCCAGGCCCAGGCGGCCCAGCGTGTGCCGGGACTCCTCGTACAGCCGGGCCGGGGCGATCCACACGCCGGGGGCGGCGGTGCCGAAGCCCAGCGCGGCCAGCCGGGAGCGCAGCACATGCCGCTTCTGCCGCTCCGACTCGGGCACCGAGAACACGGCGAGCACCCAGCCCTCGTCGGCGTAGGGCGCGGTGGCGTAGATGCGCCGGTCCCCGTCCTCCAGCAACTGGCGGGCCTCTTCGGACAGTTCGTACCCGGCCGCACCGCGCGCCGTCCGGGCGGGCAGCAGCAGCCCGCGCCGCTTCAGCCGGGACACCGACGAACGGACGGAGGGCGCATCCACCCCCACCGCGGCCAGCAGCCGGATCAGCTCGGCGACGGGCACCGGACCCGGCGCGAAACGGCCGTACGCGCCGTAGAGCGTGACGATCAGGGACCTCGGGGTGTGCTGCGGGTGCTGGTCGGACACGTTGATCATCTTAGGTCGTCGGCATCAGCCCTGGTCGCCCCGGGTGTCGGGGGAGGTCAGGAGCCTGTATCGCTGAAGTTTGCCGGTCGCCGTGCGCGGCAGCGCGTCCCGGAAGTGGATCTCACGCGGGCACTTGTACGGCGCCAGCTCGGACGTGAGGTACGCGCGCAGGGCCTCGGCGTCCCGCTCGGCACCGTCCTTCAGCACCGCGTGGGCGACCACGACCTGCCCGCGCGCCACGTCGGGCCGGCCCACCACCGCCGCCTCCACCACGTCCGGATGCCGCAGCAGCGCGTCCTCCACCTCCGGTCCGGCGATGTTGTACCCGGCGGAGATGATCATGTCGTCGGCGCGTGCCACGTAGCGGAAGTACCCGTCGGGCTCGCGGACATAGGTGTCCCCGGTGATGTTCCAGCCGTCGCGGACGTACTCCCGCTGCCGCGGGTCGGCGAGGTACCGGCAGCCGACCGGCCCGCGCACCGCCAGCAGTCCGGGCTCCCCGTCCGGCACGGGCACGCCGTTCGCGTCCTGCACGCGCGCGTGCCACCCCGGCACCGGAACGCCCGTGGTGCCGGGCCGGGCGGCGTCGTCGGCCGCCGAGACGAAGATGTGCAGCAGCTCGGTGGCGCCGATGCCGTTGATGATGCGCAGCCCGGTGCGTTCGTGCCAGGAGTGCCAGGTGGCCGCCGGCAGGTTCTCGCCCGCCGAGACGCAGCGCCGCAGGCACGTCACGTCGTACGCGTCCAGCTCGGCCAGCATCGCCCGGTAGGCCGTCGGCGCGGTGAACAGCACCGACACCCGGTGTTCGGCGATCGCGGGCAACAGCTGTCCCGGGCCCGCCTGTTCGAGCAGCAGCGCACTCGCTCCGGCCCGCATCGGGAAGATCACCAGCCCGCCGAGCCCGAAGGTGAAACCGAGCGGCGGGCTGCCCGCGAAGAGGTCGTCCGCGCGTGGCCGCAGGACGTGCCGGGAGAAGGTGTCGGCGATCGCGAGCACGTCGCGGTGGAAGTGCATGCACCCCTTGGGGCGTCCGGTGGTGCCCGAGGTGAAGGCGATCAGCGCCACGTCGTCGGCGGCGGTCGCCGCCGCCGGGAACGGCGTGTCCGGCGTGGTGCCGGCCTCCGCGCGGGTCAGCAGGTCGTCGGGCGCGTCCCCGCCGTACGTCGTGATCCGCAGCCCCGGGATCTCCGCCTTCGCGAGGTCGTCGACGGCGCGGACGTCGCACAGCGCGTGCCGCACGCGGGCGATCTCGCAGATGGTGCTCAGCTCGTACGGGCGCTGCTGCGCCAGCACGGTGACCGCCACCGCGCCCGCCTTCAGTACCGCCAGCCAGCAGGCGACCAGCCATGGGGTGGTGGGGCCGCGCAGCAGCACCCGGTTGCCGGGCACGACCCCCAGGTCGCCGGTGAGCAGGTGCGCGAGCCGGTCGACGCGGGCCCGCAGCTGTCCGTATGTCCAGCCGTCCCCGGACGCGGTGCGGAAGACCGGGCGGTCGTCGGGCGGACCGGTGAGCAGCTCGGCGGCGCAGTTCAGACGGGCCGGGTAGTGCAGCTCCGGCAGGTCGAAGCGCAGCTCGGGCCACTGGTCGGGGGGCGGCAGATGCTCGCGCGCGAACGTGTCGACGTGGGCCGAGCGGTGCGCTCCGGCGCGGTGCGGTTCCGTGCGGTGCACATCTGCGGCGTGCGGATCTGCCATGGCGGTTCGCCCCCTTTGTCGTGGTGGGCTCGCGCAACGAGCGTATCGTGTTGGTGACGGCAGTCAACGGTGCGCGATAACCTCGGGTGTGGCACGGCGGGCAGGGGAGCAGGGGAAGGGACCGGCGATGACCGCATTCTCGCTCGAACCGGAACAAATCGCCTGGTGCGAGCGGCTGCGCACCCTGGCCGCGAAGCGGCTGCGCCCGTTGGCCGACAAGGGCGACCCGGGCCACGTCAACCGTCCCCTCGTCGCCGAACTCGGCGCCCTCGGCCTGCTGCCCCGCCTGTTCACCTCCGGTGCGCTCGATCTGTGCCTGATGCGCGAGTCCCTCGCCTACGCCTGCACGGAGGCCGAGACCGCGCTCGCCCTCCAGGGGCTCGGCGCCCATCCGGTGTACGCCCACGGCACCGAGGCCCAGCGCGCCCGCTGGCTCCCCCGGGTGAGCGACGGCACCGCGGTGGCCGCCTTCGCCCTCAGCGAGCCCACGGCGGGCTCGGACGCGGCGGCCCTGGCACTGTGGGCGGAGCCGACGAGAGCGCGGGGCGCGGCGGACGGGAGCGGTCCGGCCGGATCGCGGGGCGTCGAGAGCGGGGCCGAGTCGGCCGGGCCACGGGATGCGACGGGCGGGACGGGGACCGTCGGGGTGCCGGGCGCCTGCGTGCCGGCCGGCGGCGGTCCGCGAAGTGGCGTGCGGCCGGACGGCGCCGCCCTGGCCGCGGAGGGCGACGGGCGTTCCGCCTGGCGGCTCACCGGGGAGAAGTGCTGGATCTCCAACGCGCCCGAGGCCGACTTCTACACCGTCTTCGCCCGCACCACCCCCGGCGCCGGCGCCCGCGGTGTCACCGCCTTCCTCGTGCCGGCCGACCGTCCCGGCCTCAGCGGCACCGCCCTCGACATGCTCTCGCCGCACCCCATCGGCGCCCTGGCCTTCGACGCCGTGCCCGTCACCGCCGACGACGTGCTCGGCGAGCCCGACCGCGGCTTCCGCGTCGCCATGGGCACCCTCAACCTGTTCCGCCCCAGCGTCGGCGCCTTCGCCGTCGGCATGGCCACCGCGGCCCTGGACGCCACCCTGGCCCACACCAGCGCCCGCGACGCCTTCGGCGGCAAACTCCGCGACCTCCAGACCGTCTCCCACCAGGTCGCCGAGATGGCCCTGCGCACCGAGGCGGCCCGCCTCATGGTGTACGCGGCGGCGACGGCGTACGACGAGAACGCGCCGGACGTGCCGCGGCGTGCCGCGATGGCCAAGCTCCTCGCCACCGAGACCGCCCAGTACGTCGTCGACAAGGCCGTCCAACTGCACGGCGCCCGCGCCCTGCAACGCGGCCACCTCCTCGAACACCTCTACCGCGAGGTCCGCGCACCCCGCGTCTACGAGGGCGCGAGCGAGGTGCAGCGCGACATCATCGCCAGGGAGCTGTACCGCGCACAGGACACGACCGGGGAGGCCGGCGCATGACCGCCGAACGCGTGAACCCGCCCGGCCTCTCCCCGGCCACCGGCTTCTCCCACGCCGTCGTCGCCACCGGCACCCGCGTCGTCTTCCTGGCCGGCCAGACCGCGCTGGACACCGACGGGAAGATCACCGGCGACACCCTCCCCGAACAGTTCGAGAAGGCCCTCACCAACCTCCTCACCGCCCTGCGCGCCGCCGGCGGCACCCCCGCCGACCTGGCCCGCGTCACCGTCTACGCCACCGACGTCGCCGGCTACCGCCACCACGCCGCCGGCCTCGGCCGCACCTGGCGCCGCCTCGCCGGCCGCGACTACCCGGCGATGGCGGTCGTGGAGGTCGTCCGGCTGTGGGACGAGCGGGCCCTGGTGGAACTGGACGGATTCGCCGTACTGCCGTAAGTCCCGCGCCCGCCCTAAGGTTCGGGTATGCCGGACATCGAACTGAGCGCGGGAACCCTCGAGTACGAGGACACGGGCGGCGAGGGACCGGTCGTCGTCCTCCTCCACGGCCTGGCCCACGACGCCACCGTCTGGCGCGAGGTCATCGCCGGTCTGGGTGCCGACCACCGGGTGATCGCACCGACCCTGCCCTACGGCTCCCACCGCCGGCCCCTGTCCCGGCCGCCCACCCCGGACCTCGTCAACGAGCTGATAGCCGAGTTCCTCGACCGCCTCGACCTGAGCGACGTCACCCTGGTCGAGAGCGACTGCGGCCGCGCCCAGACGGTGGCGGCCCGGCACCCCGAGCGCCTCGCCCGGCTGGTGCTGATCTCGTGCGAGGCCTTCGACAACTATCCGCCGGGACTGGCCGGCAAGCTGATCGGCCTCGCCTGCCGCGTGCCCGGCGGCGTGCCCCTGCTGGTCCGCACGCTGGGTCTGAGGATCCTGCGCCGCCTGCCCGTCGGGATCGGCGCGCTCACCAAGCGTCCCGTGCCGGACGCGATCGTCGACGGCTGGCTGCGTCCCCTGCGCACCGACCCGGCGATCCGCCGCGACTTCCGGCACTACAACACCCACGTCCGGCGCGGCGAACTGCTGGAGGCCGCCCAGGGGCTGCGGCGCTTCGACCGGCCCGCGCTCGTCGTCTGGGCCCTCGAGGACCTGATGATGCCCCGCGACCACGGCCGCCGCCTCGCCGAACTCCTCCCGCAGGGACGGCTGGTGGAGGTCGAGGACACGCGCACGCTCATCGCCGAGGACCAGCCGGAACTCCTCACCTCCCTGCTGCGGGAGTTCGTCGCAGAGAAGCCCTGACGACGCCCGGGACGGTCAGGCGGCCGTCGCCAGTCGCTCGGCGGACACCCGGTGCGGCGCGACGGCACGGCCGTCGGGCAGCAGCTCGCCGGTGTCGTCGAAGACGATGCCGCCGTCGCACAGCAGGTTCCACCCCTGCTCGGGATGGGCGGCGACAACGTGCGCGGCGGCGGAGTCGGCTGCGGGGCAGGAAGGCCGGTGGGAACACATGGCGCACCTCCACGTCGTGAGGGCCGTCCCGTCGGTGGAACCGCCCGTACACCGACCGTGCGCCCCGTCGGCGGCCGCCGCCAAGGGGCGGCGGCCAAGCGTGACAACACCCGGACAACACGGCGACGGTTCCACGACGGCCGACGCGGACTCGCCACCGAAGGGGTGAGGATCACTCCCATCGGGTTGCCCGCCCGGTACGAGTGGAATCCCTCATTCCGACCGACCGGGAGGTCTCCCATGTCCGTACGCCCCGCCACCCTCGCCGCGGCCGCCGGCGCCGCCCTGTTCCTGCTGGCCGCCCCGACGGCGACCGCGACGGCCGCCCCCACCGCGACCGCCAAGGCGGACACCGCCGAGAGGGTGACCGTCGACTCCACCGGCCGCATCGCGACGGACGGCACCATCACCCTGTCCGGGACCTACCGCTGCGCCGCCGGCACCGGTCCGGTGTACGTCGCCTCCTCCGTGAGCCAGGACGACGAGTCCGTCACGTACGGCATCGGAGGCACCCGAGCGGTGTGCGACGGCCGCCTGCACCGCTGGTCCAACACCGGCACGACGGCGCGGGCCCTGCGGCCCGGCGCGGCCCACGTCGAGGCCACCCTGCTGGAGATGCGGCCGTTCGGCATCGCGGTGCTGCCGTACTTCCACGCCCGGCACGAGCAGGACGTCAAGCTGGTCCAGGGCTGAGGCCACGACCGAGTGGGGAAGAGCCGTCGGCCTTCCCGGGCTGCGGCTCCTCCCTCGCGGCGCCCGTGAGGGGCGAAGCAGGCCCCGCCGTCAATCGGTGACCACGACTCCGAGCTTGTGCTCCAGGCCGTGCGCGCCGGCGTCGGTCAGGAGCACCACCCGGGGGCTCGGCCCCCACCGCACCCAGTCGAGCGCGAACAGGCGCGCCGTGAGGGCGGCGCCGAGCCCACCGGCCAGGTGGTGCTGGTGTTCGCTCCAGTCGACGCAGTAGCGGACCGCGGGGCGGCGCGGCGGCAGCCGGTCCGTGTCGACGCCGAGCCCGGCGAGCGTCGCACGGCCGCCGCGCGTGAGCGTGTACTGGACGTCGTGGCCGTAGGACGACGGCCGGTCGCGTACGGCTTCGTCGGGCCGGTGGACGCCATCGTGACCGGTGAGTACGCCCTGTTCCAGCAGGCCGCGCATCAGGGCGACACCGAGCCGGCCGGCGAGATGGTCGTAGCAGGAGCGGGCCCGGTGCAGGGCGTTGGCGCGGTTGCTCTGCCTGAGTGAGGTGATGGCCAGCGGCGGCGCGATCAGGGCGAGGCACTCCATGGCGGCGCTCACGTCCGGGCCGGTGAGCCGGTAGAGGCGCTGCCTGCCCCGCCGCTCGACGGCGAGCAGCCCGCCCTCGACGAGCTTGGTGAGGTGCACGCTGGCGGTCGCGGCGCCGACGCCCGCCTCACCGGCCAGGACACTCGCGGGCAGCGCGCGGCCGTCGGTCAGGCACTTGAGGATGCGGGCGCGCGACGGGTCGGCGAGGAGAGCGGCGGCCCGCGCGATGTCGGGCTGGCGCTTGAGCGGATCTCCCCGGTGCCCGGACGGCGCGGCGGCGGCCGTCGGGAGCGGGGCGGCGGGGCGGCTGACGTTCGGCATGGACCCAGCGTAGGACGACGACATTTCGTCGGGTGACGAAGTGTCCGGGGCGGAAGCTCCTTCCATGACCACCGAAGCGCAGACCGCCCCAGCGCGGACCCCCGCCCCGACGACCGCCGGCGCCGAGGCCCCGGCCGGCCCGCCCTCCCTCGCCCTGCCGCCGCTGATCGCGCTCAGCCTCGGCTACTTCCTGGTGATGCTGGACGTCACCGTAGTGAACGTCGCGATCCCCGACATCCGGACCTCGCTGGGCACGGGTCCCTCCGCGCTCCAATGGGTCGTCGACGGATACAGCGCCGTCTTCGCCGCGCTGCTGCTCCTCGGCGGCGGTGTCGCCGACCGGTTCGGGCACCGGCGCGTGTTCCTCACCGGCCTCGGACTGTTCACCGCCGCGTCCGTGGCCTGCGGCCTGGCCACCACCTCCGGCCTGCTGATCACCGGACGGCTCGCCCAGGGCGCGGGAGCGGCGCTGCTCGTGCCCGCCTCGCTCGCCCTGCTGCACGCCACGTTCCCCGGCCGCGCGGTGCGGGCCCGGGCCATCGCCGTCTGGGGTGCCGTCGCGTCGGTCGCCTTCGGCGCCGGACCGGCCGTGGGCGGACTGCTCGTCTCGGGCTCGGACTGGCGCGCGGTGTTCTGGCTGAATCTGCCCTTCGGCCTGCTCGCCGTGCTGCTGACGCTGCGGCACATCCCCTCCACCCCGCCCCGTCCGAGCACGCGGAAGGCGGACCCGGTGGGCCAGGTGCTCGCGGTCATCGGCCTCGTCGGAGTGGCCGGCGGCCTCAACGAAGCAGGCACGCACGGCTGGACGTCGCCCCTGGTCCTGTCCGGGTTCGGCGTAGGCGCCGTGGCCCTGGCCGGCTTCGTCCTGACGGAACGCACCCTGGAGGCACGCTCGGTGCGGGGAGCCACCCGGCGCGCCCCGCTGCTGCGGCCGTCCCTGTTCCGGCACCGCGCCTTCACCGCGACCACCGTGACCGGGATGCTGATCAGCCTCGGCTACTACGGCATGCTGTTCCTCGCCACGCTGTACTTCCAGCAGGAACGCCGGCTCGGCGCCCTGGAGACCGGCGTGGCCCTGCTGCCCTCGGTGTGCATGGGGCTGGCCGCCGCCCCGCTGTTCAGCCGCATGGCGTCCCGCACCGGCCCGTACGTCCCGATGGCCGCCGGTCTCGTCCTCGGCACCGCCGGCTTCCTCGGCTGGCTGCTCGCCGGACCGGGCACCCCGTACCCGGTGCTGCTCTTCGCGCTGACCGCCACCGGTCTCGGCCAGACCATGACGGCCCTGGCGGCCGTCGCCGCCGTCGTCGAAGCCGCTCCCGCCTCCGACACGGCCGTCGCCACCGCCGTCCTCAATGTGTCGCGGCAGGTCGGCAGCGCCGTGGGCGTGGCCCTTTTCGGTACCTTCACGGCCACGGCGCACGACTTCGTCACCGGCCTGCGCCTGTCGGCGGGGATCGCGGCGGCCGCCTTCGCCGCCGGCGCCCTGCTCACCCTGTCGCTCCTGCGCCGAACCCGGCGGACGCTCACCTGACGGGGCGTGACGGCCCGTCCAATGAACTCCCATCCGGATTCGGCCAGTTGTGGCCGGGGAGCAGTGCATACGGCCGGTCCGGCGCCGGGGCGGCCTGTACGATCATCACCGCACAAAAGCATCCCGGCCCAGACAGCACCGACGCGTCGTGGTGTTGCGCAGCGGCTACCGGGCCATCCGGTTACTGGTGCACCCGGCAACCTTGTCTCCACAGAGCGGAGAGAACGTGAACATCGCCTTCGTCACGGTCACCATCATCGGCGCGGTCTTCAACGGCGCCGCCGCCGTCACGTACCTGATCGGCCACGAGTACCCCAAGACCCAGGCGGACATGAAGGGCATCCCCCGGAAGTACGTCCCGGTCCTCGGGTCCCTGCTGGCGGCGGGCACCGTGGGACTGCTGGCCGGGCTCGCCGTGCCGGTGCTGGGAACGCTCGCCGCCTGCGGCCTCATCCTCTACTTCATCGGTGCGATCATCGCCCACCTGCGGGTGGGTTCCCGCGACATCGTGGGCGGGATCGTCTTCCTGATCACCGCCGTGGCCGTCCTGACCCTGGGCCTGCTCGACCACGGCGCCTGGTGACGCGAGGGGCCTACAGGCCGGCCTCCAGGCGGCGGGACAGCTCGACCCGGCGGGTCTTCAGCGTGGCGGTGCGCGGCAGTTCGGCCAGCGGGATCCGGATCGGCTCCGCCAGCTGCGGGTAGGCCGCCGTGGCGGCGCGCCAGCGGTCCGGGTCCAGGGGCTCGTCGCCGTGGGTGCAGACGACCGGGACCGCCCTGGAGCCGGGGCCCGGCACCACGACGACCTCGGCGAGCTCCGCCAGCTCGTCCAGGAGGACGTCCTCGATCTCCAGATTGCTGCCCACTCCGGGGATCGTGTCGAACTCGCGGTCGAGCATGTGCAGGCAGCCGAACGACGTGCGGTAGCCGAGGTCCCCGGTGCGCCACCAGCCGTCGTGCACATTGGCGTCGTAGCGCTCCTGCTCACCGTGGTACGTCTTCGCCAGCCCGTCCCAGCGGACCTCGATGAAGCCGGGGTTCTGCTGCGAGGGCCGCCTGCCGTCCCGGCTCACCAGCCGCACCCGGGCGCTGCCCGGCAGGGGGTAGCCCACGCAGCGGCCGTCCATCTTGTGGACGAAACGGCGGTAGTACGGCCGGCCGGCCGCGGGGCCGACCTCGCTCTGCCCGTAGATCTGGAAGAACTGCGCCCGCTGGTCGGAGGCGTGCAGCAGCCGGCGCACCGTCCTCGGGTGGATCGCGTCGAAGGTGCTGCTGAAGTACTTCACCGACGCGAAGGGGCGGCGCACGTCGTCGGCCAGGTTTTCCCACACCAGGAAGGAGTTGGGCAGCGCCTCGATCAGCCAGGGGCGGCGCTCGGCGAAGAACGCGGCGACGGCGTCCGGGGTGCCGTCCTTCACCAGCAGCGCCGGCATCCCCTGGAGCAGGCAGAGCGACATCGCCGCGAACGTCCGGGAGTGGCCGAAGGGGATGTGGATCGCGACGGTCCCCCGCTTCCTCATCAGCCCCAGCAGGAAGAGCTGCGGGCGCAGCCGGGACCGCATCGTCCGCGGCGTGTGCACGACCAGCTTGGGCAGTCCCGTGGTGCCGGAGGTGTGCGTGATCATGGCCGGTTCGTCCAGTCCGCGCAGGACCGGCCGCACCGGCACCGAGCCGTCCAGCCCGGCGAGCGCGACCGCGCCCGGACCGGCGTCGCCCACACCGATCACCCCCCGGGTCAGCCCCGCCAGGTCCACACCGTCCTCGGTCAGGGAGCGGAGCTTGGGCCCGTCGGTGACCAGGTGCGGCCGCTCCAGCCGGGCCATCAGGGCGGCCAGCGCCTCGGAGTCCAGGTGCTGCGAGAGCATGACCGGGACCGCGCCGATGCGCTCCACGGCCGTCGCCAGCAGCCAGAGGTCGAAGTTGGGGGCCTTGCAGATCACCACATGACCGCCGCGGCGCACCCCGGCGACGGCGAGCCGGTTCGCGACGTCCGCGACGTGGTCGGCGAGTTGACGCACCGTCAGACGCCGCCCGGCCTCCGGCAGCACGTCGAGGTCGTGGTCGAGGACGAGCGGCAGGCCGCCCCGCACGCGCGCGGCTCTCTCGGGGACGACACCGAGATACAAGCCGCGCTTGTGTATCGACGTGGCCGGCGCGCGGTCCGGCCGGTGACTCAGCTTGTTCAGCAACGTACTTCCCATGAGGTCTCCCTGTGCGTCCTACGGAGCGGAGGTGCGGGTGGGGTGCGGGCGCGGTCGCGGCGTCAGCGGTCGCGGTAGGCGACCATGTCGGCCAGTTCCTCGAGGCGCAGGCGCCAGTGGTGCGGCAGGCCGGCGTCCGCCACGGCCGTACGGGCGTCGGCGACCAGGGCGTCGATCCGCTCCTCGACCTCCGCGCGCACCCCGGAGGCGAGCAGGGCGGCACGGAGCCCGGCCGGGTTCCAGTCGGCGTGACGGCTGTCCTCGACCAGCCGGGCGACCCGCGGATCCCTGGCCGCGGCCAGTGCGATCAGCAGGGTCATCTTGTGCTCTTCGAGGTCCAGGCCGGTCGGCTTGCCGGTCACCGTCGCGTCACCGAACGCGTCGAGCAGGTCGTCCCGCAGCTGGAACGCCTCGCCGGCCGCGACCCCGTACGCCTCGAACACCGCGTACAGCCCGGGGCGTCCGGCGATCGCCGCGCCGAGGGCCAGCGGGCGGTGGATGGTGTAGCGGCCGGACTTGCAGACGGCGACCCAGCGGGCCAGGTCCGGGTCCGGCTCCACCTCGGCGGCCAGCGCGATGTCCAGCTGCTGCCCGATGATCATCTCCGTGACCAGCTCGTGCCACACCTGCGCCGCCGCGCCGGTCAGCCCGGCCGCGAGGCGGTTCGCGTAGCTGAGCGCCAGGTCCCCGGCGAGCAGGGCGACGGCCTCCCCGTACCGGCGTGACTCCCCGGCCCAGGCGCGCCGCGCGTGCAGGTCCGTGTACGCGGCATGGACGGTCGGGGCGCCGCGCCGGGTGGGCGAGTTGTCCATGACGTCGTCGTGGATGAGCGCGAACGCGTGCAGCAGCTCGAGCGCCGCCGCCGCGTCGACGACCGTGTCCTCGTCCGCGGCGGCCCCGCCGCCGGCCGCCAGATAGCCGGTGACGCAGAACAGGGGACGCAGCCGCTTGCCGCCCGCCGCGACCAGCTCCGCGACGGCCGCCACCGGCACCGCCACCCGGGGGTCCACGGCACTCCAGCGTGCCTCCTCGGCGCTCAGCAACTCACCGATCCGCCGGTCGACGCGGTCCAGCAGCTTGCCGCAGGTCTCCTCGTCGACGCCGCCGCGCTCCGCCGCCTCCGCGCCGCCTGACATCCCCGGCTCGTCCAGTTCCGGCGGCAGTCTGAACGCCACGTTCTCGGTGGCCGTCACCTCCGTGTCGACGTCCCGGAAGCCCAGGTCCGCCAGCCGGCGCAGCGCCCGCTCCACCAGGGCCTCGGGGGCGCTCGCGCCCGCCGTGAGGCCCACCGTGCGTACACCCTCCAGCCAGGCGGCGTCGATCAGGTCCGGGTCGGGCAGCAGCCGGGCGTCGGCGCCGGCGGCCCGGGCCACCTCCACCAGACGCAGCGAGTTGCTGGAGTTGGCCGAGCCGACGACCAGGACCAGGTCGCTGCGGCCGGCGATCGCCTTCACCGCGTTCTGCCGGTTCTGGCTGGCGTAGCAGATGTCGGCACTGCCCGGACCGGTCAGCCCCGGGAACCGCTCCTCGAGGACGGCCACGATCTCGGCCGTGTCGTCCACCGACAGCGTGGTCTGGGTGAGATACGCGGCGCTCGTGCCCGGCGCGAGGTCGAGCCGCCTGGCCTCCGCCACGCTGCCGACGACGACGGTGCGCTCCGGGGCCTCCCCGTACGTGCCCTCGATCTCCTCGTGGCCGACGTGCCCGATGAGGATCAGCGTGTCCTTGTCCCGGGCGAACCGGACGGCCTCCTGGTGGACCTTGGCCACGAGCGGGCACGTCGCGTCGATGACCGTCAGCTCGCGCCGCCGGGCGTTGTCGCGGACCCGCGGGGACACCCCGTGCGCGGAGAAGACGCACACGGCACCGGCCGGCACCTCCTCCTCCGAGTCGACGAAACGGGCACCCTTGCCCTCCAGATCCCGCACGACGTGTTCGTTGTGCACGATCTGCTTGCGTACGTACACGGGAGCGCCGTGCACCTGGAGCGCGCGTTCCACCGTCTCGATGGCCCGGTGCACTCCGGCGCAGGCTCCCCGGGGCTCGGCCAGCAGAACTCGATGCGGGGCGGACGGCATGATTTCCCCCTCGGGATGGATTCCGAAATTCCGTATGGATGCAGCCGTCCCGACGGTGATCGACGGACCGCGAAATGCATCCTCGACGCCGTCCCTTGCCGGGGAATACGCGGTGGATTGGCCTCCGCTTGGCGGCAAGCAGACGCCAATCGCGGACCCAGTGGTCCCCAAGTCGCCGCTGGCATTCTCACTGCGGAGGCCGGCCGGTCCCGCCGCGGCGCGGATTTCGCGACGTGCCGGAAACGCCCGCCATCGTCCTGACGCATCCGGGTCCCCGGATTTCCCTGTCTTTCCGCGTCCGCATTCCACCCGAGAGAGCGACACCAGCATGAGCGGTCTCATCGTCCCGCCCGGTCAGGGCCGGAAACTCGTCACGAAAGCGCAGGACGTGACCTTCAAGGTCACGGCCGCGGACGGCTCCTCGTCCTCCGTGTTCGAGGTGGTCGTGCCGCCGGGCTTCGACGTCGGCGCGCACACCCACAGCCATTCCCAGGAGTTCTTCTACGTCCTGGAGGGGGAGTTGGAGCTCTTCGCGTTCGAGCCCACCGAGCGGACCCCGGACACCTGGCACGACTGGGAGTCGCAGGGCGGCGACCGTGCCGCCCGGGCGGTCACGGGAAGCTGCATGTTCGTGCCGCCGGGCACCCCGCACGCCTTCCGCAACCCCACGGACACACCGGCCCGCATGCTCTTCCAGAGCTCCCCCTCACCCGACCACGAGCGCTACTTCGAGGAGATCGTCGAGATCTTCGCCGCCGGCCGGACGGTGGACTCCGAGGCCGTGGAGCGGATGCGCAAGCGCTACGACGTCCAGCAGATCACCCCGCTCCGCTTCACCCCGCCCGCCCCGGCCCCGGCCGGGCGCTCCGCGGCATGACCAGTGACGACCCGACAAGAGACCCAGAGCTGAGGGGCGACCTCCGATGACCGTGACGACCACGGACAGCATTCCGCTCGTGCACGCGAGCCTCGGCGACCAGGAACTCGCCGCCGTCGCCGAGGTGTTCGCCTCGGGCTGGCCGGCCGGCCAGGGACCGAAGGGCAAGGCACTGGAGGCCCAGCTGAAGCAGCGCTACGGCGTCGGTGACGCGGTCACGCTGAGCAACTGCGGGGCAGCGCTCCACCTGGCCATGCTGGCGCTCGGCGTCGAGCCCGGCGACGAGGTGATCGTCGCCGACTACACCTTCCCCGCCCCGGCCCACGCCGTGCGCTACGTCGGCGCGACCCCCGTCTTCGCGGACGTGCGCCGCGACACCGGTACCGTCGACCCGCAGGCGGTGGCGGATCTGATCGGCCCGCGCACGGTCGGCGTGATCGCCGTGGACACCGTCGGACTGCCCGCCGACTACACCGAGTTGATGGCCGTCGCCGACCGCCACGGCCTGTTCGTCGTCGAGGACGCGGCCTGCGCGGTCGGTGCCACCTACCAGGGACGCCCGGCCGGCGCGCTGGCGCCGGTGGCCTGCCTGTCCTTCCACGGCCGCAAGGGCGCCAGCAGCGGCGAGGGCGGGGCGCTGCTCGCCGCCGACCCGGTGATCGGCGCGGACGCCCGGCTGCGCTCGTCGTTCGGCATCGGCAGCATCTACGACCAGGCGCAGGTGGTCGGCCTGCCGATCCCCTCGTTCACCGACATCGGCTACAACTACAAGCTCTCCGACATCGCCGCCGCCATCCTCCAGGTGCAGCTGGCCCGCGTCGACGAACTCCTGGAACGCCGCAGCCGGATCGCGGCGTCGTACTCGGAGCTGCTCGCCGGCGAGGAACTGCTCACGGTGCCGCACGTGCCCGGGGACCGCACCCACGCCTGGCAGTCCTACCTGGTGACCCTCGACCCCCGCGTGGACCGATCCGGGCTCGCCGCCACACTGCGCGCCCAGGGCATCGGCTGCGGGCACGGCACCTGGGCCAGCCATCTGCAGCCGGTGTACGACGCCGCGCAGCGCTGCCCGGTCTCGGCGGACCTCTTCCAGCGCAACCTGGCCATCCCCATGCACGCCGAACTCCGCCCGGACCAGGTCGAACGCGTCGTGGACGTGCTGCGGGCCGAGCTGAAGAACAACCTCCGCCCGAGCTGACCGGGGGCGCCGCCCGGCCGTGCTCCGCGGCACCCCGAACGACGAAGACCCCACGACACCTTTCTGAGAGGCAGACGCCGGACATGCCCATCCTCTGCAAGCCCGCGGTGCGCGTACCGGAATACATCATCACCATGGAGCAGACCCTGGATTTCGCCAGGAAAGCCCACGCGGGAAAGCCCCAGCTTCCCCTCGCGCTCCGTCTGATAGAGAACACCGGAGTGCAGAAACGGCACCTGGTGCAGCCCATAGAGAAGACCCTGGACCACCCGGGCTTCGAAGAGCGCAACCGCATCTACGAGACGGAATCGAAAAAGCGCTGCCCCGAGGCCGTCGAAGAGGCCCTGGCGAACGCGATGCTGCGGGCCGAGGACATCGACGCGATCATCTACGTGTCGTGCACCGGATTCATGATGCCCTCGCTCACCGCATGGCTGATCAACACCATGGGGTTCCGCTACGACACCCGGCAGCTGCCCATCGCCCAGCTGGGCTGCGCGGCGGGCGGAGCGGCGATCAACCGTGCCCACGACTTCTGCGCGGCCCACCCCGACAGCAACGTCCTGATCGTCTCGTGCGAGCTGTGCTCGCTGTGCTACCAGCCCGACGCCGACGACATCGGCTCGCTGCTGTCCGACGGGCTGTTCGGCGACGCGGTCGCGGCGGCCGTGGTGCGCGGCCGCGGCGGCCCCGGCGTCACCGGTGTCCAACTGCGGCGCAACGCCTCGTACCTCATCCCGAACACCGAGGACTGGATCTCCTACGCCGTCCGCGACACCGGGTTCCACTTCCAGCTCGACCGCCGGGTGCCCGGCACCATGGAGCCGCTCGCCCCGGTGCTGCGCGACCTCGCCGCGAGCAACGGCTGGGACGCCGCGGAACTCGACTTCTACGTCATACACGCCGGCGGCCCCCGGATCCTGGACGACCTCGCCAAGTACCTCGGGGTCGACCGCACGGTCTTCCGGCACAGCTGGGGGACGCTGACCGAGTACGGCAACATCGCCAGCGCCGTGGTGCTCGACGCGCTGCGCAGACGGTTCGAGGAGGGGCCGCTGCCCACGGACGCCACCGGCGTCATCGCCGGCTTCGGTCCCGGCATCACCGCCGAAATGGCCCTGGGCACCTGGGTCGACGGCACGGCCCGACACCACGGGGAGCACCCGGCCGCCGAGGCCGTGCCGCGCCCGTACGCAGGGAGGATCTGATGAGCAGCACCGGCATCGACAGCACCGTCGGCATCGAGAGCAGGGTCGGCACCGACAGCACGAACGGCATCGACAGCACGAACGGCACGCAGGCCGGACCCACGTCCGACCGGATCCTGCGGATGATCAACGGCTACTGGGCCACCGGAATCCTGGGCACGGCGGCGACGTACGACCTGTTCACGCACCTGGAGAACGGTGCCGACACGCCGGCGGCGCTGGCCGAGCGGGCCGGAATGGCGCCCCGCGGCGCGCAGGCGCTCCTGGACGGCCTGGTCGCCCTCGACCTGGTCGAGGTGGACCGGGGCCGCTACCGCAACAGCCCGGAGGCTGCCGCCTTCCTCGTGGCGGGCCGGCCCGTCTCGCTCGCCGGGTTCGCCCGCCTCAAGATGGGCCACCTGGGATCGCTGGCCGCACTGCCCGACGTCGTACGCGCCGGAGGGCCGGTGACGGACGCGGTGGTGGAGGTCGCCGACAACCCGCACTGGGAGAACCTCGTCCAGGCCATCGCCGCCCAGTCCGTGCCCGTCGCGCACATCGCCGCCGAGGCGCTCGGGCTGGCCGGCGCCGGGAAGGTCTCGATCCTCGACATCGGCGGCGGCTCGGGCGTCTGCTCCGCCGTCTGGCTCGGGCTCAACCCCGACGCCCGCGCCACCCAGATCGACTGGGCGCCGATCAACGCCATCGCCCGGCGGCTGCTCGCGGACCGGGGCGTGGGCGACCGCGTCGACCACGTAGACGGCGACTTCCACACCGTCGACTTCGGCGACGGCGACCACGACGTCGTCATGTACTCCAACATCGCCCACCAGGAAGGGCCCGAGGCCAACCAGGCGGTCTTCACCCGGATACGCAGGGCGCTGCGGCCCGGCGGCACGCTCGTCGTGTCCGACTACATCACCGACGACGACCGCAGCGGCCCGCCCTTCGCCCTGACCTTCGCCGGCGAGATGCTGCTCAAGAGCCGGCACGGCTCCACCTGGCGGCGCCGCGACTACCACGCGTGGCTCACCGCCGCCGGCTTCGAGGACATCCGGTTCCTGGACACCCCGTCCCCGACCACCCTCGTGCTCGCCCGCTGACCCGCCCCCTCGGCCCCGGCCGCCCCCTTCGGCCGGGGCCGAGGCCCACCGCGGGGACGCGGACACGCGACAAAGCCCCCGGCGCGGCGGCCCGTTCGGGGACGCCGCGCCGGAGGCTTCGCCGGCGACAGGGGGTGAGTGCTACGAACGCTCCAGCTCCGGTGCCTGGCGCAGGATCTCCAGTTCCAGGTGCTGCAGCGCGGGGCTGGGCGAGATGCCCAGGTCCTCCACCATCTTCTTCTGGTGGGCCCGCAGCACCGACAGCGCGTCGGCCTGCCGGCCCGCCCGGTACAGCGCGAGGCTCAGCAGTTCGCAGCCGTACTCGCGCAGCGGATGGGCCTGGGTGAAGGCCACCAGTTCGGGCACCGCCATCTCGTGGTTGCCGACCGCGATCAGGGTGGCGCAGCGGCCCTCGATCACCGACAGGCGCAGTTCCTCCAGGCGTACGGCCTCGGGCGCGACATGCGGGGCGGCGGCCACCTCGGCGTACGCCTCCCCGCGCCACAGGGCCAGGCCCGCCTCGAACGCGTACAGCGCCCGCTGCGGATCGCCCCGGTCCAGCGCCTGCCAGCCGGCGGTGGCGTTCTCCCAGAAGCGGTGGGCGTCGACCTCGACGGCCCGGCTGTTCAGCAGATAGCCCCGCCCGCGGGTGCACAGCACCGTCGCCGGGGTGCGCGGCGCCCGGTGCGGCTCCAGGGCGCGCCGCAGATTGGCGATGTACGCGTGCAGCGACGTGATCGCCGACTGCGGCGGCCGGCCGTCCCACAGCGCCTCCACCAGGACGTCGACCGAGACCGGCTGGCCCACCTGGCTCACCAGCAGCACGAGCGCCGCACGCTGCTTGGGCGCCCCGAGGTCCACCCACCGGCCGCCGACGGCCGCCTCCACCGGACCGAGGACGCGGAACTCCACCCCCGCGCCCGACGCGGCACGGCGCGGGGGACCGGCCGCCTCCGGGCTGCCGTGCCCCGCGGTGTCCGGGACGCGGTCGTCCGGGCGCCGGGGCGGCGTGGTGTCGAGGTCCAGCGCCTTGCTGACGTACTGCTTGAGTGTCTCGTTGGCCCGCTTCAACTCACGGACCTCACGCTCGAGTTCCGCTATGCGCTGCGCCCCCGTGCCGTCCGCTCTCCCCGGGCCCGCCCCGGGCGGCTCGGCGGCGACCCGTCCTCCGCGCTGTCCGACGGCCACCGGGACGGCGGTCATGGTGCTGCGGCGGATTCCCCATTCCAGCGTCTCTGCACTCATCGTGTCAGCCCCGTAAGTGTGTGTCCGGACATGCCCCGGACGGTGCATGCGGTCGCCTCTGCCGCAAGGCCCTGCGAAGTCCATGCGCACGGCCCGGTCCGCTCCCCGCGGTTCCCGGGCCGGCCTCCCGCGCACGGGCCCGGCACCGCCGCGTGGGCGGCGCCGGAAACCCGTGGCAGGGGTGGTTCACCTGCCGCTGTACACGGGCACCTGATCGGGCTCGCCCGCCGACGCCGCGACGTCGTCGCGGTGCCGGAACAGCTTGCTGGGCCACCACATCCAGCGGCCCACGTCCAGGGTGAGCGCGGTGACCAGCACCGAACGCACCACGATGGTGTCGAGCAGCACACCGAACGCCACCGCGAAGCCCAGCTCCACCGCGAACACCAGCGGCAGCGAGGCCATCGCCGCGAACGTGCCGGCCAGCACCACACCCGCCGAGGTGATCACACCGCCGGTGGACGACAGACCGGTCAGCGCGGCACGCCGGGTGCCGTGCAGCAGCGTGTCCTCGCGGACCCTCGTCACCAGGAAGATGTTGTAGTCGATGCCCAGCGCGACCAGGAACACGAACGCCAGCAGCGGGAACGACGCGTCGGCTCCGGCGAGGCCGAAGACGTGCTCGAACACCAGGCTGCTCACGCCGAGGGCCGCCCCGAACGACAGCAGCACCGTCGCCATCAGAAGCAACGGCGCGACCACCGCGCGCAGCAGCAGCCCCAGGATGAGCAGGACGACCAGCAGCACGATCGGGATGATCACCTTGGAGTCCCGGGAAGCCGCGTTCTCCGTGTCGACCATGATCGCGGTGCTGCCGCCGACCTGCGCGTCCGCGCCCTCGATCCGGTGGACCGCGGTCCGGGCCCGGTCGACGGTGCGCATCGCCGCCTCGCTGCTCGGCTCGTTCTCCAGCTGCGCGAGCAGCACCGCCTCGTCGCCCTTGACCACCGGATCCGCGACGCCGCCGATCCCGGACACCCCGGCCAGCGCCGACTTGACCTGGTCGGCCGCACCGGCCTTCGTCACCACGTAGACGGGGTCGCCGGAGCCGGCCGGGAAGTGCGCGGCACGGACCTCCTCGCCGACCGCCATCTGCGGCTTGTTGGTGAACTGGTCCTTGTTCGACAGACCCGAGGCGTCGAGCCCCAGCGTGCCGAGCGCCATCGCCCCGAGCACCAGCACGGTGCCCACCCACACCAGCCGCGGCCGGCCCGAGATGGCGGCGCCGACCCGGCTCCACACGCTCTCCTTCTGCTCCGCCTCGGCGCCGTACACGGGCTTCGACGGCCAGAAGATCCACCGGCCGCAGGCGACCAGCAGCGCCGGCATCAGCGTCACCATGGCGAGCAGACCGACCAGGACGCCGATGGCGCAGGCCGGGCCCATCCCCTTGGTGGAGTTCAGCACGGCGAGCATCAGCAGCATCAGGCTGATCGCGACGGTCGCCGCACTGGCCACGATCGCCGGGCCGGAGCGGTACAGGGCCTCCGCCATCGCCTCGTGCCGGTCCTCGTGGCGTGCCAGCTCCTCCCGATAGCGGGAGATCAGCAACAGCGCGTAGTCGGTGGCCGCGCCGAAGATCAGTACGACCAGGATGAAGCTCGTCTGCTTGTTGACGACGAGGCCGGCGTTGTCGGCCAGCAGATAGATCAGCGCCTCCGCCGCCATCAGGGCCACGCCGACGGTGATCAGCGGCAGCAGCGGCAGCAGCGGGCTGCGGTAGGTGATCAGCAGGATCGCGACCACGACCAGCGCGGTGATGGTGGTCAGCGCGCCGCCGCCGCCGAACGCCTTGATCGAGTCGGCGCCGTAGCCGGCCGGCCCCGCGACATGGAAGCCGAGCCCGTCCGCGCCCTTCTCACCGACGTCGGCCATCGCGTCGACGACCTTGCCGAGCCCTTCCCAGCCGGACTTGTCCTTGTGGACCTGGACGATGGTCTGGATGGCCTTGCCGTCCTCGGACTCGACCGGACCCTGCGGCGTGCCCACGACGTTGTCGATGCCCTGGAACGCCTTGGCGTCCGCCCGGGCCTTGGCCAGGTCGGCGTCGGTGATCCCGGCGGACCGGTCGTAGACCACGATCGCGGGCACGGAGTCGGCGGGCATCAGCTTCTGGGCGCGCTCGACGACCGCGGTGGACTCCGCGTTGCCCGGCAGCCAGGCCGAGTTGTCGTTCTCCTCCGCGTCACCGAGCTTCCCGGCCAGCATCAGCGCCGGGACCAGTACGACGGCCCAGAGCGCGATGACGACCCACTTGCCCACCCTTCCGCTGGGCAGGGCGGCCAGTTTTCGCAGCATGTGTGTGTCTCCGTGTTCCGTGGGGGTGAGTGGTGTTTCTCAGGGGGAGGTGGTCGAGGCGGGCAGGGGACTCGGGGACGCACCGCGTCCCGCGAGCGCGCCCCGCAGCTCGGGGACCCGCGCGCGGGCGTGCCCGAGGGCGAGCAGCACCGGTATGTCGGTGAGCAGCGGGAAGTGGTACGCGAAGGGGCGCGGGCCGACCATGTCGGGCGGGCCGCCGTAACTGCCGTCGGCCTTCTGCCGCTCCAGCAGCCAGGTCAGGGCCGCGCCGACGGGCCGGGGATCGTCCGCGTGGCAGAGCGTGATCAGGCCGTAGGCGGTGCTGATGTCGTCGCTGGGGTCGCCGGGCTGCATGCCCCAGCCGCCGTCGGCGTTCTGCGTCTCGCGCACCGTCTGCTCGATCCGCGCCGCCATGGCGGCGGAACGCGGATCGTCCGGGCCCGCCGTGCAGGCGGCGAGCCGCACCCGGAACAGGCTGTGCAGCCGGCTGCGGCTCCAGCCCGGCTCGAAGCCGCCGTCGGCGAGCTGGCTGTCGGCGAGGAACGCCAACGCCCGCGCGCGCTGCGGTGCGGTGGCCGGGTGCGGGCCGAGCGCGCAGACCGCGGCGGCCGTCATGCACGGCTCGGAGGAGGCGCCCCCGACGTAGGTCGGGAAGCCGCCGTCCGCGCCCTGCACGGCCAGCAGCGCGGCCACCCCCTCGCGCACCGTCCCGGCGTGCGCGACCGGGTCGACCGCCTGGAGGAACTCCAGGGCGCAGGAGGTGTCGTCGACGTCGTTCTGCGCGACGAGCGGCGACATCGACCAGCCACCGGTCAGCGCCTCGCCGCGGGACAGCGAGCGCAGCGCGGCGCCGCCCCGCTGCGCTGCGAGCGTCGAGGCCATGCGGCGCAGCAGCGCCGGGTCGGCACCCGCGGCGTGCAGGGCGAGCCCGCCGGTGGACGTGCACCAGTTGTGCATCTCCAGGACGAACGGGAAGCCCCCGTCGGCACGCTGGTGACGCAGCAGCGTCGTGACGCCGCGGCGCACGGTCTCCTCGTGGCCGGGTGTCCCGGCCAGCGCGTGCAGCACCAGCAGGTGCATCAGCACGTAGCCCTCCCACACCGTGGCGCCGGGGTCGGTGGCCAGCAGGGTGTCCAGGGCGGCCTCGGTGGCCCGGTTCCGTACGCCGAGGGCGCCGGCCAGGATCAGCATGATGGACGCCTGCTGCACGGCGGCCCACGAGTGCAGCGGGTCGGTGGGGACCTCGCCGCCGCCCGGGAGTTCGGCGTCGGCGGGCAGCGGGCAGCCGAGCACCGAGAGCACCGCGTACACCATCAGGCGGCGGCGGGTGGAGATGAAGCCGGGCGCGGCGCCCAGGACGCCCGACGCCAGGGTGGCGACGAGGGCGCTGTCGGCGCCGGGCTCCCGGCCCGCGGCGGTCGCGACGGCACGCGAGGCCAGTACCCGGTCGAGCTTGTCCGGGGACTCCTGGTGTCCGCGCAGATAGGCGAGGAGACGGTCCCGGGCGGGGGAGTCCACGCCGGTCCGTGTCATCAGCGCGAGGGCGAGCGCGGACTCCAGCACTCTGCTCTCGCACTGCTCTCGTATCGCGCCGTCGTCGTCGGTGCGGCCGCTGATGTACGCGACCAGCCGGGCCGTGGCCCGGTGCACCTGGTCCGGGGAGACGTGCTCGGGCAACGGGAGCGGGGCCGGACGCACCGGGTCCGCGATCTTCATGGAGTACTCCTGTCTGAGCCGGTCCGAACGGCCGGTTGGCCTGGTGGTGCGGGAGACGGGCCCGGCCCCGCCGGGGACGCGTCCCCGTGCGGAGCCGGGCGGCGGGTCATCTGACGCCCTGCGCGAACCGGAAGAACCGGTAGGGGTCGTACTTGTCCTTCACCCGGGCCAGCCGCGCGTAGTTCTCGGCGTAGTAGGAGCGCCGCCAGTCCGGCAGGCGCGGGTCGATGAAGTTCTGGTAGGTCTCGCCGTTGGAGTACGGGTCGATCACCGCGAAGCCGTCGTCGACGTACTCCCAGGCGGCGGCCTTGGCCTCGTCCGCGACCGGTGCGGCGGCGTTCGAGGTGAGGTAGCTGACCGAGAAGAGGCTGTCGCGGTGGACGTAGGCGGTGGCGTCGCGGGCCACGGTGTTGGCCCGGCCGCCGAGCGCGGAGATCTGCAACTGGCGCATCTGCCCGGCGAACCGGTTGGCGTTGAAGGTCTCCAGCGCCTTGGCCCAGCCCTCGCGCGGCATCGTCCGCTCGAACAGCCGGCTGCGCCAGGCACCGAACGCCGGCCGCTGGATCCTGCCGTCGGGAGAGGTGTCGGCGCGGTGGCACTGCTGTGCCGTCAGGTCGGAGCACTGGTACAGCGACATCAGGACCGACCGGTACGGCGCGGTGAACTTCTGCTGGTACACCGGAGGACGGCCGACCAGCGAGATCAGGCGGGCGATCTCGGCGTCGAACCCCGCGCCGGTGTCCACCGAGCCGAGGAACACCGACGCGGTCGGCACGGTGCCCGGGCCGGCGTCGGTGAGCGTGACGTTGACACCGCTGCCGATCGTCCACGGCGCGTCGGGCAGCCACCGGGTCCAGCCGTCCAGCATGTCCAGGGACTGGTCGAAGGTCCACACGAGGTTGATGGCGGCGACGTCGGTCAGCGGCGACGGCGTCACGTCGTACGACGTGACGATGCCGAAGTTGCCGCCGCCACCGCCCCGCAGGGCCCAGTACAGGTCGCTGTGGCTGCGCGGCGAGGCGGTGACGACACGCCCGTCGGCGAGGACCACCTGCGCCGAGGTCACGTGGTCGGAGGCGATGCCGACGCTGCGGGTGAACAGGCCCATGCCGCCGCCCTGGAGGAACCCGCCGGCCGCGACGGTGGGGCAGTACCCGCCGGAGATGCCGAGGCCGGCCGGCGCGAGCGTGTCCGCGATGTCGACGAGCTGGGCGCCGGGCCCCATCCGCACCGAACTCTCGCCGAGCGCGATGGAGTTGAGCCCGGACACGTCGATGACCAGGCCCTCGGTGGTGGAGTAGCCGCCCGCGCTGTGGCCGCCGCTGCGCGCGGCGACGGGTATGCCGTAGGCCTCGGCGAAGCGGACGCAGGCCGAGACGTCGGCGGCGGAGGCGCAGTAGGCGACCGCCCTGGGGCTGGTGGCGTCGAACTGCACCTGGTACAGCTGCTTGGCCCGCTGGTAGTCCGCGTCCGACGACAGGACGAGGCGCCCCTGGAGCCGGTCGGCGAGCCGGCTCCACCGGGTGCCGAACGCGTCGCCCTTGGCCTGCGCGGCACCGGTCAGCGCCGTCGTGGCCAGCGCGACACCGCCGGCGCCGGCGAGGAAGGACCGTCTGTTGATCATGCTGCTTCTTCCGTGTTCGTCGGGGAGTACGGGCAGGAGATGCGGGCGGTCACGGCGCCCGGTGGCCCAGGACGAGCGCGAGCGCCGCGGTCAGAGCCCCCGCCGGGTCCGCCTCGGCGCCGGTGGCGCGCCAGGCCACGTGCTGGTCGGGCCGGACCAGGACGGCACCCGCTCCGTCCGTCCCGCGCAGGCGCTGCCAGACACCGTCGGCGTCGGCGTACTCCGCGTCCTCGGCGCCGATCCGGACCGCGGTCACGGGGACCGAGAGCTTCTCGGCGGCCAGCTCGGCGGCCTCGGCCCACGCGGCCCCGTCCGGCCCGGTGATCAGCACGAAGCCGGTGCCGGAGCCGACCAGGTCGTGGGTGGACACGCGCCGGCCGTCCCGCTCGACCCAGGCGTGCGGCAGCAGATGACCCGGGCGGGTCGTGGGCCGGTACTCGTCGCCCAGCGGCGAGCGGGCCGGCGGACGGCTGCCGTCCGGGACGACCGCGCCCTGCTCGTAGGCGAAGCCGGTCTCCACGTCGAGGGCCTGGCACTCGCCGCGGTGCGTCGCGAAGATCTCCGCCGCCCGGGCGCGCTGCGCGGCACCGACCGGGGTCGGCGAGAAGTAGGAGAAGAACACCGGCGTGCGGCGCTCCGGCGGCACGTGCGGACCGAGACCGACGGCGGCATTGGTGACCACCTGGAGGTGCCCGGCGGCGGACATCGCCCAGCCCAGGTTGAACTGGCCGACGGGCCGGCGCTCGGCCTCGTAGGTGTCGAGCAGCGCGTCGCCGGCGCGGCCCGAGAGCACCGCGGCGAGCTTCCAGGCGAGGTTGTGCGCGTCCTGGATGCCGCTGTTGAGGCCGAGCCCCACGGCGGGCGGCTGACGGTGGGCGGCGTCGCCGACGAGGAACGCCCGGCCGTGGCGGTAGCGCTCGGCGAGCACCGCCTCCACGCTCCAGCTGGTCACCTCGTGCAGGGTCAGTTCGAGGTCGGGCACGCCTAGCACCTCGCGGATGCGGCCGACGACCGCCTCCTCGTCGGTGCGGTCGATGCCGGCGAGCGGCAGGTGCAGCCCCCACTCCTCGCAGTGCTTGCCCCAGGTCGGGCCCATCTCGATGAGCGCGCTGGACAGGTCGGGGCGGTAGGGGTTGAGGAACCAGGTGATGACCGACCCCTCGGTCCACCACTGCGACAGATCCGCGGAGAAGTACGCCGTGGTGGCGTCGAACAGGGCGGGCAGACCCTCCATGCGTACGCCGAGCGCGGGGCCCACCGTGCGGCCGGCGTCCGCCGCGATCAGGTACTGCGCGACGACCGTCGTGACCTCGCCGGTCTCCGTGTCGCGGATCTCGGCGGTGATGCCCTCGCCGGATGCGCCCTCGGCGTTCTCGGCCAGCGAGACCAGCTCGTGGCCGAACCGGACGCGCCCGGGGTTGCGCTCCTCGGCGTGGCGGCGCAGCACCGGTTCGAGGCGCATCTGCGGCAGCTTGGCGGGCATCACGGGGCCCGCCGCCTCGTACGCCTCGCGCAGCGCGCCGCCGCCGAAGCCGTCCATCTCGTGGATGACCCGGCCGTCCAGCGGGCCCTGGCCGGTGAGCGTGGTCTGCCAGCGGACCTTGCCGAACTGCTCGGGCGTGGCCGCCGGTCCGGCCACGTCGTCCGCCAGGCCGTACTGGCGGAAGATCTCCATGGTGCGCTGGTTGATGTAGTGCGCCTTCGGCAGGCGCGAGGTGTCCGGGCGGCGCTCCACCAGCAGGTGCTCGACGCCGTGGCCGGACAGGAAGACGGACGCGGCCAGGCCGGAGCCGCCGCCGCCCACGATCAGTACCGGAACTTCTACGGTGCTCAAGGTTCGTCCTTCCGAAAGCGGATGAGAAGAAAAGAGAGGTGAGAAGACAGGGGTGATGAAGGGAGGAGAGAAAGGGGGAGAGGCAGGAGGGGAGCGGTGAGGCGGCGCCGGGTCACACCGGGTCCGCGAGGGCCCCTTCGGGGAGCTGCATGATCTCCGGCACGCCGGCGCCCCACCGGTAGTAGGACTGGAGCTTGTAGTACTCACCGTCGGGCTGGGAGGCGACGGCGTAGACGAACTTCGTGTGCGGATCGGCGCGTTGCACGTGCCGCACGAACAGCCCGATCCGCTCGTCGAGTTCGACGGGCAGGGAGGCCGGGTCCGTCGTCGCCACGGCGAAGCAGATCCGCTCGATGACCGGGGAGTCCCAGTCGAGGGTCACGTAGACGCCGAAGGCCTGGCGGCCGAGCCGGAGCATCTGCTCGCTGGGTTCGGCCTGGTCGACCTCGCGGAGCATGGAGCGCACGGACTCGGGGGCGATGCCCCCGGCGGGCGGCTCGCCGAAGTAGATGTTGACGGTGCGGTTGCGGTAGTCGATGCCGAGCAGGCCCACGGTGTCGCCGAGGCCGTGCCGGGAGATGAAGCCGAGGCTCTCACCCAGGCTGCGCGGCATCGACGGGAGGCCGGCGAGCTTCGTGACGTCCTGGAGGGCGGTGCGGGGCAGCACCACCCAGATCTTCTTGAACCCTCCCGCGACTCCGAAGTCGATGCCGTAGCCGTCGATCGGGCAGGTGTCGCTCAGGTCCGCGAGCAGCCGGGACACCGGGTGGTCGGTCTTCTCCAACAGACCGTTGTCCACGGCGAGTCGGTACGGGTCGACGTCCTGCGGGACCGTGAACCGGCAGTCGAGTTCACCCGCGCGGCCCGCGCCGGTCGCCACCCGGAACGCGACCACGGCCTGGGTGAGCTCGCCTCCGTAGAGGTTCAGGATGCGCAGCACGTCGTCGGGCGCGTACGCCACCTCCAGCAGTCCGGCCGCTTCCTCGATGGCCGAGTAGAGGGCCTGCACCGCGTCCTGTCGAGTGATCGGGGCCGCCTCACTCATGGCAGTCACCATCCTTGTGCGTCGTGTCGGCCGGTCTCGGCCGTCCGTTGTGAACAGGGCTGTCGTCGCACCGGCCGCCGGCCGGCCGCGGGCTCACCGGGGCAGGGCCCTTCGGGGAGTCGTGTCCGCGTGCAGCAGGACCAGCGGGTGGAAGCGGTAGCGGTCCTCGCCGAGGGCGCCGCCGGGCTCCGCGAAGAGCAGGCCGGCGTCGACGAGTTCTTCCAGGGTGTGTTCCGCCTCGGTCTCGGTCAGGCCGGTCACCTCGGCCGCGAGCAGGGCGGTGAAGGGGCCCGGCCCCACCGACGCGAGCCACGGCAGCACGGCCGCGGTGGCCGGGCTCAGCCGGGTCACCGCACGGCCGAAGGTGCGGGTCAGATCGAGGTTGCCGTAGCTCAGGGCGGCGAGCCGGGTGTGCGGATCGGCGAGCCGGTCGGCGAACCGGGCCACGGTCCGGTGCGGGCGGGCGGCGAGCCGGGCGCCCGCGATCCGCAGCGCGAGCGGCAGCCCGGCGCAGTGGCGCACCACGTCCCGGACCGCGCCGGGTTCGGCCCGGACACGGTCGTCGCCTACGGTCTCGGCGAGCAGCGCCACGGCGTCCTCGTCGTCCAGTGGCCCGAGGCTCATGGTGTGGGCGGTGGGCACGGTCGTCAGCCGCGTCCGGCTGGTGACGAGCAGCGCGCTGTCCGGGCCGACGGGCAGCAGCCCGGTCAGCTGTACGTCGCCCGACGCGTCGTCGAGCACGACGAGCAGCCGGGAGTCCGCGATCCGGGCCCGGTACCGGCGCACCAGCTCGCTCAGATCGTGCCGGGCGGTCCGCGCGGTGTCCCCGGTCCCGCCCAGCGCGGCGAGGAGCTCCGCGAGCACGGCCGCGGGCGGGCGGGCGGCCCCGTCGGCGTCCTGGAGGTCCGCGTGCACCACGCCGTCCGGGAACGCCTCGGCGCAGCCGTGGGCCACTTCGGCGGCCAGGGCCGTCTTGCCGCTGCCGGGCATGCCCGTGACCAGCGCCGCCCTGAGCCGTGCGCCGGGCCCCGAGGGGCGGCGCAGCAGCAGCGACCTGAGCCGGGCCGCCTCGGCGGTGCGCCCGGTGAACGCGGCGGCCCGGGCGGGCAGCAGCAGGACCGGCCGGCGCGGCGGGCCGGCGGTCTCGCCGCGCAGCATCCGCAGATAGGCCTCGCTGAGCCGCTGTCCGGGCACGACACCGAGCTGTTCGTCGAGGATCCGGCGGCCCTCTGCGTAGACCTGGACGGCCTCGGCCTGCCGGTCGGAGC
This sequence comes from Streptomyces flaveolus, assembly GCF_044765825.1. Taxonomy (NCBI): domain Bacteria; kingdom Bacillati; phylum Actinomycetota; class Actinomycetes; order Kitasatosporales; family Streptomycetaceae; genus Streptomyces; species Streptomyces flaveolus. The sequence continues at coordinate 52,675 of NZ_JBIWKU010000010.1, read as the reverse complement.
GGTGCAGCGCGGTGATGAGGTGGGCGCGCAGATTCTCGTCCATGGGGTGGCGGGCCACCAGGGAGAGGAGTTCGGGCACCAGGGAGCGGTGCCGGCCGAGCGACAGGTCCGCCTCGATCCGCCGCTCCAGCGCCTGCGCCCGCAGGAACTCCAGCCGGGGCCGCTCGCCCCGCAGCAGGTGCTCGGTCACGTTCTCCAGGGCCTGCCCGCTCCAGCAGTCGAGCGCGTCACCGAGAAGTCTGCCCGCCTCCTCCTGCCGGTTCTCCTCCAGAGCCTGCCGGCCGAGCCGGTCGAGCCGTTCGAAGGAGAACAGGTCGACCTCGGAATCCCGGGCGTCGAGCACGTATCCCGGCCCTTTCCGGAATATCTGCACGTGGTTTCCCAGTGTTTTTCTGAGCCGGGAGACATAGGTGTAGATCTGCGCGTTGGACGTGGTCGGCGGGGCGTCCGCCCACAGTGCGGCGCTCAGCCGGCTGTCGGTGACCAGAGCGCCGCGGGCCAGGAGCAGTACCGCGAGGACGGTGTGGATCTTCGCCCCGGACAACGGGACCGCCACGCCCGCCCGGGTCACGGAGACCGGGCCCAGCAGCCGGAATGCGAGCGCGCCCGACGGGGCCGCGTCCGGGCCGGCCGGCTCGGCGGCCTCCTCGGCGGTCCGGGGAGACACACCAGCAGAGTTCGGCACAGCGCACTCTCCATCCCGCTCGGTTCAATCTCCTTCGAATTCCACTCGAGGACACTACCTACCAGCGGTTTTCGCGCGTTATCGTCTCGATTTAGGGGACGCGAAATGATGGCGAAATAGGGTTAAAAACGCGCACCCATAGGATGGTTGCAGAAATTCCACCTGGGTGTTTCTGGTCTTTCTGCAGGCATTTCTGCAAACAATGAGGAGATTCCTTCATGGGTAAGCCCCGTACGTTCGCCAGTGCGCTCGCCGGCACCGCGCTCCTCTTCCTTCCGCTGCTCCTCACCCTGGGCGCCGGCGAGCAGGGCACGGACGACCTGCCGTGGACCGGGATCAGCGCGCAGGCCGCCGCCGGGGAGGACGACCTGCCCTGGACCTGACGCGCGCGGGACGCGGAGACGGGGAAGAGGGAGCAGGGCGGGAGGGTCAGCGGTCGGCCAGCAGACCCGCCAGGACCGACCCCTCGATGGGCCGGAGCGCGTCGTGCGACTCCAGGACCTCACGCAGCCGGCCGGCGCGCCGCTCCCACGCCGGCGCGTTGAGCGTACGGAACTCCGCCTGGGCCCAGTCCAGCGGCTCACCGGCGCCCGAGTCGCCGCGGATCGCCTCGGCACAAGCCAGGTGGGTCACGATCCGGGCCTGCAGGAACCGGTCGCGCACCTCTTCCGCGAGACGCAGCGCCCGCCGCAGACTGGCGCGGGCCTTGTGCGGCTCGTTCTGCCGCCACTGCGCCTCGCCGAGCGCGCACAGGCCATGGGCCTCGCCGAGCCGGTCGCCCTGGCCACGGGTGAGCCCCACCACGTCGTGGCAGATCCGCTCCGCCTGCGCCGACCGGCCCGCGCCGAGCAGCGCCTCGGCGAGGCGGTAGAGGTTCTGGGTGCGGCTGCGCAGCGACCCCGCCTCGTAACTGACCTCTATCGCCTCGTTGCTCAGCTCCACGCCGCGCTCGGGATTGCCCTGCTCGATCTCGATCTGGGCGAGCAGACCCAGCGCGTGGGACAGGCCGGAGTTGTCCCCGGCCCGCCGGAACAGCACCAGGGACTCCTCGCAGTAGCGGGCCGCCTCGGCGAGGTCGCCGAAGAAACGGGCGCACACCGCGAGGTTGCGCCGCACGATGGCCCGGCCCTGGACGTCGTCGGTCCGTTCCAGCCGGGTCAGGGCGGTGAGCAGCCGCTCCCGCGCCTCGCCGTAGCGGCGCTGGTAGATGGCGAGCGTCCCCAGGGTGCGGAGCATGGTGCCGGCCCCGCGCGTGTCGCCCGTGTCCCGGGCGCCTTCCAGGGCGCACTCGGCGGTGCGCCGCCAGTCCTCCAGGTAGTTGCGGGTCTCGTAGAACGGAACCGCCCCCACCGCGAGGAGCCAGGCGCGTTCCGTCTGCCCGTCGCGCACCGCCTGCGCCACCAGGGCGCCGAGCGTCTCCCGCTCGTCCTCGAACCACGCGACGGGGTCGGCGACGAGCTCGCTCACCGTCTCGCCCGGGACGGGCTCGGTGGGCACCGGGCCGCCGTGCGGGGCCTCGCCCTTGCCGTACAGCTGCTCCTGGGCCGCGTGCACCAGCGTGAGCACGGCGGTCAGCACCCGCTCCAGGGTCTGCTCGCGCTCCTGCGCGCTGTCCTCGGCCAGGCTCCTCTCCCGGGCGAACAGGCGCATCAGCTCCTGGAAGCGGAAGCGGGGCCCGCCGCCCGGCGCGGGACGGATCTCCAGGAGCTGGGCGCCGACGAGCTGGTGGAGCAGTTCCTCGGACGCGTCCGGGGTGACGCCGAGGACGGGGACCCCGATCCAGGCCGGGAAGTCGGGCACGTCCAGCATGCTCAACTGCCGGTAGAGCCGCGCGGCCTGCACCGACAGCGCCCGGTAGCCGAGCCAGACGCCCGAGCGCACCCCGCTCTCCCCCGGGCTGAGCACGCTGACGCGCTCGCGCCGGTCCTCCATCCGCGCCGCCATCTGGCGCAGCGACCACCGGTGGTCGGACAGCAGCCGGGTCGCGACGACCCGCAGGGCCAGCGGAAGCCGGTCGCACAGATCCACCAGGCGCTGCGCCGCGGACGGCTCGGCCGACACCCGGTGCTCGCCGATCGTGGCCGCCAGCAGGTCCAGGCACTCGGCCGGGCTCATGGCGCCCAGGTCCACGCGGGCCACGGCCAGTGTCCCGGTGAGCCCGTTCAGCGGGTCCCGGCTGGTGACCAGGACCCGGGCGGGGCCACGGCCCGGCATCAGCGGAAGGATCTGGTCCACGGAGCGGGCGTCGTCGAGGACGACGAGCAGCCGTCTGCCGTCCAGGGTGCTGCGGTAGAGCGCGGCCCGGTCCTCGAGACCCGCGGGGATCGAGGTGCCCGGCACCCCGAGCGCGCGCAGCGCCCGTTCCAGGGCCGCCTCGGGTGTCCCGGGCCCGCCGTGCCCGCCGGGCCCGTCCTGGAGGTCCAGGTAGAGCTGGCCGTCGGGGAAGCGCTCCGCGACGCGGTCGGCCCAGTGCAGGGCGAGCGCGCTCTTGCCGACACCGGCCGGGCCGCACACCGCCGCGACCCGGACCGTGGTGGCGCCGGCGTGTCCCGGCGCCGGCGGCACGAGCCCCTCCAGTGACTCGAGTTCGTCCTTCCGGCCGACGAACGGCTCGGGCGCCAGGGGGAGCTGCCGGGGCACCACGACAGGAGCGGGGGCCGCAGGGGCGTCAGGAACGACGGTGTCCGGTAACGCGGCGGCCCGCGCCGGGGCCCGTCCGTCGCCCTCCAGCACGGTGCGGTGCAGTTCCTGCAGCTCGGAGCCCGGCTCGACGCCCAGTTCCGAGACGAGGATGCGACGCCCCTCGCGGTAGCAGTCCAGTGCCTCGGACCGGCGGCCCGACAAGTGATAGGCCTGCATCAGGAGGGCGCGGGCATGCTCGCGCAGCGGGTTCTCCGCGACGACCGGGGCCAGGCACTCCAGCACCGTCCGGTAGCGGCCCTGCTGGAGCTGGACGGCGGCGTACTCCTCGGTCAGGTTGGTCCTCAGCTCGGAGATCCGGTCGACCGTGCCGTTCAGCACGCCGCCGTCCATGCCGTCGAGCACCGGCCCCGACCACAGCGCGAGGGCGTCCTCGAAGCGGGCCGCGGCCTCGCTCAGGTCCCCGGCCTCGGCGGCCGCGCGGGCGGCCGCGGCCGACTCGTACAGGTCGGCCACATCGACGTAGTGGCCGTCCCGGTGCAGCACATAACCGGGCAGCAGCGTCTCGATGAGGCCGTCGACGCCCGCCTCGTCGCGGAATGTCTTGCGCAGCGCGGAGACGCAGATGGCGATCTGGTTGCGTGCCGTGACGGGCGGATCGCTGTGCCAGACGGCGTCCGTCAGCGCGTCCACGGAGACGGCCCGGCCCGGAGTGAGCAGCAGCACCGCCAGCACCGTGCGCTGGCGTGCGCTGCGCAGCAGCAGCGGCCGGCCGTCCACACTCACCTTGAGCGGGCCCAGCACCTGGAACGACAATCGAGGCGCCACACCGCCTCCTTCCAGGACCGCACGTCCCGCCCCCCGCGAAGACACTGCGGAGACATTGTGTGGACTGGACCTGGTCCTGACAACACAGTTCTACAACAACTCACGCTACGTGCCGGTTACTTCGCCGCACCCGGCGGATCCGGCGGCTTCGGTCACCCACCGTCACCAGCCGTCCGGCTCCGGTCCGCCGCCCGGCGTACGTTCCGCAGCCGGGCCTCGACCTCCTCGCCCACCCGGTTCCCGGCCCGGCCGTTGGCCAGCACCACGAGGCCGCTGCCCTCGCGCAGGCAGAGCAGCGACGCGGCGTAATAGCCGGGCGGGGCCCCCTCGTACCCGAACACGGCGCCCGAGCCGGCGGCGTCGAGGGGCGTGGCCGGAGCGTGGAGGCCGTCCGAGCCCAGTGCCGGCATACGGGCCGCGGTGTCCCGGCCGAGCAGGGCGAGCGGAGCGCCGAGCACGGAGCGCCGGAGCTCCAACGCGACCTCGGCCAGATCGGCGGCGGTGGTCCACAGCTCGGCCGGATCCGCGGGCCGTACGCCGTCGACCGCGCGCCCGGCGGCGTCATGGCCCAGCCGGGCCACCGGTGCGCCGCTCCTGCCGACGGTGCGGGGCGGCGGCCCGCCGAAGCAGCTGTCGTCCAGTCGGAGCGGCCCGAGCACCAGACGCCGCATCAGCGGCCCGAACGCCTCGCCCGTGGCGTCCTCCAGCAGCGCGGGCAGCAGCACGGCGCCGGCGTCGGCGCGGGCCAGCAGCTCCGCCAGGGTGACCGCCGTGTCCCCGCTGCGGCCGACCGGGGCGTCCAGCGCCAGCACCCCCTCCTCCACCAGGCGCAGCGCGCCCAGGGCCGCGACGTGCCGGCTCAACGTCCCCACCGGGAAGGCGGTGCGCGGAGTGATCGGCCTGCCCGCGCCGTCGCTGCCCGCGGCCTCGACCGCCGCCAGGCCGCCGCCCTCCAGTACGGCGACGCAGGCGCCCGGCACCCGGTGGTCCGCGAGCAGCTCCGCGAGACTGCTCCCGCCGAGAAACGTGCGCCGCCCCCGTGAGACCCGCCCGCCGGTGCCGCCCGGCCCGCCGCCCTGCCCGGGCAGCGCCGCCCGCTCCACCCGCCCGTCGGCGTCGCGCGGCACCTCGTCGAGGAGGGTCAGGCTCGCGGGGACCAGGTGTCCGGGCAGCCGCCGCCCGCAGTGGGCCGCCAGCGCCGCCGCGTCCAGCCCCTGCGCGCCGGGGCGCGGCACCACATAGGCGGCCAGGCGGACATCGCCCGGCGCGGCCTGCACGCCGAGGACGACGGCCTCGCCGACGCTCGGGTGGTCGTGGAGCGCCTCCTCGGTCTCCGCCGGGTCGGCCCGGTGGCCGCGCACCCACAGCTGCCGGTCGCTGCGGCCGAGCAGCTGCACCTCCCCACCCGCCGTCCGGCGCGCGAGCTCCCCGGTGCGGTGCATCCGCGTCCCCGCGGGACCGCAGGGATCGGGGAGGAACCGCAGCGCCGTCAGTGCGGCCCGGCCCACATAGCCCCGGGCGACGCCAGGACCGGCCACGTACAGCTCGCCCACCGCACCGTCCGGGACCGGCAGACAGGCACCGTCGAGCACCCGCAGCCGTGCGTCCGCGCCGGGCGGCAGGGGAGTGATGCCGCCGTACGACGTCTCGGCCGTCCCGTACGCGGTACGCAGCCGGCCCGAACCGAGCAGCCCGGTGAGCCGCGCCGCGGCGGGCCCCGGCGTCCCGCCCGCGACCACGAACACCTCGGCCAGCGCGGCACTCCCCACGTCCCCCAACTGCCGCACGAGCAATTCGAGATGACCGGGCGCCACGACCAGGAACGCGAACGGACCCGCCACCGCGAGCCACTCGCCCAGCCCCGCCAGATCCAGGGCCTGAGGTGCGAGCAGCACCCGGCGGCCGGCGCACAACGGCACCCACAGGCCCGTCGCCGCCGACTCGGAGGCGACCGACGAGAACACCGCCGTACCACCGTCCCCGGCGCCGTCCAGCTCCCGCGCGGCCGCCGTCACATGGTGCGCCAGCCCGCGGTGCGTGACCGCCACGGCGAGCGGGCGTCCGGCCGCCGCGGGCACCTGCGTCACATACGCCACGTCCTCCGGATCCGGTGCCCCGCCGAGCGGCTCGCCCGACTGCCGGGCGAGCGCCCCGCACACCTCGGGATCGTCCACGTACCGGACCTGCCCCTCGAACCCGTCGGGCCCGTGGGCCACTTCGGAGACCAGGAACCGCGCCCCCGTGGCACCGAGCAGTGCGCGCAGCCGGGCCGCCGGGAACTCCGGGTCCAGTGGCAGACACCCGGCCCCCGCCTTCCACACGCCCAGCGTCACCGCGTGCAGTTCGGCGCCCCGCCCGAGCAGCACCCCCACCAGCGCGCCGCGCCCCACCCCGAGCGACCGCAGATACCGGGCCCAGCGGTTGGACGCCGCGTCGAGCCCGCCGAAGGACAGCGCGAACCCGTCACCCTGCACGGCCACCGCCTCCGGCACCCGGCGCGCCTGACGACCGACGGTCTCGGCGACGCAGACACCGGCCGCGCTCACCCCCTCCGCCGTGCGACGGCGCAGCCCCGCCGGACGCGGGTCGGTCCACACCTCCTGCACCCGCGCCAGGCACCGCTCCCGCGTCCCGCTGGTCCCCTCGGCACGCCAGCCGGCGGGCAGTTCACGGTCGGCCCACCAGAGCGAGTACTGCCCTTCGCCGTTGAGCACGACGCACCACCGGGCGCCGGCGACGGTCAGTGGTGCGGACAAGGCTGCTCCTGTGGAGTCCATGGGCGTTCCCCGGGTCGAAAGAATCAGCCCACTCTGCCCGCAGGTGCCATACCCGGCCTATGCGAGCGCTGGGCGCCCTCGGGACGACGGCAGGACACGGCGCTGCTCCCCGGCCGATCCCCGCAGCTCACCGCGGCAAGCCAAGAGATCGCCAACCACCAGAAGAGGATCACGGTCTGTACTGAAGCGGTGACGCCGGGCCCGGCACTCACGCACAGCCCAGTTCTGTCAGGAATACGGCACCTGCCACGAAGGAGCACACCCCCATGCACGGCTTCTCGACGCGACGGTTCACCCTGACCGCGATCGCCGCCTCCGGCGCGCTCGCGACCACCCTGGCCCTGGCCGGCTCGGCCGTCGCCGTCGCTCCGGCGACCGCGACGGCCTCGTACAACTGCGGGTTCGCGGGCAGCGGCACCGTCACGCTCACCGCGGCCGACTCCGGCAACGGCAAGACGATCCGGATCGACTCGACGGACATCCGCACGCAGTTCGCGCTCGACGCCAACACCGTGACCACGACGCTGAAGCTGAACAAGACGTCGGGTGGTGCGACGAGCGAGGTGCAGTTCTCCGGCACCGTGCACGAGGCCGCGAACACGGGCGACCCGCTCACCTTCGGCCCGCTCCCGCTCGCGGCCGGGTCCCTCTCCACCGGTGACACCACCGACTCCGTGGCCCTCACGGGCGCGCCGAGCGCGTCCAACTGGTCCCTGAAGTTCACCGTGAACGACGCGGGCGGCAGCTTCACGTCCTACTGCACCGCCACCGGCAACCAGTCGGCGGCCTTCACCTGGTAGTCCCCCCCCCGCACACACCGCGTCCCCCGGGAGCCCCGAGCTCCCGGGGGACGCGGTGTGTGCGGGGGCTCGTATCCGCGAATCTTTCGATGGAGCTCTCGACTCTTGCGAGAGGTATTGACGTCGTTCACCGTCTCCCTATCATTCAATTTGCTCGACATTCCGACCTGCGTTCGATATTCCGAACGTGCGCCCCTGTGATGACCGATCCGCAGGGAGCGAGCCGCTCACGTAAATGTCATGCCCACGTCATTCGTTCGAGCATGCCCGAGGATGAGGAAGTTCCCATGCGCAGACGAAGTTTCAGCCGCAGGTATCCGTCTGTGGTGCTCGCCGCCGTCGTCGGGGCCCTGGCCGCGTTGGCGGCGATGCTCGTCGCCACCCCGGCTCAGGCGGCTTCCACCGGCGCCTTGCGCGGTGTCGGCTCGAACCGGTGTCTCGACGTGCCGGGAGCCGGCCAGACCAACGGCACGGCCCTGCAGATCTACGACTGCTGGGGCGGGACGAACCAGCAGTGGACGCTGACGGACAGCAATCAGCTCACCGTGTACGGCAACTCCTGCCTCGATGTTCCGGGCCACGCCACCACGGCCGGTACCCGGGTGCAGATCTGGGCCTGTTCCGGCGGTGCGAACCAGCAGTGGCGGGTGAACGCGGACGGCACGGTCGTCGGCGTGGAGTCCGGGCTGTGCCTGGAGGCCGCGAGCGCGGGTACGGCCAACGGCACGGCGGTGCAGCTCTGGACGTGCAACGGCGGCAGCAACCAGAAGTGGACCGGCCTGTCCGGGACCCCGACCCCGCCCGACGGCACGTGTGCCCTTCCGTCGACATACCGGTGGACGTCGACGGGCGCGCTGGCGCAGCCGGCGAACGGGTGGGCCGCGGTGAAGGACTTCACCAACGTGACCTACAACGGCAGGCACCTGGTCTACGCGTCGAACGTGTCGGGATCGTCGTACGGCTCGATGATGTTCAGCCCCTTCACGAACTGGTCGGACATGGCGTCGGCCGGACAGACCGGCATGAGCCAGTCCGCGGTGGCGCCCACGCTGTTCTACTTCGCGCCCAAGAACATCTGGGTGCTGGCGTACCAGTGGGGTGCGTGGCCCTTCATCTACCGCACGTCGAGCGACCCGACCAACCCCAATGGCTGGTCCGCTCCGCAGCCGCTGTTCACCGGGAGCCTTCCCGACTCCGGCACCGGTCCGATCGACCAGACCCTGATCGCCGACGGCCAGAACATGTACCTGTTCTTCGCCGGTGACAACGGCAAGATATACCGGGCGAGCATGCCGATCGGGAACTTCCCGGGCAGCTTCGGCTCGTCGTACACGACGGTCATGAGCGACACCGCGAAGAACCTGTTCGAGGCGCCGCAGGTGTACAAGGTCAAGGGCCAGAACCAGTACCTCATGATCGTCGAGGCTCGGGGTGCGAACGAGCAGCGCTACTTCCGCTCCTTCACGGCCACCAGCCTGAGCGGCTCGTGGACCCCGCAGGCCGCCACCGAGAGCAACCCCTTCGCGGGCAAGGCCAACAGCGGTGCCACCTGGACCAACGACATCAGCCACGGTGACCTGGTCCGCAACAACCCCGACCAGACCATGACCATCGACCCCTGCAACCTGCAGCTCCTCTACCAGGGCAAGTCCCCGACCGCGGGCGGCCCCTACGACCAGCTGCCGTGGCGGCCGGGTGTCCTCACCCTGCAGCGCCAAGCGTCCTGATCCGAGCTGCTGACCGGACCCACCGCTGCGAGGAACCCCGGCCGTACGACGGCCGGGGTTCCTCCGCGGGTCCGATGTCACCGGTCAGGTCTGCCCGGTCAGTCCTGGAGGGAGGCCAGCCAGGCGGTCAGGAGACCGTTGACCTGCTCCGGTCGTTCCTGCTGGACCCAGTGGCCGCAGCCGTCCAGGAGGTGCGAGGAGACCAGCCCGGGGAGCGTGACCGGGTAGGCGTCGATCGCGTCGGCCATCCACGTCGTGGAGGCGTCCAGGCCGCCACCGATGAACAGGGACGGCTGCTTGATCGGGGCGCCGTTGTACGGGGCCAGGTCCTCCCAGTCGCGATCCATGCTGCGGTAGCGGTTGAGCGCCCCGGTCATGCCGGTCCGTTCGAACTCCCCCGCGTACACGTCGAGATCGTCCTCGGTCAGCCAGGCCGGGAGCGGGCCGGCCGGGAAGCGGTCGCGCAGCCGTCCCGTGCCCCGGTTCAGGAAGTGCGGGTCGGGCTCGCCCCGGGTCGGCATGGTGTCGGCGGACAGGGCGCTGAAGAAGCCCGCGAGCCAGCCCCGGACGTCGGGTTCGATCTCGGCCTCGGCGCGGCCCGGCTCCTGGAAGTAGGACACGTAGAACTCCTCCTCGGGGCCTCCGATCCCGGTGAACACATCGGTGGGGCGGGGCCCGCCGGGCGGGGCGTAGGGAACGCTCAGCAGCCCGACCGCGCGGAAGACGCCGGGGTGGAGCAGGGCCGAGGTGGCGGCGATGGTGGACCCCCAGTCGTGCCCGACGATCACCGCGCGGTCCTCGCCGAGGGCGCCCACCAAGGCGACGTTGTCCTCGACCAGGTCGAGCATGCGGTACGCGTGGGTCGCGGCGGGCTTGGAGGAGCGGCCGTAGCCGCGCACGTCGAGCGCGACCGCCCGGTAGCCCGCCGCCGCGAGGGCCGGGAGCTGGTGGCGCCAGGAGTACCAGGACTCGGGGAAGCCGTGCACGAGCAGGACCAGCGGCCCGGTGCCCTGCTCGACCAGGTGCAGCCGTCCGGCGGGCGACGGGACGGTGCGGTGGCGTGGACCGGCGGACGGCGTGGGCTGGGGCATGGTTCTGTCTCCTCGGAAATCCTGGTGGCCGCGGGTGCACCGATGATGCGCCGCGGCGCCCGGCCGAGGCGACCGCTCTTGCCCGTCTGGCAAAGTGGCAGGACAAGACCATGGAGGCGGCCCGTGGAAGGGAGGCGAGGCGACCGTGACGGACGACGGCGTGGCCGACACACTGGCCGCGATGGCGTCGCGGCTGAAGGCCGCGCGCGAGCACCGCGGCGACACGCTGACCGACGTGAGCCGCGCGACCGGCATCTCCCTCAGCACGCTGTCGCGGATCGAGACCGGCCGGCGCGCGCCGACACTGGAGGTGCTGCTGCGGCTGACGAGGACGTACGGCCTCTCCCTGGACGAACTGGCGGGCAACGGGTCCGCCGCGGCGGACAGAGCACGCCCGCCCGCGCCGCGGAGGCGCGGCGACGACAAGACGGTGCTGCCCCTGACCCACTACGTCGGAGGCCTGCACGCCCACAAGCACGTACTGCCGCCTGTGGACGGACCGCCACCGCGGCCACGGCAGGTCGTCCACGACGGGTACGAGTGGCTGTGCGTGCTGTACGGGCGACTGTGGCTGGCGCTCGGCGATCAGGACCTCGTCCTCACCGCCGGTGAGGTGGCCGAGTTCGACACCCGCACCGCCCACGGAGTGGCGAACGCCGGCCCCGGTGGACCCGTCGAGTACCTGATCATGTTCGGCCCGCAGGGCGAACGCCTGCGACCGCGCACCGGCCCGGCAGCCGGCCCCGGGGACCGGCGGCCGTAGCGCTCCGCGCCGGGCCCAGGACCCGCAGCGGGCGTGCGGAGGTCAGGCCCTGTGCGTGCGCGCCGCACCGTTGGCCGCGCGCCAGGCGGCGGGGGGTGTGCCCGCCTGGCGCCGGAAGAAGGTGGTGAAGTTGCCGGCGTCCCGGAAGCCGAGGCGCCGGGCACAGGCGCTGACCGGCAGGTCGGTGTGGGCCAGCAGCCGCCTGGCCTCCAGAAAGATGCGCTGGTCGAGGAAGCTCTTGGCGCCCGCGCCGGTGACGGCGCGCGTCGCCCGGGTGAGGGTGCGCACGTCGTAGCCCAGTGCCCGCGCGTGGTCCGCCACGTGGTGCCGGTCGGCGAAGTGCTCCTCGACGGCGGCCCGGTAGGCGCGGAACACCTCCGCGGACCGGTCACCGGCCGGCGGCGCGCCGGTTCGGGCGGGGGCGTCGGGAAGTGCGCGCAGGACCAGCGCCGCCAGCAGGTGGGCGAGCAGCGCGGGTGCTGCCAGGCGCGGGGTGCGTGCCGCCGTTTCGTGCTCGCGGCCGAGGTGTGCGGCCGCGAGCAGGGCCAGCTCCTGACGTTGCCGGTCCAGGTGCCAGCACACCGGGGCGGTGGCCTCCTCCGACGTGAAGCCGGGGAGGAAGCCGGGCCGGAAGAGGACCAGCGGACCGTCGCAGGCGTCGATGTCACTCCAGCGGTGCACCGTTCCGGGCCGGATCCACACGGCGCTGCCCTCCGCCAACCGGTAGGTGCGGAAGTCGGCTTCGTGGCTACCGGTGCCGGAGGCGATCAGGGCGAGGACGTGGAAGTCGGGGCGCTGGGGAAGCACGCGATGGCGGCGGGTGTCCATGGAGCGCAGCGCGGCGAAGTCGATGACCTCCACGCCGTGCGGCGAGCCGACGGCAGGCGAGTAACGCAGTTGTCGCACAGCACGGTGTCCGTTTTCCACAACTGCCGTGCTCCTTTCCACCGGGAAGTGGGCCGGGTCCTCCCTACCGTCGAGAGTGCACCTGGCAGGCAGCTCAGGTTATCCGCTCAGGGTTGCGGCAGCGCGACGCCGATCGCCTCACGCGGCCGAGTGAAAGGTGGAGGGATGCAGGAAACGACAACAACGGTGCCGGTGACCGGTGGGGCTTTGCACGTACGGGTCGCGGGCCGTACCGGACCGACGCTGGTGTTCGTCCACTACTGGGGCGGCTCCGCCGACACCTGGAACGAGGTGATCGTCCGTCTGCCACCCGGGCAGGCGACACTCCGCTTCGACCAGCGCGGCTGGGGCTCCTCGGGGGCGATGCCCGGCCCGTACCACCTCGACCGGCTGGCCGACGACCTCGCCCGCGTCGTCGATGCCTGTGTATCCGGGCCGTTCGTCCTCGTCGGACACTCGATGGGCGGCAAGGTGAGCCAGCTCCTCGCGGCCCGCGGACCGGCCGGCCTGGCCGGCGTGGTGCTCGTCGCGCCCGCACCGCCGGAGCCGCCCGTGACGGTGACCGAGGAGTACCGGCGGGGACTGTCCCACGCGTACGACTCGCCCGAGACGGTGCGGCACGCCCTCGACCACGTCCTGACCGCCACACCCCTGCCCGAACCGGTGCGGGCGACCGTGGTGCGCGACAGCCTCGCCGCCGGACCCGAGGCCCGGCGGGAATGGCCCCTGCGCGGTATCGCGGAGGACATCACCCGCGCCGTGCGCGGCATCGCGGTCCCGGTGACCGTGCTGGCCGCGGAGAACGACGTGGTGGAACCGCCGGATGTCCTGCGCGAGTGCCTCCTGCCCCACGTCCCGGGCGCGACCCTGACCACCGTCCCCGCCTCCGGCCACCTGCTCCCCGTGGAGTCCCCGGACGCCGTCGCGGCCGCCCTCGGAGACTTCCTCGCGCTCATCGAGGACCGACCGCACGGATGATCACGGCGGCGGGGCCGGAACGCGCAGCGGACGTGCTGGTCACGGGCCCTCGCTCCGGTCAGGCCGCTCCGGTGTCCTCCCCGGCCAGGAACGGACGCAGCAGCGTGAGCAGGGCGCGCGGCCGGTGCAGCGGGATGATGTGGCCGCAGTCCTCGATGACGTGTCCGGTCAGATCGTCGGCGAGGGGGCGGAGTTGGCGTTCCAGTGCGTCACCGACGGGCCGGGCGCCCAGCGCCATCGTCGGCACGGTCAGGCGGGCAGGGGCGACCGCCCGCTCGATCTGTACCGCGCTCTCGGGCAGGGCCCGGTAGTACGAGAACGCACGGCTCAACGCCTCGCGGCCGGTGTACGCGCGGACGAAGGCGTCCCGGACGGCCGGGCGCACCCCCTCGCCCAGCGTGCCGGCGCGCAGGAACCAGTCGACGTATTCGGCTTCGTGGCCCTCCAGCACGGTCTCGGCGAGGCCGGGCGCGGCGGAATGGAAGCCGAACCACCACGGTGGCCCGTCGGCGAGGAAGTCCTCGGCGCCGGGCAGCCCGCCCAGCAGGGACTCCATGACGACCAGGCGCCGGACGAGACCGGGGCGACGCAGGGCGAGGAGGAAGGCCGGCGGGGTGCCCGCGTCGATGCCCACCACCGCGGCCGAGGACACCCCGAGCGCGGTGAGAAGCGCCGCGGCGTCCTCGGCCAGGGTGCCCGCGTCGTACCCGGAGGCGGCCGGGCTGCTCGCGCCGAACCCGCGCAGGTCCGGTGCGATGACGCGGTAGCGGCCGGACAGGCCGGCCATGACGTCCGTCCACAGCTCCCAGGTGTGCGGGAAGCCGTGCAGCAGCAGGACGGCCGGACCGGATCCCGCGAGGGCGACGTTCAGTTCGACACCGTTGACGGGGACGCGTCGCAGCTCGGGCATGGGGTCCTCCGGGGCGGTGAGCGACAGTGACATGGTCACCGTAAGGAACTACCGTGGCCCGCCCAAGACGGCACTTTCGCATCAGGTGGTGAGCTCCAGGTGACCACGTCGAGGCCCGGCGGACGCGACCGACGGCCCGGGGAGCGCGGCGACCTGCTCGATCCGCGCTGCCCGACCCGTCGGCTGCTCGACCGCATCGGCACCAAGTGGACGTCGATGACGGTCAAGGTGCTGGCCGAAGAGGCTCCGGACGAGCTCCGCTTCGCGGAACTGAAGCGCCGTGTCCCGGGCATCTCGCAGAAGATGCTGTCCACCACCCTGCGCAGCCTGGTCCGCGACGGCCTGGTCGCGCGCCGCGTGGAACCCACCGTGCCGCCCGCCGTCCACTACCGGCTCACCGCGCTCGGCCTCTCCCTCGAAACGCCGCTCTCCGCCCTGCGGGACTGGGCCGAGGCCCACATGGCGGAGATCGACCGCAACAACCACCTCACGGACGAGCCACCCGCTCACTAGGGGCGCGCATCGAAAGGTGCCGCGAGGGCGGGAAACCTCCGGCACATGGTTTACGTCGTACGGAGCCTGTCCGACGGTTGAGCGGGCCGTCGGCCACGCTCCGAGGAACCCGGCCGTCCTGTTCGCGGCTCAGTCGAACAGCGCTGCCGGCGCGGTCCCGCCCGACAGGATCCGCCAGGCGGGCACCCTCACCGCACGGCTCTTCCTCACGACCTCGAACGGTGACTCCGGCGTTTCGTTGAGTGAGGTGCCTGTCTTCACAGGGTGACGAGAGGTGAGCACCGGGTGACCGGCTCTGTGAGGGCGCGCACAGGGCGCACGCCACACAGGGCCGGGCTTAGTAGACGCCCGACGGCCGCTCGCTCGCGTGGTCGCCGGACGTCCGGGCCATCACGCCGCCGGTCTGCGAAGCGGCGTAGTAGGTCACACACTTGTCGCGGCGCCGGAGCGTTCCGCAGTGTGTTCGGAGTACCGGGGAGCCGAGCGCCGGGACCGGACGGGAAGAGCCCGTCCGTGATCCAGACACCGGCCCTGATGACGCGAAGCCGCGTCCAACGCGGACACCGCGTCGCCGACCCCCCGTCGGCCTCCCCATCACGTTCCCGAATGGAGAGGTACACCCATGCACGCCATCATGCGCCGCCCCGGCATCCGTAAGTCCGCCGTGGCCTCCCTCGCCGCCGCGGGCGCCGCCGCCGTCACCCTCACCCTCGCCCCGAGCCCGGCGCACGCCGCCGAGCCGGCCAAGGCCTCCACCGCGCAGACCCAGGCCCAGACCGACAGGATCAACGCCATCGTCAAGGCCGGCGAGAAGAAGTACGGCAGCGACCTCGACGGCTGGATCCGCACCGCCCTGGACGTCATGGACGCCAAGAACATCCCGGGCAGCTACGAGGGCCTGCACCGCAACATCATGCGCGAGTCGTCCGGCAACCCGAACGCGCAGAACAACTGGGACGTCAACGCCCGCAACGGCATCCCCTCGAAGGGCCTGCTCCAGGTGATTCAGCCCACCTTCGACGCCTTCCACGTCAAGGGCACCAAGGACTCCATCACCGACCCGGTCGCCAACATCGTCGCCGCCTGCAACTACGCGGCCGACAAGTACGGCTCCATGGACAACGTCGACTCCGCCTACTGACCGGCGGACCCACCGACCGCCTGAGCCCCCGGGACAACCGGTCCCGCGCGGAGGCCGGCGGGGCCCAGGCAGCACGGCGGGGCCGGAGGGACGTGTCGTCCCTCCGGCCCCGCCTGCGTCGCGCCCCGTGCGTCCCGAGGAAGCCACCACGCTTCCTACGGCCTCGCGTTCATCCAGGTCGGAAGGGGATGACGGCGTCTTTTCGGAGCCCTTTCAGATATCCCGGAACGTCTCGATCTGCGCCCCGATCGAGTTCAGCCGTTCCGCCAGGTCCTCGTACCCCCGGTTGATGACGTACACGTTGCGCAGCACCGACGTGCCCTCCGCCGCCATCATCGCCAGCAGGACGACCACCGCCGGGCGCAGGGCCGGCGGGCACATCATCTCCGCGGCGCGCCAGCGCGTGGGGCCCTCGACCAGGACGCGGTGGGGGTCCAGGAGCTGGAGGCGGCCGCCGAGGCGGTTCAGGTCGGTCAGGTAGATGGCGCGGTTGTCGTAGACCCAGTCGTGGATGAGGGTCTTGCCCTGCGCGGACGCCGCGATGGCCGCGAAGAACGGGACGTTGTCGATGTTGAGGCCGGGGAACGGCATCGGGTGGATCTTGTCGATCGGCGCCTCCAGCTTGGAGGGCCGGACGGTGAGGTCCACCAGACGCGTGCGGCCGTTGTCCGCGACGTACTCCGGCGTGCGGTCGTGGTCGAGGCCCATCTCCTCGAGGACCGCCAGCTCGATCTCCAGGAACTCGATGGGCACGCGACGCACCGTCAGCTCCGACTCCGTCACGACGGCGGCGGCCAAGAGGCTCATCGCCTCGACCGGGTCCTCGGAGGGGGAGTAGTCCACGTCGGCGTCGATGACCGGCAGGCCGTGCACGGTCAGCGTGGTGGTGCCGATGCCCTCGACCTTGACGCCCAAGGCCTCCAGGAAGAAGCACAGGTCCTGGACCATGTAGTTGGACGAGGCGTTGCGGATGACGGTGACGCCGTCGTGCCGGGCGGCCGCGAGGAGTGCGTTCTCGGTGACGGTGTCGCCCCGCTCGGTCAGCACGATCGGCCGGCCCGGACGCACGCTACGGTCGACCACCGCGTGGTAGTGGCCCTCGGTCGCGGCGACGTCCAGGCCGAACGGGCGCAGCGCGATCATGTGCGGCTCGATGGTGCGCGTGCCGAGGTCGCAGCCGCCGGCGTAGGGCAGCCGGAAGCGGTCCATGCGGTGCAGCAGCGGGCCGAGGAACATGATGATGGAGCGGGTGCGGACGGCGGCCTCGGCGTCGATGGCCTCCATGTCCAGCTCGGCCGGCGGCACGATCTCCAGGTCGGTGCCGTCGTTGATCCAGCGGGTGCGCACGCCGATGGAGCCCAGCACCTCCAGGAGGCGGTAGACCTCCTCGATGCGGGCGACCCGGCGCAGCACCGTGCGCCCCTTGTTGAGCAGCGAGGCGCACAGCAGGGCCACGCAGGCGTTCTTGCTGGTCTTGACGTCGATGGCACCGGAGAGGCGCCGGCCGCCGACCACGCGCAGGTGCATCGGACCCGCGTAGCCCAGGGAGACGATTTCGCTGTCCAGCGCTTCTCCGATACGGGCGATCATCTCAAGGCTGATGTTCTGGTTGCCGCGCTCGATGCGGTTGACGGCGCTCTGACTGGTGTTGAGCGCCTCCGCAAGCTGTGACTGCGTCCAGCCGCGGTGCTGCCGGGCGTCACGGATGAGCTTGCCGATGCGTACGAGGTAGTCGTCTGCCATGAGGTTGAGGCTATCTCAGATATGAGATGGCGCCTCTTGGGGGGGTCCGTTCGGGTGATGCGACGTCAAAGGGGTGTCAGCGGCGCCGATCGGTGGTCGTGCGGCGCCAGCCGAAAGGCCCCGGCAGATCCATCGATGTCGTACGTCGTCCCGTGCTGCTGCGGGTGTGGCGCGGGCCGTTCCTGCCGCCGGTCGTGATGGACCACGAACGTTTGTTGATGTTCAGCCGCACTCCGGGGAGGATCCGGAAGCTCTTGCGGAACGTGAGCGGCATCGTGCCTCCTTCCGATTCGTGCCGGATGGTCCCGGCGCAAGTCGGATACCCCGGTTCGGCGTAGAGATGGCCGCCCGGGTCACTCGGGTGGGGTGCACGCCACACGGCGCCCGGGCATGACCAGCCCGCCCTCATGTACTAGAGTTATCTCGACATCGAGATATCTGCCGAGGCGCACCGCAGCCGCCACCCTGGTAAGGGTACCCTAACTTAGCCCTACCTCAGCGGACCGGCCAGGGCGGCGTGGCGGCAGGATGCGGTGGTACGCGCACATAAATGAAGGAGACTGTCGTGTCGGCGAACAGCTTCGACGCCCGCAGCACGCTGCAGGTGGGCGACGAGTCGTACGAGATCTTCCGGCTGGACAAGGTCGAGGGCTCCGCGCGCCTTCCCTACAGCCTGAAGGTGCTGCTGGAGAACCTGCTCCGCACCGAGGACGGCGCGAACATCACCGCCGACCACATCCGCGCCCTCGGCGGCTGGGACTCGCAGGCCCAGCCGTCGCAGGAGATCCAGTTCACGCCCGCCCGCGTGATCATGCAGGACTTCACCGGCGTGCCCTGCGTCGTCGACCTCGCCACCATGCGCGAGGCCGTCAAGGAGCTGGGCGGCGACCCGAACAAGATCAACCCGCTCTCCCCGGCCGAGATGGTCATCGACCACTCCGTCATCGCGGACAAGTTCGGCACCAACGACGCCTTCCAGCAGAACGTCGACCTGGAGTACGGCCGCAACAAGGAGCGCTACCAGTTCCTGCGCTGGGGCCAGACCGCCTTCGACGACTTCAAGGTCGTCCCGCCCGGCACCGGCATCGTCCACCAGGTGAACATCGAGCACCTGGCCCGCGTCGTCATGACCCGTGACGGCAAGGCGTACCCCGACACCCTGGTCGGCACCGACTCGCACACCACCATGGTCAACGGCCTCGGCGTCCTCGGCTGGGGCGTCGGCGGCATCGAGGCCGAGGCCGCGATGCTCGGCCAGCCGGTCTCCATGCTGATCCCGCGCGTCGTCGGCTTCAAGCTCACCGGTGAGCTCCCGGCCGGCACCACCGCCACCGACCTGGTGCTCACGATCACCGAGATGCTGCGCAAGCACGGCGTCGTCGGCAAGTTCGTCGAGTTCTACGGCGAGGGCGTCGCCGCCACGTCGCTGGCCAACCGCGCCACCATCGGCAACATGTCGCCGGAGTTCGGCTCCACCGCCGCGATCTTCCCGATCGACGGCGAGACGCTGAACTACCTGCGCCTGACCGGCCGCTCCGACCAGCAGGTCGCCCTCGTCGAGGCCTACGCCAAGGAGCAGGGCCTGTGGCTGGACCCGACGGCCGAGCCGGACTTCTCCGAGAAGCTCGAGCTGGACCTGTCCACGGTCGTCCCGTCGATCGCCGGCCCGAAGCGCCCGCAGGACCGCATCGTCCTGGCCGAGGCCGCCCAGCAGTTCGCCAAGGACGTCCTGAACTACGTCGAGGCCCCCGTCGCCCAGACGCCGGCCGCCGCCACCTCGGTGGTCGACGAGGCGAGCGCCGAGTCCTTCCCGGCCTCCGACGCCCCGGCCTACGGCCACGAGGAGAACGGCGCCGGCGCCCCGCAGCACGGCCAGGGCACCGGTTCCGTCCCGTCGAACCCGGTCCAGGTGACCGCCCCCGACGGCACCACCTACGAGCTGGACCACGGTGCGGTGACGGTCGCGGCCATCACCTCCTGCACCAACACCTCCAACCCGTACGTCATGGTCGCCGCCGCCCTCGTGGCCAAGAAGGCGGTCGAGAAGGGCCTGACCCGCAAGCCGTGGGTCAAGACCACCCTCGCCCCGGGCTCCAAGGTCGTCACCGACTACTTCGAGAAGGCGGGCCTGACCCCGTACCTCGACAAGGTCGGCTTCAACCTCGTCGGCTACGGCTGCACCACCTGCATCGGCAACTCCGGCCCGCTGCCGGACGAGGTCTCCAAGGCGGTCAACGACCACGACCTCGCCGTCACCTCGGTCCTCTCCGGCAACCGGAACTTCGAGGGCCGCATCAACCCCGACGTCAAGATGAACTACCTGGCGTCCCCGCCGCTGGTCGTCGCCTACGCCCTCGCCGGCTCGATGAAGGTCGACATCACCAAGGACGCCCTGGGTACCGACCAGGACGGCAACCCGGTCTACCTGAAGGACATCTGGCCCTCCGAGGCCGAGGTCAACGACGTCGTCGCCAACGCCATCGGCGAGGACATGTTCTCCAAGTCCTACAGCGACGTCTTCGCGGGCGACGCCCAGTGGCAGGCGCTGTCCATCCCGACCGGCGACACCTTCGAGTGGGACACCGAGTCCACCTACGTCCGCAAGCCCCCGTACTTCGAGGGCATGGGCATGGAGCCGGCCCCGGTCGAGGACATCGCCGGCGCCCGGGTGCTCGCCAAGCTGGGCGACTCGGTCACCACCGACCACATCTCCCCGGCCGGTGCCATCAAGGCCGACACCCCGGCGGGCAAGTACCTCACGGAGCACGGCGTCCAGCGCCGCGACTTCAACAGCTACGGCTCGCGCCGCGGCAACCACGAGATCATGATCCGCGGTACGTTCGCCAACATCCGCCTGCGCAACCAGATCGCGCCGGGCACCGAGGGCGGCTACACCCGCGACTTCACCCAGGACGGCGGTCCGGTGTCGTTCATCTACGACGCCTCCCGCAACTACATCGAGCAGGGCATCCCGCTCGTCGTCCTGGCCGGCAAGGAGTACGGCTCCGGCTCGTCCCGCGACTGGGCCGCCAAGGGCACCGCGCTCCTCGGCGTCAAGGCCGTCATCGCCGAGTCCTACGAGCGCATCCACCGCTCGAACCTCATCGGCATGGGCGTCCTGCCGCTCCAGTTCCCGGAGGGCCAGACCGCGGCCTCCCTCGGCCTGACCGGCGAGGAGACCTTCTCCGTCTCCGGCGTCACCGAGCTGAACGACGGCACCACCCCGCGCACGGTGAAGGTCACCACCGACACCGGTGTCGAGTTCGACGCGGTCGTCCGCATCGACACCCCCGGTGAGGCCGACTACTACCGCAACGGCGGCATCCTGCAGTACGTGCTGCGCAGCCTGATCCGCAAGTAAGCGGTACGGCACAGCGGTCGAGGGCCGCATCCCCGTCACGGGGGTGCGGCCCTCGACCGTTCCGCGGGGCGCCCGGAACCGTGGTGGCTCCGCGCGCCCCGCGCCCGCTCACGCCAGCAGTTCCACCTCCGCCAGCGTGTGCTCGCCGTCCAGGACCAGCCGGTACTTCGCGTACGTGCCCGGCGACTTCACCGAGAACGCCCGGGTCTGCCGGTCCCAGGCGAAGGACTCGCCGGAGCGCTGGTCCAGGGTCCGCCAGGTCGTGCCGTCGGACGAGCCCTGGAGCGTCCAGCCGGCCGGGGCCTTCGTCCGGTCCGCCGACGACGTCAGGGTGTACTGGACCGCCTTGACACCCTTGTCCGGCACCGGCAGGTCCACCGACGTCACCGCCGCGTCCGTCGCCGACGTGTCGTCGAAGAGCGCCCCGTCACCGGACAGGGCGTCCGCGCGCGGCGCCGGCACCCGGTCGTCCTTGGTGATCGACACCGGCGCCGCGTCCTTGCCGGTGCCCCACGCGGACGGCTTCGCGCCCATGTCGAACTCCAGGACGCCGCCCTTCGCGAGCAGCGAGTGGGGAAGCGAAGTGGAGCTCCAGCGCTTGCCGTTGACCTTCAGACCCTGCACGTAGACGTTCTTCGCGCTGTTCTTCGGCGCCTTCACGACCAGCTCCCGCCCGTTCTCCAGGTGGACGGTCGCCTTGGTGAACAGCGGGGAGCCGATGGCGTACTCGCCGCTGCCCATCACCAGCGGGTAGAAGCCCAGGGAGGAGAAGAGGAACCACGCCGACTGCTCGCCGTTGTCCTCGTCGCCGTGGTAGCCCTGCCCGATCTCGCTGCCGGTGTACAGACGGGAGAGCACCTCGCGGACGTTCTTCTGCGTCTTGTACGGCTGCCCGGCCGCGTCGTACATGTACAGCGCGTGGTGGGCGACCTGGTTGGAGTGCCCGTAGTTGCCCATGCGGACGTCGCGCGCCTCGGTCATCTCGTGGATGACACCGCCGTAGGAGCCGACGAACTCCGGGGAGGCGGTCTCCGGGGTGGCGAGGTACTCGTCGAGCTTGTCGCCGAGGCCCTTGCGCCCGCCGTACAGGTTGGCCAGGCCCCGGCTGTCCTGCGGGGCGGTGAAGGCGTAGCCCCAGCCGTTGGTCTCCGTGTAGTCGTAGCCCCACACACGCGGGTCGTACTTCGCGGAGTCCACGCGCCACGTGCCCGCCGCGTCCTTGCCCTGGAAGAAGCCGGCCTTCGCGTCGAACATGTTGACGTAGTCCTGGGCGCGGTTGAGGAAGTACGCCGACTCCTCCTGGTACCGCTTCTCGCCGGTCTCCTTGTAGAGCTTCTCGCCCATCTTCGCGATGCCGTAGTCGTTGAGGTAGCCCTCCAGCGCCCACGACAGGCCCTCGTGCGTCTCGGTGCTGGTGTAGCCGAGGAACGGCGAGGTGGCCATGCCCTTACGGCCCACGCCCGAGGACGGGGGCACCGCGGTGGCGTTCTTGACGGCCGCCTCGTACGCCGCCTTCGCGTCGAAGTCGACGCCCTTGACGTAGGCGTCCGCGAACGCCACGTCCGAGGAGGTGCCGGTCATCAGGTCCGCGTAGCCGGGGGAGGACCAGCGTGAGGTCCAGCCGCCGTCCTTGTAGTGCTGCACGAAGCCGTCGACCAGCTCACCGGCCGTGGACGGCGTCAGGAACGAGTACGCGGGCCAGGTGGTCCGGTAGGTGTCCCAGAAGCCGTTGTTGACGTACACCTTGCCGTCCACGACCTTCGAGCCGGTCCGCGTCGGGGTGTCCGCCGCCGGCATCTTCTGGAACGGCGAGGCGTACTTGTACGTGCCGCCGACCTTCTCGTGGCCGGCGTTCGGGTACAGGTACAGCCGGTAGAGGCTGGAGTACAGGGTGGTCAGCTGGTCCCGCGTGGCGCCCTCCACCTCGACCTTGCCGAGGATCTTGTCCCACTGCTTCTGGGCGTTCTTCTCGACCTTCTCGAAGGAGGTGCGCTGCGGGATCTCCTGGCGCAGGTTGTCCTTCGCCTGGTCGACGCCGATGAGCGAGGTCGCCAGGCGCAGCGTCACCGTGCGGTCCTTGCCGGCGTCGAAGCGCAGGTGGCCCTTGACGCCGGCCGAGTCGCCGCCGGTGACCTTCTTGTCGAACTCGCCGTACACGAACAGCCGGGTGGCGCCCGTGGACAGCCCGGACTTCACGTCCGAGTAGCCGGTGAAGGTGCCCGTCTCCTTGTCCAGGGTCAGGCCGGCCTGGTCGGTGACGTTGTCGAAGATCACGCTCGCGTTGTCACCGGGGTAGGTGAAGCGCATGATCGCCGCGTGGTCGGTCGGCGCCATCTCGGCCTTGAGCCCGTTCTCGAACCGCACCCCGTAGTAGTACGGCCGGGCGGTCTCGTTCTCGTGCCGGAAGGCCAGTTCGCGCGCCTCCCGGCCGGTGTCGGGGGTGCCGGATGCGGCGGAGGGCATCACCTGGAAGGTCTGCCGGTCGCCCATCCACGGGCTCGGCTCGTGACTCGCGCTGAACGCCTGGAGCGTCGGCAGGTTGTCCGCGTTGTTGCCGCGGGCGTAGTCGTACAGCCAGCTCAGCGAGCCCGCGTTGGTCACCGGCGTCCAGAAGTTGAAGCCATGCGGTACGGCGGTCGCCGGAATGTTGTTGCCGCGCGAGAAGCCGCCGCTGGAGTTGGTGCCGCGGGTGGTCAGCGCGTAGTCGGACAGATGGGCCTCGCGCCGCTGGGGCCCGGCGGACCTGATGGCCACGTCGTCCAGCCAGCCGCGGAACTTCGCCGGACCCTTGGGGGAGTCGTACGCCACCAGGATGCGGTCGACGGTCTTGCCGGCCGCGACGGTGCCGATGCCCGACGCGACGGCGTTCCACTGGTTGACGTAGAGGACCTTCGCGGCGCCCTGCCCGGCCGGCGTCAGCGCGAACCCGTGCTGGTCGGTGGCGCCCAGGTCGCTCAGGTACGTGCCGTCGGTGAAGGCCAGGTCGACGGAGACGTTCGTGGCGTCGTAGTCGAGGTCGCCGTCCGCCATCGACGGGAAGATCTTGTACGACAGCTCGGTGCGGCGGTCGACCTTCACGTCGACGTCGAAGACCTTGTTGTACGAGTACGCCCGGCCGTCCGCGGTGTGCCGGCCGGCGTATCTGAGGGCGCGCTTGCCGGTGAAGCCGGCGCCCGCCTTGGCGGTCGGCGAGCCGCTCGGGCCGCGGTCGACGAGCGAGAGCATGTCCTCGGGGGCGGGCGTGTCGCTGTCACCGGTGGACAGATGCACGTCGGCGAGCTGGAGGATGTCCCCGCCGTTGTTCTTCGTGACCTCCAGCCGGAAGTGCCGGTACTCGGCCGCCTGGGCGAGATCGTAGGTCTTCGTCCGGAACCGCTCGCCGAAGGACTGCCCGGAGCGGCTGTCGAGGGTCTGCCAGGTCCTGCCGTCCGCCGAGCCCTGGAGCGTCCAGTCCGCCGGGTCGCGCTCGTCGTGGTCGTTGGCCGAGGTGAGGGCGTACTTGGTGATCCTCACCGGCTCGTCCAGGTCGAACTCGGCCCAGCCGGTCTTCGCGAAGGTCAGCCACTTGGTGCTCGGCTCACCGTCGACGAGGTTCTCCTTCACCTCGCCGCCGCCGGTGTTCTCGTCGCTCGCCCGTACGTCGGTGACGTGGTCGGTGACATCGCCCGGTATGCCCGTGCTGTACCCGCCGTCGACGCCCGCGGCGCGCTTGCTGCCGTCCGGAGTGGTCTCCACCGTGTTGAGCCAGTCCGGAACCGGGTCGTCCGCCTCGAACGAGGACGCGAACTCCCGGTCGGCGGCGGCGGGCGCCGAGGGCAGCGCCACCGCGGCCCCCTGCGAACCCACCGCCACCGCGAAGGCGGTCGTCAGCACGACCGCCGGACCCCATCTGTGCCGAACTCTGTACCGCATGCCCCAGCACCCTCCCTGCGCTCCCCGGAAGCGCTTTCCGGGGAGATGGACAACGTTGTCAAATTCGCAGCGCAAGGAACAGTAGCGCGTGAAGATGCCTGTGGTGTCAAGGGTGTTGGCTGTGGCGTCCAGGTCCGATGCCCGTGGGATTTCCTTCAGGGGGCACGCGGACCGCTCATATTTCCGCCAGGTCTCAACTCGGAAAAGGTGTACCGGGAACCCTGCATTCGATCTTGCTACGCCCACCGGAAGTGGACTATACCTGTCGGCCACCGGGGGATCCGTGGGGGGAACCGCGAAAGCACACCACCAAGGCGCCCGTACAGCAGTATCCGCACTTCCTGCACGACCCAGCGTGACCCGATCGCGGTGCCGGGGAGGATCCGGTTCACCGCCTGAGTCCTGGAGAAGGCGAGGACTTGAGCATGGGATCCACTTCCGCCGAGAACAACCGAACGGGCGTCGGCCGCCGCGATCTGATCAAGCGGTCCGCCGCGCTCGGCCTGATCTCCGTACCGACCATGGGCTTCCTGTCCGCCTGCGCGAGCGGCGGCGGGGACGACCAGAAGAAGGCCGAGTCGGGCAAGAAGACCGCCAAGAACCCCTTGGCCGTCAACGAGACCGCCCAGATGGAATTCGTCCTCTTCGACGGCGGCTTCGGCAAGGAGTACGCCGAGGACGCCGTCAAGGTCTACGAGAAGAACTTCCCCAAGGCGAAGGTGAAGTTCGCCGCCACACAGAAGATCCAGTCCACGCTGCAGCCGCGTTTCAACGGCGGCAACCCGCCCGACCTCGTCGACAACTCCGGCGCCGAGCAGATGGACATGGGCGTGCTGGTGGGCAAGAACCAGCTCGCCGACCTCACCCCGCTGCTGGACGCCCCGTCCTACGACGACCCGAGCAAGAAGGTCCGCGACACGCTGCGTCCCGGCATCGTGGAGATGGGCCAGTTCGACGGCGAGAAGGTCTGGATCCTGTACTACGCCTACACGGTGTACGGCAACTGGTACTCCCAGAAGGCCCTGGACTCGCTCGACGCCGAATACCCCAAGACCTGGGACGAGATGCTCGCCGTCTGCGAGAAGGCGAAGAAGAAGGGCATGGCCGGCTGGACCTACGCCGGCAAGTACCCCTACTACCTTCCCTTCTCGATGTACCCGATGATCGCTAAGGTCGGCGGCGTCGGGGTGCTCGACGCCATCGACAACCTCGAGCCGAACGCCTGGAAGCACCCGGCGGTCAAGGCCGTCTTCGAGGCCTACTACGAGCTCTACAAGAAGGGCTACGTCCTCAAGGGCACCCCGGGCCTGGACCACATCCAGTCGCAGACCGCGTGGGCCAAGGGCGATGCCCTGTTCATCCCGAACGGCTCCTGGGTGGAGAACGAGTCCGCGAAGGTCATCCCCGCCGACTTCCAGCTCTCCGTCTCGGCCCCGCCCGGCATCGACTCCTCCGACAAGATGCCGTTCGGCACCATCTGGGCCTCCGGCGGCGAGCCGTTCATCGTCCCGGCCAAGGCGGCCAACGGCGCCGGCGGCATGGAGCAGCTGCGCATCATGCTCGGCGAGGAGTCCTCGAAGAACTTCACGGCCAAGGTGAAGTCGCTGACCGCGTACAACGGCGGCACCGAGGGCATCGAGCTCACCCCGGGCCTCAAGGCCGGTGTCGCGGCGCTCGAACTGGCGGGCACCAACGTGGTGAACCCGCGTCTGCAGGACTGGTACGTGCAGCTCCAGAAGGAGAAGATCGGCGTCTCCGGACTCGGCGAGATGATGGCCGGCCGCCTCACCCCGGCCGAGGCCATCAAGAAGATCCAGGGCTTCGCCGACGAGGCGGCCAAGGACGATTCGATCAAGCACTACAAGCACCAGTGAGGACGTGTCACCAGGGCCTGGCCGGCGGATCGTCGCCGGCCGGGCCCTGGCGGCGCCACCCGCGCGCAGATCGGGGTCGGTAGCAATGCAGCACGGCAAGTACCGGTTCATCGTGGGGTTCCTGGCGGTTCCCCTGGGACTGTACGCGCTCTTCGTCGTCTGGCCGTTCATCCAGTCCATCTACTACTCGTTCACGGACTGGACGGGGCTGAGTCCCGAGTTCAAGATGGTCGGCTTCGACAACTACTCACGGATGCTCGACGACGACATCTTCTGGAAGTCGTTGCAGCACAGCGTGATGTTCGCCCTGCTGGTGCCGCTGGTGACGCTCGGCCTGGCGCTGTTCTTCTCCTTCATGATCAACGTGGGCGGGCGGCACCGCCGCGGCGGGCCGGTGATCACCGGTGTCCGCGGCTCCGGCTTCTACAAGATCGTCTACTTCTTCCCCCAGGTGCTGTCGATCGCGATCGTCGCCCTGCTGTTCGCGTTCGCGTACAACCCGGACAGCGGCGCGATCAACTCGCTGCTGCGCGGCATCGGTCTCGACTCGATCCAGCCGCTGTGGCTGGGCGACCCGAACCTGGCGCTGTGGTGCGTGATGGCGGTGCTCGTCTGGTCCACGGTCGGCTTCTTCGTGGTCCTGTTCTCCGCGGGCATGGCGTCCATCCCGGCGGAGCTGTACGAGGCCGCGCTGCTGGACGGGGCGAACCGCGCGACGACCTTCTTCAAGGTCACCCTGCCGCTGCTGTGGGACACCGTGCAGTCCGGCTGGGTCTACATGGGCATCCTCGCGCTCGGCGCCGAGTCGTTCGCGGTCGTACAGATCATGACGACCGGCCCCGGCGGCCCCGACTACTCGACCACCGTCATGGTTCTGTACGTGTACCAGAAGGCGTTCCGTGACGGTCAGGCCGCCTACGCCACCACGATCGGCGTCGCCCTGCTCGTCGTCACGCTGGCCTTCGCCGCCGTCGTGATGCGACTGGGCCGGCGCGAGCGGCTGGAGTTCTGATCATGAAGACGACCGAGACCCCCGCCCCCGTACCGGCCGAGTCCGGCCCTGTCGTCCGCAAGACCGAGGCCCCGCCCGGCGGACTCACCAAGGGGAAGAAGGAGGGCACCACCCTCAACGTCTTCTCCCACGGCGTCCTCGTCATCTGGGCGATCATGGTCGGGATGCCGCTGGTGTGGGCGGTGATGACCTCCTTCAAGGACGACGCCTCCATCTTCGGCTCGCCCTGGTCGCTGCCCGACAAGCTGAACTTCGACAACTGGTCGCGGGCCTGGTCCCAGGCGCACATGGGCGACTACTTCCTCAACACCGTCCTGGTGGTCGGCGGCTCGCTGGTCGGCACCCTGGTGCTCGGCTCCATGGCGGCCTACGTGCTCGCCCGGTTCGACTTCCCGGGCAACCGGTTCATCTACTACTTGTTCATCGGCGGCATGAGCTTCCCGATCATGCTCGCGCTGGTCCCGTTGTTCTACGTGGTGGACAACATGGGCCTGCTGAACACCATCCACGGGCTGATCCTGGTCTACATCGCGTACTCGCTGCCCTTCACGGTGTTCTTCCTGACCGGGTTCTTCCGGACCCTGCCGAGCTCGGTGGCGGAGGCGGCGTTCGTGGACGGGGCCTCCCACACCCGGACGTTCTTCCAGATCATGCTGCCGATGGCCAAGCCCGGCCTGATCAGCGTGGGGATCTTCAACTTCCTGGGGCAGTGGAACCAGTACATGCTGCCCACCGTGCTGAACACCGACCCGGACAAGCACGTCCTCACCCAGGGCCTGGTGCAACTGGCGGTCAGCCAGGGCTACAAGGGTGACTGGTCCGGCCTCTTCGCGGGCCTGGTGATGGCGATGCTCCCGGTGCTCGCGGCGTACATCGTCTTCCAGCGCCAGGTGGTCCAGGGCCTCACGGCGGGCGCCCTGAAGTAGCCCGCCCCGACCCTCGCGCATGCCGCTCCCGTACCGCCGGGGGCGGCATACGTGTGCGTGTGCGGGGCACCCGGATGCGGTTCAACCTCTTGACGGGAGGCGACCCGAACGGCTCAGCTTAGAGTTCACTAGTTGGACATAGACGGGGCCTCATCGAAGCGGCCCCGTGCGCAGGAGGTCGTCGTGGAGACTCCCGGGTCGCAGTCGTCGCTGCACCGAGCCAACCTGGAACGGGTCGTACGAGCGGTACGGCTCGCCGGGTCGCTCACGCAGGCGGAGATCGCGAGGACGACGGGTCTGTCCGCGGCGACGGTCTCGAACATCGTCCGGGAACTGAAGGACGGCGGGACCGTCGAGGTCACGCCCACCTCGGCGGGCGGCCGCCGAGCCCGCAGCGTCTCGCTGAGCGGGGACGCGGGCATCGTCATCGGTGTCGACTTCGGGCACACGCATTTGCGCGTCGCGGTCGGGAACCTCGCCCACCAGGTGCTCGCCGAGGAGTCCGAGCCGCTGGACGTCGACGCGTCCTCGGCGCAGGGCTTCGACCGCGCGGAACAGCTGGTCAGCCGGCTGATCGAGGCCACCGGCGTCGACCGGTCCAAGATCGCGGGCGTGGGCCTCGGCGTGCCCGGCCCGATCGACGTGGAATCGGGGACGCTGGGCTCGACCGCCATCCTGCCCGGCTGGGGCGGCACCCGGCCCGCCGAGGAGCTGCGGGGGCGGCTCGGCGTGCCCGTGCACGTGGACAACGACGCCAACCTCGGCGCCCTCGGCGAGCTGGTCTGGGGCAGCGGCCGGGGGGTGCGCGACCTGGCGTACATCAAGGTCGCCAGCGGTGTCGGAGCCGGTCTGGTGATCAACGGCAAGATCTATCGCGGACCCGGCGGCACCGCGGGAGAAATCGGGCACATCACTCTGGACGAAGCCGGCCCCGTCTGCCGCTGCGGAAACCGCGGCTGCCTGGAGACCTTCGCGGCCGCACGCTATGTGCTCCCGCTGCTCCAGCCCAGTCACGGCACGGACCTGACGATGGAAGGCGTCGTGCGGCTGGCGCGGGACGGCGACCCGGGCTGCCGTCGGGTGATCGCCGACGTCGGCCGTCACATCGGCAGTGGCGTCGCCAATCTCTGCAACCTGCTCAACCCGAGCCGCGTGGTCCTCGGCGGCGATCTCGCCGAGGCCGGCGAGCTGGTGCTCGGCCCGATAAGGGAGTCCGTCGGCCGCTACGCCATCCCCAGCGCGGCGCGTCAACTCTCCGTACTTCCGGGGGCACTTGGCGGCCGTGCGGAGGTCCTCGGCGCGCTCGCCCTGGCCCTCAGCGAGATGGGCGATTCGACGCTTTTGGACGGAAGCGCGACCGGCGCCCTGTCCGCGGCCACCCCTGCCTTCACTTAGAGAACGGATGGCACCGTTGCCATCTCGTTAAGGATTTACTTCTTGACGTCGCACGTGTGGCCGAGTTGACTTCCAGCCACCTCGGCCGCAACGACGCGGCCTCGTCAGGGAGGTTTCTGAAGTGAACACGCGTATGCGTCGTGCCGCCGTTGCCGTTGCCGCCACCGCGATGGCCGTCTCGCTCGCCGCCTGCGGCAGCGCCAAGGAGTCCGGCGACAAGGCCGATTCGTCCGACGGCGCCGCCAAGAAGGGCGACGCCATCAAGGTCGGTCTGCTCCTTCCGGAGAACCAGACCGCGCGCTACGAGAAGTTCGACAAGCCCTTGATCGAGAAGAAGGTCAAGGAGCTCACGAACAACAAGGGCGAGGTGGTCTACGCCAACGCCAAGCAGGACGCCAGCCAGCAGTCGCAGCAGGTCGACACGATGGTGACCAACAAGGTCGACGTCCTGATCGTGGACGCGGTGGACTCCAAGGCGATCGCCGGCTCGATCAAGAAGGCCAAGGACGCGGGCATCCCGGTCGTCGCCTACGACCGCCTGGCCGAGGGCCCGATCGACGCCTACACCTCGTTCGACAACGTGACCGTCGGCAAGACGCAGGGCGAGGCCCTGCTGAAGGCGCTGGGCGACAAGGCCAAGGGCGGCCAGATCGTCATGATGAACGGTTCCTCCACCGACCCGAACGCCGCCCAGTTCAAGGAAGGCGCCCACTCCGTCCTCGACGGCAAGGTGAAGGTCGGCCGCGAGTACGACACCAAGGAGTGGAAGCCGGAGAACGCCAACGCCAACATGGAGGGCGCCATCTCCGCCCTCGGCAAGGACAAGATCGTCGGCGTCTACTCCGCCAACGACGGCATGGCGGGCGGCATCATCACCGCCCTGAAGGCCGCCGGTATCAGCAACATCCCGGTCACCGGCCAGGACGCCGAGCTCGCGGGTGTGCAGCGCATCCTCACCGGTGAGCAGTACATGAGCGTCTACAAGTCCTACCCGCAGGAGGCCGCGGTCGCCGGTGAGATGGCCGTCGCCCTCGCCCAGGGCAAGTCGCTCGACTCCATCGCCACGAGCAAGGCCGACAGCGCCACCACCAAGGGCGTTCCGACGGTGCTCGTCCCGGTCGTCTCGCTGACCAAGGACAACATCAACGAGACCGTCATCAAGGAGGGCTTCTACACCCTCGACGAGATCTGCGCCGGCAAGTACAAGGCCGCCTGCGACAAGGCCGGCCTGAAGTAAGCAGTCCCGTCCCCCGCACCCGCCGAGCGGGTGCGGGACCGGCTGCACGCGGCTTCCTCCGGTGCCCCGCACCATCAGCCCCGCAAGCTACGCGGGGCGCCGGACGGAACACCACCACCCCCCAAACTTCTGCACAACCTCCCGCCGGGTCAGGCGGCGAAGGAGATGGTTCACGTGTCCGCTACGCCCGTGCTGGCGTTGCGCGGGGTCTCCAAGCGATTCGGTGCCGTCCAGGCGCTCACCGAC
Organism: Streptomyces flaveolus; assembly: GCF_044765825.1. Lineage (NCBI taxonomy): Bacteria > Bacillati > Actinomycetota > Actinomycetes > Kitasatosporales > Streptomycetaceae > Streptomyces > Streptomyces flaveolus. The sequence goes on along the minus strand of NZ_JBIWKU010000010.1, from coordinate 21,210 downwards.
GTAGAGCTTGAGGTCCACGCCGGTGAGGTGGTCGCCCTGGTCGGCGACAACGGAGCCGGAAAATCCACGCTGGTCAAGACGATCGCCGGCGTGCACCCCATCGACGAGGGCGCCATCGAGTGGGACGGCAAGGCCGTCACCATCAACAGGCCGCACGACGCCCAGAGCCTGGGCATCGCGACGGTCTACCAGGACCTCGCGCTGTGCGACAACATCGACGTGGTCGGCAACCTCTACCTGGGCCGGGAGCTGCGCAAGCGCGGCGTCCTGGACGAGGTGGAGATGGAGCGCCGCTCCCGCGAGCTGCTGGACACGCTGTCCATCCGCATCCCCAGCGTCCGCATCCCGATCGCCTCCCTCTCCGGCGGTCAGCGCCAGGTCGTGGCGATCGCCCGCTCCATGCTCGGTGAGCCCAAGCTGGTCATCCTCGACGAGCCCACCGCCGCCCTCGGCGTCGAGCAGACCGCGCAGGTCCTCGACCTGGTCGAGCGGCTGCGCGAGCGCGGTCACGCCGTCATCCTCATCAGCCACAACATGGCCGATGTGAAGGCCGTCGCCGACAAGGTCGCCGTCCTGCGCCTCGGGCGCAACAACGGCGTCTTCGAGGTCAAGTCGACCTCGCAGGAAGAGATCATCTCCGCCATCACGGGCGCCACGGACAACGCCGTGACCCGTCGTGCGGCGCGCACCAATGGGGAGATCCAGAAGTGAGTATCGACAAGACCTCCACCCCCGCCGGGGACCACGCGGTCGACAACCCCGAGGCCGCCTCCGCCGCGGTCCCCACGGTCGACCCCCGGCTGCTGGTGCGCGAGCAGGGCTTCGCGGGCTACCTGGGCGAGTTCAAGCGGAAGATGAAGGCCGGTGACCTCGGGTCCCTCCCGGTCGTCGTCGGTCTGCTGATCATCTGGGCCATCTTCACCAGCCTGAACTCCAACTTCCTCACCGCCGGCAACTTCTCCGACATGTCGATCGCCATGGTCGGCACCGGCATGATCGCCGTCGGCATCGTCTTCGTCCTGCTGCTCGGCGAGATCGACCTGTCGGTCGGCTCGGTCAGCGGTGTCGCGGGTGCCACCTTCGCGGTGCTGAGCGTCACGCACGGGATGAACGAGATCCTGGCCCTGGTGCTGGCCGTCCTCACGGGCACCGTGGCCGGCGCGATCCACGGCTTCGTCTTCGCGAAGATCGGTGTCCCGGCCTTCGCCGTGACCCTGGCCGGCCTGCTGTTCTGGCAGGGCTTCATGCTGCAGATCCTCGGCAGCAACGGCACCATCAACCTGGACGCCGACGGTGTGGTCGCCAAGCTGACCAGCTACTACTTCACCGACGTGGCCGCCGCCTACGGCCTGGCGATCGTCGTGACCGCGGGGTACTTCCTCACCGCGTTCTTCGACAACCGCCGCCGCGCGGCCGCCGGGGTGCCGTCCCGGCCGCTGAGCGAGATCGTCGTGCGCACGGTGCTGCTGGCCGTGCTGGCCTTCGCCGTGGCGATCGTCTTCAACCAGTACAAGGGCCTGCCCCTGGCCGTGGTGATCTTCCTGGCGTTCCTGCTGCTCACCGACTTCGTGCTGCGCCGCACCGCCTACGGTCGCAAGATCTACGCGCTCGGCGGCAGCGTCGAGGCGTCCCGCAGGGCCGGCATCAACGTCGACCTGGTCCGCATCTCGGTGTTCGCGATCGCCGGTACCTTCGCCGCGATCGGCGGCCTCTTCGTGGCCTCGAAGATCGCCTCCGCCAACCAGGGCGCGGGTACCGGTGAGTTCCTGATGAACGTCATCGCCGCGGCCGTGATCGGCGGCACGTCCCTCTTCGGCGGCCGCGGCCGCACCTGGGACGCGCTGCTCGGTGTGATGGTCATCATCTCGATCCAGTACGGCCTCGCCCTGGAGGGCATCGCCTCGCCGGTCCAGTACATGATCACCGGTGGTGTGCTGCTGGCGACCGTCGTCATCGACGCGGTCACCCGCAAGACCCAGAAGACGGCCGGCCGCGCCTAGCGTCCGGACGGCGGACGACGGTCCGCCCGCCCCACCCATCTGAGCCATGGGAGGGGCGGGCGGACCGCTGTGTGCGCGGGGGGTGTCAGCAGGCCCCGAGGTCCTGCCAGACGCCCCACTGGCCGGTGGTGCCGGGCTCCTCGCCCGTCGTCCACCACTTGGCCTTCCAGGTGTGTCCCTTGTGCGAGACCTGCTGGCCGCCCGTGTACACCGTGCCCGAGGCCCACGGGGCCGCCGTGCACTGGCTGCCGTTGCCGCCGGTGACGGTGAGGGCGTAGGCGGTGCTGTGGCTGCCGGACGGGCTGGTGCCGGTGACGGTGACGGAGTACGTCCCCGAGACGGCCGCCGACGTCGTGGCGAGGGTCAGCGTCGACGAGCCGCCGGCGGTGACGGAGGCGGGGCTGAGCGACGCGGTGACCCCGGCCGGGAGCCCGCTCACGCCGAGCCTGACCGTCTCCGCCCGTCCGGCCGTGACCGAGGTCTTCACCGTGGTGGTGGCCGAGGCGCCCGCGGTCACCGTGCCGGAGGCCGGTGCGACGGAGACCGAGAAGTCGTTGTCCGGGGTGCTGCTGCCGCTGGTGAAGGGCGCGAAGACGTGCGAGAAGTCCCAGGTGTTCTGCCGGATGCCGGAGCAGTTGTCCGCGGCGGCGCCGCCCGGGCAGCCGCCGTTGTCCCGCTGGAGCGCCCAGAAGGAGAGCGTGTCGATGCCCTTGGTGACGGCCCAGTCGTAGACCGTGCGGGCGTTGTCCAGGGTGAAGGTCTCCGCCGGGCCGAAGTCGTCGACGCCGATCATCTCCGTGACGCCGACCATGCCCCACAGCTGGGCGTCGGTCCTGCCCGGATAGAGCTGGGCCAGCTGGTCGTGCAGGCCCTGGGCCGCGGTCTGGGTGTCCCGGGCCATGTCGTGCTGCTGGTTGTCGTAGTAGTCGAAGGTCATGAGGTTCACGACGTCGACCCGGGTGCCGTTGCGCACGGCGTTCTCGAGGACGGCGCGGCCGCTGTCCGCGAGCCCGCGGGTGGTCGTCGGCAGGGTGTAGGAGATCTCCACCTGGCGTCCGTTGGCGGCGGCCCAGTCCTGCACCAGCTTGATGGCCTTGTTGCGCCGGTCGATGCCGGCCGCGTTGTCCAGCGCGTCGACCTCGATGTCCATGTCGAGGCGGGAGACGTCGTAGGTGGTGATGACCTTCTCGTACGCGGCGGCGATCTGCTGGACGTCGGTGCAGCTGTCGGCGATCTCGGTGCCGGTGGTGTCGGCGGTGTAGCCGCCGAACGAGGGGATGACGTCCCCGCCGTTCGCCTGGACGGTCCGGATGTCGGCGCCGAAGGTCGCCGGGGCGACCGGCATCGAGGTGTCGCCGTTCCAGTACGGGGTGCAGGAGCCCTTGGCGGCGGTCTGGAGGAAGGCCATGGTCAGGTGCTTGGCGCCGGACTGTGCGGCGAGGGCGGCCGGGCTCTCGCCGGTCCAGGCCTCGAAGTACGGCGCGAAGACCCGGTCGGGCAGCGGGGTCGCCGCCTGGGCCGTCCCGGTGCCCGTCAGGGCGAGGCCCACCGCGGCCGCGGTGGTGACGGCCGCGGTGAGGGCCGCGCGGAAGGAACGCATGCGTCTCATGTCAGTCCCGGTGTGAGTGGGGGTGGATCGCCGATTCCCTTGCTGTGCTGGGGTGTTGCGGGTATCGGGATATCGCCCGGACATCGGGGGACGCAATGGTCTGGACCAAAAGGGGACTAGACCAATCCCGTGGACCGCCCGACCCCTCTCCCGCGCCACGTGCCGTCCAGGGGACTGGACCACCCCGGGTAAAGAGGTCGCCAAGCCCGGCCGTCGGGAGCCCTCGCGGGGGCAATGCGACAAACCGGAAAGATCGGAAAGAAGGCTCCCGGGGACGTAGAAGGGGCCGCCGTTGGGTACAGCCGAACGCGTGATGTACGACGCACCGCCCGGACACGTTCCGCCGGGGCGGAACATTAGACTCGTCGAGCCCGGCAACAGCTCTACTTCAAGGAGGCACGGGTGCCGCTGCTGACCCGCATCACGGGACCGCGCGATCTGGACCGGCTCAGCCTGGAAGAGCTGGGCCGGCTGGCAGAGGAGATCCGGACCTTCCTCGTCGACGCCGTCTCCAAGACCGGCGGCCACCTCGGCCCCAACCTCGGCGTGGTGGAACTCACCCTCGCCCTGCACCGCGTCTTCGACTCGCCGAAGGACAAGGTGCTGTGGGACACGGGCCACCAGTCCTACGTGCACAAACTGCTCACGGGCCGCCAGGACTTCTCGAAGCTGAAGATGAAGGGCGGCCTGTCGGGCTACCCCTCGCAGGCCGAGTCCGAGCACGACGTCATCGAGAACAGCCACGCCTCCACCGTCCTCGGCTGGGCCGACGGCATCGCCAAGGCCAACCAGGTCCTCGACCGCGACGACCACGTCGTCGCCGTCATCGGTGACGGCGCGCTCACCGGCGGCATGGCCTGGGAGGCGCTCAACAACATCGCCGCCGCCAAGGACCGCCCCCTCGTCATCGTCGTCAACGACAATGAGCGCTCCTACGCCCCCACCATCGGCGGCCTCGCCAACCACCTGGCCACCCTGCGCACCACCGACGGCTACGAGCGCTTCCTGGCCCGCACCAAGGACCTCCTGGAGCGCACCCCGGTCGTCGGCCGGCCCCTCTACGACACCCTGCACGGCGCGAAGAAGGGCCTGAAGGACTTCATCGCCCCGCAGGGCATGTTCGAGGACCTCGGCCTGAAGTACGTCGGCCCCATCGACGGCCACGACATCGAGGCCCTGGAGTCCGCCCTCACCCGCGCCAAGCGCTTCGGCGGCCCCGTCATCGTGCACTGCCTCACCGAGAAGGGCCGCGGCTACCAGCCCGCCCTCCAGGACGAGGCCGACCGCTTCCACGCCGTCGGCAAGATCCACCCCGACACCGGCCTGCCCATCTCCACCTCCGGCGCCGACTGGACGTCCGTCTTCGGCGACGAGATGGTCAAGATCGGCACGGAGCGCGAGGACGTCGTCGCCATCACCGCCGCCATGCTCCAGCCGGTCGGCCTCGACAAGTTCGCCAAGGCCTTCCCCGACCGCGTCTACGACGTCGGCATCGCCGAGCAGCACGGCGCCGTCTCCGCGGCCGGCCTCGCCCACGGCGGCGTCCACCCGGTCTTCGCGGTGTACGCCACCTTCCTCAACCGCGCCTTCGACCAGGTCCTGATGGACGTGGCCCTGCACAAGTGCGGCGTCACCTTCGTGCTGGACCGCGCCGGCGTCACCGGCACCGACGGCGCCTCCCACAACGGCATGTGGGACATGTCGATCCTTCAGGTCGTCCCCGGCCTGCGGCTCGCCGCCCCGCGCGACGCCGACCAGGTCCGCGCGCAGCTCCGCGAGGCCGTCGAGGTCGACGACGCGCCGACCGTGGTCCGCTTCTCCAAGGGCGCCGTCGGCCCCGCCGTCCCCGCCGTCGGCCGCGTCGGCGGCATGGACGTCCTGCGCGCCCCCGGCACCGACACCCCGGACGTCCTGCTGGTCTCCGTCGGCGCCCTCGCGCCGATGTGCCTGGAGGTCGCCGACCTGCTGACCAAGCAGGGCATCACCACCACCGTGGTCGACCCGCGCTGGGTCAAGCCCGTCGACGAGGCCATGGCCCCGCTCGCCGAGCGCCACCGGGTGGTCGTCACCGTCGAGGACAACTCCCGCGTGGGCGGCGTCGGATCCGCCGTCGCCCAGGCCCTGCGCGACGCGGGCGTGGACGTACCGCTGCGCGACTTCGGCATCCCGCCGCGCTTCCTCGACCACGCCTCCCGCGCCGAGGTCCTGGCCGAGATCGGGCTCACCGCGCCCGACATCGCCCGCCAGGTCACCGGCCTGGTCGCCAAGCTCGACGGACGGTACGAGCGCACCGGCGCCGAGGTGGACTCGGTGGAGGCGGCGCGCGACTGACGTACGGCCGGATGGGCAGGTTCTCCACCCGTTGCAGTGGCGAAACCTGCCCATCCGCGTGAATCCGCTCACGCCCGGGCATACGCACTAGGCCCCCTCACGATCATGTCGAGGACGACAAGCGTCGGAGGTACCCGTGAGCAGCAGTCTTTTCAGGACCAAGCAGATCGAGCAGTCCATCCGGGACACGGAGGAGCCGGAGCACGCGCTCAAGAAGTCCTTGTCCGCGCTGGACCTGACGGTCTTCGGCGTCGGTGTCATCATCGGCACCGGCATCTTCGTGCTGACCGGCACGGTCGCCAAGAACAACGCCGGGCCCGCCGTCGCCCTGGCCTTCGTCGTCGCCGGTGTGGTGTGCGCCCTCGCCGCGCTGTGCTACGCCGAGTTCGCCTCCACGGTCCCGGTGGCCGGCTCCGCTTACACCTTCTCCTACGCCTCGCTCGGCGAACTGCCCGCCTGGATCATCGGCTGGGACCTGGTCCTGGAGTTCGCGCTCGGAACGGCGGTGGTCGCCGTCGGCTGGTCGGGCTACATCCGTTCGTTCATGGACAACGCCGGCTGGCAGTTCCCCGAGGCCCTCGCCGGCCGGGAGGGCGCCGACGGCTTCGGTTTCGACATCCTCGCCGCCGCCCTGGTGCTGGTGCTCACCGGCATCCTCGTTCTCGGCATGAAGCTTTCGGCCCGCATCACCTCGATCGTGGTCGCCATCAAGGTGACCGTCGTCCTCATCGTGATCATCGCGGGCGCCTTCTTCATCAAGGGCTCCAACTACGACCCGTTCGTCCCCGACGAGCAGCCGGTGGAGGCGGGCGGGGGCCTGCACTCCCCGCTGATCCAGCTGATGTTCGGGTGGGCGCCGTCCAACTTCGGCGTGATGGGCATCTTCACCGCCGCGTCCGTCGTCTTCTTCGCCTTCATCGGCTTCGACATCGTCGCCACGGCCGCCGAGGAGACCAGGAACCCGCAGCGCGACATGCCCCGCGGCATCCTCGGCTCCCTGTTCATCTGCACCGTCCTGTACGTCGCCGTCTCGATCGTCGTCACCGGCATGCAGCACTACACCAAGCTGTCCGTCGACGCCCCGCTCGCCGACGCGTTCAAATCCACCGGGCACCCCTTCTTCTCCGGCGTGATCAGTTTCGGCGCCGCCGTCGGCCTGACCACGGTGTGCATGATCCTGCTGCTCGGCCAGACCCGGGTGTTCTTCGCCATGAGCCGCGACGGACTGCTGCCGCGCTTCTTCTCCGTGGTCCACCCGAAGTACCGCACCCCGTACCGGCCGACCATCCTGCTCGGCGTGATCATCGCGATCGTCGCGGGCTTCACCAGCCTGAGCGAGCTCGCCGAACTGGTGAACATCGGCACCCTGTTCGCCTTCGTCGTCGTCGCCATCAGCGTGATCATCCTGCGCCGCACCCGCCCCGACCTGCCGCGCGCCTTCCGCACCCCGCTGGTCCCGCTGCTGCCGATCGTGTCGGTGGCCGCCTCGCTGTGGCTGATGCTGAACCTGCCGGCCGAGACCTGGGTCCGGTTCGGCATCTGGATGGTGATCGGCTTCGTCGTCTACTTCCTCTACGGCCGCACCCACAGCCGCATGGCCCGCGGCGAGGACATCCCGGCCGAGCCGTCCGGACGCAACACTCCGTAGTCACTGCCACAGGCCAGTCCGACCCCGGGTGGACGGGGCGGTGCCGTACCGGCGCACGGCGGTGGAGGGCAGCCCGTAGGCCGGCTGGTCAGACCGGCCTGACCGTCCGGGGACCCGCGACCTCCGCGCCCAGCTCCGTCACCCGGCGGCGCAGCTCGCGGTCCGCCGTCACCAGCAGGACGGGGCGGTCACCGGCCCGTGCGACCAGCTCGACCATGTGGTCGTCCCCGCTGCCGGGCGCCGCCTCCACCCGTACGCCGGGCACGGAGTCCACGCCGCGGGCCGCGCCCTCGACGACGAGGACGATCTCCACCGGGCCGGGACGGCCCGGCACCCCGTCCGCCGCCAGCCGGTCGCGCAACCGCTCCGCGGCCCCGCGCCGGTCACGCCACCATCCGTCGGGCACGGACCCCACGACGTTCGCGCCGTCGACGATCACGAGGAGGGGGCCGCTGTCGCTCATGGGGCCAGGGTCGCACGCAAAGGCACCCGGCCGGAGCGGGCCGGCGGGCGGCGGCATAAAATGATCAGGTGAACGGCGAGTGGCTCATACGCGGCCGGGACGGCCGACTCAGCGTCTACCTGGTCACCCAGGACGCTGTCCTGTGCCGTGCGGAGCAGGTGCCCGGCGGCGCCTGGGACGCCCCGCGCAGGATGGGCGGGGACCAGCGACTGCACCCCGGCCTGGCGGTCGGCCAGGGCGCCGACTCCTACGCGCACCTGGTCGCCTGGCGGCCCACGGTGCCCGGCGAGTCGGGCCTGGTGCACTCCACCCACTTCCGGCCGCTGCTGGCGGCCCTGGACTGGGAGCCCGTGGGCCACCCGAACGGCAAGGGGGACCGCACCGGCAGGCCCGCCGTCGCGGTCGACCCCCAGGGCCGCGCGCATGTCTTCGTGCGCAACGCCGCCGGCGGGCTCGGCATGCGGGCCCAGAAGCAGAAGGGCGGCTGGGGCCCGTGGCGTGACCTCAAGGGCGCCGAGCTGCAGGACTCGCCCGTCGCGGTGGCGGGCAGGACCGGGCGCATCGAGGCGTACGCGGCCGGTGCCGGCACGATCCTGCACTGGCGCCAGGAGGCGCCCGGCACCGAGTTCCAGCTGGTCGACGCGGTGGAGGCCACCGCCCGCCCCGACACCCTGCGCGCCCTGGCCACCTCCGACGAGAACACCACGCTGTTCTTCACCGACGCGTCCGGCACCCTCTGCGCGTGGCGCCCCGGCACCGGTCCCGTGCCCGTGCTCCCGGCGGCGGGCCCCGGCCCGGTCGCGGCCGTCCGCTGCGAACTCGACGGCCACGACTGCACGGTGCTGGCCCAGTGCACGCCCTCGGGCCGGGTCGCCTTCGCGGCGTACCCCAGCGAGCAGGAGTCCTCCGGGGCGTCCTGGACGGAGTCCGGGCCGGTGCTGCCGGCCGACGCGGGTGTGGCCCTGGCCCTGGACGGCGACGGCCGGCTGGTGGCGGCCATCCTGTCCCCGTCCACCGGGCAGCTCCTGCTCACCCGGCGCACGGACGAACCCGGTCTGGCCCTCGCGCCCTGGCAGGCCGTCTGACGGAAACAGAGCCCCCGGCCCCGCCGCTTTCCCGAGTGGACGGCGGCGGGGCCGGCCGGTTCAGGAAGCGCCGCCGGTCGCGGGTGACTTCGTGGCCGACTCCGGGATCTCGTCGTCGCTGCGGATCGCCTTCCACAGCGTCGACGCCTGCGGCTCGGCGGCCACTACCCGGTTGTGGTCGATCTTGTCGTACGCCACCGGAAGCATGATCGTGTCCATGGTCGACGGGTCGACGCCGTTCAGACTGCGGCCGAAGTCCGCCAGTGCGGTGAGCGAGGCGAGTTCGGAGTCGGTGGTGAGAGCCGCGGTGAGCGTGTCGGCGATCTTGTACGTCTTGGTCGGGCTGCCCAGCAGGTCCTGCTTCTTGATCTCGCCGAGCAGCGCGATCATGAACTCCTGCTGGAGGCCGATGCGCCCGAGGTCGCTGCCGTCGCCGATGCCGTGCCGGGTGCGCACGAACTGCAGGGACTCGGTGCCGTTCAGACGGTGGGTACCGGCGGTCAGGTCCAGGCCGCTGGAGCTGTCGTGGATGTCCTGGTCGACGGTGACGGTGACGCCGCCGATCGCGTCCACCAGGTCCTTGAAGCCGGCGAAGTCGATCTCCACGTAGTGGTCCATGCGTACGCCGGACATCTTCTCGACCGTCTTGACCACGCAGGCCGGACCGACCTGCGAGTAGATGGAGTTGAACATCACACGCTCGGCCGAGGCCACCTCGGAGCCGTCCGACTTGGTGCAGTCGGGGCGGGTCACCAGGGTGTCACGCGGGATGCTGACGGCGACGGCCTTCGTGCGGCCCTCGGGTATGTGCATCACCAGTGCCGTGTCCGAACGGGCCCCGGCGACCTTGCCGGTGTTCAACTCGGCGTTGTCACCGGCGCGCGAGTCGGAGCCGAGGATCAGGATGTTCTGCCCGGAGGTGGGCAGCTTCTCCGGGCGGTCCTTGCCGATCGCGTCGTTGATGTCGACGCCGTTGATGTTGCCGTCCAGGTCGCTGTAGAGCCAGTAGGCGGTACCGCCGAGCGCGAGGACGAGAACGAGCAGGGAGAGAAGCACGATGCGGCCGGTGCGGCGCTTCTTCTTCTGAGCTCTGCGATTGCCGCGTTTGCCGGGCGGGGAATGAGGGGCAGGCGGCACAGGGGTGCTCAGGTCGTGGCTCACGGCGGGGTCCTCGCAACTCGTGCCCGAAGGGCAAGGGCAGCAGGCCGCTCCCGTGAGGGGCCGGGTCGGTGCTGCTCGGCTGACGCTTGGTTGGCACTGAACTATAGACGCGCACTCGAGCACCGGTGCGGGCTGTGTGTCCGGTTGTTCGCCCTGGCGAGGACGGCGGACCACCCCGGCCCGAGTGGCTCCGTCCGCCGCTGGATCCGTTCCGGAGGCTGTGACCTGAGGCCCCTGAGGTGCCGACGGAGCAGCGGGACACGTGTTCGGACGTGCTTATGATGTGGCGAATTCTGGAGTCATCTGTGGGCACCGGGCCTGGGGCGGGAAGGGACGGCACACATGCGCGGCAGAGGTGCGCAGGCGGTGGACCGGCGGTCCCGGGGCGGTGCCGAGGCCGAGGTCCGGCCCCAGAGAGCGTCCGTGACGGCGGTGGCCACGGGATCGTGGCTGCTGCGCGGGAACGACGACCGCCTCGCCGTGTACGCGCTCGTCGAAGGCGGTGTGCACCGTTGGACGGAGACCGCGGTCGGCAGCGGGCGCTGGAGCGGGCCGGACTTCTTCCCCGCTGCCGGGCTGACCGGTCTCACCGTCGCCCAGGGGGCCAATCGCTACGCGCACTTCATCGGGCGCCGGGAGAAGCGAGCGGACGGGGGCGCGACGAAGGTCGACCTGCTCTACGCCGTGCAGTACCAGTCGGCCCGGACGCTGGGGGAGTGGCGTTCCCTCGGTAACCCGTACCGCGACCCGAGGGATGCCGCGGCACTCGGCATGCCGACCGCCGCCGTCGACGGACAGGGCACGGTCCACGTCTTCGTCTCCGGCGGCCCCGGCGGGGTGATGCTCCGGCGCGAATCCAGGAGCGGGGCGTGGGAGGCGTGGAAGGACCTGCGCGGGGGCGCGGTCGCGGGCGGGCTGACCGCTGCGGCGACTTCTGCCGGCCTGGTCGAAGTCCTCGCGCCGGGGCACCGGTCGGTCATGCGCTGGGTGCAGACGGAGCAGGGAGCGGACCTGCGCCGGGCGCAGGATCTCGTACCCGCTCCGGTGCCCGGCTCGGCCGCGCTCCTGGAGACCGCTCCCGGGGTGTTCACCGCGTACTGGTCCGAGCAGAGCGGGACGGGTGTCTATGCGCAGCGGCCCGGCGAGTGGGCCTTCCCCGCGGGCGGGGCTCCCGGAGAGGGCTCCCACGCCACGGTCCGTGCCGGCGTCGACGGCTACGACTGTACGGTCCTCGCCCACCGGGGACGTACGGGGACAGCTGTGCTCGGCGTCTGCGGCACCGGTGAGGAAGCCGGCGGGCTCTGGTGGACCGACACAGGTGTCGCCTGCGTCGGCACTCCGGCGCTCGCGCTGGACGGACGGGGCCGGGTCGTCATGGCGGCGGTCGCCGCGGACGGCGCTGTCCTGGTGAATCGGCAGCGGCCTGAACCCGGGCTCACCCTGTCCGACTGGGACCGCCTGCCGGGGACCTGAGTCTGCGTCGGCACAGCTCGACGAGGCCTGTCAACTTACGAGCCGTCAGTACACCAGAGCCCCTCGGAAGTCCAGGGCGGGAAAGGTTGTACCGCTCATCCGTGATGATCGTCACGCGTCACAACCTGTCCACGTGCTGTCCCGACCTGGACTTTTAGGAAACCATTATGTGAAAGTTTGATGGGTTGCCGATGTGTGGCGATCGCAGCAGTTCGGGCCGATGAGTCCCTACCGCTGGTGACGCGAGCTTCTTCCTCTTCCAGGGCCCCCGCAGTGAGGTGTGCGACATCCTTGGAAGGCGGAGCTGCTGGGTATGGATGGTGGATGCCTCGTGGGTGGCTCGGACAACCCTGAAGCCGGTGCGCTGATCTCGGCGTACCGCTCTGCGGTCCCGACCGGCGCGAGGCAACGCATCGTCCGGAGGGTGCCGACCCCGGTCCGCAAAGCGGTGAAGTCCTCGCTCACCGCCGCCGACTCCGTGCGCTCCGCCACGGTGGTCTGGGCGATGGGGGGCAAGCGGAAGGCTCCCCGGCACAGCAACGCCTACAGCCAGCGGGTCGTCCGCGTCGGCCGCCGCCACATGCGCGTGCTGCTGGTCGAGGGGGCGACGGACTGGGCGGCCCGCGCCCGCAACCTGAACATCGTGGTCTCCGTTCTGGAGGCGGCGGGCATCGACTACTTCTGTGTGCGGGGCACGAACAGCGGACTGCCGACCGTCGCCGTCCCGGCCGCATCCCGTCCACTGGTCGAGGAACTGCTCCAGATGGCCTTCGAGCAGGCCCCTGGCTACGTGGGACCGGCCGGCGGCAACGAGGCCCGCATGGAGCCCGGCGGCGAGGAGCGGTCGTGGCGGCAGCTGCGCAACCACAAGGTGCTGCGGCTTGCCTGGTACGTGTGCGACCCGACCCAGCAGCTGGTTTTCGGTGCGGCCTCCGGATGTGATCTCGAGGTGTGGACGGAGCGGGACGGGGAGCTGCGGGCTCCGCGTCCCAACCGGGTCATCGACGCGGTTCCGGCGAGCGCTCCGCGCAAGTCGGCACCGCAGAGTCTCTTCAGCCCGATACCTCCCGCGTATCACACGGGGGACGCCAGGACGCTGGCCGAGTTCGCCGTGCCGCTCCCCGAGGATCACCAATTCCCCATCGACGTCGTCTACACCTGGGTCGACGACTCGGATCCGGTCTGGCGGGCGTCGCGCGACCGTGCGCGGCAGGGGTTCTCCGCGGACGGGCTCCATGAGCAGGCGGCGAACGACTCGCGGTACACCAGCCGTGACGAACTGCGCTACTCGCTGCGGTCGCTCCACCAGAACGCACCCTGGGTGCGCAACATCTATCTCGTGACGGCCGGACAGGTCCCCGCCTGGCTCCATGCGCAGCACGCGAACCTCCGGGTGGTGGACCACCGGGAGATCTTCTCCGACCCCGCCGCCCTGCCGACGTTCAACTCGCATGCCATCGAGAGCCAGCTGCACCATATTCCGGGACTCTCGGAGTTCTTCCTCTACTTGAACGACGACGTCTTCTTCGGGCGCCCGGTGACGCCTGCACACTTCTTCCACCCGAACGGTCTCACCAAGTTCTTCACCTCACCTGCGCTGATACCGGGAGGCGGCGTCTCGCCGACCGATCTCCCGGTCAATGCCGCGGGCAAGAACAGCCGCTGGCTCATTGCCCAGAAATTCGGTACCGCCATATCCCAGAAGATGAAGCACACACCGCATGCGCTTCGCAGGAGCGTGCTGCAGGAGATCGAGGAGACGTTCCCGGAGGAGCACACGGCAACCCAGCATTCCCGTTTCCGTTCCCCCGCGGACGTACCGATCGCCTCGTCGCTGCACCACTATTTCGCGTACCACTCCGCACGGGCCACGGTGGGCGACATCCAGTACCGGTACATCGACCTCTCGGCCGACCTGGCAGAGCGGCGCCTGAACACGTTGCTCGCCAACCGGAACATGGACACCTTCTGCCTGAACGACACGGTGGAATCGGCTGACCCGGAAGCTCAGCGCGAGATGCTGAAACGATTCCTCGATGCCTATTTCCCGGTGCCGAGTCCTTACGAGGCAGCCGAGTACGAGCATGCCCTCGAGCGGGATGCCGAGCCGGAGAGGAGCATCCATGCCGCCGGCCGATGACCTTCCCTTCCCTGTCACGCCGCCTGCGAGTGAGTTCCGCCGCACATGAATCCCTATGACGTCACGTTGGTCGTGCCGGTCTACAACGTGGAGCAGTACCTCCAGGAGTGTCTGGACTCCATCGAGGCGCAGACGGTGTTCGAACGCTGCGAGGTCCTGCTCGTCGACAACGGCAGTACGGACGGCTCCTACCGACTCTGTGCCGAGTTCGCCCGCCGGCACGCCAACACCACGGTGCTGGTGCGCCGGGGCGGCGGCGCGGGAGCGGCCCGCAACCTCGGCATGGACCGGGCCACCAGTCCGCGTATCACGTTCTGCGATTCCGACGACGTGCTCCCGCCCACCGCGCTCGAACGCATGCTGGACGCCTCCCTGGCGACCGGTGCACAGGTCGTGGTGGGCGCGATGGAGACATTTCCGAAGCCGACCAACTGGGCCTGGAAGGACCACTTCGGGAAGGGTGACCGGACCTTCGGCAGCATTGCCGAGGCGCCCGAACTGGTGCACAGCGCAAGCGCCTGCAACAAGCTCTTCGACCTCTCCTACCTGCGCTCTCACGGCATCCGTTTCGCGGAAGGCGTCCACTTCGAGGATGCCTACGTCGGAGTCTCCGCGCTCGTTCTCGCCACCCGGCTCGCCCTGGTCGACGCCTGTGTCTACCGGTACCGCAAGCGCGCCGCCGGGAACTCGACGATGGACGCGATCTGGACGCGGCGGCAGAACTACTGGGACCACCTCCTGCTCGTGGAGTACCTGCACCGACTGGGCGCGGGCCTCCCGCAGTCGTCGAAAGCCGTGCTCGACCTCTTCCTGGTACGGAGCTACCAGGGGTTCGCGCTCCGGGCACCCGACCTCTTCCAGGGGGCGGAGCTGGAGGACATCTACTCGCGGTGCCGCGCGGTCTACTGGGACGTCCCGCCCGACGTGGTCCTCACGGCCACCGCGGACGCGCGCCATCGCGTGGCCTATCTCGCTTTCCTCACCGGGGACTTCGGCCTCTTCGCGGACCGGGCGGCCAGACTGCACAAGCTCTCCGTCCGCGACGGCCGCCCGTACCTCATCGGCGGACTGCCGGACGAGTTTTCCCCGCTGGCGCAGGCCACGCCGTTCACCGCGCATCTGGAGCACGTCCGCAGGGTGCCGGGTACCGGGACGCTGCGGCTCTCCGGACGGTTCGAGGTCAGCGGCATGCCCATGGCCGGGCCCTTGGCCGGGCACCTCGGCCTGCGTGTCAGGGGGAGCCGCCTCAGCGTCCCCGCCACGCAGGTCCGCAGGCGGGATCTGAAGAACACGAGGCCCGACACGGAGTGGGGCGGCTTCACCGCCGACCTGCCCCTCGAGGCCCTGCGGCAGGGTGTCCACGACCTCGAGTTCGTCCTGGACACCGAGGGCGGCCAGGCGGTGACCCCGTGCCTCGTCGCCGCGGGGTACCTGCGCGGGGCTCGCGTCGTCGAGCACGGCCGGACACGGGTGGTGCCGCACTGGAAGGGAAAGAACCGGGCCATCCTGATGGTCTCCGGCCCGGCCCGCCGGCTCACCGGGCGCGGCATCCTGGGAAGCCTCCTCGTCAAGGACGCCAAGCACGTGCTGCGCCGTCGGCCGTTCTGGAAGCAGCGTCTGGTACGGCTGCTCACCAAACCGCTGAAACCGCTGCTCCTCGGCCGGGACATCTGGCTGTTCGGTGAGCGGGGCGACACAGCGCAGGACAACAGCCGGCACCTGTTCCGGCACGTGCGCACCGCCGGGCAGCGGCGCGGGGCGTACTACGTCATCCGGGCCGGCAGCCCGGACCGAGCCCACCTGGCGGGCCTCGGGCACGTTGTCGCGCACAGCTCCTGGAAGCACAAGCTGTTGATGCTGCACGCGTCCGCGCTGGTCAACGCCTATGACATCGACACCTACATGCTGCCCGACGGCTGGGACCGGACCCGCTACCTCAAACACCTGAACTGGCGTGTGGGCGCCCGCCGGGTCTTCCTCCAGCACGGTGTGACGGACAAGGACGTCAGCAAGGGCCTGCACCGCAACCGCACGGGCGTCGACCTCATCCTCGCGGTGAGCCGGCACGAGGGACGTTTCCTGTCGGAGGAACTCGGCTACGAGGGACAGGTCGAGGTCACCGGCTTCCCCCGTTTTGACGCGCTGGTCCCCGCTCGCGGCGGCCGCACCATCCTGTTCATGCCGACGTGGCGCGCCTATCTGACCGTCGCCTCGTACAGCCGTGACGGCGGAGGACGCGAGGCGCGACAGGCCATGCGCGACCGGTTCCTCGCCTCCACCTACCGGGACTTCATGGTCCGCTTCCTGAACCACCCGGATCTGCTGGCCGCCCTGGACCGGTACGACTACGCCCTGGAGTTCCTGCCCCACTACGAGATGCGTGCGATGGTCGGGGAGATGGTGCCGGACCGGGATCGCGTCCGGATCGTCGACCAGAACGAGGTCAGCGTGCAGGACGCCATGCGGCACTGCGATCTCTTCGTCACGGACTGGTCGTCCACCGCCTTCGACGTCGCCTACCTCGGAACTCCTCTGGTCTACGCGCAGTTCGATGCCGAGGAGTACTGGGACGGGCATTACCAGAAGGGCTATTTCGACGCCCGCCGGGACGGATTCGGGCCGGTCGGTGAAAGCGTCGAAGAGGTGGTGGGCGAAGTAGTCCGCTACATGCGGGGAGGGTGCGTCAGGGAGCCCGAGTACCTGCGGCGGGTGGAGGAGTTCTTCGAGTACCGGGACCAACAGAACAATGTGAGGTCGTCGGAAGCGATCGATCGTCTCGTTCGGGGTTGAATCAATGATGTGGTGTGCCAGGAGGAAGTATGTCCCAAGCCAACCGTGACGTGACAGTCGTCGTTCCGTTCCGCGACGTCCAGAATTTCTTCGCCGAATTTCTGCAGTCGGTGGCCGCACAGACGGCTTTCGCGCGTGCCCATGTGATCCTCGTCGACAACGGCAGCAGTGATCAGTCGGTGGCGATCGCCGGCGAATTCGCCGGCCGGCACCCCAACGTCGACCTGGTCTCGCAGCCTCTGGGCCGGGCCGGCGACGCACGCAATATGGGCATGGACATGGCGGTGACGCCGTACATCGTGTTCTGGGACGCCGACGACATCGTGCCCGAACGGTCCCTGGAAGTGCTGCGGAACACCATCGTCAAAACCAGGGCCACGGTCGTCGTGGGCCGTGAGAAGCACCTCCCGAAGCCGGTCAAGGCCCCGTGGCACAAGTACTTCGGCAAGAGCGTCAAGACGGTGGGCAGCGTCGTCGACGTCCCTGACCTGATCCACTCCGCATCCTGCTGGAACAAGATCTTCGATCTCGACCTACTGCGCTCCCAGGGGATCCGGTTCGGGACCGGTACCGCCTTCGAGGACGCCTATGTCTCGCTGCCCGCGCTGCTGCTGTCGGAGCGCATCGCGCTGGTCGACGCTCCGGTCTACGAGTACCGCAGGCGCGGCGACGGCACCTCTGTCATGGACACCATCTGGGATCTGCCGCAGAACTACGCCGACCAGCTGGTGATGCTGGAGTACCTCGCGGGTATGCGTCAGGGACTGACGCCGTACGAGCAGGAGGCGCTGGAGCGGTTCCTCATTCGCAGCATGCAGGGTTTCCTGCTGAGAGCGCCTCAGGTCTTCGGTGAAGCCGACTGCCGGCAGCTCTTCGAGCGCTGCCGCACGCTCTACTGGGGCATCACCTCGGAGCAGTTCGCCCGCAGCACGCACGACACCAGGCACCGGCTCCCCTATCTCGCGCTGCACTTCGGGGACTTCGACCTCTTCTACCGTCCGGCTTCCGTTCTCGGTTCCGTCTTCGGCCGTGAAGGGGACCTGTACATCGACTACCCGGGGACGTCCTGGGGGCTGCCCCTCACCAAGGTCACATCCGTTCCCGCCCGGATCGAGGGCGTCTCCGCCGGCGAGGGTGGGACGGCGGTGGTCCACGGCCGCTTCTCGGTCAACGGGCTCCCCGACGAAGTGCTGGCCAAGCTGGAACTGCAGGTCTGGTTCGAGCGGAGCGGCAAGACGCTTCCGGCGGTGAACCACGGGCAGGCGCACGACGGGCCGGGCCAGGCGGGGGCCGTCTTCAGCGTCGCCGTCGACCCCCGGGAGTTCCCGGCCGGCTCCTTCCCCGTCCGTCTGGTGCTCTGTACCCGGGGCAGGGACGTCTCGCGGCCCTGCGCCGTCTCCCCGTCGCTGGTCCCACAGCAGCCCGCCAACGGGTTCCACGGTCTCGCGCGCATCACCGCCGAAGGCGGGAACGCCCAACTCGTCATCGAGTCCGCCCAGCACTGATCAGGGGCCGCTCCAGAAATGGGGTATTCGTCAGAAATCAGGAGTCAAACGTGTTCGATCCCCTCTACGCCGTCGCTGTCGTCGTGCCCATCTTCAACGTGGAGAGATATCTCCAGGAGTGCCTGGACTCGCTGGCCGGCCAGACGATGTTCGACCGCTGTCAGGTGATCTTGGTCGACAACGGCAGCAGTGACAGCTCGGCCGCCATTGCCGCGCAGTTCGCCGCACAGCATCAGAACGTGTGGGCGTTCGTGCATCCCGAGGGGAAGGCCGGCGGGGCCAGGAACGCGGGAATGGACATGGTCAGCGCCCGCTACATCACGTTCTGCGACTCCGACGACGTATTGCCCGAAGATGCCCTGGAAACCATGTGGCGAACTGCGGTGAAGGAGCGTGTTCCGCTCACCATCGGGCGGATGGAGACCTTCCCGGAGGAGACCAAGTGGCCCTGGCTCCGCTACTTCGGGAAGAGTGTCCAGGTGCATCCCGGAATCGAGAACATCCCCGAGATGATTCACGGCGGAAGCGCCTGCCACAAGCTTTTCGACGTCGAGTTCATTCGCGCGAACAACATCCGGTTCCGCGAAGGGGTGCACTTCGAGGACGCGTTCTTCTCGGTTCCCGCCATGCTGCTCGCGGACCGCATCGCGATGGTGCCGAGCACGGTCTACAAGTACCGCAAGCGTGCCGCCGAGGACTCCACGATGGACAAGTTGTGGGAGCGCACGGAGAATTACTGGGACCACCTCCTTCTGGAGGAGTACCTCATGACGCTCCGTTCCCGCCTTTCGGGACACCGGCAGGAGGTCCTCAACCGGTTCCTGGTGCGCAGCTACCAGGGGTTCGCCCTGCGCGCGCCGCAGGTCCTGCCCGAGGACGAGCTGTTCCGGCTCTTCCAGCGGGCCCGCGCCGTCTACACGCTGGTGACGCCCGACGCGGTGCTGGCCTCCACCCACGACACCCGTCATCGAGTGCCGTTCCTGGCGATGTACATGAACTGGTACGAGCTCTTCGCGCGCCCGGAGCAGGCGATCAGCGGTGTGTACGGACGCGGTGGAGACCTCTACCTCGATGTCGCGGTGCCGAGCGCGCTGCTCCCGCTGACGAAGGTCTCCGCCACCAGCGTGCACGTGGAGCGGATCCAGGCGGACCCCGACTCCGGCGGCATCGTGGTGGCCGGCCGGTTCGTGCTCAACGGACTCCCGATGAGCCACCCCATGCGCAATCCCCTGCAGTTGTGGGTGGAGAAGAGCGGTCAGATGGTGACCGCGCGGCAGGTGTGGCGCAGTGACCTGCTGGCAACGCGTGACGACCTCGCCTGGGGCGGCTTCGAGGCGGTCGTCGAGGCAGGCGCCCTCAAGGACGGTGAGTTCCCGCTGAAGCTGGTGTTCTGCACCTCGGGCCGCGATGTCTCGCGTCCGTGCATGACCACCACCGCGATGCTGCGCAGCGCCCGGCCCATGAAGATCGCGGACCGCTGGGTCCTCCCGCTGTCGAAGGGCAAGGACAACTCCGTCCTGGTCGTCCGGGAGGCGCAGGGCCGGGACGGCGACAGAGCCTGGGAGGAGTTCCTCGAGGGTCTGGACGAGGAGCAGAAGAAGCGCAAGGCGCCCTTCTGGCGTGCCCGCGCCATCCGGCGGGCCACGCTCGCGTTCTTCCGGCGCAAGGAGATATGGCTGATCGGCGAGCGCAAGGACACCGCACAGGACAACAGCCTGCACCTGTTCACGTATCTGCGCACGCACGAGCGCCGCCGGAAGGCCTACTACGTCATCGAGAAGAACAGCGCCGACCGGGCCAAGCTGAAGCGCCTGGGGAACGTGGTCGCGCACAGTTCCTGGAAGCACAAGCTGCTCATGCTGCACGCGTCGCTGCTCATCAACGCCTACGACATCGACTCGTACATGCTGCCCGACGGCTGGGACCGCACCAAGTACCTCAAGCACCTCAACTGGCGCGTCGGGGCTCGGAGGGTCTTCCTCCAGCACGGCGTCACCGACGAGGACGGCAGTAAGGCCCTGCACCGCAACCGGACCGGCGTGGACCTCGTGTTCGCGACCAGCGACCGGGAGGCCCAGTACTTCTCCGAGCACATGCACTACGGAGAGCAGGCGAAGGCGCTGGGCTTCCCGCGCTTCGACGCGCTGCAGCCGGACCGCGGCCGACGGCGTGTCCTGCTGATGCCCACCTGGCGCAAGTACCTGACGGTTCCCTCCTACCTCCAGCAGGACGGTGCCGACAAGAACGCGGTCGACGAGATCTTCCGGGAGTCGACCTACCGGGAGTTCATGGTGCAGTTGCTGCGCCACCCGAAGCTGATGGAGGCGCTGGAGTACTACGACTACGTGCTCGATTTCCTTCCGCACTACGAGATGCGGAACATGATCGACGGTGTCGTACCGGACCACCCCCGGGTGCAGCGCCTGGACCAGACGAAGGTCAGCGTTCAGACGGCCCTGCGCCAGTGCGACCTGTTCATCACCGACTGGTCCTCCGTCCACTTCGACATGGCCTATCTCGGCACGCCGCTCGTCTACGCCCGGTTCGACCCCGACGAGTACTGGGCCAAGCACGCCAGGAAGGGGTACTTCGAGGCGGCGCACGACGGGTTCGGACCGGTGTGCGGCAACGTCGAGGAGGTGGTGACCGAAGTGATCCGCTACCTCAGCAACGGGTGTGTGCGCGAGCCGGAGTACGACTACCGGGCACGCGCGTTCTTCGCCTTCGAGGACCGCGACAACTGTGCCCGGGCGACAGCCGCGATCGCGGAACTCGCGGCCTCGGACGTGTAGGGCCCCGCCTCACCGGCCGCGGCAAGGCGTCACCGTACCGATCAGGACATGAGGGTCGGAGCTGAGACGCATGCCGCGGCACGAGGTCGGTGCTCCAGCCGAAAGGGGCGTGGGGGGGGGGGGGGGGCGGCGGCCCCCCCCCCCCCCCCCCCCCCCCCCCCCCCCCCCCCCCCCCCCCGCCCCCACCCCCCCCCCCCCGCCCCCCCCCCCCCC